>CAWEET010000011.1:0-397560 GCA_963808165.1 uncultured Gammaproteobacteria bacterium | reverse complement strand
TGTCTCACCGAGTCCAGCAGCGCTGCCTGCTCGCTGGCCTGGTCCTTTTCGCCGCCATGCAGAAACGGATAAAGCGATCGCAGTTCATCGCCGGCCATGCGGTCAGTTCTCGCTGGCCCGCATCGCGGTGATTTCATCCTGCGCCTCGCCGAGTTCGCTCAACAGCGCCAGGGTGTTGTGCGCCTCCTCCTCGTCGATGCGGCTCATTGCAAAGCCGACATGGACCAACACCCAGCTGCCGACACAGGACTCGGCCGGATGCTCCGCGTCGACCACACAGGCGATGTTGACCGGCCGCTGCACGCCGGCCACATCGACCTTGGCGATCAGGTTTTCAGCGTCGGTCAATTCGACGATCTGGCCTGGAATTCCCAAACACATGCGCTAAGTCCTCCGCTATCTGGTCTGTTTGTCTGGCTCACATACCGGTCAATGTACCGTACATACCATGCACGGATCGAATGATCGGACAATGTGTTGGATGGCGACCGTGTCCTTGCCGTCGACGCCCACCTCGGGCCAGCGGTCGCGTACGCGACTGAGGAAGTCGACCCCGGTCTCGCCCGGCATGCGCTGATCGCAAAGGATCGCATGCACCCACTCGGACTCGAGCAATGCTTCGGCATCGGCCGCGCTCTCGGCGGTGAGCACTGCGAACCCCTCTTCGAGCGTGCGGCGCAGCGTCTCGAGCGAACGCGGCTCGTCGTCGACCACCAGGACGGTCGGCAGGTTCGCGGTCATGCGATCGCCGTGCGCGCGGCGTCGTGCTGCTGTGCCAGCGGATGCCCGATCTGGCGCGTCCGGCGGGTCGAGCGAATCCAGTCATACCAGTCCGCCATGCCTTCCCCGGTAGTTGCCGATACGGCCAGGACCTGGAGTCCCGGCTTGACCCGCTGGGCGTACCCGATGCATTGCTCGAGGTCGAAATCCAGATATGGCAGGAGATCGATCTTGTTCAGCAGCATCAGGTCTGCGGCGTGAAACATATCCGGGTACTTGATCGGCTTGTCCTCGCCCTCGGTGATCGACAGGATCGCGACCTTATGTGCCTCGCCCAGGTCGAACGCGGCCGGGCAGACCAGGTTGCCGACGTTTTCGATGAACAGTACCGAGGCGTCCTCGGGCCCGAGGCTGTCGAGGGCGTGGCCGATCTGATGCGCGTCGAGGTGACAGCCCTTGCCGGTGTTGATCTGGATGGCACGCGCGCCGGTGGCGCGGATGCGCTCTGCGTCGTTGCTGGTTTCCTGATCACCCTCGATCACCGCCAGCGACAGCTCGGCTTTGAGATCCTCGAGGCTGCGCGTCAGCAGCGTCGTCTTGCCCGAACCCGGGCTGGACACGAGATTGAGTGCGAGCACGCCCTGGCGGGCGAGCCGGCTGCGGTTAGCGGCCGCGTAGCGGTCGTTCTTGCCGAGAATATCCTGCTCGATCTGCACCATGCGCGCCTGGCTCATGCCCGGGGCATGTGCGCGTGCCGGCCCCCGACCATAGTGGTGCTCGCCGCCCTGCGGGTCAGTTTCGGGATGGTGATGCGCCTGATCCTCGCGGTGATGGTGGTCAACGTGAAACTCCCCGTCCCGCTGGTCATGGGTGTGTCCCTCGATTCGGGTCTCGCCTTCACCGCAGCCGCACACTGTGCACATCACACTACCTCCGATTTTCTGATTCGCATCGGGTCACTGGCGCTGACCCGTGTTGGATGACTGTAACTGCTGCACCGCGCGGAGGGTTGCCGGTGTTGCCGAATTTCGACCCTGTCCGCATATTGCATGCGTCAGGCCGTCTCCACCTCGAGTTTATAGCCGACGCAGGGGTCGATCGCATGGATCAGCAGCTCGGCCTGTGCACGCACCCTGCTGTCACCACCCTCGGCGACCCCGCGCAGCGCCTGCACGGCCGGGCCGTGCGGACCGAAGTTCCACTCGGTAGGGGCGAGAATGCGATAGCGCTGGATGCGTTCGCCGTCCAGGACAACACGGTGGCACAGGCGTCCGCGAGCCGCCTCGAGTTGTGACAGCCCGGGTGCCGTCGCGGCCGGCCTGTCGTCGCCGACGGCCGGCAGGTTCAGCGTGATCTCCGCGATTTCGACCAGGCGGGCGGCCAGGCGAGTGACCAGGCCCTGACCGTGTCGCTGGCGCAAGTCGACGACCAGCGGGTGGCGTTGCCGGCGTGCGCCGGGGCCGGTCTCGATCGCACCGTCACCGAGCATCGGCTCGGCGATGAACGCCGCAGCATCGGGGCCGTCGAGTAGCGCCAGCAGCACGTCGGGGGCCAGGTCCGGCATCGCATGGGTACTGGTCTGGCCGATCGCCTCCCAGCCCTGACCGTAGACGAAGCGTAGCAGCCGCGCCGCCGGCGTATCGGTTTGGTCCATCCATCGGGACAGCCCGGCTGTCCCGGCGTCCATCCATTGCGCCGGTTCCATCCCCAGCACATGTTCGGCGACCATCCCGCGCAGCGATCGCAGCTCCCGCGTCACTGCGTCCGCGACGCCCTCTGGCCGATGCAGTCCCGGATGGGTGCAGAGCATGTTCTGGCCGTCGATCGCCCGCTTCGCGGCCTCGATCCGCGCCATCAGCAGGGACATCGATGCCGACGCGGGGGCGGCGCCGTAGAATGCGGGCCACTCGAGCAGCACGCGCCACAGGTGTTCGCGCAGCGTTTCCAGCTGCACGAGCAGGTCTCGGGCACGTTCCACCGCCGCCCCGGCGGCGTTGCCCTGTGCCGATTCGATCGCCCGGATCGCTGCGGTGCGCTGGGCCTGGCCGCAGACGTTGAACAGCAGCGGCACCAGGCCGAGTGTTTCGTCGATGGTCTTGCCCTCGAACAGTCGCGAGGCGGCGAGCGGGCGCGACGAGCGGATCGTCACCTGGCGACGAGCGGGGGCGAGATGGATATCCAGTCGCCCCTCGACACCGGTGTCCGATGCGCTCACTGCGGTTCCCCGGTCTCGTCCAACAGGCGACCGCCGAGGAAAGCCCGGCGACTGAGCAGCGCCGGTTCGACATCGGGCGGGGGTGCCTGTTCCTCGGGCTCGGGCGCCTTTCCCGGTTCTGCGGCGTCCAGCCAGCGGCGCTCGATCTCTGCCGCGTGGGTGCCGCCGCTCGTGTCCTTGTGCTGCGGATCATGCAGTGCGGCCAATGCGGCCTTGGCGATCTGGACCGCCGTCTGATGGTCCGGGATCTCGAGCAGCGGCGACAGCAGGGAGCAGGCCTGGTAGCGTCCGATCGGCTGGTCGCTGGCCAGCCGGAATGCGTAGCTGCCAGAGGCGAACACATGCCGCTGGACGCTGCCAACGGGGCGGTCGCGCCAGTCGCCGCCCTCGCAGGGCAGCAGGATCAGGTTGATGAACCAGGGTGCGATCAAGACACCGAGACAGCCCTCGGTGGTGCGCTCGAAACCCACTGCCTCGACCTCGATCGCCGGATTGATGATCGGCACGCCAACCATCCGGGTCTGCGCGACGTGACGAAAGTGTCGCACCAGGCCGGCGCTGAGTGCATCGAGCTGCAGATCACTGGTCATCGAGTATCACCATGAATTGTTCTTTGGCGCCGTCGCACTCCGGGCATCGCCATTCGTCCTTTAGCCGGGTGAACGGCGTGCCGGCCGCGATTTGCCAATAGTCGTCTCCCGCCTGCGGGTCGTAGATGTGCCAGCAGACCTTGCACTCCAGTCGTGCGGTATCGTCCAGCCGGGAATTGTCACCGCCATAGGATCCCTCGAAGGTCTTCACCGGTACAACTGCAGGATTTCGCTGAGGCGTTCGGCGCTGTCTGCGATGTCCTCGGCCGCGGCAAGTGCCACCGACGGCACGTCGACCACCTCGATGGTGTTGAGGATCAGCGCATCCTGTGAGTTGAAGTACTTGATCCACCAGCCGTTGCGTTTCGCGGTGCTGCCGATGCGGCAGTTGCCATAGCCACGTGACAGGATGGTCACCGGGCCGGTAGCTGGCGAGCCGGTCCGCCAGTTCGACCAGCAGCGCCGGGGCATTCTGAATGGCCGCATCCTGTCCGTCGCAGCAGCTGTCGATGCATGTATCCGCCGCCTGAAAGGTGGCGCTGCGCACCAGGTTCGGGACCTCTCCGACCTGGATGGTATCGCGGATCACGCGGCCATGGGCATCGAAGTGCGGCACCCGCCAGACGCCTGGGCAATCACACCCCGTTCGCGCAGCCAGCCAAGCGCGGCATCGATTGCCGGCGCTATCTGCGCACGAACGCTGGGGCGCAGGCTGCCGCCGTAGTTCTCCAGCTCCTCCGGCTGCACCCCCACCGGCAGGATGTGCTCCGGGTAGTCGCCGAGCAGTTCGGCCATCGCCAGGACTTCCTGGAAGCCGGTCTGGTGCAGGCTCATCTTGTTGGCGCCCATGAATTTTGACACCGCGCCGCCTTCGATCAGTTTCAGTGTGCCAGGCGGCAGTCCGTAATCGACCGCATCGAAGACCAGCAGGAGATCTGCCTCCCGCACATGCTGGACCAGATAGATGCCCTGGGTGCCGCCGTCGATCAGTGTGACATTGCCAGGAAACACATGGCCGCGGTTGAGTGCCTCGACCGCGCGCACGCCGAATCCCTCGTCCGCCCAAAGCACGTTGCCGATGCCCATGATGGTTACCTTTGCTGCGTTCATGCCCGCTCCAGTGCCGTTTGTTGTGATGTCACTGCAGGTGGCAAGTAATATGCGGATCCGGCCACCGTCCCTAACCTGCTGATTTGTTGAGCAATTGGAAAAGGTTCCCGGTTGCCTGGCATATCGGGTGGAAGGCTTGTTTCCGTTCTATTGGCTGATCTGGAAACGAATCGGCCGGTTGCCCTGCCTGCCAGACGGGCGGATGGGATCGGCCGCCAGGGAGGGCGCGGCAGCGCGGCTGGACTCCGGTGGTCTGGCCTGCGCTGGCATGGGTCGTGTTACCCAGTGTCTGTCCGATGCCTTCGGCTGATTGATAAGCAAGTTTCCGGTACCTGGACGCAGAGCGGTTCAACGCTTGCAGTCCGAATCGCCAAGGCGTCTGCGAAAATTGATCAAGTGGTTGAAAAATAGAAATAAAAGCTAAGCGGCAAGCTCTTTAAACTCCGTGTGAGTTCGCGCTTGCAGCCCGCTGCGGCACCCATCAGCCACCGGAGAGGAGCATGACAGAGACCTTTCACGAAGTGATGCGGAGGCAGGGCATAACGCGCCGCAGCTTCCTCAAATACTGCAGCCTGACGGCCGCGGCGCTGGGCCTCGGTCCGGCATTCGTCCCGAGGATCGCGCACGCGATGGAGACCAAGCCGCGGATACCCGTGAACTGGCTGCACGGCCTCGAATGTATCTGTTGTTCCGAGTCATTCATCCGCTCGGCCCACCCGCTGGCCAAGGACGTGGTCCTGTCGATGGTCTCGCTGGACTATGACGACACCATCATGGCGGCCGCCGGTCATCAGGCCGAGGCGATCATCCAGGAAACCATCGATCAGTATGACGGAAACTACAAGGTCGACCTGATGGCGGTAGCGCACTACCTCGAGGCGCTCGATATCCAGAAAGACTTCGTCCAGGTCCATACGGTGTTCGGTGGCAAGAATCCGCACCCGAACTACCTTGTTGGGGGCGTGCCCTGTGCCATCAACATGGACGGCGCGTTGTCGGCCGGTGCGCCACTGAACATGGAGCGGCTGAACTTCGTCAAGGCGCGCATCGACGAGATGAAGACCTTCTGCGACAACGTCTATATCCCGGACGTGCTGGGGATCGCGAGCTTCTACAAGACCTGGCTGTACGGTGGCGGTCTTGGTGCCAAGAACGTCATGGACTACGGGGCCTATCCGAAGGTCAACTACGACAAGTCCACCGACCAGCTGCCCGGTGGGGTGATACTCAACGACAACTGGAACGAGGTGTTCCCGGTCGATCCGCGTGATCCCGAGCAGGTGCAGGAGTTCGTTGCCCATTCCTGGTACAGCTATCCCGACGAGCAGAAGGGGCTGCATCCGTGGGATGGCGTCACCGAGCCCAACTTCGAGCTCGGTCAAGCGACCAAGGGCAGCCGTACCAACATCGAGGAGCTGGACGAGAGTGCCAAGTACTCCTGGATCAAGGCGCCGCGTTGGCGTGGTCATGCGGTGGAGGTCGGTCCGCTGTCGCGCTACACCCTGGCCTATGCACAGGATGTCGAGTACGTGAAGGAACAGGTACATCGTAGCGTGGCCACCTTCAATAAACGCGCGGGCACCGACGCGGACGCCAAGACCGTACTGCAGTCGACCATCGGCCGCACGCTGGCGCGGTCGCTGGAGGCGCAATATTGCGCCGACATGATGGTCGACGACTGGAACGAGCTGATTGCGAACATCAAGGCCGGTGATACTGCGACCGCGAACATGGACAAATGGGACCCGTCGACCTGGCCGAAAGAGGCCAAGGGCGTGGGTACCGTGGCTGCACCACGCGTCGGGCTGGGTCACTGGATTCGAATCAAGGATGGACAGAGCCAGGATGTACACACCTGGCATCACCTGGTGATGTGGGCCATCGTCTGTTTCGTCATCATTCATATCTACATGGCGATCCGCGAGGACATCATGTCGCGCCAGTCGTTGATCAGCACGATGATAAGCGGTTGGCGGATGTTCAAGGACAGCCGGGATGCAGACGATGGGCATTGAACGGTCCGGGTCCGGCCACCCCCGGTAGCGCTACTCACCGATAGCGGCTGACAATGGCTGCGGGGGAGGCCGGACACCAAATATGATCGGGCGGTCACGGCGTGGCAGCGTTTCACGGGTTTGACTAGACTTCCCACGGCTTCTTGCGTTTATCGGAGATCCGTTGCCGTATGGGCTCCTCTCGGCACGGCGTCGGGTCACCGATCAGTTCATTTCAGGGAGGAATCATGAGCAGCACGAATGCGAAAATGATCGTCGAGGCCGCGGATCTGCTGAACCGCGCGCTGCGCAAAGTTACCGTATCGGAACAGGGCACCCACGCGGAGACCAGCATTGCCGCAGTTCATTTCAGGGAGGAATCATGAGCAGCACGAATGCGAAACAGATCGTCGAGGCCGCGGACCTGCTGAACCGCGCACTGCGAAAAATCATCGTATCGGAACAGGGCGCTCACGCGGAAACCAGCATTGCCGCAGCCGCCAGGATGGCCGGCACGATGCTGTTCCACTCGCTCTCGCCCGGCGTGGACCACCTGCAGCCAGGTACGGTCTTCCTGACCGACCAGGCGGACCAGCAGGGTCCGAAGCTCATGCAGTTGATGTTCGCGACCCTGGGTCAGTTGGGCCACAAGGACATCGAATGGCAGGCGATTGCCAGGACCGGTGGGCGCAGCGCACTGTCGCGCTTGTCGCTGGCCGAGACGCAGGAGATGCTCGAGCCCTGGTACCGCAAGATCCAGGGCCTTTGCGGGTTGTCGCTGCGCGAGGTCGCGGACGCCGGGGCGATCGCGACGGCAATGCTGATTCATGATTGCCGCTCGGTACTGCCTGTCGCGACGGGCTGTGCCATTGCGGTAGACGGCATCGTGGAGTCGGCCAAGACGGTGCCACAGCGGGTCGCCGAGGCGTCCTGAGCCAGCCCGCTCTCAGCCAACGATCGAGCGGCCAACGCTGTCGGTGCAGAGGCTGACGGTGGTAACTTGGCCTGCCGGCAGGTGTTGAGTAGCGCTGCGATGTGTTCGATGCGCAGGCGTCTGCCGCAGGGTTGCGGCAGTCGAGCCTCCATGGACGGATCCACCAGGTCCCGCAGGTCGAACGTGCCGGGGCGCAAGTAGCAAAGTGGCTGCCATTGGTGTTCAGGCGCTGCCCGCTCGCCGTCGCCGCCAGGCATACGCGACTACACTTGTCCAGGGCACCGCCTGACGGGCCTGTCGTTCCCGCGCAATCCTCGCCCGGTTCGCAGCCCGGGCGGCGGTGCGCCGCTTGTCGGCAGTCAACAAAGTGCGAGATTTCCCTTTCCGATAGGTCGGCGAGGCCTGAAGCTTGAATACAGGGGGTAGTGTCGAGGCCCCCGCACCCTGCGATTTGGCGGCGGCCGGGCGCCGCAATCGCACCACGAGAACAGGAGGAGGGGTATATGAGCAAAATCTGGGTTGTTGCAGCGGATGCCAGTCGTGCGCGTTTCTTCACCGCAGACAAGCCGGCCAGCGCACTAAACGAGATCGAGACCCTCAGCAATCCCGAGGCCCGTCTGCACGAAGGTGACCTGGTCAGTGACCGGGGAGGGCGCGGGGGAAACGGCGGCGCCATGCACAATTACAGCACCGGCAACGAGGCCAAGCAGGAGGCCGCCAACCGCTTCGCTGCCGAGGTTTGCAAGCACCTGGAAAAGGGCCGCAACAGCCACTCTTTCGGCAAGCTCTATGTGATGGCGGCGCCGCATTTTCTCGGCCTGTTACGCAAGCACCAGTCGGATGCGCTGCGCGGTCTGGTCAGCGACGAAATCGCGAATGACCTGACCACCCAATCGCCTGAGCGTATCCGAGCGAAACTGCCAGAGTATCTTTGACCAGAGACGCCTCGGTGGATGCTAACGAGGCCGGGACACGAGTGGTCCGCCTGCCCGCGGATCGATTGACCCATCGTTGTGACCCCGGCACGCTGGATTTCAGTGACACCTCCGAACTTCAGACGCAGGGGAGCCCGGTCGGTCAGGACCGGGTAGTGGAGGCGATAGCGTTCGGTACCGGCATCGACCGCGCCGGCTACAACCTGTATCTGATGGGCTCGCCGGGTGTCGGCAAGCATCATCTGTTGACGCGCGCGCTGGCCGCCCGCGCGGCGGACGCTGCAAGGCCGGCCGACCGCTGCTATGTCGCCGATTTCTCCCAGCCCGAGCGTCCGAATGCGCTGGCCCTGCCGGCCGGGCGGGGGGCCTTGTTGCAGCGCGACATGCGACAGCTGGTCGAAGACCTGCTGTCGGCCCTGCCGGCGGCCTTTCAGAGCGAGGAGTATCGTCGCCGATCACAGGAGATCCGGGACGAGTTCAAACGCCGCGAAGACGAAGTGGCCAGTACCCTCGGTCGGCATGCCAGCGAGCGCGGCATCTCGCTGGTCTCCACCCCTACCGGATTCAGCCTGCTGCCGATGAAGGACGGCAAGGCACTCAGCCCGAACGAGTTCGAGGCGCTGGAAGAGGCGGAACAGTCGCGCCTGCAGGAGTCGCTGGAAAGCCTCAAGGAGGAGTTGCGTCGCACGCTCGGCCGGGTCCCCCTTTGGAAGCGCGAGTTGCGTCAGCGTCTGCGCGAACTCGATGCCGATGTCACCGCCTTGACCGTCGGCCAGCTGATGGTCGAGCTGGAGGGTCGTTACAAAGACCTGCCGGAGGTGCTCGATTACCTGGGCGCCGTGCGCGCCGACGTGGTCGAGCATGGTGCCTTGTTCCTGCCCGACGACAGTGGCGACGGGCCGTCCGCCGACGACCCGCGCTTCACCCGCTACCGGGTCAACCTGATGGTCGATAATGGCGCCGGCCAGGGCGCGCCGGTGGTCTACGAGGACAACCCCACGTATCAGAATCTGGTCGGTCGGATCGAGCACATCGCACAGATGGGCACCCTGACGACTGACTTTACGCTGATCCGGCCGGGCGCGTTGCACCGCGCCAACGGCGGTTACCTGGTGCTCGATATCGACAAGCTGCTGCAGCAGCCCTTTGCCTGGAATGCGCTCAAGCGGGCACTGAACGGCGAGGAGATCCGTATCGAACCGGTCGGACGTCTGTTCGGCCTGGTGGAGACCGTGTCGCTGGAGCCCGAACCGATCCCGTTGCGGCTGAAGGTGGCACTGGTCGGTGAGCGTCAGCTGTACTATCTGCTCAAGGCCTACGATCCCGATTTCGGCCCGCTGTTCAGCGTTGTGGCTGATTTCAACGAGGACATGCCGCGTGGCGCGGGGAGGGAAACGGCCTATGCGAACCTGATCGCCACACTGCTGCAGCGCGATGCGTTGCGGCCGGTGGGCCGCGCGGGCGTTGCGCGCACCATCGACTGGGCAGCGCGCCGCGCCGGTGACGGCGAGAAGCTGTCGTTGCACCTGGGCAGCCTCAGCCGGTTGCTGCAGGAGGCCGATTACTTCGCCGGTCGGGATGGCGCCACCCGGATCGAGGCCGCGCATATACAGCAGGCGATCGACGCCCAGCTGCGTCGCACCGACCAGCTGCGCAAGCGTCTGCAGGAGGCGATCCTGCGCGGCACCCTGCTGATCGATACCAAGGGACGGCAGCTCGGCCAGGTCAATGGGCTGGTGGTGATTCAGGCCGGCGACCAGGTCTTCGGCAGTCCGGCCCGGATCAGTGCGACGGCCAGGATCGGCAGCGGCGAGGTGATCGATATCGAGAGCCAGGCCGATCTGGCCGGTGCGATACACAGCAAGGGTGTGATGATCCTGTCGGCGTATCTGGCGAACCGCTACGCCCGACACCATCCACTGTCGGTGACGGCCAGTCTGGTGTTCGAACAATCCTACGGCATGGTCGAGGGCGACAGTGCCTCGCTGGGCGAATTGTGCGCACTCTTGTCCGCGATCGGCGACCTGTCGCTCGACCAGTCACTGGCGGTGACGGGTTCGGTAAACCAGCATGGCCAGATTCAGGCGGTCGGCGGGGTCAACGAAAAGATCGAGGGCTTTTTCGATATCTGTGTCTCCCGCGGCCTCAGCGGCCGTCAGGGCGTGGTCATACCGGCGGCCAACGCGCGCGATCTGATGCTGCGTGACGATGTTCGGCAGGCGGCCGAGCGCGGTGAATTCCACGTGTATGCCGCGGAGCATGCCGATCAGGCGATGGCCCTGTTGACGGATATGCCGGCGGGTAACCCCGATGCCAACGGCCTCTACCCGCAGGACAGTTGCAATGGTCGGGTACAGACGCGCCTGATCGAATGGACGGCCATGCGCCAGCAATACTCTGCGGGCGCCAGCGCACAGTCCTCCGAGTGACCTGGTACGGCGTGTTCACCCTTCCGCGCGGACGGCGCGCAGCATCTGCTGGCAGATATCCGGGAAGGCACCATGCACCCGGTTCCAGTTGGGGATGAACGGCGACTCCATCGGATTGCTCAGGAAGGTCTCCCCGGCCGACATGATGGCCTGCGCGAAGACCTCGATGCTGCGCTCTTCCTGGTGTCGGTCGTACTGCAGGCCGTTGATCTTGGCGTCGAAGAAGTACTGCTCGGTCGCATCCAGTGCGATGCGGTAGTAGGCGGCCTTGACCGAACGAAAGTCTTCGGTGGACAGGGTCACGCCCTCGGTCGCCAGCTTGCGGTAGAGTGATTTGGCGATCTCGATGCTCATGCGCATCAGGCCCCGGCTGGCGTCGTCTTGCGACAGCTCCTGGTGTTTATGGTCGTACTGGTCGGCGATATCGACCTGGCAGACGTTGCCGCGCGCCAGGGTCCGATACACTTCGGACAGCACGCCGATCTCGAGTCCCCAGTCGCCGGGGATGCGCAGAATCTTCACGAAATCACGGCTCAGGGAGAACTCGCCGGACAGTGGATAGCGGAAGCTGTCCATGAAGTCGAGGTAGTCCATCGGTCCCACTACCTTCTTCAGCGCACGCAGCAGCGGGGTCACGAACAGGCGTGTCGCGCGGCCGCTCAGACGGTTGCCGTCGATCCGCGAGTAGTAGCCCTTGCAGAAGTCGAAACTGAACGCCGGATTGGCCACCGGGTAGAACAGCCGTGCCGGCAGGCTGCGATCGTAGGTGAGGATGTCGCAGTCGTGCAGCGCGATAGCCTCGCAGTGTTCCAGTGCCAGCGCATAACCCAGACAGTACCAGGCATTGCGCCCCTTGCCGGCCTGGGTCGGTGCGAGGTTCTGTGCCTGCAACTCGGCGTCGATCTCGCGCAGCCAGGGGCCGTCGTTCCAGAGGATGTGCACATTCTGCGGCAGCCCTGAAAAGAACCGCCTGGCGTGTTCGAACTGTTGTGCATCGGCCTGGTCAAGGCCGACGATGATGTCGCCGATATAAAGCGCCTGCTTGAGTTCCTCGATGATCTTCGGCAGCGCCGGACCTTCCAGCTCGGAGTACAGGCTCGGCAGAATCAGAGCCATCGGTCGTTCCGCGGAGAAGCCGAGCAATTCCGCTTCCATTTCCTCGATCGGTCGACGGCAGAGCTTGTGCAGCGTCGTGATGGTGCCGTTTTGGAAGAAGTCCAAGTGCCGATCCCCCTTCAGGTCGTTGGCTTGCTGATGCCCAGCTCACGCAGAATCTGCAGCACGGCGGCGTTCCAGCCGGCGGGGCCGACCTGCTCGGTGTGCAGGGTCTGGCGGACGCCATGCGCAGTGAGGTGCGACCCGTCCGGGCGTTTGATCACCACCGCGATATCGGCGTTCTGCAGCATCTCTTTGTCGTTTGGGCTGTCGCCCAACGCGATCACCGTCAATGGCTGTTCGCCGTCGGCAGTGAACAGTGTGCGCATCATGCGCATTCCCTCCGCCTTGCTGGTCTGGCCCATCAGGTGATGGAAACGGCCGCCGCTCGTGACGCACAGCCGTGCTTTCTCGGCCTCGCCGAGCAGCCGTTCGAAAAGTTCCGCCCGATCCAGCCACAGGAAGGGCTCGGCACAGAGGCGTCGCCGTGCGCGGGCCGCCGCTGGCAGGTCGAGACCGGTGAGTTCGGCCACCTCGGCCGAATCCATGTCGCCGAAGCCGCGAAGTTGCCAGCCGTGCGCGGCCCGTTGCCGCTCGATGAACTCGCGAACCAGCGCATACGGCGCGGCAAGACGGACCACGGCATGGTCGTCGATGATTTCATGGGCGGTGAGCTGGAACGGATAGTCGTGCTCGAGCGGAAAACACAGGGCGCAGCCGTTTTCGACGATCACCGGCCTCGGATTATCCAGCGCCCGATTGATCTCGGCGACTTCGGCCAGGGTCTTGCTGGTGGTCAGGATCAGTGGGATGTCTGCGGCTCGCACCGCCTCGAGCGCCGGGGCCGCTGCGTCGAACCGGTAGTCATGGTGATCGAGCAGGGTGCCGTCGAGGTCGCTGAAGACGATCGCCGTTGGGGCCTTCATTGCGTTGCCGTATTCCGCGTGCGGAACCCTCTGCCTGTCAGTAATGCCGACTAAACCAGAATACCGCATACGGTTCCAGTGGCAGCACCTCCGCACCGATCTCCGGCGTGTTGATCTGCAGCAGGTCTTTGCGCTGCATCAGGTCGGCCGGCAACCGGCCGCGATCCAGATCAACTGTGCGTGACGAAAGATTGGCCACGATCAAGATCCGCTGACCGGCATCGGGCGCGATGCGTTCGAAACAGAAGACACTGTCGTTGATGTCCAGGATGTGTTGGGCGGCATCGGGATGGAACGCCGGCTGCAGGCGACGCAGCGCCAGCAGGTCGCCGGTATTGCGCAAAGACTGTCCCCGCCTCCGATTCGCTGTCGCAGATCCGCTGTTCCAGCTCGGCCATGTCCCACTTGCGCCGGTTCACCGACCGGGTCATGCCGGTGCGCTCGACCCCGAGGGTGTCGTTCGGCGTTGCGGTCAGGCAATGGATGTAAACCGCCGGAATCCCCTTAAACGACAGCGCAATGATCTGCGAAACCATGAACATCGGGATATGCCAGCGATTGTCCCCTTGGCTGCTGCGGAAGGCGTCGAAATAGCTGATGTTGAGTTCGTAGGGGCTCTCGGTGCCATCGCTGTTCGACTTGGTCGAGATGTATCCGCCGCGCCGGCGCATCGCCTCCAGCAGGGCGTCGACCTCTGCTGCCGGCACCAGGCCCTCGAGCGGCCGCAGACCGACGCCATCGTGCGACGCGGTGAAGTTCAGATAGGTGCAGTTGGGCGGGGTATCGAAGGAGTCGAGTCCCTTTGCCCAGGCGTTCAGATAGCTCGCGGTGCCGGCATGCAGCGCATGCAGCAGCAGCGGGGGCAGACTGAACTGATAGATCACATGCGCCTCGTCGCCGGCGCCGAAATAGCTCATGTTCTCCGCGTGCGGCACGTTGGTCTCGGTCATGATCAGCGCGGACGGCTCGACCAGCTCGAGGACGTCGCGGAACAGCTTCACCACCTGGTGGGTCTGGGGCAGGTGGATGCAGTTTGTGCCGATTTCTTTCCACAGGTAGGCGATCGCATCGAGCCGGATCATGCGGGCACCGCGCCGGATGTAGTAGAGCAGGATGTCGAGGAACTCGATCAGCACGTCCGGATTGGCGTAATTCAGGTCGATCTGGTCGTTGCTGAACGTGGCCCAGACATGGCGCATGCCGGTCTGGGTGCGCACCCCGCTGAGCAGCGGTGTGGAGCGCGGACGGGTGACCATGGAAACGTTGGTCGAGGGATCGACCTCGATGAAATAGTGACAGGCAGGTTCTTCGCCGAAGATGTAGTCGATAAACCAGAGGTTTTCGCGCGAGCAGTGGTTCAGTACCAGGTCGATCGCCAGGTCGAAGTCCTCGGAGATCGCACGCAGGTCCTGCCAGCTGCCGAGGTCTTGCTTGACCGCACGAAAGTCCGTGACCGAGAAGCCGTCGTCCGAACTCCAAGGGAAGAAGGGCAGGATGTGGACCATGCTGAAGGCATTCCGGAGGTACTCTGTCAGGAACTGGTGCAGCGTCTGCAGCGGCGGTTTGGTGGACGACTGGATGGTGTCGCCGTAGCTTATCAACACGGTGTCGGCTTCCGACCAAAGGGCCCCCTGCAACATGCGTGTACGTAGCTGGCGGTGCGTCTTCAGCAGGCGCGCGACACGCCGGGCGATGGCCGCCGACCGGTCCGCCCCGTAAAGGTAGGCGAGCCGCGCCTCGATGCGCTGCTCCGCGGCGAGCTGCGCAGGGATCGCCGGTTCCGGTTTTTCGGGTTTCGGTCGATTCATCTGGTCTGTGTTTGCGCCTTTACCGCCTGATCGTTCAGCAACAGCGAGCAATTAACGCGCCACCATGCGCAAGCGGAGCGACCGGCCCCGGGGTTTCAGGGCCGCGTTTCATGGTCAATTACTGGTGCGCGGCAGTGCAAATCTGCACCATAACAGGACGGTTTGAACGAGGTTCGCGCGGCATGTGGCGACTGTCGGGGACGACTGGATGCCTGGTTTGCATCGGGCGAGGCAGTGAAATGGCCGCCTGAAGGCGGTTCGCGGAGACAGTGCCCATTTGTGTCAGGACAAGCGCAAAACCCGAACAAGGGGCTATACTAGGCACAACCTGGGAAAACCCTGATTTTTGCGTTTGTTAACGATCTGTGAGGAGGTCGAAATGAAAACCCGGATTATTCATCTTGCAGTACTGATGGCGGCACTGTCCGGCGTCTCACAGGTACTGGCTGATGAAGGTGACGGCTATTGGTACAACTCCAGCGGTGAGGTCTGGCACAACTCTGCCGGTGAATGCCTGCACAACAATTACTGGGTGATCGAGGACGCCATCGTCGGTTGTGATGGCAAGGTGGCCGAGGTGGAAGTCGTCGAGGAGGTTGTGGCCGTGCCGGTTGCCCTTCCGCCGGCCGAAGGGATAGTCAATTTCGCCTTCGACAGTTCCGATCTCGATGCCGGTGCAACGTCGACGATCGACGCGCTGGTCAGCGACGCAAAGGCCCAGGGCAGCATCAAGGCAGTCCGCGTGACCGGGCATACGGACCGTGTCGGCACCGAAGACTACAACATGGGACTATCGCAGCGACGTGCCGAAGCAGTGAACGCTTACCTGGTTGACAATGCCGGGATTGACCCGCAGATGGTCGAACTGGTCGGCAAGGGAGAGTCGGAGCCACTGGCCGAGTGTACAGATTTGCGTGGCTCGTCGGCGCTCGAGTGCCTCGCACCTAACCGGCGCGCGGAGATCGTGTTCGACCTCTTTTAACCGCCCCGGCGGCAGCTCGCCCTGACGCGGCGGCTGGGTGGCACAAAAGGCCGGCATCGGGTTCATCCCGGTGCCGGCTTTTTTGTCGCTGGCCTGTGGTGCTTGTCATCTCGGCTGCATCAGAAGCCCGCGTGGTTTCAGCAGGATCAGAAACGTTCCTGGCCAGGGCGCGCGGGCAATGGACCGGCCATCGCCAATGCGAACGGGTGCAATGCCGGCCAGGCCCCGTATCAGCCGCGGTCGGCGCGGTATCGCTTAATGTATGTGCCGCCGATTTCGGCGCACTACAATGGAGCCGGGTCGCAGTGTCAGGCGCCCAGGTGTGGGTGGGCGAACGGGTGGACGGGCCCGGACCGCGAATGGTACTGGCTTGGTGGGCAAACAGGCATCGAAAGGCGCCTCCGCGTGTTGGATGCGCCGAGTGTTTGCGGCAGCGATGCGATGACCGCAGCCTGCATGGCCGGATTAACGGTAATGGCACTGACTTAAGCGATGAAATAGGCTTGAGCGGGGCGGCCGCTACCGGTAATTTCCTCCGGAAGACGCCGTAAATACCTCCCTGTAGGCTCGACGGTGGCATCCATGCCACCGACGCTTCCTCCGGAAACAACCTATCGCGGCTTAGGTCAGTGCCATTCGGATTAACGGCGTCCCCGCGGTTCGGAATGCGCTCAAGTGCAGGCGCAGAAGACAAGCAGCATTGCGGTCGGCGCTCGGAGTGCCGCCTGCGACCTGATCTTGTCTTTGGTGGGCGCGGGCTGGCCGGACCGGTCGCCCGACGGGGGACGAAACCTTGGTCGACGTAGAATTGAATCGCCTGCGTTACTGGCCGGACAGCCGGCCTTACTATGCCGCGCTGCGCGACCTGCCGTGGCCGGTATGGCTGGATAGCGGGTTCCCCGAATCCGGCAGCGGTCGCTACGATATCCTGGCGGCCGATCCCTACCTGATGATGACCAGCCGCAACGGCGTCACCACGCTCACCGGGCACGGCCGGGAACCGCGAACGCTGCACGGCGACCCGCTGGTGTTGCTGCGCCGCAGCCTCGGCGAGCGGGTGGCACGGGCCGCGGACCTGCCTTTCACCGGTGGGGCCATCGGCTTTCTGGGCTACGACCTGGCCCGCACCCTGGGGATGCTGCCACAACGCGCCGGACTGGCCGGCTGGCCCGAACTGGCGGTCGGTTTCTACGACTGGGTAGTGGTGGTCGATCATGCGCGCCGCCGCAGTTGGTTCGTGCGCCAAGGCCGCGACCCGGGTGGCCTGCACGGCTGGCAGCCGGCCCTGCGGCGTCTGCTGGCCGTCGGTTCATCGGCACCGCCGCCCCCGGCGTGGGGCACGCTGCGCGACAGTGGCATGGGCAGCGACAGCTATGCCGCTGCGTTCGACCGGATCAAGGACTACATACGCGAGGGCGACTGCTACCAGGTGAACCTTGCCCAACGCTTTCGGGCGCAGACGTCGCACGATGCCTGGGCGCTCTACCAGCGGATCCGACTGGACAATCCAGCACCCTACGGCGCGCTGCTCGAGTACCCCTTCGGAGAGGTCCTGAGTTCATCCCCGGAGCAGTTTCTGAGCGTACAAGAGGGGAGGGTGCAGACCCGCCCGATCAAGGGGACGCGGCCGCGAGGTCACAACGCCGAGAGCGACCGGGCGCTGCGTGCACAACTACTGCGCAGTGAGAAAGACCGTGCAGAGAACCTGATGATCGTCGACCTGTTGCGCAACGATCTCGGCAAGGTGTGTGAACCAGGCTCGATCGCGGTGCCGGGGTTATTCGAGATCGAGTCCTTCGCGACTGTGCACCACCTCGTCAGCACCGTGACCGGGCGTCTGCGGGCCGAAAAGGACGCGATCGACCTGCTTGCCGGCTGCTTCCCCGGCGGCTCGATCACCGGCGCGCCGAAACTTCGTGCGATGCAGATCATCGATCAGCTCGAGCCCGTGCGGCGCGAGCTGTACTGCGGCAGTGTGATAAGGCTGGGCTTCGATGGCGATCTCGACAGCAGTATCGCCATTCGCACCCTGCTCAAGCAGGGTACCGATGTCTATTATTGGGCGGGTGGTGGCATCGTAGCCGATTCGGAGTGCACGGCAGAGTACCAGGAGAGCCTGGACAAGGCCGCAGCCTTTTTACGCCTTTTCGGGGGCAAGAGTCCCGATTGACCAGCTATCGGGCAATCCGCAGTGCACCGGCGTCTGCGACCCGCGGGACGCGCTGGAGTCCGTCCCTGGAGGCTCCATGCCTCCTGCGACAGGCGCCCGCGCATCATACACGCGGCTGCGCAAGTGCTATTGGCGTTCAGGTCCACGCACTCTCCGCATGGCCCACTAGACCTGCTCTTCCCGCTCCTTCCAGCGCTCGTAGAAGTAGTTGGTGGCGGAGACGAAGCCGTCGACGCTGCCGCAGTCGAAACGCCGACCCTTGAAGCGGTAGGCCAGGACCATGTTCTTGCGCGCCTGGGTCTGCAGTGCGTCGGTGATCTGGATTTCGCCATTGCGGCCCGGCGGCGTCTCGCGGATGACATCGAAAATGTCCGGCGTGAGGATGTAGCGGCCGATGATCGCGAGGTTGGTGGGGGCATCTTCAGGCGCAGGCTTCTCGACCATGTCGGACACCACGTAAACGCCGTTTTCCAGTTCGGAGCCCGCGATCACGCCGTATTTGTGCACCTCCTCGTTCGGCACCTCTTCAATCGCGACGATGCTGCAACGGTACTTTGCGTAGATCTTCGCCATCTGGGCCAGCACGCCTTCCCCTTCGCCGACGCACAGGTCGTCCGCCAGGATGACCCCGAACGGCTCGCGACCGATCAGGGTCTCCCCGGTGAGGATCGCGTGGCCGAGCCCCTTCATTTCAGACTGCCGCGTGTAGGAAAAGGTGCAGTCACTGAGAATCTTTCGGATATCCTTCAGCAGGCCTTCCTTGGAGGAGCCGCTGATCTGGTGCTCGAGTTCGTAGCTGACATCGAAATGGTCCGCCAGCGCCCGCTTGCCGCGACCCGTGACGATTCCGATATTGCACATGCCAGCCTCCATCGCCTCCTCGACACCGTACTGGATCAGCGGTTTGTCGACGACCGGGAGCATCTCCTTCGGCATGGATTTGGTGGCTGGCAGGAACCTTGTGCCGTAGCCGGCGGCAGGGAACAAACACTTCTTGATCATGGGTGAATCCGTCTTCTCATTCATAATGTTGATGGCGCAGCTTGCCGGTCAGGCATTGATCTCTGTCGATGATAGCGTGGTCGAGCAGCCAGTTCCGGGCGTCGTCCGCATCCTGCTCGAACCAGTCCCGGGCGGAGCCGAGGCGAAATGTATATCCCCAGGCGTCCATGTCGTCAAACAGTCGGGCGCGGTCGTAGTCACGCACGCGATCGGCCAGCAGTCCCTGCAGATAGCACACGGCGTTTTCCTCCGCGACATCGCCGCCGGCGTCGGTATGCAGGCGACTGCGCCGCACCTCGTCCATGCAGATGAAATGGCAGGCCTCGTGCAGTGCGGAGTGCAGTGGTGTGTCGCCACGCAGGTGCAGCTGGTCGCCGACCAATCCTGCCTCGCTCTCGCCCCAGTAAGAGCCCGGGATCGGCGCATTGGCCGCGACGCGCACAATCTGCAGGCCATAGCGGCCGAGAAGTTCGTTTAATGAATCGAGGTGCTCCGGTGTGCACTTGGTAACGTCGGACGACATGCTGGCTTATCGGGATACAACAGTGCGCGCGAGCCTACCATGTCGCCTCGTGTCAGGTCAGCACTGTTCCCAGGGCAGCGTGTGATAGCGCCAGCCGCCCAGGTTGCCGCGTTGGTGGTGATCGTCGAGATCCCCTTCGAAGCCCTCGTCGATGTGGTAGACGCCCTTCAGGCCGGCTTCCAGCAAGACCTTGCCGGCCTCGGCCGAGCGCTTGCCGCTGCGGCAGATCAGGATCACCGGGGCACAACCCTCCTGCACGTCGCATACGGCGCCGCCGAGCAGCAGTTTGCGGATCTCGGGGACGAAATGCGGGTTGATGTCCCAGTCGGGTTCATCTATCCAGGCAACGTGGACGGCACCGGTCGGATGGCCGACAAACAGGAACTCCATGGTCGAGCGGATATCGACCAACACGGCGCGCGGATCATCCTGCAACATCTGATGGGCCTGTTTGGGCGATAATTCCCTTGGTTCCACTTTGCTCATGTCTTCAACTCCCGTTTTTGCACAAATAGATTTTATAGACGAATAATCGATGTATGCCCCGAATGAAACCCTTGCCGCCGACGGTGGTCATGATGCGTGACTGGCTGCTGGCGCGCCTGATCCGTCTTCCCGGTCTACTTTCGTTCAACGCGGCGGGTGCGCTCGGTGTCGCCGCGGGTCGGCTGCTCTATCGCCGGGGCGGGCGCGAGGTGCGCAATGCACGGATCAATGTCGCCATGTGTTTCCCCGAGAAGAGCGATCAGGAGCGCGAGCAACTGGTTCGGGACAATCTGATCGAGACCGGTCGCAGTTTCGCCCACATGCTGCGGATCTGGACCGGTCGTCCGCGCGACTGGGGAGAGACTGTCGACGACAACGGTTTTCTCGAATTCGGACGTGAACTGAGCCAACGCGGCCGCGGCTTGATTTTCACCATGCCCCATCTGGGCAACTGGGAGCTGATCGCCTATCTGGCGACCAGGATCTCGCCGGCCACCGCGCTCTACCGGCCGCCGCGCCTGGCGATGCTCGATGAGCTGATGCGCGAGGGCCGAAAGCGCTCGGGGATCACGCCGGTACCGACCGATCGGCAGGGGCTCAAGGCGCTGCATGCTACCCTTCAGCGCGGCGAGATCGTCGGGATTCTGCCCGACCAGGTGCCCAAGACTGCCGGGGCGTCGGGCGTGGTCGCTCCCTTCTTTGGTCATCCGGCACTGACCATGACACTGATCAGTCGCCTTGCGCGACGCCACGGGTCTGCCGTGCTGTTTTGCGGCGCGGTCTACGATCACGCCAAGCGTCAGTATCGGGCGCACTATTTCGAGGGTGACCCGGCGATCGCGGACGCGTTGCCGGAGGTGGCTGCCGCTGCGCTGAACCGGGGCGTGGAGCGTCTGGTACGCGAGTTTCCCGCCCACTACCAATGGACCTATCGGCGTTTCGAGATGCCCGGCCAGCGCCGTAGCGGACCTTACCGCCGCGGTTAAAGCCAATGTCATTGCGTTGACGAGTCGTCCGTCATCGAACAAGCCTCAGTACCCGTCCTGAAGCAGAGCTCACTGTGGCTAAAGCGCCTTGTCGCCTGGCCGTTACCCCCTTGAGGAACACCTTTCTCATCAGGGGAATGATATGCCCTTGTCTTCTGCGCGCCTGCTTGCACCCCGGGCCTTGCTGGCGGCCACGATGCTGTATCCGGTCGCCGCGCCAGTGTCGGCGGCCGTGCCCGACAATGCCGATGTGCGTGTCCTGATCGACATCTCCGGTAGCATGCACCAGAACGACCCGGACAACCTGCGCCGCCCCGCCTTGCGCATGCTGGCCGGTTTGCTGCAGCCGGGCACACGGGCCGGCGTATGGACCTTCGCGCGCTGGGTCAACAACCTGGTGCCGGTCGCCGAAGTCGATGCACAGTGGAAGGTACGCACCCAATCGCTGTCGAAGCAGATCAACTCACCGGGTCAGTTCACGAATATTGAGGAGGTGCTGGACAAGGCCTCGCGTGACTGGAGCGCTGCACCGACCACGCACGAGCGCCACCTGGTGCTGCTGACCGATGGTATGGTCGATATCTCCAAGCAGGCCGCCGACAACGCGCGGTCGCGTACCCGGATCCTCGACGAACTGCTGCCGCGTCTGCAGGATGCCGGGGTCAAGCTGCATACGATCGCCTTGTCCGAGCGCGCCGATCATGAACTGATGCAACGTCTGGCGGGTGAAACGGGTGGCTGGTACCAACAGGTGGCTGCGGCCGATGAACTCCAGCGTGCGTTTCTACGGATGTTCGAAACCGTCGGCAAGCCGGACGCGGTACCCTTGCAGGACAACCGCTTCGTCGTCGACGGCAGTATCAGCGAGGCGACCGTACTGGTGTTCAGCCGCCCTGAATCGCCGCCCGTCGTGCTGCATTCGCCGTCCGGCGAGTCCTACCAGGACAGTGACCTTCCGGCCGGCGTCGCCTGGTTCCGCGACCAGGGTTACGATTTGATCACCGTCGCATCGCCGCAAGAGGGTGAATGGCGTCTGCAGGCCGATGTAGACCCCGACAACCGGGTGATGGTCGTCACCGATCTGAAGCTGCGGGTCTCGGATGTGCCCAGCCATATCGCGGTTGGAGAGCAAGTCGACATCGAGGCACATCTGAGCAACCATGGCGAGCCGGTTACCCGGCCGGCCTTCCTGCGCCTGCTCGACGTCCGAGCGGTGGCCTCGACGCCCGACGGCAGCCGGGCCCTCGCGGTCGCCCAAGGTCCCGGCGGCGACGACCTGCAGGCAGCTGCTGGGCTTTACCGCACGGCTTATACAGAGGCGACGCCACATGAGTCGGTGGAGTTGCTGGTGGCAGTCGAGAGTCCCACTTTCATGCGCGAGAAGCGCCTTCGTCTTGCCGTACATGCACCGTTTTCGCATCTGATCGCGGACGCCGCAGACGGCCCGGTGCTGACGGTCAACGCAGACTCCGCCGTCTTGCAAGCCGGCGCCACCGTCGATGCCTGGCAGGAAGATGCGCACAAGCAGCGCAGCGTGCTGGAGGCAATCGAGCCGATCAGCGGCCAGTGGTCCGCGAAACTGCTGGACGCCGCCGCGCCGGTGTTCTTCCGTGTCTCCGCGACCACGCGCCTGGGCCATCGGATCGAACATAGCGTCGGCCCGTTGATGGCGGCCGGTAGCGAGCCGCCTGCGCAGACGGTGCCGGCAGAACAGATCCCGGCGGAGGCGGCGCAGCAAACGTCCGAACCGGCCGCGGAAGAGCAGATGCCGCCCGCAGTGGCACCGGAGACTGAGACCGCGCCGTCGCCGCAAGCGGAAACAGCATCGGAGCCGGGGCAGGGGGAACAGAGCTGGCTGGTGCCCGCGATCCTGTTCCTTGGCTTCAATATGCTGCTACTGATCGGCGGCGGATTCTGGTGGTTCCTTCGTCGCCGCTCTGCCGCCGACGATGGCGAGTTCGATTTAACGTTGCCCGCGACAGATGCCGAACCGGAGCGCGCAGCAGAGCCGCCGGTGCGGGAGCACGCGGCATGAGCAGTGCGATGCTCCTGATGTTGGCCGCGCTCGGCATCGAACTGCTGCTGTTGTTGCTGGTGTTCCTGTCGGTGTCCTGGTTTCGCAGCCGTGCCATGCGCCAGCGTGACCGCCGTGCCATGCGGGCCCTCGTCGCCCGCGTCAGGCAGGACGCACCCGAGCGTGAAAAGGCTATCGGACGGTATCTGGAACAAGGCATGGGGTTTTCCGGCGAAGCCCTCGACGAGGCGAGAGCGAGCCTGTTGAGTGCCGAACGGGTCCTGCTGCAGCGCTTCGCCAGCGTCTACGGGCAGCGCACGGCCGCGGCAGCGGCGCGCTTCGACGGAGATTTGTTCGCCGCTTTCGAGCAGTACCACGCGGTGGGAGGGGGCGGCGCCATGGCGCCCGCGATGCAAGGCAACGCCGATGGTGTGCAGCTCGATGCCCTGCAACAGGAAAACCGGCGCCTGTCTGAAGAGTTGCAGGTGAGCATGGAAACCATGAGCGGGATGCTCAAGGAATATTCGACCATGTTCGCGGCCGGCCCGGTCGAGCGGGCCGGTCCGGCGCTGGATGCAGAGACAGTGGAAGGCGTCGGCAGGTCTTCACAGGGACCCGCGTCGGGAACCCACTCGCCCGACAAACCCACTGGTCACGACGCTGCGGATGGTTCGGTACCGTATGCGGCCGACGGGCCCTCGGCCGATGGTCATGGTCAGGACGCCGGCGAAGCGGGAGAGCTGCCTGTGGTCAGACCGGCCGGGGATCTCGCTGAGTCCTCCGTCGCCAACACGGCCGTGCGCGAAGATGTGCAGTCTGCGCCGTGGGAAAGCGATCACAACGTCGGGGACGTCGATACCGGCAGCCTCGATGAAGGGGATGTGCAGGTCATGGGCGTCGAGGATGCGGACGTTGCCGAGGGCCAGGCCGAGCGCGATCTGTTCGATTCGCCAGACTCAACGGCCGGCAGCGGCGCCGGGGAGACCTCCGATGCAGCGGGCGTCGACATCGGGGTGACCAACGAGGACGGGCAATTGGACGACGATGAGGTGCTCAGTATCCGCTCGGGCGCTTGACCGTTCAGTCTGTTGTGCCACAGCTGCTTTCCGGCCGGTGAGGGATGTAGGTTAAGCCTGCCCTACGAAAAAAGCCCGGCGATCGCCGGGCTTTGGTTCAGCGGTTCGCCTGCGTCATTTGCGTGACGAGGGACCGTTGTAGTCGATGCCGTTGCTCATGTGAGCCAGGAAGAATTCCAGGTTGCGGTATTCTTCGCCCTGCGCCTTGAACGGCTTTGCCCGTACCTGCTTGTTACAGCCGTCGAAGCGGCGGTGCAGCGTGCCCAACTCACCCCATTTCGAGCGGTAAACGGGCCAGCCAGAGGTGTGACCGAGGGCCGGACTCAGGATATCGGTCCGCACGTGCATACCGGCACTCTCCATGTGGCACTGCGCACAGGAGAAGTTGAGCTGTCCACGCCGCGCGAAATAGAACGACTTGCCGTCGTTGTAGGCCGCCAGTGCATCCGGGTCGTCCGGGACCTCGACGTTGACCTTCTGGCCGCGCGACTCGTACGACATGTAGGCCAGCAGGTCAGCGATCTTGCCCTTCTTGTACTTCAGGGGCTTCTCCCCGTTCGCCTCGAGGCACTCGTTGATCGCCAGCGGGAGGGTCATGACCATCTTGCGCTTGGCGTCCCAGTAAGGATATTTACCGCGCTGTGCCGGGTCGCCGCCGAAACAACTGCCGAATGCCTTCCCGTTTGCAAACGGTTTGTTCCACATGCCCTCACCGGACTCTATCATCGGCTCATATGGTGGAAAATCCTCGATCGCCTCCCAGCTGTCGCGTGACACTTTATCGATGGAGTAAACACCATTGCCGAACTCATTGAGCGGCACCCCAGGGAACCGCTTGTTGAAGTAATCGCGGTAGACCTTGAGATCCTCGGCGGGTGAGGTATCGGTCGCATTCTTGTCTGCCATGACGACTGATGCACCCAGTGCGCAGATCGCTGCCAGGGCAAGTTTGGTTGACTTCATCTGTACTGTTCTCCTCCCATCGGACATCCGACGCAGACCCCGGCGAGCCGGGGTCTGACGCAACACTGTTATTTTTAGCTGATTTTTGCGCTGCCTGAGTCGGTTCCGCCCTGGTTGTCTTTCCAGGTGATCGTCACGTCGTCACCCTTGGCGCCACCGGTGAAGGCGAAGGAAAGATAGGGGTTCTTGGAGATGCCTCCGCTCCATTCTGCCGACATGACGGTCTTACCGCCGGACTCGGCAGTCACCTCGTTAATGAAGTGCGCGGGGATCAGTTTGCCGGTCTTGCTGTCTTTGCGCAGCCCAGTCTCCATCGGGTGGGTCATCAGACACTTGACGGTGGTGGTATCGCCTTTGATTTTGGCGCGGATCTTGATGCTTTTAGCCATGATTATTAACCTCTAATTCGTTCGCTGGTGCGGGATGTTTCGGCAATGTGCCGATCAACCGCCGCAGCCGCCGATGGTGACCTTGACGCTCTTGCGCGCAGAGTGCAGCTTGCCGCCGGACTTGACGATTGCGATCACGTCGCTGGTCTTGCCCATCTTGATCCGAGTGGATACATCGGCGATCGCGCCTTCGCCCAGCATGAAGGTCGCGATCAGCGGGGTATTGTTACCTTCCGCGAGCAGCGCGATGGATTCCACGTCGGCCATGTCCGTCGAGACGGACACCGGAACCACGGCGCCATTCTCGGCGATGTCCGGGGCCTTGATCTTGATTGCGTCAGACGCGGTGTTGGAGGCATCGCCCATTGCGGCGGCAAGGGCATCGTCGACACTTTCCGCCTTGAATGCCTTTTCGTTCCACGCGGCAACGACGGCCTGCGGGGTCATGAGACCGGCACCTACAGCTACGCCGACGGTACCAGCGGCCAGAGAACCCTTCAGAAAGACCCGGCGCTTGATGTTCATACTCATCAACTTTCTCCTTATAGGATAGGAATTAAACGATATCTGTGTTGGTTGTCAGAGGGTGTAAAGGTAATCGACGATCGCATCGATTTCCTTTTCCGACAGCGCTTGATGTTTGCCGAACGGCGGCATACGCGTGGCCGGGTTCGTCGTCTGCGGATCCCAAATCTGGGCACGCAGTTTGACGGGGTCCGGGAATCTGGCCTTCATGGCTATCAGCGGCGGGCCGATGTCGCCCGGGCTGGCACCGTCGTCCATCATGTGACAAGCGAGGCAGTTTCCCTTTTTACGATCGTACGCGACTTCCTTGCCGAGCTTTATGGTGTCGTCATCGGCAGCTCCGGCTGCCGTCGGCATCATGCTCGCGCCGGCGCACAAGGCGGCCAGGGAGAGAGCCGTCGTCGCGAATCTTGCGGTTTTCCGCATCGCTTTTCCTCCTAAATGACTTTCTTCGTCGTGGTAATTTTTGAATTATTTATACTCTTCCGGTCGCCGGTCTTCTGTGGACCGCTACGCTGCTAGGGAGCGCACACCGGTTTCGTGGCCAACCCAACTCCGGGATCAGCAGGTAGCATAATGGATAGATGGACTTTGGCAAGCACAAACCTGTGGTGCTTTTCCCTCACAAGATCCTTGGTAAAACCACTCACACGCGCGGAAGATCATCTTTTTTCCTCTTCCTCGTCCCGCTCGGCCTTGAACTGCGCCAGCCTGGATTCCAGTTTCGACGTTTCATAAAAGTTCAGTTCGGGCCGCTTCAAGGCGATTTCGAGTTGAAGTATCGCAGCCTTCATATCGCCGGTTCGGTAGTAGTACTCGGCCAAGTACGCGTGCCCCTGCGCCTGCTTGTCCTGGTCACCCGCGGCGCGCGCCATCAACTGGTATATGCGAGGCTCGTCGCTGCGAAAATCCAGGAAACTCTGCAACCTCTTCATCGCGGTGGCAGGTTCGCCCAGCGCGAGGGCGGTTTCGGCATAGGTGATGTTGAGCGCGTAGCTTGCCGGTGTCTCTGTCAGCGCGGCCTCTAGACGTCTCAGGGCGGTTGCGCTGGCACGTCGATTGATATCGACCTGTGCCCGCGCGACGATGAACTCGACGGCCCGGGGCTGGGATTCGAGCAGACGCTCCAGGGTGCGGGCCGCCTCATCGAACCGGTCGGCGCGGATCTGGGCGAGGGCAATGCCGTAACGGACGGCCGCCTCTTTCCGGTACCGCCCGTCCTCCAACATCAGTTGAAGTTCGCGGATTGCCTCTTCGGGGCGATCGTACTGGCGCTGCACCAAATTGATGCGCGCCAGATGGTAACGCAGGCCTTCCGGTGTCTGACGATAGGGGAACTGTTCGGCGCGGCCGAGTGCGTCGGCCGTGCGGCTGGTCGTCACCGGGTGGGTCATCAGGAATTCTGGCAGTTTGGTCGCATAGACCCGGTTCGCCTTGCCCATCCGGTCGAAAAACGAGGGCATGGCCCTTGGCTCGAAGCCGGATTCCGCCAGGATGTCGATACCGACCCGGTCCGCCTCTTTTTCGTTGGCGCGGGTGAAATTGATCTGCTGTTGGATCATCGCGGCCTGCCCTCCGAGTGCGGCCGCGGCGGCCGCGTCGCCGCCGACTGCGGCACCGAGCGCGATAGCCGCCAGCAGGATTGCCGCGCTTGGGATACTCATCCTGCTGGTCGATTCCCAGGCGCGCATCAGGTGCTGCTGGGTGACGTGGGCGATTTCGTGGGCTACCACCGCGGCCAGCTCGCTTTCAGTCTCCGTGGTGAGCACCAGGCCCGTGTATATCCCGATGTGGCCACCAGGACCGGCAAACGCATTGATCTGCGGGTTATCGATCAAGAAGAAGTTGTAGGAATTACCCCGGGCCGCGCTCGCGTTCACCAGCTGCTGACCCAGGTACTGCACGTAGTCGACCAGTAGCGGGTCGTCCAGGACCGCCTGCGAGCGGCGCACGCTGCGCATGAAGGCCTGGCCCAGTTCGCGTTCCTGCTTCGGTGTCATCAGGCTGCCGGCGGAGTTGCCGAGGTCCGGCAGCCGGGTGTCCAGCGACCAGGCGGCGGGTATGTGTGCGAACAGCAAGAGCACGCTCAGCGCCAGGCGTGTGGCCAGCGACGCGGGTTCAGTTTCTTTCATGCGCCTTCGTCGTGCCGTACGGGGTGCCGCCGGCCGTTTCCGTCAGTTCAGTTGAACCCGCTGCCCCCATGGCACGGATTCCCTACCCTTGACCAGCCAGATGACCGGATAGTTCGGTTCGCACTCCGGGAAGCGGCCCTGGGCGTCGGTAAAATAGACCAACAGCTCGGGGTGCTGTCCCTGCTCGTCGAGCCATTCAAACACCGGACGGAAGTCTGTGCCACCGCCTCCGCGGATCTCCGCCGGACAGCGAAATTCCTCCCAGGGCTCGAACACCCAGGGGGCGCCGTCCGACAGGCTGCTGTCACAGGCGAGCAGGGTCACCCTGGCGCGCATCTGGCCCTTCAGCGCCGAAACCTCTGACAGGAACTCATCCATTTCACCGGCCCGGATGGAGCCGCTGGTGTCCACCGCCACGACGATCTCAAGCTGTGAACTCTTCAGCGACGGAAGGATCGCGTCGCCCTCGCGACGCGACGGCCGCATATAGGTGAAGTCATCGCGCGCCATCGCGGTCATGTAGCGCGCCAGCAGCATCCGCCAGGGCAAGCGTGGTTGCAGCAGGTGGTCGACCAGGCGCGCCATACTGCCTCCCATCTTGCCCGCCTGCATGGCCTGTTGTGCGGCCCCGGCCAGCCGCTGCTGCCATTGAACCTCGAGCGTCTGGCGCTCCTCGGCGCTGAGTGGCGGCGGCGTCGGCTCACCGCGGCCATCCTCATCGCCGTCGCGCTGCTGCTGATCGGAGCGCGTAGCGTCTGCCTCCATGGGCTTGGCGCCGTCCCCTTGATCCTGCTCCGATTGCTGATCGAGCGGCTTTTCGCCGCCCTGCTGGCGGTCGTCCTCGCGTTGGCTGCTGTCTCCGCCGCCGCCCGGGGTCTGCTGCTGTTGGTCCGGTTTTTCCGGGGCCTGGCCCTGCTGGCCGCCACCGGATTGATTGTCCTGGTCGAACAGATGCTGGTCGATGGTATCGTTTTCGTCGGTTTCTTCGATCAGTGGGTAGATTTCCTCGGCGGTCATACCGAGGTATTGCGGCATCACATTGCAGTTCGGCGGCGGCGTCAGGCCATCTTCGAGCAGCAGCGGGTTGATCGCGTAGTCACAGGCCAGGTCCCAGCGGTGCTGCACGCGGTGCTGGCGGCGCGCGAAATGTGAAAGCGCGCAGTGCAGCGCTTCGTGCGCCAGCATGAACTGGGTCTGCGACATCGATAGCGATTCGATGAACTCGGGGTTGTAGTAGAGCTTGCGGGCATCGGTGGCGGTGGTCGCGCACCAGTTCGCGTCGGCTTTGGCCAAGGGCAGGCGCAGCACCAGCGCGCCGAGAAATGGCTTGTCGAGAATCAGCTTGGCGCGTGCCGCGGTCAGCTTGGTTTCGATGGCGTCAGGATCCATGGTCGGTATCTCACCGTGCATTTGATTCTGGCTGCGCCCGACTGGCACTACCCCCCGGGTCTGACAGCGTTTCTACTGAGCTGAGCCTGTGCCCGGCGTTGCTTTCAGGACGTGCCGCGGCCAGCCTGGACTCCGGTCGCGCGAGAGCCGTGGCGGGTACGCGGCCGTGATCCTTTTTGCGGCTGCCTCGGTTTCAGGCAGGTCGGCGTGCGCAACACCTGCTTCGGCAGGCACGCCGGCCGTGCGGCGCTCGGCGACGCTCACTCGTACAGCATCACGTCGGCGATCGCATTGGCCCAGGTCGAGAATTCAGGCACCTGGAACAATCCTTCACCGATCGCCCGATGCAGGTCCGAGACCAGCATCACGCCCATTTCCCGCTGCGGAAAACTTCCGGCGTAGTCGAGGATGCGACCGGTCACCCGCGTCGCGTCCCCGCCGTCCTGGGCCCGGATCGCGCGCCCCACCAACGCAGCGGCGACCGCGTATTGCAGATCGATTTCGTCCGGTACCGGGACCTCCTTGCCAGCCAGGATATCGTCCAGGTCCGGCATCTTGTCGAGGCTGTTGACGAAAGCGGTCAGCTCGATGCCGGCGGCGGGACCGACGCAGGCCTGCAGTGCGCCCTGCAGCAGTTCACCGTGGTCGCCGAACTTGTAGAGGCTGCGGTGGGCGAACTCCCAGGAGCGTGGCGAGGGGAAGGCCACCGGATTGTGTGCCGGATCGAAATCAAACAGCAGCTCGGGCCGGAAGCGCAGGAAGGCGATCACCCGCTCGTCGATGTCGTGCTGATAGGCCCATGCCACCCAGTCGTCGAGATGGGTGTCGACGTCGAAGTGAGAGAACCGGTTGGCCAACGGCGCCGGCATCGTATAGGTGACGCCGCGGTCGCCCTGACGGTTGCCGGCAGCAAAGATCGCCCAGCCCTCTGGCACCTCGTACTCGCCCAGCCGGCGATCGAGAATCAGCTGATAGGCGGCGGCAGAGACGCTTGGCGGTGCGGAGGTGATCTCGTCCAGGAATAGGATGCCTGTTTCGCCGTGGCGCAGCGTGTTGGGCAGAATTGCCGGCGCCGCCCACTCGACGAACTCGCCGTTACGAAAGGGGATACCACGCAGATCGCTGGGCTCCATCTGCGAGAGCCGGATATCGATCACAGGACAGTCGTGGCGTTGACCGGTCTGCCGGACCATGTCTGATTTACCGACACCGGGCGGGCCCCACAGCATCACCGGGGTGTGGTGGCCTTGTCGGGTGCTGGCGAATTCGCGATCCAGGATCGTGAGCAACTGGGCGGGGCGCATCTTGACTCCTACTGCTGCGGCAGAGCGCAAGGATGGGAAGGCTGGCCGGTCAGGTCAACCCCCGCCCGGCAATGGAATCGGCAGAGCTGCGCGCCGACCTGCGGAAAATTCAAAACGAACTTGTCAGCCTTTAGAAAAGCAGAGTATTCTAATGCCCCTCTTGATTGTGGGGAGCCGCCGCGCCGGCGCAGACCGGCAGCAGTCCCGTCCTGTGGGCAGGCACCGAAGGGTGTGAAAAGCAAAAAGGGACGGGCTGACGTGAGGGGCGGACGAAGTTGGCTTAATTCGGAGAGCGGACATGAACCAGTTCTACTACGACGCTGTTACCAAAATGGAAGAAATGGGTGTCGACGAAGAGTACATCCAGGGTTGGCAGGCAGGTTTCCTGGGCAACCCGCAACGCGAAGAACAGCGCGTGACCGAGGCTTATCAGGCTGGTTACGGCGATGGTGAAGGAAAGACCACCGACAACTTTGGTGACTGGGTCAAGAGCTGATCGCTTTTCCGGTTCTCAAGTCAAAAAAGGTGGGTGATCCCCGCCTTTTTTAATGTCTGCGATCTGGCGGACTCATTCGAACAGATTGCTGACTGCGCGCCTGATCTCCCGGTCGATCTCGATACCGTCCCTGTCCATCACCTGATCGATCACCCAGCGGTTCTCCTGCGAGTCGCCCATGAGCTGCTGGATCTCGAAACCGAGGTGGCGCATGAACGGGTAAGAGGGGCCATCTGAGGTGTAGTTGAGTTCGGCATATTCCGTGGCGCGCCTGTCCATCTTGTCGATGAACGGGCCCACATAGTCGCCCGGGCCGAAGATGTCGACGCTGTTGTCATGCAGGTGCCCGGCGAGGTGCCTGGCTACTGCGACAATCAGTTGTTGGCGGTCCGCATCGCACAGCTGCAGCTCGATGGCCGCAAGGCGGTCGACGATCTGTAGCTGGAAAATCAGGTACTCGGTGATCACCGCGAAGCGCTGCCGGTCGGATTCGTAAACGAAGTCCTGGCCATGCAGGTTTATCGCCTTGTCCTTGGCGATGCGCCAGCTGATGAACGCCAAGGCGCCGGCAATCTCGTCCAGCGAGCGTTCGGCCCCGTCATCATGCCAGTGGCTCTTGATCCTCAATGCCACAACCGTTCCTCCTGCTGTTAGCCGTCGGGTACCGAATATCGCATCCCGCAGTTTTGAAAAATCGCTCTTTTTTCAAGGGATTTCACATTGTCGGTGGGCTTTCCGGGCACAAAGACGTGGGGCGCAGCCGTCCCGCCAAACCGGTTGGCAGTCGGCTAATTGTCGAGTATTTTACTAGGAAATCGTCAACAGCCATTTCGGCCAGGAGGATATATGCAGGCCCTGATCGAGGCGGTCCAGCATAACTGTGACATCGTCGACGCGCGCCACGGCGGCGACTATGGGATGTGCACCTACCTGTTGAAGATGCGCGAGCTGTATCGCTGGATGCAAGGGCTGCCGCTGGGCACGCCGCTCGGCAAGGACGATGTCGGCGAGTGGCTGACGGCACGCGAGGCCCATCTGCAGGCGCTGGAGCAGGAAGACTTCTGTGAGATGGTGGTTGGCGACAAGGTGATCGACCCGTTCGATGCCGAGGCGGTCAACGTGGCTGTCGCCGACTACGGGCTGGTCTACAGTGCCGGCCTGGTAAATGGAGCCCGGCCGCATTTCTTTCTCGCCGAACTCGAAGGCGAGCGACGTGGTGAAGACGGCTTTCTGCTGCGTGTCAGTGGCCGGGAGCTGGCACGGGGCCTGAATTCTCCGCCGGCCATGACGCGTGGTTCGACCATTTTTCTGCGGCGCGAGTCGTTGCGCCGCTACCTCTGGGAGAAGTACGAGTCCTGGCTCTGGAACCGTCCCGAAAATGCGATGGCGCGGGCGCTTGCCTGCTATCCGTTCGGCGCTGCGCTGGACGAGGCGCTGGATGCCATGGTCAGCGTCGAGATGGCAGTGGTCGAGGCGCACGAGCGCGGCGAGTATCAGGTCGGGCTCGATCTGGGCGACGCATGGGAGCACATGCTGCTCGACCTCAGCGACACGCCGGCCGAGTTGATGGCCCGCGCGGTGCGTGATCACCTGGCCGACTGCACGCACACGCTGCCGATGCTGCTCGAGCCGGGACGGGAGCCTTCGCTGCACTTCTTCGTGGCGAGCCTCGGTGCGATGCGCAAGCAGCTGTTTCCATCGCTGGAGATGGCCTACCGGGAATGGCTGGCATCGGGGGACGCCGGTGACCTTGCGGACCTGATTGGGCGTGGCGCGCGGCACTGGGTCACTGTTGCGGGACACCTGTTGGCCTTGCACGAGCGGCACGGCGAACGCGCCGCCGCGGCCATCGCAAAGACCATGCAGCAGTCGTCGCTCTAGTGGGCCTGATGATTCCGATCGTTTCTTGCGAAAAACGCCGTGAATACGTGCCTGTGGGCTCGACGTCGGCGTCCATGCCGCCGACGTTTTCTCCAGAAACGACCGGGATGCCGGCGATTCGAATATGCCGCGAGGGCCGGTCGATGCCGTGGGGCTGTTCGGGTTCCCGGCATCGGCTGTGGCGGTACTTTACGGTCGCCGGCGCGAGGGTCGATAATTGGACATCGCGCACCATCCCGAGCAGTCGTATTCGCCATGAGCAACCCTTTTCCCGTCGAGCGCAGCGTCAGGCCCTTGTCGAGTTTCCGCGAGGTGAAACCCGGCAGTTTCATTTTTGAGCGCACGGACACCATCCCTGCCGACTGGTGCGCGGAGATGGTCCGCCGTTTCGAGGCCAATCCGGCGCAGCAGAATCAGGGGCGAATCGGTCAGGTGCAGGGGCTGGATTCTGAGGTGAAGCGGACCATGGACCTCGTGGTCAGCGGGCGCGAAGAATGGAAGGATATCGACCAGGTGTTTTTCCGCTGTGTCGGCGCGGCATTGGCCGAGTTGCGCGAGACCTTTCCGTTCTTCAGGGGCCCGTTCAAGGACATGGGCTACCAGATCCAGCGCTATCTGCCGGGCGAGTTCTACCATTGGCACATCGACGGCGGCAGCCATGAGTTCAGCCAGCGTCAACTCGTCGTGATCTGGTATCTGAATGATGTGCCCGGCCCGGGTGGCGAGACCGAGTTCCTGTATCAGGGTGTCAGCATCCGGCCGCAGCGGGGCAAGATGGTTCTGTTCCCGCCGTTCTGGACGCACGAGCACCGCTCCGCCACGTTACACGAGGGTGTGAAGTACATCGCCACGACCTGGGTCGTGTTTCGCTGACATGCCCCGCCTGCTCTCGATCATCGAGCTGGGCGGCTATCCCAATCTGCTGTCGCTGTATCAGCGGCTGGGGTTCGACGTCGAGGTGGTGAATTCCCAGCGCAAGGCACGGGGTCTGCTGAAGCGATCCGTGCCCGACGTGATCGTTGCCGAGTACATCTTCCAGTCTGATTTTCGTGACCGCACGTCGAATCTGGAAACCTTGATGGCGGTGTTGCAGAGGCACCCGGAGGTAAAGGTCATCGTGTTCTACCTGCCCGAGCAGGCTGAAAAGCTCGCGACGCTCGAGGCGCGCTTCCCGCTGTTCGCCAAGGTCGATTTTCCGATCACTCCGGAACGGGTCGAGACGGTGCTGCGCAGGGCGCTTGCCACCGCCGGCTGATGCCGACAGCCGCCCCGGCCAGACGAGATCCCAAAATCTCCCCGTCGATACTTGCCGCGGCAGGCTTCATGGCGATTGCACTGAGTGCAGGACTGCTGCTCTGGCATATTCGCCCCGCGTGACACCGTGAACCCGTCCCTGGAGGCTCGACTGCCGCGTTCTTGTGTGTGATGTCTTCGCCGACCGGCTGGGGCACCGGGTGGCGCCTCTGAAGGTCGGCTGTGGACTGGAAGAGGGCGTCGCGCAGGGACCGTTGATCAACCAGGCGGCAGTCGAGAAGGTGGAGCGGCACATCGCCGACGCGCTGGACTACGGTATGGTCGGAATCCATGAGGGCGTTATCTGGACCGAGGTCGCGCCGTTCGGTGGGGTCAAGGAATCCGGCCTGGGTCGAGAGGGGTCGCGCTGCGCGATAGTGGAGTTCCTCGAGATGCACTACTTGTGCATGGCCCACTGGTGGGCCGGCCGGGATTGACAGAACTGACCGCATAGTCCGCCGCCGGCGTTCGGCCGCACCGGTCCGGCGCGCTGTTCGGTACCCGTCGGTTCGCTACCAGAGGTTCAGCGCGCTCACCATGAGGACGGCCTGCAGCCCATGTGAGCTGCAGCGACCGCCGCGGATCAGGGCTTGCGACGCGGAAATGCCTGCCTGACCATAGGCCTTGGAATCATCCGACTACCCGTACATTCGCCTTGCGCAGCCGGGCATCCAGCTCGGCCTCGGCCAGTAGCCAGTCTTCGCGCTGGTCACCGAAAAAGCCCTGCGACTCGGCGCGCAGATACGCGGCCTCGGCGATCAACTGGTGGCGCTGCGCCGCGGTGATCTGCTTCGGTGCGGCGTTGGGCGCGACGGTCTTCCTGGCTGCGGCCTTCCTCACGGTGGCCTTTTTGGCCGTAACCTTTTTGCTGGCGGTCTTCTTTTTCGCCTGTGCTTTGTTCTTGCTTGTCTTGCCGCCCGCGGTCTTGCTGACGGTGGTCTTTTTCAGCGGCGCCTTGGATGCATTCTCGGCGGTTTTGCTGGATCCGGTCTTGCTGGTGGTCTTCTTTGTGGTGCTGGCCATGGGGTCCCTCTATAGAGCACACGAAAACAGGTGGGTCCTGATACGAATTGCTGGCGCAAGAATTGAACCAATCCGCGTCGGCGGCGTGATTTTCGGGCTTTTGAGATTTTTCGCAACGGGTTGCCGGCTTTTTTTGCGCCCCGATCGTGCAAGCAACGCCGCCGATGCCCGCCGATCGCGCAGCCCCGCCACAGCGGCGCGGTCAGGTGACAGCGGAGTAAGCCCAATGACATTCACGCAACAGGCCGGCAGACATCGACAAGCGCTCCGGGATGCTTGATGCGGGGATGCGGCATGCCAGCCCGCAGGGAGTGATTCGCGGCGTCCCGCGGGTCCAGCACGCCGTAGCGCCAGACCCAAACTAACCGCAGAGCGCCTCGAAACGGGCCTTGAACGCGTGCTCGCGCATCGCCTCGGCCTGTTCCTTGTCGGCGATCGCCGCTGATTCCTCCCAGTTCTGGGTGGCGTGGTTGTAGACCGAGAAACGATACTGCCGGCCCATCCGAAAAACCTTGCTGACGTCCTTGGCAGCCTGCGCCATCGCCTCCATCTTGTTCAGCCCCTGGGGGACTCCGGCATGGGCGATCGTGGGCTGGGGTGCGCCGGCTGCCGGTGCTACCTCCCGGGTGAGCACATTGATCTTGTGATCGCGGGTCTCACCCGCCGGACTCAATTCGATGGTATCGATGTCGGGGATGCGCGAGGCGATGTAGCCGGCCATCAGGCGACCGAGATTGTGGTCCTCGTTCTCCAGCGCGGTAAGCAGTTTGTTGGCCGCGATCTGAGCGCGCAGCATCCGGTCCGGTTGTTCGACCCATTCGCGATTGACCTGCCAGCCGCGGTCCATATCGGCATCCATCTTGGCGAAGAAGTCCTGCGCCTGTTCGATGAAATGCTCCGGGACATTCAGTTCCAGCAATTGGTCGTCGATCACTACCTTCAGTATCATCGTTTTCTTCCGGGCAGCCGTGGTGGTCGCTGCCTATGTTCATGAGGTCCCGTTGCGGCCGGGATACCGGCCCCGTACAGCGGGATTGTACCGTCTACAGGACCCTGGCCGCGATGCTGATACAGATTCCCGAGCTGCTGAATGCTGCGCAGCTCGAAAAGATTCACGAGCTGCTCGAGTCGGCACGGTTCGTCGACGGCAAGCTGTCGGCCGGCATGGCCGCCAGCAAGGTCAAAGACAACGAAGAGCTGGCGCTCGAGCCCGAACTGCTGCAGCGCCTGTATCGCGTCGTGATGGCCAGCGTGGGTCACAGCGCGCTGTTCCGCAGCGCGGTGCTGCCGGCCAAGGTGGCGGATTTCATCTTCGCCCGCTACCAGCCCGGCATGCGCTACGGCGATCACGTCGATGACCCGATCATGGGCCAGGGGCCGCGGTTCCGCAGCGATGTTTCGATGACGATCTTCCTGAACCCGCGAGAGGCGTATGACGGCGGCGAGCTGATCATACGAACGCCTTTCGGCGATCAGCAGGTCAAGCTGCCGGCGGGGCATGCCGTGGTCTATCCGTCGGCGAGCGTGCACCGGGTGGCGGAGGTCACCCGCGGCGAGCGCCTGGTAGCGCTGACCTGGATCCAGAGTTTGGTGCGTGATGCGGCGCAGCGCGAGCTGCTTTACGAACTGGATCAGTCACGCGAGCATCTGCTGCGTACCGATCCCGAGAGCGATGTGACCAAGAACGTCGATCGCGCGTATGTGAATCTGCTGCGGATGTGGGCTGAGGTGTGAAGGTAATCGAATAGCAAGGGTCGGGGTACGCGGGTTGGCCGCGCTGAATTGATTCTGATGCGCGCATCCGCCCTTTGCCGTTGCCGCCTATGGAAAAAGCAGCCCGAAGGCTGCTTTGTCGTCGAACCAACGGTCCGGGTCGCCGATGCTGTCCGATCAGTAACCGCCCTTGCGAGCGATATAGGGCAGACCGGCGACGCGATTGCCCTGCTTGCTGGGCGCGCCCGGGAACAGCCTGTACACATCTTTGCTGCTGATCTTCTTACCCCAGATCTTGCCCATGTCCTTGTTGATCTGGCGCTCCATCGGCTGGTTGTTGTTGTTGTTGAAATACTCGTCACGCAGGTAATTGAGAACGTCGAAGTGTTCCTGGGTCAGTTCTTCCATGGTGTCGTCCGCTGCGGCGAGTGCCTTCGCCACATCCTCGTCCCAGGCGTTCGGATCGACGAGATTGCCGTTGTCATCGAGTTCGATGGTCTTGCCGTTTACTTCCAGTGCCATGTCAATGCTCCTCTTGCGTCACGAGTTCCAGGGCTACCCGCCCATAGTCCGCCCGCACAGGCGGTGTTTACAGGGTCCTGCAATCGGACGTGCGCCTGCCGGGGGATGCCTGCGTCGTGCGGCGGCTGGGGTTCGCCGGTGCGCAATCGCCCGCGACGTGAACCAGGGCGGTTTGCCCTGACGTCCGAAATCTGGCGCGTGATTCTATTCGAATATCAGCATTTGTTAAAGCGAGAACCTGCTGGGGCGGGTTCTCGGCTCGCCGATCAGCCATCGTCCTCGGCCTTTTTGACTGCGTCGATACCCTTGTGCGGGATAAATATCCCACAACCCATGTGCCGCAGGGGACCGATGCCCTGCTGCTGGATGCGCACCGATTCTTCGGCCTTGAGGCCCGCGATCATGATGCTGCGTGTCTGCACGGGCCCCTCGGGTCCGGCAACCTCGGTGGTCTTGCCGCACAGGGCCTTGGTGACCCGGATGCCGCGTTCCGCCAGATGATCGACGATGCGCTGCAGGAAGGCGTTTTCGTCGGCGTCCTCGCCCGGTTCCAGGGCCACGTAACGCGAAAAGATCGTGCCCTGACTGGACAGCATTTTCTGCTTCGCGCGGCCGATCTTCAGCGAGCATCCGCCGATGTCGAGCTCGGCACCGTTCAGCGCCTCCTGTATCTGCTCTCGGCGCTCCTTGGGTACGCGCAGCGTCAGCCGGGTCCGGCGCGAGAGGATGAGCCTCTGTCCGAGTTTGGGATCGGGGCGTTCCCAGCCATTTTGTGAGCCCGCCAGGTGCACGCTGTGCACGCCCAGTCGTTGGTCATCTTCCAGCTCCGGCAGGTGCGTCTTCAGTGCCTGCGCCAGATCATGGGCGTGGTCGACCGGCAATTCGCGGCACTGGATATCAAAGATCAGATCGACGATGTCGTCGGACACCTCGAAATCCTTGGGTTTGTCGTCTTCTTGCCAAAACATCTGCTTTCCTCCCCCGTCGTCTCCCGACGGCCGTGTTGCCGGCACCGGTCAGGCCGGGACGGCGCGTGCGATGGGTGTCCGACTTTCCGTTGGTCCGATTCGATCGGTACCGGTGCGGGTTTCGGGTGCCGTACCGGACAGACCGCCTGCTATTCGCCCAGTGGAATCTGTTCCTGCAGGGCCTCGCGATCGAACCACCACTGGTCCTGCACCAGCACATCGACCACATTGCGCAGGCGCACCAGGAACTTGTCCGGTTCGTTCAGCTCGAGCCGTTCGACCCAAAGGTCGAACTGCTGCTGGCTCTCGATCCCACTGTGGCGCCGTGCGACCTGACCCAGCAGCTGCTGGGCAAAAAAGCTCAGGCGCTCCTGGTCGGCGCCTTCGGCGGCCCGGATGTCGGCGATGAAGCAGGCGGTTGCGGCAGCAACCGCCGCGCCGTCCGAATCGTCCGGCGTATCCTCGACGACATGACTGAGCAGAATCACCGATATCTCGGGGTCGATCGGGAAGGTTACGCCCAGCCACAGGCCATGCCCCAGCGCTATCAGTGAATCGGCCTGGCCGGACTCGTACAGCACATTGCAGGCGTCCGCCGCAGACTCCCACTGCTGTTCGGAGACGAACAGGCCGAACGCCGTCTGTGCGATCGGCCAGGCTTCGGCGCCGCGCTCGAGAATCTGCAGGGCGCGGGCGATCTCGAGTTGCAGCGCCGCTCGCTGCACCGGCGGGGCGTCTTCCGGCAGGCGCCCGAGTTGCCGGTTGAGCTCGACCAGTTCGCCTTCGAGCTGAGCCTGCTGGCCCAGGTCCTTACGCAGGGATGCCGCCGCGGTGTCCTGCAATTCGTCGGGTTTGTAATATTCGACCATCCAAAGGTCCCCCTAGTAGCGGCTGCTGAACGTCGCTTCGAGCTGGTCTTCCCAGTCGAGCGGGGTGTCCGAGTAGGGCGGTTTCACATCGAAACGCAGATGCATCTCGCCCTGCCGTGCCGCCTCCTTGATGGCCTCTTTCAACTCGTCGAAGCTCGCAATCTCCTGGTTGGCGATCAGGATCTGGCTCAGGTATAGCATCTGTGTCGTCACTCCTCGGATTCTGGCAGCCGCTGGTAATAGCGCGCACGATAAATCAGCCGCTTGGAGCCCAGCGCCGGATCGTCGCGGAACCCGTCCCGCCGATGCAGCACATTGTTGCTGATCACGCCCTCGCCGGCCTGCAGGCGATAGCGGAATATGTGGTCGTCACCGCGCCGGAACAAGTCCAGCAGGTAATCGGCTGCGTCGCGTGTCGCCGGATCGTCTTTCCATATGACGTTGCGCTGGCGCGCCGAATAGCGCATGTGCAGGCTGCCGTCTGTCGGCGAGACGGAAAACACCGGCCCGCTGTGGTCCGGGCGGATTTCCTGGCCACCTTCGGTGTTGCTCGGAATGGTAAAGGCGTCCGGCGCCATCAATGCCTTGGTCCAGTCCGGGTTTTCATCGCGCAGCCGGATGTACGCAATTTCGTGATCCATCAGTTGGTTGTCGCCGCCCTCGGCGGCTGGCGTCGCGCAGTACAACAGCCAGCCGCGCACCTGAAGCTGACCGGCGTTGTAGTAGCCATCGGTATGCCAGCCGAGTGGTCGGTTCGTGTAGGGAATGTAGGTGTGATCGGTTGCGGTGGCCTTGACGGTGATCTCGGTCACTCCGCTGTCCTCGGCACATAGGTTCTGGTCCAGATCGAGCAGACCGATGCGCCGACCGAAGGCGCGCAATGCCTGCTCCACATCGCCCGGTTGGGAGTGCACACGAAACACCGCGAAGTTGCGCTCTTGGCAGGCCGTCAGCAGTGCATCGCGCTCTGTCTCCCGCAGATCACCCGGGTCCGCGATGTCTATTGGTTCCGGCAGGCCGCGTGCTGCAAGCTTGCCCGCCCGCCAGGTGCGGTAGCTGTCTGGATCGTCGAGCGCGAAGGGTGATCGTGTCGTCTGGCTGGCGCGGCTCGTCATTTCGTTGGCCCTCGGTTTCGGTCCACGACCAGGGTCGCGGGCATCAATAAGCAATTTAGCATACGCTAAAACACGAGGTTGGCCAACTATCTGATAAATCCCGTGTTTTCACTGCATCAAATGATCCATTTGACGCAGATCAAATTCCCACATATCTCCAATGGGATAGGCATACACCCGTTGTATCCCCCAATGGTGGAGTGGGGCAAACCTCAATGGTCCCCTAATATTAGCCACCGTTGATAGGAGGCCCGGTGCTAAGCCAGCACCTTAGCCGGTTCGGGTCAGACCCTGCCCACCTCCTGTCCGGTGAGTGACCCAAGGATCACGTCGCTCAGTCGGCCGCACAGTCGACTTGGCGACAGCGGAATTCCGCCAAATACGCACGATTAGTCAGGAGAAACAGCGACATGGCAATCGACAAGTATCCAACAACCATGATCGACCAGCTTGAGGAAGGCCCGTGGCCCAGCTTCATCAGCGGTATCAAGCGTCTGCGCGACGAGCACCCCGAGCAGCGCATCAACGAGATGACCAACTCTCTGCTCGGCCAGCTCGAGCACTCCTATGAGACCCGCAAGGGCTACTGGAAGGGCGGCACCGTCTCCGTCTACGGGTACGGTGGCGGCATCATTCCGCGTTTCTCCGAGGTGGGCAAGGCATTCCCGGAGTCGAAGGAATTTCACACCCTTCGTGTGCAGCCCCCGGCAGGCAACCATTACAGTACCGGCATGCTGCGCCAGCTCGCCGATAGCTGGGAGAAGTGGGGCTCGGGTCTGGTGACCTTCCATGGTCAAACCGGCAATATCATGTTCATCGGCACCACCACCGAGAACACCCAGCACTTCTTCGATGAAATCAACGACTACGGTTGGGACCTCGGCGGCGCCGGCCCCTGCGTACGTACCGCCATGTCCTGCGTCGGTGCGGCCCGCTGCGAGATGTCCTGTACCAACGAGCAGAAGGCGCACCGTCTGCTGGTGAACAACTTCACCGACGACGTGCATCGTCCGGCCCTGCCGTACAAGTTCAAGTTCAAGGTTTCCGGTTGCCCGAACGACTGCCAGAACGCCATCGAACGCGCCGATTTCGCTGTGATCGGCACCTGGCGTGATGACATGAAGGTCAACCAGGACGAGTGGAAGGGCTACGTCGGGCGCAAGGGCCGGCAGTACGTGATCGACAACATCATCACCCGTTGCCCCACCAATGCGCTGACGCTGAAGGACGACGACTCGCTGGAAGTCAACAACAGGGACTGTGTGCGTTGCATGCACTGCCTGAACGTGGTCCCGAAGGCGCTGCACCCGGGAGACGACCGGGGTGTGACCATCCTGATCGGTGGCAAGCGCACACTGAAGATCGGCGATCTGATGGGTACCGTCGTGGTGCCGTTCAAGAAGCTCGAGAGCGAGGAAGACTGGGAATCGCTGGTCGAGCTGGCCGAAGAGATCATCGACTTCTGGGCCGAGAACGCGTTGGAACACGAGCGTTGCGGCGAGATGATCGAACGCATCGGTCTGGTCAATTTCCTGGAAGGCATCGACGTCGAGGTCGACCCGAACATGGTCAGCCACCCGCGCGAAAGCTCTTACGTCCGGATGGACGGCTGGGACGACGAAGCAATCAAGTGGTTCGACCGTCAGGCCGAGGCCTCCTGACCCGGACCGCTCGATAGAGAACTCAGTCCTGGCGGTACGGCCGATCGATGATGGGCCGTCCCGCAGGAAAAGCTTTACGCGAATAGCCCCGCTTTTTGGAGGGATAACATGGCGAAAGAAATGCGCGAACCGATCGAGACCGGCTGTCCCGATCCGTTCCAATATATGCACCCGGCAATGCGTCGCAACTTCGGTCTGTGGGCGTACCACGAGCATCCCCGCCCCGGCGTCCTGCTGCACGTGGCCAAGAACGGCGACAAGGTGTGGACTGTGCGCGTCGGCACCCAGCGCATCCTCGATGTGTTCACGCTGCGCAAGCTGTGCGATATCGGTGACACCTACGGCGAAGGTTACGTCCATTTCACCATCCGCTCGAACATCGAGTACATGGTGACCGACGAGGCCAAGGTGCAGCCGCTGATCGACGCTATCGAGAAGGAAGGCTTCATCGTTGGTGGTACCCAGAATTCGGTGACGATGATTTCGCATACCCAGGGTTGGCTGCACTGCGACATCCCCGGTACCGACGCGTCGGGCGTGGTCAAGTCGATGATGGACGAACTGATCGACGAGTTTAAGCAGGCAAACATGCCGAACCGCGTGCATATCACGACCTCGTGCTGCCAGATCAACTGCGGCGGTCAGGGCGATATCGCGATCAACGTGCAGCACACCAAGCCGCCGAAGATCAATCATGACCTGGTCGCAAACGTGTGCGAGCGTCCCACGGTTGTGGCGCGTTGCCCGGTGGCGGCGATCCGCCCCGCGATGGTCAACGGCAAGCCGTCGCTGGAAGTGGACGAGAAGAAGTGCATTTGCTGCGGGGCCTGTTTCCCGCCTTGTCCGCCGATGCAGATCAACGATGCCGAGCACACCAAGCTGGCGATCTGGGTCGGTGGCAACCACTCCAATGCGCGTGGCAAGCCGACCTTCCAGAAGCTGGTTGCTGCGGGGATCCCGAACAACCCGCCGCGCTGGCCGGAAGCGACCGCCATCGTCAAGAAGATCCTCAAGGCCTACAAGGAAGGCGCGCGGGATTGGGAGCGCATCAACGAGTGGATCGAGCGTATCGGCTGGCCGCGCTTCTTCGAGGCCGTCGAATTGCCGTTCACGAAGTACCACATCGACAACTGGCGTGGTGCCCGTAAGAGCTTGAACTCCTCCACCTATATCCGCTTCTGATAGCGGTTCCAGAAGAGGTCATACAACGCTATGAAACTGGCAGTACAGGTGAACGAGGGTCCCTATCAGCATCAGGCGACCGACTCGGCTTATCACTTCACCAAAGCGGCACTGGAGAAGGGCCACGAAGTCTTTCGCGTGTTCTTCTATCACGATGGCGTGCTCAACGGCACCCGTCTGACCACGCCGCCGCAGGACGATCGCAATATCGTTAATCGCTGGGTGGAACTGGCAGAGAAGTACGACCTCGATCTGGTCCTCTGCGTTGCCGCGGCCCAGCGCCGCGGCCTCGTGGATGAGGGTGAGGCACAGCGTAACGGCAAAGATGCGACCAATATCGCGCCCCGATTCCGGATCTCCGGGCTGGGTCAGCTGGTCGAGGCCGCCATCCAGGCCGAGCGCCTGGTCGTGTTCGGTGATTGAGGGAGTCAGTAACGATGTCTGATATCAAGAAGTTCATGTATCTGAACCGTCGGGCGCCCTACGGGACCATTTATGCCTGGGAGTCGCTCGAGGTCGTGCTGATCGGTGCGGCATTCGACCAGGAGGTCAGCCTGATGTTCATCGATGACGGTGTGTTTCAGCTGGTCAAAGGTAGCGACACCTCGGAATCGGACATGAAGAACTTTCTGCCGACCTATCGTACCCTCGGTGACTACGGCGCGCGTCATATGTACGTCGACAAGGCGTCGCTCGAGGCGCGTGGTCTGACCACGGACGACCTTATCGAGGTGGCCTGGGAAGACTTCGAAACCGAGGAAGAGGTCGACAATATCGTCGAGCCGGTGGATGCGGATCAGGTCGCGCAGCTGATGGCCGAATCCGAAGTCGTATTCAGTTTCTGAGGTGATCCAATGGCTGATCTGCACACAGTTAACAAATCGCCGTTCGAAAAGAACTCGCTGGAAGCAGCGCTCAAGTTCTCGCAGGCCGGTTCCGCGATCCTGCTGATCGAGGACGGCGTCTACGGCGCCATGAAGGGCACCGCGGCCGAAGGCATGGTGAAAGGCGCAATGGGCGATAAAAAGGTTTACGCTCTGAAATCCGATCTCATGGCTCGCGCCATCAAAGACGATCGTCTCATCGATGGCATCGAGGTGGTCGATTACGCGGGTTTCGTCGATCTGGTGGAAGCCAACGACAAGGTACAGGCCTGGCTCTAAGGTCAGGTCGAAACACAAAACTCTTTCGGAGAGGAGATAGACATGCCTATCGAAGTAAATGGTAAGACCTTTGAAACCGACGAAGAAGGTTATCTGGCAAACATCAACGAGTGGGAGCCCGGTGTTGCCGAGGTGATGGCGAAGGAAGACGAGCTGGATCTCACCGACGAGCACTGGGACATCATCAACTTCCTGCGTGAGTACTACGAAGAATACCAGATTGCTCCGGCTGTCCGCGTGTTGACCAAGGCCGTTGGCAAGAAGATGGGCAAAGACAAGGGCAACAGCAAGTACCTGTACGGTCTGTTTCCGTATGGCCCGGGCAAGCAGGCGTGCCGTTACGCTGGCCTGCCGAAGCCGACCGGCTGCGTTTGATTCGCTGCTGATTCCCCGGGCGGTTCAGCGATGATCCGCCCGGCCCATCAAACCTAGAGAGGTTTTCGGAAACATGTCGTTTCTGACAATCGCATTTGCCGTGCTGTTTTACGCCGCTACCGTGCTGCTGGTGGTGGGTCTGGCCCGCCGTATCGTGCTGTACTGGAAGACGCCGGCGCCGCTGAAGATCCCTACTACGCCGGCACCGGTCACGCAGGGCGGCGTCGTGCTGCGCATGTTTCGGGAAGTGGTGTTTTTCGAAAGCCTTTTCAAATCGACCAAGTGGACCTGGCTGTTTGGCTGGTTGTTTCATATGGCGCTGTTCGCCGTACTGTTCCGCCACCTGCGCTACTTCACGGAATCGGAGTGGATAATGTCAGCGGTGACTTTCGTCAGCCCGCTGTTCAAGTACCTGGCGTTCGCGATGATCATCGGCCTTCTCGGCCTGTGGGCACGGCGTCTGTTCGTCGACCGGGTGCGTTACATCTCGGCGCCATCCGATCACCTGATGCTGCTGCTTCTGCTGCTTATCGGCATCAGTGGTGCGATGACGACCTTCGTCGCACACACCGACGTCGTTGCGGTAAAGGCATTCTTCCGCAGCCTGATGACTTTCAGCTTCAGCGATATGCCGAATCTGCCGACCGATCCGTTCATCGTCGTGCACCTGCTGCTCGTCGCGCTGCTGATGATCATCTTTCCGATCAGTAAGCTGTTGCATGCGCCGGGCGTGTTCTTCAGTCCGACGCGCAATCAGGTCGACAATCCCCGTGAGCAGCGCCACGTCGCCGATTGGGCACGCAGGCTGGAACAGTAAGACGGAAGAGAGTCAGCGAGCATGGCAAAAGTAGAGTTTCAGATTCCCGAGCTGAAAGAGTATCCGGAAATCCCGGCGGTCGTGTCCGGCACGATGGCGCACAGCAAGCCGTACATTGCCAAGCCGCAGTTCCAGGAGGCGCTGAACTTTCCGGGTGAACTGCCGGACGACTGGCACGACCAGGCCATCGAGGCGATGGGCGACCTGCTGGGCAAGTACCGTTCGCTGCAGGTCTATCTCGATTCCTGCGTGAAGTGTGGTGCCTGCACCGACAAGTGTCACTACTATATCGGTACCGGCGATCCCAAGAACATGCCGGTCGGCCGCCAGGATCTGCTGCGCAAGGTCTACCGTCGCCACTTCACCTTTGCCGGCAAGTATTTCCCCAAACTGGTAGGTGCAGAGGACCTGACCAAAGAGGTTCTGGACGACTGGTACAGCTATTTCCACCAGTGTTCGCAGTGCCGCCGCTGTTCGGTGTTCTGCCCCTACGGCATCGACACCGCCGAGATATCCATGGCCGCTCGCGAGATCATGGACCGCATCGGGGTTGGCCAGAAGTACTGCAACGAGATCATCGGTAAGGTCTACAAGATCGGAAACAATCTGGGCCTGCCGGAGGCCGCCCTGGCGGATACCCTGGAAGGGCTGGAAGAGGACGTCGAGGAAGAAACCGGCGTCGCGGTGAAGTACCCGCTCGACGTCAAGGGCGCCGACATCCTGCTGGTCACCCCGTCGGCCGACTTCTTCGCCGAACCGCACGTCGACGGTCTGATCGGCTACGGCAAGGTGTTCCATGAAGCGGGCGTGTCCTGGACCCTGAGTTCCAAGGCCTCGGAGGCAGCGAACTTCGGCATGTTCATCGGTTCTTACGAGAACATGCGCCGGGTTTCGCTACGCATCCGCGAGGCGGCTCTCGAACTGGGCGTCAAGCGCATCATTTTCGGAGAGTGTGGGCACGCCTGGCGCGTCGCCTACAGCTTCCTGAACACGCTGGCAGGGCCGTTCGACTTTCTCGACCCGAAGTATCCGGTGCCTCAGCACATCCTGGAGTTCACCTGGGGTGAAATCCAGAACGGCACGCTGAACATCGACAAGTCATTGAACGACGACATGGTTCTGACTTACCACGACTCCTGCAATGTGGCGCGCGCGTCGCGCATGGGCAGCGAGCCGGGTGGCCAGTTCAAGATCCCGCGCAACGTGATCAAGGCGGTATGCAACAACTTCGTGGACATGGCGCCGGAGACCATCCACGAGAAGACCTTCTGCTGCGGCGGTGGCGGCGGGCTGTTGACCGACGATCTGATGGAATTGAGAGTGAAGGGCGCCAAGCCGCGCATGGAGGCCCTGAAGAACGTGATCGAAGATCACGGTGTCACCAACATGGCGGCAATCTGCGCAATCTGTAAGTCGCAGTTCACCAAGGTGCTGCCGTACTACGGGATGGACATGGACATGATTGTCAGTGTTCACCAGCTGGTTTCGAACGCCATCATCCTGACTGGGCAGACCAGCGAGGACGATGAAGATGCATCCGAAGACGACGCCGCGTAACTGCTGGGCGTCTTCGGAACCAAAATATAACCGGTCCTGCGGGATCAACTGGGCATTAAGGTAAGGAGAGTTTTAGATGGCAACTCCTAGCGATGAGATGAACACCAAGCTCACATGGCGTCGTTTCGAAGACGGCGAGGACAAGTGGGATTCTTTTACCGACAAGATCTTCGTCGAGGACACCTCGCACAAATGCCCGACCTACGTGCACAAGACCCCGCCGTGCCAGGGTAGCTGCCCGTCGGGTGAGGACATCCGTGGCTGGCTGGCGATCGTCCGCGGACAGGAGAAGCCCGCCGGCGACATGAGCTGGCAGGAATACGCCTTCCGCCGTTCGACCGATGCCAACCCTTTCCCGTCAATGATGGGGCGCGTGTGTCCGGCGCCTTGCCAGGATGGCTGTAACCGCAACGAGGTCGAGGACTTCGTCGGCATCAACTCGGTCGAGCAGTATATCGGCGACACGGCGCTGACCAACGGCTATAAGTTCGAAGCGGGCCCTGACACGGGCAGAAAGGTGGCTGTCATCGGCGGTGGGCCGGCCGGGATGGCGGGTGCCTTCCAGCTGCGTCGCAAGGGCCATGGCGTCACGGTCTTCGAATCGCAGCCCGAGCTGGGTGGCATGATGCGTTACGGCATCCCGAACTATCGCATCCCACGCGACAAGCTGGCCGGCGAGATCCAGCGCATCGTTGACATGGGCGGCGTTGAAGTACGTACCGGCGTGCGCGTCGGTCGGGACATCACGATTGAGCAGCTCGAAAAGGACTTCGATGCGATCCTCTGGGCGGTAGGCTGCTGGAGCGGCCGCGGTCTGTTCCTGGATGAGTGGGAAGGCACACCAAACTGTGTCTCCGGCGTCGCCTTCCTCAAGGCCTTCAACGAGGGCCGCATGAGGGTCACGGCGAAAAAGGTCGTGTGTGTCGGTGGCGGTGATACCTCGATCGACGTCGTTTCCGTCGCCCGCCGGCTGGGCCATATCGAGCAGACCAACCCGACCGACCGGCCTGAGTTGGTCGTAAACGACGGGTTCGTCGCGCATGACGCGGCTGTGACCGCCGCGAGCCAGGGCTCTGAGGTCACGCTGACCTCGCTCTTTCCGAAGAGCAACATGACCGCTGCCGAGCACGAGGTGCACGATGCACTGCACGAGGGTGTCACCATCCTCGACGAGGTCATGCCTGTCGGTATCGAGAAGGATGCAGATGGTCGGGCAACCGGGTTGATCATCGCCAAATGCACCCTCGACAATGGTCGCCCGACCCCGGTCGAGGGTACCGAGCAGACCATCGAAGCCGACCTGATTGTCTCGGCGATCGGACAGGGCGGTGATCTGACCGGCCTGGAGGTCCTAGACAACGGCCGCGGCCTGATCAACGCCGACGCCTTCTACCAGGTGCCGGATCGTGAAAAGCACTTCGCGGCCGGCGACATCATCCGTCCGCACCTGCTGACCACCGCCATCGGTCAGGCCTCCGTGGCCTCCGACTCGATCGATGAGTATCTGCAAAATAAGCAGCACAAAAAGCGCCCGAAGGTCGACGTGCACCACTTCAATCTGGACGAGAAGCTGCAGGAGGCGGGTCTTGCCGCCGGGCATTTCGACGTCAGCGAGCGTGGCGACCTGCGCGGTACCGCGGATGGTGACTGGGCCGTGCACAACTATGAAGACCGCTCGTTCGCCGAGGTCATTCCGCACGATGAGCTGTTCCTCGCCCACTTCGCCTACACGCCGCGTGTCAAGCGCAACGAAGAAGTCCCGACCGCGGACGATGTCCTGGGGCACTTCCACGAGCGCCTGATCGGTCTCGATGAGGCGCAGGCACAGGAAGAGGCCAAGCGCTGCATGAGCTGCGGCATGTGCTTCGAGTGCGACAACTGCGTGATCTTCTGTCCGCAGGACGCCGTATATCGAGTGAAAAAGACCGAAGCGACCACCGGGCGTTACGTTGCTACCGACTACGATCGTTGCATCGGTTGCCACATCTGCGCTGATGTCTGCCCGACCGGCTACATCAAGATGGGCATGGGTGAGTAATACAGTCGCGAGCAAGTAGCAGGGGCCGTTGTGGCAATGAAAGGTAACTTTGGCTTCAGCCTGCTGTTGGCGTTGTGCCTTGGCCTCTTCGCGGGTCCTGGGCACGGCGCAGGCCGGCGAGGGAATAGAGGGTACGGCGAGGGCCGATGGGCTGGACGCCTGTGTGGCGCCCACGGCGTTCATGCGGCGCAATCATTTCGAGCTGATCAAGCATCAGCGCGATATCACCGTCCACCAGGGTATCCGCGATACGGACAACAGCCTGGCCGGCTGTGTGGATTGTCATGTTCGCAAGGACGCCCAGGGCAACCATGTGCCGGTGAATTCTCCCGGCGAGTTTTGTGCCGGTTGTCACCAGTACACCGGGGCCACGCTGGACTGCTTTACCTGTCACGCCACCAAGCCCACGGGGAATTGAGCATGAGTCAGCCGACCGACCAGCCGACCGACCAGCGGCGCCGAGATTTTCTGGCCGGGGCCGGTGCCGCAGCGGCCACCGTCGTGGCACCGGGGGTTTTCCTGAATTCCGTGGCGAGAGCCGCACCGCGCGATACAGCCGTGACCGACGATGTACGCTACGGCATGCTGATCGATACCGCCAAGTGCGCAGACGGCTGCAGTGACTGCGTGACGGCCTGCGAAAAAGAGAACGGCCTCGATCAGTTGCTCAAGCCGGAAGGGGCCAGCGACGAACTCTGGGATATGCAGCGCCCGCGCTGGATCCGCGAGGTAAAGCTGCGCAACAACCTCACCGGCCGGGTTACGACCCTGCCGATGATGTGTCAGCACTGCGAGCACCCGCCCTGTGTCGACGTTTGTCCGACCGGCGCATCCTTCCGCAGGGCCGATGGCATCGTCATGGTGGATCGCCATACCTGCATTGGCTGCCGTTACTGCATGATGGCCTGTCCCTACAACGCGCGTTCTTTCATTCACGAGAACGTCAAGTTCAAGATCACCGCGGCACCGCGCGGCAAGGGCTGCGTCGAGAGTTGCAACCTTTGCGTTCATCGCCGCGACAATGGCGGGACGACGACGGCCTGCCAGGATGCCTGCCAGCAGGGTGCGATCGTATTCGGCGATCTGAAAGATCCAAACAGTGCTGTGTCACAGGCGATGGCCAGGTATCCGACGGTACAGATCCGCGGCGATCTGAAGCTGAATACCGGCGTCCGTTACACCGACGTCTGATCGTTTTCCGGAGAATTGTTCGGCAATGAAAAAGATTCACTACCGCGAATGGGGCATCGAGAGTCCGCGCTATTGGGGGCTGCTCGCGGTATTGGCGGCGATCGTCGCTGTCGGCGGTTTTGCCACCCTGTACATGGAGCACGAGGGGCACTGGGTTACCGGGATGACCAACCAGGTCGTCTGGGGCACTCCGCATGTGTTTGCTATCTTCCTGATCGTTGCCGCCTCCGGGGCGCTGAACGTGGCGTCCATAGGTTCGGTGTTCGGGCACAAGATGTACAAACCGCTGGCGCGCCTGTCGGCGCTGATGGCGATCACGCTGCTGGTCGGTGGTCTGATCGTGCTGGTGCTGGATCTCGGCCAGCCGAGTCGTCTGATCGTGGCGATGACGACCTACAACTTCAAATCGATCTTCGCCTGGAACATCTATCTGTACGTCGGCTTCTTAGCCATCGTCGTCGTGTATCTGTTCACGATGATGGAGCGCAAGGCCAATGACTACAGCCACGGTGTCGGTGTGTTCGCCTTCGTCTGGCGCCTCGCCCTGACCACTGGTACCGGCTCCATCTTCGGTTTCCTGGTTGCCCGCCAGGGCTATGATGCGGCCATCATGGCGCCGATGTTCATTATCATGTCGTTCGCCTACGGACTGGCGCTTTACCTGCTGGTTCTGATGTTCACGTTCAACAGCGACGACCGCCCGCTGGGCGACCTGGTGCTGCGTCGGCTGAAGAACCTGCTCGGCGTGTTCGTCGCGGCCATTTTCTATTTCACGCTGGTCTACCATTTGACCAACCTCTACGGTACCGAGAACCACGCCTTCGAGGCCTTCATCCTGCGTGACGGCGGTGTGTACACCTGGACCTTCTGGATCGGCTGGGTGCTGCTCGGCATGCTGGTGCCGATGGGCATATTGTTTCACCCGGCGCTCGGTATGCAACGCGGTGCGATCATGATTGCCGCGTTGCTGGTCGTGTTCGGCGGGCTGTCGGCGATCTACGTAATCGTGATCGGGGGGCAGGCCTTCCCGCTGAACATGTTCCCGGATCACACGATCATCGAGTCGGGCTACTACGACGGCGTGAACGGCTTGGCGCGGCACTACTCGCCGTCGCTGCCAGAGTTCCTGCTTGGCCTTGGTGGTTTCGCGCTGGCGCTGCTGGTCACTTTCATCGGCGTGCGTCTACTGCAGTTCCTGCCGGCCTCGCTGGCGGACGAAGTCGCCGATCCGCATCACGCCAAGTGATCCCGGCCGTTTAGCGCGGATCAACCACGGGGCGACTCTAGGGGTCGCCCCGTTTGCGTTTGGGGACGGGCAATGGCACATCTCTACATCTCGGCTGCGCACAAGTCCTCGGGCAAGACCACGCTCTCGATCGGCCTCTGCGCGGCCCTGAGGGCGGCCGGTGATCGGGTGCAGCCTTTCAAGAAAGGCCCTGACTACATCGATCCTCTGTGGCTTGGAAAGGCCGCCGGACGCGCCTGCCACAATCTCGATTTCTACACCATGCAGCGCGCTGAGATCAGCGGTCTTTTCGCCGACAAGATGCAGGGTGCGGACATCGGGCTGATCGAGGGCAACAAGGGGCTTTACGACGGTCTGGCACTGGATGGCAGCAATAGCAATGCCGCGCTCGCCGCGCAGCTCGGTTCTCCGATCATACTGGTGCTCGACAGCCAGGGCATGACGCGTGGGGTAGCGCCGTTGATCCTGGGTTATCAGGCATTCGATCCCAGCATCCGGATTGTCGGCGTGATTCTCAACAAGGTGGGCGGCAGTCGGCACGAAGCCAAGCTGCGAGCGGTGATCGAGCACTACACCGATGCGCGTGTCGTGGGCGCCGTTCAGCGCAGCGATGAACTCGTCATCAGCGAACGCCACCTCGGTCTGGTGCCCAGCAACGAACTCGGCGGCAGTCAGACACATATCGATCGCATGGCCCGCTTGATCCGGGATGCGGTGGATCTAGCCGAGCTGCGGACCCTCGCGGCGAGCGCCACGGCCCCGCCACCCGTCGTTTCAGCTGTGCCCGCCGACCACCCGGTGACGGACAGGGTGCGGATCGCTTATGCCAGTGATGCCGCCTTCGGCTTCTACTATGCGGGGGATCTGGAGGCCCTGCAGGCCGCTGCTGCCGAACTCGTGCCGTTCAGTCCGCTGCGCGACCGCGATCTGCCCGCCTGCGACGGTTTGTTCCTGGGTGGCGGCTTCCCTGAAACCCACATGGACGGGCTGGAGCAGAATTCGAGCATGCGCGCGGCGGTTGCCGCATTCATTGAACGCGGCGGGGCCGTATACGCAGAATGCGGGGGGTTGATGTACCTGGCTGACAGCCTGACCTGGGAGGGAAAGACGCGTAAAATGGCTGGGGTGATTCCGGCGGGGGTGGTGATGCACCCGAAACCGCAGGGGCGTGGGTACGTGCGGCTGCGTGAGACGGCGGCGCACCCCTGGCCCCTTTCGGGCGACGGCAGCGAGGCGATCTCGGCGCATGAGTTTCACTACTCGGCGCTACGGCAGGTGCCGGAAGGCCTCGATTTCGCTTACCGGGTCGAACGCGGTCAAGGGCTTGACGGCGTGCACGATGGCATCGTCTACCGGAATCTGCTGGCGAGCTATGCGCATTTGCGGGACACCCGGTCGCATCCATGGGCAGAGCGCTTCGTTGATTTCGTACGCCGTTGCCGCGGCCGCGGGGCTTGAGTTCGCGGGCAAGGGCGTGACACAGGAGAGGGTTGAGATATGTTCAAGGTCACGCCACAGGCGGCGCAGCAGGTCAAGGTCGCGGCCGAGCAGGGAGGGACTGGCGGGATGGCACTGCGCCTGGCGGCCCAGCAGCGCCCGGATGGCAGTATCGACTACCGCATGGGTTTCGATGAGGGCACCGAAGACGATATCCGGTTCAATTTGGAGGGCGTCCAGATCGTGATGGCCCCCGAGTACGTGCCCCTGTTCGATAGCGCGACGCTCGATTTCGTCGAACTGGAGCCCGGTGAGTCGCAGTTCATTTTCCTCAACCCGCAGGATCCGACGTTCGTCCCGCCCGCCGCCAAGAATTGAGCCTCGTCTGACCGGGCCCTGGTCTGGCCTTGGATCACTATGGAACTCTCCCCACAGGACGCCCTGCGACTCAATGTCCTGCTGGCCAACCGGCCGCAGGCGATTCGTATCAATGAATCGACCATGACCGTGTTCGGCCTGTCGGCCAACGGTGAGGCACGGATCGAGCTGAACCCGACCGGGCGCGACGACCGGTATCTGCGGCGTGTCAGGGAGTTGCTGTCCGGGCAGGTGCTGGGCTCGCCCGGGGGCTACCCGGTCTATCTGCAGCGCTGGACCCGCATGGGCCAGATGCGCGACGAAAGCCTCGAACAGCTGCTGTTACTCGGTGAGCCGGAGGCGGTCGTCGCCACGGTCTGCGCCCAGGGCCTGACAGACGAGTTGGCCCGGCGCGCCTGGTGGGCAATGGAAGATGCAAGCAATGCGCGCCACATGCTGGGCAAGGAGGTCGTGGTCGAGGGTCGCATGGGCCCGGTTCTGGCCGCCTACCTGGTCGAGCACCTGCCATTCGAGAGCGAGCCCGAGCAACAGATCCAGACGGTTCGCCTGGTCCTGCAGCGGGGGCTGCTGGCGTCGCACGAGGTCGAGGGGCTGTGGCGCAAGGCACAGCGCAAACCCGCCTATTATGTTGGGTTTCTGGGCGCCCGGCCGAACGACCTGCCGCTGGCGGCTGCTGCGCATCCGCTGCACGCCGGTCTGGCAGAGGATTTGGCATCGCTGGAGGCCGCAGGGAATGCGCTGGCCGGTCTGCTGCAACGCGTGCTCTCGCCGGCCGGCCAGGCCTTTATCGAGACGGTCTTCAAGGTGTTCGAGAAGCCATCGAATCAGGAAGTGGTCAATCTGGCATTGGATTTCGTCGCAGACTATTTCTCCGCCGCGCGACCGGGCGGGGCTGTCGATGCGGCGCTCGAGGATTTGCAGGCCGAGGCCGCGATCTGGTTGGGGACCTCGATCGCCGCGCGTGCGCTGTCTGAGCTGAATGGTGTCGGCGCGGCGCATCTGACGGTGCTGCGCGTGCTGTCGGGCCTGAGCTACGGCGTGGTCCGCCCGGTGTTTCGCGACAGTACCGCGATCGGCAGCCTGATGCGCCGCAAACTGCAGCCGGTGCTGACGCCGCTGTTGGGCGAACTGGCGACCTTGCGCGGCAACGAGCGCTGACCGGGGAAGCCACCCGGCAGGGCTGGCCCCGCCAGAGCCAACGCGGTTGTTGCGGCGCCCGCCACGCAATGGCTGGATAAATCAATGAATAGCCTGTCAATGACTTAGGGTTTTACTCCGATATTTCCCCGCTATACTCATTTCGAGATACCCCTTTTGGGATAAGAGTGAGGAAGAGCTATGGATCGTCTGCTGAGTGTCTCTCAGGCTGCCCGCATGGTGGGTGTGCCGCGGCGCCTGTTACAGCAACACATCCAGGAGGGGAAGATCAACGCCTTCGAGGGCCACATCCGGATGTCCGAGTTGCACAAGGCCTACCCACAGGCCGATTCCGATCGCTCGGGCATGTTGGAGAAGGTCAACCGGATCCGCGAGGCCGCGGTATTCAAGACGACCCGCGACTTCACTCCGGATGTTGATCAGCTTTCGACCGAACTGCAGCGTGCGCGTGTCGAGATCGCCCGCCTGCGCGATGACCTCGACGGCTACCGCGAGTTGACCGCCGAAACCGAAGAACGCCTGCTCGAACTCCAGGAGAATTGCGACGCGCGCCAGGCGATGATGCTGGGCACCCTGGTCGGCTGGTTCATGAACCAACTCAAGCTGCGCGAGAAAAAGTAAGCGCGATCCGCGAAGGGTTTCCGGCGCTTGGCCTGGACGCTGTCTGGCGGTAGGGTCATCGCGTATGTCGTACGAGATCACCGTCAGACCCTCGGGCCACGTATTCGAGGCCGAGCCGAGCGAGACCCTGCTCCAGGCGGGTCTGCGTGCCGGGCTGAACCTCAATCACAGTTGTGCCACCGGCAGTTGTGGCGATTGCCGCGCTCGGCTGTTTTCGGGCCAGGTCGCGCCGCAGGGACATGCCGACTTCCAGTTCACCGAACTCGAAAGGCAGCAGGGCTGGATCCTGATGTGCAGTTGCCGCGCCGTGGGCGATGTCGGACTCGAGGCGTTCGAGTCGGGCAGTGCGGCCGAGATCCCCGAGCAGCAGGTTGAAGCCAAGGTGAGCCGGGTCGAACTGTTGCAGGATGATGTCGTGCAGCTCACGGTGCGTACCCCGCGAAGTGGTGGCCTGCACTTCCTGGCCGGACAGAGTGCGTCACTGGCGTTCGACGGGCTGCGCCCCGAGGTGCTGCCGATCGCAAGCTGTCCGTGCGATAGTGTCCAGTTGCGATTTCATCTGCGCCGCCGCGAGGGCGATGCCTTCAGTGATTTCGTCTTTCGCGAGTTGCGCAGGGGACAGGACGTCTTGCTGCAAGGTCCGCAGGGCGATTTCACCCTGGACGAGCAGTCGATCCGCCCACTCGTCTTCATTGCCTGGGAGGGCGGATTTGCCCCGGTCAGCAGCCTGATCGATCATGCAATCCAGAAGGACGAAAACCGATCGGTGGACCTTTACTGGATGTCGGCCGTCCCGCGCGGCCACTATCTTTCCAACCACTGCCGTGCGTGGCGCGACGTGCTGGACGACTTCCGCTATCACTCGATCGACATCGAGCCGGCCGGCCCCGAACGCATCGAGTCGGTGATCGAACGCATCGTGCGCGTGCACAGCCTGCTGGCCAACCACGACTATTACCTGGCGCTTCCCGACAAGGTGCTGCCGTTCGCCCATCGCCTGCTGAAAAACGCGGATGTGCCCGAGGAGCAGATCCGCACGACGCTGGCCTGAACAGAACAGGGTCTGTGAACGCTCCTCCGCACTAGCCGACGACGTCGAGTTCGCGACGTCTAAACTGGACACCAAGGCTTTCGGCGAGGCGCGCGCAGCTCGCGATATCCACCCCATCAAGACCGTCGATTGCGCTCGCGTTCACCTCGCTGATGTGTCTCGGTGCGCGTCCGAGGAAATCGAGCATTGCGCGGTAGGATCCGGCCAGGGTCGGGCGGCAATGGCGATCGTAGACGTCCTGGTCCTGGGCATTCATCGAGACGGACAGCGCGTCGATGCAGCCAGCCATCTCCGGCAGCACATCACGCTTGTGCACCAGGTTCGCGAGCCCGTCGGTGTTCACGCGCACCCGCCCACCGCCTGCCCGGATATGCCGCGCCGTCTCGAGCAGCACCTTCAGGCGCAGCGTTGGCTCGCCGAAACCGCAGAAGACCACCTCGCGGTAGCGTGCCGGCTGGTCGATCGCCGCCAGGATTTCCTGCTGTGTCGGCCGGTGGTCGAGCGTCAGGTCGTAGTCATGCACACAGTGGGAGCCGTTGTGCTTCGGGCAGAAGGCGCAGCGCAGGGTGCATCGGTCGGTGATGTTGAGATACAGGCGTTCGCCAATGGTGTAACTGACAGTCTGTTCGGGCATGGTGGCTGGTTCGTATCAGGGCCGGTGGCACGCATTCGGGCGCCGTCCGGGTGCATTCGACCCGCGCGACGCGCTGCATCCATGCAGGCTCGAAAGTGGTTTCCCGGCAACTGGGCCTTCGAGTCCAACGCAGCGGAGTGTCGTGCCCCGTTTGACGGCCCGTTTACCAGGCGCCGGGCTGCAGGGTTGTTGAGATCAAGCTAACGCGTCGCTGGGTTTCCCGGCTTGATCATGATCAACAGGGTGTCGAATGGCGTCCGCCGTCTGCCTGACCGTGATCGGGCAGGGCTGTCCCCGTTCGCCCCCTTGCTGCCGATGGCGCTTACCGTGGGACCAGCGTGCGGCGTTTCCGCCCTCATCGGCTGCGTTCGATGACCTCGCGTGTCGTCATCTCATTGAACCTGACCCTGTTGTCCTCGAACACCTGCTCGAACCTGTCCCGGTACAATGCCGTCAGCTGGCCTTTGAGCCGGTCGCGCTCGGCGTCGATGGCTGCGCGGATCTCGAGTTCAAAGGACTCACGGTGGAAGTACTCGTCCACCTCGATGATGATCTTGTCGGTCGCAAACCATGCCGCCACTGCGGCGGCAACTCCGCCGACCGGTGCGCAGATCCAGGCCGCCGGGCCGCACAACAGGCCGGCTGCTGCGGCGCCGGCTGCACTACCCCCGACCCCCGTGGCCTTGATGGCCGTCTTGCCGGCCGCCTTGGCGCCCAGTTTGGTCGCCGCTTTGGTGCTGACCGTCTTGGCCAGTGCCGCGGCCACCGCCCCGCCTCCGATTGCCGCACTGGCGCCCTTGAGCATCATCTCGCCGGTGCCGAAGCGTTTGCCGGCGTCTTCCAGCGTGAGGGTCCCGACACTGGACACCAGCCCCAGTTCAGCCTCGTCCAGGTCGAAGCGGTCGATCAGTTTCTGATGCATCTGCACGAGCAGATCGCCGAGCAGTGACTCGCCGTCGCTGCTGATAGCCGTCATCGCCTCGATGAGGTGCTGCTCGAAACCGGTTTCGGCGAAAAGGATGCGCTCCAGGTCGCTGCCGATCCGGTTGGAAAGGGCGGCCGCCAGTTCCGTGTATTCCCCGACCACCGAGTAGTGAAAGTCCAGAAAGTCCGGCAGACGCGCGTAGACGGGCCGGAATGCCGCATCGACATGGTCCGATATCCGTTGCTCCATCTCGCCGATGGCCGAGTCGAATGCCGGTTGAATCTCGTTAAAGACCTCGGGCAGTGCCGTCCTCCACTGCCGGTAGAAATCCTCGGAAACCAACACGCGCCCGTCGACACTCAGCGCAAGACGCGCGATGTTGCCCTGGGCCCTGATCTCGGCGTACAGGTACAGCAGCGCGAGGATCAGTATCGTCGCCCAGAACATGACCCAGAAGAACTGGCGTGGCGTCGTTGCCGCGGCGTCTGTGCCTTGCTCTGTCCGGCTCATGCTGCCCGCATCCTGCGCTGCGCATGGTGGAGGAGCTGAGCGCAGAAACTGCTGTAGGCCCAGAGACTCAGCGACCCGCTCAACAGGAACATCAGCCAGGCGACCCAGCGCAGCACCTCCTGCTCGACGGCCTGCGTGGCCTTCATGATCACCCACCAGGCAAAGGCCTCGCCCTCGCGTCCCAGGCGCACCAGCGCATCGACCGGGAGGCACTCGGACGCAACCGAAGCGCTTGCCGCCTGCAGCGTGGGCCGAAGTTGCAGGGCATCGTCCAGGTAGTTCGGGGGCGGCTGCTGCAATTGGATCAGCACCAGTGCCGGGAGCATCAGCAGGACGTTCAAGCGCACGGTCCAGACCCTGGCAAACAGCGCTCGGCAGCGGCGATTGACCCGAAGCAGGCCGGCAGACATCCGATGCAGCCCGAGGTACAGTGCGGTGATCGCCAGCGCATCCAGGGCGACGATGGCCAGGATGGAAAAGTCCCAGCGCGGGATGGTCATCATCAACACCGATGCCAGGGTCATCGCGACAATGAGCGCGGCAAGCGAGATCAGGATCCTGCTGCGCAACAGCCGATGCAGCGGCGAGCCTTCGATGAACAGGCAGTCGGCCAGACAGCGCCGACGCCATGACATTCTGTCGCGCCCGGCCAGTGTCAGGACAAAGACGACGACCGCCGGCAGCACCAATGACCAGCAGCCGAGCGGATAGACCAGCGACCAGCCCAGCGCCAGTGCCGGCCCGGCCATTGTCGCTGCCACGAGTGTGATCACTTGACCCACAATGTCTCCATGCTGACAGGCGTCGTTGTCGCCGCTGTCCCGTTAAAACACCGGGCCCTACGGTCGTCAACAATGGTTGAAGCCCTGCTGCCCGGGATTAAAGATAACAGTATCGACCTTGCCTTTTGTTGCGCGTCGGCGGCCGATGCCCGGGAGGCAGGCTGGGCTGGCGTGAAGCCGAGGGCTGCCGCCTCCTGTGCCTGCCGGTCCGCCGTGACTTCTTCGCTGGCCGCACCGAAGAACATGACTCGCTCGGTGCCCGGGCGAGACGGTTCAGGATGCCTAGCTGAGTTTTCGCGCTGGGACCGCCAGGAAAGCGCGAGAATCATCGAACGGGTCTGGGCCAAGGCGGCGAGACGCCGCGAGCCCTGCGAGGCCCGAACCTGGCGGCGGGACCGCGACGGGCCGCCCCGTCCCGCGTCGAAGGCCTCCGCCGCTTGCATGCGAGCGGCATTTGGGTGAACCTGCACACACAATCTGTGGTTTTTGCTGGGGTGCCGCATCCGGGAGTCGGGCGGCGTAATACGACGTGTTGATGCAGAAAATCGCTGGATCGCTTCGCTGGTCCGCTGCACACCGCTATCCGTCGCCCCTTTCGGGGCAGGTTCGTCTTTCCAGGGTAACTCTGCGCGCCCATCGCGGCGGACCTTGCAGCCCCTCGGCAACGGATCGGCATCAACAGGCCGGAGATGGCTCCTAAACCGATGAATACTGGCTCTGCGATCCTCGTTTCACTGCTCTGCACGCTTTCGCTGCTCGGGGGCTGCGTCTCCACCGCGCAGATGCCTGCCGGAGAACATCCGAACGGGCAGCAATCCGGCACGTCCGCCGTGGCGGCGCCCGGCGCGGTCGATGTCGACGAGGCTGCCCTGCAAAGTGATGTGCAAGCGGTCGTTGCCGACCTGCAGTCAAACCACGACGGGGAGATGTACTCCGCGGCGGTAAAGGGGGCGGACCCGAAAGACCTTGCGATCGCGGTGGTGCTGGTAGATGGGCGCGCGTTCGGTGCCGGCAACACGGCAGCGAGGTTCCCGCTGATGTCGGTGTCGAAGCCGTTCACCTACGCGCTGGCAGTCGAACAGCGTGGTGCGGAGTTCATGTTGGATCGGATCGGCGTGAGTGCCACCGGCCTGCCTTACAATGCGGTGGCAGCCGGCGCTGTGCGCCGAACCACCGAACAGAACCCGATGGTGAATGCCGGCGCGATTGCGACCCACAGTTATATCGAGGGTGTCAGCGCGGACGACAAGATTCGCGCCGTCGTCGACCTCTACTCGCGCATGGCGAATCGGCCGCTCGCGATCGAAGAAGACTGGCGAGCGACCCCGCGAGCGCTGACCTACACGCTGGCCTACCAGATGCAGTCGGCGGAACGACTGCTCGGTGACGTCGATGATGTGGCCAACCGCTATCTGGAATCCAACATCGTCGCAGTCCGTGTCGATGAGCTGGCGCAGATGGGGGCCACGCTGGCCAGCGGCGGGGTCCAGCCCGTCTCGGGCCAGCGCGTGCTGAAGCCCGAGACTGTGCGCGCCGTGCTGTCTGCGATGGTCATTGCGGGAATGTATGAGGACAGCGGCCACTGGTGGGTGCGCGTCGGTGTGCCGGCAAAGAGCGGTGTCAGCGGCGCGATTGTGGCCGTTGTCCCGGGTTGGGGGGCCATCGTCGCCTACTCGCCCAGGCTCGATGCGGCCGGTAACAGCGTGCGCGCCGCGCTCGCGATAGAGCAGCTGGTCGACCGCTGGGGGCTGCACAGCATAGACCGCCTGATCGAAGCGCCGCGCAGGTCAAGGGTATCGCCGGCCGGCTGAGCGACCGCTGCGTTTGCCAGCCTGCGCATCAGCTCCCGCGTCTGGCGCAACCGCAGGTTCGAGCTACTCGATTTGGCGTCGCTGCGCTGAATGCAATATGGCATCGGAATCCCGCCATGATACGACCTACAACTACAACCACCCACAAACGCCAAGCCAGGGAAAACTCATGAAGACCTTGCCGTCCTTTGTTTTGTTATGTCTGTCTGTCGTAAGTACGGCGGTATTGGCCGGATCGAATCCGTCGGCGAACCTGTCTGCCCCGCATATCTCCACTTTCTCCATCGTCGCCCATGATCCCGAGACCGGCGACTTTGGTGTCGCGGTGCAGTCGCGCTACTTCGCGGTCGGGGCGGTGGTCCCGCATGCGGCAGCCGAGACCGGGGTGATCGCGACCCAGGCCCTGGGCAACCTGCTGTACGGTCCGCAAGGGCTGGCCCTGCTGGCGGAGGGAAAGGCGGCCGGCGAAGTGATCGAGCAGCTGGTGAAAACGGATCCTTTGCGTACCGAGCGTCAGGTCGGGGTGGTGGACCAGCAGGGCAGGGCGGCAAGCTACACCGGCAAGGATTGTCTGCCGTGGGCGGGCGGCCGCACCGGTGACAACTACGCGGTGCAGGGTAACCTGCTCGCCGGGCCACAGGTCGTGAACGCGATGGCGACCGCGTTCGAGGCGGCGCCCGGGGATTTCGCCACGCGCCTGGTGTATGCGCTGGCGGCCGGGCAGGCGGCCGGCGGCGATGCCCGCGGGCGCCAGTCCGCTGCGCTGCTCGTGGTGCGCAAGGAGGGTGGCTATCTCGGCTTGACCGATCGCTATATCGATCTCCACGTCGAGGACCATCCGACGCCGATCCGTGAACTCGCACGCCTGCTCGAGATCCGTCAGTCGCAGCTGGCGCATACCCGGGCCAAGGACCTGCTAAAGCGCGCCAAAGATGCCGAAGGGGAACAGCGGGCGGATCTGTACAAGGAGGCGAATGCACTGGTGGAGCATGCGCTCGAGCTGTATCCGGAAGACGACTACGGCTGGTGGATGCTGGCCCACATCCACTTGTTGCAAGGTGAGCGGGACGCGGCCGCTGAGGCGGCCCAGCGCGCGCTGATCGAGAACCCCACCTGGCGCCGCCTGCCGGAATCGACCCGCGCCAGTCTGGGGGTCGCGCCGGAGCTGATTACCGAACTGCTCGAGATCGATACGTTTCGACGTGTCTGGGAAAGCCTGGCACCCGAGACCTCGGCGGTGGCGCAATGAATTCGCCGGCAGATACCCAGGAGGCGACGCCTGAGCGGCCGGTCGAACCTCGCCGCAGACTCAGCCTGTCGGCCCAGGTCTTCATTGCGCTGGGGCTGGGTATCCTTGCCGGCCTGTTTTTTGGCGAGTTGGTCGCACCGGTACAGGTCATCGGGGAGATCTTCATCGGTCTGCTGCAGATGACGGTGCTGCCGTACATCCTGGTGTCGCTGATCGCCGGTATCGGCAAGCTGAGTTATCGTGAGCTGCGTGTGCTGGCGGTTCAGGGTGGGCGCTTCGTGCTGCTGTTCTGGGTAGTTGCACTGGCAATCACGGTTGCATTCACGGCCGCCTTCCCGAACTGGGTATCGGCCACGTTCTTCAGCGTCAGCCTGGTAGAGGTTGGCGAGCAGCCCGACCTGGTGGCGCTGTACATCCCCTCGAACCCGTTTAATGCACTGTCGAGCAGCATCGTACCGGCGATCGTGTTGTTCAGCCTGGCCGTGGGTATGGCGATCATCGGGGTGCCGAAGAAGGGTAGTTTCATCGATGATCTGGACGTGATCGGCGATGCGATCATGCGGATCGCCGGTTTCGTAGCCCGGCTCGCACCCATCGGCGTGTTCGCGCTGATCGCATCGGCGGCCGGGACCCTCGATGTCGAGGCCCTGGGACGCCTGCAGGTCTATATCCTCACCTACATCGGTGCCGCACTGCTGCTGTCTTTCTGGGTGTTGCCGGCATTGGTCGGCGTGTTGACGCCGGTCAGGCCGAAACGCCTGCTGTCCGTCTCGCAGGATGCGCTGGTCACCGCGTTTGCGACCGGTTCGCTGCTGATCGTACTGCCGCTGTTGGCGGAGCGGATGAAAGAGCTGCTCGAGGAGTTCGACGTCGGGGGCCAGGAGGCCGAGAGCGCGGTCGATCTGATTGTGCCGATCAACTTCAACCTGCCGAACCTGGGCAAGCTGATGTCGCTGGCCTTCGTGCCGTTCGCCGGCTGGTTTGCCGGCACGCCGATCGGCGTGGAACAGTTTCCGCTGTTCCTGGTTTCCGGCCTTCTGAGCTTCTTCGGCGAGGTCGTGGTGGCGCTGCCGTTCCTGCTGGATCTGATGCATGTGCCGGCCGATATGTTCCAGCTCTTTCTGGCGGTCGACGTCTTTACCGGGCGCTTCGGCACCCTGCTCGCCGGTATTCATACCATCGTCCTCGCGTTGCTGACCGCGGCCGCGGTGTCCGGCCGGATCAAACTGCGCTGGGCTCAACTGGTGCGCTACGCACTGGTGTCCCTGGTGCTCGCTATCGCACTGTTTGGCGGTCTGCGATTCTTCTTCGAGGTCGTCGTCCCGCAAGAGTATCGCGAGTATCAGAAACTGGTGCAGATGGAGTTGCTCGTCGACCGGGTGGACAGCAAGGCGGTCGAGGCCGCAGAGGTGACGCCGCGGCCCAAGGGCAGCGATGGCAGCCGCTTTGCCGCGGTAAGAGAGCGTGGCACCCTGCGTGTGGGTTATCCGAATGCCTCGCTGCCCTTCGTCTACCGCAACGAGGAGGGCGAAACCGTCGGCCTCGAGGCCGACATGGCGCACCTGCTCGCTGCCGAATTGGGTGTGGGGCTGGAGTTTGTCCTGGTCGAGAATGACGAGATCCACAAACATCTATCCTCGGGCCGTATCGACCTGATGATGGGGGGCCTGCTGGTCACGCCGGAGCGAGCATTGGATGTGAAGTTCACCGCACCGCACCTCAATTCGACCATGAGTCTGGTCGTGTACGACCATGACCGCGGCCGCTTCGATACCAACGAAAAGCTGCAGGCGATCGATTCGATTACGCTCGCTGCAGTGAATCTGCCTTACTACGCGAAGTTCGTGGAACGGCACCTACCGAACGCGGAGGTCATCCCGATCGAGTCGCCGCGGAAGTTTTTCCTGGCCGAGCCCGGCGAGTTCGATGGCCTGCTGTTTTCGGCCGAGGCCGGCTCTGCCTGGACGCTGGTCTACCCGAAGTTCACCGTCGTGGTGCCGAAGCCGCACACAATCACCGCGCCGATCGCACTGGGATTGCCGCGCAACGCGCCGAAGCTGTACGACTTCGTTGCTTCCTGGTTGCTGCTGCAGCACGAGTCCGGTGCGCTAGAGGAACTCCAGCGTTATTGGCTACAGGGCGAGGGTGCGGAAAGCAAGGAGCCGCGCTGGTCGATTGTGCGCAACGTGCTGGGTTGGGTCGACTGATTCCGACGAGGGATTGGCGGGGGGCTCGCGACCTGGACACTCGCGAATGCCCGCGATGCCGTGGGCCAGGCCGGGGTGGGTTCTCCGATCGCGGAGCGCGATGGCATGTCACGAAAACGGCCGTATGGCGCCAGTGAGTATAGTGAGTATAATGATGATCCGCTACTCGCGGGACGCAGTGAGGTGGCCACGCGGTTCCGTGGTCGAGCGAACACCCCAAGGGGATTTGCGGCCATCCGCGCGGTCGACCGCTGTGGCAGTCTTTGCCCCGGGATGCGGGTTGCGTTTTTGGCTTTTGCGCCGCAGTATTGGCCGAGTGTTCTTGTGACGGAGGAGAAAAACATGCACAAGCGAGCAAGATTCTGGGGCCTAGCGGCCTGTGCGGCGACGGCCGTGCCGCTTGTCTCAACGGCCGCGGCCGCGGAGGCGACTGAAGGCTCGAAAGATATCATCTGCGCGGTGGTGGATGTGGTGGCTTGTGCGGAAGACGGCTCCTGTATCCAGGGACGGGCCAAGGACTTCGATTTGCACCAGATGCTCATCGTGGACGTCGAGAAAAAGGTCGTGCACTCCACCCGCGAGAGTGAGAACAAAGCCGTTTCCCCGGTGAAGAACATGGAGACCAGCGGCGGCCACCTGATCGTGCAGGGTGTCGAAGACAGTCGCGGCTGGAGCATCGCGATCGACAGCAAGACCGGCAGGATGAGCGGGTCGGGCGTTGGCGATGCACTGAGTTTCCTGGTGTTCGGCATCTGTACGGCAAATTGAGGAGGGCTCGCTATGCTTAATCGGAACAAGATGGTTGCAGGCGCTCTCGCCTGGGTTCTCGGCGCGGCGGCCGCCGGTATCAGTACGTCAGCGCTGGCCGACGATGCGGGCGCCTTCATCGGTGGCGTCTTCGCGACCAAGCTGTTGACCAATATGAGCGACAGGACCCAGGCCGAGCAGGCCCAGGCAGCCCAGCGCCAGGCCCAGCCAGTCCCTGCGGCACCTGCGCCCAAATCGGCGGAGCAGCGTATCAAAGACCTGGACAAGCTCGCGGCGGGTGGTTACATCACGCCGGAAGAGTACAAATCGAAGAAGAAGCAGATCCTGGACGGTATGTGACCGCGGGGTCTAGGGCCGGCGGGCATCAGCTTGCTGCGTGACGCGACGGTCTGTCGTCGATCGGCCAGAAAGCGCGCCCCGGCCCCAATGACACGTGCTTCGGGACCAGCGCCCTGGCACCGTCAGCCCACGAGACCTTGTGAATCCGTCCGCAAAGGCTCGACTGCCGCATCCCGCGGCAGTATGCCCGCGAGCCGGGCACGCCGGAGCGGGGTGCGCCGCCGGCTGGCCGCTTGAGACATTGCCGTTGCAGCCCCACCCCTCCTGCTTTTCGACCAAGATCGGGGTGCCGGCCATACGCCGCCTGGCCAATCGATAAGGACAGCCTGCCGACATGTTGCGTACTCTTTGCGTTCTGCTGCTTGGCGCCTTCGTGGTACTTTCAACCGGCTGCGCAAGTACCGGCGGAGAGACGATCGAGATCGACCAGCGGCATGTTACGGGGCGACAGCATATGCCCGACGAGCTCTCCGACATGTTGCGTGATCTCGGATATGACTGGGTACCGATCCCTGATCCGGATTCGCGCCTTGCGGTGAAGACCGTCCAGCAGGACGGCGAGTACCGGATGCGGTTCGAGCATGTGACGGGTGGGCAGGTCCGTATCGATGCACGAATCAGGCGAAAGGACGGTTTCACGCATCTGTACTTCTACGAGCCTGCCAGCCGGACATTGAGTGCGTCTTCCATGGTACTGTTGCAAAAACTGCAGCAGCGGGTTGCCCTGGAGTTCGGTGCGGCGAATGTCAGTTATTAGGGCCTGTTAGCAGGCCCTAGTCTGCCTGTCCGGCAAAAGCGTTCAATTTGTTTGATGTGATGCGATCGGGAGTCGATAAATGAAAATCCAGCGATCCACGGCAGTCCGCGCGGGAAGGCCAGGACCAGCGAGAATGCAATTGTTTGCCGTCGTGTTCGGCGGCCTGTTGTTGACCGGCATCGGTCAGGCGGACGACCTGACCGAATGTATGACGCGCATGATGCAGCACAGCAATGATGATATGACCGTCGGGGAATTGCGCCTTTCCTGCCAGAAACAAATGCGTGAGGATACCCCCGTGCCGGAAGCGGCCGAGCCTGCCGTCGTCTCAGCACGTATACGCGCGGACGAGCGAAACGTACTCCAGCCTTTCACGCTGATGGCGCATAAACCGAACTTTCTGTTGTTCGCGACCTACAATTCGAGCGGCTACGACCCCGATGTCTATCGGGAGGCACTGGATGACCCGAATTTCGACATCGATGACACCGAGGCCCAGTTCCAGGTGAGCATCAAGGCACCGCTGGCCATCGACCTGTTTGGCATGGTCGATATCTACGGGGCCTACACGAACCGCTCGTTCTGGCAGGTCTACAACTCGAATTCGGCACCCTTCCGGGAAACCAACCACGAACCCGAGATCTGGGCGGAATTCACACCGAACTGGGAGTTCCTCGGTTTTACCAATCCCAGGAATGCCATCGGCTTGGTCCATCAGTCCAACGGCCGCGGAGGCAGCCTCTCGCGCAGCTGGAACCGGGCCTATGCGAGTTTCGCCGTCGAGAAGGGCGATTTGGCGCTCTCTTTCAAGCCTTGGTACCGTTTCAAGGAAGACAAGGATGACGACGACAATCCGGATATCACCGATTACCTGGGGCACTACGAGTTGCGGGGCGCGTACAAATGGGGTGAGCATGTGTTCAGCGCGATGTCGCGCAACAACCTCGAGTCCGGGTTCAGCAAGGGTGCGGTCGAGCTGGGCTGGAGTTTTCCGCTCGGAAGCTATCCCTACCTCAAGGGCTATGTGCAGTACTTCAACGGCTATGGCGAGAGCCTGGTCGATTACAACAAGAGCGTGAACCGTATCGGTGTCGGGATTGCGCTGACCGACTGGCTGTAACGCAGAGTCCCGAACGGGAGGGTGGTCCGCTGACTCCCCTCCTTTTCCCGCTCATTGCGCCTCGCGAGGCCGCGTCCGGCATCGCTGTCGCAAGTTGATGTGATAGGGAAGATCGTGCACCGGTGGCTGGCTGCGTCTGCGCGGCATTGACGATGCAGGGCCCCGTTGAGAGTGATCTTAAACACGGTACTTGGGATAACGGCACTCACTTAAGCTGATTTCGGTCGTCTCTGGAGACAGCGTTGGCGGCATGGACGCCGCCGTCGAGCCTACAAGGACGTATTCACGGCGCTTTGCGGAAGAAATGATCCGAATCAACAGGCCAACCGGTAGTTTGCGCTCCTGAGTAAAGTGCCATTCGGACTAAGGATTTCGGGAGTTTACGATATGTCGCGCGCAGTGCTTCTGCCGCCCCTGTTGATGGCGATCTGCCTGTCGCTGTTGGGATGCGCGGCTACGCCGCCATTGAGCGAGCCCGAGGGTTTTCGCACCCGCGCCGAGACTCAGGCCGAGGGCGGCGTACGGGTGTCCGCCGCGGTGCTGAGTCCAGCCGAAACCGAAGATGTCTTTTCCCTGCCCCTTGCCAAGAAGGAAATTCAGCCGGTATGGATAGAGGTCGACAATCAGGAAGACAAAGACTTCGCGGTCATGTTGCTGAGTATCGATCCCGATTATTTCGCTCCATCCGAGGTCGCCTGGAAGTTTCGTGCGCAGCATGAGATGGGCGCGGACGAGATGATGGACATGTTCCTCGAACAGCAGCTTCCCTCGGTTATTCCCCGCGGCACGAAAGCGTCGGGCTTTGTCTACACCAACCTCGACCCGGGCGCCAAGGCCTTCGCTGTCGAGCTGATTGCCGAGGGAGAGGTTCGGTCGTTCGAGTTCGTGCAGGTCGTGCAGGGCTTCGAGGCGGATTTCATGACAGTGGATTTCGAGCAGTTGTACCCAGCAGGCCTCCGACGACCTGGACCACGAGCGGACTGCGCGAGTATCTGGAGGGCCTGCCTTGTTGCGTCGCCGGGGGTGATGGAAAGACGCCTGGCGACCCCCTCAATCTGGTGATCGTCGGTGACGGACGGCACGTATTGGCGACCCTGGTGCGCAGAGGTTGGGATCTCACCGAAACCATGCGCCGCGATACCGTCTGGCTTACGGTCGCCTCGTCGCTGTTTGGCCGTTATTACCGGACATCGCCGGTGTCGCCCCTGTATGTCTTCGGCCGACCGCAGGACGTTCGCGCTGCAGAAAGCGCGCAGAACGGTCGACGAACGCAACCACCTGCGGCTCTGGCTGGCGCCGGTGACCCTTGACGGTCAGAATGTCTGGGTGGGGCAAATCAGTCGTGACATTGGTGTCAAGGCATCCAGCAAGACGCTCGTGACCCACAAGATCGATCCGGTGGTGGACGAGGCGCGGCTCTACATCACCCTGGACCTTGCCGCCTCCGAGACCCTGCGAGCCTACGGCCTGGTGGAAGGCGTGGGTTACTCGGATCGGCTCGGCCCCCCGCTTCAACTACACGAAGGACCCTTACTACACCGATGGTCGTCGGGTGGTGCTGATTCTGGGCAAGGGCCGGCAGCACCTCGAAGACCTGAAGCGCCTGCCATGGGAACAGCCACTGACAGACCCTGAGCAGCGGCCCGAGAAAGTTACTCCTGCAACACCCGACAGAGAAGTCCCCGCTCCAGAGGCAGCGAACGGGTAGCCGAGGCGGCGGGCATGAGTGTCCGCATGCTGCAGCGGCGCCTTGCCCGCGCCGATCTCACCTATTCACAGCTGCCAATGACAAGCCGAATGCGCCTTGCCGCCGATAGCCTGCGCTCAACCCGCTTCAAGTTGCCTCAGCAGGCGCTGGAACTCGGGGTTGTTGCGCAGCATTTGCCGGCCCGCGCTGATCAGCCTGTCGACCTGCTCGTCGCTCAGCGCAAAGCTGGTCGGGACCTCGTTGAAGAACGGCTGTTCCGCGGGATCCAAATCAGAAAAACCGACGGAGATAAAGTGAGGCTCGACAGTTTTGTCGGGGGTCGACAGCTTTCCGGTCCAGCCAACGAGGCTGGTTTTCATCAGTTCCAACGTGGCCGCATTGTAGCGATGGAGCTGCACGCCTGATACGGCGTTGATCGTATCTGACAGCGATGGCTGTTCGTTGCTGAGGTCCATTTCCGGTTCGGGCTCAGTGGAGGCATCGACGCTGATATACGCGACGTGCGATGGCAGCGGCCGGTCCCCGTAATGGACACTCATGTTTTGTATGCCCCCCGCGACCTCGATGACCTCGTAGATGGCGCGCAGGCCGAGATTGTCGGTGATCCCGCCGTCGACAAAGTGCGCATACTTGCGCTGGTCGGCATCGTAGTAGGTCGCCAGGCCCCGAACGACCTCCCTGAGTTCGGGATTCTCGTTCGAATGGACCATGGCCTTGGTCAACCACTCCGGTTGTCCCTGCTTGCAATCGGGATGGTTTTGTAAGACCACCGGGTTGAATAGCACGGGAACCGCAGACGAGGCGGTGACGGCCCTGGATACCGGAAAGGTCGAAATGTCGGAACACAACAGATTGAAAAATTCCTGGACGAATGAGAAGCGGACCCCATAGCCGAGGTCAGAGGCGTTGATCAGTATCAGGGGATCGGTGACGCCGCGCCGCATGTCCGCAAAGGTCGCGCCATGGAATATCGAGCGTTCGTATAATTGAATAGCCATCTCCGTGCGGCCGGTGGAGCCGAACCACCGGAACGGGTTCAGCAAGCGGTCGATCAGCTCGTGCTGCACGTTGCGCCTGAGAAAGGCGGATTCGAAGTCTTCAAATATCCGATCGCCGTGCAGGCCGTAGTAGGCGGAGGTAAAGCTGCCACCGGACACGGAGCTGATCAGGTCCACCTCGTCGAGCAGGCGGCGGGGGTGCCCGTCGATCAGCACCTTGGTATCTCGCAGCTCTTGCAGCACCCCATAGGCGAGGGCCGCCGCCCGCGTACCGCCGCCGGAGAACGCCAATTGCATCGCGAGGCCGCCATAGTCGTGCGTGCTGATATATTCCTTGATCGAATAAGAACCTGCCGTCTCTTCGGTCGTGGCCCGCGGTTCGTTGACGATCTTGCCGTAAGACGTGCAGCCGGCGAGCAGCAGCAGCGTCGAAGCGATCAGCAGCGGTTTCATAGTCTGTCTCCTGCAGACGGCGCCGTAAGGGACTTGAGGTGTTGACGGCTGGACAGGGATTCCATCAGCCGAAACCTTAGCCCTACGTTGTTCGGGCGGCAAGCCCGCCGGAGTCAGATGCATGCCTTATGCTGCTACGTTGACCGTTGATGCTGCGACCTGTCGACGTGCCCGGCCCCGGGCTCGCGGGCCGCGACACCAACGTGGAGATCTCAGTGCCGATAGAAATATGCCCCGATCTCGGGCATAAAGAGTGGATCGCTTCCACCACTCTATTGCGCGGCCCACCGCTTTGGCTGTCGCCGTGTAACGGCCTGTGAACATGCGCTTACCAGACAGTACCCCCCGGTTTCTTGGCGTGATCGCGGCCTATTTCATGTTCCAGGTCGCCCTGCGTCTGGTGCTCGGCAGCAGCCTCGAGCTCGATGAGGCGGAGCAGATGATCCTGGGCCAGCGTCTGCAGGCCGGTTACACCGGGCAGCCGCCCCTCTACACCTGGCTGCAGACGGGCTTTTTCGCGGTGTTCGGCCCAGGGGTGCTGGCGCTCGCCCTGCTCAAGAATCTGCTGCTGTTCCTGACCTACACCGCAACCTACTTCGCTGCCCGGCGGCTGGGTATCGGCGCCGTCCTGGCGTCGGCCTCAGCCCTCTCGCTGCTGCTGCTCACCGATATCGGCTGGGAGTCGCAGCGTGACCTTACCCACTCGGTACTGGTGACCAGCGTCGCGGCACTGAGCGTTTGGCTCGGCTGCAGCATGGTGACGGGCAGGGTACAGCGACGACACTACCTGCTGCTCGGGGTGCTGATGGGGCTGGGCATCCTGTCCAAGTTGAACTACCTGTTCTTCCTGCTCGCCATGATCTTCAGCCTGTACTCGCTGGATCGGCGCCTGATCCTGCGTCCGGCGTTCCTGCTCTCCCTAGTGATCGCCGCCGTGCTGGTGAGCCCATATGCGCTCTGGATGAGTGACGCCCTCGTTGTGGCCACTTCCAGTATGCAAAAGCTGGATGCCGCAGGCCCGGTGTCGCTGAAAAACCTGATCGGGAACCTGGCGTCGCTCGCTACGGCCGTGCTCCAGTTCGGCGCTTTGTTCGTCGTGCTGTTTCTGGCCACCGTGCGGGTCTGGCCGCGTCGCTGGTCCCCGCTGACGGGCAAAGGCAGACCGGCCTCGGTCCTTTTCCTGTTGCGTCTGTTCTGGCTGTCGCTGGCCATCCTTTTTGCCTACCTGATCGTGTCCGGGGCCTCCACGTTCAAGGGCCGATGGCTGCTGCCACTGCTGTTCTACCTGCCGCTGCTGTTCTTCGCGCTGGTCCCGGCCGATGCGTTCTCAGACCGAGTCATGCGACGTTACAGCAAACTGCTGCTGGGGGCCGCGATGCTGGTGTCTGTCGGCCTGCTCGCCAGGGTCTATCTGGGGCCGCTGTTGGACAAGTACACCAAGCCCCACTTTCCCGCTGTCGAACTGGCCCGGGCGTTGGACGAGCGGACCGACAAACGATTGCTCATCGTCGCCGAGAACAGCCTGATCGCCGGAAACCTGAAACACCAGCTGCCGGCACGATTCGTCAGCTTCCCGCCGGTAGATTTCCAATTGCCGGCAACGGGAGATGCCCTGCTGGTCTGGGACGCCGGCAAAGACAGTGAGGTGCCGGACAAGATCATGGATTACCTGGAACAGCGGTCATTCAGTCCGGTGTCCGTCTTACCGGCACCGCAGATCCTGGAAGCCCCGCTGCGGCTGTCCGACAGCCGAACGTTCAGGCTCGCCTGGCAGCAGGTCCGTCTCGTGCGCTAGTGCGTCATCCCGCGCGCCCGCCGGTTCACTGTCGGGGTAGCGCGGGTGTAGCATGGGCTGAAAGTGGCGGTGTACCGCGGCGTCTGTCCGCAGACCAGCGTGAAAGCGATTGAGGAGACAAGCACGATGAAGCATAAGAATTCCAAGAAATCATCTTCGAAAGACAAAGACGATAAGCAGGGCGGCAAGAAAAAGCTCAAGCGCAAGGAGTACGAAAAGCGGCTGATCGAACTGCAGGGCGAGCTGTGTGCGCTGCAGGAGTGGGTGAAGGCCACCGGCCAGCGCATCATGATCGTCTTCGAGGGCCGAGATGCGGCGGGCAAGGGAGGCACCATCAAGGCGATCACCGAGCGGGTGAGCCCGCGCGTGTTCAGGGTCGTGGCCTTGCCGGCGCCTACCGACCGTGAAAAGTCGCAGATGTATGTGCAACGTTACATGGCGCATTTTCCCTCGGCGGGCGAGGTGATCATCTGGGACCGCAGTTGGTACAACCGCGCCGGCGTCGAGCCGGTGATGGGGTTCTGCACCGAGGCACAGCACCGTCGCTTCCTCGAGTTGGCTCCGCAGTTCGAGAAGCATGTCGTGGACACCGGCATCATACTGGTGAAGTTCTGGCTGGAGGTCGGCGATGAGGAGCAGGAACGGCGGTTCCGCGCGCGCATCGAAGACCCGGTACGCCAGTGGAAGCTGTCGGCAATGGACCTGCCTTCGCGCCGGCGCTGGTACGACTACTCACGGGCGCGCGACCAGATGCTGGACGCCACCGACACCGAATGGGCGCCATGGAACATCGTGCGTTCCGACGACAAGAAGCGCGCACGCCTGAATGTGATCACGCACTTGCTGAAGCAGATCCCGTACGAGCCGATCCCGCGCAAAAAGGTCAAATTGCCCAAGCGGGATATGAAACATGCCTATGACGACGAGGCAAGCCTGGCGAACCGTCGCTGGATCCCGGAGGTCTCTTGAAGCTGTAAGGAAACCGGTCATATGTTCGAACTGTTCAAGTCCATCTTCGGCAAGGAGGAACCGGGGCGTTATCCCGAGACGCTGATCGAGCGGGCGATCCAGCGGGTCGTGGACGGCACCGATTCCCGTCTCAGCACCCTGCCGGGGTATCGCAAGTCACTGCGTACCCCGGTTATGCATGCGATCGACGCCGTGGTCGCATTGATCGACAGTCTGCCGGCGCCGTTGTCGGCCAACCGGGACGATTATGGCAAGGACGAACGTCTCTCGACGCTGTTCGCCTCGGCCGACCGCATGCTGGAGGTCTTGGCCAACGACAGCTCCCTGTGCGAGTTTCGCGACAGCCCCGCGTCGGGTGCTGGCCAGGCCACGGTGCTGCTGTTGGCGGAGCGGGTGGAGAAACGCGTACTGGGTATGGAGATGGAAGGCGAGATGGTGCGCCGCGACATCCCCCAGGTCGCGGTGAACTTTCAGGGCCATCGCCTGGTGGATCCCGCGGCAACCACAGACGAGGCCCTGCGTCAATTGAAACGCCGGGCCTTCGATCACCTGCTCAGTCTGGCGCTGACGCGTATCACCGAGGTGGCGGGCGAGCGTGCGGATCTCAGCAACCGGCGTTCGCTGCTGATGCGCAAGCTGGCGGCCATGCAGCAGGGTGGCCTGGATTTCGACGAGGCACAGGGGGGTGCACCGGATGCGGCGGCCTTGCAGGCCGAACTCGACGAGACAGAGGATCAGCTAGCCGCTATCGGCGCCGATGATCGAACCCTGCACGCCTACCTGGACATCGCCGCCGCGGTGCTGACCGACGCGCAGCAGCAGCTCTGGCTGGAGGGTGTGGATCTCTACCTGGACCGTATGAACATCCAGCGCGATAGGCAGGACAGCTCAGTCAGGCGGATCAGCCTCACAGAGTTTCATAACGCGCGCGGACAGCGACTGGTGGCGCTGCCGCTTTCGGTTACGCTGGACGAATTGCCGCGGCGTGACGATTTCTTCACCGCGGCGCAGCGCTACCTCGGTTGAACGTCGACACCGGCGTCATGGATGTCCCGGAAGGCATTGGGGGGGTGTAACACCTGATGGACGTATCTTCTCTTACGCAGTACAGATGGTGGCCATCAGCGCGTTCGCGATGACGGGCGTCATTGCCGTTTCATCTAAGGGTATCGATGATCTGTATGCGATTCCGGTATTGCTGGGATGCACGGCCTATGTGTTGTCGTTGATGTTCCTGCACGAATACCGATCGATGAGTGCGTTCATCTGCATCGCCGGTATCTTCTGCTTTCGAGCCGCCGTCATCCACTGGGGTTTGAGCGTACCGGAATGGTTGATGACCAAGCCAAGGAGGGGCTGACAGCTGCTCTTATCCACCACCTGAGTGGCCGACCCGCTTTGTGATTCTGGACGTCCACGCGGCGTCGCTGAGCGAGAGCCGGTCAGGTCGCGCACAGTCCATGACTGTCGCAATTATTTACACTCAGGAATGATCTTCCCCGGTCTTGGCGCGCGCCATCATCGCAAGTGATTGAAAAAACAATGCCTTTGTAGGGCATGGCCTGAGACATGCTTTGTTCCTGGTGCCCCTGTTCGTATCTGACGGGCTCGTCGCCCAGGGATACTCGAGCAGCGGCCAAGGAGGCGCGTCATGCAAACAAAGAGTGTCTGTGTGCCTGTCAACAGTCCGGCTTGGAGACATTATCTTCGAGAAGGTTGGGTCGAGCTCTGGGCAGAAGGCAGTTGGGTGACCATGGTTCACAGCTAACGCGATGTCCCAAGTGCCGTCGTTCCCAGTTGCGCAGCCGCGTCGCCGAAGCGCGCGCCCCGACCGTCTTCGCGTACGCGTCGCGTTCACCCGCGGTGCTGGCTGCCTGGCATTCGATTGCCGATCAGGGGCCAGCCTCGCCTTTTTGTCCTTTACTCGAACTGAGCCAGATACTTCTCGTAGCCTTCCTTGTCCAGGTCCTCCTTTGGAATGAACCGCAGCGAGGCCGAATTGACGCAGTACCGCAGACCGGTCGGGGCCGGACCATCGTTGAAGACGTGGCCCAGGTGCGAGTCGGCGTGACGGCTGCGCACCTCGGTGCGCGGCAGGATCAGTTTGTAGTCCGTCTTCTCGACCACCAGTGCCTCTTCCAGCGGTCGTGTGAAGCTCGGCCAGCCGGTACCCGAGCGGTACTTGTCAGTCGATGAGAACAGCGGCTCGCCGCTGACGACGTCCACATAGATGCCCTCCTGCTTGTTGTCCCAAAAGGCATTGTCGAACGGCGGTTCCGTGCCATCACGTTGCGTGACCTCGTATTGCATCGGTGTCAGCCGCTCCCGCAGCTCTTGCTCGGAGGGCTTGCTGAAGTCGTCCGCAACCGCGGGTGAGTATTTACTGTAGTCCACGTCGATGTCCTCTCCCCAGGTTGCCTCCAGGTAGCGGTCTCGTCCCGAGCCGAAGCGGTAAAAACCGTAGCGCAGCGAGTTCCTTTCGTAATAGTCCTGGTGATAGTCCTCCGCGCGGTAAAATTTGCCCGCCGGTACGATCGCGGTGGCGATCGGCCCGTCGAGGCGGCCACTCCCGGCCAGTGCGTCGCGTGACTGCTCGGCGGCGCGCCGCTGCGCCTCGCCATGGTAAAAGATGGCCGTGGAATATTGCCGGCCGCGGTCGCGGAACTGGCCGCCGCCATCTGTGGCGTCGATCATGCGCCAGAACGCGGCCAGCAGGCCTTCATAGGTGATGATGTCCGGGTCGTAGCGTACCTGCACCGCCTCCAGGTGGCGGGTGCTGCCGCTGGAAACCTGTCGGTAGCTCGGATCTCGGGCCTTGCCCCCGGTGTAACCCGAGACCGCCTCGACCACGCCCGGCACCCTCTCGAAGTCCGCCTCCACACACCAGAAGCAGCCGCCGGCGAAGGTCGCAAGCGCCCCGTGCCCGTCGGCCGACGGCGCCGCAACGGGCTCGTGCGAGTTGCCCATCCACCAGGGGACCGCGACCAGCATTGCGAGTACCAGTCCCAGCGCCATCAGCCACCTGCTCATCATTCCCCACCATACAGTTATGATCTTCTCGCTATTAGACCGACACACGCGGCATTTTCATTCAGTTACCGGGTAACTGTTCGGGTTTCTGTCGCCTGTCCATTTCGTCGGCATGGCCAGCCGCTTGGACGCAATATCGCTGATTGTAGGATTTGCGCCCCGGCGCATTCGACCCGCGGGACGCCGTGAATCCGTCCCTGGGGGCTCGACCGACGCATCCCTGCGGCAGACGCCCGCACATCAAACACGCCAGAGCACTTTTCAATGCCTGCTGATTTGCCAGGCAAATGCCGTTATACCTTGACGACAGGGCGCGGCCACTCGCCGCAGGCAAACCGGCGGCGCCCAGGGAGTCAGCGCTCCATGGCCCCTGGGTCCGTCTCCCCGATCTGCCCCGAAGATGCGGCCGGCGGCGGGACCGGCTCTCCCGTGGGTTCGAGGGCCGCGGCGATACGCTCGAGTGCCATGGGCTGAATCGGGTCGTCACGGGTTCGCAGGATGGCCGCATGGAAGCGCAGCTGCCTGACCACGGAGTCGAACTCACGGGCATTCTTGGGTACCGTTTCGCCCGCCTCCCGATAGGCCTGCAGTAAATCTTGTTCCGTACCCGCATCGCCGAGACTGCCCTGGACAAGGCCGATCACCAGATCGGCATCCACGACCGTCACCGCGTCCCAGAAGTCGGCGCCATCCTTGAAACGCCGTCGCGCCACGGACTTGCAGCGCTCAGCCAGCGCTATGACCTGTTCCAGCGTCTCTTCGGATTGCAGCAGGGCATCGAGATGCAGCCGGTTGAGCAACGCGTAGGGATTGAGGTTGGAATCGTCGCGGGAACCCTCGGCAACCTTGTAGGCCTCGCGCGCCTTTTTGAGCGCACGGCCGACCGTCGACCAGGCGTAATCGGCGTCCGCCAGCAGCTTCGCCTCGATCTTGTAGGCGCTGCCCAGCAGAGACTGACGCTCCGGATTGGGTCGTGTCGTCTGGCCGGGAACGGCCGAGGGCTGGTTGCCTTCGACGTCGCCGCTGAGCTCGATCAGAAGGCTGAGTCGGGAGATGGCCTGCCTCACCCTTGGCAGTGCTGTCTCGCGCACGCAACGCCGGAAGGCACTGGCCGAGAGATCGTGCCTGTCGCATAGCCGCTCGGCCATGCGGGCCTCGAGGTTGGCCAGTTGCTCAATGGCCTTGACCGGGACCCGACCGGCCTTGTCCTCTTCGGCAATCGCGCGCAGATAGGCCGTGCGTGCCGCCTCGAAGCCGGCCCGACCGCTGGCGCTGTAGACCTCGGCGATTGCCGCCTGGACCTCCGGGAGGTCGCTCCACTCGGGCGGGGCGTTGCGCAGCAGCGCACCGATCTCTTGGCGCGCCCGATCGAAGCCGTAGGGACCGATCTGGTGATCCGCCTCGCTGCGCAGGCGCGCAAGGTCCACCAGCAGTTCCGCTCGCGCGACCCGGGCGCGCGATGCGCCGCCCGAGCTTTCCTTGCGTGGTTCGAGCACGAAGGTGGCGTCGCCATAGGCCTGATAGGCGCCCCAGGTGTTGGTCACCGGATGACCCTCGTAGGTCGCCAGGCGCGCCGCATGCACCGCCACCCCGAACGGTTTGCCCAGTTTGACCAACTGCAGAAAGAAGCTTTCGGCAAAGGTGCGAGCCGCCTGGTCGTTGACCGCCCAGCCGGCAACGACGACGCAGCGCACACCGATCTCGATCAGCTCGCGCGCCAGGCTGTATGCAAGGCGATTCACATCGGTGGGCAGTGCAGCCGCACCGTCAACCTTGCCGAGATGGCAACAGTTCAGGAACGCCACGTCCGGCACGACCTCGAGTTGCCCGACCTCGGCGGCGGTCAACAGCACACCGTTTGACAGCACCACGCCGGTGCGTTCGGTACCGTCTCTGGCCTTGGCACGGTATACGCCGTGCGCCGCGACCATCAGGATGCGGTACTGGTCGCGGAACAGGCGGGTTATCACATCCATGGCCTCGCTATCGGGCGGTACGAAGTTCACCTGATAATTGTTCGCCTCGAGGATCCGGCGCACCGCGCGGCCTTCCTCGGCCGCCCCCGGCAGCACCGGCAGCGGCCTATCGCCCGGGTTGCCGAAATGCTCCAGGTATCCTCTGGTGGAGGGGTCCGCGATCACGCAGGCGGTCTTGCCGGTGGTGTTGTATACCTTCTGGCGGAAACGCAGCGAGGCCAGCTGCCTGACCACGGCGGTCTTGAGGATCAGCGGCTCATCATCGGCCTGCAGCATCTCCCAGGGCAGGTTGGCGGTGTAGCCGTCGAGCACCAGCGCCAACCGTTCCAGGTCACGTGCCGTTGCCTTGAACTCCAGCGGGATCAGCAGCTGGAACAGGGTGCGCGCCAGATCGGGATTGTAACGGTCGTCGCGGATCGCCTGCATCACCAGGTCCTCGACCAGGCCCGGCTGGCGCTGCTGGGCCACCGTCTCGGCGCGTGCCCGGGCGGACAGGAAGACGTACTTGAGCCGGGCGGCGACCGGCCGCCGCGGGCGTCCGAGCCGGGTCGGGCCTGTGGCAGACGCGTCCGCGCCAGCACCGACCTGGGATGAACCTTCCTGGTCGTCCGCGCCGCACCCGCTGGCCTGCAATTCCTGCAGCAGTTCCTGCGGGATCGGCGAGACCTGCTTCACCTGATAGCACTCCGGCGGACAGTCTGTTTCGGCCGCGTCGGCATCGGTGATCATCAGGCGCGGCCAGTAGCCGAACACATCGGTGGCGTACAGGCGTGGCTGAAGCCCTTTGCCTTCCTGGAGCTCGTTATGCGGGGCGAGTTCCGCCTCGAGACGCCGCAGCGGTGTCGCCAGCCGTTCGCCGGCATTGCGAACCGCGTGTGCCGCGCTGATTGCGGTGTCGAGGAAGATCTCGATGAACTGCAGCTCACTCACCCGGAGGCTGGCCTGGGTCGCTGCGGCAAACTGCCGGTTGGCCTCACAGACACCGAGGATGATGGCGTCGACGAAGTTCTCCACGCTGCCCAGCGTCGTGGAGTTGTAGCCGATCAACAGGCTCCCCAGGCGGATGCCCCGATTCTCGGAATCGATCGGCCGGGTCGACCCCGGCGCCGCGTCGGCATTGGCGGACTCGTGCGTGCTGAGCAGCAGGCGCAGCACGCCGGCCCGGACCGTCTCGGTGACGCTGCCGACGGTGAGCTGCCCCATCGTGCCGAGGCCGACGACGAGCGCGCCCCTGCAGGTGCGGCGCAGTGTCTCCTCCTCGCTGCGTGGCATCAGGACCACGGCCGAGGTGCCGACGGCCGCCGGGTACAGTCCGAGTCGTTCGCGCTGTCGCAGCGCCCGTCCCACCAGGTGTTCGTCGATCTGCGCCTCGGCACCGGAGATCGGGTCGCCGACATAGTGGCCGCACATCACCGGCACCTGGGCATAGCGCAGGTCCATCGCGCTGACCCAGACCGCGAGCTGCTGCCTGGCCGCGACCGGCTGCGGACGCCGGGGGCGGCTCGACATCAGGCCACGGACCAGCTCCTCTTCGGTGGGGTAGGACGCCGGACCGGCATCGTAGGTCCGGGTGGTGGGCACCCCGCGACTGACCGGCAGGCGCCCCAGGCGGCTGGTCCGGCCAGTCTGCAGCAACTCGACGATGGCCGGGAAGTACTCGCTGGTGTCGGCCAGGTCGCCGTGTGCCGCCGGCATGTACCAATGGTTCTCCTCCGGGATGAAATCGAGTCTCCCGGAGGCCCAGCTCACCGAGCCGTCACCCTGCGGGGTGCCGACCATCCGGACCCGCCCGCCGTCGAGCGTGATGCCGCAGGCGGTGTTCTCGGCCTGCCCGAATACATAGCTGACCCGCTCGGGCGGTTCGATCTGCCGTGGCCGCCAGGTGCCGCCCGCGCCGGTCTCGCCCAGGACGTCGCTCCACAACTCGCGCGCGGCATCGATCGCCCGGTCTGTCGGCGTGCCGACGATCCCGTCGCCGAACCATCGGTCCTGGTTGTGCCGGCCGAGTTCCTTCCAGACCGTCGGATCGAGATAGTCATCGACCGGGCTGCCGCCGCTGTCCTCGAACCCGGGCCGCGGCAGCAGCTGGGTCGCGCCGGGGAAGCCGGCGACGATGTCCAGCACCTCCTGGAGCGAATGGACGAGATCGATCCGGGCCAGTCTGCGCATGGTGTCTGATTTGCCCAGCAGACCTTCCACCATGAGGTGTGAGCCATGGTTGGGCGTGCCGAGCATGACGAAGCGGCCGCCGGGCCGGTCGCCCTCGACGATGTCCTGCCACAGATCGGCGTGTCGGGCGATCATCGCGCGCGCCACCAGACCTCCCATGCTGTGCGCGAGCAGGCGCAGTGGCTGGTTCGGGTGCGTTGTCAGCGCGTCCCGGACGGTCTCCGCGAGCCGGTCCGCCGCCTCCTGGATCGGCCGGCGCCAGTCGTAGGGGAAGCGGATGACGCTGTGGCTCTGGTCCAGGTGCTCGATCAGGTCACCGTAGAACATCTGGAACAGGGATTCTTCGTAGACGGCACGCGCGCCGAAGCGTATGTCCCCAAGCCCGCCGCGTATCAGCTGCACAGGGTCGAACCAGACCCGGTTGCCGGACCCGGGTCGCTGGTTCGATCGCCGGAGTTCCAGGTGCGAACCCATGATCCCCGGCAGCAATAGCACCACAGGACGGGTGTCGGGCGCAGCGGCCGGGGTGCGTGCGGCCCGGCCGCGGGTGAGCTCCCTGGCCTCGAGCGCCGACGGCTCGCGCTGCACCTCGAGCGGCAGGAACATCGTCAGTGCCGCCGGGCTGTCCGCGGCCAGCCAGTGTCGCAGCGCCTCTCTGGTGCGGCGGTTGTCGAAGTAACTGAAGTGGTTGACTGTCGTGCCCTGATCGAACAGATAGCGGGCCCCCGGCGTCAGCGCCATGCCCGCGTACATCGAGCCGGTATCCACCACCAGATCATTGTGCTGCCGGTCGAAGAACATCCAGTCGGTGAATAGCAGGCCAAGACGCTTCAGCAGGCTGTCGCCCTCGACGTCGCCGGCGATCACCGCCATCTCGATACCCGGCCGGCGCGAGGCGCGGGCGAGCAGTGCGCCCATTGGCGCGTCGCTCAGCATCGCCTCGATGCCCGGTACCAGATGCGGGTCGAGGCGCTTGTCCGCGATCTCGAGTACGACGCGCTTGAATGCGGAAAGCACCGGGCTGGCGCCGGGTCCGGCCACCGCGCCGACGATGCTGCTCATCAGCGACAGCAACCCCGACAGGAAGACATCCAGGTTGTCCGATAGCAGCGCCGTACCCCGCGCCGGGCAGGCGACGCGCACGTAGCGTTCGATCCGGAAGTCCTTCTCGGCCAGCAGTTGGCGCAGCTCACGGAGTTTTCGCTGCTCCTCTGCAGCGACCGCCTCGCGCAGTTCGGCCAGGGTGTCGTCCTCCGGCCCCTTGTCCGGCGTCGCGGCCGGCCGATAGGCGGCAATCAGGGCGTCGTCGAGACGGCCGGTACAGAGCAGGTCGCCGACCAGCCCGCCGCGCGAGTGTGTTACCAATGCCAGGCGGGCACCGGGCGGCAGGGTCTGCGCCAGCATCAGCGCATTGTCGATCGGGCTCTCGGAAAAGGTGCGGTGCTCGAAGCCATAGACGCGTCCGCTGAAGCGTCGCTTTATCTGCTCCCAGTCGGCTGAGGCGCCTGTGGCACGCAGATCGCCGAAGCTGCCGGCGGTGTGCGAGCCGGTGCCATGGATGAAGATCAGCAGCGGGCCATCGGCCGCGGCCTGCCCGAGGCTGGGATCGTCAGTTCGTACCCGATCGGAGAGGGCCAGCGTGCCGCCGCGCCAGCGATACAAGCCGGGTTCGCCGGCGAGCTGCGACTCGATCGCCCACATCAGTGCCCTGGCCCCCAGCGTCGAGGCCGAGAAATCGGACAGTTCCTCGAGCCGGTCCTTGACCTGATCACCCAGCCTTTCGAGGATCAGGTCGCGAACCTTGGCCTTCGCCCGATCGATGATCGCATCGGGCGAGAGTCCCAGGACGGAGAGCTTCGACCATACCCAGTCGACCGCCCCGCGCGACGCGGCATCGTGGCCATGCAGCACCGACAGGTCGAGGCGGCCGTCCGGCGGAACTGCGTCCGGGTAGAGTCGCTGCAACTCGTCGCGCAGTTTGTCGGCCCGCATGAACAGGGTCGTGCCATCGTCCGCCTCCAGGGCCAGCAGGCGGTCGCCGGCCGGGTTCGCGGTAGCCTGAGCCCCGCCGCTGCGCGCGACGCGCGACAGGTCGTAAACTGCATCGACTTCGATTACCCGCCCATTGACGAATGGGTCCGGCGGGCCGCCGGTGGCGCGGCTGGCATCCTGCAACAGTGCCGGCAGCGTCGCCTTCCCATCCTCGACCTTGCGTCCGTGCAGACTGATCTCGATGGTCTCTCGCTCGCTGCTGCTGTCTGCCACCGGCCTTACCCTCTATTGGAAGATCTTGAAACGACGGGCCGACCGGGCGCCGGGGTAGTCATTGATGCCGATACAGGGTGTTTGCTTGGCCATGGTCATCTGCTCCTTGAATGTCGGATTGCCTGCACGGCTCGTTGTTATTGATGTGCAGACCGGCGGCCGCGGGTGACTGGATAGTGCGGTTTCAGAATCCTGCCGAGGGGAAACCCGGGCTGCACCGGCAACGGCCGGACCGCATGATCTAAAAGTAGGGGAATCAAACGATTCTTACAACGGACTGGCCACAGGCCCTGGAGCGGGTGCCGCGCGTGCCAGTTCTATCGCCTGGCTTATATAGTCACGATAGCGTAGCTGGAGTTGATCGACGAACGCGAACAGCGCCGCGTCGCCCGACCCGGTGAGCTGCTGCGAAAGCCGGAACGGTGGGAAGACGACCGCCGCAGTGGTGGTGCGCGTCAGTCGTTTGTCGAAGTTGGCCACTGCCACCGGTACGATCAGCGGCTCGGGATCGATGGTGGCCGCCAGGCGGAATGCGCCAGCCTTGAAGGGTCCCGGCGAGGCCTCGGTGTAACTGCAGCGGCCCTCCGGTGCAATTAGCAGATTCCGCCCGGCGCGCAGATGCGCCGAGGCCTGCTCGATGAAGCGGTGATTGCGTTTTGCGCGCGTCAGTTCCTGGTCCTGGTCTTCCTGGTCGACCTCACCCGGATAGACATACAGATAGTCGAGGCGGTCGAAGTACTGCTGATAACCGAACCAGCCCATCTCCGGTTTGCGCACGACCCGCACCGGGGCCTCGCCATAGTGCGGGTACAGGATCATGCTGGACACGAAATGGCTGTCGAGGGTCAGGCGAAACTCGTTGGGCAGCACCGTGTCCATGTGATTCTCGAGATGGTTCATGATGACGATGTTGCCTGGCCTCTCCGGTAGCAGTTCCTCACCTCGTATCCGGTACGACAGCCGACCGAAGAGTTCCGTGAATGCCTCCATGCTGCGCTGCCGTATCTCCTCCGGTGGCAGGTCCGCCGGTGCGTTGGCCACCGCCTCGTAGGTTCGCTGCAGGCCCTGATACAATTCCAGTTCGCGGTGCACGTCCTGCAGGATCTCGAGGGACAGGCTGGCCAGGTTGCGTTCGGTGGGGTTGCCATGGGCCCGGGTCAGTTCCAACGCATGAAAGGCATCCGAGAGGGTCAGCCGGTTCTCCAGCAGGTAAGGGATCTTGTGCAGCGGCGAGGTCACCGGCAGGGATTCGGCGGCCTGGTCGAGTATCGTACGCATCGCCTGCGCTTCTTCGCCGTAGCGTCGGGCCACCAGCCGCACGCGGGTGAAGCGTAGACGCGAGCTGATCGCGTGCAGCACGCGACGCATGATGCGCAGTCCGAAGTCCGGTTCCTGCTCGCACAGTTTCTCCAGCGATTGACTCGGCAAGGCGACAACGTGCGTCGGGTCCAGTGCGAAGGCGGAGGTCCGATAGCGTCGGGGATCGACCAGCGCCGACCAGCCAATCGGGTCGCCGACCCCTTCCAGGGCCCGCAGAAAGACGCATCGCTCCCCAGCCGAGTCGCAGTAGGAGAAGCCGACCCGACCGTCGACCAACAGGTACAGGTAATCCGCGACGCTGTCCTGTCTGAACAGTTCGTCATTGGGCGCAAACCGCCGGATCAGCGCTTGTTCCGACAACCAGTTGAGCAGGCGTGATTCCAGGCCTTCGAACAGTGCCGAATGGGCCAGGAAGTCCACCATGGCCTGTGAGGAGGAATGCAGCTGCTCGGGAGTCCACGGCATGTCCGGCGCAGCGATCGGGTCCGGCAGCCGGCCCGGCCGGGCAGAGCCGACATCCGCCGTCTCGAGCAGCCTGCTGCGCTCGGATTCCAGGCGGGCAGCCAGTGATTCGGTCACGCGGCGCAGCATGATCAAACCAGTAACCGGGTCGTCCTCGAGCAGCTTGTCGATGACGTGATGCGGTACTCGCAACAGGCGACAGGGACCTTCGCACCGGACGTCGGTCATGTAGCGGAACGGCGCACGGAACACCGACCAGCCGAGGATCAGGCCGGCACCGCGACCCACGCCCACCAGCAGCTTGCCGCTACCTTCCACCTCTATCAGGAACTGGACGTGGCCCGAGAGCAGCACGAACATTGCAATCGCGCGATCATGCTGGCGCGTGATCAGAGTGTTGTTGTCGAACTCGACGACCTGCGCGGCAGTGGCGAGCGTGTCGAGCACCGCGCTGCGCAATCCTCGGAAGAACCGCAGCTCCTTGAGCACCTCGACCGCTACCATGGCTATGATCCTTTGAGATATGGCGGCCCCGGTCCAGCTGCCGATCCGTGGGGCTTGGGTTAAAGTCTAGTGTATGCGCCGCATTTTCAAGCCAGGATTGACCCGTCCGGAGGATTTCGATGCCTTCTGGGACAGCACGAGGTTGCAGCTGGAGCAGGTCGATCCCGCGATCGAGTGTCGTCCCGGTCCGTCTGACGGCGTCACCGGCGTCAGCCTGGAGACCGTCTCGTTCGTCTCGCTGGGCCATGCCCGGGTGTCGGCGACCCTGCTGCGCTGGGATGACGACGTGCCCCGCCCGCTGGTGATCGGCAGTCATGGTTACGGGGGGCAGTGCAGGCCGCGCTGGGACTGGGCCCGACAGGGTGTCAATGTGCTGGGCGTCGACATACGCGGATTCGGCATTTCCCGCCAGGCCCTGCCGCGACCCTCGCGCTGGGGATATGTGCTCACCGGGATCGAGACCCCGGAGACCTCGGTGATCCGCCTCGCCGTGTGTGATTATATGCAGGCGGCGAGGGTCGCCAGTCGGCTGCTCGGCGATCGGGTCGGGTGCAGGGTGTTCGAGGGGGTCAGTTTTGCCGGCGGTCTCGCCCTGATGTCGCAGGCGGTGATGGGTGGCGCAGACCTGCTGGCCATCGGTGTGCCGACCTTCGGCTGGGCCGAGGGCCGCAACCTGTTCGTGAAGTCCGGTTCGGGTGCCGAGATCAGCAACTATTTGGCCCGGCGCCCCGACCATGCGGAAGACACCATGGTCGTGTTGCGCTACTTCGACGCGGTCAACTTCGCCGACCGCGTGTCTTGTCCCACCCTGCTCGCGCTGGGTCTGCAGGATGACGTGGTACCAGCCAAGACCGTTTACGGCATCGCGAATCACCTCGACGTACCCTATGAGCTGATGGAGTTTCCGGTCAGCCATAGCGATGGTCCGGAACAGGAGCAGTGGGAGCGATTCGAGAGCTGTTGGCTGCGTATGGCACTGCACGGGCTGCCGGACGGATTCGGCAAGGGCGATTCGCCGACCTGTTGACGACGCAAGCGCTGGCGCCTGCAGTCGCGCACCGTTTCCCCGACTCAGACGAGGTCGTGGCCTATCGGGGTCGGACGGACCCGCCATATCTTCTCGGCGTATTCGCGGATCGAGCGGTCTGATGAGAAATATCCTATCCGACAGACATTGACCACCGACATCCGTGTCCAGCGTTCGCGCTCCCGCCAGATGTCGCTAATAGTCGCCGATATTGAACGCGGCGAAATCGAAAGACTCGGGGGCCTCGGACTTCCACAGGCGCAGCAGGTTCACGTTGTCGACGCCATAGCCCATGATCGGAGTGTCGTAGGCCACGCCGAGCACCAGGCGTGCCGGTATCCAGCGGACGCAACACTCACCATGCTCGTCGTGGTAGTGCTCGGTGCGGCCGCCGAACGCGACATCGAAGGTCAACTTGGGGCGCGGCAGTTCCCAGGGGTTGCCGTGCAGCAGCCATTTGTCCGTCACCTCGACCTGCCAGCCGTCCTCGATGCGCTGGTCGAAAATGCCGAATTCGTAGCGGATACCGTAGCCGATCGCAGGAATCTGCAGTGCTGCCAGGGAGTCGAGATAACAGGCCGCGAGGCGGCCCAGACCGCCGTTGCCCAGGCCGGGCTCGTTCTCCTGATCGAGCAACTCCTCCAGGTCGAGGCCCAGTTCGTCGAGCGCTGCGCCGACGTTGTCCCAGATCTCCAGGTTGATCAGGTTGATCCCGAGGTGCGGCCCCATCAGGAACTCCGCCGACAGATAACAGACGGTGCGTGCCTGCCCCTCTTTGTAGGCCTGGGCAGTCGCTACCCAGCGATGCAGCATGCGGTCGCGCACCGTGTAGGCGAGGGCTAGATACCAGTCGTTCTGGGTTGCCACTTCGGGAAAGCGACCCTGGACGTAGAACAGATTGTCGAGAATGGCCCGCTTCAACGCATCGACACTCTTTCCGATGCGCGTGTGTTCGTGCCTGTTGCCGGCACCCTGCGGGGGCAGTCCTGACCCGGCGTCGCTCATGCTGTTTCCTCCCGTGTCCCGTCATGCCCTGTCGGCCTCAGCATGAGGAGTGTCGGTCTTGGAACTGGGGCCTGTCCAGCCCTCGCGCCGGGAACAGGTTCTGGCCATCGGTCGGCAGCTCGCGCGTCGTTCCCTGACCTGCCGTTGGATCATTTGTGCCGCCGGATCGCCGCAGGCCGATCGACAGGCGTCCAGTTTGGCCGCGACCGTGCGGCCCCGCGGCAGCAGGTCGTCGATCGCGTCTGCGGGCATGCCGGCCCGGGTTCTCCGGACGGCTGTTGTTCAGGCCCTGGGTGTGCCCTCAGCCCGCCGCGCCCCGCAAAACGAAACGCTGGGTGCTGCGGATCAGCAGCACTGGTTTCTGCCGGAGGTCGGGCAGGCGCAGCCATTCCACCAGTCGCCGCCAATCGTTGTGATCGATGCGCGAGAGCATATGAGTGGATAGCTGTACGAAGGCACCGTCGCTGTTCACCACGACTTCTCCGGCACCGGTCTGGGACGGGGGTGTCTGAATCAGTTGCTCCCAGTCGATGCGGTAACCGCGGTCGCGGGCAATCCGAAGGGCCTCCGCGAACTCCGCGACCTCGTCCGCGGTACTGCGGCAGATCTCGGCCTTGCGCTCGCGCTGTGTCAGGTCGGCAAACTCGCAGCGGATCGCTCCATCGATCTCGAAGGCGGGCGGTGCATACTGGTTGAATACCCAGAGGCCGGACGCAGGCATCGCCGACTGTCCGGCCAACTGCGATTCGAGCATGCGGCAATCGTTGTAGGCGCAGAATTGCTCGATCACGCGGTTTCCGATCTGACGTTCGGACTCCGGCCGCGGTGCGGTGACAGCGATCGGCTGGCCGTCGATCACGATCAGCACCTGATGCTGTGGATCGACCAGGACACTGAACCTCGCCCCGTCCAGGAGTCGCAGGCGCGACGCCTCCAGCCGGGCGACCAGGTCGCGCGTCGCGCTCTGCCAGCGCGCCAGCTTGGCACGCCGGGACTGGCTGCGCAGACGTTCACCAGCCGCGTCGTCCAACTCGCGCCGGTAGGCCTCGAACAGCACCTCCAGTGTGATATTGACGAAATCCCATTGCACCCCGGAATCCGCGACGTTGAACCTGTCTGGCCAGCAGTGCAAGTGGAGGTGACTGGTAGTGGATGCGCTCGGCCAGGCGCGATTGGCCGGCGGCGGTGCCTGTTAGCAGCGAGACGGCCAGAGCGATTACCGCGCACAACAGGCAGTGGGTTATCGCGTGTGGTCTCCGGTTGAATCCATGGCTGACGGGGCGGTGCATCCGGCCGATGTTACCCTGCACCCGGTTACCGCGCTGCGCGAGCTTGCCGGTGCGATCGCCGGCGGACGCGAACGCAATGCTGGAAACACCCTGCCACTTGCGCTTTCGGTTAGACTTTGCGGCGCGTGATTGCCGGCTGGTGCGGATGGCCACGCGTGATTCAACTGACGCCAGACAACAGAGGAGAACTCAATGGGCTTGTTCGATTTCGCGAAGGATATGGGAAAGAAACTCTTTGGAAAGGATGATGACCCGGCTGAAAAGATCCACGAGAGCATCGCTGCGGCGAATCCCGGGGTCGATGGCCTGGACGTGCAATACGAGGATGGCGTCGTGCGCCTGGGCGGCCAGGCTGAATCGGCCGAGGCAATGGAAAAGGCGGTCCTGATGGCCGGCAATGTCGAGGGTGTCTCCGCGGTGAACGTCGATGCCATGGATGCGCCCGAGCCCGAACCGGAGGTGGAGTACTACACCATCGTCAGCGGTGATTCCCTGTCCAAGATCGCGAAGGCCTACTATGGCAACGCGATGGATTATCCCAAGCTCTTCGAGGCCAACCGGGAGGTGATCACGGACCCCGACCTGATCTATCCCGGCCAGAAGATCCGCATCCCGCCGAAGACCTGGTAGATTGGCGCCCGGCTGCGCGGCCCGCCGCCTGGCGGGTCGCGCCGCGTCTCCTGGCCCACTATAGAAAGCTCTTGGCCCCGAGCAGTCGGCGTTGCCAGAATGGGTTGTCCAGAGAGGACCGGCTTACCCGTTTCCCGGACGACGGGGCGTGAATGAACACCCCATTGCCCTCATAGATCCCGACGTGGCGGTCCTTCAGCGTCCCCATGCGGAAGAACAGCAGATCGCCCGGCATCAGATAGTCGCGCACCGGCGTGCGGGCCTGTTTCCACTGCGAGTGCGTGGTGCGCGGGACCTCGATGCCTATCTCACGATGTGTGTACTGCACCAGTCCGCTGCAGTCGAAGCCCCCGCGACTGCTGCCGCCATAGTGGTAAGGGATACCGATTTGCTGCGAGGCGACGCGCACGACCTGCAGACGTTGTTCGGATACCGGGTGGCCGCCAGTGTCGTCAGGGCCCTTGCCGGTCGTGAGCGATGCTGTGGCGCAGCCGCCGAGACCGAGCACTACGGCACCCAAGAAAACCATGCGACCCCAGCGTGTCGGCCCTGCTTCCGTCTTGTGCATCATCGTTCACCACACCGTCATCGATACCTTGAGGATAGCCAACATCCGCCATCGGTCGAACCCTTGCCGAGTTCGGTCAGACTGAACCGGGCACTTGCACGCTGGCAGGCCCGGGTCAGGGGATGCCGCGAGTCCGTCGGGAAACCGCGACTGTCGTCGTTGGGCGGCCGCGGCCGGCGCATCGAATACGCCGGCCCAGTGGTTTCCCGAGACCCCAGCTTACTGACGGATGCCTTCGACTCCCAGCCACAGCTGTACCTCCTTCGAGGCGGGCCCGAGGTCACGCTTGATGCCGTAATCGGCCAGTGCAAAGCTGGTGCGTCCCTCGAAGCCACGGCGGTAGCCGCCCCAGGGGTCATCGCCGGCACCGATGTGTGTGACGGCGATCGTTATCGGCCGGGTGACGCCGCGCAGCGTGAATTCGCCAGCAAGCTCGCCCCTGCCATCACCCAGGTCGCGGTAAGAGGTACTCACGAAGCGCGCCTCGGGAAACTTGTCCACTTCGAGAAAGTCTTCGTCGCGCAGGTGCTTGTCGCGCTCGGCATGATTTGAGTCGATGCTGGCGGTGTCGATCGTCACCGTCACCTTTGCGCTTTCCGGATTGGCCTCGTCATAGCTGAACTCGCCGCCGAAGCGGTTGAAGCGACCGACCAGCCAGCTGTAGCCCAGGTGTTTGATGTGGAACTGGATGAACGCATGTGCGCCCTTGGTGTCGATCAGATAATCGGCTGCCTGGGCGATGCCGCTCAACAGCAACAGCAGGCTGGCGCCCAGCGTTAGATGCGTACTTGTTCTCATGGCTTCTCCTTCAATCGGATGGGTGTGGCTGCGGCGCCAGCATGCGGCGCAGTGTGGGGTCCTTCAGTACCAGGTGATGGCGCAGTGCGGCCAGCACATGCAGCGCAACGACGCCGAGCAGCAGCATCGCCAGGACGAAGTGAATGTCGCCGGCGATGTCCTCCTGGCCCTCGATTCCGTACAGCGTGGCCGGCAGTTCGAACCAGCCGAACACCTCGACCGGCCGGCCGTCTGCGGTGGAAATCAGGTAGCCGCTGATCACCATCGCCAGCGGCAGAGCGTACAGCAGGAAGTGCGCGGCACCGGCGATGCGGTTCTCCCAGCCCGGTCTGGTCAGTGCGCGCGGCCTGATCTGGGTCAGTCGCGCGATAAGTCGCAGGGCAAGCAGCAGGCCGAGGAGCACACCGATTGCGCGGTGCAGATCCGGGCCTTTCCTGTACCAGGGATCGTAGTAGTCCAGACCGGTCATCCAGAGGCCCAGCGGCAGCAATACCGCGATCATTGCCGCCATGGTCCAATGTATCGCGATCTGGATCAGGCCATAGCCGTTTGCGGTGTTTCGCCAGCGCATCTCTCTATCCAGGTCTCTCGGGCGTGTGCCGAATCATCACACTGAGCCCGGTCAAGGCACCGAGCAGCAACAACAGCAACAGGATAAACGCGCTCCAGCCGATTTTCTGGTAGAGAAATCCGGGAAAATAGGAGCCGAGGGCGCCCCCGGCATAATAGGCGGACACGTAAAGCCCGTTGACCAGCCCTTTGCGTTCCGTCTCCAGGTGATTGAGAAAGGCCGATAGCACGCTGTGCAGCGTGAACATCCCGGCGGCGAACACCAGCATCGAGGCATAGGCCCACTGATTTCCCGGCAGCGCAAACGCCGCGGTGCCGGCCAGATAGACCAGGCTGCCGACGACCAGGGTCCGTCGCTCGCCGCCGAACAGCCGGATCAGGTGCAGCGAAGCCAGTGAGATCAAGATGCCGACCAGGTAGCCGGTGTAGACCAGTCCGATGGCGCCCTGCGAAATGGTTGGGTCGTTGTCGCGCATGTGGAACGGCAGGAAGTTGAGCACTGCCGCGAACACAAAGAACAGCAAGAAGGCGCTCGCCAGTCCCTCCGCATAGACCGGTCGGCTTGCCAGCGAGCGTATCTCGGTCAGGTGCACCTTGCCGATGCGCAGGCGCGGGTCCGAGGCCAGCCGGGTGGTGAGCCAGGTTGCCAGCAGCGCGGCACAGGCCCAGAAAAGGAATGCCGCCTGCCAGTCGAACAGGTCGGTCAAGAGACCGCTAATCGCCCGTCCACAGTAGCCCCCGGCAATGCTCGCGGCGACATAGATGGTGATATTCCTGCGTGTGCGATCCCGGCCGCCGGCCGCGGAACTGTAGGTCATCAGTGCGGTGAAGATCGCGGGCAGCATCATGCCCTGGAGGGTCCGCAGGGCGAAGAACAGCGGGTAGTCCGGTCCCAGGCCGATCGCGAATTGCGCCAGGGTGAGCACTGAAAACCCGACGACCAGCATGTGTTTGGTCGACACGTGCTCGAGTACGTAGCCATAGAACAGCGGTCCAAGGGCCAGCGGGATCATGGTCGCGGTCGTCAGCAGCGCGGTATCGCCGATCGGCCGCTGCCACTGTTCGGCGAGCAGCGGCAGCAGTGGCTGTGTGGCGTACAGCACGGCGAAGGCGACGATGGTGCAATAGACCACGATCGAGAGGTTGCGTCCGCCCATGTTGGGTCCGCTTTGAAGGGTAGGCGCCAGTATAGTGCTCGCAGCAGCGGCCTCCCGAGCCGTCGGTGCAAAATTCATCAATACCAGGTGATTCTTATCCGCTGGCGGGGACAGGGTGTCCGCAGTTGCGCTGCGTCGTTTGAGCAACGCATAGCGCGACTCCCAACGAAGCTGGAGATAGCAGATAATGTTCAGTTCGAGTCGATGCGACGGAGCATACCGTGAAGTTCACTGTCGGAGAATTCCGCAATTGGAAGAGCAAAAAAGTCACCCTGTTGGGCATGTCCGGTGTCGGCAAGACGCATATCTCCGACATGCTGCGGCGGCACAACTGGTATCACTATTCCGGTGACTACCGAATCGGCACCCGCTACCTGGATGAGAGTATCCTGGATCTGATAAAGGCACAGGCCATGCAGGTGCCTTTCGTCAGCGAACTGCTGCGCAACGACTGGATCTATATCCGGAACAACATCAAGGTCTCAGATCTTGGCCCGGTGCTGTCGTTCGTCGGCAAGCTCGGCAACCCGGAAGCGGGCGGGGTGCCGCTGGGCGACTTCCAGCGTCGCCAGGCCCAGTACCGTGAGGCGGAGATCGCCGCGATGCACGATGTACCTGCGTTCATCGACAAGGCGCAGAAGATCTATGGTTACGAGCATTTCATCAACGACGTTGGGGGGTCCCTGTGCGAACTGGATCAACCCGGCGTCATCGACCTGCTGGTAGAGCACACGCTGATGCTCTATATCCAGGTCACGGACCAGGAGGAGGAGCAGAAACTGATCGCACGGGCGCAGAGCGATCCAAAGCCGCTGTATTATCGCCCCGATTTCCTGCTTGCCCAGTTGGAGACCTATCTCAAGGAGCATGGACTGCAGTACGCTGCCGAGATGGACCCGGATGCGTTCACGCGCTGGGTATTCCCACGCCTGTTTCATGCACGGGTGCCGCGTTATGAGGAAATCGCCCGGCGCGGCTACACTGTGACCTCGCGCGAGATTGCACAGGTGCGCGATGAGCAGGATTTTCTGAACCTGCTGGAGAGCGCGATAGCCAGAAACCAGTAATTCCATGCCGATCGTTGCCCACAATTCACTGCCGACCTTCCAACGCCTGCGCGAGGAGGGTGTCAATGTGCTGCCGCCCGACCGCGCGCTGCACCAGGACATCCGCGAACTGCACATCGGGCTGTTGAACATGATGCCGGACAAGGCGCTGGCGGCGACCGAGCGCCAGTTCTTCCGCCTGGTCGGCGAGAGCAACCCGATTGCGCAGTTCTACATGCACCCTTTCACCTTGCCGGAGCTGGTGCGTGGCGCTGCCGCACGTAGCCATATCGAGCGTTTTTACGACACCTTCGAGCAGGTTCGCGAGCAGGGTCTGGACGCGCTGATCATCACCGGGGCCAATGTCGTCGGACCATCGCTGTCGGAACAACCGTTCTGGCGGCCGCTGATCGAGGTGATCGATTGGGCCTATGAACACGTGACCTCCAACCTGTGCAGTTGTCTGGCGACCCACGCGGTGCTGGAGTTTCGCTACGGGCAGCAGCGGACGCCGCGGCCGCGAAAGACCTGGGGCGTTTTTCCGCACCGCCTGGTGGATAAGCGGCACCCGCTGGTCAACGATGTGAATACCCGATTTGACGTACCGCATTCGCGTTGGAATGACGTTTCCCGGTCCCAGTTCGATGCGGCCCGGCTGAGGGTGTTGGCCGAGAGCGATGTCGGCGTCCATCTGGCAACCAGCCCCGATGGCTTCCGCTTCGTGTTCTTTCAGGGACATCCCGAGTACGACACTATCTCCTTGCTCAAGGAATACAAACGCGAAGTCATGCGCTACCGGGGCGGCGAGCTGGTGGACTATCCGCCTTTCGTCGAGAACTACTTCAGCGTGCGCAACAAGGCGATCCTGCGTGAATACTGTGGCCGGATCGACGAGGCGCTCGCCTCCGGCCGCGATGCCCCCGTGTTTCCCGACGAACTGCTGACCCGCGGGCTTGACAATACCTGGCGCGATACCGCTCATGCGGTGGTCGGCAACTGGGTGGGACTGGTCTACCAGCTTACCCACAGCGACCGGCGTCGCCCTTTCATGGACGGGGTCGACCCGGACAATCCGCTGCGGCTGCCGGAACCGTAGCGCGGCGCCAGACAATCGTCCGCCAGGCAATGCCGGCTGTGCGAGTGAAAACTCAGTCGCGGTAACGGCGTGCGATCCAGTAGTCGACGCTGAGGTATTTGCCGGCGCCGATGAAGAACAACGCGAGCAGCATGACGAAGTAAGTGGCGGCGAACTCGATACCGTTGTTCAGTATCACGAACTCGCCCGAGCCGGTGAGCCAGTCGTAGTTGCCGTGCTGCTGCAACAGCGAGGTGGCTGCGGAGAGACGCTCGCCGGATTCGGCCGTCTCGGCGATCGCCGCCCAACCGTTGTGCCAGTGCACCGTGACCGCAGCGACCACCATCGTGACCATCAACGGGATGGAAACCCAGCGCACGGCCAGCCCGATCAGCAACAGGACGGCGCCGCCCGCCTCGGTCAATGCCGCCGCCCAGGCCATGAGTTCCGGCATCGGCAGGCCGAGCCCCCAGTCAGGATTGCCGAACCAGGCGATGGTGCTTTCCATGTCGGCCAGCTTCTTGGTGCCGGCCATCCAGAACACCGGCACGAGGTAGAGACGCATGGCCAGCGGCGCCAGAAAATCCAGTGTGCGCAAGCTGTCCAGCAGGTCTTGCAGGCGGTTCAGTAATCCGATCATTCTTGTTCCCCGTGTGCTGATGCCGGTTGATTTGTCGGTCGGTTCGTTCGCCGGCGAGCGTCGGGGCCGAATTCAGGTCCGGGTGCCGAGGATCACATTGCGCCGACGCAGATCGTCGAGGAGTTCCCTGCCACCTGCGACCACGGCCTGTGGATCGGGGTGCGCGAGCTCTTCGGCGATCGTGTTCAGTGCATCCAGACCGGTCTGCTCGGCGTTTTCTTTCAGTAGCTGAAGCAGGCGCTGAGTGACCCCGTTGATCTGAAGGAAGTGCACCTGGTCCTGACGGTCCCGATAGACCACCAGTTGGGTCGGCTCGGTCGGTTGCTGCTCGGGAAGGTACTCCGGCCCGATCTGGTGCACCGGCCATTGGTAGGTCAGGTTCCACGCCGTCGGACCGACCAGGGGCCGTCCCTGCAGGAGATCGCCGTTGGGGTCGTAATCGCCAAGTTGGTCCTCGGCCGTGCTGATCGCGACGGCCAGTTCGACGTATTCGTAATGCGCGAGCTCGAGCATGAATGGCCAGTCGCCGGGTTGGGCCTCGCGCTCGTGCTGCAGGTACTCGACGAACTCCAGCCCTATCTCGGTGAACAGCGGTGTCTCGCTGCGGTGCCTGATCATGAAGTCGCGGACCATCGCATGCCAGGGTTCGTCGCCGGTGATCTGACGCAGCACGGGGAAGTTGCCCGCGAGCTGCCCATCGATGTTGTTGAAGAACAACTCGGTGTAGATCCCCATGCGTCGCGCCGGGATACCCTCGGGCAAGGGGTTGTTGCGCGGGTCACGAATGTGCGCGGTAAACGCGAGTTGCTGTCGTTGAAACTGTGGCAGGTCCATTTCAGGCCTATCGCTCCGGATGGATGGCAGCGAAGCGCACACGCTTAAGCGGGCAATGTTGCATCTCAGGCGACGTTGGCACCGGCGTCTCCCCGCCAGCGCCTCTGCCGGCTCACGATCTCATCGACTTCGCCCAACAACTCGTCCAGCGGTGGGATGTTGAAATCGCGTTCGAGCAGCGTCGGGAAGACGCCGTAGCGCCGATAGGCCGAATCCAGCAAGTCCCAGACCTCGGGCAGCACGTCCTCGCCGTGCGTATCGACCCGCAGGTCGTCTTCCTCGCGATAGTGGCCGGCGATGTGCGCGTACATGATGCGTTCAGCCGGAATCCCGGCGAGATAGTCGGCGGCGTCGAAACCGTGGTTGACGCTGTTTACGAAAATATTGTTGATGTCCAGGTGCAGGCCGCAATCGGCCTCGCTGACGACCGCGTCGAGGAACTCCAACTCGGTCATCTCACCGGCGGGGGCCGCGTAGGTCGAAACATTTTCCATGCCGATCCGCCGTTCGAGCACGTCCTGGACGTGGCGTATGCGACCGGCCACGTACCGAACCGCCTCCTCGGTGAAGGGTATCGGCATCAGGTCGTACAATTGGCCGCTGTCGCCGCAGTAAGAGAGGTGTTCGGTATAGGCCCTGATCTGGTGGCGATTGAGAAAACCCTTCAGTTCGACAAGGAACTCGTCATCCATTGGTGCGGGTCCGCCAATCGACAGCGACAGACCGTGACAGACGAGCGGGTAGCGCTCGGCAAAGAAGCGCAGTGCCTTGCCTCGGGAACCACCGACACGCAGCCAGTTCTCCGGCGCGATTTCGAAGAAATCGACCTGTCGCGGCGGGTTGGCCCGCATCTGGTCGATGAGGTCGAGTCTCAGACCCAGACCGGCGCCGCTCACGGGGTACGCGCCTGCGATGCTGTCATGGTCAGTCTTGTTCATGAGTGGATCTCGTCCATTGATTACCGGGCGTTTGCAGCGACGCATGCCGGCATGCTGAGAACGGCAGGCCACATCGGGCCTGCCGCCCCCGCTCAGATGAGCTTAAACTTACTTGTCCGAGCCGCACTTGCCTTCAGCAGCCTTCTTGTCACCGCCGCACTTGCCGGCACCGCACTTGCCTTCGGCAGCCTTCTTGTCGCCACCACACTTGCCGGCGCCGCATTTGCCTTCGCCGGCCTTCTTGTCGCCGCCGCATTTGCCTTCGGCACCCTTGTCGCCACCACATTTGCCCTCGGCACCTTTGTCGCCACCACACTTACCTTCCATGTGGCTGTCGGCGATCTGTGCATAGCCACCGTTCAGCTCAGACAGGCCGAAGGGGTTGGTTCCTGCACTGGCCGAACCGGCCATCAGCATCGAACCCACGAAAGCAGCGCCGATCGCAGCGGCGACCGGTCTAACAGTTTTTTTCGACATCGTTGTTTCTCCTCATAATTATCGACAATGACTGACGCGCCGAAGGTTGACTGCCGGTCGTCGCCAGTTGGTTCTCGCCAGACAGCGGAGCCTTCTCATCGTTGGCACCGCTGCCGGCAAATCCTTAAACCCTTTACCGCATGCAGGCAATCGACATCGGCCGTTTGCCCGCAGTTCCCAGCTAAAGACCGGGACAGGGTCGCGGATATTTCATCGTGCCAGCCTCCTCAGACATTCGAGGTAGGCCTGCTCGTCGGGCAGTCCGGCATGCTGGGCCTCCGACAGGACCGCGCCCAGACATCCCATCATCGCGTGCTCGGCAGCATGCCGATCGCCGACACGCAACGCGACCCGCTGGTACAGCTCGCGGATACCTGCCGGGCGATCGGCGCCAAGTTGTTCGCCCAGCGCGATATGCATTCCCATGTGCAGCCATGGGTTGGGGTCGCCGCTTTGCGGCACGAAATCGCGCTGCAGCTCGTCGGTGCCCATATGCCGGTGATACTCCGGGTGCTGTTCCACCACCTGGGCGACCAGTTGCTCGAGCGGTTGCAGCGGCATGCCGGCCAGGCGCTTGTCCCAGCTGGTCTTGAAGAAGCGGCGCAGTTGATCACGGTCTTGCCCAAACATGCCTTCGACGGCCCTCGTGTACGAGTTGCGATGGTGCCACAGCTGGTGTCGGGTGGAGACCGCCCAGAAACCCTGACAATGCGGTGGCAATGAGATCTACGCTCGGTTGTCAGGCGGTTTTGTGACGATACTCACACAGATCCTCAATCAGGCAGGACCCGCAACGTGGCTTGCGAGCCACGCAGGTATAGCGCCCATGCAGGATCAGCCAGTGGTGGGCATCGGCCTGGAACTCCTTCGGTATCAGTCGCGTCAGGCGCTTTTCCACCTCGAGCACATTTTTCCCCGGGGCGATGCCGGTGCGGTTGGCGACCCGGAAGATATGGGTATCGACCGCCATGGTCGGATGTCCGAACGCGGTGTTGAGGACTACGTTGGCGGTCTTGCGCCCCACGCCGGGCAGGGCCTCGAGCGCCGCCCGCTCGTCCGGGACGCGACCGGAGTGCCGCTCGACCAGGATCTCGCAGGTCTTGATGATATTCGCGGCCTTGCTGTTGAACAGTCCGATCGTCCGGATGTAATCCCTCAGACCGTCCACGCCCAGGGCGCGGATGGCCTCTGGCGTGTTGGCCACCGGAAACAGCCCGGCGGTGGCCTTGTTCACGCCCTTGTCGGTCGCCTGAGCGGACAGGATCACCGCGATCAGCAGCTCGAACGGGGACGCATAGTTCAGCTCCGTGGTCGGGCTGGGGTTGGCGGCGCGCAGGCGCTCGAAGATTTCCTTGCGTTTGGCCTTGTTCATTCCGACTCAGGACACCAGCGGGCCATGCGGTCTCAGATGGTCGCCGGCTCCCCGCGTGGCGCGGCGGCCGGCTTGTGCCGGCTCAAACGCCGATCGATGATGTTTTTCAGTGCGATCATCATGCCCAGGCCCATGAAGGCGCCGGGCGGCAGGATGGCGAGCAGGATACCCGGATAATCGTCGTTGATGCTCCAGCGCCAGTCGCGGGCTGCCTCGCCGAACATCAGGTGGGCGCCGTCGAACAAGGTGCCCTGGCCGATCAGTTCACGGCTGCCGCCGAGCACGACCAGCGCGAGGGTGAAGCCGATGCCGATCGACAGCCCGTCGACCAGTGCCCGTGGCAGCGAGTTGCGCGAGGCAAAGGCCTCGGCGCGGCCGATGATCGCGCAGTTGGTGACGATCAGTGGGATGAAAATGCCGAGCACCTTGTACAGGCCGTGGAAGTAGGCGTTCATAACCAGCTCGACCGTGGTTACGAACGAGGCGATGATCAGTACGAACACCGGCAGGCGGATCTCCGGGCGCACCCAGTTGCGGATGATCGATACCGAGGCGTTCGACAGCGTCAGCACCATGGTCGTCGCCAGCCCCAGGCCCAGACCGTTGATCAGGGTGTTGGATACGGCCAGTAGCGGGCACAGACCCAGCAGTGCGACCAGCGCCTGGTTGTTGTGCCAAAGGCCATCCAGCGCAATCTTGCGGTAGCCGTCAGTCATTGCCTTTTCCCCCCTGTGCCTGTTCGGTGCCGAACAGTTGCGCTCGGTGATCGGTGAAGTACTCGAGGCTCGCCCTGACACCGCGTACCACCGACCGCGGCGTAATGGTCGCGCCGGTGAACTGGTCGAATTCGCCGCCGTCGCGTTTGACCTCCCAGCCGGATGCCGGCGGGTCTAGCAGCGATTTCCCGTTGAAGCCAAGGACCCAGTCGGAGCGCTCGATCTCGATCTTGTCGCCGAGCCCGGGGGTCTCGCGGTGCCCAAGGACGCGCACACCCGACAGTTTACCGTCGGCGCGCACCGCGACGATGAGCTGGATCGGACCGCTGTAACCCTGAGTGACGACCGGGCTGAGGACCGCGGCTACCGGCTGGCTGCCGCGTCGTCCACGATACACCCGGGTGGTCGCGGCGCCCAGCGCCTCGGGGGCCGCCACCTCGATCGCGTCGCCGAGCATATCGTTGTCGATCTGGTCGGCCGGCACCAGGCGTTCTAGCTGTTCGAGCAGGGCCTCGCGTTCATTGCGGGCGATGCGCTCGGCGGTGCCCTGGTGGCTCAGGCCGACCAGGCCGGCCCCCAGCACGCCGAACAGGCCGAGCAGCAGGCCGGACACGATGACCGGGAGGCTACGGCGCATCGTCGCGGCCCCGTTTACCGAAGATACGCGGCTGGGTGTAATAGTCGATGGTGGGCCCGGCCATGTTCAGCAGCAGTACCGAGAACGCGACCGCGTCGGGATAGCCGCCCCAGGTGCGTATCACGAAGACCATCATTCCGATCAACGCACCGTAGATGAGCTGACCGCGCGGCGTGGTACAGGCCGAAACCGGGTCCGTAGCGACGAAGAAGGCGCCGAGGATCGCGCCGCCGCTGAATATGTGGAACGCGGGAAACGGATGGGTCTCCGGGTCGATCGCCCAAAACAGTCCGGCGATCACCAGCAGGGACCCCAGCATGCTGGTCGGGATGCGCCAGCTGATCACCCGGCGCCAGATCAGGAACAGCCCACCGAGCAGGAACCAGTTGCCGACCCATTCCCAGCCGCGTCCGCCGAAATCGCCCCACAGCGGGCTCTGGCGGATTTCGCTGATCATGTGATTCTGCGACAGCTCGCTGCGCATCTGGTCGAGTGGTGTGGCACTGGAGATCGCGTCCCAGCTCTGGCCCGGTGGCGGCAGGCCGCTGAAGATGATGTGCAGGGAATCGACCAGCGAAAGTCCCTGGCCACTGATCACCTCCGGCGGCAGCCAGCGTGTCATGGTCACTGGGAACGACACCAGCAGCAGCACATAGCCGGCCATTGCCGGGTTGAACGGGTTGTGGCCGATGCCGCCGAACAGCTGCTTGACCACGACGATCGCGAACGCGCTGCCGAGTACCGTCTGCCACCAGGGCAGCAGCGGCGGCAGGGCTATGGCCAGCAGCCAGGCGGTGACGACCGCGCTCAGGTCTATCAGCGTGGCGCCGACGGCGCGACCGCGCAGGCGCAGCACCGCGGCCTCCGCGAGCAGCGCGGTGGCGATCGCGATCGTCAGGTTGATCAATACGCCCCAGCCGAAATACCAGAGCAGTGCCAGTGTGCCGGGGATCAGCGCCAGCAGCACCAGTCCCATGACCCGGGTGATGCTCTGCGGGCCGCTCAGGTGCGGCGAACTGCTGGTGGCAAAATCCATCGCTACTCGCTGCCCGTGTTGCCGCTCTGGGCCTGCATCGCCGCCTTTTTTGCCGCCACGCGCTGCATCGCCGCTTCGATTGCCGCCTTTTTCGGGTCGGCCTTGCCGTCACCGGGCTTCTTTTCCAGGGCCTCTTTCTTTCGCCGCAGACGCGCCTTGCGCTCCTGCTCCAAGCGCTCCAGGCGGACCAGCCGCGCCTCATGGCGGCGCCGCGCCAGATCGGACCTCTGGCGGTCGCGTTCCTGCGCCCAGATCTCGGTCTTGGCAAACCGGTAATAGTGCACCAGCGGGATATGCGCCGGGCAGACATAGGCGCAACAGCCGCACTCGATGCAGTCGAACAGGTGATAGTCCTGGACCTTGTCGAAGTCGTGTGCGCGGGCGTTCCAGTAGAGCTGTTGCGGCAGCAGCAGCGCCGGACAAACGTCCGCGCATGCCCCGCAGCGGATGCAGGGACGCTCGGCCTCGGGCGCCGGCGCCTCGGCCGGCGATGCGGCGAGCAGGCAGTTGGTCGCCTTGATCACCGGGACCTGGTCGGTATGCAGGCCGAACCCCATCATCGGCCCGCCCAGCACGAACTGCCCCAGCGGCTCCCGGTAGCCGCCCGCCTGCTCGATCAGGGACGCCACGGGCGTGCCCAGCGCGACCCGGAAGTTGCCCGGGCGTTGCACGCCCTGTCCGGTCACGGTGACGATGCGCTCGATCATCGGGCGGCCGCGCAGCACGGCATCAGCCACGGCCACGGCGGTCGCGACGTTCTGGCACACGACGCCGATCGCCGCCGGCAGTTCCTGGGAAGGGACCTCGCGCCCGGTCAGCAGCTTGATCAGCTGTTTCTCGCCACCGCTCGGGTAGCGCGTCGGAACCACCACCACTTCGGCCGGGCTGTCTTGACGATCGGCGATTGCCCGGCGCAGCGCCTCGGCTGCCTCCGGTTTATTGTCCTCGATCCCGATCAGGCATTCGTCGGCTTCGATCAGGTGACGGAGTATCTCGATGCCGTCGAGCACGTCGGCCGCGCGATCGCGCATCAGCAGATCGTCGCAGCTGATGTAGGGCTCGCACTCGGCGGCATTGATCACCAGGGTATCGATCGGAGCCCGACCGGAGGTGTTGACTTTCACCGCAGTCGGAAATGCCGCGCCACCCAGGCCGACGATGCCGGCCCAGCGGATGCGCTCACGCAGGTCCGCAGGATCTGCGTCGACGTAGTCGCTGATTGGCTCCGGCAGTGCGTCCCAGATGTCCAGCCCGTCCGGCTCGATCACGATGCAGGTATCGCTGAGACCGGAGGGGTGCGGTATGGGTCGCGGCCCGATCTCGATCACCCGGCCCGAGGTGGGGGCGTGCAGCGGGGCGCTGACGTAATCGATCGCGCGCGCGATCATCTGGCCCTTTTTGACGCTGTCACCCAGCTGCACCAACGGTTCGGCCGGCTGTCCGATGTGCTGCTGCAGCGGCAGGATCAGGCGCTTCGGCAGGGGCGCCGTCTCGATGGGTCGACCGGTGGACAGGGCCTTGTGGTCGTCCAGGTGCAGGCCGCCGTGAAACGACCCGATGCTGCGCGATTCAGCCATGGGCCGCCTCCCGTTCGGGCGCTGTCGGGAACGGCCACTTCCAGGTCTGCAGTGTCGGCTGCAGCGGCCGCATGTGGATGCACTCGACCGGGCAGGGCGGCAGGCACAACTCGCAGCCGGTGCACTCCGCGGTCAGCACCGTGTGCATCTGCTTCGCGGAACCCATGATGGCATCGACCGGGCAGGCCTGGATGCACAGGGTGCAGCCGATGCATTCCTCCTCGACGATGTAGGCGACCGATTTGGGTTTTTCGGCGGCGGCCTCGTCTTCCAGCGGCACCGGATCGCGCCCGAGTAGCTCGGCCAGCGCGATCATCGTGGTCTCGCCACCCGGTGGACAGCGGTTGATCTCGGCCTCGCCGGCGGCAATCGCCTCGGCATAGGGTCGGCAGCCGGCGAAGCTGCACTGGCCGCATTGGGTCTGCGGCAGCAGGGCATCGATCTGGTCGGCGATCGGGTCCCCCTCGACGCGGAAGCGGATCGCCGAGTAACCCAGGACGAGGCCGAACAGAGTTGCCAGCCCGGCGATCGTGACGATGGCAGCAATCACCACGCCGTACTCACCCACTGACCAGGCCGGCGAAGCCCATGAAGGCCATCGACATCAGGCCGGCCGTGACCAGCGCGATAGCGTTGCCCTGGAAAGGCTCCGGCACGTCGGCGACCGCCACCCGTTCGCGCACCGCCGCGAACAGTACCAGCACCAGGGAGAAGCCGACTGCGGCACCGAAACCGTACAGGGCAGACTCAACGAAACTGTGCTGCTCCTGGATGTTCAACAAGGCCACGCCGAGCACGGCGCAGTTGGTGGTGATCAGTGGCAGGAAGATGCCCAGGACCTGGTAGAGCAGCGGACTGGTCTTATGCATCACCATCTCGGTGAACTGCACCACCACGGCGATCACGAGTATGAAGGCAATGGTGCGCAGGAATTCGACGCCGAGCGGTACCAGGATATAGGCATTCACCAGGTAGCTGCTGACCGAGGACAGCGTGAGCACGAAAGTGGTGGCAAGGCCCATGCCCATCGCGGTCTCGAGCTTGCGCGACACACCCATGAAGGGGCACAGCCCGAGGAATTTCACCAGGACGAAATTGTTCACCAGTACGGTGCTGACCAGTATGAGAGCGTATTCCGTCATCGAGGCTGTATAACCACTCAGTCGCTGTTTGTGTACCCTGTCTTTGCCGGCCGCTCGGTATCACAGATCTTTGTAAGCCAATTGTCCGCCCCTGTGCCTTGTGCTTTCGCAATGCGGTCATCTCGACGATGCAATATCGCACGGGCGGTTTCGAATCGCGCAGTTTATCAATGTAGCGCCCTCCTGTCGGTCGGAGCTGGATGGAAAGCCGGATTGACAGCAGGCTTTTTGCGCCTTGACCCGATACGACCAGTCGGGCAGGGTTGACCGGCATGGTGCCGAGTCAGTTCCCGCAGACCTTGAGGACACGTCATGGACGAGGCACAGCGAGGAGTTCGAGCATGGCAGGAGCGGGATGGGCCGCGCATCGCGCCGGAGCGGCCCGGGAAGCGGTTTTAGGCGATTATCGGCGGATTCGCGCCGCCAGCGAGTCGCTGTGCGAACCCCTCGCGCCGGACGACTATGGCCTGCAGACGATGCCGGATGTCAGCCCGGCCAAGTGGCACCTAGCGCACACCAGCTGGTTTTTCGAGACCTTCCTGCTGTTGCGCTTCGTCCGCCACTACCGTGTGTTGGATGCGGCCTACGATCAGCTGTTCAACTCTTACTACCTGACGCATGGGCAGCCGTTCCCGCGGGCTCAGCGCGGTTTCTTGTCGCGCCCGTCGGTGGACGCGGTCTACGCGTATCGGCACGTGGTCGATCAGGCGATGGTAATGCTGATCGAAGGCGTCGACGAGGCGGCGTGGCGGCAGGCCGCGCCGCTGATTGAGCTGGGGCTGAATCATGAGCAGCAACATCAGGAACTGCTGCTGACCGATATCAAGCACGCCTTCTCCCACAATCCGATGCGGCCGACCTATCGCGAGGACCTTCGCCAACCGCCGACGCAGCCGGCGCTGGCCTTGCGCTGGCGGGAATATCCAGGCGGTCTGTACGAGACGGGTGCCAGCGGCAGTGGCTTTGCCTACGACAACGAGCTGCCGCGCCACCGCTGCTGGGCCGAGGATTTTCTGTTGGCCGACCGGCCGGTCAGCAATGCGGATTTCCTCGAATTCATCGCCGATGGCGGATACCGGGAACCGCGCTGGTGGCTTTCCGAAGGCTGGGCCGCGGCGCAATCGTCAGGCTGGCAGGCACCGCTTTACTGGGAGAACCGAGACGGCGAGTGGTGGCACTTTACGCTCGGCGGGATGCGCCCGGTGGATCCGGCGGCCCCGGTTGCCCATGTCAGTCTGTACGAGGCCGATGCGTATGCGGGTTGGGCCGGCCGGCGGCTGCCGACCGAGGTCGAGTGGGAGGTCGTTGCGGCCGCTGCCCCGGGCGTCGACGGTAACCTGCGTGACACCGGCTACCTGGAGCCGGCGGCCGCCGCCCCGGCGTCCGGCGTGCGGCAGCTGTTCGGTGATGTCTGGGAGTGGACCGCCAGCGCCTACTCGGCCTATCCGGGATTCCGCACCGCGGAAGGGCCGGTCGGTGAGTATAACGGCAAGTTCATGTCCGGCCAGACAGTGCTGCGCGGCGGCTCCTGCGTGACGCCGAAAGACCACATTCGCCCCAGTTACCGCAATTTTTTCTACCCGGGCGACCGCTGGCAGTTCTCCGGTATCCGCCTGGCGGATGACCGATGAAAACGCAGGCGGTCCGTTTCTACGATGCCCATCCAGGCAAGGCCGACCTGCGTCGCGAGGTGCTCGCCGGCCTGGCCGCGCAGCCGCGGGCGATTCCGGCGAAATTCTTCTACGACGCGCGGGGCTCCGCTCTGTTCGATCGGATCTGCGAGTTACCCGAGTACTATCAGACGCGCACCGAGACGGCCATACTGCGGCGTGCCCTGCCGCAGCTCGGCAGCTTGATCGGTGCCGACTGTCTGCTGGTGGAACTGGGCAGCGGGGCCAGCAGGAAGGTACGACTGCTGCTGGAGGAACTGCGTCCGAGTGCCTACGTGGGTGTGGACATCTCGAAGGAGTTCCTGCTCGCGTCGACGCAGACGCTGGCCCGCGACTACCCCTGGCTGGAGGTTCACGCCGCCTGCGTCGACTTCAGCGATGGCCTTCAGATCCCGCACTGTGACCCGCTTGCGCACAAGATGGCGTTTTTCCCCGGCTCGAGCATCGGCAACTTCGATCCTGACGATGCCGTGCATCTGATGCGCGACGTGGGTGCACTGGTCGGGGATGGCGGTCACCTGCTGATCGGGGTCGACCTCAAGAAACCCGTTGCCCTGCTCAATGCGGCCTACAACGACGCCGCGGGTGTGACCGCCGAGTTCAACCTGAACCTGCTGCAGCGCATCCGCTCCGAGTTGAATAGCGATATCGATCCCGATGCGTTCGACCACTATGCCTTCTACAACCCGACCGCTGGGCGTATCGAGATGCACCTGATCAGCCGGCTGTCCCAGGAGGTGCACATCGAGGGCAGTGCGTTCTCCTTTGTGCCGGGCGAGGGCATTCATACCGAGAACTCCTACAAGTACACGGTCGCCGGGTTCGGCGAACTGGCAGCGCGCGCCGGGTTTCGTCAGCAGGCGGTCTGGTGCGATGAAGATGGGTTTTTCAGTGTGCAGCTGCTCGAGTACCTGCCGAAACGCTAGTGCTGTGCCTGCCAGAAGACACTGGGTAATATCCGGACAAGGCCTCTTAACTGACGGAATGAAGCGATGTTGATCAGCAATCTCGAACTGATACCGGGCCGACGCGTCGTCGAGCACCTGGGCCTGGTGCAGGGCAGCTCGGTGCGCGCCAAGCACGTCGGTCGCGACATCATGGCGAGCCTGAAGAACGTGTTTGGTGGCGAGCTCAAGGCCTATACCGAACTGCTCCAGGAGTCGCGCGAAGAGGCCATGCAGCGCCTGCAGCAACAGGCCGAAGCGGTCGGGGCCAATGCGATACTCAACGTGCGTTTCTCGACCTCGAGCGTGGCGCAGGGAGCGGCCGAGATCTATGTGTACGGCACTGCGGTGATCCTGGAGTAGTCCGATGTACGATCTGTTTGTCTTCCTGGCGCTGTTGCTGTTGGGCTACGGGGTCGGGCAATTTGCCGAGCGTCGTCACTACCGCTCGATCATCGAGCGCGAGGCGAGGTACAACGCATTGCCGGCGATCGCGTCGCGCTACCCGCCGGTCGAACCACATTACGACCAGGTCCTGGTCACCGGCAGCACCGTCGTATCAGTGGACTATTTCAAACGTTTCCTGGCGGCATTGCGCAACTTGTTCGGTGGCCGCGTCACGTCCTATGAATCGCTGCTCGACCGGGCGCGCCGTGAATCCCTGCTGCGCATGAAGGAAAAGTCGGCGGAGCTGGGCGCGTCGATGGTGTTCAACGTCAAGTACGAGACGGCCTCGATCTCCAAGGGTGCCGGCAACACTATCGGCAGTATCGAGGTGCTGGCCTACGGTACCGCGCTGATCGAGCCGCATGCCGAATGAAGTACCGCAACCCGCAGATCCCGGAAGGGATCAACGTCAGCGGCAGGCACCCGCTCCGGGAGTTGCTGATCCTGGTCGGCGGCGCGCTGTTGCTGATCGTCGTGCTGAGTTGGCTGTTCGGCCAGTTTGGCGGACGGCTGGCGCGGCTGCTGCCATTCGAGCGGGAGGCTGCACTGGCGCCCGAGTCGCTGCTGGTCAGTGACGCCGGACCCGAGCTTCAGGCCTATCTGGACCAACTCGGCGGGCGTGTCGCGGCGCAGATGGATCTCCCCGATGGCATGCAGGTCAAGCTTCATTTCAGCGGTAAGGACACCTTCAATGCGTTTGCCACGCTCGGCGGAAATATCCTGCTGTACCGTGGACTGGTGGCGCAACTGCCACATGAGAACGCATTGGCCATGCTGCTGGCGCACGAAATGACCCATGTACGCCAGCGCGACCCTATCGTCGGCCTCGGCCGGGGTGTCGGGATACAACTGGTCGTGACCTTGCTGCTGGGCAACCCCAGTCTCGAGGTGTTGGGCAACGCGGGCATCTACACTCAGCTGCATTTCAGCCGCGAGATGGAGCGCACGGCCGACGAGGCGGCGCTGACTGCGGTGAATCGTCTGTACGGGCATGTTGGCGGTGCCGATGATCTCTTCGAGGTCATGCACGAGGCCAGGGAGCGTGCTGGCGTGGACGAATTACCCGCGGTGTTCGGCAGTCACCCCCTGGACCACCAGCGCTTGCAGGCGATCGCCGATGCGGTGCGCGCTCAGGGCTGGTCGGATACCGGGGCCACGACACCGCTGCCTGGACAGTTTTCCGCGTGGATGCAGGAGTCTGCCGCGCGCGCCGAGGCGAGAGAAGACAGCGACTAGTCGATGACGGCGGTTGGCATCGAAACGCGTCCGGCTTACTTCACCTTCATGCCGGGCCGTGCACCTTCATCCGGACGGAGCACAAACAGATCCTTGCCGCCCGGTCCGGCCGCCAGCACCATGCCTTCGGATAGCCCGAATTTCATCTTGCGTGGGGCCAGATTGGCCACCATCACGGTCAGCTTGCCTTCGAGATCCTCGGGTGCGTAGGCGGATTTGATCCCGGCGAACACGTTGCGTGTCTCACCCCCGAGGTCGAGGGTGAGGCGCAGCAGCTTGTCGGCGCCCTCGACCTGTTCCGCCCGGGCGATGCGGACGACCCGCAGATCGACCTTGGCGAAGTCGGTGAACTCGATCGTTTCGGCGATGGGTTCCCTGCCCAGCGGCGAGCCGGGGGCCGCTTTCGGCGCACTGGCCGAAGCCTCTGCGGTAAGGTCTTCTTTGGAATCCTCGATCATCGCGGCGATCCTGTCTCTGTCGACCCGGGTCATCAGCGGTTTGAATTTCTCGATCGCGTGGTTCAGCAGCGGCTCGCGCTGTGAATTCCAGCTCATCGGGTCGATGTTCAGGAAGGCCTCGGCCTTTGCCGCCATCAGCGGCAGAATTGGCTTGAGATAGCCCACCAGCACGCGGAACAAATTTATACCGTCGGAGCAGATCGCATGCAGTTCGGCATCGCGGCCTTCCTGCTTGGCGACCACCCAGGGGGCCTTGTCGTCGATGTACTGATTCGCAAGATCGGCGAGCGCCATGATTTCGCGTACCGCCCGGCCGTACTCGCGTCTCTCGTACAGGTCGGCGATCTCATCACCGGCCTTTACGAAGGTGTCGAACAATTCCTGCCGGTCGAGCGCGTCGGACAGCCTGCCGTTGAAGCGCTTGCTGATGAAGCCAGCGCAGCGACTGGCGATGTTGACGACCTTGCCGACGACATCCGAATTGACGCGCGCGGCGAAGTCCTCGAGGTTCAGATCCAGATCGTCGACCCGCGAACTGAGCTTGGCGGCGAAGTAGTAGCGCAGGTACTCGGGGTCCAGGTGCCTGAGGTAGGTACGCGCCTTGATGAAGGTGCCGCGCGACTTCGACATTTTGGCCCCGTCGACCGTGAGGAAGCCGTGGGCGTAAACGCCGCTGGGCTTGCGAAAGCCGGCGCCGTGCAGCATCGCCGGCCAGAACAGCGCGTGGAAGTAGATGATGTCCTTGCCGATGAAGTGGTACAGCTCCGCATCGGAGTCAGCGTTCCAGAAGGCGTCGAAATCGATGCCGGTCCGGTCGCAGAAGTTGCGGAAGCTGGCCATGTAGCCGATCGGTGCGTCCAGCCAGACGTAGAAGAATTTGCCCTCGGCGTCGGGTATCTCGAAGCCGAAATAGGGCGCATCGCGCGAGATATCCCAGTCGTTCAGGCCGGCCTCGAACCACTCGTTGAGCTTGTTGGCGACCTCCGTCTGCACATGCCCGGCCTTGTGCCAGTCGCGCAGGATCTGTTCGAAGTTACCCAGCTTGAAGAACAGGTGTTCCGAGTCCTTCTCAACCGGGGTGGCGCCGGAAACCGCCGACACCGCGTCCTTCAGTTCGGTCGGTGAGTAGGTCGAGCCGCAGACCTCGCAGCTGTCGCCGTACTGGTCCTGGGCGCCACACTTCGGGCAGGTTCCCTTGATGAAGCGATCGGGCAAAAACATCCCGGCCTCGGGGTCGTAGGCTTGCGAGATGGTGCGGCGCACGATGTGCCCCGCGTCACGATTGCGCTCGTAGATGGTCGTTGCGCAGACGCGGTTCTCTTCGGAGTGGGTCGAGTGGTAGTTGTCGAAGCCGATGCCGAAGCCGGCGAAGTCCTCGGTGTGCTCGGTCCAGACGCGCGCGATCAGCTCTTCCGGTTCGATCCGCTCGGCGCGCGCGCGCAGCATGATTGGCGTGCCATGTGCGTCGTCGGCACAGACGTAGTAACACTCGTTCCCACGCATCTTCTGGAAGCGGCTCCAGATATCCGTCTGGATGTACTCGACCAGGTGGCCCAGATGGATCGAGCCGTTGGCGTAGGGCAGGGCGCTGGTGATCAGGATTCTGCGGGGATCAGGCATCTTTGGTACACAGGTTGGAGCGGGCTGCGGAAAGCCCGATTATCTCATGTATCGTCAGGAACGGTCGCGCCTAACTCGGCAGCGCGGCGCTTACCTCGAAATCCGGAAGGTTGATTCTGTCGCAGGCTGGTTCAACCTGTATTCCCGACTTAATCGCTTAGGTTTTACGTTTTTCTTTGGTGTAGAATCGCCCGACTTCCGGGAGCCCGACCCCGGCGATTGGGGCGATGCGCACCACGCGGAGATCAGGCAAATGGCAAACGTTACTCAGGACAAGATTATGGCAGAACTCACAAAGGAGCAGGTCGAAGAGGCCATTCAGGGCTACATCGAACCGCACCTGGAAACCGATCTGGTCAGCGCCAAGTCGGTCAAGGACGTGACCATCGAAGGCGACAAGGTGAAAGTGCGCCTGGAGATGGGCTTTCCGGCCAAGGGCGTGCACGAGCAGATCACCGCGGCGGTGAAAGAGGCTGTCGAGTCCGTCGACGGAGTGGCCAGTTGCGAGATCGATCTGTCCACGAAGATCGTCGCACACTCGGTGCAGAAGGCGCTGAAACCGATCGACAATGTGAAGAACATCATTGCCGTTGCCTCCGGCAAGGGCGGGGTCGGCAAGTCCACCACGGCGGTCAATCTCGCCCTGGCACTTTCCGCCGAGGGGGCGCGCGTCGGTATCCTGGACGCAGACATCTATGGCCCGTCGCAGCCGCGTATGCTCGGCATCACCGGCAAGCCGGAGTCGAAGGACGGCAACACGCTCGAACCGATGACGAGTTATCACCTGCAGGCCATGTCGATCGGCTTCTTGATCGACGAAGAGACGCCAATGATCTGGCGCGGCCCGATGGTGACCCAGGCGCTCGAGCAGCTCCTCAACGATACCAACTGGGAAGAACTGGACTACCTGGTGATCGACCTGCCGCCGGGCACCGGTGACACCCAGCTCACGCTGGCGCAGAAGGTGCCGGTCTCCGGCGCGATCATCGTCACCACGCCACAGGACATCGCGCTGCTGGATGCCCGCAAGGGCTTCAAGATGTTCGAAAAGGTGGAGGTGCCGATCCTCGGCATCGTCGAGAACATGTCGATTCACATCTGCTCGCAGTGCGGCCACGAAGAGCACATCTTCGGGGAAGGCGGTGGCGAGCGCATGGCCTCCGAGTACGGCGTAAATTTCCTCGGTGCCTTGCCGCTCGAGACGCGGATCCGCGAGGAGACCGACTCCGGCAAGCCGACCGTGGTCGCCGAACCGGAATCGCGTCCCTCGATGATCTACCGGGAGATCGCTCGCAAGGCGGCGGCGAAGCTGTCACGCCAGGCCAAGAGCTATGCGGCGAAGTTCCCGAACATCGTGATCCAGAATAACTGATCATGTAGCAGGGATCGGCAAATCTCCCACAAGCCCGCGTGATTGCGGGCTTTTTCGGTTGTGGCGGCCCTTGGGTGATCCCTCGTTCTGGCGCTTGCGGGCAATCGGCTGGCGGACAGAGACAAGAAACCGATAGCAGGCACCGTTATGCTCCGCCTGCGGCAGCCGACAGCATACGGCCGGGTCTGGTGGTGGCGCATTGTTATGTTGCCATCCTAGATCAGACGCGCGACAGTCAGTGGCAGCCTTTACTGCCGTCGGTCAGATCATCTGCAGGCCTGATGCGACGCTTTTGCCTGCGGGACGTCGTGTTTCATCGCAAATATTTACTGCTACATCACACAAGAGACCATTAACCGACATGAACGAGAAAGAAAAGCAGAAGACCGCAGTGGAAGAGGTTGCTGCAACGGTATCTCCTGAAACCGCTGGCGTCGCAGAGACCGACGATGCAGCCAGTCAGGCAGTTGACGAGAAAAAGGGAAAGAAGAAAGGGAAAAAGGACAAGAAGGGCAAGAAGGGCAAGAAGGACAAGAAGGACAAGAAGGGCAAAAAGGGCAAGAAGAATAAGAAAGGCAAAAAGAGCAATAAAGAGAAGAAGTAGTTCCCCGCTCCGGAAACCTGAATGCGCTCAAGACCCGGCAGCGCGGCCGGGTCTTTATTCTTAAGCCATCCTCCTCTTTGTCGGCCGCAGGCAAGCGGACAGGACACTGTAGCTAGCAGATTTTATGGCAGCAACATCGGTTCGGGCCGATCAGTCGACGCTCCGTGGAATACGCGCGTGCCGATACTCTTTCGGTGACATTCCAAACCAGCGGTTGGACGCCCTGGTAAGGGAGCTCTGCTGGGAAAAGCCGAGCAGGAATGCGATTTCCGAGATCGAGTACCCTGGGTCGGATAGATAACGCTCCGCCAGTTCCCTGCGCGTCTCATCCAGGAGCTTTTGCAACTGTGTTCCCTGTTCTTCCAGGCGCCGGGTCAGTGTGCGGGGACTCGTATGGAGTTGTTTCGCGATGTCCTCCGTCGAGATCCCGCCCGTGGTCAGGTGCTCCAGAATGAGTGCGCGGCAGCGAGTCGCGGTGTCCTGCCGTTGCAGGGCAGCCAGCTGTTGAGTGAGGATCTGGTCGTGCACGCCCGCCAGTTGTTGGTTGGAGCCGGGCATCGGGGTGTCGACGTCCTCAGCCGCCAGCGTGAAACTGTCTTCGTCCGCAGAAAAGCGAATGTCGCACCCGTAGAAATCCACGTAGGCCCTTGCGCAGTCAGGCTGTTGACGTTGCAGCGCGACTTCCACGGGCCTGAACGCCGAGCCGGCATTGACGCGGCACATGTCGATGGTCACCGACATGATGATATCCGCCGCGGTTGCCCGCAGTTCAGCATCGAGACGCCTCTGCCGCAGTGTTACCGTGAATCCACGATCGGAATCCCGTATCGAAAGGCTTGCGCGTTCACCAACGATCCTCTGATAGCGCTCAAATCGCCGGAAGCCGGTGCGCAAGTTGGAACTGGCGAGCCAGGCGTATCCCAGGGCCCCCAGATCGGACGGATGCCAGCAGCGTGCGGCACGCAAGCCGGCGCAGCTATCCTTCATCTGTTTCATCGCATCCGTGACGATGCCTTCCCATTTCTCGCTCGCGACGCGCTTGCTGTGCGGTTGGATATCCAGTTGAGTCAACCCCTGCCGGGCAAACAATACTTCCGCGTCGAGGCCATACAGTTGTAGCCAGCGCCACAACAAGTGACCGAAGGTGGGTAGCCCATTGTCCATCAGAGCATTCTGCCACGACTTGAGGCTTTGGCTCACAGCGCGAAGACCCTGGCTGCTTCGGGCAAGCAGCGGACGCCAATCTTGTGCAATCTAGCGTCAACGCCAGATGAGGAACTGAATCGAATGGACGAAGGTGACACCGGGGACTTTGCCGTAGTCGGTGTCTTGGGAGGAAAAATCTTTCTCGAGGCAAATGAATGGGACAAGTCGGCCAATATCTATCGGGTCGTGACGCTCTACCTGGATCCCGGGCACGCACTCAGGCTGGCCGATCAGTTGACTGCCTGTGTCGCGGGAGCCGATGTCGCTGACGGTGGCATGAACTGACAAGTGCCTCGGACATCGGCTGATCGATAGCGGGTTGCGATCGAGGCTTGAAGCGGATCAAACGTGCCGCCCCGAGACACTACGAACCCTGGACATGGCTGGCGCTGAGGGTCGTCAACGGCGCGTTCTGGGGGATGACCCCGGTATTCGGCCAAGTACTCGAGCTTGGCGAGGGTCAGATCGCGATGCTGATGAGTGCGACCATCCTGGGCGGCGCCGTATTGCAACGGCCGTTCGGCCATCTGTCCGATCGAAGCGACCGGCGTACCATGCTAGCCTGGCCACATCAGAGTAGCCGTCTCGCGGGCTAATCCAGCTTTCGAACATTGTGCCGGAATGGTCGATGCGCGGTCGAGTTCATGGCTTCGGTCCGAGTACAAAGCGTTGTTCGTGCTTCAATCCCATATAGAGGGATACGCACATCGCGAGCAACACCAGGGTGAATGGCAGCCCAACTGTAATAGCGGCCGCCTGCAAGGCGCCCAGCGCGTCGGCGCCGCCGCCGAATAACAATGCACCGGCAATCAGGCCTTCCATCGTGGCCCAGAAGATCCGCTGTGGGACGGGGGCATTGAGCTTTCCGCCCGCGGTGATGCTATCGATCACCAGGGATCCAGAATCCGACGAGGTGACGAAAAAGACCAGTACCAGGACGATGCCGATAAACGAGGTCACGGGTGCCAATGGCATATTTGCAAGCATCTGGAACAGCGCCAGCGAGACATCCGATAACCCGTTCGCAAGTTCCCCGACCCCGGCTTCGATCTGGTTCAGCGCGCTGCCGCCGAAGGCGGTCATCCAGACAATGGTCACGAGGGTCGGGATGAGCAACACGGCGATCAGGAACTCACGCACGGTGCGGCCCTTGGATACGCGCGCAATGAACATGCCGACGAATGGCGACCAGGAGATCCACCACGCCCAGTAGAACACGGTCCAGCTGTGATAGAACTTCTCGTCCTCGCGGTCGATCCAGTTGCTCAACGGGATCAGGTTTTTGAAGTAGGCCGCCGTGGTATCCAGCAGTCCCGTGAAGATGCCGAAACCCTGTCCGATCGCGATCACGAACAACAGCAGGATCAACGCGAGCGCCATGTTGATGTTGCTCAACAGCTTGACGCCACCATCGAGGCCGCGCACGACCGAAACAATGGCGACCGCCGTCACGCTGATGATGATTGCGATTTGAACATGCACCGTATTGGGGATGTCGAAAAGGTATTTCAGCCCCCCGGCGGCCTGCTGTGCGCCGAAGCCAAGTGAGGTGGCGAGCCCGAAGATGGTGGCCATCACCGCGAGAATGTCGATGGCATGGCCGAACCAGCCCCATGAACGATCCTTGATGAACGGAAAGAATGCCGACCGGATGGTCAGTGGCAGCTTTTTGTTGTAGGTGAAAAAGGCCAGCGACAGGGCCACCACTGCATAGATGGCCCAGGGATGAAGTCCCCAATGAAACATGGTCGCACCCATCGCCAACTCGGCACCTGCCTCCGTGCGTTCCCCTACATTCAGCGGCGTCCCCCACCAGTCGGTGTAATAGGCGGCGGGCTCGGCGACACTCCAGAACATCAGGCCGATGCCCATTCCCGCGGCGAACAGCATCGCGAACCATGACAGGTTCGAAAACTCGGGTCGTGCATCGACGCCGCCGAGCCGAATCCTGCCAACCGGGAGCATGATAAGGGCGAGGCAGAACAACACGAAGACGTTGCCGGAGAAGAGGAAGAACCAGTCGAAGTTGTTGATCGACCAGGCCTTGGAACCGTCGAATGCCTCTTTGGCGCCGTCCGGGAACATGATGGTGCCTACCACGAACAGCAACACCATCAGTGCGGAAATGATGAAAACCGGGTTATGTAAATCCATACCCCAGGTACGAATGTTGTCCTGACCGACCGTGTAGTCGGTATCGTAGCGATTTGGCATCGGGTTCTCCCTGCAAGCCTTGAATCCAGTGTTCTGGGCGGGACACTGCGGTGCGTTGAAGTCGTAGCGAAGGCCGGCCGTGACCATGTAGCCGCCGTCACAGGCCCGCCAGGTTTCGGCTGCGCCGCCACGCTTGGTGGTAACCGCTGCGGTTTCCTGCTCGCCGCATTACTCTACGAAGAACTTCAGATCGTCGCGGTAGCGGAGATGCAGGCCCAGATGGACGATGTTTTCGCCATAGCTGTGCGCGTCGGCGATCATTGCCCTGACGGTGTTCTTTCCGATCGTGTAGCCGGCATACAGGTTCAGCGCGCTGGCGCCATTTGCGCAGTAGCCGGTATCCAGGCGGCTGTCATGCCGTTCGTTTCTGGCGCGGACAAGCAGGGCGCCGGTGACCTACCACATCAGCGAGGCAGCCCAGATCGGGCGGCACCGGGTTTGCGGTGACTTCACAAGCCGATACCGCTGCACTCGACGGGGAGCATCGGATGGACAATGTCATGCGGTGCCCGCCACTGCCGTCCGTCGGACCAAGCCCGAGAATGTCCGGTTTGCCAATGGGGCGCTGCAGGGCTCGGACTGCTGCCCCGTCAGGCGCCGCAGAGGGGGCGGATCATGCGGCGAGCCGAATTGAGAGAAAGTGATGAGATTACCGCCAACCCTTCGCATCCTATCTAGAATACCGCTGTGGAATCAACCCTGCTGTGCCCGAAGAGTCAGATTTGGCGGGCATTTTAGAAACTCAAAACAGTTCCTGATCAAAAGGTCCTGATTCGTGCATTACATCATTCGTATCCCGCTACTTGCCGCACTGTTTTGTTCGGTCAGAATCGCACCGGCCGCCGAGGTCCTGCTCGACAACGGCGACCGCCTGACCGGTACCGTGATGAAACTGGAAGGCAATACGCTGCATTTCCAGACCGACTATGCCGGCGTGTTGAAGATCGACTGGAATCAGGTGGCTCGGCTGACCACCGAGCAGGACGTCATTGTGTTGACCGATGATGATGAGGTTCTGAATGGACGCGTGTCGGGGTCGCCGAAGTCAGGCATCCAGATCATTGCCGACGACGGTGAAGTGGTCGAGCAGGTGCTGCCGGATGCGGTCACGATCAATCCCGAAGACTGGCGCATCGGGCGCGCGGTCAAGTGGAGCGGCAAGCTGAATGTGTCGGTGAAAGCCGACCGTGGGAACACCGACAAAGACGAAATCGATTTCGATACGATGGTGGCGCTGCGCCGCCGCGACGATCGGTTCGAGTTTCGCGCAGACCTGGAGTACGACACCTCATTCGATGAAGAGACCAAACAAAAGTGGGACATGCGCGGCAACTATGATTACTTCGTATCCGAGAAACTCTACTATGCTGCCAATGCGGCGATGGAGCATGACAAGTTCAAGGGTTTGAAGCTGCGCTACTACCTCGGCCCTGCGGTAGGTTACCAGTTCTTCGAGCAGCCCGACCGCAACCTGAAGGCCGAAGCGGGGTTATATTACACATCCTCCGACATCGATTACAAAGGCCGAAACAACAGCCTCGCCACCGGCTGGGCGGTCGACTTCGACTATCGGTTCGATAGCAGCATTGTCCAGACTTATCATTGGCAGAACATGATCCTGTCCAGTCCTGAGAACATGAATTTCAAGTCGCGGACAGGACTGCGTATTCCACTGGGGGGCAACTTCCTGGGTTCGGCCGAGGTCGAGGCGAACTGGGATGCCGAGACCGCGGCAGATTCGGACAAGACCGAGATCATTTACCGTCTGAAAGTAGGGTACGGCTGGTGACTGCGCGGGATTGCAAGACAGTGCTACAGAGTCGGGCGCCGAATTGTGCATATCCGACCCGGATGCTATCAAACAGTGTCATCGTGACCAGTTGCGGTGTCGTGGCTTTGTTCGGTGCCGGTCCTGGTTGGCAGGGGTGCGGGTCCGAGCAACACACCGAGCCAGTGTGTCTCGTCGCTGTCCAAGGCGGCAAACTTTACGGACATCGTGAGCGGGACCGACAAGATCATCCCGACTGGCCCCAGCAGCCAGCCCCAGAACACCAGGGAAAGAAACACAACCAGGGTGGAGAGGCCAACGCGACGGCCCAATAGTGCCGGCTCCACCACGTTGCCGATCAGCGTGTTGACCAGTACGTAAATGATGACGACGATCAGTGTCGTCCACGGATCGAGCTGCAACAGCGATAGCAGTATCGCGGGAACCGCCGCAACGATCGACCCGATATTCGGCACGAAATTCAGCACGAAGGCAAGGAAGCCCCATAACGCCGCAAAGTCGAGCCCGACCAACGTCAGGCCCAGCCCGATGAGCAAAGCTGTCGCCAGACTGGTTACGGACTTGACGGCGATGTAGCTCTTGGTGCTGTCCACTACCTTGGTGAATCGCGATGCTATCCGGTTGCTGCCGTTGGCTTCCATGGCGCCAAGCTTTCTTGGGAAGCTTGAGGCCTCCAGCAACATGAACAACACGGTAAACATGATGAGGAAGGTATTGCTCAGCACCTGCCCGAATCCCATCAACAGCCCGTTGGCAAAACTCATCGCTTCCCTGGGGTCCAGCACCTCAAAGAGCCCGGTATCGCTCAGGTCGATGTCCCGCCCGGCGAGCCAGGTCGTTACACTCTGCGTCAGCTCCTGCAGCCGCGCCTGGTACAGAGGCAAGGCTGCGGAAAACTCGTCGATAGTCGCGCCCAGCAACAGCGCCATTGCCACCAGACCGAGGACCAGGCCCGCGAGCACCGCTGCTACCGCCAGGGATGCAGAGACGCCACGTTTCGTCAGCCATGCTAAGGGGGCGGATGCGATGATGGCGATAAACAGCGATAGTAGAAATGGGACCACGATGGTCTGCGCGTAGCGCGCTGCGCCCAGTATGATGACGATACCGGCGATGGTCAGAACGATGTCGCGCAAGCGCCAGGATTTACGGCTCTCCATCAGGGCCTCTCAGGCTCAAAGCAGAATCTCTTCTGTCAGGTAGGAGCGATCCCGCGGTTGGGGAACACAGCACAATGCGCGCCCAGCTAGTTGCCTCTGAGCGCCTGGTTTGCGGACAACAGTGGGCAGGCCGGCGACACAAGCAGCCGAATCGCCGCCGGCGCCAAGGCGATATCCCCTGAAACCTACAAGCACACGGCGGGTTTCACCTTGTGTGCCCGCGCAGGGCGCACCGGTCCATATCAGCCGTGGTCTTGTGATTTGCCGAAATCGGAACTCGGGCAGCCGCAATGCCGGGCAACGCATTCCGGTGGCAATGCCGATCCAATTCCATTGCGACCGGACAATCAGGCGAAGGCCTTCCGCACTGCCGCGATCGTAGTCTCGCAGGCCTCGGCACATTCGCGGCATTCAATGTGTTGATCGTGCTTTCTGCACTCATCTGCACATTCGTCACAAACGGCATCACACAACGCAGCAGCGGCCTTGATGTGAGTGGAGTTGGCGGCAAGCAGGTAGGAAAACGCGCCGCATATCGCCTGCATTTCGTGGACTTTCGCTGCGCATTCGGCAACGGAAACGTCTCCCTCTATGAACATCTGCAGGCAGTGCGCGATGCAGCGTTGTCCCTTGTCCAGACAGCCATTCACTGCGTCAAGCACGCCGGGTTGCTGCGGAGAGTGTTTGCTGTGGTCGTGCTTCGCATGATGATGCTCGGCTTCGCCTTCCATGGCGCCCGCCAACGGTGCGAACGCGACCGCTGCTGCGCCCATGCCAAGTATCAGGCTGCGGCGGCCCTGGTTGTCTGGATTCGGATTCTTATTGCTGCTCATTCTCATGGCTCCGTGTAGCGGTTGTGTAAGCAAAAATAGCAGTTTTGCTGACGAATGCCACGGGGTTCAAGTCCATGCCATGCTGTGCCGGCAAGGCACGAGGGGCCCTGGGCTTGAAGCGTCCCGGCTGCATGGCTGGCAGCGGCGCCTAAGGAATTTCCAACAAACGATGATGCGGGAGCATCAGGCCTTACTCGCCAGGGTTCCGGCTGTCATCAGAAATTGGTGAGGAAGAATGGAATGATCATGGCATTCGCCAGATCGATGAAGAATGCGCACACCAGTGGCACGATGATGAATGCCAGGTGCGAGGCCCCGTAGCGCTGTGACACCGCGGCCATGTTGGCCATGGCGGTCGGCGTGGAGCCCAGGGAGATGCCGCCAAAGCCGGAACAGATCACCGCCGCATCGTAGTTTCGCCCCATTGCTGGAAAAACCACGAACAGGTTCACGGCGATGGCCACGGCGAACTGCATGGCCAGGATGGTGAAGATGGGCCCGGCAAGATCGATGAGGGTCCATAATTGCATACTCATCAGCGACATCGCCAGGAATGTGCCCAGCGAGATCTCCGCAATCAAGGCGATCGCGGGTGTGCGGCTCGGCCACTTGAGACCGCTGATGCGTGGGTATTTTTCGGGTACCAGGTTGGTGATGAGGATCCCGGCGAACAGGCAGGTAACGAACAGTGGCAGTTGCAGGCCGGCCTCTTTCAGACCTTCATTGAGGAACAGGCCGATAATCGCTGAGATATGGATCGCGAGAATTGCATCCAGAAAGTCCAGGTGACCGATGCCCTGACTGCGGGCTCCATCCGAGACGCCCACATCCTGCACCTCGATCTTCTCTGGTGAAAGCTTGTGGCGGCTGATCAGGAACTTGGCGATCGGGCCGCCCATCAGGCTGGCCAGGATCAGGCCAAAGGTGGCGCAGGCGATACCGATCTCCATCGCGTTGCTGATACCGTAATCCTCGGCAATGCGTGGCGCCCAGGCGATCGCCGTGCCATGGCCCCCGATAAGCGAAACGCTGCCCCCCAGCAGTCCGACCTGGCTCGGCAGGTCGAACAGAGACGCGACCGTGATGCCGGTCAGGTTCTGCAGGATCATGTAGCCGATCGTTATCGCCAGCAGGATTATCAGTGGTTTGCCGCCGGCCAGAAGGTCTTTGAGGCTGGCGTTGATCCCGACGGTCGTGAAGAAGTAGACAAGAAGCACGTCGCGGGCCTGTAGGTCGAACTCCACCGCTATGCCGGTGGTCGCATAGACGAGGCCGAACAGAATGGAAAAAAGCAGTCCACCGGTCACGGGTTCCGGAATGCTAAATTCACGCAGGAAGCCCACACCGTCGTTGATTCGCTTACCGACGAACAGCACGATGATACCCAGGGTGACGGCGAGAAAAGAGGAAATGTGCAAGCTGCCGTCGACTAGTTCCACAAGTGCTTTCCTCGGTTTCACTGAACGGATATGGCCCGCCCTATTGCGGGGACAGGCAGGCTCGCGGTGGAACCAGACCTTCGGCTCGATCCTGTCGGTCGAGCGGTGAACGATAGCGCAAAATTGCACGCGGCCGCTACTGGCTTGCGTGTAAAGGGCCGACTTTTTTGGCGAGAGTTGAGACGTGTCTTGGGGCAGCCGACATGTCGCTCCGGGGCGGGTTCGACCTGCGTGATCGAGGTGCCTTGGAGCAGAAGTTCACGGAAATGTTGCCCGGTGGTGGTCGGCCTATCTTTCGGGGAGTGGCGGCGGCTTTCTCCTGCGCCCACTAGCTGGTTCGTATCAGGGGTGATTCACATTGCCGGTGAAATGCAGCCGGCCAGCAATTCCAGGGCAGGCCCAATGGCTGGTCCGGTTCGACAGATCAGCGGCCTGACGGTAAGAATCCTGCCGACCCGGCGGACTTTACGCCGGGTCGATTAAGCAAAGAAACACCTCTATTGAGGCGAGCGGCCCGGGGTCTTCTCTACCGCATGCAGGATGGCTTTTGTGTCTTGTCGCTGCACGCCTTTGTGCAGATCAACTGCGTTGCAATCTGCAGTCGCTCAGTAATCTCAACAATGCAAAGGAGAGATGCACCGTGAGCTAGTTCAACCATCATTTCGATGTCCGCGGCAATCACCCTCATGTTCGCCGGTCAGGTGCTCGCCGAGGACGAGACTACGCCCGGCAATCGATACGACAAACCACGTTATTACGACTCCGAGATCAGTGCCGCTGAAGCCTACCTGGTGATGAAGCACAGCAGGGGCCAAAGCAAATGGCACAAACATCACAAGAAGCCGGTGCTGATCGACGTCCGGCGACTGCGCGAGTATGCAGCAGGGCATCCGGAGAAGGCTTACAACGTGCCTTACCCGCATATCGTCGGGAGCCCGAGTGATGCCGACTATGAGGGCCAGAGCCCGGAAAACTTCATTGATGAGGTCTACGATTGTCGATGGTGATTATGATCGCCAGATCATGCTGTTGAGTCGCACGGGGTCGCGTAGCGTAGATGCGGGCAATGTGCTGGCTGATGCGGGTTTCACCCATGTGCAGAACATCTGGGAGGGCTTCGTCGGCCAGTTCAAGTATGCCTACGCCGGTTCCAGTATCGCGTACGAGATCATTGATGGTGAGGTGGTTTTCACGCAGCTCGATCTGAACAACGACGGTGAGGTTACCGCAACCGACATTGCCGACGTGTATCAGGAAACCGCAGACCACCATCCGGACAAAGACGGTTGGCGCAATTTCATGGGACTTCCCTGGTCTACGAAAATCCGTCGACGGCTCGCCGACGAAAACAACGTTTGGCAATATCGCGAGTGGATGACGCCGGTCGAATAACCAATCGCGTGAGGCATCTGGCGCAGCGACAGCCCGCATCCGTCACCGGCAAGCTGCCTTGAGTCTCACCCCGTGCTGAGAGTCATCACCTTGCCATCCGGCTCCCCGGCTCTTGCCCGGTGTGCCTTTCGGCAGGGTCCGGCTGCCGGGCATCGTGTTGTCAGGAGGGGGGGTGCCTGGCGAAAAGCAGATCAGCAGCGAATGACTTTCAGCGAGCGTCCATCAGCTGGAGAAGCTGCTGAATTGTTTGATGACCTTCCAGTTCGAGTATTTTGGGATCGCTTTTGAGCGACTCCAGATCCCCTGTTGTAATCGCCCGCATGGTTACCGGATCGTTGAGAATCGATAAGAGCTGTGGGTCGTTTTGCAGCGACATCACTATCGTCAGTATGTTCGGATCGCTGAGTATGAGGGATTGGAGTTCTGCGAACTGATTGCCCATGGACGGGCCGGGCACGGTTAGCGATGTCCCGTTACCCGGGTATCGTTGGGGAAGCTCGGATCGAATCGCCCGAATGCGTTCGTCGGGGATGCGCAATCGCCCCAGAGTGTCGGACTCGATCGTGTAAACACCACTCTCGAACGAGAGGATTTCTCCGGCGACACGCGATCCATCATCGAGTTCTATGATCCGCAGACGGTCGGCCATGGTCGGCTGGGCCATCGCCAGGCCCAAACAGGCCAGCGCAGCAAATCCCGCTCGAGGGACAACGCCATGAATCGAAAGCGGCACGGTCAAACTCTCCAGTCTGGTAGCAAACAGTCAGCATAGTCGGGTGACCAGGAATAAGCCAACGATTGCGTCGCTTGCATTCCTGCCCATTTCGGTTACGCCCAACCCGTCCTTCGAACGGTGACGGCCGGCGAAATGGGGCTGATTCCGTTCGTCCGGTCGCTTCGTGGTGGGCCTGTCCGGCGTCAGCTGGGCAATTCGAAAATAGTCTTCGCGGCACCGTGGACGTCCCATGCCCATTGATTTGTCGGCCGGCACTGCGGCCCTCTTCGTGAGCACATCCGAGCCGCCATTGCTGATGCTTCGAAGATGCGCCAAAAAAGGCGAGCCAGAATTATTCATTGATACATATCAATCCGAGGTTGGATTCAATTTTGTCGCCTGGGGCCGCGGTCTATGATTTTAATGCGTCTCACCGAAGATGTGTCACCCAGCGAGGATGTTCGATGATGTTCGAATGAAGTGCAGGGAGCTGCCTACAAAGCTTGTGTTGATGTTGCGGCTGCCGTTTTTATTCCGCAGCAAAAAGCCAGGAGACGGCTTCGCTAGTGCGTGCGCCTAGTATCTCGGGGAGCCTTGCGCACTGGCGTACAACGGGAGTGTTCGATTTTCGAAACCTCGTTGGTGAGAGGGAAGGTCAACGCAATGAAAGGATATTCATATGCTTAATAACTTCGCGAAATCATGTGGCATTGTTGCAGGCGTGGTGACCAGTATTGTTGCTGGCGCGGCAAATGCTGAAAGCCATAATGCAACAGATCGGACTGTTTCTTTTTCGTATCGCGGCAGCAGTCCATTTATCTCTCCGAAGTCCCACGCGAGCAATCCTAAGGTCTACGGTAAGACCTATGCGAAATGGGCGGCCAAGTGGTGGAAGTGGGCTGCCTCGTTCCCGGTCGATACGAACCCGATAGCGGACGAGACCGGCGAGTTGTGCGATATAGGACAGTCCGGACCGGTCTGGTTCTTGGCAGGCACTTTAGGGGCGACCGGTGTGAAACGTGAGTGCACGATCCCGGCCGGAAAGGCGCTCTTCTACCCGGTGATCAATGCGGCATGGGTTGACGCACCGGGCGATGAGGCTCTCTCAGATGAGGAGGTCCGATGGATAGTGACGACAATGACAGGGGGGGGCGACCTAGGCTGTCAGATTTCCTCGACGCTCGGTACGATCAGTAGCCCGACTCTCGGCGACTGGGGGCTGGGTTACGAGCAGTCGGCGCCCGTCACTACGCTGGGGCGACCGATCGTTCGGGCGCAATCGCCGAAGGTCAGAGTCGATCTGCCCGCAGACAACATTTTTGGAGTACCGGCCGGGGTTAACGATCGCCTAATCGCTGAGGGCTTCTGGGTGATGCTGCCGCCGCTCAAGCCAGGCGAGCATGTGCTGAATCTGCATGGAGCACAGTGCGTCCCTGCGGTCGCAGAGAACGAAGAACCCATTGTCGATCAGAACGGAGAACAGCTGCTAGAAAAGACGTTCGAGACAGAAGTCACCTACTACCTGGACGTCCGTCGCAAGCGTCGGCCTCGACATCATCACGACAGGCGTTGAACTGCAGTTAGGTCTTATCCGGCCGCGCCGCGGACCAGTGCATCGAGATGACACAGAGTCCGCGGCTTTCCGATCCATGCGATTTGCTGGCGCGTTCATTGCGGGGTGCGTTTTCCAAGCAACAGCATAAACATCTGCACGATGGCGTAATCGGATGCGTCAATCGTCTGCTTGCCCGCTGGGGCCGGCGTCAAGCCGTCTTCGGTGGCGGCGATCATGCGGGCTCGATTGACGACATAGGCAACCGCGGCGGCTACATCCTGATCGTTGAGGTCCAGCTCGCCGCGCGGAGGCATGCGGCCGTGGCCCAGCATTGCGTGCTCGATCAGCGTATCCAGCGGTTGTTCGAGGCGTTCGTCCCAGTCGCCGGTATCGCCGAGAACCGGCGCCCCCGCGCGGCCGCTTCCATGACATCGGATACAGCGCTCAGTGAAGACCACCCGGCCGTGTGCCAGATTGTAGGCGCGGGTGCCGCCTTCGTAACCCGGCGGTGCGGCCCGGCATGGCATCATGCCAGAGCATACGACAAGCACGAGAACCATAGAACCGAAAGATCGCGGTCTGTCTCGCATGGATTCCCCTGATTCGTAGTGCGATGGACTTGGCAAAGATACCGCCCTGAGACCCGGCAGGGGAAGTCTATAATGACACTTCTGCCCGGAATGTCGGCCGGCGTAAGATTCAGCCTCCCGTATCTCGTCGATCGCAACAAGATTCAGTTGACAGGGGGCGTCGCGTCAGGTCGGTCAACTGTGGCCAGTGGGCCCCTTTATGGCTGAATGGCACTCACTCGGGAGCGCAAGCGACAAGTTGGCCTGGTGATTCCGATCATTGTCTTGCGCAAAACGCCGTCAAAACGTCGCTGTAGGCTCGACGGCGGCGGCCATGTTGCCGACGTTTTTTCCAGAAACGACCGGAATCAGCTTAAGGGCATCTCTAATAATCCTGGGTGCGCAGATTGGGCGACATCATTCGGGACATCAAGGCGAAGACCGCACGCAATAGCTGGCTACTGCGAAGGTCTTCAACGCAGAGAGCGCGGATTATGTCGTTCAAGATGCCATCTATGGATTGTTAGAGGTGCCCTTAAGTAAGTGCCATTGCCTTTAAGCTAGAAACGGATCTCCGCCTTGATTCGCCGCACTTCGCCAAGAGAGTTGAACTGAACGCGATAGACCGTCTGGCCGATTCTATACAGCCAGTAGGCTCCGCTGGCGGAGTACGGTTGCCCACATTTCGTCAGCAACTCTTCCTGGAGCGCGCCCTTGGAAATCAAATGTACACCACAGCGCATACTGCCGTCAGCGAATGCATTGGACGCTACCCCCAATAAGCCGATCGAGAGTATGACGAGGCGGAAAGCAAGGTGGCCCCGTTCGATAAATCGGTGATGAGAATTTGGATTAGAGCTACGCATGAAGACCCCCACGCTCGTTTAGCGGTTCTGATCTGTTGACTGTGTCGAGTTCGCCGTGATCGATGGTTCGATCATCACTTGCTGCTCGGTAAGCTGTAAATAAGATTGGGCCAGATCGCGAGCCCCTTCGCCTCGGCCACCACCTCGCCACTGGTGGCATCCCGCATCGTGGCACTCAACGCTATGCGGATTCGCATGTCGCCGCTACCGCTTATTCCTTCGAACTCGTCAGTACCGCCGGTAATCTCGAACCGTCCGTCACAGTGCCCTGGCTCACCCGAGCAACTGAACTTCCCGAATACGTTGCCTCTTGTCGCCACGATGTGGCAGCGGCCCGAGGCCGTCGTCTTGTTGGACTCGGTATTCAGCTCCTGAGTGGTCGGACAGACAAGGATTGCCGTATCGAATTCGCCTTCACGTTTTTCAACGTACACGATGCCCTCAAAGACGCCGATAAACTGTGTCTCCGCGGGGCCGACTTTGTAAACCTTGCCCTCGGCCTCCCAGGGCGCGAAGGCCGAGATCTGCACCTGTTCGGCAATGGCGGGGCCAGACAGAAGCGCAGAAAATGCGAGGGCAGTCAGGCCGAGGGATTTAGGCCAGTTCGTTTCCATCAGCGAGTGTTTCCTTATCGAGGATTTATCGCTCAAATTATAATTGAGTGATCTGCTCGACGACAGGATTTGCGGTTTCCAAGGTCGACAACCCGGCGGAACGGCTCCATATCGGAGGTGGTGCGCTTCACGCTCAGCCATTGGTGGCGATCTGCGTGCGAGGTGATCCGGCAGCAGCAGTGCTCCGATCCGGCCAGACGAGGTGCCGATGGCAAACGGTACCAGTAGTGGTGACATATACTCGGTAGACCAGCCTTCGGATCGTGGGAGCGGTTATGCGTCACTCGATACTCGTCCGGCAGCGATTGGTTGGTATCTTCCTGCTGGGGCTTGTCTTGCTCTATTCGCCCGCACTGACTCTATTCGATCGCGCAGCCGAATGGGCCGGTATCCCTGTCAGCTATCTCTACCTGTTCGGCGTGTGGCTATTGATTATCGTGCTTGCCGCGCTAACGGTCGAGGCGGACAGGCGGTAATCCGCGCATGCTGAGCACGAAGCTGATCATTGTCTACTCGCTGCTCTACCTTGCATTGCTTTTTGCAATCGCCTATTGGGCAGACCGGCGGGCCGACCAGCAGCGTTCGGTGATCAACCGACCGACGGTCTATGCGCTCTCGCTGGCCGTCTACTGCACCGCCTGGACTTATTACGGCAGCGTGGGGCGTGCGGCGGCGACCGGCGTGGGTTTTCTGCCGATTTACCTTGGGCCCACGCTGATCGCCGCGCTCTGGGGCACCCTGCTGTTAAAGATAGTGCGTGTCAGCAAGACCCAGCGGATCACGTCGATCGCCGACTTCATCGCCTCGCGCTATGGGAAGAGCCAGCTGCTCGGCGGTATCGTGACCGTGATCGCGGTTCTGGGGGTGGTGCCGTATATCGCGCTGCAGCTGAAAGCCATCTCGAGCAGTTTCACCATTTTGCAGAGCCATCCGGCTACGGATCTTGCAGTCACGGCCGGACGCATTCCTATGTGGCAGGATACGGCGCTGTACGTTGCCCTGCTGCTCGCTGCATTCACCATCCTGTTCGGTGCCAGGCATCTCGATGCGAGCGAACGCCACGAAGGCATGGTTGCGGCGATTGCATTCGAGTCGATCGTAAAGCTGGTTGCCTTTCTGGCGGTGGGTATTTTCGCCACCTTCTTTCTGCACGATGGATTCGCCGACCTGTTCGACAAGGCGGAGCGGGCGGGTGTGCTCAACCCGATGATTGCCGACGGCACGGGGGGTTACGGGGACTGGTATGCCCTGACCGTGCTTGCGGCACTGGCCGTGATGATGTTGCCACGCCAGTTTCAGGTCGCGGTGGTCGAGAACAGTTCCGAGGGACATCTGCGTCGAGCGGTATGGATGTTTCCGCTCTACCTGCTTCTGATAAACATATTCGTGATCCCGATCGCGCTTGCGGGTCAGCTGACTTTCGAAGGCAGGAATGTGGATGCGGACACCTTCGTCCTGACGCTGCCGATGGCGCATGGCCAGGGAACGCTCTCGCTGCTGGCCTTCATCGGTGGTCTTTCGGCGGCCACCGGTATGGTGATCGTCGAGACGATCGCGCTGTCTACGATGGTGTGCAACGATCTGGTGATGCCCGGACTGCTGCGGCGCTGGAAACGGATTCCACCCGAGGCCGACCTGAGCCAGCTGTTGCTGAAGATCCGGCGCGGAGCCATCGTGGTCATTCTGCTGCTCGGTTATCTCTATTTTCACTTTGCCGGTGAGGCGTATGCGCTGGTCAGCATTGGGCTGATCAGTTTTTCTGCCGTTGCGCAGTTTGCGCCGGCAATGCTTATCGGCCTTTACTGGCGTGGGGGCACTCGCACCGGGGCGCTGGCCGGCCTGCTGGCCGGATTCGGAATATGGGCCTACACCCTCTTGCTGCCCTCGTTTGCCAAGTCCGGCTGGCTTTCGACCGATTTTGTCCAGATGGGGCCGTTCGGGATCGAGCTGCTGCGTCCACAGGAGCTGTTTGGTCTCGCCGGGTTGAACGAGATCACCCACTGCCTTTTCTGGAGCATGGTATTCAATGTCGGCGCTTACCTGTGCTTCTCCCTGATGCGTGCACCGAACGTTCACGAGGCGACCCAGGCCACCCTTTTTGTCGATGCACTCAGGCACGAGCGGCCACCGGAAGTGGGGCTGTGGCGAGGCAAAGCCGAAATAACGGAACTTTTCGGCCTTGCCGAACGTTTCCTGGGAAAAGAACGCGCCCGCAACGCGTTCATGCGCTACGCCGATGGACGGAAGGCAGCGGATATCGAGGATCTGCCCGCGGATGCAGAGACGGTACGCTTCGCCGAGACCCTGTTGGCCGGTGCGATTGGGAGCGCCTCGGCAAGGGTCATGGTTGCATCGGTCACCACAGAGGAGCCCCTCGGGCTGGACGAGGTTTTGGATATTCTCGATGAGGCCTCGCAGATACGCGCCTACAGTCGCGAGCTGGAAGAGAAGTCGCTCGAACTGGAGGAGGCCAGCCGGGAGTTGCAGCAGGCCAATGAGCAGCTCAAGGAGATTGACCGGCTCAAAGACGATTTCATGTCGTCCGTCACGCATGAGTTGCGCACGCCGCTGGCATCGATCCGGGCCTTCTCGGAGATCCTCTATGACGACCCGGAAGTGGAACTCGGGCAACGCCGCCGTTTTCTCGGGATCGTCGTCAGCGAAACCGAGCGTCTGTCGCGGTTGGTCAACCAGGTGCTGGATCTGGCCAAGATCGAATCCGGCCACGCAGACTGGCTGTCCGAGCATGTCGATCTGGCGCAGCTCGTCAGCGAGGCCATCGAGGCGACGGAACAGCTTTTCAAGGAACGCGGAGTACAGGTGGTCCGCGAGTTACCGGATTGTCCCTGCGTCGTGAATGTGGACAGGGACCGACTCATGCAGGTCGTGCTCAATCTGCTGTCGAATGCGGTGAAGTTTACACCGCGGGACGGCGGTCTAGTCCAGGTTCACTTGAGCGCCGGGTCTGAATCATGCCGGGTCAGTGTTGCCGATAACGGTCCCGGAATTGCCGTACAGGATCAGCCCTACATCTTCGAAAAATTCCGTCAGGGCAGCGGTGGAACCGAAAAGCCGGTGGGCACAGGCTTGGGTCTGCCGATCAGCCGCAGGATTGTCGAGCATCTCGGCGGGCGCATCTGGCTGGATAGCACTCCGGATAAAGGTGCTACTTTTACATTTGAGCTGCCCATGAAGCACAGCAGCGATCGGCCAGCGGGGAACGAACATGCCCAAGACGGTCCTGATAGTCGATGACGAGCCGAACATCCTGTTGTCGGTCGAGTTTCTGATGCAGCGTGAAGGCCACGAGGTCCTTACCGCCAGTGATGGCCAGGAAGCGCTCGACCTGCTTGCCTCGTCCCGGCCGGATTTGATGATTCTTGACGTCATGATGCCGCGCAAGAACGGTTTCGAGGTTTGTGCCGAGGTGCGCGCCGACCCGGCGTTTTCGGATTTGCCTATCCTGATGCTGACGGCGAAAGGGCGGGAGGCCGAGATGAGCAAGGGCATGTCCCTGGGAGCCGATGCTTATATTGCAAAGCCCTTTTCGACCCATGAATTGGTTGCGAAGGTGCTTGAATTGCTCGACCGACGCGGCGCCGGGGGGCAGGGACAATGATGCCGCGATCGTCTGCTGCCAAAACAGCCGGAGAGAAAACGGTAGAGCCCCTGAGTACCGAATTCAGTCTGGGTGACCCTCCGTTGAGACGACTGGTTCGCCGTGACTTGCTGCTCGTCAGACCTGATTCGAGTATCCGCGACACCCTTTTTGCGCTCAACAAGGCCGGTGTGCAGGCCGGTGTCGTCGCCGAGAACCCGGATGCCCCGCTCGGGGTAGTCACGCTGCATGACCTTGTCGAGGCGGTTACCCTGGAAAAGGCGAGTCTCAGCGACCCGAGTTTCACTTTCATGACCGCTGCTCCGATGACACTGCCGGTCGATGCCTCGGTCCACCGGGCCCGCGTCACGCTCACACGGGGGCGGCTGAGTCACCTGGTACTGCTTGAACCCGATGGACAGCTGTTCAACCTTCTCTTGGCGGAGGATCTTCCGGGGTCTCGCGAGGGTGGTGCGGAAGAGCTGGTCGAGCGAATCAACCTTGCCGGCAACGTCGACAGCATGGCGCGCGCGGCAAGAGCGGTACGTGAGCGCGGGCATGAGCTGTTCGTCGGCGGGATGGGTGTCGAGGCCTTGTGCAAATGGATGTCCGGGTTGAACGACCTGATCGGTATCCGGGTGATCGAGTTGGTCGCAGATGAATTCGATCTGCCCCCCGTGTCCTGGTGCTGGATGGTGTTCGGTTCCGAGGGTCGACTCGAGCAGGCGTTCGCCAGCGACCAGGACAATGGCCTGATCTTTCAACCGGACAACGAATCGGATACGAACGCTGTCCGCAACGCCATGCTCCCGTTCGCCAGAGCGGTCAACCGCGCTCTCGATATCTGCGGCTTCATGCTGTGTCCGGGAGACATCATGGCGGGTAATCCGATCTGGTGTCTGTCGGTGCAGGAGTGGCGTCAGCGCTTTGCGGCATGGATGGAGCAACCCGACCCGGAGGCGCTGCTGAATTCGTCGATCTTTTTCGATTTTCGTCCTCTCTACGGCCAGGACGATCTGGTCGACGATTTGCATCAGTGGCTGCTGCCCCAGCCAAGCCGCAGCGGGCGTTTTCTCAGGGGTATGAGCGAGCAGGCCCTGGGTTGCGCGCCGTCACTCGGATGGTTTGGTAAGTTTTCCTATGATGGCGGCCACCGTTATCCCCATACCATCGATTTGAAGATGCGTGGTGCCCGGCCTTTCGTCGACGCGGCGCGTATATGGGCTTTACAGCAGGGCCTGTGGGCAACGAACACCGTCGAGCGTCTGCGCCTGGTGGGCCCACTGATCAACCGGAACACTTCGGACACCGCGGCCTCGGTGGAGGCTTTTGAATTTATACAGCGCCTGCGTATCCAGCGGCAGTTGGCCGGTGGCGACTACGCTGAGATCAACCGGGTAAACCCCGCTGATCTTACGTCGCCACAGCGCATGATGCTCAAGGAGGCCTTCAAGCAGGCCAAGCTGCTGCAGTTGCGCCTGAGCCAGGAGTTCCTTCACTAGGGCCTGTTAACACTAATCCGGAGCGTGTCGCCGGAGGCCATTTTTTCGCAGATCAAGGCGTAACGAGCGCTGTGTAGCAGGCTACATAAGCGAGGTGCAACGCAGAGCTGTGGAAAAATGGCCCCGTCCCTTCGGGTTGCGCCCCAAAATGGGCCACTCGGTGTTACTCGTCGTTCATTTGGAATGACCAAACTTCACTCCTCGCGCCTTGATTGGCCCATTTTGGGGCAGCAACGACGCGATCCGGATTAGTGTTAACAGGCCCTAGTGTGATCATTTGGCCTCGAGTCCGAAGCGCTTGATCATACGGTAGATACTCCGCTCGCTGACGCCCAGCGCGCTGGCCACTTCGGCGCGCCGGCCGGAGAACTTTTTCAGCTGCAGAGCCAGATATTCGGACTCGAGTTCGTCGAGGGTCGGGTTGTGGTCGAATGCCATGCTTACCATGGCGCTGCTGTTTTGCGGCCCGGAGCTGAAGGCGAGGTGTTCCGGCCCGATGATCGGCTTATCGCGCGACAGGATGATGGCGCGTTCAATGACGTTCTTCAGTTCGCGAATATTGCCCGGCCAGTCGTAGGCGACGAGCTTGCGTTGGGCGCCACTGCTGAGACGTTTTTCTATCCGCCGCGAAAAACTGTGGTTGCGGATGAAGTGCTCGGTGAGTGCCGGGACGTCTTCTCTGCGATCACGCAAGGGGGGGGCCAGCAGGTCAAACCCGTTCAGGCGGTAGTAGAGATCGGCGCGAAAACCGCCTTCGTCCACCATCGCCTTGAGGTTGCGATTGGTGGCGGCGACCACGCGCACGTCGGCCACCAGGTCCTTGGTGCCGCCGAGCCGGCGGAACTGGCCTGTCTCCAGAATTCTGAGCAATTTGGCCTGAATGGTCGAATCGATTTCCCCGATCTCATCGAGGAACAGGGTGCCACCCTCGGCGACTTCGACAAGGCCTTTCTTCTGTCGATCGGCGCCGGTGAAAGCTCCCTTCTCGTGGCCGAACAGCTCGGATTCGAACAGCTTCTCCTGCAAAGTGCAGCAATCGACCGCGACGAAGCTGCGCTTGGCCCGTGGACTGCTGTTGTGGATTTCCTTCGCAACGAGCTCTTTGCCCGTGCCGCTTTCTCCCTGCACCAGCACGGTGATTTCGTCTACCGCAACTGCCTCGATGAGTCGCAGTACCTCCTGGAGTGCTGCACTCTGTCCGACCATCAGGTTTTTCTGTGCATCCCGGGCTTTGAGCTGGCGTTTGCAAAACTGGTTTTCCCTGCGTAGCAGGGAGGTCTCCAGGGCTCGCGCGATGGTCAGCAGGAGTTCGTCAAGGCCGACCGGCTTGAGCAGATAGTCTGCAGCACCCTGTTTCATTGCATCGACTGCGTTTCTTACCGAGCCGAATGCGGTCAGCACGATCACCGGATAGGTCTCGACCAGTTCGGGCAGGATCTCCAGGCTGTCGCCATCCGGCAGGCGGACGTCGGTGAGGATGAGTGCCGGTTCGTGCTGTGCCAGATGACTTTGTGCCGCCGTCCAGTTGCCCACGGCGGTCGGGGCGTAGCCGGCCTTCTCGAGTTGCCGCACAATCAGATGACTGAGCGTTGCATCATCCTCGATGACCAGGATCGGCTGGCTCATGTCGCCGTCCTGCTCGCCGCGTCCGGCAGCAGCACGATGAACGTGCTGCCATGACCAGGTTCGCTGCGCACCTCGATGCGCCCACCGTATCCCTCGACAATGGTGCGCACGATCGACAGGCCGAGGCCTGTGCCGTTGGCCCCGTCGGCACGTCGGCTGTAGAAGGGGTCGAATATGCGTGGTATCCGTTCCGGCTTGATACCCGTGCCCGTGTCGCGCACCGTGATCTCTATCCAGGGTGCAGCGAGCCGGCTGGATACCTTGAGTTCGCCACCCTGCGGCATCGCATGAAACGCGTTCTGGGTGAGATTCAGCATCACCATACGTAGCTCACTGTCGCTGGCCAGTACGCGTAATCCCGGTTCCAGCTTCGAGGTCACCACGATCTTCCGCTGCTCCGCCTCCCAGCGGACGAGTCCGAGCGTGTCATCGATCACAGGTACAAGCTCGACCAGTTCCGGAACCTCGGAAGGCTGCATGCCGAGACGCAGCAGGCGTTCCGTGAACTTGACGCACTTATCCACCTCATGATCGACAAGTTCAAAGTATTCCATGACTTCCGGATCGAGGTCGGTGACGCCGCTGCGCAGACTGTCGAGCGCCAGCCGCACCGATGCCAACGGATTGTGGATCTCGTGCGCGACTCCGGTCGCGAGCTTGCCCAGCTCGGACAGCTTCTGCTCGTGCGAGTATTTGATCTGCTTGCTCAGGTCACGAATTGACTCGACGATCAGGGTTTGGGGCTTGCCCTCCAGGATGGCCGCCAGCGGTGCCGCATAGATCTCGACGTCGATGACGCGGCCGTCGACATCGTGGTGGCGATGCAGTGCCTTCACCGGTTTGCCGTGCAATGCGATCTCTCGCACCGGACAGGTTATCAGCGTGCCGGCGCAGGGGTGATCCGACTGGTGGGAGACGCGGTGACAGGTGTCGCCCACGCCATCTTCGTCGTGCAGCCTCAGCTGTCGACGATAGGCCTGGTTGGTCATCACCACCCGGTAGTCGGGCGAGATCACGCGCACCCCATCGGGTATCGCGTCGAGCAGGGATTGCAGGAAGCCGCGTTGGTGCTCCGATTCGTCGATGCGCTCCTGCAATTGGTCGGCCATACGGTTGAAGGAATGACCCAACTGCGCCAACTCGTCGTTGCCCTGTGGCTGCGCGCGCTCGCTCAGATCGCCTTGTGCGAGTGCCTGGCTGGTGAGCATGAGCTTATCGACGGGGTTGATGACGAAACGCTGTATGAACCACCACCCACCAGTGAGATTCAAGAGCACGATAGTCGCGCCGGCGCCCATCAACAGCAGCGTGGTCATCTGTGCTTTATGCCGGATAGGCGCTGCATCGTAGTCGACGTAAAGGACTCCGTTGATTGGACGCTGTTCCATCGGCCCATGGCACTCTTTGCATTGCGCCTGGTTCGCAACCGGGTTGGTGCTACGCAGGATCTCGCGGCCCTGAGTAGTCTCGGTGAAACTGGTAAAGGGGGTAAGCTGGTCCGGGTCTACCGGTTGCAAGCCGCCGATTAGCGAGGGGTCGCTGGAGAAGCGGATCTCGCCGGCCGGATTGGTGATGAATACCGCGTCGATCCCCGGTTGCTGGCCGAGGCGGTCGATGATCACCCGCAGGCCCTCCAGATCCCGTTTCAACATGGCGTTTTCCAGCGAGGTCTGCAGGAGCTGGTTGACCTGTTCGGCCGCCGCGGTGCGCTCGGCTTCCAGTTCGCCACGATACAGCGCGAGGAACAGAGCCAGGAACAGCAGAGAGCTGGCCAACAGACCCACGGCCGTTCCGATGGCGAATTTTCGGCCAAGACGCGAGTTTAACCAGCGCATCGGCGAGCACCTCCGACAGCCGTCTGGACCAGCGGGTGGGCTGGATGACACACACAGGTAGCAAAGAAGCACATAAACGAATTGTAAGGGCACCGACAAGGATTTCCCTGACAATTTGTCAGGTTGGCCGGGTCTTTCGCACCGGCGTCGACGTGTAGCCGGCGAAAAAAGCGCAGTAATGGACCCGGGGCGTTCGGGTCGCCTGCAGCAGACCAGGGGGGCAATGGGCACTGGCGCGCATATTGCGTACGCTACTGCAACACCATGCAAGCAACCAATTTGGAGAAGAATCGGATGATGGATTTCCGCCACACCGCTGAGCTCGTTTCCCTGGTGCTGTCTGCCAGTCTGCTGCTGGGCAACGCGACCGCGGGCGATAGTCCGGTTGTCGATGCCCCGGGGGCACCAGGCCAAGGCATTGCAGACCAATTCGGCGACGCACTCAGCGCCCAGGGCTGGACGCGCGTGGAGGGGGCCGATGGTGACGTGGTCTACCGGGCGCCCGCCGTGCCCGAGCCGATGCCGACCCAGCCCGCGGATGCGGACGCGGATTCGCTGGCCGACGATCTGAGCCGGCAACTGGAGGCGCAGGGCTGGACTGCGGTCCCGACCGAGGATGGCAGTATCTACTATCTGCCGCCAGCGGTTAGCCCGACTCCGGACCCGGCGGCCAGATCGACTCCGGCGCTGGCCGAGGCTCTGAGCGATCAGCTCGAAAGCCAGGGCTGGGTGGGCATGGTCGCCGGCGACGGCAGCATGATCTATCGGCGGCGCGCCGTGCCCCAGCAGACGCCGGCTGTTGGGCCGGGCCAGGGATCGCTGGCCGATGATCTGAGCCGGCAACTGGAGGGACAGGGCTGGACAGCGTTTCCTGCCGAGGACGGCAGCGTCTACTACCTGCCGCCGTCTGCCAGCCCGACATCGGTCCCCGCAGCGAGTCCGGCGCCATCGCTGACCGAAGGCCTGCGCAGAGAGTTGGAGCGCCAGGGCTGGGTGGGCACCGTCACCGAGGACGGCAGCGTGATCTATCGGATGCCCCCGACCAACGCACAGTCGCCGGCTGTGCCTGCTCCGTCGGATGATTCCGGGGTTCCGCAGGAGTAGCAGCACAGCACACCCTGGAGCGCTAGCCTGGGTAGCACGGTCGGAGTCCGCTGAGGGGGGGGCAACTGCAGGCCGCCTCCAACTCCGTCGGCTCCGTCGGGCATATGGAGGCGGCCTTGATCTGCTGCCGTTGCAGCATTGCCGGATCGACCGCCATCGACTCTGTTCCCTGGGCCACGTGGCGGCGAGACATGCTGCCTTACGCGGCCGATCGGCGGGCTTGGCCGCATATCGTGCCCCGACCTCCCTATGCCGCATGGCGCCTGGCGGGCAGTGCGGCGATATCCGCCGCCTGACCTGGCGGGCGCGCTCCCGGGTCCGGCCAGCATTTGGCCCCCATCGTTGGCACTGACGAGTTCCCGTGCCGACCTGACAATTTGTCAGGAATCAGGTTCTGGTCGGGCCCCTTCGGGCTGCTGGCATCAAAAACTGTACTCAATCCGCTGTTTTCCCTTCGGTTATTTTGTGTCCCTTTTATGACAGACCGACAGACGCCCCCCTGCAGAACAGGCGATCACTGTCGGCCGCAGCCGGCGACTGACAAAACGGCAGGTTTTTCCCTGCCCTGCCCCCCCACGGCTTTCTGCGCCGTGCTGAAAAAACTCAGCAAATCAGCACCTAAACTCGACTGGCACGAAGGGTGCACTATCAGTCGCGCCAACCAAGTGTCGTCGCCAAACGGCATGGCGGCAGATTTAGTCAGTAACGAGGGGAGGTCACGATGAAGGTTTCGTCGCTAGGGCATCTGGCCGGGTTAACGTTGCTCCTCTTTGGAGCGAGTGCACCGGTTGCGGCTGAAAACCCGATCGCGGGTACGAATCCATCGCAACGGCCGGTCGGGGCGCCTGAGATCACTGAAGTCGATCATCCGGGGTCCTGGTACACCACGGCGCTGCACGGGGTCTCGCAACCCTATCCCCACAGCCTCCGGTTCCTTGAGGACCAGGGCAACTGGTACACGCCGTTTAATCGGCCGGGGATGCCGGGATGGTACGACATCCGCGGTTGGCATCAATAGTAAGGAAAACCCCGGCGGCCATATCGCCGGGAGAAACAATACTCACTGGAGGATGGAACATGAAGCGAATGTGTAAGAAAACGATCACTGCTACTGCGATTTGCCTGGCACTGGGTGCCGGTGCGGCTAGTGCCGCATGGACTTGGCAGCCTTCCGGCATGAGCGGCATGGGCGGTATGTCCGGCATGGGCGGCATGGGCGGTATGTCCGGCATGGGCGGCATGGGCGGTATGTCCGGCATGGGCGGCATGGGCGGCATGTCCGGTATGTCGGGCATGGGCGGCTGGGTCTGGCAGCCTTCCGGCATGGGTGGCATGTCCGGCATGGGCGGCATGGGTGGTATGTCCGGCATGGGCGGCATGGGTGGTATGTCCGGCATGGGCGGCATGGGCGGTATGTCCGGCATGGGCGGCATGGGCGGCATGTCCGGTATGTCGGGCATGGGCGGCTGGGTCTGGCAGCCTTCCGGCATGGGTGGTATGTCCGGCATGGGCGGCATGGGTGGTATGTCCGGCATGGGCGGTATGTCCGGCATGGGCGGTATGTCCGGCATGGGCGGTATGTCCGGCATGGGCGGTATGTCAGGGATGTCCGGCATGGGTGGTATGTCAGGAATGTCTGGCTACTTCCGTATCACGCCTGATGGCCAGATCTTCTTCTATCCTGCACAGAGTGGCATGAGCGGCATGTCGGGTATGGGTGGTATGTCCGGCATGGGCGGAATGTCCGGCATGGGCGGTATGTCCGGCATGGGCGGCATGGGTGGTATGTCCGGCATGGGCGGCATGGGTGGTATGTCCGGCATGGGCGGCATGGGTGGAATGTCCGGTATGTCCGGCATGGGCGGCTGGGTCTGGCAGCCCTCTGGCATGGGTGGCATGTCCGGTATGGGCGGCATGTCCGGCATGGGCGGCATGGGCGGCATGTCCGGGATGAGCGGCTGGAATCCGCCGAACTAATCCCTCTGTTCCTTTGACAGGGACAGCTCACTTGGCACAGGGACGTGCCTTTCTCTCGACTGACGAGGAAACTCTGATGATCCAGCTCAGAGGGCTTGTGGCCCTTACAGTCAGCGTTGCCGCTGTGGCTGTCCTCGCTGCGTCAACGGTCTCCGCAAAGGGGATAGAAGCTTACGACGACGCGCGCTGGGATCCGATACATTTCAAGCCCGCGATCGATTCAGCAACAGACGAGCAGTGTCTCGCGTGCCACCAGGAGGTCATCGACCGACGTGTCCTGGAGGTCTCGCCAGCAGGCGTGAAGGCCTCGGATTCGCTGGCCTGGTACCAGACACTGGATACCTATGATGGTGCGCAGGAGACCTTCCACCGCCGCCACCTGGTTTCGGACTATGCGCAGCAGGTCATGCAGCTCAAGTGCAACACCTGCCATCAAGGCAACGATCCGCGTGAGGAGACGGCCAATTCCTCGGCAACCGGACAGTCGCATCTGATCGAGCGCAAGCATGTCAATCCGGATGTGTGCCTGATGTGTCACGGCCAGTTCAATTACCAGGTGATGGGTGTTCCGGGTAGCTGGGCCGAGCACGGTCAATTGTTCGGCAATAACTGTCTCACCTGCCATGCGGGTATCCGCACCAACCGCCACCAAGTCAATTTTCTCAAGCCGGCAGCGATCGAAGAGGTGGCGCTGAAGAAGACCGATGCCTGTTACGGATGCCATGGCGGACGCTCCTGGTACCGTATCCACTATCCCTATCCTCGCCACACCTGGCCCGGCGATGCCGAGACGCCGCCCGATTGGGCGAAGGACAGGCCGACCAGCTCCGACCCGCGGTTCGCGGTCAAAGCGGAAGCAGAAGCAGAAGCGCCTGCGGCGCAATAGCCATACAGCGGCGCGGAGGATGCCATGAGCAACGACAAGAATTTCGATTTCCTGAAAGACCGCTTGAACATGAGCCGGCGGTCGTTCCTGCAGAGCACTGCGGCCGGCGCGGCCGCGCTTGGGGCGGGCAGCCTGGTTAAGACCCGCGACGCAAACGCGTTCGCGTACGAGCCCTATCCGGTGGACGACGAGTTGACCACCGTGGTGACCAGTTGTGCGCACAACTGCGGATCACGCCATATGCTGGTCGCGCACAAGAAGGGCGACGTGATCGTCCGTATCTCTACCGATGATGGTCGCTATCAGCAGGACGGCTACTTCGGCAAGGACACCGAGGAAGAACCGCAGGTGCGCGGTTGTCTGCGCGGTCGTTCATACCGTCAGCGCTTGTACTCCGCCGAGCGACTGCTGTACCCGATGGGTCGGGTCGGCAAGCGCGGGGAAGGCAAGTTCAAGCGGCTTAGCTGGGACGAGGCCCTGGACTATGTCGCGCGCAAGATGATCGAGTTGAAGAATGAGTATGGTTCGACTGCGCTGCTGGACCAGAGCTATGCTGGCGCCTCCTACGGCGTATTGCACAAGTCTGACCAGATCGAGGGCCTGCTCGGGCGCTTCCTCGGCATGTTCGGTTGCCGCACGAACTCCTGGTCGGTGCCTTCGTATCAGGGTACGACCTCCAGCTCACGCTGGACCTTCGGAACCATCGAGGACGGCAACGAAGACGACGCCTTCGCCCATTCCAAGCTGATGATCATGTGGGGCTGGAACCCGGCCTACACCTTCCACGGCGGCAACACCTTCTACTACATGCGCTTGGCCAAGCAACGCGGTTGCAAGTTCGTGCTGATCGATCCGCAGTACACCGATTCGGCTTCGGCCTACGATGCCTGGTGGATACCGATCCGGCCCAACACCGACGCCGCGATGATGGCCGGCATGGCGCACTATATCTTCGCCAACAATCTGCATGACCAGGATTTCATCAATCGCTTCACGCTTGGTATGGACGCCGGCACGATGCCGGACTGGGCGGCCAACTCGCCGAACGGTAAGGAGAACTTCAAGGACTACATCCTTGGTACCTACGACGGTGTCGCCAAGACCCCGGAATGGGCGGCAGAGGTCTGCGGTGTCTCGGCGGACGATATCAAGAAGCTGGCGGACATGTATGCCCGCACCAAGCCGGCCGCGCTCAAGGCCTCCTGGGCGCCCGGGCGCAACGCCTATGGTGAGCAATACAATCGCATGGCCGCCGCACTGCAGGCGATGACCGGCAACATCGGCAAGCTGGGTGGTTGCGCCGAAGGCGTTGGCAAGGCCTGGCACGCAGAGGCAGTCGCCTATCCGTACGATCAGTACGCCAACATCTGGTTCTCTTCGATCAAGTCGGATCGCTGGGCGCATTGCGTCCTGAACTATCCGAACGTCAGCCGCGAGGAGATCGGCCTGTGGCCGCGTCAGGACCAGTTGGACGGGGTGATCCCGAATATCAAGGGGATCTTCTGGCAGGGCTCGGACTGGTTCAATCAGCTGACCAATATCAACAAAGAAATCGCCGCGATGGAAAAGATGGAACTGGTAGTCTGTATGGACTCCACCATCACGCCGTCGGGCCTGTATGCAGACGTGCTGCTGCCGATCGCTTCGCACTTCGAGCGGCACGATGTCGCGCTGCCCTGGTACAAGGGCCACTACTACATCCATCGGCCCAAGGTCATCGAGCCACTCGGCGAGTCCAAGAGCGATCTGCAGGTCTTTACCGAACTCGCTTATCGCATCGGCCACAAGACCGGCATCGGCGACTACTTCGGCAAGACATACAATCCCAAGGCGGACCGCAGCTACTTCAACAATCCGGATCCGGTCGACGAGGCCTATCTGCGCGATTGGTGGCAGACCAAGGTCATGCCGCACCAGCATGTCGACATGCCCTGGGAGGAATTCAAGCAACGCGGGATCTACAAGTTCAAGCTGGCCGAGCCACATGTTGCGTTCCGCGAGCAGATCGAGCATGGCAAGCCGTTCCAGACCGCCTCTGGCCGTATCGAGATACTAAGCTCGGAGCTGGCACAGGTCAGCGACTGGACCCGTACTCGCTACGGTTATCACATCCCCTCGATCCCGAAGTGGATCGAACCCTGGGAGTCCCTGAACAGCCCGAAAACGAGCAAGTTCCCGTTCCACCTGATCTCGCCGCACCCCAGGTGGCGGACTCACTCGATATTCAACAACTGTGCCTGGCTGCGTGAGACCTATGAGCAGGAGGTGACGGTGAATGCCTCGGATGCCCGCCGTCTGGGCATAAAGACCGGCGACACGGTCGAGGTCTGGAATGACAGAGGCAGGGTGGTGGTGCCCGTGTACGTGACGGAGCGCTGTATGCCGGGTGTCGCCGTCATCCATGAGGGAGCCTGGCTCGACCTGGATGACAAGGGCGTGGACCGCTCCGGTAACCCGGATATGCTGACGCTCGACGAGCCGAGCCCGGCCGGTGCCTTCGCTTACAACACCGTGTTGTGCGATATCCGCAAGACGGATCTCGCCCACCGCCCGGGATGGGACCGTCTGGCGACGGCCCGCTCCCATGTCTTCCGTCGCGACCTCTGAATAGGGGAGGGTTGACTGATGAAAAAGATCAAAGACCGTGCAGGGCTCAAGGCAGCAATCAAGCGACGCAAGAAGACGGTTTACGAACCGGTCAAGCCGGAGAAGCAGCTTGGCTTCGTTCACCACAACGTCGACTGTATCGGATGCCGCGCCTGCGAAATCGCCTGCAAGGACAAGAACGGCCTGTCGGCCGGCCCGCGTTTCCGTCGCGTGCAGTATGTCGAGGGTGGTACCTACCCCGATGTGTACGCTTACAAGGTCAATGTTTCTTGCAATCATTGTGCGGAGCCGGCGTGCCTGCCAGCCTGTCCGACCGGCGCGATCTGGAAAAGGGTTGACAACGGGATCGTCGATATCGATTCGACCCTGTGTATCGGCTGTCGGCGTTGCGAGGCCACCTGCCCCTATGGCGCCCCGCAGTGGGACCCGGAGGAGCAGATCGTCAAGAAATGCAACTTGTGCGTCGATGAGATCGAGGCCGGCCGGCTGCCCTATTGCGTCATGGCCTGCATGATGCGCGTATTGGACGTCGGTCCGATCGATTTGTTGCGGCTCAACGAGTATCAGACCAAGGCGGTTGGACCAAACGAGAAAACCGTCAGGGCCGTGAAGAATTTTGCCGACCCTGAACTCACCAACCCGTCGATCGTGTTCGTGGCCCATAGCAAGGGCAGGGTGGACGAGTGACGATGCCTGTCGACGTCGTGGCTGACAAAGGCATGGAAACAGGGTCCAATGCTATAGAAAATCGGCCGTTCGGCGGTGTTTGCTTACGCTGCCTGCGCCTGCAATCCCGGATCTTCGGGAGGGAGACTGGATGAGTGATGTCCTGGAGGTGTTCCGCAACGGTGTCGCGTTGGACCTGATCACATTGGCCCAACTGCATGACCGCGAATTGGATGGTCAGACGATCGCGTCATTGAAAGAAGACCGCTTTCCCGAGAGCCTGGCGTTCCGCCTGGAGTCGACGCAGGCCAAGGAGGTGCTGTCAGCGCTGACCGCGATCCTTGGGGAGATTGTCCTGGGTTCCGAGCAGAGTCTGGATGCCGAGCAGAGTGATGAACTGGCTGCAGATTTTGCGTCGATCTATCTGACTCATGGCATCGGTGCTTCGCCCTGTGAATCGGTCTGGTTGGACGAGGATGGATTGGCCATGCAGAAGCCGATGTTCGAGGTCCGGGAGTCGTATGCACGATTGGGCCTGAGCGCGCCGGACTGGCGGATGCGACCGGATGACCACCTGGTTCACCAGCTCCAGTTCCTGGCTGAATTGTTCGATCATGAAGACCCCTCTGCCTTGTCAGAGGCGGCCAGGTTCCTCGATGAACATACCTTGCGCTGGGTGCCGGACTTTACTCGCCGCGTTGCGCAGCGTTCCGCCACCCCGTTCTATGCGGGTCTGGGCATGCTGACCTCGTACTATCTGGACGAGCTGCGTGACGCCCTGGCCTTGATCCTGTCAGAGCCGCGGCCAACAGCCGAGGAGATCGAACAGCGCATGAAACAGCAGGTGGAAGATGTGCCGCTGCCGATGCCTGGTGCCTATGTACCTGGCAGCTCGCCTTCCTGGTAGGCGATTGATCGTTTCTGTGTGCCGGGGCCCTGATCGCTCGGCTCGTCCGCGCATATCCACAGCTCCAATCCGATCTCGGGAGGTGCTTCATGGATCTCCGTGAGATGCTCGACGAGGCCATGGGCAAGCTGCCGGCTGCAGACCCCGAGCGTTGCGTGCACGCCCATGCCGAGGTCGCTTCCTGCCAGCGTTGCGTGGACGCCTGTCCGCGCGATGCCTGGGTTCTGGATGAGGAGGAGCTGGGTCTCGACACTGCCCGTTGCGACGGTTGCGGTCTGTGTGTTGCACACTGCCCGGAAGGCGCCTTGTCCCTGTCCGGGGTTTCGCCACCTGTCAGCATCGGAAAGGCGAGCATCGTGATCGCCTGCGAGCGGACCCAGCGCGATCGTCAGGACTGGCGTTTGCCCTGTGTGCATGCCGTCAGCCTCGAGCAGCTTACTTTGCTATACCGCGCCGGACTGAGGCGTATATCGTTGGAGACCGCCGATTGCCCGAGCTGCCCGCGCAATGATGCCGCGGGCATGGCGCACCGGGTGGCCCTGGTCAACAGGGTGCTTTCGCAGCGCAGCCTGCCCGTAATCGACCTTATTGATCGATCAGCGGACATGCCGTCCCGCAGGACCCGCAGTGTGCACGGGGATGTCGCCGAAGCGCAGGTGAGCCGGCGCGGCTTTTTCCGCCGCGTGATGGGGGCGGCTGCGGAACTGCAATCGGATGATGGCAACCAGGGGTGGCGTCCACCGGGAGAATTTCTCGCGCCGGTGGAGCGCGGCGAACTCGCCCTGGCCGTACCGGTGATCGATCCTGCCCGCTGTAACGGCTGCGATGCCTGCGTGCGTATCTGTCCGCACGAGGCGCTGACCCTGGCGCCTGATCGGGATGCGTATCTGGTCAGCGCGGAAAGTTGTACCGGGTGTCGCCTCTGCATCGATGTCTGTGACCAGCATGCCGTGGATGTCACTGAGTGCGCGGTACTCGAACACTTGCAGGTGCCGCTTCAAGAGCGGGCCTGCCGGTCCTGTGGTGCCCGTTTTCATCGCCCGGCTTGCGCGGCCGGCAACCAGCTTCTGTGTCATGTCTGTTCGCAAGTCAATCACCAGCGCAATCTTTTTCAGGTCCTCTGACCTCCCTCCGTCTTCCCTGTAAGTAACGGGCTCGGCTGTCGCCTGAATGAGGCGGCGGTTCACGCTTCGAGCATGCCGGTGTGCTGCCTGCTGTTTAGGGCCTGTTAACACTCATCCGGAGCGTGTCGCCGGAGGCCATTTTTTCGCAGATCAAGGCGTAACGAGCGCTGTGTAGCAGGCTACATAAGCGAGGTGCAACGCAGAGCTGTGGAAAAATGGCCCCGTCCCTTCGGGTTGCGCCCCAGAATGGGCCACTCGGTGTTACTCGTCGTTCATTTGGAATGACCAAACTTCACTCCTCGCGCCTTGATTGGCCCATTTTGGGGCAGCAACGACGCGATCCGGATTAGTGTTAACAGGCCCTAGTCTGGTCAGTGTCATTGCGCCTGAGTTCACCCCGCCCAGCCGATTGCAGTTGTCGTGAAAAGAATTCGGGCGGCGGCGGGTCTCTTCTTACGAACGCCACTGAGCGAAGCATTGAACCATCCCGCAAACACTTATGAGGACTGAGAAATGAAAAAGATCATTACCGCAACCGCCCTGATTGCTGCCGCCGGCCTTGCCCAGGCAACACCCTTCGACTTCCAGCGCAGCATCGGTTCGCAGGAACTCGATCCGAGTCTGGAGGCCTCGCAGCTTGCGCAGCCGCAACCCTCGGCACACGAGGTGTTGGTATCCGTCTACGAGGTATACCGCGGAACGCCCGAGGCGACGGACGACCGGTTTGACTACGACGGCGACATCCAGCCGAGTGACAGCATCGCCAAGACCGCCTATGAACTCGTGATCGAGGGTGGCGATGCGGATCCCTCTGTCTGAGCACCGACGCAGGTAATCGACACAAGGTGAATGCGCCGGGCCGCTGGGTCTGGCGCATTTTTTTTGGGGCTCCCGGAGCTCGACCTACCCGTTATCTGTTCCGAACAGGAAGACAAGATTCCGGGGATCGCCAGTCCGGGTGCCAGGCAGGCCGATCAATCCGCTGGTGGCATCGAACCGAGGAGTCAATTCGCCTGGCCGTATTATGGTATGGATGCCGAGGTCGGTCAGGGGACGAGGCACGACCCGGCAAATACCCACTCAGGCAACCGACCCGTGCGGACGGTACATAAGTTGCAGCGGTATTCCTCTGTCGAGACCTGCGGCCAGAGCTGCAGGGAGTGCATCGAGGAAGAAGAATAATGTTTCAGCGAAAAAGAATCGTGGAGCCGATGACCTCGGCATGGAGCCCTTGTGAGGGTCTTACGGGCCCGGTGGTGGGTTCAGGCGCACGACGCCTGAGCAGAATGGCGTTCATTGTCGCCCTGGTGATGCTTTCCGCGCAGGCGCTCCCTGCCGGTCGGGTCACTGAGGGTAAGTTCTACTCCTGCCTTAGCACGCAGTGGTTGGACGAACTCACGGCGTTTGCCGTGAGTAACGACATCGACAACGTCAAGGCGTACCTCGAGGGCAACAAATGTCTGTTGCTGAAGCCCAACCTGCCGGTAACCGTTGCCGAGGGCTCGGGTGTTCTTGGGCCCAGAATCGAGTTCTTGATCCAGGGAATCCGGTTCTACGCGCCGAGCGAAGAGATCGTCTTCAGGTAGGCGAGGGCGGCGCAGCCGGTTTCGCGGCGTGACGCTGTTTGTCAAAATTGCTGACACTTTTGAGGCTGGTTCGGGGCCCCGGGAGTAACTGAAGTCCTCGGCCTTGTGGCACCGCGCGAAGCACGGGGTCGGGGCGAGGGGAATTGCCTCGGTGCCGCTCGTGAGCACGCGGCAGGTCCCGGCCGCAGTCCTGTGGTCGCCAGATTCTCGCATGACATACCTCGGCGTATGCGGAACATGTCTTACACTGATACCCTTCTGGTCCTCATCAATAATTGCGGTGCGCGGCTAGCAGATGTGACTGCCAGCATCGCCGAGGCGAGGATTACCGGCTATGAAGATATTCATGGGATTTCTGAAGAGCACAGTCATCGGTGGTTTCTTCATCGTCCTGCCGCTGCTGCTGCTCTACGTCCTGATGGGTGAGATCCTCGAGGCGGTGGTCGGGCTCGCGACCCCGATCGTGGATATGTTTCCCGAGGGCGCGTTCGACACCACCAATGCGCCGGTCATCGTCGCGATCATTCTGATTCTGGTTGCCTCCAGCATCTTCGGCCTGGCGGCGAGACTGCCGATCGCCCGGCGGTTCGGAAACTGGGTGGAGCGCAACACCATTGGTCAGCTCCCGCTCTATCGGGCGGTGAAGGGTCTGACCTCAAGGTTTGCGACGATGGACGGGCACGGCCAATTCAAACCGGCCGTGGTGCACGGTCCGCTGGATCAGCGCCAGTTTGCGTATCTTATGGAAGATCTCGGTGATGGCTTCGCGGTCGTGATGTTACCCAGGGCACCGACACCGATGACGGGAACGATCAAACTGGTGCCCGTGTCCCAGGTGCAGACATTGAACGTCTCTCTGGGAGAATTGACCGCCGTTATCAGCCATTGGGGCCTGGGTTCGAAGGCCTTGATGGATCAGACCCGATAACCTTCCTTCGCGCTTTGCCGCGAACTCGTCCCCTTCCTGTCTTGGGGTATTGGGTCGGCAACCAGCACGTGATTAGGGCCTGTTAACACTAATCCGGATCGCGTCGTTGCTGCCCCAAAATGGGCCAATCAAGGCGCGAGAAGTGAAGTTTGGTCATTCCAAATGAACGACGAGTAACACCGAGTGGCCCATTTTGGGGCGCAACCCGAAGGGACGGGGCCATTTTTCCACAGCTCTGCGTTGCACCTCGCTTATGTAGCCTGCTACACAGCGCTCGTTACGCCTTGATCTGCGAAAAAATGGCCTCCGGCGACACGCTCCGGATTAGTGTTAACAGGCCCTAGCTGCCGGCCCCCAGGCTCGCCTGGAGCGCAGTGCCGGGGGGATATGATAAACGACGGACGCGGATGAACCGCGATGGAGTCCTTTTATGAAGCGCTTGATCATTGGCTGCTGTTTACTGGGTCTGACGGTACCGGTCACGTCGACTGCCGCGGAAAAGATCTACGAATCGGTCGACGAGCAGGGAAATCGTACCTTCTCCGACAGTGTTCCGGCCGATGCGGTGGCGGTGGAGGCCATCGTGGTGCCCGCTGCAGCAGAACCCGATGCAGAGGTCGAGGCCAGCAAGCAACGCGCCGAGGACGCGGTACGGGCGGCCGACGAGAGTCAGAAACAGCGTGATCTGGCCAGACAACAGCAGCGCGCGGCGACCGAGGCTGCGCAGCAGCGTGTACAAGCCGCCGAGGCCAAGCTGGCGGACGCGAAGATCGTCAGGGAAGGTGATCGACAGGGCATCGCCGGTGGCGGCAGCCGTCTCACCCCCGAATACCAGCGTCGGATACAAGCGGCAGAGCTTGAGCTGCAGCAGGCCAAGGAGGCGTTGAGCCGCGCCGAGCGATAAAGCCGGGCCGGCTTGAAGCGCGCCTGCCGGGCGCCGAGGCGATCGTTTGAAGCCAGCAATGATGACTTGTGTGACAGCAATACTGTAACTGGGCGATCCTGCGAGTGGAGGTGACGATGGCATGGGTCTATCTGATTATTGCCGGTATCTTTGAGTGGGGTTGGCCGGTAGGGCTGAAGCTTGGTCTCGCCGAAACGGGCATGCGCTGGGGCTGGATAGCCTTCGCGGGTGTTTGTATGGCCGCCAGCGGCGCACTGCTGTTGATGGCTCAGAAGACGATACCCATGGGCACCGCGTATGCCGTGTGGACCGGCATCGGTGCCGTCGGTACCTTTGTACTCGGTATCTTTCTGTTCAGCGAGTCGGCCGCCTTCGCTCGCTTCTTTTTCGTTGGGATGATCGTCGTGGGCATCGTCGGACTCAAACTGGCCTCGCCGCACTGATCGGCCAAATGATAGCGCAACGGCATGGCCGGCGGTCGGGCGGCCTCGCGCCACAGTCGCCCTCGCGAGATGACCGCCGCTGAGAGAGTTCCCTCTGCCGGTGTCCTTGGCACCATCCACTCAGTCGATAGTTTACCATTTCGTTCTGTAGGCTTCGTGCCGGCGCTGGGCCGAGAGTCGCTCGGCACAGGTTGTTTGTCAGCGGGTGTCGGCCGTCGAGGCCTGAGGGATTCCCCCAGAAGCGCCACCGCACGGCCCCACGCGAGAAGGTAAGATGGCACAGGCATCATGATCGATGAACGCCAATGTCGCTCATGTCAGGGGTTCTACTGCGACACATTTTGCGACCCCGATCATCGGAATGATCGAGCAGATGGCGCGCTACGATCGTCTGCTGCGAACCTCGACCGCGCGTGACCGCACACACGGAGAAGAATGACCAATGCACCCAGACGACCCTCGCTATCTCAATCAACTGACGCGCAACACGCTGGCCCTGGTGCTTGCCGGGGGACGCGGGTCGAGGCTTCATGAACTGACCGAGCGGCGGGCCAAGCCCGCGGTCTATTTCGGCGGAAAATACCGCATCATCGATTTCCCCCTTTCCAACTGTATCAACTCAGGCATTCGTCGCATCGGCGTGTTGACCCAGTACAAGGCGCATTCGCTCATCCGTCACCTGGTGGAGGGTTGGAGTTTCTTCCAGCGCGACCTGGGCGAGTTCATCGAGATCCTGCCGGCCTCGCAGCGCACCACGGGTGATTGGTACAAGGGCACCGCCGATGCGATCTTTCAGAATCTCGACATCGTCCGGACGCTGTTGCCGAAGTACGTGCTGGTGCTGTCCGGCGACCATGTCTACAAGATGGACTATGGCGCGCTGCTGGCCTACCACGCCGACAAGGGAGCCGAGATGACCGTTGCCTGCGTGGGGGTGTCGCTCGAAGATGCCAAGGGTTTCGGCGTGATGAGTGTGGCAGACGATTTCCGGGTGCTCAGTTTCGACGAGAAGCCCGCTGATCCGCAGCCTATGCCCGGCGCGACGGACATTGCGCTGGCCTCGATGGGCAACTACGTCTTCGACACCGATTTCCTGTTTCGGAAACTGGAAGAGGACGCCGCAGACCCGACCTCCAGGCACGATTTCGGACACGACATCATTCCCTCGATCATCGAAGGCCATCGGGTATTCGCCTACCCCTTCCTGGATCGGGAGACCGGGCGTCAGCCGTACTGGCGGGACGTGGGGACGATAGACGCGTTCTGGGAGGCGAACATGGAACTGGTCGCAGTGGAGCCTGAACTCAATCTTTATGACAGGGACTGGCCGATCCGCACCTATCATCGCCAGTTACCCTCGGCAAAGTTCGTGTTCAGAGACGCCGGTCGGGAAGGCAAGGCACTGGATTCCGCGGTGTCCGCGGGCTGTGTGATCTCGGGTTCCACAGTGGTCGACTCATTGTTGTTCTCGAACGTCAGGGTGCATTCCTACAGCGAGATCGACGCATCGGTGCTGCTGCCGGAAGTCGAGGTGGGACGCAACTGCCGCATCAGTCACGCGGTGATCGACCGCGGCTGCCGGGTGCCATCGGGGACGATAATCGGCGAAGATCCGATCGCGGACGCGCAGCGTTTTCGGGTGACCGAGAAGGGCATTGTGCTGGTGACTGCCGGGATGTTCGGTCAGGATCCGACGATCAGCCAGACCTGACCGGGACAAACATGGCCCCTTCCTTGGAGTCCTTGCGCTGGGGCGAGCGAAGATGGGCCCTATTCAGGCGCAATGATACGGCTGCGCCATGCTGTCGGAGTAACTCCGGACCATCGCTTGAACGCCCGGCTGAACGCGGTCGCGTCGGCGTAATTCAAACAGTCCGCGATCTTGCCTAGAGGCATCGTGGTATCGGAGAGCAACTGTTGGGCGACCTCGTAGCGCGTCTGCTCGAGCTCTCGGCGGAAGCTTGTGCCCTCCGCCCGTAATCGTCGATTCAGGGTGCGCTCATGCATGCCGAGTTGTCTGGCGATGTCGGATACATTGCAGCCCCCGCTCGGCAGCGAGGCGCGCAGAAGCCGCCGCAGCCTGCCGGCCTGGTCTGCTTTTCGGCGCCGGTGAAGGTCGTCCGCCTCCCGCTCGAGATGACGATGAAGCAGCGGGTCTGACCCGGGCAAGGGGTGATCCAGCCAGCGAGACGCGAACGCCACTGCGCTTTGTTCGGCATCGAAATGCAGCGGGGCATGGAAGACCTCTTTGTACCGCGCAATGTTCGACGGCATTCGATGCGAGAGAAACACCCCGGTGGGGGACCAGCCGTCGCCACACAGACGGTGCAGGATCTTGCAGGCGACCGCCATCGACATATCATGAATCTGGTCTGTCGCCGACACCCCCGCCTGATGGATCACATAACCCAGGAAGGTGGTGTCGCCGCGTGTGACCAACGTAGCTGCGCCACCCTGATCATGAAGGTCCAGGTGGCGCACCAGGCTATTCAGAGCAGCCTGCACGTTGGGGGCGGAACGCAGCATGAATCCGGCAACCCCCAGAGAGGAGGGTTCCACGCGCTCTCCCATCAGCAAGCCGAGGTGCTGGCATCCCGTTGCTGCAACGCAACTGGCCAATAGCCGGCTTGCGGCGACGAATGAAACCTCGTGATCGGGGTTCTCGAATTGTTTCGGCGTGAAGCCGGCACTGACGAACAAGGGCTCTGGATCCCAGCCGAGTTCGCGCAGGATGTTTGGCAATCCGGCCATTGGACCGACGCGGACGGCCGCATCATTGCCGATGCCGTGGCCTCGTGCTGATCCTCCTGGTAACCTTTTGCGATATGGCACTTGGGGGCTCCAATTGTCGCCGTGTCGCGAATTGTCAGCACAAAGTCGTGCTTTGCCAAGTCATTGAGACTGCAAAGTGCTTAAATGAAGCTGCATGTCGGGTGGGCTGTGTCGTTCACTCGGGGCCAGCTGTTGCCTGTCAATCGCGCGTGCTGTGCTCGGCCGCGTCAGGGGATGTTGCCGGCAAGGTCGGACCCGTGAAGCTCAGGTTCGTCAGAGGCAAATCGCATTGTGTCCGGGGACTACACGGCAGTGACGACCGAGGATTACCCGGCTGGCGCGAACGGGTCCACAATGACACGGAGTGTCAGGGTGCGTCGTTCAAGCGGGCTTCGCCTCGTGCGATTAATATCGAATGCAGTCGACATACCGCTTTTTTCGCAAACAGATTGAGGAATCGACATGATGGAAGCCCTTCTTGGACGGCATGTTGCACGCCGGGATACCTCGAACTGGACCCGCCTGATTCTTGCGATGACGCTCGCCCTGGGCGGCTCGGGTCTGCACGCACAAGGCAATGATGCCAAGGTCTTTCTCAAGGCCATGTCAGACTATCTGAGTAGCCAGAAGAACATCCAAATCACGTTCGACAGTGACATCGAAGTCATTACGCCCGAACTGGAAAAGATCCAATTCACCAACTCCGGCGAGGCGCTACTGAGCCGACCGGACAGGCTGCGCGCCCATCGGGTCGGCGGCTATTCCGATGTGGCAATGTTCTTCGACGGCAACACGGTCAGCATCCACGGCAGGCATACCAACGGCTACACGCGGTTTGCTGGTCCCAGGACGGTAGATCAATTGATCGAGGCCCTCAGTGCCGGGCATGGCATCGCGTTGCCAGGAGCCGACCTGCTCCGGTCGCAGTCTTATGACCTGCTCGTTGCCGACGTTCTGGAAGCCAAGTACATCGGACGCGGCGTCATCGATGGTCGGGAGTGCGAGCACCTCGCCTTCCGCAACTTCGACACGGATTGGCAACTTTGGGTGGAAGTCGGCGATCGGCCCATTCCGCGCAAGTTGGTAATCACCAGTAAGACCATCAACAGTGCCCCGCAGTACACCCTGCGCATCAAGGGGTGGAAGACCGACATCGAGCCGGCTCCGGATGCTTTCGTGTTCGTTCCGCCGGCTGGGGCCAACCTGCTGCATCCCGAACAGTTGATCGGTTTGGACGAGTTGCCCGAGGGTGCCCCGATAGGAGGTGATCAATGAAATCTTTTGCTCGCAAGTACCTGTTCATGCCTGGATTGGCCCTGTCGGCCTGGCTTTGCAACGGTGATATCGGGAGCCATTTTGACGGCGGCCTGATCGCCAGCGCCGAGGCCCGGTTCGGTCGGCCGGCAACGCCGGTCAGCTATGCTGGGGTGGCCCGCCGCTCCACTGTACGGGTGGCGACGCCCGGCGTCGGGGCCGGAGGAGTCGGCGGTCCGGCATCCGGTGTCGGCGTCCTGCCGGGGGCCGGCGCCGGCCAGGCCGGTGTCGGCTACAGCGGCGGGGTAGGGGTCAATCTGGGTGGGCCGGTGAACCGCGTCGGGGTGCGTTGAATGCTGTCATTGCGGAAACGGCGGAGATCGGCCACCTGATTTTTGTCCGACATGGGTCTTGAACAACTGGCGGCCGTCTGGGATGTGGCAGGGCCCTGGTGCCTTGCCCAGGTATTGGCTGCGCCTCCCCGATACCGCACAAAGGCTCCAGCCACCTGCCGCTTGTTGATGCCCGGCTGACATCATTTGTTCGCCGCTCGGTCGCCTTGCCCTGCGACGGCTCAAGTCGGCAGTCTGCGTTGCCGCTAACGCCTGGAACACTCGACCAGGTGATTTTGCGCCGATGCAGAAGCTTGTCTACTTTCTCACGCTGGTGCTGGGCCTCGGCGCAGCGGTGTTCGTCCACTCTCTGGTAGTCAGTGTGTTGCCCGACTGGGTGGCAGCTCTCGCCGTTGGCGCATCGGCCATGCTGCCGGGCGGTCTTTTGACGTATCTTTTCTTGCAGCGACCGCTCGAGGAAATCTCGGCGACGGTTGCCTCGGCGGTCGAGCGTGACGAGTTGCACAAGTGCGCTGTGTCCGCACCGAGGCTGAAACACCCGCTACTGCTCGTGCTGCGCGACGCGACCGTTGACCTGCAGCAGTCGCTCGTTGGCATTGCGCGCTCGGTCGCGGTGCGCGGCGGTACCCTGGCGATCGCATCGGCGAAGCTGTCCTTCTCGGCGGACACCCTGAAGGGCAAGCTCGCCGAACAGGTGGTGCATGCGCGCAGCATCGGCGAGACCTCGCAACAGATTTCCGTGACCAGCCTCGATATGGCGCAGAATGCCGAGCAGGCAGAGGCTGCGGCGCAGGCGACGCGTGACGCGAGCAGCGCCGGTCAGGTTTCAGTGCAGGAGACGATCGGGCGCATACACAGCGTGCGTGCGGAAACCGAGCGCAGTGCCGGTTCGTTACTCGATCTGCAGGCGCGCTCGGAAGAGATCCAGGGCATTACCCAGATAATCGACCAGGTAGCCGGGCAGACCAACCTGCTGGCGTTGAACGCCGCGATCGAGGCTGCCCGTGCCGGCGAGCATGGTCGCGGTTTCGCCGTGGTGGCGGACGAGGTGCGTCAGCTCGCGAGCAAGACCACCGATGCCACGCGCGAGATCGGCCAGAAGCTTGACACTATCTACCGAGAGATCAATCAGTCCGCTGCGACCATGGGACACCTGGTTCAGGAGGTGGAGAGCGTCGTGCGGGAAACCGAGCAGATCGGTCAGACCCTGGAGAACATCCACGGCCTGTCGCAACAGTCGGAGTCAGGCATCAGCCAGATCGCGGGTGCCGTGCAGTCCCATGTCGTGGCTATCGGCGAGATCTCGTTGGCCCTGGCCGATGTCGAGAGCGCGCTCGCAGTCACGGAACAGGAGGTTGAGCAGGTCTCGAAAGGGGCCCTGCAACTGGCGGATACAGCGGAGCAGGAGTACGTTACGATTGCCGGCTTCGAGCTGGATACTGTGCACGACCGCGTCCGTCACATCGCCAGCGACGCGGCGGAACGCATCGGTCAGGTGTTCGAGGAGGCTATTGCGTCCGGGCGTCTGACCCTCGATGACCTGATGGACCGGGACTACCGGCCGATCGAGAATACCAACCCGGTCAAGTACCGTACCCGGTTCGACGAATTCACTGACCAGTCCCTGCCGGCGATCCAGGAGCCGATTCTCCAATCCCACCAGTTCGTGCTCTACGCCGGCGCGGTGGACAACAATGGTTATTTTCCCACGCACAACAAGCGCTACAGCCAGCCCTTGAGCGGTAGCTACGACAATGATCTTGCCAACAATCGCACCAAACGGATCTTCGGCGATCGCACCGGCAGTCGTTGCGGTAGCAGTACCGCGCCGTTCCTATTGCAGACCTACAAGCGCGACACCGGCGAGATCATGCACGACATGTCCGTGCCGATCCGGGTCAAAGGTCGCCACTGGGGTGGTTTCCGTATCGGCTATCGTTGCGAAGACGGCTGATTCAGGCAACGGCGTCGCCGCATTCGCAGTCCGGGAATTCGCTCAGCCTGGCATGTTCCGCAACCCGGCGGATTCGCAATGCGGCCGGCCGTATCATAACTTTGGCAGGAGCAGTACCGCGCCGTTCCTGTTGCAGACCTACAAGCGCGACACCGGCGAGATCATGCACGACATGTCCGTGCCGATCCGAGTCAAAGGTCGCCACTGGGGTGGTTTCCGTATCGGTTATCGTTGCGAGGACGGCTGATTCAGGCAACGGCGTCGCCGCATTCGCAGTCCGGGGATTCGCTCAGCCTGGCGTGTTCCGCAGCCCGGCGGATCCGCAATGCGGCCGGCCGTATCATATGAGTACTTCGGTCATCCGACGCCGTTTCTGTCCATCGACGACTGTCTTGACGCCATACATCAATCTTTTTGCCCGGTCCTGAAACGCCGACTTCAGCGTCAGGTCCGTTGCGCCCACACCGGCGCAGCATTCTCCAGCGGCATAAGACGGCCTTTGTGCGCTGTGCGGCATCTGAGCTGTACCGCTCATCAGGCCAGTGTCGCGTTTCTTTCGATACATTGGCGGCATCTGTTAAGGTGATTTGATATCGGTCCAACAGTTCGATCTGGCAAGGAGAGTCTGATGCAGCGTTTAGTTATCACTAGTTGCGCACTGGTAATGTTTGCTTCACAAGCCGCGGCCCAATTCGCACCCTCAGCCGAATCCCTGTCGGGCCTGTATCCCGGTAAGGCGTATTCCCCTTACGCGCAGCGTAGCTTTCCAGGCAAGCTGCTTTGGGGCGACACCCATCTGCATACCGGCTTATCAATGGATGCGGGCCTTTTCGGCGCGCGCCTCGGGCTAGAAGACGCCTACCGTTTCGCCCGGGGTGACGAGGTCATCGCATCCAGTGGGCAACCGGCGAAGCTGGCCCGCCCGCTGGATTGGCTGGTGATCGCCGATCACTCTGACGGCATGGGCTTTTTCAATGACCTGGCGGCCGGTGACCCGGACATCCTCAAGTACGATCAGGCAAAGCCCTGGTACGAGGGCCTGCAGGCCGGCGGCGATGCCTCGGCGGCAGCCGCGTTGGACCTGATCGGTACCTTCTCACAGGGCAAGATCGACCCTGAGATGATGGCGGAGTATTCCCCGGGTGGAAGAACCTACCAAACGATCTGGGAGCGTGTCATCGATGCCGCTGAGAGCTTCAATGAGCCGGGCAGATTTACTGCGTTGATCGGTTTCGAATGGACCTCTCTCGATAAGGGCAACAACCTGCACCGCAACGTCATCTTCCGCGAGGGTGCGGAGAAGGCGGGCCAGGTCGTGCCCTACACCACCCAGGCGCCGGTCGGCTCCACCGACCCTCTCGATCTTTACAAGTGGCTGGAAAACTACCAGGCAAAAACAGGCGGAAGCGCGCTGGCCCTGGCCCACAATGGCAACCTGTCAAACGGCATCATGTTCCCGGTGGACGCGCAGTATACTGGCCGCGCTATCGACGAGACCTATGTCCAGCAGCGCGCCAAATGGGAGCCGATGTACGAGGCCACTCAGATCAAGGGCGATGGCGAGGCACACCCGCTGTTGTCGCCGGACGACGCATTTGCCGACTACGAGACCTGGGATGTCGGCAATCTGGACCTGAGTGCGGCCAAGACCCCCGAGATGCTGCAGTATGAGTATGCCCGCGAAGCGCTGAAGAACGGCCTTTTGCTGGAAGGGCGTCTAGGAACGAATCCCTATAAGTTCGGCATGGTTGGCTCGACCGATAGCCATACCGCGCTCTCCACTGCTGAAGAAGACAATTTCTTCGGCAAGGCCACCAATGCCGAGCCGAAGCCCGAGCGCATGACGCACCCGTTTGCGAAGACCGAAAACGGTACGTTCGAGGGCTACCAATTGGTGTCTTCGGGCTATGCCGCTGTCTGGGCCGAGGAAAACACGCGCGCGTCGATTTGGGACGCGATGGCACGCAAGGAGGTCTATGGGACTACTGGCCCGCGGATGATGGTGCGCTTCTTCGGCAGCTGGGATTTCACCTCCCAAGATCTGAACAGTCGTCAACCGGCATTCCGCGGCTACGAGAAGGGCGTGCCCATGGGCGGCGACCTGCCGTCCCGCAGTGGGGATGGTGCGCCGACCTTCATGGTCTATGCGCTGCGCGATCCGATTGGCGCCAATCTTGACCGAGTCCAGATCGTCAAGGGCTGGCTGGACGCAGCCGGCAAGACCCATGAGAAGGTCTATGACGTTGCCTGGTCGGCGGGTCGCGAGCCGGACGCGAACGGGGCCCTTCCCCCTGTCGGCAACACGGTGGATATCGCGAACGCCAACTGGGCCAACACCATTGGCGCCTCGGAACTCGCCACGGTCTGGACCGATCCCGACTTCGACCCGGCTCAATCGGCCTTCTACTATGCGCGTGTACTGGAGATCCCGACCCCGCGCTGGGTGGTTTATGACGCTTTCCGTTTTGGCGTCGAGATCCCCGAGGGCGCCAAGACCACCGGGCAGGAGCGGGCCTATACCTCGCCGATCTGGTACACGCCGAAAGGATGAGGGTCATTCCGGCGCGCTGAGCCCGCTTTGCTTCCAGGAGGTGCAGCGGACGATCAGCGGATGGCGGCACGCATCGGACAACCCTTGACGAGCACGGTTTGTTGCTCCGCAATTGATAATGACGGCACATCCCTGTGCCGCGCGGCCACCTCGATTTTCCGAGGCGCCCTGGTGTCACCCCGGCAACTGTCGGTAGACCGAGGCCGGGCGATGTTCACTTGGTGGTAAGGGTGAAATCGACTGGGACGGCTTTGGAAACCATCTCGAACACAGGTGAGTGCATCGCCAGCTTGGTCAATGTTTCAACGTCTGCCGGGCTTTTCACATCCATGTTGATGCGAATGGCCTGGTAGCCACGGTTCACATCGTCCGAAATCCCGAAGAATCCGCGGGCATCCAGCTCACCCTCCGCAAACACGTTGACTTCGTCGAGAGGAATACCCTGAACAGCAGCATGGTAGACCAGCGTGGTATTGAGACAGCTGGTCAGCGAATGAAGATAGTGTTCAACCGCATTGGGGGCCGAATTCCGGCCGGCCAGAAAATACGGTTGGTCTGCATCCACGGTCAATGCCTCGGTACGGCTTGAATCTTCCTTTTCTCCGGCAAAGAAACCCTGGATAGCGGTGCGGCTGTGGCTTCCGTCAATCCATTGATTGTTCGCGCGGAATTTGAACTGCCCGTAATCTTCGTTGTGCGAAATCTTGGACGCAAGGTCGACGACACGACTGGTATCAATTCCATTGACCACGCGGCTGGTCTGTTCTTCAGTATTCATATCCATTCTCCGATTGAGTGTTCACGGGTATCGACGTGGAGTGTCGATGCAGGAAGCTTAGGCAGCCCCTGGCACTTACCGATACATCTGGAGTTGTAGCGTTTGACTACAAAATCTGTAGTAAGGTGCTTTGTGAAGTCGCTGCAGTATTCGTCTTACCCAACTGATGAGGTGGCTCTATGACAGGCTATGGACAATTCTGTCCTGTGGCGAAAGCGAGCGAGTTGCTCGGTGAGCGATGGATGCTGTTGATTCTCCGGGAACTGCTGCTCGGTACGCGTCGCTATAGCGAGTTCCAGCGCGCGCTGTCGCGGATTTCGCCATCTCTTCTGACTAAGCGGCTTAAGCAACTGGAGTCCGCCGGCATCATTGTGCGCAAGGCCCAGAAGGGGCGCAAAGGACATGCTTGTTTTCTGACCCCAGCGGGTAAGGAACTGGCCCCCGTTGTCGAACACCTGGCAGTCTGGGGAATGCGCTGGGCGCGGGGGCAGTTGACAGACGATGAATTGGATGTCGAGTTCCTGATGTGGGACATCCAGCGACGCCTGAATTTGGACAAGCTTCCCGATGGTGAAACAGTGTTTTGTTTCATCTTTGATGATCTGAGCCAGTTCAAGAACTGGTGGCTGGTTGTCAGCGATGGCGAAGTCGATCTGTGCACGGAAAATCCCGGCAAGAATGTTGATCTGTACATCAGCACCACTCTGCGCAATATGGTCGACATATGGGAGGGGGATACCGGATTCAAGGTGGCGCAGAGTAAGAAGCTGCTGACAACCCAGGGCAACAGAAAGCTCGCCAGAGGCATGTCTGATTGGCTCGGTATCAATCCCTATGCGGACATCCGTCGTGGTGACCCCATGATGATGAAAATGGCTGCGGATGAAGGCACTCATGGATCGGGCGATTAGTGGGACATCGCTTCTCCCCGCCAGCAGTTCCGGTCAGGTAGCGGACTGACCTGCATCAGCGGGAAGGAATTCCATGGTGATGATGGCCGGGGCAGCCAGGGCGCACTGCAGTCATCACATCTGAACAGGGTGGTTACTGTGGGTGCAAGGGATTCAGCGCGTGGGTATGCGGGAGAAAGACAAATGCGTCATAGCGTTCCGCCAACCGCGTGGGGACATAGTTCGCCCATCGCTCGCGCTGCGGAGCGAACACCACACCTATAGCCCGGTGTGGCAAGACTCGGCGCAACATTGCTGTAGCCGCTGAGGTCGGATCGAGAATCAGCATCCGGTCACCATCGCCGCTGGCGAGCAGTGCCGCTTCGAGGCTGTCGGGCCGAGGCAGGGGCGTCTCCAAGAGGTAGCCACGACCCTCCCAGGTGCGCGCAGCGAGTACCGACCCTGTTGCCGTGCCGAAACCCAGTGCGAACACTGCGTTGTCGCCGTAACGCTCGCGTGCAAGCTGTCCGAGATTCACCTCACCAATGCGCACCATGTCGGTCGCGCGGGCATCGCCGATATGGGTATTGTGCGCCCACACGATCGTGCGACTCCCAGGTCCGTAATGATCGAGCAGTCGCGCTACCGACCACTCGAAGTGACTGGCCCGCGCATTCCAGGCATCGTGACAACGCAAGGAACAGCGCGACCACGAGCATTGGCTTGATAGGCGTCGTCATAGGCTGGTGGAGTCCGGTTTGGGCCTGAGCAAACTTATACAGGCTCGTGGGTCACACGGTAAAGGCGGCCCCAACCCCGGCAAATTTTCCGCTGCCCATATGATTTCGTCGTTTGCTTGTGGAGTGGCGTCAGTCAAACGCCCATCGCGTGTTCAAATCAGTGCCGGACCGAGCGTTAGAGGTCTGCGCATGGAGCCAGCGTCATGCCCATTCACAACAGTGAGATCATCGAGCCGCTGCTTGCCTATCTGCATGACGTCCGGGGCGTCAAGAAGGTGACCCTGGCCGGCATTACCGGCGGCGCAGAGACACCGTCGGCGATAGCCGGGCGTTTTTCGAGGCGCCCAAAGGCGAAGATTGAGCTGAGGCGTAAGCCGGTGCACAATTTGAGAGGATTTGCTTTAGGCTGGGATTATGTCCGATTGGGCGGGTGAATATTGATTTTGGCCTTATGCATCCAATTCAATGACAAGGCCGCTCTTTGCAGCAGCGCGAACCCAAGCCATTATGTTATTAACTGATTACTACACTATCGACGACTCCGGTCTTCGGATCAGCGCCGAACAGGCCAGCAACTTTGCCAAGGCCGTCGCCGGCGACTTCAATCCGCTGCACGATCCGGACAATCGACGTTTCTGCGTTCCCGGCGACCTGCTGTTCACTGTGTTGCTGCAGCATTACGGCGTCAGCCAGCGCATGCATTTCCGTTTTTCCGGCATGGTCGGCGCCAATGTGACTTTGCAACTGGAAGAAGATCCAGGTGATGCCTACGAACTGTGCGATGCGAACGGAAAGGGCTATCTGCATGTCGCTCGAAGCGGCGAGGTCGCGCATCACTGCCCGTTGGTCGAGCACCTGGCGCGCAGCTATGTTGCTTTTTCCGGTCAGAATTTTCCGCACATTCTGGTGCCGCTGCTGCAGGATCAGGGCGTGATGATCAATACCGAACGTCCGATGGTCATCTACGAAAGCATGGAGTTCGAACTCGAGCGTTTGGATATTCCGAATGTCAGACTGCGCTTGGCCGACAGCAGTATGCAAGTCAATGGCAAACGCGGTGATGTGCGCCTGACGTTCGAGTTTCTGTGCGGCGAAAGGGTGGTCGGCACTGGCCGCAAGCGCCTTCTGCTCAGCGGCTTACGCCCCTATGAACAGGGCGGTATGGATCAGCTGGTGACCGCATACCTGGCAAGACGCGACAACTACCTGTCAACTGGTTCGGTCTGACGCAAGGAGCAGTTGCACGCCTGACCGACTCCCTGGTTGCGGATTCCTCCGACAAACCTAGCGACCATGCTGTCAATGGACGGCTCACTGTCGTGCTGTCGGAGCTTTTCAAGAGAGTCGCCAGGTGTTGGGCCCAGCGTCGGTCCGAGATGAGAGTGACGGCTGCATCTGGCCCGGGTTGTTCTTAACCTGGATATCTCACCTTTTTGCGTCGCGAGGGTGTCGAGATGCCGCTGTGGCGCGGTGCACGCAGTGCAAGACGGCGCAGGCTTAGCTGACACTAGGTCAAACCGGCTGCAACGAGTGCGCCCGTTCACGGCGAGGGTATTCGGCGACCGCATTAGGAAATCGGTGAGATATGCAGGTTGAACTTCTGGCCGGTTCCGCACCACTGGTGAGAATACCGTTCAGCGCTCCGGGGTCCGGCTATCACCCGACCGTATCGCTGCTTGAGGCCCTCAAGCAAATTGTCCTGTGATATTCACTCAACTCACTCCCGCGAAGCTAATTCAAACGCCTTTGCTGCGCGGGAGTTTGCGCCCGTGGTCTGACCGGAGGATGTCAACATTGTTGCATCTGGATTGCCGTCGCTGAACCTTGGGTGATCAGTGACCGGGCTCTACGCAAACGTGCAGATGCCGGGTGTCCGAGTGAGCACTGCGAGCGACTTGATCGCCTTCAGCCGCCCGCTCACCACAGTTCTGGATTACACAGCGAAGCCACGCACGATATCTTTACATTCGATCCAGAAGAACCCTCCTCGTTGAGGGCAATCGCCTGCCACCCAAAAGGATACTGCAATCGGTAAGGCGGCGAGTATCCGGAAGCAGTGTCATCGTTGAACCCGAATTTGCCGTAATACTCCGGATCGCCATATACGAAAAGAACATTTACCCCGTTTGCCGATAGGCGCGCTATGCCGCTTTCTATGAGTCTCGACCCGACTCGACGTTGTTGATATCCGGGCTTCACCGCAAGTGGTGCCAAAATGTAGCCATTCCATGGCTCGTTGATGTCAGCAGTTACGGGGCTAAACGCAATGTGGCCTGCCACTGTGCCATCAATCTCCGCAACCAAGGCAAATGTTTCCGGATCTGTCTCTTCCCTCAGCAGATCATCTGCGAGCGTTGCCACCGTCCGGTTCTCGCCTTCTGGGAAGGCACTCAGATGCACTGCGCGGATACTCTCACGATCCAGATTGGTTGCTTCACGGATTCGAATCATTGGCTGTTGGCAGTCGAAATAGAGTTACTTCGTGAACTGAAATGCGCGGAGTCGCGTATCTCCGCCGCGCACGGGATTATGCCGCGCAACCTGGTCAAAGATCAGGCGCTCAGCGATAGGCGCCCAAATAATGGCTCAGGGCTGACGAACTGTCCGTTGCGGAGCCAGTTCCCAAGTCAGCTTTGTCCGAATCGTCCGGTTGTACCACCATCGGTTGCCACCAGAGGCGGCAAATTCCGGGCCTCGAATTGCAGGCCTGTAGAAGCTCATGCTCGGCACAGATCAGTCGAGCGGGACCACCTCTGACCCCGCATCGCCCTTGAACGTGACTTTGAAACCGCCGGAGTTGCAGCGTACTTTCCAGATCGTGAAACCCTCGGCGGCCGCTTCCTTGGAGCGTTCCATATTGGTCACGTGCGCACATGGATAGCCGGCCTCGCGAATGGCCGCTGCCGCCGAACCTGTCGCAACGTCCTCGTCGTCTGAGATGGCAGTCGAAGTGAACATCATACCGGCGAGCAGCGTAACGCACAGGGCGCCACAGCAGATATTCGAGAACCGTTCGGGAACCACAGACATCATCAACACCTCTTTACAGGGACCAGGACTCAATATGTCGCACAGGCGGCATAAAGGTTGACTGTCTTCCTCGATGCACCTGTCGATCCGCTCCGGAAGCAGCGCCGCATGACGACTATCCTCCAGTCCAATGAACCCATTCACCCGAGGTGCTTGGCGCCGGGAACGCCGGAATTGGTCTGCGGCCGGGTTTCGGCCCAACCTGGCTCGACTGCAGCCTACTGCGCTGCACAATTGAATGGCCGCTTGCTCAGAACCGGCCACAAGCCGCAATTCGGACAAGTCTTGCCTTTGATCGGGCGATAAGCCGTGACCAGACGCAACGACACCGCGACGCGGTGTAGCGAGTTCCGGCCGAACCTTTTCCTGGGGCGGTGGCTCAAGGGATCCTGCCGATAATATTCGACATCTCATCGACGGTGAAGGCACGCATTGTGTGGGCACGGATGTTTCCAAGACTGCCGATAGAGAAGAACAACGTAGCGACGATCTCGTCGTCCGGTGCCTCGACCACAATGACGAGGTCCGAGACACCCAGTGTCCAATAGATCTCCAGGACCTCGACCCCCATCTCCTGGGCGGTCTTTCGAAACGCATCAGCGCGTTCGACGGTGTTGCGGATAACCTTTATCCCCTGATCGGTGAAGTTGACCAGACTCACATATTTCGCCATTCGTGACCTCCGCAGTTGCCGGACAAGGCTCGTTGTGACCTCAAGCCCTTATTTCCCGATTGCCGGTGTTCATTAATTAAAGACTAGCCGGCAAGCCGTCACTTTGGGGAGGCTGATACGAAGCGGTTTGCGGGAAATCAAATTCTTTTTTATGAAGGGCCGGCGGGTACGCCGGAATGGTCGTGATCTGATCCGATAGTCGCCGACCGGCTTTAAGCCCCGCAGCAGCGCGACTTCCGTTCGGCTGTCAGGCATATCACGCTGGCGGATCGGCTGGCTGTGATCTGGGTAGGGGAACTGCGCCGATCATGCTGATGCAAGACCCGGCCCGGTAGCCGGGGTAAGGCAATCTGCTTCGACTCCGGGTTTTCGGCCCGCGTTCACCGGACGCGCTGCCGATCAGCGAGCGGGTGTGGATCCGACCCCGTGCCGGAATGCATGCCCGGAGGCAAATCCGTCTGGACGATCGCGCTCGCTCATCCGCCCCTTACATTGCCGAACCACTGATCCCGATGGCGGTCAACAGCATGCCCAGAATGAGGTTTGTCGCCATTACCGGCCGCATCTTCATCATCACGGCCGCGGCTCCTTTCACGTCATCGCTGATCACCGCCTTGCTCAGCTTGCGATAGAGCCCAAAGTACAGGTAGGCAAAGAATGCCACCATCAGCAGCCCGATACCGTGCATCAACTTCAGATACAGGGCATCATTTGTGAAGCCGCCGAAACGCATGAACAGGTCCGCATATCCGGTGAGCAGCAGCAGGCTGATCATTCCCCAGACCCAGGGGAAAAAATGCCGGTAGGCCGACTGCCATAAGCGCACCCGCTGTGGCGGTTCCAGTGTGGCATTGGCAGCCGGCCTCAGTGCCATATAGGCAAAGAAGATGCCGCCTACCCATGCGACGGCGGCCATTCCATGAATCGCCTGGACAATTGCGGACATCATCTCTTTTCCCTCACGCAGCCTTCCAGGCCAATGCCGGGTGACCGGTTTCGATGGGTAGACCTGGATCCCTCGACCATTCGTTCCACGAGCCGAAGTACAGACGGACGTCTCTCACCCCGGCCTCCTTCAGCGCAACGAAGGTGTTGGATGCGCGCGCTCCCTTGAAGCAATAGATATAAACCGTGGAGTCTGGAGTTATACCGACGGTGCCACACTCGGCCTGCAACTCCGCCTGTGATTTGAATACCGGCACTTCCTCTCCCGGTTTCATCATCCGGTACCACTCCAGCCAGACGGCGCCCGGAATGCGTCCCTTGCGGGGGCAGAAATCGACGCCATAAGGCGATGAAATGGTACCGACCCACTCGTCGACATCGCGCACATCCAGTTTGACGATATCGTCTTTCTCCAGTGACGACAGCATGTCCTCCCTGGTGAGCATGATGCTGGCCGATGTTTCATCGACGGGGAAGGTCTTGGTTTGCGGGCTGGGGATCTCGGTGGTGGTCGGCAACGCCTCGGCAAGCCAGGCTTGATAGCCACCGTGCAGAATGGCGGCCTTGGTATAACCGAGAAACTGGAGCAGGAAATAGCCACGGCAGGACTGACCAAAACCGGTATTCATGCTGTCTTCATAGATCACTGCGACTTCCCCGCCCGACAGGCCGGTCGCGCCAAAGGCCTCGGCAAACTTGCCGCGCAGCTCCTCGAGGCCTTCCTTGGAGGAAGTGGCGAGGAAGGTGAAGATGTCATGCAGATTGACCGCGCCGGGAATATGTCCGGCGGCATAGGCATCTGGCGCACGTGTGTCGATGATCACCGTGGGCAATGATTTGCTCATCTTGAGCAACTGCTTCGGCGAGATGAGAATGTTATCCGTCATGTCGGGGTCTCCGATTGGAATCTGTCTACTGGGGTTATTTTCGGTTCGAGCCCGCCCGACAGGGCCCCGGGTTCACGGGGCTCGCTGGCAGGCGGATAGTTCTATCAGGAAAGGCTCATGCCGAGGAACAATGCGCCGGTGGCTGCCGCGAACAGGCCAACCGAACGTATCGCCAGAGACTGAAGATGCTCGGAGCGCCCGGCAATCAACGACAGGGCCTTTACGCCGCCGGCAATGATCGCGTACTGGATCAATGCGAAGCCGAGCAGGTATGACAGCAGCGGTGCCCGCTCGGCGCCGACGATGGACTCACCATAGGCGTAACCATGGAACACACCGATCATTCCAAACAGCGCCGCGACGAGCAGTGCCGGTGCGCTGCGCTTGAGCAGAACCGCTACACCGCCGAGCAAAGCGGACAGAGCAACAACCGTCTCGGTCATCGGCAGCTCGGCTGCACCTAGATGATAAAGCGTGCCGGCTACCGTGGCGCCCACAAATGCGAGCGGAACCAGATAGCGAGCGCAGCCCTTCAAGGTGATGCTCAGCAGGGCTGCAACCATCAGGAAGGCGAAGTGATCGAGACCGATCACCGGGTGGGCTATGCCCGACAACAGACCTTGCATGAAAGTGGTCGGGGTAGCACCGTCCATCGGGTGGTGAGCATATGCGAGTGGGGCAGCCATGAACGTGGTGCCGGCCGTCAGCAGCCCAGCCATGAGAGAGTGTTGTGCAATGGGACGGGATTTCATGGTCATTTCGATTACCTCGGTGTATTGATTGGTACAGATGCGCGTTGGGCTTACCAGGATTTGTATGGGAGGAACTTGCCGTTCATATTGACCACGACGCGGTCCCCGGCGGGGTTTTCTTCCTTGTCGATATGCATGCTGAAATCGATCGCGGACATGATTCCGTCGCCAAATTTCTCGTGGATCAGCTCCTTGATGGTGTCGCCATACACGCCGACGATTTCGTACAGCCGATACACCACCGGGTCGGTGGGCACCAGTTTGTCCCAGCTCTTGTGTGGGAAAGCCTGAAGGGCATCACTGAGCTCGCTGCCCAGTTCCAGCACCTCGGCGACCTTATCCGCGTATTCCGGTTTCAGGCTGTTCATGCCGAGGCAGGCAGAGGTCAGGAATACCGGAGCAAGGCCGACTTGTTTGGACAGCTCTTCCCAGCTCAGGCCCAGCTTCTTGCGCGCGGCGAGTATGGACATGGTCATATCATCTTTATTCAATGTCTGCCTCCTGGTCTGGCGACCTCGTGGTTGAATCTTGATCGGGGTGCGTGTGGTCGAAGAAATACAGGCCGCCGGCGGTATCGCCGATGGTCAGAATGCTTTGCGTCGGGTGCCAGCGGATTGTCGAGATCTCTTGGCCGATCACCTGGCTGAACACCGCCTTGCCGTCAACATCCCAGATGCACAGGCGCCCGGAACGGTCGCCGGAAGCGAGCCGAAGGCCGTCGACCGACCAGGCGAGCGCGGTAATGGTCGCCTGGTGATGCCGCAACGGCCTCCCTCTGGCTCCACCCGAGTTGCCTGGCAGTTCCCACAACACCACGTCCGGCCCACCGGCGGTAGCGATGATCGGCTTTCTTGGGTGCCATGCGAGGCAGGCGACTTTGCCGGGGTAGCCACGCATGGTCAGCTGACTGGCAGTCTTTTTTGTGGCGCCGGACCTGAAGCCTGCCGGGCGCCACACTTGCAGGAAGCCGTCTTGCGTGCCGACGGCGAGTGCCTTGCCGTTCGGTTGCCAGGCCAGGGCTATGGGAGCGCCGGGAAAGCCGAGTAGTTGCATCGGCTCGGAGGTCGCTGCCGCATTGTTCATGTGCCACAGGTAAAGGCCTTTGTTGGCCGCGGTGGCAAGCCGCTTGCCGTCGGGTGCCCAGGCCATGGCCAGGATCTGACGGCGCGCATCGAACCAGACGCCCAGCGGCTCGATGCCCTGCCAAAGCGAGATGGTCTTGCGCGCGGCGGCTGCCAGCACCTGGCCGTCCGGGGTCCAGGCGAGATGTTCGACCCAGGTCTGCTGTTCCGCCAGGGTCGCGGTTTCCGATCCACTGTTCGTGTCCCAGAGCCTGACGCACCCATCTTCACCGGCACTGGCCAGCGCAGCGTCATTGCCGGGCTTGAAGCAGATGCGCGTGATACCCCCCTGATGACCTTGCCAGGAGCCCAGCGGGTCGCCGCCACGGCTGAAACGATGGATCGCCCCCGCAGCGCTGCCGGCCAGGATCAGGCTGCCGTCGCCGGACCAGGCCAGGTCGCTGACGGCGTCCTCCAGGCAATGCGAATGGCCCATGCTGTAGGGTGCGGGCGTGGCAATGACCGCTAGGCCAGGCATGCGCGCAGCCCCTCGGTAAGTTCGTCACGTTCGAGGTCACGCCCGATAAAGACCAGCTGGTTGCCACGTTCGATGCCGGGCTCCCAAGGCCGGCCGGCCTGACCATCGAACAGCATGTGCACGCCCTGGAAGACGAAGCGTTGGGCATCACCGGCCAGGCTCAGCACGCCTTTGGCGCGAAAGATGTCGGTGCCGCGACGGCGTAGCAGGTCGACCATCCAGGCCTCGAATCGATCCGGGTCCAGGTCCCCTGGGAGCTGTATGCCTATCGAACCAACGCTGTTGTCGTGTTCATGCGGGCTGGCGTAGTGATACTCCTCGATCGGCCGCACCACGTTGCCCGCACGATTCAGTGACAGGCCGAATTCCTCTGGCAGATGCTGGGTGAACAGTACGTAGCGACCTGGTTTTTCGACACGGACCGCCGTCGTGGCGCCGTTGCTGTCATCGACCGCCAAACGATACAGGGTATCCCCGGCCTGCAGTTCCACGTCCGGATGCAGGAACTTCGGATCGCTCGAATACAACAGGATGCTTTCACGCTTCCACCGGTCGAAAACCCCGGGATTGTCCAATCCGGGTCCACCCAGGACGAGGTCGATCGTCGGGTCGGGGCCGGGGGCCAGATCGAGTTCGTAGTCGCCCACCGCCAGGTCGTAGAGTCCTGCCCATTCAAATGGCAGTTCCTCTTTCAGAAAATCGGGCATCTCCGCGGCACGCGCCTCGAGATCGAATGCCCGGATACCCAGCACCTGGTCGATGTCCACCGCCCCTTGCACGGTGTGGTGGATCTGCGCCAGCCGGTTCAAGCCGCGGACCCGGTCCTCGAGCGCCAGGAGTTCCTCGCTGCCGGCCAGGTCGCTCTTGTTCAGCAGGACCACGTCGGCAAAGGCCAGCTGGGCGTGACACTCGTCGCTGTCGATGTGTTGCAGGACATGCCTCGCATCCACCAGAGTCACGATGGCATCGAGGCGCAGCTTGTCCTTCATCTCTTCGTCCATGAAGAAGGTCTGTGCAACCGGGCCAGGGTCGGCCATCCCGGTGGTTTCGATGATGATGTGATCGAACTTGTGCCTGCGCCGCATCAGGCGGCCGAGGATCCGGATCAGGTCACCGCGTACCGTGCAGCATATACAGCCGTTGTTCATCTCGAAGATCTCTTCGTCCGACTGCACCACCAGTTCATGGTCGATGCCGATCTCGCCGTACTCGTTCTCGATTACCGCTATGCGCTTGCCGTGCTGTTCGGTAAGTATGCGATTCAGCAATGTGGTCTTTCCCGAACCGAGAAAGCCGGTCAGGACAGTAACCGGTACCCGGGAATCGATACCGGTGTCGAGGCTGGCTTGTTTCAGTTGAGTCGTTTCTTGGACGCAGGCGGTCATGGTGGTTTCTCCCGGTTGTGTTCGGTCGGGTTCAGCCTGCCGTGGCTGCGGTGACCCGTGGATTCGAGCCGCCGGCACCTGCATCGGCGGCAGGGTTGACCTCGGTCGGGTAAGCGCCAGCGGCCTGCTCTATGGTTTCCGGCGCCAGCGCACCGGACAACTCCTCTGAACGGCGCACGAGGAAGTCGACCAGGTGGTTTCGAATCGGGTAGTAGCCCGGGTCATGAATGATCTTTCCGCGTTGGCGGGGGTGCTGCAGGTCGACCCTCACCGACTCGGCAATGCGGGCATGTGGGCCGTTGGTCATCAGCAGGATGCGGTCGGCCAGCAGGATGGCCTCATCGACGTCATGGGTGATCATAAAGACCGTCTGACGGGTGGCGTCGCAGATCTTTACCAGCTCGTCCTGGATGGTGCCGCGGGTCAGGGCATCCAGCGCGCCGAACGGCTCGTCGAGCAGCAGCAGTTTGGGCTGGATAGCAAAGGCGCGGGCGATGGACACGCGTTGGCGCATGCCGCCGGATAGCTGCGAGGGCTTGCGCAGTTCGGCGCCGTCGCCGAGCCCGACCATCTCGAGGTACTTGTAGCAGTGCTCCCGGATCTGTTCCTTGCTCCAGCCAGGCCAGCGTGAGCGCACCGCAAAAACGACGTTCTGCAGGGCGCTCAACCAGGGCAACAGGGAATAGTTCTGGAATACCACGCCACGGTCCAGGCTCGGCCCTGAAACCTCCACCCCGTCCATGAAGACGTTGCCCTCGGTCGGCGCATCCAGGCCGGCCAGCACGTTCATGATGGTCGACTTGCCGCAGCCGGAGTGGCCGATGATGCAGACGAACTCACCTTTCTCGATGCTGAAGTTCGCGTTTTCGAACACCGTCAGCTCGCCGTCTTTGCCTGGAAATCGTCGCGCCAGGTTTTCTATTTCGAGGAAATGCTTGCTCATGGTTGCTGTTCACTCCTCGTACTGGACGAGTCGGGTGGCTGCAGACAGCGCCAGGTCGAGCAACATGCCGACGACTCCGATCATCAGGATGGAAAAGATCACGCTGGTGAGGTCGAGGTTGTTCCACTCGTTCCAGACGTAGTAGCCGATGCCGGTGCCGCCAACCAGCATCTCGGCGGCGACGATGACCAGCCAGGCGATACCGATCGAGATCCGCATGCCGGTGAGAATCGTCGGCGCGGCGGCTGGCAGGATGACTGTGGTGGCGGTACGCAGTGGAGAGAGTTCATGGGTTCGCGCGACGTTGACCCAGTCTTTGCGCACGCCTGCGACACCGAAAGCGGTGTTGATCAGCATCGGCCAGATCGAGCAGATGAAGATCACGAAGATCGACGAGGTCTCGGAGTCTTTGATTATGAACAGTGCCAAGGGCATCCAGGCCAGTGGAGAGATCGGGCGCAACACCTGGATGAAGGGATTGAGTGCCTTGTACATGAGCGGGGACATCCCGATCAGAAAGCCGACCGGTATCGCGATCAGCGCGGCGAGAAAAAAACCGGTCAAGACACGATAGATGGAATAGGCGAGCTGGATGCCGATGCCCTTGTCATTCGGTCCGGCGTCATAAAACGGATCGGAAAGCTCTTCGATCGCCAGGCCGATGACCTTCGACGGCGGTGGCACTCGCGCCTCCTGGTCGGCGCCGCCCATCAACATCTCGTATTCGGTCAGGGCCTCGGTGGCCTCGGGAGGCTGATTGGCAAACTCCCATATGCTCAACATCAGGACCAGGAGTCCGATGGAGACCAGCGCAGCCCGGATATTCAGTGATTGCAGCATCTATCGGTTCCGGTAACGAAGTGGGCTTGCGCCCACTCCTTGGGTTGGGCGATCAGGTACGCTTGATCGCAAAGCTGTTGACGTATTCCTCGGCCTTGGCGGGATCAAACTCCTTGCCCATGATGGTGTAGTTCTCATAGGTGTGGTCCGGCGCGGTGTACCCCAGATCGTGCATGATCCTGGTGGCATCCGAGGCCAGATAGACCTCTTCGGCGATCCGCTTGTAGTCGATGTCGCCCTCGATGTAGCCCCAGCGCTTCATCTGCGTAAGGATCCACACGCCCATCGAGTGCCAGGGGAAGGGATCGAAGTCGATGCGGTCGGGCACGTCCAATACGTTGCCCAGACCATCGGCGTACTTCCCGGTCAACACCTGTGCGATCACCGCTTCGGGCTGGTTGAGATAGTTTTTCGGCGCGATCGCCTTGGAGATCTCCAGGCGGTTCTCGGCCTTCTGTGAATACGCAGTGGCATCGACGATGGCCTTCATCAAGGCGCCATAGGTATTGGGCAGTTCGGTGGTGAACTTCTCCGAGCAGGCGAATGCACAACAGGGGTGACCTTCCCAGATGTCCTTGGTCAACATGTGCAGGAAGCCGACTTTCTCCCAGACTGCGCGCTGGTTGAACGGATCGGGTGAGAGGTAGCCATCGAGGTTGCCAGCGCGAAGGTTGGCTACCATCTCCGGTGGTGGCACCACGCGGATCTGGATGTCTTTGTCGGGATCCAGGCCGTGCTCCGCCACGTAATAGCGCAGCAGGAAGTTGTGCATGGAATAGTCGAACGGCACGCCGAACTTGAAGCCTTTCCAGGTCTTCGGGTCGCGTTTGTCCTTGTGTTTTACATGCAGAACGATGGCCTGGCCGTTGATGTTCTCAACCAGCGGCATGCGGAAGGGCATAGCGGTCGAGCCGACGCCCATCGACATGGCCAGCGGCATCGGTGTGAGCATATGTGATGCGTCGTATTCGCCGGCCAGTGACTTGTCGCGTGCCACGGCCCAGCCTGCGGTCTTGATGACATCGACATCCAGCCCATACTTCTCATAGAACCCCATCGGGTGAGACATGATGATGGGTGTGGCACAGGTTATTGGCACGAAGCCGATCTTTAGCTTGCTTTTCTCGGGTTTGCCGAGGGTGTCCTTGATGGCGGCCTTCGCGGCCTCCATTGGGAACAGACCGCCAAACAGCGCTGCCATGGTCCCGCCGCCGATCATTTTCATGAATTCGCGGCGGCTGCCATCGTTGTGACCGAATACCGAACGCACGACGGCGCTTTCGATCACCCGATCCATGATGTCCTCGGGTGTTTCCAGTTTGTTGCTGTCTTGGGTGTTGGGTTCGGAGGCGCCGGCATTGACCTGCTGCATCACGAGCTCGGATGTCGACGGCTGTTGCGAGGCATCCGGGCCTTCGAAGACCGCCTGCTCCAGTTTGGCGGTGAGTTCGGTCTCTGAGCACTCATACTCCGATTGCACCTGGTCGCGTGCGAACACGCAGATGGGGCAGGAACAACCTGGCCCATGGGTCAGGTCGGATTCCCCATCGAAGGGATTTCCCAGACTTTTAAAGGACATTGCTTCCCCCTAGTCGATCGTTACAAGACGTTCATCGCTGTCGGTGACGTCTATGGTCGGCGCCGATAGTTGGCATGACCCCTGCTGGTATCTCCTCTGGCGTGCACATTCGCGTGTGTTGGGCGCCCAGATGGATCGATAACGGCGCAAGGAGGCGCCACACACCGCGATGTGCGCACCATGCCGGTGCGCATTGTTTGACCGGTCAGTGAAGGTCCTTCATGCCACCCCTGCACCTGGTCACGTTATAAATTGCAGGCAACGTGCCAACGGCCCAAAAGCGAAGAAACATGCTGATTGAAAAGAAAAAAGTTCGAAACCCGCCAGCTTCCAAGGGGCTACGCAAATGCGTTATTCGTGCAATTGCGTAACCCGGCCTACGCCTATGCGTAGTTGCCGTTCGGATGCGAGGCCGTGATGCCTGGACAGCACGGCCTCCATGCGACGCGTCCTCGCATCGACGCAGCGGGCGAGCAGGCTGAGCGTCTGTTCGAACTGGCCCCGGGCGCCCAGGTGCTGGTGGACCCTTATGCGGACAGGCTGCTGGCCGCGAACGCAGCGGCCCGAAGGCTGATTGGCTGTGAGGCGCAGGAGATGTCGGGCATCCTGCCGAGCCGTCTTCTGGGCGAACAGTTCGCGCACCTGATCGCCTTCACCCAGGCGGTTCTGGAAAAAGGCACTGCCTGGAGCGACAGCCTGAGTTGTCGCAGCGCCGAGGGGCAGGTCCGGCGGGTCGAGTGCCACGCCGTGCGCATCGCGAACCACCAAGGCGTCGCGATCCTGATGACCATTCGGGATGTGGAGCGGCAACGACATCGGCGTGCCGTTTCCGAAGCGGATGAATTCGTACGTCGCGGCCTTTCGGAATGGCGACGCGTCGAAAAACTGTTCGAAGAGATCGAGCAGGAGAACCAGCTGATACTGCAGGCCGCCGGCGAGGGGATCTATGGGGTCAACGCCGAAGGACTGACTACCTTCGTGAACCCGGCTGCGGAACGTATGCTGGGTTACTCGGCCGATGAGCTGGTCGGGCAGAGTATGCACAGTCTGCTCCACCATACACATGCAGACGGCAGTCACTATCCGGCGAGCGAATGCCCCATCTATGCGGCGTGCAGGGATGGGGCGGTCCATTGCGTTGAAAACGAGGTGTTCTGGCGCAAGGGCGGCTCGGCGTTTCCAGTCGAGTACACGAGTACACCGATCCGTGAAAACGGCCAGCCTGTGGGTGCGGTGGTGGTCTTCAGAGACGTCAGCGAGCGCAAGGAAACAGAACAAAAACTGCGCCTGGCACTGGAGGAACTGGAGCGGTTGAAGGAGAGGTTGGAGCTGGAGAACGCCTACCTGCAGGAAGAGATCAGGGAGGAATACAACTACCAGGAGATCGTGGGGCGCAGCGCGGCACTCCGCAAGACGATTCAGAACATCGAGCTGGTGGCGCCAACCGACGCGGCCGTGCTGATTACAGGTGAGTCGGGTACAGGCAAGGAGCTGATCGCACGGGCGATTCACCAGAGCAGCGACCGTTGTGATCGTCCACTGATTCGGGTGAACTGTGCAGCGGTGCCACGCGAGTTGTTCGAGAGTGAATTCTTCGGCCATGTGAAAGGCGCATTCACAGGGGCCGTGCGGGACCGTGCCGGACGCTTCGAACTCGCCGATGGCGGCACCTTGTTTCTGGATGAGGTCGGAGAGATCCCGCTGGAACTGCAGAGCAAGCTGTTACGGGTTCTTCAGGAAAGCCAGTTCGAGCGTGTGGGCAGTGACAGGACCCTGAGTGTGGATGTTCGTATCATCGCCGCGACCAATCGGGATCTGGCGGCGGAGGCGGGTGCCGGGCGTTTTCGCGAGGATCTGTACTTTCGTTTGAATGTATTCCCGATTGCCTCCGTGCCCTTGCGCCAGCGCCCGGAGGATATTCCCCTGCTGGCTACACACTTTCTGGCCAATGCCTGCCGACGCTTTGCGCGCGAGGGCCTGCGTCTGACCCAGGCGGACATTCAACGGCTGCAGGCCTACGACTGGCCAGGCAATGTACGCGAACTCGAGAACCTGCTCGAACGTGCGGTCATCATTTCCCGTAACCATCAGCTGAGACTCGAACTGCCGGATGCCGAAAGGGTGCCGACCGTTCCGGTGGCCCAGCGGACTGAAACACCGGGGGAACTCATGACCGAGGGTCAGAAGCGGCAGCGCGACCGTGCGATGATCGTACAGGCATTGCAGGCGAGCGGCGGCAGGGTGTTCGGGCCCGATGGGGCGGCCGAGATGCTTGGTGTCAAACCCACCACCCTGGCCTCAAGGATCAAACGCTGGGGTATAAAGAAACCGGGTGCGCCCACATGATGGCGACCCGGTCCCACTGTCTGAACACATACGGGGTGTTAGGAAAACTGCGGGTCACCGAACTGCCCGCACCACGGCCACTAGACATGATGTTTTGACCTGCCCAGCCTCAACGTACGTGGGTTATGTTGAGGTTGGACACATCACACAGAGCCACATTGAGGGGGCAGGTCATGAAAGAGGATATCGCAAAAGCCATCAGTCAGCAGAAGGCAGCGGCGCTGGATGGTGCCGGGGGCTGGAGCCGCTATGGCGGCTTTATTGGGTTGGATGTGCACAAGGAGACGATTGCCGTGGCGATCGCCATGCCGGGTCGCGATGAGCCGGTTTATCGGGGCGAGATCGCCCACGAGCCGAAGGCGCTGAAGCGATGGCTGGAGCGGCTGAATGACGAGTTCGGCGGTGCCTTGCTGCTGTTTTGCTACGAAGCGGGTCCATGCGGTTATGGCCTGTACCGCCAGCTGCTGGCGGCTGGCCATGACTGCCAGGTGGTCGCGCCGTCGCTGATTCCGAAGAAGCCAGGCGAGCGGATCAAGACCGATCGCCGCGATGCGCTGAAGCTGGCCCGGCTGCTGCGCACTGGGGATCTGACGGCGGTCTGGGTGCCGGATGCCGAGCAGGAGGCGATGCGCGATCTGACGCGTGCCCGGGATGACATGAAGAGCCAGGAGCGCAAGGCGCGTCAGCAGTTGAACGCTTTCTTGCTGCGTCAGGGACATCACTGGCCGTCGGGTAAAAAGCGTTGGACGAAGATTCATTTCAACTGGTTGGAATCGATCTCGTTCGAACAACCCTGGTTGCAGATTGTGCTGCAGGAATATGTCGACGCTGTCAAAGCGGCGACACAGCGGGTCGATGACCTGACTGATCAGCTCATGCGAGCCTTGCCGTCCTGGTCGTTGGCGCCAGTTGTCGATGCCTTGGTCGCACTGCGCGGGATCGACAAACTGGCCGCCACGGTGTTGTTGGCCGAGCTGGGTGACATCAGTCGCTTTGATTCGCCGAAACAGCTGATGGCCTATCTGGGACTTGTCCCCAGTGAGCACAGTAGCGGCGGCCGCCGGCGCCAGGGCGCGATCACGCTGACAGGCAACCGCCACGCACGACGGATGCTGGTTGAGTGTGCCTGGAGCTACCGTTTTCCGGCACGCCAGACGATGCATCTCAAGCGCAAGGCTCAACACGCCTCCGAACAGGCCAAGGCGATTGCCTGGCGGGCACAGAAGCGCCTGTGCGGACGTTATCGTCAGCTCAGCCAGGCGGGCAAGAACATCAAGCTGGTGTGCGTGGCGATCGCCCGCGAGTTAGTCGGCTTTATCTGGGATATCGTCCGCCATGAGATACCGCGCCTTGAGGTCCAGGTCGCGCCTGCGGGCCGCTGATAGGAAAGCACACAAACTGAACTAACACAGGAGAAACGACAGGCATCTTGACTCAGGGTCTATTCGGCCGGTGTGGAGAACCCTTGGGCGGGCTATAACGGCACCGACCACGACGGGATAACCTCAACAGAGCATTCCCGGTCGATGATCCCTGACCCTAGAGAAAGGCCAGCTCCGCGACGCAGTGAAGTCCGGTGGTAACCAATCCACGTATATCAGCATGATCCACCGTCGCAGTCTGCCGGGTAGGTCCTGAGCCAAGGTGCTTGAATGAAGACATGAGATGAACCAACCATTTGACAGGTCAAAACATATCAGCCTGCATATTGCACCAGTATCCGGGATGATCGCGCCGGCCAGGTGCACTTGGACGCCGCCCTGGAGCGACAAGATCGCCCGGAACGATCTTGAACGCGCTTGCGCGGCCCCGCAGGGGCGGAGGGCAGGATGCCCGGAGTCAAACCATAGCCGTAGCTATGGCTTGAGTGAAGGGCAAGTACAAGCGCGTCTGGACAAGCGAGGGCCCGGATAGATCGGGTACGGGGGACAAACTGTACCTTCAGAAATGCGCCCGAATATGACTTTCGCCGCATCTCTGCCAACTCATTCGCACCCGTCCACGATCGACTGGTGCAACATGCAGGCTAGCTCTTGGCCCCCAGCCGCTGGTAGTGCCCACCCGCCTGTGACGCCAGCGCCCCGCTGAGGACAAAACCGGCGATGGTCTTGTCACTGCGGATCTCGAAGTGCAGGCCGTCATCGGGGTCGTCAACCGCAATCCATGCATCCTCGGCAACGGGGCCGGAGGGGCGACACACGCTGATCGGCATGCTCGGCGTCTTCACCTTGACCAGGGGGGGCAGGGGCATGAACCTCTCCTGCTCGCCGCAGATGTCTGCGGCAATCGCCTCTGCCTGGCGGCGGATCGGTTCGATATAGGCGAATACCTGCCCCGACAGCGATGCGCAGTCACCGATCGCATAGACCTCGCTGCGGCTGGTCTGCATGACATTGTTGACGGCGATGCCGATATCGGTTGCCAGGCCGGCCTTGTCGGCCAGTTGCGTATTGGGTACCAGGCCGGCGGCGGACAGGACGAGATCTGTCTCCAACACCTGGCCGTCGTTGAGCACGGCATGCAGACCGGTCTCCCCGTGGTTGAGTTCCTGCAGTGTCGCGTCCATTTTCCAATTGACGCCTTTTGCTGCCAGACGTGAGCCGAGTTCATCGGAAACCTGGCGCGGGACCAGGCTCGACAGGGGGCGCGGCGCCGGGTCGACCACGGTGACTTGGTAACCCGCGCTACTCATGTCGTCGGCAAACTCACAGCCGATCAGGCCGGCGCCCAGGATGGTCACCTTTTTTACGTCCGCGGTCATCAGGTCCCGAAGTTGCCGGTATGAGCCCAGATCATTGACCCGCACGACCCGGTCTGCAGCGTCTCCTGCAACGGCCAATACCCTTTGTTGGGCGCCCAGCGCAAGTATCAGGCGTTCGTACCGGATGCCGCCCTTTACCGTTGTCAGACGTTTGCGGTCCGGGTCCAGCTTGATGATGCGTGTATCGGGGCGCACTTCGATACCGAGCTCGGCCGCCTTGGCCGTTGCGTCCATGTCGATCAGATCGTCCGGTTGCTTGCCCATTGCCAGCGCCATCGAGATCGCGGGTTTGGGATAGACCAGCCCATGACAGGCGCTGACCAGCAGCACCGGGCGCATGGGCTCACGCCGCCTGATCGCCTCGGCCACCGACCAGCCGGCAATGCCGCCGCCGACGATCACGATATAGTCATCACCGCCTTTGCATAGTCCATTTTTACCGGAGGAGAGGGCCGCCGGCCGCTTGGCCGCAACCGGCGCGACTGCCGGCAGCGGGCGCAGATCGCTCTTGCTCAGGCCGCAGAGTGGACACTGCCAGTCGTCGGGGATATCGGCATAGCGTGTGCCGGGCATCAGGCCTGAATCGGGGTCACCTTTGGCCTCGTCGTAGATGTACCCACAGGCATCACAAACCCAGCGCTGAAAATCATTTTCGATCATGGCGTTCAGTCGTCCGTCAAGGCCGCCAGGACCTGATCGAACAGGGGGTCCAATTCTGCAGCGATCGCATCCAGCTCCGCCGAGGCGAACGGCTGGAATGTCTCGCTGGGCATGCGACAGGCAACCTTCGTCTGACCGTCTTCTTCGTAGACATGGATACGCAGGGGGATGTCATGGCCCGCGGGTTTGCAGGCCGCCCAGACGCGGATCGCAAAATCCGGCCGGAAGATCTCGAGAATCTGGTCAGCCGGGACCGTCTTGCCCAGCTTGGCCGCATTTGCCTGACCGTTGATGTGCGCAACCACACGCAGGTTGACCTCTGCCACGGCGGCAGTCAGACGCTCGACCGCCTGGTCTGCCGACAATTTGCTCGTAATGGTTTTCATCCGAATCCTTTGCTCCTCGGGGCCCGGGGTCACTCCCCGTGCTTGGTTTATGCCGCCTGGGAAAGCACGTCCAGCTCTTTGCGCAGATGCTTTATCGCCGGTGTGACGATGGCGATGAAATAGGACTCGCGCAGCTTGCGTTGCGCCGGTGCCGACTGCAGGTAACCCTTGGCGCCGGTGTGCAGCATGGCCGACTGCGATGCACGCAGGGCCAGCTCTCCCGCGGCAAGACGCAGTTGCAGCACCTCGCGAAAAAACTCGTCGGAGGTTTCGAAAGGGTCCTCGGCCAGTGCCAGACAGGCGTCGACTGTATCGTCGAGTTCTTCCTGCAACTCATCCGGCCGATCATCGAGGTAGCCATTGACATGACCGAGCAGCGGCTCGACTTCCCGGCTCAGATCGATGCACGACTGGATGTTGCCGACACCCATTCCGAACTGCAGCAGGACGATGCCCGCACGTGCACGACGCAGGAAGGCCGCGCCGTCATCATCGATGATCATCTCGTCCGGGATGAACACATCATCGAAGATGCAGGCGAAGGTACGGGTACCTTCCAGCGCGGTGAAGTGCGCCGACTGGCGCAGTGTGAAGCCCTCGGCATCGCAGTCCACCAGGGCCATCACCGAACGATTCGCGTGACCCTCCAGTGCAAAAAGGGTTCCGAATACATGCCCCTGACCGAGGTTCGACACCCAGGGCAGGGAGCCGTTGACCAGATATCCGCCATCGACGCGCTTACCCTTCAGGCGTAGCGGCTCGATGTTGGCGAAGGCCTTCATGGTGTTCGACATCCCGGTCCCGCCCAGCACCTCGCCGCTGCCCAGTCTGGGCAGCCAGGCATCACGTACCGTGCCATTGGCGGCATTCTGCAGATACCAGCCGCAGGTGTCCTGGCACCAGACCGCGAAGCCGCTCGACAGGCACTCGTGCGACACCAGGCCCATGGTCTGGATCGCCGCCCCCATGTCGGTCTCGTTATCGGGCCGCGCCGCCATCAGGTGCTGACGATAGCCGTCCAGGCCGCCGAGCTTACGCAGAAACCCCTCCGGATAGAGTCCCTCGAGGTCGATCTCCACTGTCAACGGTGCCAGGTCCTGGCGAATCAATAACCGCGTCGCGCTGAGTTGCTCCTCGAGGGGCAGTACAGGTGGAAGTTTGGTGTTGGCAATCAGACTCATGGCGTATTCCTCTGTGACCGGCCGTCCGTCTCAGGCAGGTGCGACTTCCACTGCGACGTTGTTGCGTAGCGTATTGGCCACCGGCGACCAGACGTTCGAGTGCGCAATCAGGTCGTCGATCTGCTTCTTGGGTGCATCGCCTTCGGCATCGATCTTCACGCGGACCGCGGAGAACCCGAGCGTCTTGGCCTCATCCAGGTCGCCGGTCCCCCAGACGGCGGTGACGTTGATGTCGCCTTCGAGCGCAAGTTCCAGCTTCGAGAGTTTGATACCACGCGCGGTCGCATTGGCATGTACCCCTACGGCAAGACAGGCACCGAGTGTCGCCAGTAGGGCCTCCGAAGGATTCGGTGCATTGTCCTCACCGAGCAGGTGCGGCGGCTCGTCGATCAGCATCGGTTCGAGATCACGGACATAGGTCTGCATGCGGAACTGGCCTTCGCACACGGTCTTGGCCTTCAGCGTCACGACGGATTGGGGATTGGCCTTGCCTTTATCGCCAAGCGCCTTGAGTCCCTCACTGTCGATCGGGCGCAGGCAGCTCATATTGCGGGCAATGGTCTGGGGGGATGTGCTCATTCGGTGTCTCTCCGTTTGGGTCGATTGAATCAGTGTTGTACTGCTCGTACGGCAAGCGCCGTGCCAAACCAAAAAAACCTTTTCTCTCAATAGATTGGAAAACCCTCGAGCGATATCGCCGCGACCGTCAGCGGACAGTGTCGGGTCGATTGTCGACATTGTCGGTTCGGTTCGGAGTGATTGTCAGATGGTCGGCCCGGGGGACGCTCAGCCGCTGATGTTCAGTTTGACCATGCGGTAGCGCAGCTGGCGTGGGGTCAGTCCGAGACTGATCGCGGCGCGGGTCTTGTTGCCCTGCTGCAGCGTGAGCGCCTCGAGGATCTTTTCGACCTCGTCTTCGCGCACCCTGGCATAGGGGCGCATGCCCTCCGCGGCGCTGCCGGCCGCAGGCAAGCCCGCGGATTGTGCCGGCGGCACGTCCGAAGGAGACGATATGCCTCCTTCCTCGACCAGAATCTGCTCCGTCAGGCTGCGTCCGATCGCCGGACCGGGGGTGAGCAGCACGGCCCTTTTCACCAGGTTCTCGAGCTGGCGGATGTTGCCGGGCCAGGGATATTGCTCGAGCAGTTCCAAACTGCCGATACCGAACTCGACGTGCTTGCCATATTCGCCGTTGGCGCCCTTGAGAAAGTGATACGCGAGAATGGAAACATCCCCCTTGCGCGCGCGCAGTGGCGGCAGGCGGATCGGGAATACGTTTAACCGATAGAACAGGTCGAGGCGAAAGCGATTGGCATTGACCGCCTCCTGCAGGTTCTGATGGGTTGCAGCGACGATTCGCACATCGACTGGGAGATCACGCGAACTGCCGACCCGCTGGATGGCCCGACTCTCCAGGACCTTGAGCAGCTTGGCCTGCAGTTCCAGTTCCAGATCACCGATCTCGTCGAGAAACAGGGTGCCGCCACTGGCGAGTTCGATCTTGCCTTTCTTGGTCGCGGTGGCGCCGGTGAACGCGCCCTTCTCATGCCCAAAAAGCTCTGACTCGATCAAGGTTGCGGGAATGGCGGCGCAGTTGACGCTGACAAATGGCCCCTCGCTGCAGGATCCGGCCAGGTGTTGCATGCGTGCAAAGCGTTCCTTCCCGGTCCCGGACTCGCCCAGCAGCAGCACGGTGGTGCCCGTCTTGGCGACCTGCAGTGCCTGCTGCACGGCCTGCTGCAGTGCCGGGCTCTCACCCAGGATGCCGTACCGGGCCCCATGACTCTCTATCCGGTTGCGCAGCAGCCGGTTCTCGGACTTGAGCTGGGCGGTCTTTTCATCCACCAGGGTCTTGACCTGCAGGACCTGGCCAATCAGCGTCGCGACAACCTGCAGCAGGGTGAGATCACGGCGAAAGGGGTGCTCGCGTTTGCGCAGGCGGTGTACCGCGAGCACACCGATAGGGTGCTCCTCCAGGATGATCGGTACCGCCATATAGGCCACCGCCTCGTTCGGCAGCGTGGTTCGATCGACGGCCCGCGCCAGATACGCCGGTTCATCGTCGATGTCCGGTACCAGCGCCAACTGTCCGGTTTGGAAAACGCGCCCGCTGACGCCCTCGCCGATGGAATAGTTGCCACGTTGGCGTTCGGCGGGACTCAGGCCATAGGAATACGCGATCGAGAGGGTGCCGGTTTCCGCATCCGGCAGCAGCAGGCGGCCGCGGTTGAGGCCGAGCAGTTCGGACAGCAGACGCAGGATGCCCTGAATCGCGGGTTTCGGGTCGGCCGATCGGGTGATCAGGCGCGCAGACTCCTGCAGCACGAGCAGTTCGGATTCAGAGGTGTCCCCGGATTGTTTGCCCATACCGTTTCAATGCGACAATGACGACATTGATGGACACGAGCAAGAACGGGGCCATCGCCCGGGTGCCGGGCGGGCCCCGTACCAACGTTGCATAAAAGAGGCGCATTCGGTGCGCTCGCTGCAGAGGCAAGCCGGAAATAGCCCCCGCATGGAGCACCCTGCGCACCAGATCTGCGCGCGGATGCTGTCTGCCGGCTAACCCTCCTGATGCCAGCTGAAACGCTTGATCAGGGTGACGCAGATCCCGTCGAGCACAAATCCGATCACACCGATCACCACCACCATAGCGGCCAGGGTGTCGTACTCCAGGGTGTCACGCGCATCGTTGATCGCATACCCCAGGCCGCTGGTCACGCCGAGGTATTCGGCTGGCACCAGAACGATCCAGGCCACACCCACCGCGAGGCGGACACCGGCAAAGATATCCTGTGCAATGGCCGGAAAAATGATCCGGCGCAACATCTGCAAACCATCCGCTCCGAGATTGCGTGCCACTTTGAACCACAAGGGATCGATTCGACGCACACCCTGGGCCGACGAAAACAACACCGGCCAGACCGCCGCGATGGCCACCAGGAAGACGATCGCGCCGTCCCAGCTTGCGAACGCCAGCACGGCCACCGGCATCCAGGCCAGCGGGCTGATCATGCGCAGGAACTGAAAAGGCACATGAGAAAGTTGCCGCAGACTCGCAAAGAGACCGATCGCGACGCCCAGTGGGACACCGATCAGCACCGCCCAGAGCAGTCCATAACCGATACGCCCCAGGCTTGGGACAGCAGCATTCCAGACCGCACCCGACGCCAGCAATTCGGCCAGCCGCGCGAACGCCGGGGCCGGTGCGAAATCGGCGAAGGACGCGGTGTCCGGATTGCTGGCGATCAGCCAGCCACCGAACCACCATACCGCGATCAGCGCCGCGATTCCCGCCAATGGGTAGCCCAGGCTCGCCATCAGCGATCGCATCAGCTGGTCCCAGTCGATGCCGCCCTCGCGGGCGGCAATTCGGCCTGCGGGTATCGATTCGACCCCACTCATACCTCAACCACCTCGACCCTTTCATACGGGTTGGCCGGGTCCACCCCCGGTGCCTTTTCCCACCCGGGATACTTAGCCATTGCCGCCTTGACGTGCTTGTAGTCCACCAGGTCATCGGCGACGAACTGCGGATCGAGCCCGGCCAGGAAGGTCTTGTCACCGCCTACCAGGGTGTCGTTCATGGCCTCGACGATCAGTTTGGTCGCCGAAGGGTAGGGATAGGGTGAAAAGTCGATACGCCCGTTCTTGAACTCGGGATGACGTATCGCATCCGGGGAGGAGTAGGCGGCATCGTCATAGTAGGTCATCGCACGAACCACCGCCTTGGCCGGCATCGGCAGATAACGCTTGCCGTCCTTCGACATCATTTCGGCGACCTCGGCCTTGTTTTCCTGCGCATAGACCTCGGCACGAACGATCGCGTTCATTACCTTCTGGGTCCATTCCGGCTTGGCGTTCACGGTGTTCTCGTTCATGCACACCACGCAGCAGGGATGGTTCTTCCAGATATCGCCGGTGAAACGCAGCATCTTGCCGCCGGCCTTGAGTTCGCCGAAGGCGTTGAAGGGCTCGGCGACGATGAAGGCATCGATCTTCCTGGCCGCCAGCGCGGGTGGCATATCCGGCGGCGGCATGATCATGAGGTTGACCTCGTCGGGCGCCAGCGGGTCGCTCTGATCCTTGATCACCGGCGTCAGGCCGGCGTCGCGCAACGCCATTTGCAGCACGATGTTGTGCATGGAATACCAATAGGGGACGGCGACCTGCTTACCGCCGAGGTCTTTGAAATCGTCCGCCTTGACATGTTTGCCGACCACGACCGCTGAGCCATTGATATGCGCCCAGGACATGACCTTGACCGGGAAGTCGTTGTTGTAACGCATCCACACCGGGATCGGCTTGAGGAAGTGCACCAGGTTGAACTTGCCGGCGGCGAAGCCCTCCACCAACGGTGACCAGCCGCGGATCAGCGTCGGCTTTTCCGCCACCAGGCCCTCTTCTTCGAAGAACCCCATGCCGTGGGCCACCAGCAGCGCCGTGGCGTCCGTGATCGGCAGGTAACCGATGCGTACGACCTCGTCGTCCGGCGGGGCGGCACCGGCCATGCCTGCTCCGGGGAGAGTCATGCCCGCACCTACGAGGCCGCCGGCCGCCATCATGTCCATCATGAAATCACGACGGCTCATCTCGTGCTTTTCGAGGTACTTCAGTTCTTCGTCATAGTTGCTCATGGTGTTGATCCTGTAGTGCGTGTCTGGGCTCTGGTGGGCGATCAGGCGGCCTGGCGGTCTTTGCTTCGTTCGGCCTTGGTGGTCTGCTTGGCCTCGGACTCGCCGTTACCACCTACCAGCTGTTCGAATCGGGTCATCAGCAGTTCGCGCTGACGGCTGAACTCGGGTGTCGCACGGAGGCGCGGGAACGGCAGCTCGACTCGCAGTGCACCGACGATGCGCCCCGGCGTGGCGGCCATGATCAGCACCCGGTCGGCCATCGCCACGGCCTCTTCGATGTCATGTGTCACCATGACCATGCTCAAACCTTCCTGGCGGGCGATGCGCGAGACTTCGTCCTGCAGCGCGGATCGGGTGAAGGCATCGAGTGCGGAGAAGGGTTCGTCGAGCAGCAGTGTCTCAGGCGAGGTGGCCAGTGAGCGGGCCAGGGCCACGCGCTGTTGCTGACCGCCCGACAGGCTCTGCGGATTGGCGCCTGCCTTGTCGCTGAGCCCGACCATCTCGAGCAACGTTGCAACACGCTCGGGTTCTTTCCTGCCGGCAAAGGCCAGACCCAGGCCGACGTTGTCGGCGACCGTCATCCATGGGTACAGCGAGGGTTTCTGAAACATCATGTTCCACTTCGCACTTGGCCGGGTGACCTGGCGGCCGTGGATTCTGACGCAGCCCTCGCTTGGCATCAGCAGGCCGGCCAGCATGTGCAGCAGTGTGGACTTGCCGCAGCCGCTTCGGCCAATCAGTGCGACCTGCTCTCCTGCCTTGATGGTCACGTCGATGTCCTGCAGGGTCGGGACGGTCTGCCCCTTGAAGGTGTGACTGATGAAATCGGTACGGATGCTGTCGGTCATGTCCGGGGCCTCGCCTGTCTCGTTGCCGCAGAGGGTGCAGACATCGTGCCATTCGCAAATACGCTGCAACTAACCGCGTTCCACCGCTGTCCGGCCGCAGGCCAGGACGACATTGATGACAATGTCTGACATTTCAGCCGCTCTTGGAAATATGGCGCAATCCGCTCCGGTCGGCCTTGGGCTGCGCGCCATCAGCTGCGTATATTGCCAGAGTGCTGGCACCTCTCTTGCAAGCTAAGTATTCAGAATTCCAAACCCGCAATCCGCAAACCGAGAGAATGCCAATGAACAAGATCGAAATGAAACAAGCGATCCTGGACGCGAAGTCCGCAAAAGGTCTGAGCTGGAAACAGATCGGCGATGCCGCCGATCTATCGACCGAGTACACCTGTTCCGCCTGCCTGGGTATGAATCACCTCGAGCAGAAGTCAGCCGATGCCGTGGCCGAGGTGCTGGGCCTTGGCGGCGAGCTGTCCGCCGCACTGCAGCAGTTTCCGCACAAGAGCTGGGAACAGACCATCCCGACCGACCCTGTCATTTACCGCTGGTATGAGGTCGTGGGTGTCTACGGTGAGACCATCAAAAAGATCATCCACGAGAAGTTTGGCGACGGCATCATGAGCGCTATCGACTTCACGATGGATATCGACAAACAGGAAGACCCGAAAGGCGACCGCGTGGTGGTGACCCTGAACGGAAAGTTTCTGCCTTACAAATCCTGGTGAACGAACCTGGTGACACCTGTTTTTGGCGTCACCAGGTCTTTAATGGGCACCACTCTCGACGGTTTCATGATGCAATTGCGTCGATGACGTCGTATGCAGATATGACAATCGATTCTTCCGGACCGCAACAGCGTGCGTTTGCCCCTGTTTGCGGATTCCTACGGTCGATGCAGCATGCCGATGTCAGTTTTCATGAAGCCGTTCGGTCCCCGCGTGGCAACCGCCGGAACGGGCCAAAATCGGACCGAGGCAACGCGGTAAGCGTTCCGCCCGGTTGTCGGGCCCTGGCGTATCCCAGCTGTATTCCTCCCCGTTCGCGGATGTGCGAACCCGATAGACGTGCACGATATCGAGGTCAGCAGCCGAGCGGCGACTATTTGGCCAGCGCACGTCCCAACGCACCACCACCGCCGGCACCCACTGCGGCACCGCCGGTACCGCCCACTTTGGCGCCGGCCGCACCACCCGCCGCGCGCAGCCTCACGTCATTGTCGAGGTAATTCGGCAAGTTTCTCGATTGCCGCGTCTCTGACTTCCGTAACAGGCTCCAGCGTGGAGTGACGTCCAAGCGCGCCTCCACCTCAGCGATCGCGACGTCCTCACTCTGGTAGAGCAGGGCAAGTATGCCGCGTATGTCGATAAAGGGGGTGTCGTGGAAGGGTAGGTCCCCGCTGGTGAACTTGCCCTGTAGTTGAGTCGCCACCGAAGGCCTCGTTGCTGAGCAAGTATCTTGTACACGGGTGCATGGCTGGTCGGCCGTCGATTGGGTTCGAGTTCAAATACCAGCAAGGGTTGGGGAGGGCCCCACAGCGGCTTCGGCACAATCCGGTTCGCCTGACCCGCGCAGCGAAGGCGTCTGTCGCGCCGGGGAAGAAGCTTCCGACATGGACGATGGATTTGGCGCCAGCGCCGCCGCCGGCGGAATTGCTCGAACTTCGCACCGCGCTGGGCGATGATGACCGGCTGGACGCCTGACTCGCTGGGCAACGCCCCCAGGGAACCGCGCCGCGTGGGATGGCCGGCGTCGAGGCGAGCGGGGCCAGGCTGATGCTCGTTGATCGACTGAAGATCGATGCATTGAAGAATCGGGATTGGCTGGCGCGGAAGGATCGACTGGCAACGCGTGTGTTGCTGATCGTCTACCAGGACACCTACCCGGCGTTGGTGGATCAGGGCGAGGAGATTGTGCTCGTGCCTGACGAATCGGGTGGGTTTTGTTGGCTTGATGCAACGCAATCCGGCTTCGGCGAGAGAGATTTGCGGAACCTACGGGCGAGGGCCAATGCCAGGTATGGGAACCTTGATGACTTTGACGAAGCGATCGACTGAGCGGTTGACCTGGCAGGCAGAATTGCCTCCCGATGCCGCCCGGCGCATTAAGGCGAATTTGGCCGATGCAGGGGCAGTTTCCGACTGCAGTGGCGAGGGGCGAAGGCCCAAACTGGTTATATTTGTGTCGGAAGATTGGTATTTATGGTCGCATCGCTTGCCGCTCGCCGTCGCCGCGAAGGCGGCCGGTTACCAGGTCGTGGTTATCACCCGTGTGAGCAACTATGAGCGCGCCATCCGGGAGCACGGCTTTGGACTGATTCCGATACGGATGAAGCGGCGAACCCTGTCGCGGCTGCGCGAGTTGAGTCCGCTGCGCGAGGTCGTCGGTATCTACCGTCGTTTGCGGCCGGAAAAGGTTCGTAATCGATGAGTGCGTCGGCGGTGATTGCAATGGGTTTGGTGATGCCTCCGCCGCATGGGGCGTGGGTACTGAACTCGATTTCGCCTGAGTTGGCGGCAGCTCAGGCGCTAGGCCACGACCGCCGTTGATGATTTACCAACGGCTGTATCCGATGCGCAACCGTTGGTCGGCATTCGGCCACGATCTCATTTGGATTCCCTCGTCGCTGTTCATCGCCTACTGGCTGCGTTTCGATCTCGGCGCGATCCCCGAGCCTTATGTCCGGGGGCTGTGGTTGCTCCTGCTGATCGCAGTGCCTGTGCATGCATTTTCATTCTGGCATTTCAGTCTCTATCGGGGCATCTGGCGTTTCGCATCTGTTCCGGACCTGGTCCGAATAATAAAGGCGGTATGGATCGGTGCCGGTGCTACCTTCCTGGTGGGTTTTCTACTGGTGAGGCTGGAGGAAGTGCCGCGGTCCATACTCCTCCTTTACCCGATGTTGCTCACCATGGGGTTGACCGGGCCGCGGCTGATCTATCGCTGGTTGAAAGACCGTCGTTTTCAACTTGCCCGACAAGACTGCCAGCGTGCATTGATTCTCGGCGCGGACCGCGCGGGCGAATTGTTGGCGCGAGATCTGTTGCATGATAAGCGGTTCCAGTTGGTCGCGTTCCTGGATGACGCGCCGAAGAACCTTGGGCGTGAGCTCCACGGTATACGGGTGGAGGGTAGGATAAGCGACCTTGGGGTCCATCTCGAGCGCTTTGGAATTGACGTGGTGCTAGTCGCGATGCGCTCGGTGGGGCGGGATGTCATTCGGCGAATCGTCGATGTGTGCAACGAACACGAGGTGCGATGTGTCACCCTTTCGTCGCTCGATGCACTGCCGGACTCACAGATTGGTGTCGCACAGCTGCGGGAAATCCGTATCGAGGACCTGCTGGGGAGAGACGTGGTTGCGCTCGACGACGCCGGTGTCCGGAGCCTTCTGGAGGGTAAGCGTATCCTGGTGACCGGAGCGGGCGGATCGATTGGCTCCGAATTGTGCCGGCAGGTGAGCCGGTACGGAGTCCGGAGACTGCTCCTGCTCGACAGCGGAGAATACAACTTATACCAGATCGAACGGGAAATAGCGTCCAAGCATCCGGATAAGCTGGTCGAGGCGCTGCTCGGTGACGTACGCGACCCGGTCCGAATGAACTCTGTGTTCGCGGCATTCAGACCCCAGATCGTCCTGCATGCTGCTGCCTACAAACATGTTCCCCTGGTAGAGAGCAATCCAGCCGAGGGTGTCAAGACCAATGTATTCGGCACGCGCGTGGTCGCCGATCTCGCCTTGAAGTATGACGCGGAGAAATTCTTGCTGGTGTCGACCGACAAGGCTGTCAACCCGACCAATGTGATGGGCGCCAGCAAGCGTGTGGCGGAGGTCTACTCTCAGTCGATGAACGACCGCGGTACCACCGCCTTCATAACGACGCGTTTCGGTAACGTACTGGACTCAGCGGGCTCTGTGGTGCCGCTGTTCCGGAGTCAGATCGAAGCGGGTGGCCCGTTGACTGTCACCGATCCGGAGGTCACGCGCTTCTTCATGACGATCTCTGAGGCGGTCAGTCTGATCCTGCAGGCGGCGGCGATGGGGCAGGGCGGTGAGGCCTTCGTGCTGGAGATGGGTGAGCCGGTCAAGATCCTCGATCTCGCCCGCGAGATGATCCGCCTGTCGGGGCACGTACCCGACGAGGACATCGCGATAGAGTTCATCGGATTGCGCCCCGGCGAGAAGCTGCACGAGGAGCTGTTCCACACGTCAGAGAACTCGCTGGCGACCTCTCACCCGAAGATCCTGCTGTCTCAGGCCAGAGGAAGCGACTTGCAGGGCGCGCAGCGAGGCCTTGCCGAACTGGCCGTGGCCTGTGCGGCGCCGCGCAACGATGAGACGATCCGGCGACTGCTGCACCGGATGGTGCCGGAGTACCTACCATTCACGCCCGATCGCGTTGAGTCCGAGAGCGAACCGCCAGGCAAGGTGCATTAAACGCTCTACTTTTTCCTGCCGCTACGAAAAACTCCCCCTAGCCGACGATGGCGGACTGCCGGGTCGTTACGCCGAATGGCGCTTGGCGCTTGGCGCTTGGCGGTAGCGAGTGCGAAGTACTGCTGGCAGGGACATCCACTCGACAGCAGAAAACGCATGCGGAGGGTACTACACGAATTCCGGGAGGGGAGGGCCTGGTCGTCGACAAACCATCTTAATCACCGGGCCCGCCGGCTCAATTCCAGCTACTGCCGACCCCCATGTAGACGACCGTATCCTCCGGCCCTCGTGCGACATCCAGGCCGACGCGCAGGCCCAGGCGCCGGGCCAACAGGTAGCGGAAACCAGCGCCGCCGGCAGTGACATTATGGGTTTCGCCGAGGTCTCCTATGCTGTCACCGGCCCAGCCATTGCCAACGAACCCCAACAGGCTCCAGCGTGGAGTGACGTCCCAGCGCGCCTCCACCTCAGCGATCGCGACGTCCTCACCCTGGTTGGGCAGGGCAGGTATGCCGGACATGTCGATAAAGGGGGCGTCGTAGGAGGGTAGGTCCCCGCTGGTGACCGTCAAACATGCATGATGCGAAGACCCTCCGGAGCGCATTTGGATGTCCACACTTATCGGGGCAAACACGCGATGCGGTGCAGGGGCGTATCATCCGGTCGCGAAGGGTTTCGGCCGGAGTTGGAGCGGTTTTCTTGACTAACAAACAATTTAACTATTTTGCGCTTCCGGAGATTTCTTTCCATGCGGAAAGTCAATCGTTCCCCGCCGGTCATGCGAAATGAGATAGGAATCGAGTTCTGATCGCTTGCCGCTGTTATCGCGCTGCGAAAGGGGCGACCCTGTGCATGCAAGATGAGTGGAGGGAGTCTACAAACTGGCGCCGAGGGAATGGCAATCCTGCAGGCGCGGAGCGGTACCGTGAGTACCACGCATCGGTCAACCTTGGATAGGCTATCAAGGGAGCGTTAACGATGACTAACAGAGCGGAAATAGCGTGTAAATGGGCGACCTGCGGGGTTTTGTTCATTGTGTTTTTCGGCCTGGTGGCGCTTGCGGGCTGTCTCAACGTCGTTGAGTTCTTTGGTTCGATCGCGGCCGCAATCATAGTGGCCCGCTGGTTCTACTTCAGTATCAGCAGGGCACCTTTGAAAAGAACGGAATTTCAGCACAATAGCCGCGTTGTCTGTTTGTAGTAACTCAGAGCAGATCTGACTGACGGTGTCAGATCATATCTGCCCTCCTCCAGGTGGCGGAAGTGTCGACCGTTCCTGACACGGCCGGTCAGTTCGGGTCCGAGCCAGCATAGTTTACTAGCGACATCGCGGCGCCGCTGGTGAGCGCATTGTCGGATTCAATCCAAACAGCCTCAACTTTGCCGAAGTCGCGGCGCTGCCATTGACGGCCATCACCGTGGGCCGCTGGGTGCGATGGTCACGACCGATGAGACCGACCAGCCGATGTGTGGGATGAGGACCAGCGCAACAGCCTGCATGGGGAGTTCATGTTCGCCCGAGCGGTAGGGTCGCCGCTCCGTCCTTGTGAAATCGATAGCATCCGGTTGCCGACGCGGCCACTGCTTGCCCGGACGGCTCACTAGTGGGCCATGCGGGAAGTTCTGTAATGCTCAGAGCCGCGCTGTTGGGCCAAGGCAAGGCGCACGCCGAAGGGAATGGCAGGCCCTTTCCAAGGGGTGCAACACGGCATTGGCCCAACAGCGCGGCTCCCTGCGGGCCGGTGCACGAGTCCCATCGCCGGCGTTACGATCGCTTGAATTAGCATGGGCTAGTCCCGCGCTCACGTGCCTTGTCGATGAGACTCGTGAATCGGCTGAGTGTTACAGAACTTCCCGCATGGCCCACTAGGCGACAGTCGAAGGGTCCGGGCAGGTGCGGCGAGCCTCTGCGGCGCCGAGCGCGTCGATGGTTCGCATCTCTTCGTCGCTGAGCTCGAAGTCGTAGATGTCGCGGTTCTCCGCCATGCGCTGCGCTTTCGTAGTCTTCGGCAGGGCGGTGCGCCCGCTCTGCACGTGCCAGCGCAACACCACCTGCCCCGAGGTCTTGCCATGGCGTTCGGCGATTGTTGCCAGCGCGGGGTCCTGCAACATCCCGAAGGCGCCGCTGGCGAATGGGGCGTATGCGGTGACTACGATGCCCTGATCACGACAGAAAGATTCCAGATCGGGGTCCCGGCAGTAGGGATGGATCTCGATCTGATTGACCGTGGGCCGGCGCTCCGGTTCTGGGATGTCCTCCATGAGCTGACGCAAATGGGTGATGGTGAAGTTGGACACACCGATGGCGCGCGCGGCGCCCTTGTCGGCGAGCGCACAGAAAGCCCGCCAGATGGTGGCGCGGGCCTTGCGTGGGAAGTCGGGGTCGCTGCTGGTATGCTGTTCGAAGACGCCGGGCCAGTGCATCAGCAGCAGGTCCACGTAGCCGAGGCCCAGGTCGTCCAGGGTATCGACCATGTCGTCGCGGACCTTCCGGGCGATGTCGTCGACCTTGTCTGCGTCCCAGGTGCGGCGGTGCGAGATGTTGATGTGCGGCGGCGCGGCAGGGTGCGCCAGCTTGGTGGTGATAAACAGCTCGTCACGCGTCAGTTCGCCGCTGGCGAAGCGCTGGCCGAGGAGCGTACCCACAATGCGCTCGGTACCGTAGGCACGGGCACCGTCGAACGCCCGATAGCCGCTGTCAAGGGCCAGTGAGACAGCCCGCCAGGCCTGTTCGGGCAGGAAACCCTGGAACTCGGTGGTACCCACCCAGTCGCCGAACGCACAGCCGAAGGCGAGGGTGGGCATGCTAACCCCGTTGTGCAGCGTGACCGCGCGCGCGCTTTCCGCCGTATCTTTCATCCACCGTGATCCTCAGTGATGGCCGAACGCTGACGAGGCTAGGGCCTGTTAACACTAATCCGGATCGCGTCGTTGCTGCCCCAAAATGGGCCAATCAAGGCGCGAGGAGTGAAGTTTGGTCATTCCAAATGAACGAAGAGTAACACCGAGTGGCCCATTCTGGGGCGCAACCCGAAGGGACGGGGCCATTTTTCCACAGCTCTGTGTTGCACCTCGCTTATGTAGCCTGCTACACAGCGCTCGTTACGCCTTGATCTGCGAAAAAATGGCCTCCGGCGACACGCTCCGGATTAGCGTCAACAGGCCCTAACACAGGCTGGAACAGGGAATCGACAGATCGCAAATGCGTCCATATCCGCCCACCTGCGGTAGCTTCAGCGCGACGCCAGAGCCGACCCTGCCGGCCGGTCTATCCTCAGCCGGAGGGGGGAGGCGGACCGCAGCAGGGCGACCAGAGGTGCTTGCGCGGCTGCGACAGCCGATTTGGGAGTGCGGCGGGCAGGCGCGCGATATGGCGTGGCTGCAGCGATTGTCTTCAAACGCAGCCGTTAAAATATTACAATTAGGTTACAATGAAGCAATCTGCTAATCAGCGTAACGTCGAGGCGTCCGCTATCGTTCCTCCAGCAACGTGCAAGACCTGCTGATACTCGTCTTCCTGCTGCTTCTTTCTGGGCTGTTTTCCGGCTCGGAAACGGCACTTGTGTCCCTGTCTCTTGCCAGGGCAGAGGCCTTGAAGCGAGAGGGGCGGGCCGGTTCGACTGCCCTCTACTACCTCAAGTCCCATCCCGCGCGGATGCTGATCACGATCCTGATCGGCAACAATGTAGTCAACATCGCCGCCTCGGCCCTCGCCACGGTCATCGCCACCAAGCATCTGGGTCACATCGGGCCCGGCGTTGCCGTCGGCGTGCTCACGATCCTCGTTTTGGTGTTCGGGGAGATCACGCCGAAAAGCCTCGCGACCCGCTACTCCGAGCGCATCTCGCTCGCCATCGCACCGCCGATGTACGGTTTCATGCGGGTGATCTACCCATTGGTCTGGGTCTTCGACAGATTCACGACCTGGGTGCAGCGGATGGCCGGCAAGGAAGGCGACCCGATGGTCACGGAGGCCGAACTCATCAGCATGATGGAGCACGGCGAGGAAGAGGGCACGATAGAGGCCGACGAACGAGAGATGATCGAGCGGGTCTTTTTCCTCAACGATCTGCGCGCCGGTGACGTCATGACCCCGATGCGCCGCGTATTCACGCTGGATGGGCGCCGCACCCTCGCCGACATACTCACCACAGTGCTGCAGGAGCCCTATTCCCGCATCCCGCTCTACGGCGAGAATTCCAACGAGATATTGAAGGTACTCTTCCTCCGGGACCTGCTTGAGGCGGTGGTCGCCGGCCGCACGGAGTCCTGCGCGCTGGATATCGGGCGCATGCCCCTCTTCGTTCCATCCAACCAGAAGATCGACCATCTGCTGCCCTTGCTGCGCAAGCACAAGCAACACATGGCTATCGTGGTGGACGAGACCGGTTATATCGAAGGGGTGGTGACCCTGGAGGACCTCGTCGAAGAAGTCGTGGGCGAGATCTATGACGAGATCGACGAGCCGCCGCAGCACTATACGACCCTCTCCGAGGGCGGAATCCTCGTTGGTGGCGACGTAGAGCTTCGGGTCGTCGAAGAGTTTTTTCACAGGGACCTGCCTGGCAAACCGACCGATACGGTGAATCGCTGGATCTTGACCCACACGGCGCGCATTCCCGAGAAGGGGGAGAGCCTGTCGTTGGACGGGATCGGTATACTCGTCCACGATGCCTCCAGGCGGCGTATTCGCGAGGTCGTGTTGACCCACGGCAGCGCTGACCACGTAACCGAAACGGAGGGCCGCGCCGTCCCAGAGCAACATGCAGAAGGCAGTGACGGTTGAAGGCTATTGCAGCAACCGGGACCGCCCAAGAATACTGTTTCGTGAGCAATCTCCAGCGGCTATGCCGAAATGATTTTTGCATGGCGGCACTACAACGGTGGGACGACCAGCCGGCATAGGTCGAAGCGCTGGCGGTCAAAGACGGCAAGATAGAGAACCGGTTTCACGTCCGAGTACTTCGAGCAATCTGCGGATGTGAGGTATTCCTGAACACAAAGCAGTTTGGTCAGCATGGATCCCCGTGTCCGACCGGCAGCAGTGGGTCAATCGCGCACCAGGCATATGGCATGGCCCAGCAGCGTCCGGAGCCAGAAGTTCGCATCGTCTCAGCGGGATCAGCGACGTTCCTGGCCAAGGCGCGCGACGCTGGCGAGTTTCTCCGCCATACGCTGTTCGCGATCCACGCGTGTGCCGACTTGCAGGCAGGTGTGGATTCGGGGCGCCCCTTCACCATGAACGATCTCATGGCAGCGTTTGATTGTCGCGAAGACTTGATCCCATTCCCCTTCGATATTCGTGCTGTTGCAGTTGATCTCAAAGGTCAGACCCGATGCTTCCAGTTCACGCTCGATCGCCGAGACAAAGGGTGAGACCGAGATGCCCGCATCGATGGGGACCAGGGTGAAACCGACGATTGCGTGCATAATCCGGATTCCTTCTGTAACGGAAAGAGCTCTGATCTTAAGTCAAATCAGAGCGTCACGGCCTGGTTCGACCAAGTGCTGATCGCCGTCGGCACACCGCCCTGGGTGCCTGGTCGGCGCGCGGGGAGACCCCGGCCTATCCCTCTGTACGATCGAGCAGCGGAGTTTTCGGCAGTGGTCACTCGCAGGGAGGCAGGCGGTCACCCGAAGCGGCCGGCATCCGCCTGTCCAACAGACGGCGGGAAGAGACGTCTTAGAAGGCAAACGGGCATTGCCCGCAGCCCCCTGCCGGCGTGACTTTGCTCAGTCACAGTCATCATCAGCAAACTCGTCGCCTGCAACCGTAGTGTGCCGCACCCCGACAAACATCATGTTTTGGATACGCCCGAATTGTCCGTCCAGCGCGCGATCAACTGTGTCTTCGTGCAGACCGTCGTAGATGTAGACACTGCCCCGTGTTTCCGCATGCTGCTGTGTCGCCGATGGCTCCAGTAGGCGACGTGTCTGCCAGTCGGCCGCTGCCGCCTGTCCGGCGAGACTCGGGATGACTAGCAGCACAAGGATGAATAATCGATGCTTGATCTGTGGGTTCACGGTCGTTCTCCTGTATCAGTCGGTGGAATCGCCCTGACCAAAGCCCGCCTCCGAAACGGTGATTGGCTTTGCCATGGTGAATTTCTAGCTGCGTTGACCAGAGAAGTCCGGGCGGAAAGACGGCCAGAGTACGGCGAAAATACGACGATGAATTATCTTTAAATTACAAGCGCTTGATGGGGATACGATGGGCTTGAGACAGTCTGCGCAGGGGCGCGGCGAGGTTTCTGCCATGCCAGGTCATGGATATTCTTGACAGTGAGATCTTTGACGTTGGCGGCTGGCGGGTGTCACCCAGAGAAGGCACAGTCAGCCGGAACAACAGCAGCGAGCGCCTCGAGCCGTTGGCGATGCAGGTTTTGGTCTACCTGGCGTCGCACGCGGGCGAGGTCGTCGCGCGCGCGGAGCTCGAGCGGGAGGTGTGGCGTGGCGGTGTGGTCGGCGATGACGCTGTTACCAGCACCGTAACCGAGTTGAGGGAGGCGTTGCGAGACGATGTGCGCAATCCGACTTATATTGCAACGGTTCCCAAGCGCGGTTACCGGCTGATTGCCCCCGTCTCGGCGGAATCGGTCGAGCGGCAATCGATGCTGGCGAAAGCGGAATACTCCGCACCGCAACATGCTGCAGGGCTGTCGGACCGCGCCAAAGTCGCCTTACTGCTCTTGATCTTGGCAGTGATCGCTCTCCTCGCCTGGGCCCTGTTGGCTCGTCTGACGCTATCGGCTGATGAACCAGAGACTGCGCAGGCGGCCTGGCCGCCTGGTGTGGCGCCATCGATCGTGCGGTTGCCGTTGCACAATCCGACTGATGACCCGAGACAGGGTCCCTTGGCCGGCGGAATCACCGAGGACATTCTCACCGGCCTCTCGGTTGTCTCGGGGCCGTTGGTAATCGGCAGCAGACCGTCTTCTGCCCTCGAGGTAAAGCAGGTTGCCGCTCAATCGCATGCGCTGGATCGGAACGTCGATTTAGATCAAGAATAGTCTGGGAGAACCGAAAGCAGCCGCTGAACTCAGCTGTTCGCCTGATGTGGCCCGGCCGACAGCAGGCCTTTCGGCACCGCTTCCGGGGCGCTGGTCGCAGGCCGGGAGATCATCGCGATATCAGATGAGCCGGCGTGCCAGGGGATTGGACTTCAGCGAGCGTCCTGGATAGGCCGCCAGTGGCTGAACAGCTCCATGGACATTGCCGTCGATCGTCCTCGAACAATGTCGCCCTTCTTCAGGGTGCCGCAAGGGGAGTCATTCGCCGCCAGGAACTCCAGTTCCTCGTCCTCCGGCACGATCATCTGAGCCGCGAACAGCGAAAACCGAAACCAGGTGTCGGGAGTGGGAGTTACGTATGACATCAGGAACCACCTCAATACAGCTCGGGCCATCAGCGCGAATGGGTATGACAACATCTTCACATCGCTGGATATGCGCGTTGCGCACAACCGTTGTTGCGGTGCACTACTGTCAATAAGAATCGTCGCCGTTAACAAAAACTTGAGCGGTGAGACCGGCAGGTGCCTGGAAAATCCGTGTCTGGGCAGGCCATTGCTCATGTGCGAATCCATCCATATCAGGGTGCCACCGGCGAGGGGGCGGAGTGGCCACCTTGCGCAACATGTCGGACAATGTGACCGGTCCGCGCCTGAGTCGACAAGGCAACGGCCGCCATGACGGGTAGGACGCCCTCGTGGAAGTTGACCAGCTGCCGCAGGCGCTTCGCCACGCTCGACCTGGGCCGGGCCGATAGCACGATTGATCTGGTGCACTCCGCGTACCGCTGACTTGCCTGTCGACGACATGGCAAACTCCGTCGGCACCCATGAATACAGTGCAGCATCACCGAACCCGGGAGACCTTACTTGAGGCGCAAGTACCTGATTATTTCCCTCGCTTGTTCGCTGCTGGCCTCGGGGGCAATCGCCAGCGAAATGCCAGGACCGATCGACCGGACTGTCAAGTACTCGCCGTACCCCGATCAGAACTTCCCGAACCAGGTGTTTTTCGGCGACACCCACCTGCACACCTCGTACTCGGCCGACGCGGGCATGGTCGGTGCAATCGTCGGACCCGAGGAGGCCTATCGCTTCGCGCGCGGCGAAGAAATCAAGTCCAATCACGGCCTGCGCGTCAAGCTGAAGAGGCCGCTGGATTTCCTGGTCGTGGCCGACCACGCCGAGAACCTCGGTCTGGCACCGCTCATCGCCAGGTCCGACCCCTCGGTGCTCGCCAACCCTTGGGGCAAGAAGATCCACGACATGATCAAGGCCGGTAAGGAGACCGACGCGTTCAATGCCTGGATCGCGGCGATGCAGGCCCTGCAGGACCCCTTCAAGGGCGATGACAAGATGGCCACGACCGCGTGGCAGCACATGACCACGACGGCCGAGAAGTACAATGAGCCGGGCCGCTTCACGGCGATCATCGGCTTCGAGTGGACCTCCGGCCCGGACGGCAACAATCTGCACCGCAACGTGCTGTTCCGCGACGGCAAGGATCAGGCCGACCAGATCATCCCACTGTCGTACTACGACACGGGGGACCCGGAGGATCTGTGGAAATGGATGGCCGACTACGAGAACAAGACCGGCGGCAAGATGCTGGCCATCCCGCATAACGGCAACCTGTCGAACGGCCTGATGTTCGACGATATCACGCTGACCTCGAAGAAGCCGCTCGATCGCGCTTACGCCGAGCGGCGCATGCGCTGGGAGCCGATCTACGAGACCACCCAACCCAAGGGCGACGGTGAGTCCCATCCGCTGCTGTCGCCCAACGACGAGTTTGCCAACTTCGAGACCTGGGACGTGGGCAGCTTCGGACCGGCGCCGCACAAGCGTGACATGCTGCCGCGCGAGTATTCGCGCGAGGCGCTCAAGCGTGGCCTGGCCTATGAGGCCGAGCTCGGCGTCAACCCCTTCAAGTTCGGCATGATCGGCTCGACCGATATGCATACCGGCCTGGCGACGACCTCCGAAGACAACTTCTTCGGCAAGGTGGCCATGCTCGAGCCGACGGCCGACCCGATCCGTTTCGACGAAGTCATCGTCGGCCGCGTGCCCGAGGGCCGCGCGCGCAAGGATCAGCGGCTGGCTCGCGAGACCGGCGCCGCCGGCCTGGCCGGCGTATGGGCGCACGCGAACACTCGCGAGGCGCTGTGGGACGCGATGATGCGCAAGGAGGTCTTCGCCACCACGGGCACGCGGCTGCGCGTGCGCGTCTTCGCCGGCTTCGACTATCAGAAGACCGACCTCGAACGTTCGGACTTTGCCAAGTATGGCTATGAGCGCGGCGTGCCGATGGGCGGGGATCTGAAGGCCGCGCCTGCGGGCAAGGCGCCGAGCCTGCTGATCCGCGCGCTGCGCGATCCGGATGGCGCGAACCTCGACCGAGTGCAGGTCATAAAGGGCTGGATCGACACGGCTGGCAAGATGCACGAGACGGTGTACGACGTGGCCTGGTCGGACAACCGCAAGCCGCAAAGCAACGGCAAGTTGCCGCCGGTGGGCAACACCGTCAATGTGAAGGAGGCGACCTACACCAACGCGATCGGTGCGCCCTATCTCTCGGCATACTGGGAGGATCCGGGATTCGACGCGAAGCAACGTGCCTTCTATTACGTGCGCGTGCTGGAGATCCCGACGCCGCGCTGGACCACCTATGACGCAAAGGTCTATGGCGTCGAGCTGCCTACCGATGTGCCTGCGACACTGCAGGAACGCGCCTACAGCTCACCGATCTGGTACACGCCGGGCTGAGAGCGCGCGCGAGTCCCGCGCCCCCTTCACGATGCAGCAAGCAAGGTTTCAAAGTCCGCTTGCTGGTGCCGAATATGAAGTTGCGACAGGCGTCTCTGGTCGACTCCAGCCTATTGCGCCGCACGATCGGACTGTCCCTTCTCTCGCAACCGGCCGTTCTCCGAGCTGCGTGCCACCGCTTTGCGCAAACCGCCGCCGATCAATCGCGTGAACTCACCATTCGGAGAGAATCGCGTTGATTCATCTCCCCATGCCACCAAACAACCCACCGAAGATAGCTGTGATGATTGATCCGACAATTGCAAGAATGATCATCGCGGGTATGGCGGTTCTCACACTATCGAAGTGCGATCGGGGTTGCGGAGCCGGAACTCCAATCGGGCAAACGAGGAACAGCTGATCATTTACCCCGGCTTGGCACCGCTCCGTTCCTTTGCAGACGTTAGAAACCCCGCCGAAGCGGGGCTTTGACACAGCGTACTGAATAAGCGGATTGTTACTTGCCCGAGTTCGTCATCTGCCCGTATCAAGGCGGTTTTTCGGTGTTTCTAAATGCGTACGTATGAGCAACCCTGCTCTTGGAGCTCCATCACCCGAACGACTGCTCCAGGATGCACCACTCCGACACCTTGGAGCAAAACTGGCTCTTTTCCAGTCTTTTTCTTAATTCCAGCTATCGTGGCGGCACAGGCACTGAAGGTTACTCCGCCACCCATTGTGTTCTCGCTCTCGGTGATCAGGCTTTCAATGCGCTGTGCCTCTGGGCTTCCCTCAGCCAAGAGGGAAAGACCGGGACCCTGCGCGACGACCTCGACGGTAACATTATCAACGCCTAGTTGTTTCGGCAGGTTTGAAGCAATGTTCACTGCCTGTTTTAATGCTTTGGGATCATCTTGGGGCACATGAACAGCCACACAGCGCTTTCCCTCTGCCTGAACAGAGCCCATAAAGGCCAGCATCACTACCGCTGCGATGAAAGTTGACTTGGATAGCTTGAATCGAACATTCGTAACCATATCGGAATTCCTCTGGAACTGGTTATCACTTGAATAAGTGTTGCTTATAATTGATTGCGCGAAAAAACTAGCGACGAAGAAAACGGACTCGGGTGCGATCATTCAGTTTCAAATATGATCAGCTCGTTTGTTGTCGTGATCACCGTCATTTGGCGCTTGGCAAAGGCTCTATTTTCAGCTCCTCGATGCTAGCTTTTCCGAACCCACCTCTTCCTCTTTGTTCAGGGCACCTCTAACAATCCATAGAAGGCATCTTGAACGACTAATCCGCGCTCTCTGCGTTGAAGACCTTCGCAATAGCCAGCTATTACGTGCGGTCTTCGCCTTGATGTCCCGAATTATGCCGCCCAATCTGCGCACCCGGGATTATTGGAGATGCCCTTCAGTGGTGCCGGGATTGCAACCCCGTCGACTTTGCACCCCGTTACTTTTGCATGTATGACCCCCGTGGTCTAGACAATCGCGACATCGGCTTCACCTTTCTCGATCCGGTCCGGCATCTCTCGATGATGACGTGATGCGAACGAAGTCCTTTCCTCATTTCGGTAGTCACCGCCCTGGGGCGCTATATCCGCACAGGAAAGAAGGATCCGACGAGGCTGATGTATCTCCTCGAGCCCTTTCACCGTCGGCGCGCGGTGCCAAGAGCCGCTAGGGATCGACAACGATCACGTGTACCGAAAATTCGATGGGCCGCTTTCCGGAGTTGGCTATCGCTGTCGGAGCAATAACCGTTGGCGAAGACAGCGTGGCGCAGGGTCGTCACTCGATCTTTATATAAGCAAAGCCTTCGTCCTGCAGTTCCGCGATGCGCACCACTCCGGAAGGCACCGAGGTCACGCCCTCGTACAACTTGTTTTGCTCAAGCCCTACCTGCGAGCGGGTGATGTCGCATAGTTCGAGCTTCACGCCCTGTACAGAGCGCAACGCATCCAGCCGACCAGCGTTGTTTTGACGGCGCTCGACCATCTCCGCATCTTCGGCAAAGGGCGTCCCCTCAAGTTTGTCGTCGGTCAGGAAACGAATGCCGTGCGCGACGAATACGATACGCACGTCGTAGTCGACCAGCTCGTTCTGATAGTAGGTGACCATATTGTTGATGCTGGTCAGCATGGCGCTGAAGCGGCGCGGGTCGGCGAAGTCGGCGTGGTAAACGACCTTTGCACCTTCGGCCGCTACGCTTGCCGGCATCATGGTCAGGACAGAAAGCAGGATGAATAACGACGCCAGGCCAGTGCCGAAACGCTTGTGCAGGCGAATTTTATAAGGATGCATGAGGAACTCCTTTAAACGATCAAGCTAGCGGAGACGAGATCGGGACGATGCCGTTTCTTGGGCGACAGGTCAGGTCAATAATCTCGACACCCGCATGCTAGGGCTCGCAAGGTAAGCTTGGCAACCGAGCAATCCCTCGCCAGAGCCGGGGATCTTCAAAGATGCTCGCTCTGCCCGAGCAGCAACAGGAAGACGCTTGCGGTTGGTGCCGTGGACTTACTCGCCTGATTGGCGAACCCCTACGCCGCGCACTCGAACGGGCTCCTGTGGCGTACGCCATAATCTGGATTAGAGCAAAAACCCAGCGATGTGGCGGAGATAGTCTCCTGCCGCTCGTCCACCACGGGAAAGCTTGATCTGACACCCCGGTCGCTTGCTTCTGCATGCGGCAAGGCTCGCTGTTCCTCATCCGGCCAGTGGGGATACTATCAATATCGGCGCTTTCATGTTACGAGAAGCCTGATTTATCACTATGTCTACTGATAAAGAAGCTCTGCAAATCTTCGAACTCTCCCCTGACCTGATTGGCATGGGCAATCTGGAGGGTTTTTTCACCCGAATCAACAGCGCTTTTGGCCGTTTGCTCGGGTATTCCGACGAGGAGTTTCTCAGCAAGCCGTTTCTCGCCTTTGTCCATGAAGACGACCTCTCAAGGACGGCGCTGGCCCTGTCTGAAGCCGTAGGGGGAAGCAGCTGCTTCTGGTGGAAAACCGCTATCGCTGCAAGGACGGCTCGTACAAATGGATCGACTGGCGGGTGCGCGTGGATTCGTCGGAAAAACGCTTTTACGCGGTAGGGCGGGATGTCACTCAGCAGAAAGAGGCCGAGAGCCGGCTAAAACGGGCCATTGACAAGGCGGATCGTGCCAACCGGGCCAAGTCGGAATTCCTCGCCAACATGAGCCATGAGATTCGCACGCCCCTGAGTGGGTTGGTCACCATGACCAAGGTGCTGCAGGATACAAACCTCGATGCACGCCAATCCAAGTATGCCAACGCCATTCTGCTGTCGGCCGAGACCCTCGTCCAGATTCTCGACGACATTCTTGATCTGACAAAGTTCGAATCCGGCCACATCACAATTTCCGATACCAACTTCTCACTGGCGGCGTTGCTGGCTCACTGCGCGAGCCTTTTTCAGCCATTGGCGCAGGCCAAGGGCCTCGGTTTCCGTATGGAAAAGGCGTTGCAGGGGCATGGCTGGGTACGTGGCGATAAGATCCGCGTCTACCAGGTGATCGCCAACCTTATCAGCAACGCCATCAAATTCACCGAACGCGGCAGCGTGAACTGTCGGGTGAGTCTCGAAGAGCAGGAAGGCACGGGCTACCTGTTGAGGGTTTCGGTGCAGGATACGGGCCCCGGAATTTCCCCTGCGCAGAAACGAACGTATCTTCGACCGCTTTACCCAGTTGAGCGGGGGCTTCTCGAAACGCTATGCCGGTACAGGGCTGGGACTCACCGTATCCAAATCCTTGGTCGAGCTCATGCAGGGACGCATAGGTTTGGAGTCCGTTCCCGGGAAAGGGAGTTGCTTCCATTTCGAACTGCCGCTGAAAAAAGCGGAAAAGGACGTGGGTGAGCGTGTACTGCAAACTGTTTCCGAGGTAACGGAAGGGCCGAATGTACTGGTTGTGGACGATGATCGCATCTCAAGGCTGGGGGCCAGGCTGCTGCTGGAAAAGGAGGGTTTTAGCGTCAGTGAGGCAGAAAGCGGAATGATTGCGCTGGACATGATATTCAAACAGGCCTTCGATGCTGTTTTGATGGACGTTCACATGCCGAAAATGGATGGATTGGAGGTTACCCGGCGGATACGTAGTGCCCATGACCCAGCTGTTTCAAAGTTGTTGGTGATCGGGCTGACCGCCGCGGTGCTGAAGGGGGAACGGGAGCGTTATCTTGCCGCTGGCATGAACAGTGTTCTGGCCAAGCCCATCAATGTCGACGAGGTTTGCTCGGAGATGGCCCTGTTCAATAACAATTCGTAGAGGGTTGTGCGAATTGTGAAAGGGATGATGATGACCGTGTTACACTCGATTGAATTGGCGACGGCCAGTCCTGCGCAAGTTTTCTCCTGAGCCTTCATTGGTGCCGGGCGAGATCTTCGGAAAGGTACAGCAGTATGGCCTCCAGCAGCACCTCCCGGGGGTAGTCATTGCGGGTGGCCAGTGAGTTAGCGAGTTCGGGCCGAAGCTCTGCAACGGGATAGACTATGGCCCAGTGGTCGGCATTCGCGTAGCCCAGCAGCGTGGCGCCCGGTATGACCTGGTCGTAGAACAGCAGCATGCCGTCGTTACGCGGATCGATGTCGGCGAGCAGCTCGTAGCTCGGCTGCAGACCGGCGGAAACCCTACCTGGTCCCGCGATACCCGCGACCGAATAGTAACGTACCCGATCCGGCAAAGAGTTTTGGGCCAACCAGGTCAGGCGGTTATTTCTCTTCAGGCTGTCAAAGGCACCGAGGTCGCCGGTGTCGCAAATCATGCGGGGAATCTCTCTGCTCAACTCGGTGAATAGCGCCCCGAGCGAGCTCGCTAGCGGTGAGCCGTTCACGGCCCCGGCGACGCTCACCAGCGCAGTGATCTGCGCGGCCTTCTCAGGAAAATCGACCAGAAAGCGCAACATGTCCACCGTGCCTTTTGAGTGCGCGAGAACCACTATGCGGTCTTCTGGTTGAAACTGCAGTTCTCTCCAGTTTTCGGCGATGTGCGCCGCGTTCGCTTCGCCCCCGGATACGCCGGGTACCAGGTACTGGTGTATACGGTAACCGCGGTGGGAAAGATTTCTGGTGGCGAGATGAAATGGCTCAATGAGTCCGGAAAGGCACTCCCCGAACAAACCGGGCACCACCACCACGACGAGCCTGGGATCCAGGGCCGGAAGCGTCTCCTTCGATGGCGAAGCGTCCGGTTCGTCGCGGAGTCGAAGCAGCCTGCTTTCGCACTCGGCTGCCGGCGCCCCACGTTGCCGCAGCAATTCGCAAAAAATCTCTCGAAACCGCTGCCTGCCATCCTGCGTTGCACTGGCACCGATCGTACTCAGGGTTTGTGCAGGCATATCCAGGTGAAAACTCAGCAGCCTTGGGGTGGCACAGCCACTCAATAGAGGGCCCACAAAGAGGAGCAGGGCAATCCACCGACCACCAGCGCGAAAACACCGACAACTAAAGAGGCAGAGCGTGAGGATGGCCCAATACTCCGAGGATGATCCGGTGACCAGGATACGCCTCGCTCGGTGAATGGTCGATCGCAGACTAGTTCGTAAGACTGGAAAGCTGCGTCGTGGACAAGAGTTCATCCGAAACCTTCATGGCAGAGTGTCCGCATTATTGGTTGGCAGTTGTTCCGGCTACCCGACCGATTTCACCCGGCCTGCAAATGGCGCACGGCAAAATGGATACGACTGCGCACGCTGCGTAGCGCAGCCTGTGCCTCGGGCAACCGGGTGCACCAAGAGGGCAGCAGCCGCTGATCGGCCGGTAGCGGGCAGGCTGGCCGTGCAAATTCGGTCATACGATCGGCCCTGAATGATCGATCGCGCACACATCTATGGTAGTTTCCCCGATGGAATTACCGTGTTGCAACGGTTTAAGTGGCGCCTACAGAAGGGGCCAACGTTCGCCCCTCGAGCGGGCCGCACTTTGTAAATGCAAGGAGTACGAACATGGGATCGATCGCAAAGCATTCAGCGCCAGCCTTCATGGTGGCGGTCCTGGCGTTGGTGGCAGTGGTCGCCCACGCTGCAGCACCACTGCCGTCTTGGCATGATGGGGCGGCCAAGTCCGCCATCATCGAATTCGTCAACAAGGTGACCACCGAGGATTCTCCGGATTTCGTACCGGAGCCGGAGCGCATCGCGACGTTTGACAACGACGGCACGCTGTGGGCCGAACAGCCGATTTACTTTCAGGTGTCCTTCGCAATGGATCGCGTCAGGGAACTCGCCGCCACGAACCCCGGGTGGGCGACCGAGGAGCCGTTTGCGTCGATTCTGAAAGGCGACATGAAGGGCGCAATGGCGGGCGGCGAAAAGGCGGTGCTCAAGATCGTGATGGCCACGCACGCGGGCATGACGACCGAAGCGTTCGAACAGGTCGTAAAGGACTGGATCGCCACAGCGAAGCATCCGACGACCCACCGGCCGTATACCGAGATGGTCTATCAGCCGATGCAGGAACTGCTGAGCTACCTGCGTGCCAACGGCTTCAAGACCTTCATCGTTTCCGGCGGAGGCATCGAGTTTATGCGTCCATGGGTCGAAGAGGTCTATGGCATACCACCTGAGCAGGTGGTCGGCAGCAGCATCAAGACCGAGTTCCAAGTGGATGATGGCAAGCCTGTGCTGGTCCGCCTGCCAGAGATCAACTTCATCGATGACAAGGAGGGCAAGCCGGTCGGTATCAACGCGCACATCGGTCGTCGCCCGATCGCCGCGTTCGGGAACTCCGACGGGGACCTGCAGATGCTGCAGTGGACCACCGCCGGAGAAGGTGTGCGCTTCGCGTTGTATGTTCACCATACCGATGGCGAACGCGAGTGGGCCTATGACCGCAAGTCCCATATCGGCAAGCTCGACAAGGGCCTCGACGAGGCTCAGGCGAAGGGCTGGACGGTGGTCGATATGAAAAACGATTGGAAGGTGATCTTTCCCGCGCAAGCGAACTAGTGGGCCGCATCATCTGAAGTTGTGACCAGGATGGGGCCCTTGCGGAGAGTCCCGCTTGATGGCTTGGTTTACTTCAGCGCCTCTTCGTTCCCGTTAACCATCGCGGCGGCGAGCTGAACGAAGACAACGCTGAGGTACATCGAGCCGTGTGCCTTGTCGCCGTGGGATCGCAAGACATCGACGTGCCTCGGCCATCCGGATTTGATCGAATCAAACATTGATGCTGTTGCTCGTCGCCAATGGCACGGCCGCCGACCGACGCGGTCCCTCAGGCGCCGCGATCATATGCCCGGTTTGCGCGAGCGCCCCTGCAGGGGTGAGTCAATAATACTGCGCCGCACAATCCGACCGTCAGCGTTCTTGTGACCGGTCGTTCGCCCGGGTGCAGGGCGCGCCCGCCGCATTTGACCGACGATGTGAATCGCCCTGGAGATCGCCGAACGCACCGACGTCTGATTGGCTTCTTGGGGGGATAGTCGACCTTGGCCGAGGTCATCTATCCGGCCAAAACCAGCCGGAATACCCTCGACAATCTTGCGAAGCAGCAACATCATAGCCAACCGGTGGCCCTCCGGCTTGAGCTTCTTGCGAGTACGACATGACCGAACGGACTGTCTTCAGTGTGCTGGGTGCGATCAGCTTCTCGCATTTTCTCAATGACACGATGCAGTCGCTGATGATCGCAAGCTATCCACTCTTCAAGAGCGGCCTCGGGCTTACCTTCGCGCAGATCGGCCTGATTACCTTGGCATTTCAATTCACGGCGTCATTGTTGCAGCCGGTGGTCGGTTTCTACACAGACCGGCATCCCAAGCCGTTCTCGCTGGTGCTTGGAATGGGCTGTACGCTGAGTGGCATGCTGGCCTTGTCGTTGGCAAACACTTTCCCGATGCTTTTGCTGGCAGCGGCGCTGGTGGGTTCCGGCTCGGCTGTATTCCACCCGGAAGCGTCGCGGATCGCACGAATGGCATCCGGTGGACAGCACGGCCTGGCCCAGTCGATCTTCCAGGTCGGCGGCAATGCCGGCTCGGCAGTCGGACCGCTGCTCGCCGCGTGGATCGTGCTACCCAATGGCCAGCGCAGTCTTGCGCTGTTCTCGCTGATCGCCCTGCTTGCGATGATTGTGCTGGCCGGCGTTGGTGTCTGGTACCGCAACCAGCATCGAAAACCAAAGCCGGCGAGTGCGGCCGTCGGCCACACGCTGCCACGTGGTCGCGTCATGGGGACGCTCGGCGTGCTGCTGGCACTGATGTTCTCCAAGTTCTTCTATCTGGCCAGTATCAGCAGCTATCTGATCTTCTACCTGATAGAACACTATGGCATCGATACACGCACCGCGCAGTATCATCTGTTCTACTTCTTGTTCGCAGTCGCAGCCGGCACCCTGCTGGGCGGGCCGATCGGCGATCGTATCGGGCGCAAGCAGGTGATCTGGTTGTCTATCCTCGGTGTTGCACCGTTCACGCTGGCGTTGCCATACGTCGGCCTGGGCACCTCTGCAGTGTTGACTCTGATCATCGGCTTCATGCTCGCTTCGGCGTTCCCCGCAATGGTGGTCTATGCCCAGGAGTTGGTGCCGGGCAAGATTGGCACGATCTCCGGGTTGTTCTTTGGGCTGGCGTTCGGACTGGCCGGGGTCGGCGCCGCCCTGATGGGGCAACTGGCCGATCATTGGGGTATCGAGACGGTCTACCGCTTGTGCGCCTTCCTGCCGCTGATCGGCCTGCTAGCGGTGTTTCTGCCGGATCTGCGTCGGAACCAGGCGGCGGCGATCGTCGGGGTGAGGCCTTGACGGTACCCGCTTGTGTTGTCGATCGGGCCACCAGGGCGCCGCCGAACATCGACCTGGACTCGATCATCAGGGGGCTGGTGCAAGAGCCGGTGGTGGGTCACCACCGGCTGGGTCGACCCCATCGTGCTGCGCCGCACGCAGTCCTAAGGTCAATGGCACTTACTTGCGCTGATACCGGCCGTTTGTGGAGAAAGCGTCGGCGGAATGGACGCCGCCGTCCAGCCTACAGCGACGTGTTCATGGCGTTTTGCGCAAGAAATCATCGGAATCACCAGACCAACTTGTCGCTTGCGCTCCCAAGTGAGTGCCATTCGTCCTAAGTTCGGTTTATTCGAAAGTTGCTGTCCGCGCCGCTCTGGGCGGGCGCCGGATCAAGTTCCTTATCGGTGCTCTTCCGGGTCCGGCTGGTCTCCTCCCTATCGCGCATGCATTGTCCACCCCCCCGCGGTCAGCAGGGTCAGGCGACTCGGGATTCGCTGAGTTGCGGGCAGCGCGGCGAGGGTAGGGGCGCTGCTGATGGCGCAGGGTCGCTGAGCTTCAGGAAAAGCCCCAATGCCGCCAGCAGTGCTGCCGCGCTGATGATGATCGCGACCGCATAATCGAGATTGCCTGCCAGATCGAGTTGGCTGTATTTGATTGCCATGATCAGCCCTTCCATGACAAGGGCGATGCAGACCATACCGACAAAACGCGCAACCCCTCGGCGCAACAGGCAGAAGAAATCCTCGTGATGATGGCGGCCAAGGTGTTCTCGATGGATGCTCACCGCCAGTTCGAAAATGGCCAGCCCGATGATTCCGAGGTTGATGGCCTTTATCAAGGTCTCAACCACCTCTTGCTGTGAGCTGAATACCTCCATGAACCTCAGGCCCGCAAGTACCGTCAGAAAAACTGCAAAGATCAGAAACATGAACGTAAACAACAATGCCATGGCGTTGCGGGCGGATTCCATCAGACCGACACTCCCGAGGCCCTGCCTGACCAGGTGATCGTCTCCCATACTGCTTTCTCCAGTTTTTCCTGTGTGCCAGTACGAACCTTCCCCGGGATGCGAAGTTCGATCGGCAGCAGCAATCTTTGACCGAGGTCACAGGTCCACGGATTCCGGACCATCAGCCTGCATGTTGCACCGGAATCCGGGATGATCATGCCCGGACGAGCGCGGGCCCGGATAGATCATCGGCCGGTGATGAAGCGTATCCCCCGGAAACCCATGCAACAGAAAGATTCGCACCCTCCAGGTCGGGTTGACCTGGAGGCCCATGACCGAATGATGCAACATGCAGGTTAGGTAGCGTCCCTGGCCCTTGCCAGGTACAGCTTTCGTCCGAGCGCGCCGGCCCGGTTGAGGTCGGCGAGAACGTAGTATGAGGGCTGCTGGTCGAGAAACTCCCGCACGGCCTCGGCGACCCCCGGATAGTGCGGGTGCGCATAGTCGTCGATGACCATTACACCGCCCGGCACCAGTCGTTCGGCACACAGCGTCAGGTCCGTGCGCACAGTGGCTGCGTCGTGGCCCCCGTCGACGTGGGCGAAGCGCACCTTCAGGTCTGGCGGCAATGTAAGCTCGCTGCTGTAGGCGCGTTGGATGAAGACGCGTTCGCGTGCCAGGGTCGGCACCGCCGCTGCCAGGTTTCGCCACACCTTCTCCGGCGTAGCCGTGTCGCCATAGGGGTCGCTCAAGGGGAGGTCGAAGGCATCGGCCAGGAACAGCCGCTCGCCGGCCTGCAGTTGCAGGGCGAGCACTGCGGCCGAGCGGCCGTGATAGCACCCAATCTCCAGCAGGTCGCCATGCACGCCACTGCTCGTCTGCGTCTTTAGCACCAGCGTGAAATGGGCGAGGTCATCGATGTTGAACCAGCCGGGGATCGTCGCGAGGCGCGGCACCACATCGGTCAGCAAAGGCCCCGGGTTTGCGATGGCGGTCGGTGCTTGATGTGGCCGGTGGAGTCTCTGCTGCAGACGCTGCAGCATCCGATAGATCGGACTCGGTAACCGGCGGGCGAGCTTTTTCAGGGACATCGGGCTGAAAGGCCTAGGAGGTAGAATTTCGCAAGCAAGCGAGGGACGATCGCCAACGGGGCTGTTGCGGCAGTCGAACGGCCGAAACTGCAGTGGATCGGGAATAACCAATCGGACGGTCGCAGGTTCGAGTTCTCAAGTGACTCAAAGCTGCGACTCCAATGGAATCAGGCCCATGAGGCCGATCCAAAACCGTTCCCAATATCCGGTATCGGGGTCGGCGTAGTAAGTCTTACCCGTTTCGGCTTCGTGCCACTCGATCCTCTCGTGCCCGTGCTGGTCAGTGCCGAGCACCAGCCGGAATGCAATCCGATCTAGTGCATCGTCGAGTGCCGGTCCGATGCGCCCGGCGAGCTCTGGCGATGTCAGCACGACGCCGATCTCGGTGTTCTCGTGTATCGATCTGGGGTCCAGGTTGAGTGAGCCGATGAAGATATGCTCGCGATCGAACAGGAAGGCCTTGGAATGGAGGCTTGCCTGAGCCGATGCATGGCGGCGCGACTGCCATTGCCTTTGGATCTTGTCGGGCCTGGATTTCATCTCGTGTAGCTCGACCCCGGCGCGCAGGAGACTCTTGCGGTACTTGGCGTATCCGGAATGGACCACGGGCACGTCCGTTGAGGACAGGGAATTGGTGACAACGCGCACCCGGACACCGGATTCGGCGAGCTCGCCTAGGATGGCCGTGCCGGCTTCCCCGGGAACGAAATAAGGCGAGAAGATATACAGCTCGTCCTTGACGTTGCGAAAATAAGGGCTGAGTTGTGGCGCCAGATGATAGGCAGTCGCGGAGTTGTCGACGAGGATCTTTTCCGGCTCGTCTTGAACGATATGTGCCGGGCCCCAATCAAATCGTACTGCGTTGGCCCTGAGCTTGTTTGCCAGATCCGAATTTATCAGTGCCTGCTGATAGGCCGAGTCGGCTTGTCCGGCGACGAAAGCGCTGAGCTTGTCGCGGCCGTTACGGTATTCCTCGTCGCTTGGTTTCCTCCCGAGCAGCGCTGTCGCGGGATAGGCCAGCTCGCTGTTCCAGTAGCCGTCGAACGACGTCGATACCTCCTGAACGACAGGACCAATGAGCAGGACGTCCACATCAGTGAAGTCAATCTCCCGGTCGGCACCGAAGTACTCGTCACCGATATTGCGCCCACCGATGATGGCCGCCTGGTTGTCCACCGTGAAGGACTTGTTGTGCATGCGCCGGGTCACTGACCCGAAGCCGGTCAGCAGCTGCGCGGTCCGGTTCGAGTTCCGGATAAACGGATTGAACAGGCGCACCTCGATATTCGGATGACTGTCCAGCAGCGCTGCCCCGAGGGTCTTGCCGCCCAGGTCCATGTCATCCACCAGCAGGCGCACCCGCACCCCCCGGTCTGCTGCCCTGATCAGCCTATCGACGAACAGCTTGCCGGTAATGTCGCCATGCAGCAGGTAGTACTGGGCATCGATGCTACGCTCGGCCGCATCGGCCAGAACCGCGCGGGCGGTGAAAGCATCCAGCCCGTCTCCGAGCAACAGAAAGCCCGACTCGCCAGCCCGCTCGCGCCCGTTCTCGTGCCCGCGGCGTGCTTGGGCAAGGCGGGTGTCGTCCGTGTCGGTATAGGCATTCGAAAGCGGTCTTTCGACATTGTCCGGCAACGAGGCACAGCCCGTGAAGGTGAGCAGGGCGACGGCCGCCGCCAAAACGCGCACGCCCCGGAATGCATGGGTCCAGGGAGGGTGATTCGCCAATGAAGTCTCCTATCGTGTCATTCTGGATCACGGTCCGGATGCGGCCTCCGCCTAATTTAAGGGCGCCTCGAAAAATCGAGGTGGCCGCGCGGCACAGGGATGTGTCGCCATTTTCAATCACGACAAGTGATTGAAAATGAAGGAAAGCGAAAACCGCATTTTTCGCTTTTCCGTGCAGAAGAATGCCATGGACGACATTTTTCGAGATCCCCTTGACATACATCGCCAACCGGCGGATTGTCATTGTTGATACGCTGCAACTGACTGCCCCCCGTCGCGTCATGGCTGCGACCTTCTGCTGCTACGATACCAACTCCGCTGTTCCCGGTCCGCCTTACCGCCATCGGTCGCAGCCTGCGAAACACCGGCCTGTGGACGATGGGCTTACGGAGGTGGTAAGCGGCGAGCCGTCGTGGTTTCTTTGACAGGATACGCGGCGATTGTTCGACTGAACATCGCACCGGTTTGCGAAACGATTACAGCTCGATATCTGGCTAAAGACGCCACAACCCGGAAAAACCCCCCGCACTGCCTATACTCCGCTCATTGCCGGCTGCTGCGCAAACATCCGGCAACATTGCGCAAGCGGTCTAGTGGATCGCCAACACTTGGAACCACGCCTCGCCGGAAGAAATCCTGACCACCGACCATCGGGAGGGGGAATGATGGCAGACATCGATACACATGACAGCCAAAACTCGGTCATCGCCTTGGTTTCGTGTCCGCTGCAGCGGGGTGTCGCGGCAAGTATGACCCAGTTCGTTTACGAGCTGGGCACAGACATCGTCGAACACCGCCAGTATGTGGATACCGATCAGAATCATCTGTTCGCCCGGCTGGAATGGAAGATGGACCCGCCGAATGTCCCGCGTGAGAGGATCGAGGAGAATTTCCGCGACAAGCTGGCCGAACCATTCGACATGCAGTGGAGACTGCATTTTTCTGCCGATCCAGTCAGGATAGCGGTCTATGTAACCAAGGAGATGGGGCATCTCTATACCCTGGTGATGCATTGCATTGCCCGCCTTTGGAACGCCACCATCCCGTTGATCATTAGCAACCAGCCGTACCTGCAGGCAGAGGCGGAGCGGTTCGGCATCGAGTTCCAGCATGTGCCGATTAGCAAGGAGAACAAGTCCGCTCAGGAGCGCCTGGAACTCGAGCTGCTTCAGCGGCACGCGATCGAGCTGGTGGTGTTGGCGCGCTATATGCAGATCCTCAGCGCACAGGTAATCACGCCGTATCGTGACCGGATCATCAACATCCACCACTCGATGCTGCCTGCATTCGCCGGGGCGCAGCCCTACAAACAGGCCCACGAGAGGGGGGTCAAGCTGATCGGCGCGACCAGTCATTTCGTGACCGAGAATCTGGACGAGGGTCCGATCATTGCGCAAGACGTAGCTTACGTGAATCACCGAAAGACTGTCGAGCAACTGAAAAAGCGCGGCCGCGACCTCGAGATGGTGGTGTTGGCCCGCGCCGTCGATCTCTATCTCAATCGGCGTATCCTGGTGGACCGCAAACGCACCATTGTCTTTGATTGACGTAACGCGAATGGGGCTTGGTGCGACAGCAAATCGAGCGTCGTACTTGATCGGAGCAGGCCGCCTCGTCATGGATCCATCTGCGGATCTGGCTGACGTCTGATTCAGGATGGCAGTCGATCCGACCGCATTAGCCTCGCCGTTCCGCCAGTTATCGACGAAGCCGCACGCTGTTCACGTCTTTTACTGGCGTCCTGCCACTCGCGTCGTATCTGAACATCCATAACGACGCCATGCGCAATCCTAAGCGTGGCCTTCTCGAGTTCGTCACCGCGCTCCCAGGCACGCGAAATTGCCTGTTCAGCGAGTTCTAGCTGAACCGCAAGTTTTTCTTGCATGGCCAACTGCTCCTTCGACGGATCATCATCCGTCCCTTCGAGATTGATGGATTCGAGCCGATTGGCAGCGATCATGGTCGGTCATTTATCCAAAGATAGACACCGCCCCAGATAGACACCGCCCCGATAACTTCAACGAAATTCCCGATTAGTATTTTCTGTTCGGCGACGCAAGTACATCAATAATCTTGATGGCCGACCGCTGAACGCATAAAAACTCAATCTGAAGGTCCGTTATTTCGTTTCTGTGCTGTGGCCCGTCGTCGCCGAATTTCCACCCCGGGTCGAGCGGTGAGCTGGGCTCGCAGCAAAATACCTCATTAAAGAGGTTCTTCCTTGAAACCGTTCTGGCGGGATGTCTTTATTTGATTTGCATTAACCTCCCGGCGCGCCTTAACTCTCATTTATCCAGAGTGAATTGGGGGGCGGCGATGGGCAACATCATATTGCTCCTGTTCTGCTTTGCAGTGGGCATCGTGCTGCGCGGCATGGGACGGCTTCCCGAAAATACCTCCGCTGCGCTAAACGCCTTCATTATCAACATCGGCCTGCCGGCGATGGCGCTTGGCTATCTGAACAAGGTCGAGATCCAGCCAGCACTGCTTTACGCCGCCCTCATGCCTTGGGTTATGTTTGTAGTCGGCGCCGCCATCCTGTGGCCTTTGTGTCGGATAATGAAATTTCCGCGTCATACGACCGGTTGCGTGATTCTCGTGGGCGCGCTCGCCAACACCTCGTTCATCGGTATTCCCATGATCGAGGCGTTCTACGGTGCCCGTTGGATGAGCGTCGGGATCGTCGTCGACCAGCTGGGGTCCTTCATCGTTCTTTCAATCCTGGGAATCACCGTGGCGCGCCTCTTTGCGGACGGGCCAAGGCCAAACCTCAGAGACATCGCCCACAGGATTGTGGCGTTCCCACCCTTTATTGCCACAATTGCCGCCGTACTGTTGCTTCCTGTCACCTACCCGGAATGGCTGGACACGCTGCTCATCCGGTTGGCAGCGACAGTTGCACCCCTCGCGCTCGTTTCCGTCGGCTTTCAGTTGCGCCTGTCGGACGTCACAGGCAAGGTGCGTCCCCTGGCACTCGCACTTTCGTATAATCTCGTGTTCGGCCCGCTGATCATTCTCGGTCTGTATGTTGGGTTGCTCGGTGTCGGCGGGCCGGTGATACAGGTAACGATATTTGAGGCAGCCATGGCCCCGATGATCAGCGCGGCAATTGTCGCCATGGACAACGACCTGGACCCACCGCTGGCAACGCTACTGGTGGGCCTCGGCGTGCCGCTATCGTTCCTCACGTTACCTTTTTGGCATCAGGTATTGGCGGGCGTATGAGACGATGAAACCAAAGGATGAACTGATCCATACCCTGGTCCGTGTGGTGCATGCCCGGGCCGGACATGAAGACTGCCTGAACCTGCCCGATTGGGACGACGACTGCTGGAAACGCCTGCTGGCAGGGGCGCAGGTGATGGAACTCGGCAACGGCGAAGTGTTGCTCCAAAGGGACGACGCCAGCAATGATCTCTACTTCCTGGTTGAGGGCAAGTTCGAGGTCTCGATCCCCCAATCCGATGGCATGACCTTGACGGCCCTGGTGACCAGAAGCCCCGGTTCGGTCGTCGGCGAAATCGCCTTTCTCGATGGCGGCGCCAGAACCGCTAGCATCTGGTCACGCGGAAAATCGGTCCTGCTGCGCCTTCCGGAGTCTGCTTTCCACGACTTCATGACGGCCGAACCGAGACTCGCTTGCGACGTGCTCTGCGCGATAGGGCGGATCGTTGCCGAACGCCTGCGTCGGTGCATTGGTGCGTCCTGGAAAGGCGGTAAGGCGAGGGTGGGTCGGTCAGAGTATTAACAGTTTCAGGCCAGATTGGGTGCACGTGCGCAGAAATGACCCCGAAACACTGATTGCTAGTCGCCGATGACGGCTCTGCGTGGCAATCGGCCCGCTGAACGGCATAATCACCGCGTCCGCAGCTTGCGGGCGTAGATGGTCGTCGCGGTCGTGGGGTTCCGCCAGCAATCCGCTGGTGACGGAATACTGTTGAGGCTGCAGCTGTGCGCTGGATCAGTCCAGACCGTTATTATGCCGGTGAGGCGGGGCGCCCCCGACACGGTGGTCGACCCGGATGCATCAGTTCCGCGCATCTGCGGCATAATCTGCCACTGCGCGAAGCCATCAATGTGCCAATGGAGTTTCGGAGTACATCGTGACACACCTCAAGACAAGCCTGTGCCTTTTCACGTTCATGAGCCTTGCAGTATCGTCGCAAGGCCTTGCAAGTTCATGGGTGTGCAGGCATGCCGACCTGGTAAGGCAGGTTGATGTTGTATACCCCGAGGCGCCAGCCGTCGCGCCCTGCATGGTGGTCTACAGGAAGCCGACGGAGAACGTCTTGGACCGGACCTTGTGGGAGGCACAGGAGGATGGCGACTACTGCGTCACGAAGGCCACAGGGTTCATTCAAAAACTCGAGTCCTGGGGGTGGGATTGTGCCGACGACCCATCAGGCGCGGTAGCGACGATAGCGCCAATGGCGGCATCGAGTGATGAACCCGTTTACAGCAGGCTAGAGGATGTCGATTCCGGGGATGAGTCTCAGCCGGGTTTCTTCGTGACTGTCACCGAGTATCTCGCATTCGGTTCGCCCGCGAGACTGGCGTTTGTGGCCGGGTTTGTGGATAGCCGCCTGCGGATGTGGCGATGGGACCTGCTTGCCTCCGGTTACAGCGGCGCGCCGCCGAATCAGGAATTCCTTGATTGGAGACAAAGCCAAGTCGAACGCCTGGACGAATGTGTCAGAGAAAACTCCTTGTCGGACCTGATTCAAGAACTCGACGACCATTTTTCTGCACTAGAGGGTGAGCGCGGCCGCGACAAGCACGGTGAGTCGGCGGCCACGCACCTGCAGGCTGTCCTTGCGAGGTTTTGTGAACTCCACCGCTGAACCGCGTGCCCGCACCATTTTCGGGCAGCTTGGGCGAAAGCAGTAGGCTGAAGCGATTCGGCGGTGCTCTTTCGTCGTCCTGGGATACCTGCAATTAGGCCACGGTTCCGAACGGACCTGCTGCGCCCCGCCCGCAAGTCCTGTCCGCGCTTCTGCCGCCTTTGAGACGAATGATTACCCAGCCGCCCGTCCCGCGGCCGTCGGGTCGATGTCCTGAGGGCACAGCTTGACTATGGTCAAGGCGGGTGCAGTTGCGATTTAGCATTTTTCCCCAATGAAACGACCCGAGAGGTTCCGCATCGAGCGCCGCTGGCTTGCGTTGGCGTTCGTGCTGTTGCTCGGATGCCTGTTGCCCCATCTTTCGGCTGCACAGGTGCCGGCGGACTTGGCCGAAGAACTGCGTGCGATGTTCCCGGGGCTGCAGCGGGTCGGCACCAGCGATGGTGACCCTCCTGCGGCAATTCTGTACGGCGCGAACGACATTGTGGGCTATGCCCTACTGACCTCGGACATCGCGCCGATCCCCGCTTACTCGGGCAGGCCGATCAATGCACTGGTCGGATTCGATACCGCCGGCGAGGTCCGGGGCGTGCGCATCGTGGCCCACGAGGAGCCGATCCTGGTGGTCGGCATCTCAGAGGATGACCTGGTGGAGTATGTCGGACAGTATGTGGGGCTGCGCATTGCCGATGAGGTCCGTATTGACGGCCAGCCGGCGCCCGGGCGGCAGGTAATCGACGGGATCAGCGGTGCGACTATCACGGCGATGGTGCTAAATCGCTCGATCAGCGAGAGCTTGCGTAAGGTGGCGCTTGCCCGGGGGCTATTGGTGCACGAAGGGAAGTCTCGCCGCTTCGAACCGCCTGAACCGCTTTGGCTCATGCTGTGGGCCGAGCGGCAGTGGCAGATCGCAATCCTGGGCGTTGGCCTGCTGGCCTTGCTGCTGATCCTGCTTTTCCAGGACTGGTTGGCGCGCCACCCGACGTTCCTGGTCCGCGTGCGTACCGCGTACCTGCTGTTCACGCTGCTGTTTATCGGCGTCTATGGCCATGCGCAGTTGTCGGTGGTGAACGTGCTGACCTTCGTGGGTTCCCTGCTCGGCGGTTTTCAGTGGGAGAGTTTTCTGATCGATCCGATGATGTTCCTTCTATGGTGCTTCGTCGCTGTCACCATGCTGCTATGGGGACGGGGTGTTTACTGCGGCTGGCTGTGTCCGTTCGGTGCCTTGCAGGAACTGCTGTTCCGTGTTGGTCAGCACCTGGGAATCAAGGCTTGGGAACTGCCGACCGTGGTGCATGAGCGCTTGCTCGCACTGAAATATGTCTTGCTGATCGGCCTGTTCGGTCTCTCGCTGCAGTCGCTGGCCACTGCCGAGCTGTTCGCCGAGGTGGAGCCGTTCAAGACGGTGTTCTCGCTGCGCTTTATCCGCAACTGGCCTTTTATCGCCTATGCGGCGGCGCTGCTACTGACCGGCCTGTTCATACGCAAGGCCTTTTGTCGCTATCTCTGTCCATTGGGTGCCGCGCTCACCTTTCCCTCGCGTTTTCGAATCTTCGACTGGCTGCGCCGGCGCAAGGAGTGCGGGCGTCCCTGTCAGACCTGTGCGCGCGAGTGCGAGGTACAGGCGATACGCCCGACTGGTGAGATCGTGGAGACCGAATGCCACTACTGCCTGGACTGCCAGGTCACTTACTGGAACGATCGACGCTGCCCGCCGCTGGTCGAGCGGCGCAAGAAGGCCGAGGTGAAGGCGCGCCTCGCGCGACGGAAGCCGCATTGACTCAAATCAACTGATCCGGCGCTTTTTGCACCAATTGATTTTCATCAAGGTGGACGGTCCCCCCCCACCTAGCATTACCCCTGCCGCGACATCGTTCATCCGTATCGACGCCCTGAGCTGAGAAGGAGAAATTTCTGATGACTAGCCGAAACATCATTGGCGGTGCGTTTGCACTGTCTGCCCTGATGCTGGCCATGGGGGTAGCCGGTGCGGCCACCAGCGGGCACCCCGGCACGCCGGCCGAGGACATGAAGTACCAGGGCGCACCGGTCGCCATGGACCCCGCTGTGACCAAGGATCTGATCGGGGGCGAAGGTCCATCGATGACCGCCGACGAATTCGCGCGCGCGAAGCAGATCTTTTTCGAGCGCTGCGCCGGTTGCCACGGGGTGCTACGCAAGGGTGCAACCGGCAAGCCGTTGACCACCGACATCACCGGCACCCGCGGCACCGAATACCTCAAGGCCTTCATTACCTATGGCTCCCCGCTGGGGATGCCGAACTGGGGGTCCTCCGGCGAACTCAACGATGCCGATGTAGACATGATGGCGCGTTATCTGCAGCACGAGCCGCCACAGCCACCCGAGTATGGGATGAACGAGATGAAGGCCTCGTGGAAACTCGTGATCCCGCCGGACAAGCGGCCGACCAAGCAGATGAACGATCTCAATCTGGAGGACCTGTTCTCGGTGACCCTGCGTGACAGCGGTCAGGTGGCATTGATCGACGGTGGCTCAAAAGAGATCGTCAGTGTCATCAAGACGGGTTATGCAGTGCATATTTCGCGGCTTTCTGCTTCCGGCCGTTACCTGTTCGTGATCGGGCGCGATGCCAGAGTCAATATGATCGACCTGTGGATGGAGAAGCCGGAAACCGTTGCCGAGATCAAGGTCGGCATGGAGGCGCGCTCGGTCGAGACATCGAAGTTCAAGGGATGGGAAGACAAGTACGCGATCGCCGGTACCTACTGGCCGCCACAGTTTGTGATCATGGATGGCGAGACCCTCGAGCCATTGAAGGTGGTCGGCACCCGCGGCATGACGGTCGATACCCAGGAGTTCCACCCGGAGCCGCGTGTGGCGGCGATCGTGGCCTCGCACGAGCACCCGGAGTTCATCGTCAACGTCAAGGAGACCGGCAAGATCCTGATGGTCAACTATGAGGACCTGAAAAACCTCAAGGTGACCGAGATCGAGGCCGCTCGCTTCCTGCACGATGGTGGCTGGGACTCGACGCTGCGTTATTTCCTGACGGCTGCCAACAAGTCCAACAAGATTGCAGTGGTCGATTCCAAGGAGGATAAGCTGGCCGCGCTGATCGATGTCGGCCAGATCCCGCACCCCGGCCGCGGTGCCAACTTCAATCATCCCGAATTCGGTCCGGTGTGGGCGACCAGTCACCTGGGTGACCAGAGCATCGCGATGATCGGGACCGATCCGCAGGGTCATCCCGACAACGCCTGGAAGATGGTGCAGTCGATCAATGGCCAGGGCGGTGGCTCGCTGTTCATAAAGACCCATCCGAAATCGAAGAACCTGTATGTGGATACTGCGCTGAACCCGGCCGAGCCGATCAGCCAGTCGGTGGCGGTGTTCGACATCGACAACCTCGGCAAGGGTTTTGAGGTTCTGCCGATCGCCGAGTGGGCCGAGCTGGGCGAGGGTCCCAAACGCGTCGTGCAGCCCGAGTACAACAAGGCCGGTGACGAGGTCTGGTTCTCGGTGTGGAACGGCAAGGAGCAAAAGTCTGCAATCGTCGTGCTCGACGACAACACGCGCAAGCTGAAGACGGTGATCAAGGACGAGCGGCTGATCACGCCGACCGGCAAGTTCAACGTCTACAACACCATGCACGACATCTACTGATGTCCGGTAAGTTGCGGGGTGCGCCCCGCAACTCGCGATCAACCCCCGAAGATGCTGGGACGAGAGATGCAACAAGAAGCCAAGGTCTATCTGGTAGGTGCGGGGCCGGGTGATCCGGACCTGTTGACCGTCAAGGCGCTGCGACTGATGCAGCAGGCGGATGTCGTCGTCTACGACCGTCTGATCTCCGCGGCGGTTCTCGACCTGATCCCGGCAGGTGTGTCGCGCATCAGCGTCGGCAAATCGGCGGGGCACCACAGTATGCCGCAGGAGGAGATCAACGAGCTGCTGACCGGCCTGGCAAGGCATCGGCGCATGGTCGTGCGCCTGAAGGGCGGAGACCCGCTGATCTTCGGCCGTGGCAGCGAAGAGGCGCTGCATCTGCGCCGACAGGGGATCGAATTCGAGATCGTGCCCGGGGTCACCGCAGCGGCGGCCTGCAGTGCCTATGCCGGGGTTCCGCTGACCCACCGTGGCGTCAGCCGAGGCGTGCGCCTGGTCACCGGACATTTTCGCAACGACGAGCCGATCGATCTGGACTGGCAGGCCCTCGCCGACCCGGATGCCACGCTGGTCATCTACATGGGCAAGTCCAACCTCGAGCGGATCTGCTCGAAGCTGGTGAAGGCGGGACTCGACCCGGCCACACCGGCATTGGCGGTACAGGACGGCACGACGCCATGGCAGCGCCGTGTGTTTGGCGACCTGTTGACGCTGGCGGACCGTGTCCGGCAGCTCGGTCTGGACTCGCCGCTGTTGATCATCATCGGGCGTACCGTCGCGCTGGCCGGTGAACTGGATTGGTTTCAGCCTACTGGGGAGGTGCCCGATGTCGCGCTGGATCACTCTGCTGGTGCTTAGTGGCTGGGTGCTCGCGGCGCTCGGGCAACCGGGGGAGACGCGCCAGCGTGAACTGCTTCACCTGCTGCAGCAGGATTGTGGTTCATGCCACGGGCTGACCTTGCGCGGGGGGCTCGGACCGGCGCTGCTGCCCGACAGCCTGGCCGGCAAGCCTGCGGGCTTGCTGGTGAGGACGATTCTGGATGGGCGGCCGGGTACCGCGATGCCGCCATGGGGCCCGCTGATCAGCGAGGTGGATGCCATCTGGCTGGTGCAGCGGCTACTCGACGGGGAGGGAGCACAGTGAACAGTGGGCGTTCTGGTACAGAATTCCGCGAAGGCGATGGGTCGATGACGGCCGAACTCAAGACCGTGGCGGCCATGCTGGTGTTGCTTGCCGGCCTGCTGGGGTCACTGGCCGCGGAGGCGGGAGGCGCACTGCGCGGCACCGGTGACCTGGCGATCGTGATCCAGCGCGCCGACGGCAGCGTGCAGATCCTCGACACCACGACCAACCAGTCGATCGGGAAGATTGGCGGACTCGGCGACCTGTCGCACGCCTCGGCGGTGTACTCGCGCGACGGGCGCTATGCCTATGTGTTCGGCCGCGACGGCGGGCTGAGCAAGGTCGACCTGCTCACCGCGACCCTGGTCGGGCGCAGGGTCCAGGCCGGTAACAGCATCGGCGGTGCCATCTCCCAGGATGGGCGACTGGTCGCCGTGTCCAACTACACGCCCGGCGGCGTCAAGGTGTTCGATGCCGACACGCTGGCGTTGCTGGCCGATATCCCGGCCGAGTATGCCCCCGGTCAGTTGTCCAAGGTGATCGGCCTGGTCGATGCGCCGGGACAGCGATTCGTGTTCAGCCTGTGGGATGCAGGACAGATCTGGGTCGCCGACGTGAGTGATCCGAGGGCGCCTCGCTTGCAGAAGTTCAGCGGCATCGGCAGGAATCCCTATGATGCCTTCATTACCGGGGACGGTCGTTACTACCTTGCCGGCCTGTTTGGTGAAGACGGCCTGGCCCTGCTGGATTTGTGGCACCCGGAGCAGGGCGTGCGGCGCATTCTGGGCGATTACGGCAGGGGAGAGGCCAAGCTGCCTGTGTATAAGATGCCCCACCTCGAGGGGTGGGCCGTGGCCGGCACGCACGCCTTCGTCCCTGCCGTGGGGCGCCACGAGGTGTTGGTCATCGATATGCTGAGCTGGCAGCAGGTAGGCCGCATCGCGGTGCAAGGCCAACCGGTATTCGTGATGGCCCGGCCGGACGGCCGCCAGGTCTGGGTGAATTTCGCGATGCCCGACAACGACACCGTACAGATCATCGACGTACCGAGTCTTGCGGTCGAGCAGACGCTCAAACCTGGTCCCGGTGTGCTGCATATGGAGTTCGAGCCGCGCGGCGAAGAGGTCTGGGTGTCGGTGCGCGATGCGGACCAGCTCCAGGTCTACGATACCGCGACATTCGAACGCCTTGCGGTGCTGCCGGCCAGCAAGCCGAGCGGCATCTTTATGACCGCTCGCGCTCACCGCATAGGTTTGTAGGAGACCGGCATGGGCAGACAGACAGTCACCCTGAGCGAGGCGGAACGGCGTCTGCTGGATGATTATCAGCAAGGTCTGCCGCTGGAGCCGCGTCCGTTCGCCCGTGTCGCGCAGGCGCTCGGCCAGACTGAGCAACAGCTGCTCGATGGCTTGCAACGGCTGCATGACGACGGGGTCGTCAGCCGGGTGGGGCCGGTATTCCGCCCCAACCGCATCGGTGTCAGCACGCTTGCCGCCTTGGCGGTTCCACCGGATGCTCTCACCGGGATCGCCGATATCGTCAGCGCGTTCGCCGAGGTCAACCACAACTACGAGCGGGAGCACCACTATAACCTCTGGTTCGTCGTGACCGCTGCCGACAGGGAACGGCTCCAAGCGGTGCTCGAGTCGATTGCATCGGCGACCGGGCTCGAGCCGCTCGACCTGCCGATGCTGGAAGACTATTTCATCGATCTGGGGTTTCGCCTGCAATGGACATGAACGTGACACCGCATCCGGCGCTCAACGACCCCATGCTGCGCGCACTGATCGAGGCGGTCCAGGTTGGCCTGCCGCTGGTCCCCCGGCCATACGCCGCGATCGGCAGACGGGTCGGTCTCACCGAGCGTGAAGTCATCCGCCACCTCGCTGCCCTGCTCGAGCAGGGTGTGATCAAGCGCCTGGGAGTGGTCGTGCGTCATCACGAACTCGGTTACGACGCCAATGCGATGGTGGTGTGGGATATACCCGACGAGCGGGTCGGTGAGGTCGGCCGTTGGCTGGGCGATCAGCCCATCGTCACCCTCTGCTACCGCAGAACGCGTCGACCGCCGGAGTGGCCATACAACCTGTTTACGATGATCCATGGGCGCGACCGCGACCAGGTGCTGGCGCACGTGGGCGGGCTCGTTCGGGGTTGCGGCCTCGAAAGTGTCGAGCACCGGGTGTTGTTCAGCCGTCGCCGCTTCAAGCAGCGCGGCGCCCGCTACGGCGGCGGCGATGCCGGACATGCGTCGGGGGCATCACCGTCGGAGCCATCGGGATGACGGCTCCGACGCCTGAGGCATGCGCGTTCATCAACCGATTTCAGGGCGGTTTCCCGATTGTCGGGAGACCCTTTCACGGTGTCGCGGCAAAACTCGGCATGACAGAGGCCGTCCTGATCCAGACTGTTCGGCAGTTGCTCGAACAGGGGCACCTCAGTCGCTTCGGCCCCTTGTACGATGCGGCTCGGCTCGGTGGGGCGGTCACGCTGGCGGCGCTGAGCGTGCCGGATTCGGAATTCGAACGGGTCGCGGCAAAGGTGAACCGCCTGCCGGACGTGGCACACAACTACCGACGGGAGCACCGGCTGAATATGTGGTTCGTGCTGGCCTGCGAGCATGAGTCGGCCATCGAGGACTGCGTTACACGGATACACGCAGTCACCGGGTTGCCGGTATACAATTTTCCGAAGCTGCGCGAGTTCTATCTGGGGCTCTGGCTTGAGATCGATGCGCAGGGGCGGGTCCGGACCGTGCCGGTTCCGGTGCCGCGAAGGTCGGACCGGATCCTGAGGATTTCACCGCAGGCACGGCGCATCGTCACGGCGACGCAGGCCGGGCTGCCGTTGGTCGCAGAGCCCTATGCGCAGGTTGCGGCGGGGCTGGATCTGCCCGTCGACGCGGTCATGGGGCATCTCCGGCAGATGCTTTCGGCAGGGGTGATCCGCCGCATCGGCGCGGTGCCGCATCACTACCGCTTGGGTCTGCGCGGCAATGGCATGACGGTATGGGACGTGCCGGACGAGGCAGTGGACGAACTCGGCGCGCGCATCGGCGCGATGGATTTCGTCAGTCACTGCTATGAGCGACCGCGTCAACCAGGGGTATGGCCCTACAATCTGTTCGCGATGGTGCACGGCCATGACCGCGACGAGGTGCGTGACAAGGTACGGCACCTGAGGCGCCTGCTGGGTGACAGCATTCGCGCACACGACGTGTTGTTCAGTACCGCGGTATTGAAAAAAACCGGGCTGCGGCTGGCTGCCTGACGCAATTCCATCGGAGCTGCATGATGTTTCGACTGACACGCTATCTGCAGGTACTGGCCGAATCCGAGGCCGCACCGCGCCGCGTGCAGCCTGCGGTTCGGAGCGGGCCGGTGGTGATCTGGAATCTGATCCGACGCTGCAACCTGACCTGCAAGCACTGCTATGCGACGTCGACCGACAAGGACTTCCCCGGCGAGCTGTCGCGCGCGGAGGTGTTTGCGGTAATGGACGACCTGAAGCGCTACGGCGTACCTGTGCTGATCCTGTCTGGTGGCGAACCCCTGATGCACCCGGACATCTTCGACATATCGCAACGGGCCAGGGCGATGGGCTTCTATGTCGGCCTGTCGAGCAACGGCACCCTGATCACGCGGGACAACATCGCGTCGATCGCCGGCATCGGCTATGACTATGTTGGTATCAGCCTCGACGGCATGCGCGAAACCCACGACCGATTCCGCCGCAGGCTGGGTGCATTCGACCAGGCGCTGCGGGGTATCCGGCTGTGTCTCGATGCGGGGATCAAGGTCGGGCTGCGCTTCACCCTGACCCGGGACAACGCACGCGATCTACCCGATCTGCTGCGTCTGATGGAACGGGAGGGCATCGACAAGTTCTATCTCTCGCATCTCAATTATGCCGGCCGCGGCAACAAGAATCGCGCCGACGATGCCCGGCATCAGCTCACCCGCGCGGCGATGGACCTGCTGATCGAGACCAGCTGGAATCAGATCATGCGCGGCGAGCCGCGCGAGTTCGTCACCGGCAACAACGATGCCGACGGCGTCTATCTGCTGCAATGGGCGCAGCGCCATTTGCCGGACCGGGCCGAGACTCTGGCGGCCATGCTGCGGCGCTGGGGCGGCAACGCATCGGGTGTCAACATCGCCAATATCGACAACCTCGGCAATGTCCACCCGGATACCATGTGGTGGGACTACACACTGGGCAACGTGAAGCAGCGCCCGTTCTCCGCAATCTGGGGGGATGTCAGCGACCCGCTGATGGCTGGGCTGAAACGCACTGACCGGCCGCTCAAGGGGCGCTGCGCACAGTGCGCGCAGCGTGATATCTGCGGTGGGAACAGTCGCACGCGCGCCTGGCAGCTCACCGGCGATCCGTGGGCCGAAGATCCGGGCTGTTACCTCAGCGATGCGGAGATCGGTGCGGTCGATGCCGGCGAGCGTGTCGAACTCAGGCCTTATGAGCGCCGTGGAACACCCGCGGCCGGGGGGTTGTGATGCAGCGCTTGTGCTGGTTGTTGACATTGGTGTTTGCGCTGGCCACTGCGGCGCTTGTCTATGTGTTCGTGATCCGCGGTGATACCCTGCCCGCCAGCGACGGCCGCAAGGCGATCCTGCTTGCACCGGGTGAGCGTGATCTGGTGCTGGCCGAGATGCGCGCCTTCCTGGTCGCACTGCAGCAGATCAGTCAGGCGGTGGTGGAACAGGATGCGGCCATGGCGGCCGCGGCCGCGCGCCGTGTCGGAGCGGCCGCGCAACAGGGTGTGCCAGCCGGTCTCGCCGGCAAGCTTCCACTGGAGTTCAAGCGACTCGGCTTCGATACCCACTCGCGCTTCGACCAGTTGGCGCTGAATGCGGAACAGTTCGGCGATAGCGCCCAGGTGCTGCCGGAACTGGCGACGCTGATGCAGAATTGCATCGCCTGCCATGCCGTCTACCGTATCGATCTGGGGCAGCCATGAATCGGGCTGGGCGCCTCGCTGCGTTGGTGCACGCTGATCCCGTGCCTGGTCTTTCTCCCGCCGCATACTGCTGTGGCCGACGATGCGCCAGCACTTTTTGCAAAGCATTGCGCCCAGTGCCACGGCGTCGACCGCCTCGGTCTGATGGGCCCGGCATTGCTGCCGGGGAATCTGACCCGTCTGAAGAAGCAGCAAGCGATCGACATCGTGAGCGACGGGCGCGCGGCGACTCAGATGCCGGCATTCGGTGGGCTGCTCGATGCGCAGCAGATCGGTGCGCTGATCGATTACGTGTATTCGCCGCTTGCCGAGGTGCCGCGCTGGGGGCCGGATGAGATCTCTGCCAGCCACTCCACACTGGTCGACCCTGCGGAGCTGCCGCTGCAACCGCTGCATCAGGCCGATCCGATGAACATGTTCGTCGTGGTCGAACTCGGCGACCATCATGCGACCATTCTAGACGGTGATACCTTCCGGCCGATCCATCGCTTCAAGACCCGTTTCGCGCTGCACGGTGGGCCCAAGTACTCCCCGGACGGCCGCTTCGTCTACTTCGCATCGCGCGATGGCTGGGTCAGCAAGTTCGACATGTGGAGCCTGCAGACGGTCGCCGAGATCCGCGCGGGGATCAATACCCGCAATCTGGCCGTATCCTCGGACGGACGCTATGCGATGGTCGCGAACTATCTGCCCCACAGCCTGGTGCTGCTGGATACAGGCGATCTTCGACCGATCAGGGTGATTCCGGTGCAGGATGAAACGGGAAAGAGTTCGCGTGTCAGTGCGGTCTATGACGCTGGGCCGAGGCAGAGTTTCGTTGTGGCCCTGAAAGACATCCCCGAGGTATGGGAGGTCCTGTATGCCGACGACCCGCTGCCGGTTTACAACGGGCCGATGCACGATTACCGCATGGGCGAGGGGGTGTCGCAGGCGAGTGGGCGCTTCCCGGTACGCCGTATCAGGTTGGACGACTATCTGGACGATTTCTTTTTCGACCCCTCATACCGGCTGCTGATCGGTGCGGCACGCAATGCCAACAATGGTCAGGTCGTACAGATGGACGTCGGCCGCAAGATTGCTGATCTGGAGCTGGACGGCATGCCGCACCTGGGTTCAGGTATCACCTGGGCCTATCAGGGGCACATGGTACTGGCCACGCCCCATCTGAAGAAGAACGAGGTCAGCATTATCGACATGACGACCTGGAAGACCATCAAACGCATCCCGACCGAGGGGCCGGGGTTCTTCATGCGCAGCCACGAGAACACTCCTTATGCCTGGGTCGACGTGTTCTTCGGACCGAACAGGGACAAGGTGCACATTATCGACAAGAGGACGCTGGAGATCGTCGCGACACTGCGCCCCGAGCCCGGCAAGACCGCCGCACATGTCGAGTTCGACAGGGAAGGCACACATGCGCTGCTGAGCATCTGGGACATGGAGGGTGCGGTAATCGTGTACGACGCGGCGAGCCTGAAGGAGCAACTACGCCTGCCCATGGTCAAACCATCGGGCAAGTACAATGTGTTCAACAAGGTGAACCGCTCGGCCGGGACCAGTCACTGACCGGCGGCTAGTGGAAAAATGGCCCGTATGGCACAAACGTCGATGGTGCAGTGGAAAATGACGCAGCCCTGGTCCAGGGTTCGAGTCTGGCGTGATCGCACGGGGCGAGCTGATTCGATGTCCGGAAGAAAACTACGAGCTCTGTGGGCCACCCTGGGGCTGTCGCTGGTCTTGGCCATGCCGGGACACGCGCGCGAGCCGGATATGGATAACGGCGAGGAGATCAACGAGGTCTGCGCCGGTTGCCACGGCATCTATGGCGAGGGTGGCAAACAGGGCGAGTATCCGCGCCTCGCCGGCCAGCCCGCTCAGTTCCTGGCCGATCAGCTGCTGTTGTTTCGCGAACGCAAGCGGCCGAATCTGGCGATGGTCGAGTACATCGACGAGCGGCAGATGCCCGATCCCGACATCCAGGATATCTCCGCCTATCTGGCGGCGGTCGAACTGCCCACCCGGCTCGATCCGGTGGACGAGCATGCGCCGGGCTTCAACGCCCTGGCGCGGCTCGAAGAGGCCAAGCGGGTGCTGCAGATACCGCAAGCAGAGGGCGATGTCGATGCCGGTGCAAAGCTGTACAAACGCGAGTGCGCCTCCTGTCATGGCCGCGACGGCGGTGGCGACGCGCAGGACGCGGTACCGATGCTGGCCGGCCAGTACACGAACTATCTGTGGCGACAGGTGGACAAGTACCTGGTGGGTATCCGTATCCACGACCGTAGTGCACCCGATGAACGGCTGCTTGCCGAGTTCGACAAGACGGAGCTGCGCGATGTCCTTGCCTATGTGTCGACGCTCGATGATTAGTGCCGTTGTCATCTGTCTGCTCGGCGCGTTGATCGCGGCCCCGCCAGTGTGGGGCGAACCGCTACAGGTAAGCGAATGCGACAGCCCTGCTGCGGATGCCGACCTGCGACACTGTGATCTGTCCGGCAGAAAGCTCGTCGGCGTGGATCTGCGCGGTGCCGACCTGCGCGGCGTGAATCTGAGCAATGCCGATCTGTCGCGGGCGGACCTGCGCAGTGCCGACTTGCGCAAGGCCGATCTGCGCTGGGCCAAACTGATCGAGGCGCATCTGAATGACGCGGATCTGAGTGGTGCCGATATGTTCCACGTGGTCGCCGATGGTGCCAATCTGGACGATGCGCGGCTATTCAAGACCAACCTTTTCGGCGCGCTGCTCAACGGCATCCGGGCGCACCAGGCCGAGTTCACCCGGGCCTATATGAAAGACATTGAACTGGAAGGTGCGGACCTCAGCGGCGCCACATTGCGCCGCGCCAATTTGTTGCGCATGGTGGCCATCGGTGCAGTCTTCCGTGGTGCAGACCTGTCTTACTGTCGAATGACGGGTGCAGCGGCGGAACAGGCGGATTTCTCCCGGGCGCGCCTGTCTCATGCGCAATTGAATGGCGCGGATTTGCAGCAGGCCCTGTTCGACGGAGCAAACCTGCAGAGTGCTGATCTGACGAATGCCCGACTCGATGGGGCCGATTTCTCGGCTGCGCTCAATCTGCCCGCCTTGCTGCGGGATGCAGCGCCATCGGCGGCATCGGGCGACGCGGCAAGATGATCGCGAATGGGGAGTCCGCGATGTACTGCGGCAGCACGGACGCGAGTCCGGTGTATGGCCATTGCTGCGTCGGGCGGGGCCGCTCGAGGTGCGGCGGCGTGGCTTTGGATTGGAATGGGTAACGTCGCGCTTGTCGCGGCCGGGAAGGCGATCATGTTGGCGAGGGTATCTGTTGTATGTTTGGCGCTCGGATTGGCGGCTGTGGTATCGGCGGACGGCGACCCTCGCTACCAGGCGGTCGCTGACCTTGGCGAACTGAACGGTATCGCGCTGCAGTGCAAGTACCTCGATCAGGTACGGCGCATGAAGGCCGCGGTGGTCGCGAACGCGCCGAAGGAGCGTAGTTTCGGTCTGGCCTTCGACCAGGCGACCAATGACGCCTTCCTGGCCTTCATCCAGAACGGTGATGCCTGTCCCCTGCACGACGATTTCGAACGCCGGGTGGGGCATCAGATCGACCGTACCGCCGCAGCCTTCCGATGAACTCGGGGTTGAGGATTTCCACAATGCGTCTTGCCGTTGTGTTGCAGATTCTGTTGCTTGGGCTGATGCTGAGCGGTGGGGCGGGGGCCTCGGACGCGCCGCGCGTGGTGGTGAGCATCAAGCCGCTGCATTCCCTGCTGGCTGGCTTGATGCACGGAATCGGCGAAGTGCAACTGCTCATTGATGACGGCGCGACGCCGTGGGACTTCGAGCCGGATGCCGCCCAGTTGCAGGCGATCGACAGGGCCGCACTCGTGGTCTGGTCGGGCCCTGAACTGGAGCCGGGACTCGCTGGGCCGCTGGCATCGCCCGGCTTGCATGGCCAGGTGTTCGAGGTGCTCGGCAGCGAGGTACTCAAGGTGCTGCCGGTGCGCGACGATCCCGGCCGGCGTGATCCCTTCTACTGGCTCGACAGCCGCAATATGCTGATTCTGCTCGACGTCTTCGCGCAGCAGTTGATCGCTATCGACCCGGACCGTACGCCGGCCTACGAACGCAACTGGCAACACGCCGCCGAGGCGCTGTCGCGGATCGATCGGGTGATGGAGTTTGCCTACCGCGACGTCAGCGCTGCGCCCGTGTTCTTCTATCACGACACCCATCAGTACTTCGAGCAGGCCTACGCGATGCATGTCGCCGGCGCGGTGGTGCAGGTCAGTGGCGGCGAGTCGTCCGACGCCGAGCAACTCCTGGCTGCGCGCGGCGCTATCCTGGCCGCCGGCGCCTCGTGCCTGTTCACCGAAAAGGCCCTGGAAGAACCGCACCTTGACCTGCTGCTCGACGCTGGCAGCACGACGCCGGTCGAACTCGATTCCTTCGGTGCCGGTCTGGACCCCGGGGTGGGGCTCTATGTCGACCTGATGCGCAACAATTTCGCGGCCATTTCGGAGTGTGTGCGCCGTCTTCGGCCGGCAGGGGCCGATCAGGAGATTTTCGCCGCGCCCGATATGTCACGCTCGCCGGACCGGATCAGACCGCGTTACCTGATGATGGACCAGTATGGTCGCAGCGTGTCGCACGAGGACTTTCGCGGCCGGCTGCAGTTGATTTACTTCGGCTATACCTTCTGCCCGGATGTCTGCCCGACCTCGTTGGCCGTGATGTCACAGGCGCTGCGCATGCTCGGAGACGATGCCGATCAGATCCAGCCGATCTTCATCACGGTGGATCCACAGCGCGATACCCCGGAACTGTTGGCCGACTACGTGGCCTATTTCGACCCGCGCATGCTGGGCCTGTCGGCCAGCCCCGAAGTCACCAGGCGTACAGCCGAGTTGTTCCGTGCCCGTTATGAAATGGTTCCCGCGGAAGATGCCGATCCGGGGCGCTATTCGATGGATCACACCGCCAGTCTCTTCCTGCTCGGCCGCAACGGCGAGTTTGTCACCAAGTTCGCGCATGGCCTGCCGGCGCATGAGGTTGCGCAGCGCCTGCGCGGCTATCTGCTCGACTGACACCGCCCGGCTATCCGGAGGCCTGTCAGGATAGCTGCTGTCGAGTGGTGCCGGTCCCTTGTTTTGGCCATATGGCCTGCTTGGGTACCTGGGCTTGGGCACCTTCGGGCCGCGGGACGCGGCAAAACCCGCCGTGGCGGCTCGACTGCCGCGTCCCTGTGGCAAATGCCCGTGCACCGGCACCGCCGGAGCGTCGGTCACTCTTGTCGGCGGGTTTCATACTCCGAGATCTTCAGTCGTTTTGCAGCTCTTCGTGCCAGCCGCGATCCAGTCCGAACTCGAAGGTATGGACGCGCAGCCCCTCAGGGAAGGCCTCCTTGAGGCGACGCTCGAACTCAGCGTAGACCTCGGCCTTGTGCTGCTGCACGTTGTAGTCGCGACTGCTTACATCGACACCCGGCACGTCGAGCTCCATTTTCAACTCGATTTCCGGCGCCATCTGTACTCTGATTTTTGCCATTGCTGTGTTTCCTCTCTTTGGTTGTCAGACGTGCAGCAGAGGAATCATCAATAGGGCTACGATATTGATGATCTTTATCAAAGGGTTGATCGCCGGGCCCGCGGTGTCCTTGTAGGGATCGCCAACGGTATCGCCGGTCACCGAAGCCTTGTGTGCCTCCGAGCCCTTTCCGCCATGATTATCGTCTTCGATATATTTCTTGGCGTTGTCCCATGCACCGCCACCGGTCGTCATCGAGATCGCCACGAACAAACCGGTGACGATCGAGCCCAATAATACGCCGCCCAGGGCCTGCGGTCCCAACAGCAGTCCGACGATCAATGGCACGGCGATGGGAAGCAGAGAGGGCAGGATCATTTCCTTGATCGCCGAGCGGGTCAGCATATCGACGGCACGCGAATAATCCGGCTTGGTCTCGCGCGTCATGATGCCGGGCATCTCCTTGAACTGGCGGCGCACCTCGAGGACGATACCACCCGCTGCGCGTCCGACCGATTCAAGACCCATGGCCCCGAACAGATAAGGCACCAGACCGCCGATGAACAGGCCGACGATGACCAGGTGGTTGGAAAGGTCGAAACTCAGGACGCTACCGGTATGCGCGGCGAGCTCGCGTGTGTAATCCGAGAACAGCACCAGTGCGGCCAGCGCGGCCGACCCGATCGCATAACCCTTGGTCACGGCCTTGGTCGTATTACCGACGGCGTCGAGTGCGTCGGTGGTATTGCGGATCTCGCCGGGTAGCTCGGCCATCTCGGCGATTCCTCCGGCATTGTCGGTGATCGGGCCATAGGCGTCGATAGCAACGATGATCCCGGTCATCGACAGCATCGCGGTGGCGGCGATAGCAATGCCATAGAGACCGCCGAGGTGAAAGGCTGCGAGGATCCCGATGCAGATGGTGATCAATGGGGCCGCGGTGGAACGCATCGACAGTGCCAGTCCGGCGATGATGTTGGTGGCATGCCCAGTGGTCGAAGCGGACGCCAGGTGGCGCACCGGTTTGTACGCGGTCGAAGTGTAGTAGTCGGTGACGACGACCAGGGCGGCGGTAACCAACAGACCTACCAGCGCACTGCCGAACAGGCGCGTGGCATCCACACCTTGCACATCACCCATGATCCACAGCGTTACCGGATAGAACAGTATCGCCGACAGGACTGCCGACACGATCAACGCACGGTACAGGGCCGCCATGATCTTGCCGTCGTTGCCGACTTTCACGAAGAAGCTGCCGGCAATCGAGGTCAGGATCGACACCGCACCCAGTACCAGCGGGTAAACGATGGCGCTGACGCCGCTGTCTTTGAAGGCCAGGGCACCCAACATCATGGTTGCGATAATGGTCACCGCGTAGGTTTCGAACAGGTCCGCCGCCATGCCGGCGCAGTCGCCGACGTTGTCGCCGACATTGTCCGCGATGACCGCCGGGTTGCGTGGGTCGTCTTCGGGGATTCCGGCCTCGACCTTGCCGACCAGATCCGCGCCCACGTCAGCACCCTTGGTGAAGATGCCGCCACCGAGGCGGGCAAATATCGAAATCAGCGACCCGCCGAACGCCAGGCCCACCAGCGGCGCCAGCGCCACACGCTGACCATCCGGCGTGCCGGCCTGCAGGACCGCGTAATACCCGGCAACCGACAACAGCCCCAGTCCCACCACCAGCATCCCGGTGATTGCCCCGCCGCGAAAAGCGACAGCGAGCGCGGGATTCAGTCCCTGTTTCGCGGCTTCCGTGGTGCGGACATTCGCGCGCACCGATACATGCATGCCAACGAAGCCCGCCGCCCCGGACAGCACCGCACCGATCGCGAAGCCGATCGCACTGGCGGCATCGAGCAGAAACCATAGTGCGCCGAACAGAACGAGGCCGACCATGGCGATGGTCGTGTACTGCCGGTTGAGATAGGCTGACGCGCCCTCCTGGATCGCCTGGCTGATCGCCAGCATTTCATCGCTACCGCTTGGCTTCGCCAGCAGCCAACGAATAGACCATACGCCGTATGCCAATGCGAACAGCGCACACGCAAGTACAAACATAAGTGTGACAGACACGCTGACACCTCCGATGTGAAGACATTCCTCAGTGCAAATCGGAGCCGAACCGGTCTATGCGGGTGTTGGTCGCTGCCAACGCCTCAGCCAGTCGATCTGCCGCTTGCTGCCCATGTGGCATACCAGTGTTCAACGACCGGATGCCAGCGCAGGCACGTTAAACAGGCAGGCAGTTGCGCACAAACAACATTGTCGAATATGCCTATAAGTCGGAAGATGCAAACATTCAGTTGCCGGAGCAATAGGAGCGCAAGCGACAAGTTGGCCTGGGACATCCTCAAGGACGAGGAATATGGGATAGAGGACCCGGCGGTCTTGATCGAAACCTTGTCTGAACTTGCGCCGCATGCTTTTTGTCGCGAACACCACGACAGACAGTGAACCGCCTCTGGCCTGACAGCTACCGCAAGGGCGGGCCCGGCATTCATGATTCCGTGTTTGCCGGGCTGTCCCGGCCATTGGGTGCAGTTCTTCGCAGGTTGTCACCGATGCAACTGCAGCGCCTCGCTCACTGCGTTCGTCCTGGAAGATCTGCTGATACCAGCAAGCTCGACGGATTCCTCAGCTTGACCTGCTTGTGTGAGGTTCAGTATTGACGCTTGGGCATGGCCCATGAATCAGCCCAGCAACCTACAGCTGCATCAATTCGGCAAATTGCCGCCCGAACAGATCGGTAAGGACCAATGCGATCGGTGCGAATGCAATGAATATCCAGATCAGCCGCCGGATGAAGGTATGGCACCGCGGCGTCTCCAGAAAAAAATACGCGACCAGCCATGCCTTCAGCCAGATGATCGCCGCGACCAGCACTGGCAGCCAGGAGGCTTCTCTGAGCAAGTCGCCCAGGCCCAGGCTGAGCAGGGTAAGCAGGATCAGTCCGAACCAGGCGAAGAGCAGCGGCGCAAGTCGGGCCGAGGTGCGTGATAGCGGTGTACCCATCGTTCAGGCGAGGACGTAGAAGAATGGGAAGATGACCAGCCAGATGATGTCGGTCGCGTGCCAATAGCTGGCCAACGCCTCGAGACCACCATATTCCGCTGCCGAATAGGCGCCGGTCACATGCCGTGCCAGCACCCAGAGCATGCCCAGTATTCCCCAACTCGCGTGCACCAGATGGTTCAGTGTGAGGTAGTAATAGGCGCCGACGAATACCCCGGCCTGGGCATCGATGCCGTGGGCCAGGTTCCATTGGATCTCGAAATATTTGGTCAGTGGATAGCCACAGGCCAACAGCAGGCCCGCGACAAGCCAGGCCAGCGAGGCATGCTGCTGTCCGACGCGAAGGGTCACGACCGAGGCGGCGACGCAAAAACTGCTGCTGATCATCAGCAGCGTGATCACGGTGCCGGAAAGACGTGAGAGCCGATCGGCACCGGCGTGAAAGGCCTCGGGAAAGTGCGCCCGCGCCACGAAATAGACGATGAACAGGACGGAGAACTCGACGAATATGCAGGTGATGCCGACCCAGATCCCGCGGTTGCCCGGGATCCGCCCGGGTACGCCGTCCGCAGGGGCCGCGCCATCGGCGACTGGCGGGCTACCCGTTGCAGCAGCATCTGCGTCGGCTGATCGGTTCATCAGGTCGCTGTGAGGTAGGCCATGTCGGCGCTCATCCGTCGGACCGGTTGACCTCGAACCTGAACGTCGCCCGGTGCACGCCAGCGGCGCCTTGCACGCTGACGATCGCCCGCCAGGCCATGTGCCCGCGCGCACAGACCGGCAGCACGAGATCGCCGTAGAATGAGCCGTCGTGGGCATTGGACAGTTCGCTGCGGATCAGGCCCATATTCATGTGGACGCCGCTGAACTCGATCTGGGCGGTGTCGGCCGCGAAGCCGGCTGTCTCGACCCGCACACGCAATGGCTGGATCGGCCGCAGGGCCTTGGGTTCGAACTCCAGTTGTATGAAGCGTGTGCCATCGAACGGCGCAGTACATGGACCGATATGCAGCTCGCATCCCGGCGCGGCCGTGGCCTCGAATGCCGGCCTTGATGACTGCCAGTGAGTCGTGAGCAGGTAGGCCAGACTGCCGAGGAGTGCCGCCAGTCCGGTGCCGACCACAGCAGCACGCCACCATTCCGGCCGGTATCTGTCGAGCGGCAGCGATGCCCTCATATCAGGTCACCGCGGCGGAACAGCAGGAAGCCCAGCCAGGCCGCGAGGGTGCCGAGCAGCGTCGGGTAGAGTAGGGCGAAGGCCACATAGCCGGCCTGGCCGAAGTTGTCCAGGATCACATAGGCGGCCGGGCCGAGCATCACCAGTTGCGGGTCGAACAGCAGCATGGTCCCGGTGCGGAACACCTGCATCGGATTGACCAGCGCGATCGCAACGGCTGTCTCGGCCGGTACCTGATGCTGGATCATCACGCCAAGCAGGATCAGATCCAGAAACAGCAACAGCACAAGCCAGACGATAAAGGCCGCGCCCTGTGCCACGTCGACCGAGCGGGTGACCGAGGAGATCAGGATGCCGATGCCGAGGAAACACCAGGACAGCGCGATCAGCAGGCCGGTGTAATAGGCGAACAGCCGCCACGGGATCTGCGCACCCGACAGCGCGCCCCAGGCCAGTGCGCCCACCATCGCCAGAAAGACCGGTGTGAACACCATCAGGAAACGTCCGGCCAGCTTGCCCCAGTACCAGGCGCCGAGCGGCACCGGCAGTGCCAGCAGGTACTCGAACACGCCGGCCTCGCGGTCGCCGGCCAGCGAGCGTACCGTGGTGATCAATACGAAGATCGGCAGGATCGCCATCGACAGCTGGATATAGGTGAGCATCAGGCGTGACAGGCCGGTAAAGCCCATCACGCGTGATTCGGTCAGACCGAGCACGAACAGCAGCACCACCAGGCCGCCGAAAACCAGGGTGTAAACCGCGAACCACTTCGCCCGCAGTGATTCGAGTATGTCGGTCCAGGCGGTGAGCCAGAGGTGTTGCATGATTGTGCGCTCTGTTATTCCGTCACGCCGGCGGCGTCCCGCAGCAAGGGCAGCGGCGCGGCAGCATCGGGGTGGTCCAGGTTTCCGCCGTGCACGTTGAACCGCCGCTCGACCTCGTACACATGCTCCCTGGCCCGGGCAAAGTCGAGGGTATCGGGCGTGGCCTCGCTTTGTGCACCCAGACCGTATTGCATCGGGGTCAGCCGACCGGTCAGATAATGGGCGCTGCGCGCGTCCAGCCACTGGCCGTTGCGCAGATCGCTGACCCAGACCTCGACAGCGGCCTCGTCGTGCCATGCCTGCTGGTCCAGCCACAGGATCGCACAGCCCAGGTCGTCGAATTTCCTCACCTGCCCGCGCGAGCCGGGCGCCGGTGTGTAGCGTACCTGGGCTGCGTGCTGACGGTCGCTCAGTACCATGTTGCAGCGTGCACAGGTATCCCGGTCCCACTTCACCTCGACCGGTCCACTGCCCGGATCCCCCGAGCAGGCGGCCAGCAGCAGTAGCAGTATCGTGATCAGCGGCGGCCGTCGCATCGCAGGCCATGCCCGCCGAAGCATGACGTCGGGAACCGCCCGACCTGCGGATTGGGGCAAGCTGATACCGTTCGCCGGAGTTGCGCAGGCGTAGGGTAGATTGTGTCCACCGGTCATGTTGGCCTCAGGCATTGGCGTTTTCTTTGGGCCGTAACGCGATGGCCTCGGCCTCGCGCAGTTCCAGCGACGCGATCAGCGCGGCATAGCGCGACAGCGTCCCGAGAAAGCGCAGGCGGTCCGCGCCGGCGACCGTTCCCTGCCAGGCCAGGCCGCGGTCGCTGTCGACGAAACCCCAGGCGCCGATCGCCTTGGCAAAGGCCCTCTCCGGCCGGGTCAGGCGAATCTCGCAGCTCAGCCGGCTGGTCAGGTCGATGCTGTCGGCGACACGGTCGTCGAGTACCACCTTGCCCTGGTCCAGTTCGATCACCCGGTTGACCAGTGTGGCCACCTCGTCGAGCCGGTGGCTGGAGATCAGCATCACCGCGTCTTTCTGCCGCTCGGCGAGCAAATCGAAAAACGTACTGCGTGCCTCCGGGTCGAGATTGGCGGCCGGCTCGTCCAGGATCAGCACGTCGCTGTCGCGCCCGAGTGCGGTTGCGATCAGCAGCTTCTGTTTCTGCCCGCCGGACAGACGCACGAAAGGCTGATGGCGGTAGCGCCCGGCATCGAAGCCGAGGCGGCCGGCGACCTCGATGATGCGCTCCGGTTCCGCGGCGCACAGTGCGGCGACATAGCGGATCAACTGCGCGACCGGCATCTTCAGCGGCGGCGGCAACTGAGGGACGAAGCCGACGTGTCGCAGTACCTCGGTACGGAAACGGCGCGGGTCGCGTCCAGCCAGGCTGACGTCACCGTCGTGCGTGTATTCGCCGAGCAGGCAGCGGATCAGCGTGGTCTTGCCGGCGCCGTTCGAGCCGATCAGGGCCACGCGCTGGCCTGCCAGGATCTCCAGGTCGAGGCCTTGCAGGACATCGCGACGGCCGAGGCGCTTGTGCAGATTGCGGGTATGTATCATGCGGTCGATATCAGCCCAGTTTCTTCGATCCGACCCACTCGAAGTTCAGCGAATCCGTCGGGCAGATGTCGACGCACAGGCCACACCTGGTGCAGTCGGCGCCGATCGGTACTTCGACATCGCGGGCGCGCATCCGGATGGTCGTGTCGAGTACATGCGGCACCATGCAGACCTTGCGGCAGTCGCCTTCGTGATGGCAGTTCTTCACGTTGTACTTGACCCGCACCGGCGAGATGCTGCCGACCAGGCCATAGGTCAGTCCGATCGGACAGACATAGCGGCACCAGGCGCGCCGGGAGACGAAGATCTCGAACAGCAGCAACGCGGCCACCCAGAGCAGCGCCAGGCCGGGGCCATAGATCAAGGCGCGGCTGAGGATGCCGGTGACGGAGATGGTCTCGAAGACCGTGTAGCCGGTAATCAGCGCAAGCAGGGCGAAGATCAAATAGAACAGCGTGCGCACACCGCGATGGAAGGTGAGCGGTTTGACCATCTTGCTTTCGATCAGTCTGAGGTGCAGCTTCTCGGCAAATTCGGCCAGCAGGTGGTAGGGGCATACCCATGAGCAGAAGGTCCGGCCGCCGAGCAGAACCCACAGCAGGAAAACGGTCACGGTACCGATGAGCAGGTTCAATACGACGTGTTTGTACGCAAGCATGACCTGCAGCGCCGAGTTGAGATCGGCCATGTGAAAGCCAACCACGCGCGAGGCGGTCAGGGCACCTTCGACGAGCTGCACATCGAAGTAGTAGGAAATGACGAACAGCAGGTTGACGACGATCAGCGTGGCCCAGCGCCGGTTGCGCCACTTGTGGCGGTGACGGGTGCGATCGTGCGCCGCTTCCAATGCATGCAGGTCTTTCTTGGTCAGTTTGTGCCGACGCTTTTCGGCATAGATCTGCTGGACCTCCGGTTTGAGTTCGTCCCTGTGTGGCTTCGACGGGGCCCGGCCGAACATCTGAGCGATGGATTCGAAGAAGTAGTTCATTGTGCTTGTCTCAGGCGCCGGGCATGTCGGCGGTCTTGTCCAGGTCGATCACGATGACCGTCTCATCCACCGGGCAAATCATTTCGCAGACTCCGCAGCCGACGCAACCGTCTGCGATCACCGGCAGCATGGCCCCCCCTGGGCCGAACTCCTCGAACTGGATCGCATGGCGCGGCGGGCACTGATTCGGGTCACCTGACGGCGGCTTGCCGGCCTCGCATTGGGCTAGCCGTATCTCGATAGGGCACTGGCGCACACAGAGATCGCACAGCTCCAGGTCGTAGGGGTGATCGGCCACCCGGATCGGGTTCCAGCGGTCGACCTCTTCGTAGCGCAGCCGGCCAGCGAAGTCGGCGCCCCGCGCCTGGCCCCTGAAGCCCTTGCCCTGGACCGCCAGGCAGGCATCCGGACGGGCCACGCGTGCAAACCCCATGCGCGTCTGCGACGGATAGTCCAGCTCGTGGGTGAGTGCGCCGGTCGGGCAGGCCAGCACGCACTGCAGGCCGTCGCAGGAGAAATCACAGGCCTGTGCCCGTGCCTCTATGTAGGGCACGCCGATACCGAAGCCGTCGGGCAGATCGGCAAGCTTGATCGCCTCGACCGGGCAGACCTGTACGCACTGACCGCACTTGATGCAGGCGGACAGAAAGTCGCGCTCGTCGAGCCGGGTATCTTTGAGTGCGCCGGGCGGCCGCAGGCGGTGGGTGCCACCCCCCGCCACCGGAACAAAGCCGGCCAGCGCGGCGATCAGCGTGCCGCCAACGAGCACCGATGACCGGATGAACTCGCGTCGGCTCTGCGCCCTTCTCACTGGGCTCAGCGGGGGCTTTTTGCGCTTATCGACAGGCATCTTCTTGCATCTTGCGAAGGGTCGGAATGTCCGTGGTCAATCGCGGCCGAGCGAACGCCGCAGCAGCTCATAGGCGTCGGGTTCGGTGGCCGGCGTCGCGTTCGGCTTTGGAGTGTCTGCCGTGTCGGCATTGTGCGCTCCCATCGCCGGGTGATCCTCCAGGCGGAACTCGGCGCTCATCAGCGGCTGCTCGTCGCGCAGCAGCAGTTCCGGAGAGGTGAACGGCGCCAGGCGTTCGAGGAAGTCGAGCACCTCGAGCATCGGCGTACCCTTGAAGAAGCGTGCCGGCGGTATGTCCATCCATATCCGGTCGGCATAGGCGTATTGCTCGTAGGGTGTGTCGCCGATCCCGTCACGGTCACGGTCGAAGCCGGCGTAATCATCCCAGTGGTTGCCCCTCCAATCGTTGCGCCGAGCGGTCTTGCCACCGAGCACCGCGACCTGGGTCAGATTGCCCTTGATGAGATTGTCTTCGAAGGCATTGCCCTGCCAATCATTGAGAAACTGTATGCCGATGCCATTGTAGGCGATCAGGTTGCCGCGTATTCGGTTGCTCATGTCCGGCTGAAATGGTGATACGTCGAGGTGCAATCCGGTAGCGCAGTACAGGATCTCGTTCTCGACGATGTCGACGTCGCTGGTCTCCTTGAATCCGATGCCGACGCCGGCCGCGCCGACCGCGTGCGAGATATGGTTGCGGCGAACGATCACGCTGTCGCTGTACATCAGGAATATCCCGACCGAGTTGCCGGCGAAGTGATTTTCCTCGACCAGGTTGTATTGCGAATACATGAAGTGCAGCGAATAGCGTCCGCCGGTGGCCCTGTTGCGGCGAATCAGGTTGTCGCGCGAGTACCAGACCACAATGTCGCGCGAGTCGACCACCTCGTTCTCCTCGATGCGGTTGTTGAAGCTGTACCAGAGGCGGATGGCGTCGCCGCGGATCCCGAGGTCGACAGGCTTGGAGGTGATCCAGTTGCGCCGCACGACATTGTGCTCGGACTGTTGCATATCGATGCCGAACAGGCAGTCGTCGATGCGGTTGTCCTTGACCACGTTGAAGTTGCCGCGCACCTGCACCCCGGCGTCGAGATCGTTGTGCGAATTTCCCGAGTTGGTCAGATGCAGGTTGCGCACGATCGCGCCATCGGTATCCAGAACGATTACACTGCCCCGGCCGCCGGCGTCTATCGTAATCTCGCCCCGACCATCGATATCCAGGGGCTTGTCGATCAGCACCGGGCCGGCATAGGTGCCGGCCGCTGGAGACAGCACGCTGTTCGGCTCGGCCGCGTCGACCAGGGCCTGGAAGGAGGGGTGTCCCGCCGCCGCGCAGGACGCGCCCAGGGCCCAGCACAGGAGTAGCAATCCGACCAAACAGCTGAGGTGTGGGTGCACGGTCTAGTCGCCGGCGCGGCTCAGCTGCCTGCGCCGCAGGATCACCATCAATGCGATCACCAGGCTCAGCAGGAGCATCAGGCCGAAACCCCAGTTGGGGTACGAGTGCGTGGAGAACTGCGCGACCTTGCCATCGCCGAACACGGTCGGCATGAACGGCTTGACCGAGAAGGCGCCCATATCATTGAGGCGGTGGCCGTACCACCATAGCCAGGCCGAATAGTCGACCAGGAAGAACAACGGCAGCAGTGCGGGGACGACGGCGAGTAGCCAGTACAGTGGACCCTTGCCACGCATCGCGCCATATAGCAGCACCAGCATCGCGACGATGATGCCGAAGTACACCACATAGGAGGCAATACCCATCGCGTTGACCATCGGTCGGATCTCGGCAGGATTGTTGAAGTAGCGCCCGAGGCTCTTCTCGTAGTGCCACAGCAGCAGTTGTCGTCCGCTACCGTCCCATTTCGGCACCTCGCTGGCACCGCGCCGCTCGCGGTCTTTCTGATAGGTGACACGCAGGCTGTTGATGTAGCCGGTCTTGTCGGAATCGTCCACCTGCCTGCCCGGCCCGGCCGTCACCTGGGCGCCCTGTTCGCGCGCCGCCACCTCGGCCATTTCGGCCTTCAGTCGGGCAACGATGCCGGTCGCTTGCGGCTCTTCCTGCTCGCTGCCGGCCTCCTGATCCATCGAGGTGATCATCGACTCGACATAGCCGGTGTTCTGGTATTTGAGGCCGTCCTGCCCGAAGAAGGTCAGGGTCATCCAGCCTATCGTTGCCGCAAAGCCGATTGTCATGATGCCCAGCCGCAGTCCGCGCTGCGAGCAGGCGAAGCCGATGATCATGATGCCCAGCATCGCCATCAGGAAGGGCGAGAAGGCACGTTCGATCACCCCGCCTGCGGCGATCGGGTACATGCCGACATAATGGTTGATGGTGTCCATCTCATGGACACAGTCGAGGGCCTGTTCCTCCTGGATCTCGGTGCTGTCGATCTTCTGGCAGCCGTTGAACACACCGTTCATATGGAAGTGGATGCGCACGCCGTCCGGGAATGCCTCAGGCGGATAGTTGGGCGCCTTCAACGCAACCCACCAGACGGATGTGAAGTAGATGGCTGCGAGCAATGCCACCGCGACGAGCGCGAGGATCATGACCGGGAGATTCTGGCGGATCTGGATGGGCCGACTCATCGTTGCTTATCCAACATCGTATTTGATCGGGGTGGCGGGCCGGTCTGGCAAGCGGCCCGTCGCTGAGACGATGCGCTTACTCGAAGTCAGGGTTCAACCAGTCTTTGGATGGCGCCCGGTCTTCCGGCGGAATCTCCACCCAACTGGCGTAGTTGACGACCTGTTTCATTTCGTCATCGGAAAAGTTCTTGATCTGCTCGACCATGTCCGGGTTGGCGTTGCGGCGCTTGCCGTCGCGGATCCACTCGAACTGACGCACCATGTAGTTGTAGTGCTGGCCGTTGATGCGCGGGTAGAGTTTCTCGACGTCGCCCAGTCCGGTATCGCCGTGGCAATTCACGCAATTGTCCGCGTAGAGTTGCTTGCCCTTTTCGAATTCCGGCGTGCCCGGCCCCCAGGGACCGCGGCCCGGCTCCGGGTTCATTGGCAGCTTTTCGATGTAGGCGACCACATCGGCCAGGGCCTGGGCGTCACCGATCGACTTGGGTAGCGCGAAGGGATACATGGTCGGGTTGTCGCGATTGCCTGCGCGGATGTCGGCGAGCTGCTTGATCAATACACCGCGGTGCTGGCCGGCAAGTTGCGGGAAAGTCCCGTCCGGTAGGCCCCAGCCCTCGGGCAGGTGGCAGGCTGAGCAGACCTCATAGACATCGATGCCGTTCTCCAGATCCGGGGTGAGGCTGAGCGCTTGTTCCTGCTCGCCGCCGCCCTCGTTCCACGAAAACGCCGGTGTAGAGATCAGTGCGGCGACGGCTGCGGCAACGAGTGAATGTTTCAGAGTTGACGGTTTCATGGGTGCTGGCTCCTGGAAAATTTGTGAGGCGCGGTCATGCAGGTCGATACGCCTGTTCCGGAATATCAGTCATGGCTAAAGTCATGGCCTTGACTACAGTCAAGTCACCGGGCCCATCGACCGGTGACTTGCTTTGTGTCAAAGCGTGGACAGCCACTCTGCGATGGCCTCGATCTCTTCGTCGGTCACCAGGTGCATCACTCCCTTCATCGCGGCGGACATGCCATTGGCGCGGGCGCCACTCTTGATGTCTTTCATCTGCTGGACCGCGTAGGCGGCATTTTGTCCGGCCAGCTTAGGGTAGAGGGGCATTATCGGGGTCTTGGCATCTTTGCCGTGGCAGGAGAAACAGGTCTTGGTCATGTACAGCTCTGCACCGTCGAGCGCGAGCGCATGGCCGCCAGCAAGCAGTAGCGAAGAAGTCAGCATGGCGGCTGCTATTGATCTCATTTTCATCGTTGAGTTACCTTTTTCATGTCCGGTGATCTCTCTTTACAAACGAACCGGGGGGCACGATGCCCCCCGGTGGGTCCTACTCCGAGGCGGCAATCAGATCACTTGATCTTTTTCGCGCCGTTCTGCTCCAGGAAGGTCTTGGCACGCAGGCCGAGGTCGGCCGTCTTGACCTGGTACTGCCACCACTGGTTGGCCCACAGCATGGCGTTCTGCCAATCCTGCGTCGCTGCAGCCGCCTCGGATTTCTCCTTGGCGCCTTGGGCGAAACCGAGCTGGTCGGTGGCGTCTTCGACCAGGGCGACTACCGTCGGGAACTCCTGGTAGTTGTGGCTGGTGATGTAAGCGACCACCTGGTCGATGACCGACTGTGTCTCGACATTGGTCTTGACCTGCTTCTCATAGTCGGCCTGGGTGTAGGCCTCTCCCTCTTGCATGGCTACGGCAGTCGCCTGGTAGCCCTTCGGCTGGACCAGCAGGTAGCCCTGCATTTCCAGATGCAACGCCGAGCAGAACTCGGTGCAGTAGTATGGGAACACCCCTTGCTGATCGGCCACGAAGGTCGCCGAGGCGGTCTTTCCGGGTTCGATCGACAGCTGTACGTTCTGGCCATAGAGCGCGAAGCCATGCACCTCGTCCTGGGCACGCTCCAGATTGGTCAGGTGGATCTTGACCGTGTCACCCTCCTGTGCCTCGATGATCTCGGGCGTGATATGCGAACGGATCACCGTTCCCCAGACCTCGGTGGTGCAGTTGCCATCGGCGTTGCAGTTACGCTCGGTCTTCTCGCGTCCGGCGCGGGTCTTGAACTCGGAGCGCTTGTCGGCACGGCTGTTCCAGCCGGACTTGTAGCGCACGACCGGCTTGAGCTTGTCGGCCTTGATCGCGACCGCATAGTGCGGCTCGCCCAGGGGCAGTGGCATGTCGTACAGCAGTTCCATCTTGTCGCCGCTGATGTCGATCAGCTGGTGGTTCTGCGGGTGCAGCGGCCCGACCGGGTTAAAGCGGTCTATCGCCAGCTTGTTGAGCGAGACCAGATACTTGCCGTCCGGTGACTTGGAATCGCCTTCCATGGCCATCAGGTGGCCGATGTTGTAATGGATGGATACCTTGTCCAGCACCTTGCCTTCGCAATAGTCCCACTTGGCGACCATCGAATCGACGTACAATGACGTGTAGACCACGCACTCCTTGCTGTCATATTGCGTGTGTAGCGGTCCGAGGCCCAACTCCACCTGCTGGTGGATCGAATCCTGCAACGGGATGATCGGTATCCCGTAGGGGTCCTTGCCTTCGTAGTTGCCGGCCGCGATCGCGGCCTGGATCTTTTCGAAGCTGTACACGGTCGCATGGGTGTCGAGTTTGCCCGAGACGATCATGTACTTGCCGTCCGGCGAGACGTCGACACCGTGTGGGCTCTTGACCTCGGGGATCAGGAACAGCACGCCTTCCTCGGCAGCGACCTCCAGCGGCAGCACATTGCCGCCGTTGACCTTGACCGTCTTACCCGCCTTGTGCAGTTCCTCGGCCTTCTTCCAGTTGATCACGTGCAGGAAGTCGGTGTCTTTCGCGGAACAGCCGGCCTCGAACGGCGGCCGGCCACGCTCGATGCCGCCGACGTAGCGCTCAGAGCAGAACGAATTGGTGAACGACCAGCCGTGCGACGGCCCCTTGCCGGCGTCCGACAGATCCTGGCTATAGGGTGGGGCCTCGACGGTAAACGAGTTCTCCGGCTCGATCCGCCCATTCTCGCGGTTGAACTTCCAATAAGTGACCCCGCCGCGGTACTTGTCGTTGAACTCCTCCAGTGGCACGAAGTCGTCCTCGAAGGGTGCGGCATACTGGGCCGCGGTAATCACATATTCGGTGTTCTCGGTCACGAAGGCACCGCCGTGCTGCGACTTGTACACCGGGTTGACGACGATCTGTTTGGTCTCGAAGTCATGCAGGTCGATCACCGCAACGCGCGGGTTCGCCTTGTCATTGATGAACAGCCAGCGGCCGTCGTACTCGCCATCGGTCTCGGAGATCGCCGGGTGGTGGGTGTCACCGTAGACGATGTCCTTACCGCGTACGCGGCCCTGTGCCAGCACCGCCTTCGACTCGTCGTCGAAGCCATAGCCCTGCCACGGCTCGGGGGTGAACACCGCGATGTATTTCAGAATGCGCATCGAGGGTATGCCATAGACGATGACCTGACCGCTCTGCCCACCGGAACTGAACACCAGATACTCGTCGCGTCCGCCGGTCGGGACGTAGGTCTTGGCGGCCGCGAGTACGTCTTTCTCGGTCAGCCCGCGGTCTTTCATGACCTGTTCGAGCTGACCGTCGGCGAGCGCGTTCACGCTCAGCGCCATCCCCAGCGCCAGGCCGACCAGCAGTGACAGGGTTGTTCTTGCAGTTTTCATGGTTTGCGGGTCCCCCTAGTGAACGATTTGGTGGCAACAGACCCGACAAGTGTGGTCAGCACCCCGGGGGTGACCTTGATTTTGGTCAAGTGCGGCCTGTCATTGATCGGAACTTGATCTATGTCAATCTGATGCCGGCGGGGCAGGTGCTTGACACGGCGCGATGCGGTTTCCGCGCCGTGCGGCGCCTTCAACGGGTGGCTCGGTGAGCCTCAGTTTGGTGACTTCGGCGGTGGGCAGGGGTAGCGAAAGGTATCGGCGAGGGAAACCTCCGGCTGTGTGCAGACATTGGCAATCTGCTGCAGCCGTGCGGGGTCGGCGATCTCGACACGACTACCATGCATGCTGAGCACGCCCTGATCGCTGAGGTTGCGGATGATGCGTGAAAAGGTTTCCGGCTGGACAGACAGGCGCGACGCCAGTGTCTGTTTGGGTACCTGGAGGTCGAAGCTGGTCCCCTCGGGGGGCGACCTGGTCAGCAGATAGGCGGCGACCCGGCAGGTCGCACTGCTCAGGCTCAGGTCGTCGATCTCGCGGATCAGGCCGCGCAGGCGCTGGCTCATATCGCCGAGCAGCATGAAGCAGGTTTCGACCGATTCGCGCAGCATGCGCGAGAAATCTGCCGCGTCGATACTGATCACCTCGGCGGTTTGCAAGGACTGGGCGCCGACCGGGTAGACGGGCCGATCAAGAAACATCAGGGCCTCGGCAAAGGTGCTGTACGGGGTGACGATCTCAATCACCTTCTCGTTGCCGCTGGGTCCCAGGCGGAACAGCTTCACCTGGCCACGCAGCAACATATAGAAACGGCCGGCCGCGTCATTCTGCCGAAACAGCATCTCGCCGTCGTCCAGACGCACCTTGACGGCGTGGGCGGCCACGCGGTCGAGCTGAGCCTCATCGAGCCGCGCAAACATGAAACTCTTTTGCAGATCGTCCTTAAGCACCGTGCGGGATCGCCGTCTATTCGTCCATATCCCGGATTTAACCACAATGCTATCTGCATGAGCACGCGCTCTGCCGCGATCCCGCGCAAGCGCCGGCTTCGTGATTCGGGTGCTGCCGTTTGATCTGAAGCAATGTCTGGCCTCGCGCTTGACCAATATCAAGGTGGATCGTTGCCGCGGTCCCTGAAATGGCGCCATCTGGTCATCACAGCAGAGGTCCATGTCATGTCCCAGGCTTTCACCAAGGCCATGGCACGCAACATCTTCTACGGTGGAAGCGTGTTTTTCATCCTGATCTTCCTTGCCCTGACGTTTGATACCCACAATGCCTGGCCGGAGCGGGACAACAGGCAGAACCTCACCGAGAAGGTCGCGGAGGGCAAACGTCTGTGGGAGGAAAACAACTGCATCGGCTGCCACACGCTGCTGGGAGAGGGCGCCTATTTCGCACCGGAACTGGGCAATGTACACAAGCGTTACGGCGGCAAGGACGGCGTCAAGGCCTTCATCATGAGCCGGCCCAAGGAGGGCGTCCCCGGGCGTCGCAGCATGCCGCAGTTCAACTTCAGCGACGATGAACTCGATGCGATCGCCGAGTTCCTGAAGTACGTGTCCGAGATCAATACGGCGAACTGGCCGCCCAACATCCAAGGTTAAGCCGCAAGGAGTCGCAAGAATGCAATACAAGTCACAAGCGGTTGCCAAACCGTATTTCATTGCAGCCATCGGCCTGTTCGTCGGTCAGATCCTGTTCGGGTTGATCATCGGTCTGCAGTACGTGGTCGGGGACTTTCTGTTCCCGGAGATCCCGTTCAACGTCGCCCGGATGGTACACACTAACCTGCTGATCGTGTGGCTGCTGTTCGGGTTCATGGGGGCTTCCTACTACCTGGTGCCGGAAGAGGCCGAACGTGAGTTGTTCGCGCCCTGGCTGGCCCACCTGATGTTCTGGATCTTCCTGATCGCCGGCGCGCTGACCGTGCTGGGCTACCTGCTGGTCCCATACGCTGGCCTGGCCGAGCTGACCCGCAACGAGTTGCTGCCGACCATGGGCAGGGAGTTCCTCGAGCAGCCGACGATCACCAAGATAGGCATCGTCATCGTCGCGCTGGCGTTCCTGTTCAACATCGGGATGACCGTCCTCAAGGGCCGCAAGACGGTGGTCAGCCTGGTGCTGCTGATCGGCCTGTTCGGTCTCGCGGTGTTGTTCCTGTTCGCCTTCTACAATCCCGACAACCTGGTAAAGGACAAGTACTACTGGTGGTGGGTCGTGCACCTTTGGGTGGAAGGGGTGTGGGAGCTGATCCTGGGTGCGATCCTGGCCTTCGTGCTGATCAAGACCACCGGTGTCGACCGCGAGGTCATCGAGAAGTGGCTGTATGTGATCATCGCGATGACCCTGATCACCGGCATCATCGGTACCGGCCACCACTTCTACTGGATCGGTGCGCCCGAGTACTGGCAGTGGTGGGGCTCGATCTTCTCCGCACTCGAACCGATTCCGTTCTTCATGATGACGGTGTTCGCGTTCAATATGGTCAATCGTCGCCGGCGTAACCACCCGAACAAGGCTGCCGTGCTATGGGCCCTGGGTACCGCGGTGATGGCGTTCCTCGGTGCCGGTGTGTGGGGCTTCCTGCATACCCTGTCACCGGTGAACTACTACACGCACGGTTCTCAGATCACCGCGGCACATGGCCATATGGCCTTCTACGGTGCCTACGTGATGATCGTGCTGACCATGATCTCTTATGCGATGCCCATGCTGCGTGGCCGCACCGCGGCCAACAGTGAGCGCGCGCAGGTGCTCGAGATGTGGTCGTTCTGGCTGATGACCGTGTCGATGGTATTCGTCACGCTGTTCCTGACCGCCGCCGGCATCCTGCAGGTTTACCTGCAGCGCTTCAGCAGCGACCCGCTGCCGTTCATGGTGGTGCAGGACAAGATCGCGCTGTTCTACTGGATGCGCGAGATCGCCGGAGTGGTCTTCCTGATTGGCCTGGTCGTGTACATCGCCAGCTTCTTCGTCGGTGCGAAGGAGCCGGAGGCCAGTGCGATCGGTGCGGAGGAGGCACCAGCCTGATCGTCGTGGGTGGGTGCCGTCAGGCACCCACCCCCTCGATGGTTCTCTCCCGGACGTGATACACACGTCTCCTTGCACCAGCCGCGCATCGCAGCATGCCGAGCTGGCGCCTCTTTGGATCGGATGGCCCGATTCGGAGGGTGGGCTGTGCCTGCCGCAAAATCAGATATGCCCGCAGATAGCAACGAGTCTCCCGATCGCGTCCCTGTCGACCTCGCACTCGCCGGTGCCACTCCTGCCGTGCGTTACCCACCGGGCGATCTTGCGATATGGATCTTCATCCTTGCGGAGTTGTTGGTCTTTGCACTGTTCTTCGCCGCTTATGCCTTTACCCGGATGAAGCATGTCGAGTTGTTCAACCAGTACCAGGCGACCCTGAATCGCGATGCCGCACTGATCAACACGCTGGCATTGTTGAGCGCCAGTTACTTCGTGGTCCGTGGTCTGGTCTCGGCGCGCGGGGACGACAACCGTCTGTGCGCCCGCTGGTTATGGGCGGCGGTGGGTATGGGGGGGCTTTTCCTCGTGGTGAAGACCGCGGAGTACGCCCACCATGTCGGCGCGGGCGTCACGCTGAGCACCAATAGCTTCTACATGTTCTATCTGTCGCTGACCTTCTTTCACTTCATGCATGTGATCCTGGGTATGGTGATACTCGCTGCGGTTGCGTTGAAGGCGGGCAGGGGAGGTTATAGCGCGAGGGATCATATCGGTGTCGAAACCGGGGCGAGCTACTGGCACATGGTCGATCTGGTATGGCTGATCCTGTTTCCACTGGTCTATGTGATGCGATGAACAGGCCTCCGGTCCACCGCCTGACAATCCGCCAATGCACGCTGGTGTATGCCACGCTGGTGCTGCTGACCCTGGTGACCTGGGGTATCGGCCGCGCCGGGATCGATGGGCTCGGTCTATCGCTGCTGCTGCTTGGACTTGCCCTGTTCAAGGGTTTCCTGGTCGGTGACTGGTTCATGGGGTTGCGCGGCCTGCTTGGGATCTGGCGCTGGGTCGTGGTGATCTGGCTGCTGATCCCCGGCGGGCTGATCGGTATTGCGTTTGTGTTGAGTGATCGAGGCTAAGCTGATGGATATGCCAACGAAAACAGAAAGCGCCGTGTGCGACGATCTGCCGTTCTACCGCCCGCAAGGCAATGAAATGGCATTGTTCGAGCATGCCTGGCGCAACCGGCTGCCGGTGTTGATCAAGGGTCCTACCGGTTGTGGAAAGACGCGCTTCGTGCAGTACATGGCCGCGCGCCTCGGTCGACCGCTGTACACGGTCGCCTGTCACGACGACCTGACCGCTGCCGACCTGGTCGGGCGCCATCTGATCGGCGAGCAGGGCACCTACTGGTGCGACGGGCCGCTGACCCGCGCGGTGCGCGAGGGGGCGATCTGCTATCTCGACGAGGTGGTCGAGGCGCGCAAGGACACCACCGTGGTACTGCACCCGCTGACCGACGACCGGCGCATCCTGCCGTTGGAACGCACCGGCGAGACCCTGCGGGCACCGCCGGGTTTCATGCTGGTGGTCTCGTACAATCCCGGTTACCAGAACCTGCTGAAGGGGATGAAGCCGTCGACCCGACAGCGTTTTCTGGCGATGAGTTTCGATTTTCCGACAGCGGAACTGGAACTCGAGGTGTTGGTCGGCGAGACCGGCATCGACAGCATGCAGGGCGAACGCCTGATCGGTCTGGCCAATGCGCTGCGCGCCCTCAAGGACCACGATCTCGAGGAGGCGGCCTCGACGCGTCTGCTGGTCTACGCGGCGACGCTGATCAAGGGTGGTTTCGATGTCCGCGAGGCCTGCCGCGCGGCGTTGGTCGAACCCCTCAGCGACGATGAAGAGACGCTCGCCGCGTTGATGGAGGTGATCGATGCCACCCTCGGCTGAGCTGACCGAGGGCGCCGGCACCGCGATTGCCGCGGAGAGCCTGTATCTGGTCAATCTGCTGCTTGCGCCGGGGCTGGGTTTCGTCGCCCTGCTGTGGCTCTGGTGGCGTCACCGGGGAGATGCGCCGCCGCTGGCCGCCGCGCACCTGGCGCAGACCCTGTCCGGCAGCGTCTGGGCCGGCATCCTTCTGGTGATCGCAAACGCGCTGATCCTGCTGCTCGGCGGCTACCGTGGGCCGAATGTGTGGGTGATCGTGATCACCTATTTCACCCTGTGTCATTCGATGCTCATCCTGTTCGGTGCGTTCGGCCTGTCCAAGGCGATGGCCGGACAGTGTTGGCGTTATCCGCTGATCGGTCGGCCCCTGCCGGGCGCCTGCGGCAAGGACTGAGCGGCGATGTCCCGCACGCGATTGCAGCAGGGGCGATGGGAATCCCAGGTCGGATTCTTCCCGCTGTTCGTGCTCGCGCTTCCGGTGGTCACAGGACCGCCGGCGGGGGAGACCGTCGTCCGCGCAACGGTAGCCGCGGCTGCGCCTGCTATCGGGCGCGGGCCGTCGCCGTTGGCCCGTCCCGTCGCGGAGGGCTGCTGAGTGGAGGAACAGGTCGGCGAACTGTGGCACCGCCTGGTCACTCGTCTGGCGGACAAGGGCTATCCGAAGGAGTCTGTGAGCCTGGCCGAGGTCGAACGCACCGTAGGCCTGATGTTCCGGGCACTCGGCGGCGATGGTGGCCTGCAGGTGACGAGTGCCGACCAGATCGAGAATCGCGCACGGCGCAGTTGGCTGCAGCGCCTTGCCGGCAGCCAACAGAAGCTCGCGCTGGCCTGGCGTGACGACAGTTACCTGCGCCTGCCGGCGCAGATCGATTGGCTGCCCGAGCGTGCGTTGAATCGGGAACTCTATCTCTGGCTGGCCGCGATGGCGGTCAATGCCGGTTCCGATGACGAGGACTGGTTCGGTGCCAATCAGCGCCGGTCGCAGGACACGCTGACACGTTTTCCCGGCCTGTGGGCGCGCTATCGGCGGCTGGTCGAGGCGCATATTGCAACCCGGCCGCTCGCTGAATCGTTGCGCCCGCCCGAGGCCGCGGCGGAACGCGCCGTGCGCGCCGCGCTGCGCGTCCCGGGCAGTGTCGCTTGCCTGCCGCCGGCCAGACGGCCACCGGCCGCGGTCCCATTGTGGCTGCATCCGCAGCCTCCGGTCGATCCGACGGCCGACCCCACGCCTGACTCGGAGGTGCCGCCCGCTGCCGATGGACAGCAGCGCCGCGAACTGGATCATCTGCGTCGCCGGGCCGAACGGGTCAAGGCGCCGGAAAGCGACCGCGGCCTGGTCACCGTGCGCATGGAGAATATCTTCACCTGGGGCGAGTACGTAAACGTCGATCGTGGGTCCGAGGATGAGGAGGATCTCGGACAGGCGGAAGCGGTCGCGCGCGATATCGACCGCCTCGCGGTCAGCCGCGATGCGCGGCGTGCCGCGGCGACGCTGAAGTTCGACCTCGACCTGCCGGCCGAGGCAGAGGACGACCTGGTGACAGGCGAGGGCATCCTTCTGCCGGAGTGGGATTGGCGGCGCCGGTGTCTTGTGCCCGAGCGCTGCCGGATCGTGCCGATGCTGGCCGCCGACGCCGCGCCATGCGAGTTGCCGGAGCGCCTGCGCCGGACCGCGCGGCGCCTGCGTCATCAGTTTCAGGCATTGGCCCCGGCGCGCGTCTGGCACCGTGCCCAGCCGGATGGCCAGGAGATCGACCTGGATGCCTATCTGCGCTTCGCCACGGACCGCCGCGCCGGCAGTGCGGCCGGCGGTGACGCGCTGTATCGTGACATGCACGCCGGCGCACGCGATCTGGCCTGTCTGCTGATGGCCGACCTGTCCCTGTCGACGGACACCTGGGTGAACGACTACCACCGGGTGGTCGATGTGATCCGCGACAGCCTGTTTCTGTTCGGCGAGGCCCTGGACGCGACCGGTGACCGTTTCGGCATCTACGGATTTTCGTCGCGCAAACGCGATCCGGTTCGGGTGCACAGGCTCAAGGCATTCGACGAGCGCTATGCGGCGGCGGTGCGCGGCCGGATTCAGGCGATCAAGCCCGGCTACTACACTCGCATGGGGGCGGCGATTCGCCACGGCAGCGCACTGCTGGCCGATCAGGCCGCCGGCCGCCGGCTGCTGCTGCTGCTGACCGACGGCAAACCGAACGACCTCGACCAGTACGAGGGGCGATATGGGATCGAGGATACCCGCCAGGCCGTGCTCGAGGCGCGCCGGCTCGGCCTGCAAGCGTTCTGCGTCACCATCGATGCCAAGGGCAACGATTACCTGCCGCACCTGTTCGGCACCAGCGGGTTTGTGATCATCCATAAACCCTCCGAGCTGCCGAAGCGCCTGCCGCTGCTGTACGCACAGCTGACCGCCTGAACAGACCCTGAGGCGGCTGGTTCAAACGGAGGCATTTGGCACCTCGGCGCATTCGACCCGCGGGACGCCGTGGATCCGTCCCTGGAGGCTTGACTAGCGTGTTCCTGCGGTAGACGCCCACGTATCGAACATGCAAAGCGCTGTTCGATGCGTCCAGGTGCCACCATTCGCCCCAAGCCAATTGACCAGGGTCAAGGTGACTTCTGCAGACTGTGGCCATCCTCGGCGCCATGCACAAGCTCAAACAGTCGTCGGCCGTCATGCCCGGCCCATCTGCCAGGCGGCGTTGGGTGCCATTCGCGCTGGGCTTCCGGCCGTTTTTTCTGCTCGCAGGGTTCGCCGGCGTGCTGCTGATGGCCATCTGGCCGCCCGTCTTGCAGGGACGCCTTGCGGCCCCGGCACACTATGCTGCGATCGGCTGGCATGGCCACGAGATGTTGTTTGGCTATGCCGCCGCAGTGATTGCCGGGTTCCTGCTGACTGCGGTGCGCAACTGGACCGGACAGCCGACCTGGACCGGCCGCCGCCTTGGCCTGCTGGCGCTGCTCTGGCTGGCCGGGCGCCTGCTGCCCTGGGTGCAGGGTGTCCCCGTCTCGCTGTTAATCACGGTCGATGTCGCCTTCCTGCCGCTGGTCGCATTGAGTCTGTATCGGCCCCTGTGGCAGGGACAGAACCGGATCAACAGGGTGTTCCTGCCGCTGTTGCTGCTGATGGGTCTGGCGAATCTGCTGTCGCACCTGCAGTTGCTGGGCTGGCTTGCCGGTCTCGGCGATATGCGCCGGGTGATGTTGGATCTGGTACTGCTGCTGATCGCGCTGGTCGGCGGCCGTGTGATGCCGTTCTTCACCCGCAGCGTGCTGCCGGGCTTCGAACCGACGCAGCGGCCGTGGGTGGAACGCCTGACCTTTGTCATGCTGGCCTTGATCGTCCTGATCGATCTGGCGCCCGCGCTGCCGGGGGCCGTGTCCGGGCTGCCGTGGCTGGCGTTCGCGATGGTTCAGGCGATCCGCCTCGCCGGCTGGTTCGATGCGCGCATGTTCCGGCTCCCGGTGCTCTGGGTGCTGCATAGCGGTTACGCCTGGCTGGTGCTGGGGGCGGTGCTGAACGGCCTCGCGGCATTCGGCCTGTTCGCCCCGACTTCCGCACTGCATGCACTCACTGTCGGTGCGGTCGGGGTGTTTACGATCGGGATGATGGCGCGGGTTGCGAATGGCCACACCGGGCGTCCGATCGATGTTGCGCGGGTCGTCACCTTTGCGTTTCTGGCAATGAACGCCGCTGCGCTGGTCCGTGTATTCGGAACCGCGCAGTGGGACAGCCACTATGTGCTGTGGGTGGACCTGTCGGCGGCACTCTGGGTGCTCGGCTTTGTGCTGTTCGCCTGGCACTATGCGCCGGTCCTGTTGCGCCCGCGGGCCGACGGCAGGCCCGGATAGCGTCGATGATCGTTCAGATCTCTTGGCCGAGTTCGTCTGCTTGCGGCCGATCGTGCGACTGATCCGGCCGCCAAGGTGTCAGGTCGTCTGAGGGGTGATCTTCGGGCCGGGTCAGCGGATGCGGCAGGTCTGCGATCGATCATGGGAAACAACGCGCCTTGGCGCGCGGCAGGTTTCTATTTCCTACAGCTCAGGCCTCATCTGCCGACACAACGACCATCGTGTGTCCCCGTATGAAAACTGCAGGCTGCTCAGCCTGCTGAAACCGCTGGAGAACTGAGATGTACGCAGAGCTTTTCTTGCTGTTCCTGCTCGCAACCATGATCTGGATTTCGTAACCGATTGGCCGGCAGTTACCGCTGATTTCGTCAGCTGGGGGACCGAACCATCGGTTTTGGTCCTGCGGGCAGGGTTGTGCAATTGAATCCACGCGTAGGCATCCGGTCCTTGGGCGCCGACATTATGCTGTTGGCCTGGAGGCAATCTGAATATGCCAATTCTAGTTTGGTCCGAGGAATACAGTGTCAACGTTGCGGAGATTGACGCGCAGCACAAGACGCTGCTCGAGCACGTCAACAAACTGCATGCCGGCGTGACGGCGAAGATCGACAAGGAGGCTCTGCGCCAGCTGGTCCTTGACTTGGTCGAGTACGCACGTTTTCATTTTGCTTCCGAAGAGCAGCTGATGAAAGAGCACGCCCTCGAGTTTGCCGACATACACCATCGGGACCACGAGCTGCTGCTCAGGCACCTGGAACATATCGTCCAAGCCGTCTCTCGAGGAAAACACCCCGCGTTCTATTCCGAATACGATGTCTCCAACGACTGGTTTCTGGCCCACATCCTGGGGTTCGACAAGAAGTTGGGAGCCGCGCTCAATCGAAAGGGTGTCTTTTGACCGCGTAGCGAAAAGGCGGCATACGCCCCTTTCGGATATTGCCGGTTACCTTCCGCTTAACGCGAGAGCAACGGACAGGTCGGGCCGTGCCCGACTTGAACAGCCTCCCTGATGCACGCTCGTCCCGGATCCGCTGACTGTTGTCCTTCATTTGTAGACCGCTGGGCATTGGGTTTGTCGGTCGACCTGCAGTTGGAATATGTCCGGTCGCGAATAGTGGCCCGCAATGTCCAAAGTGCGGCGCGCCGCACCGCACTTTGCCAGGTCGATATCGGCGAACAGCAGTCCCTGTTGCTCGCGCAGCGGACCGGCGATCAGTTCCCGGTCCGGTGCGATAACCACCGAATCGCCGGCATTCACCCATTCCTCCGGGTCGGGGTAGAGCGCAGACAGATCGACCCTGTCGGTGAGCATGTCACCGCCGCGCAGCAGGTTGCCGCTGCCGATTACCCAGCAACCGGCCTCCCGGGCAATGTGACGCAGCGACTCGATCCAGTCGTCGCCGCTGTCATACGTAGGCGCGACGTATATCTCGATCCCCTGGGCGCACAGTGCGTAGCGGGCCAGCGGCATATAGTTTTCCCAGCAGATCAATGTGCCCGTGCGGCCCGAAGGGGTGTCGACGACGTTCAGACCAGTTGCGTCGCCAAACCCCCAGACCATGCGTTCCGGGTTGGTCGGCATGAGTTTGCGGTGACGGTTCAGCAATGTGCCGTCCGTCCCGATCACCACGTAGCTGTTGTAGAGGGTGGAGCGACTCAGTTCGCTGTCGCGCTCGTTGATACCGCAAAGCACCGTGAGCTTGTGACGGCGCGCAGCTTCACACAAGGGCTCCAGGTCGCCACGGCGGATGTCCACGGCCTGATCCAGCAGGGCAGTGTGTAGCCGCTCGCTCAGATCCCAGTCGCCGCCTGGTCTGAGGCGCCAGATCCAGGCCGGATAACCCGGCACGAATGCCTCCGGGAAGACGACGAGTCCAGCACCCCCGTCGGCGGCCTCCTTGATGTATTCGACCGCCCTGTCCATTGTGTGCCGGCGGTCCAGCACCACTGGCGGTACCTGGGCGATCGCCAGCCTGGTGGTCTTGTTCATCTGTGAATCCTGTCTGTGGCATTGCGTGCACAGACAAATAGCAGGCGGCGCTATGCCGCGCACGAAGGCCCCACGAAGAAATCACGAAGGATTGATCTGGCCGCCGTATCCGGCACTCCGGCGCAATGCGAGCTACTCGACCACCTGTCTGCGGCCTAGTCGCTGCGCGCGATGCGCTGAGTCCCCCGGTGCTGGCCCAGCGCCGTATCACCGGGGCGGGGGTCCTGGTTCCGGACACGCCGGAGGTTTATTCGCTGCCTGCTGGCGCGCCAGGGCAGTCAAAGCCCCAGTTCGCGGAGCGTCCTCAGCAAGCGGCCTTGCTGGCCCCCGTCGCTCATCGGATAGGTCTGCAACCATTTTTCTGCGTCGAAATCCTGCTCGAGCATCAGGATCTCGTCCCGTTGCCAGGCCGCCTCCTCGGCGCTGCCTGCGGCGGCGAGGGTCGCGGCCAGATAGATGCGGGCCTCCAGATTGCTCGGATTGCGTTCCAGGGCCTCGCCGAGGTTGATCAGTGACTGCTCCCAGTCGCCCAGAAAGTAATAGGCGCGCCCCAGAAGCAGGAAATACAGATAACCCGCATCCGGGTTGAGGCGCATCGCGGTCCGCACCAGCGGCAAGGTCTCATCGGGTCGTCCCATATAGGTCTTGATGCCGCCCATCAGCGCGTATGCATCCGCAAAAGAATGGTCGAGAGACACTGCCTTGCGTAACAGTTCGACGGCGTTTGCATGTTGACGCTGCTGGGCGCTGACGTAGGCGAGTACCCAGTAGACTTCGGGTATCTCCGGGTCTATCTCGAGTGCCGTGCGCGCGACTGCGTGCGCCCGTTGCAGCGCCGCGGCCCCGTCCGATGTCCATTGATTGCGAAAATCCGCCGCAAAGCTCAGTGCCAGACCCCCATAGGCCCGGGCGAACGCGGGGTCTACCGCGATCGCCTGACGAAACATCCGTCGCGCATCCAGGTTCTCCGGCCTCAGGCGCACCAGCAACAGCGATTGGGCGCGCAGGAACAATTCATAGGCCTGCACGCTGTGCGTGTACCGTCGCGCCAGTCGGCGTTGTTCCTCTTGGTCCACCTTGATCGCCAGCGTCGACACGATCTGTCGACTGATCGCCGCCTGGATCTCGAACAGATTGTCGATCGGCCGCAGATAGCGCTCCGACCAGAGCTGCTGCCCACTCCGGGCATCGGACAGGTGGACGTGCACACGCAGTTGCTGGTCGATTCGCTGGACCTCTCCCTGTACCCGGTAGCGCACCGGATGCATGTCTTCTGGGGCCGTCTTTTGGCCCATGATGGAGCGCGAGCCGATCACCAGCAGCCCGGAGAGTTTCGAAAGGTCGGTGATCAGGTCGTAGGTGAGACCCTGGGCCAGGTAGGCCTGCGAGTCGTCTCCCCCGAGCAGACTGAAAGGCGCCACCGTCAGCGTGGGCAGGCCGTCGGGCATGCTCTGCGGCGGCACTGATTCGTGCCTGTCCACCACGATCAAGAGCGTGATCGCGCCGGCCAGCAGGGCGAGCGCCGCGACGACGAAGCGGCGCGGTCTGTATCGGCCGTTCGCCCGGGGGGTGGGCAAGGTGCCTCCAACAGGGGTTACAGCCGCGCACAGTCGGTAGCCCCGCTTGGGCACGGTCTGGATGTAACGCGGATGCTTGGCATCGTCCTTGAAGGCCTTGCGTAACTTCGTGACGGCCTGGGTCAGGGTATCGTCACTGACGACGACGCCCGGCCAGATCGCCTCGAACAGTTGCTCGCGGCTGATGGTGCTGCCGGCGTTCTGCGCGAGGTAGACCAGCAGCGTCATCACCTTGGGTTCCAGCGCGACCAGCTCACCTTCACATCGCATGATATTCTCGCCCGGGTGCACGCGACACCCACCCACGGAAAAATCGTCCAGCGGCGCGGAATCGATTGCGCTGATCGGGGCAGGATTCACTAAGCGGGCGGCACCTCGCCTATCGCTCATAGCTCATCAACGTCATCACTCGAGATGCCCATACGGCTGTGTTTGACCCATCATGCGCGTTCTTGCCGGGTGAGGCCGCAAAAAGATCGCGGCATGCCTAAACCATAGTCGACCTGCTGTTGCTGCCTGGCTTCGCGGGCCGCTTGCCGCGGATGGGACCAGCGTGCCAGCCCTGCAGCAACTGCCATCGACGTCAGTCCAGGCAGCGGCAGCTGTCGATGTGTCGGCAGCATTTTCCGGCATCATGGGTGCAGTCTGCCGGCACAAGCGAGCGAAAAAGGCTATAAATTCCTGATTGCTCGAACAGCGCCTGCCTGCCGCGATATGCTGGCAGAATGGTTTTATGCGCTTCGCGTGGCCACCCGCTTGCCGCCACACAGCGCCCGCATCAATAAGGAATCCTGCTATGGCCAAAGACACCCTGCCGGCGGTTAGCGAAAGCGGCGCGACTGGCGAAGTTGCCGAACTCTATGCCGATATTCGTGAGACCCTGAACGTCTCCGCGATCAACTACGTCTGGCGGCACATCGCCACCATCGATGGCGGCCTGCGTTGGGCCTGGCAGGCGGCCAAGCCGATGTTTGTCTCCGGGCGCGTGGAAAGCGAATGTGAACACCTGCAGGCACAGCTGTCCTACCCGCAACTGCCGAGCCTGAGCGACGCCACCCTTGCCCTGGTTGGCGTCGGCAGCGATGGTCGCGACACAATCGGTGCCATTCTGGATACCTATAATCGGGGCAATCTGTTGAACATGGTTTCCCTGTCCGCGTTGCTCGCCGAGCCCGCCGTGCCACCGCACGCCGGTCGCCCACGGGCCGCGCTGCCGTTCACGGCGGTGCCTCTACCGCCGATCCCGGAGGTGGCCGACCTGTCCGGCGAGATCAGTCAGCAGGTGTTGGTCCTCAATGACCTCGGCGCCAAACCGGGGCCGAACCGGGTGGTGGCCAGCATCTACAAGCATATCGCCCTGTGGCCCGGCTATCTTTCGCTGAGTTGGGCGCAGCTCGCTGCGATGCATGCCGATGGCTCGCTGCTGCGACTGATCGAGGACACCCAGCAGAAGGCGCGGCTGCATGCGGCCTACCTGGCTTCCGACCTCGGCCCGCGCCCGGCCGGTCTGGTCGCCGATCAGGTGCGTAGCGCCGTTTTCGAGTTCACCGACACGGTGATCGCCCGGATGATCCCGATCGGCCAGATGCTGCGCCAGTCGCTCGACGAGCAGATGTAGATGTTGTCGGCAGCCGCTTGCGCTCCCAGGTAAGTGCCATTCGCATGAACCGGGTATCGATGATGGGGTGACGGGATCCCGGACGCCACGGGGCTTCCGGGATCTGGCCGAAATCGCCGCCGCCCGCAATCTTGCCTACTGCTGCAGCAGCTCACGTTTCTGCAGCGCCTCGATCATCAGGTCGGAATACCCTTCGACCTCTTTGCGCAGTTCGCCCGGCTGAAAGGTCTCAGTGGTACCGGACCAGACCAGCTCTCTGCTGGCAGCGTCCCACAGATTGGTTTCAACGACCGCGATCGTGTAGTTGTTTACGCGGCCCGGTTCGTAGTACGCCCAGCCGGCATTGTAGTAGCCGTAAAAGCCGGGTCCCGGCATCATCCGCGTCTGTGGTGGGGTGTATTCGGTCTTGTTGTCCATGCGCACCAGCCGCGTCATCAGCACGGCGTCGGCGTTGACCTCCCGGACGCTGTTCAGCAGGGTCTGCTCGTCGGCCGCGCCGGTGCTTGGCAACAAGGTGTAGGCGGGCGAGGCTTGCGTGCCGGCCGCACGGAGTTTGGAGGAGAAGACGTCTTCGAAGGTACGGCGTGACCCGGCCTCTTCACCAATGCCGATGACCAACACATTGCGGTAGGGCCCGAAAGACTTGCCGTCGACCTGCCACTCGTTGACCAGTTTCGTGGAGGCGCAGCCGCCGAGGAAAAGACTGATTGCTAGAAAAAACACGACGTGTCTGTTGAACATGTTTCTCGACCTCATGGACTCTTGGGTGTTTGCTCAGCGGTGACGCATGGCCGCCCGCATTTTTGCAATCATATCGCGGATGAGTCGGTGCGTACTCGCGTACTTGCCGAGGATACTGGCTGCTTCGGCCATGACCCGATAGTCGGTGTCTGCGCTCGCGATGATCTGGAAGTCATTGGGATTTACCCGATCTCACCTTCGCCGCGAAGGTGAAGGAGTCGAACGGCGTACCCGGTGCATTCGACGTGCGGGGCGCCGTGAATCCATCCCTGGAGGCTCGACTGCTGCATCCCTGCGGCAGACGCCCGCGCATCGGGCGCGCCGGGGCACAGGTGACTGAGACAGTGCCATGGCGGTTGGACGGGTCGGGCAATTCCCGAACCCGGGAGGAGTCGATGTCGCCGGCCGCGTCGTGCACTCAGGCCTGCTTCAGCACGATGCCGGACAGCGGCGGCAGGGTCAGGCTCAGCGAATGTGGCCGGCCCATCCAGGGGGTGTCGTCGGCGCTCAAGCCGTTCCCGCCGTTACCCAGGTTGGAGCCGCCGTAAAAGCTGGAATCGGAGTTGAATATCTCCTCGTATCCGCCCGGGTCCGGCACCCCGATACGGTAACCCTCACGCGGCACCGGCGTCAGATTGAGCACGACGATCAGGTACTCATCGTCGCTCTGTCGGATGAAGCTGAGCACCGAGTTGTCGGCATCATGGCAGTCGATCCACTCGAATCCGCGCCAGTCGAACTCGTAATGGAACAGCGCCGGTCGGCTCCGGTAGAGGTGGTTCAGGTCCTTGACCAGACGCTGCATGCCCTGGTGCAGCGGGTAGTCCAGCACGTACCAGTCCAGCGTCTGCATGCAGTTCCACTCCAGGCCCTGAGCCAGTTCGGTGCCCATGAACAGCAGCTTCTTGCCAGGGTGGCAGAACATGTAGGTGTACAGGGCGCGCAGATTGGCGAAGCGCTGCCATTCGTCGCCCGGCATCTTGTTCGGCATGGACTGCTTGCCGTGCACGACCTCGTCGTGTGAGAAGGGCAGCAGGAAGTTCTCGGTGAACGCATACAGCATGCTGAAGGTCAGGCTGCCCTGGTGATAGCGCCGGTAGATCGGCTCATTGGCCATGTATTCCAGGGTGTCGTTCATCCAGCCCATGTTCCACTTGATGTCGAAGCCGAGCCCGCCGAGTTCGACCGGGCGGCTGACCATCGGCCAGGAGGTGGATTCTTCCGCGATCATCAGCGCGCCCGGCTGTTCCTCGTGCACGGCGACGTTCAGCTCGCGCAGGAACTCCAGCGCCTCCAGGTTTTCGCGGCCACCGTATTTGTTGGGGACCCATTCTTCCCGTGAATAGTCGAGGTAGAGCATGGAGGCGACGGCATCCACGCGCAGCCCGTCGATGTGCATCTCCTCGAACCAGAACATTGCGCTCGACAGCAGGAAGTTGCGCACCTCATTGCGGCCGTAGTTGTAGATCAGCGTGGACCAGTCCAGGTGTTCACCCAGGCGCGGGTCCTCGTGCTCGTACAGCGGCGTACCGTCGAAGCGCGCCAGTCCATAGGCATCCTTCGGAAAGTGGGCCGGCACCCAGTCGAGGATGACGCCGATGCCGTTCTGGTGACAGTAGTCGACGAAATAGCGAAAGTCGTCCGGACGGCCATAGCGGCTGGTCGGCGCGAAGTAGCCGGTGCTCTGATAGCCCCAGGAGGGGTCGTAGGGGTGCTCGGTGATCGGCAGCAACTCGATGTGAGTGAAACCCACCTCCTGCACGTAGGCGACCAGGCGCCCGGCCAGCTCGCGGTAGCTGAGAAACTCGCCTTCCGGGCCGCGCTGCCACGAGCCCAGGTGCACCTCGTAGATCGACATCGGCGAGTGCTGCCAGTCCGCCGCGGCGCGTGCCCCGAGCCAGCCCGCGTCCTGCCACTGGTGCGCCGGCGGCGCGCTGATCAGGGAGGCGGTGTCGGGGCGCAGTTCGTAGGCCTGGGCATAGGGGTCGCTTTTCAACAGCACCTCGCCGCTGTGCCGGTTGCGTATTTCGTATTTGTACACGCGGGTGGCCGGCAGGTCCGGTATGAAGAGTTCCCACACGCCGGTGCCGCCGCGCACCCGCATCGGGTGGCGGCGTCCGTCCCATTGGTTGAAATCTCCGACCACGCTGACCCGTTCCGCGTTCGGTGCCCAGACTGCGAACAGAAAGCCCGTGACGCCGTCGATCTCATGCGGATGGCTGCCGAGGAAACGGTAGGCATGACGATGCCTGCCCTCGTTGAACAGGTGCAGGTCGAAATCCGGGATCTGCGGCAGGAAGCTGTAGGGGTCGTGACCGATGTGCTCGTGATGGGCGCTGTCGCGCCACGCCAGTCGATAACGCAGCGGGACCGTCTCCGGATCTCCCCGCCATTCGAACAGGTCGGTACCGGGGACGCGCTCGAGTGCGAGATTGCCCTCGACGACGCTCACGTCGGTCGCGCCCGGGATGTAGACGCGGATCAGATCGCGGCCATCGCCGCCGGGATGTCTTCCCAGTACCGTGAAGGGATCATGGTGCCGGGCCTGAAAGATTCGCTCGAGTTCCGATGTCGTTTGGCCATCCTGCATGATGGTCGCTCTCCTGCTGGGTAACGCACTGCCAATAATTACCGTCCGCGCCAACGTGTCACCTTGCGGCAGGTCCCGTTCTGAGACGATAGCGACCAGTCGACGGGTCCGGTCCGCGCCGTGTTGGTCGAGGTCTTCTGTCGGGCTCGATCAGCCTGTGAGGACAAGGGCGTGAACGGCCGCCAGCCGGCCGGGGCACATCCACGGCATCGATTGCGACCCATCACTCGGCCGCGAGTCCGCTTGCGCACATCGCGCCGGATGGTGGATTTCAGTCCGGATGCCATGCACCGCGGCCCGTTCCGTGCCGATCGATGCCTTGTCTCCGGTCGGTATGACTCGGCAGCGACGGTTGTTGACTCACTCAGATGTTAATACATCGCGAACGGCGTCGCCTTATCGATCGCCCCAAGTGGAATCACCGGGCGGAGGGGCTGGCAGCAGCGCGACCCGGATCGGCCGGCGCCTTGCATGAGATACCGTCAGTGCCGAACGACTCCGCAGCGCACCCTGCTCAAGGCGGTCGCGAGGGATTTCAGTCCCAGATGCCGGATGATGGCCGCCAGCCCGTTCGCCATTGCCGCGACGGCCGGGCAGACCTTGGTGAGCAGCCACTGCCACGTGGGGCGGACGATGGAGTTGTCGCCCATATGCAGATCGAATGCCGCGCTTGCCGTTGCGCCGACGGAAAGCCCCAGAAGCATGTTGTCCGCCAGACTGCCGAGCAAGCCCCCGTAGGCCAACGGCACGACGCGGATCAGCGATCGCGAGGTGGCCTCCGAGGTATCGTCGGATAGCTCGTGCGTGTACTCGACGTGCTGGTCTTGATGGACCCTGTGCGTCGGTTCGACGAACGGAGCTATCTCGATGTCGTCGGTGACCCTTTGCTTGGTCGATTGGGTGTCTTTTTCGGTCAACATTTTTCTTACCGCCTCTGGATACTGCGTGAACGGTTTAGGTCGTGCCCCGACGATCGTGATGCACCAGCAAGTTACCGTCGAGTGCGCCATCGGAAGCTGAATTGCGAATTTATTCTGGGGCAGCGGGGGCCTGCCGCCATGTCCCTCTGAATGGCGATTGGCGTGCATGCCTGCCGCCGATGCGGTTCAGGTAATAAGAACGCCAGTCCAACTGGCTGCGAAGGTGGTCTTGGGTTGCTCGGGCTGCGGGGTCGGCAGGGTGCTGACCATGCCCCTCGATGCCGGATCCGTCGGAGAATTGCGTGGCGGCAACGGTGCCACCCGACGCGAAAATAATTGCGAGTGCCAAGACAGTCCTAAACATGATACTGCTCCGTTTAGCGACAATAATTGCAGGCGAGGCCGTTTGCCTCGCCTCCGGTTCATCGGTTGGTGTCAGGCCTTGTCCCACCACCAGGCGTAGCCGCCGAAGATCAGCGGGCGTATGCGGGTTCTGAGCGTGTCATCCATCAGCCTGTTCGGCATGCATATGCAGCGCCGTGAGCCCAGTTTCAACAAGAGCGAGGGTTTTCCTATGCTCTTCAACATATCAGACGGTCTCCGTGCAGAATAATTTCGTTAAGTTGCCATTTAATGAACTTAACGATTATCGGCAGCCTCGCCCGAACCTTAAGAAAATGACCGCCGCATCACCGGAAGCCGCCCTGGGCACGAGGTTCACCGGTGTCCCAGCTGCATCTCCGCACCGGTCCAATAATAAAGACGCCCCGCATCGCACGGGGCCGAAGCGGAGGAGACGCGCGCAGCATAGCTGCGTCGATGCGCAAGCTATCATTGCAACTGGCTTGCCAACATTGAGAAATCGCAAGTCAGTGCATAGCAAAAATGCCTGCCCGGCGAACAACGGGCATGCCGGCGGGGTTTCGAGGGATTCCAGCTGCCGCGGCGATCGCCGTTGCGGGTCCCGTGAGCCTGTTGCCGACTTGAAAAATGCACCAACCCTGTCCATCGAGACGGCCCGACGCAGATGGATGCGCCTTACCGGGCCGCGGAGGTGCCGCTAGGAGATGCAGTCTACTGATGCATGGGGCGCTGTCCTGGACAATGGTGTCACTGTGGGCCCGGAAGGTGGCACCTTCGGCGACTGCTACTGATGGCGGGCACAGTCCGCCATGCCCGTCGCGGTAGCAACCCGCATTGACTCGACAGGGCCATGCGCTTGAAGGTAACACCTCCGGTCATGGCGCTCGATCTGGCGCTCGCGCACCGGCGCGTTCGACCCGCGGGACGCCGCGAATCCGCCCTGGAGGCTCGACTGCGCATCCTGCGGCACAAGCCCGCGCATCGATCACCTCGGTGCCCCGTTCGATGTCCGCTGGCCTGCAACATCGGCAGCGCTGCGCCTTTGCGGGCGTTTTGTTTGGCAAAGTCACCTGCAGCGACCGGGCAACAGTGCCCCGTCAATCCTGCACGACCTGTATCTCCACCGTGTAGTCGAGCGTGCTGTCCACCCCGTCTCCAAGAAAACTCCCACGCACCGGCATGGTGTCGCGGGCATGCGCTGCCGCCGCGATGGTGACATGGGCATCCGCGATCGCCGTACCGTGGGTGGGATCGAAGCCGCGCCAGCCTGCCCCGGGCAAGTAGACTTCCGGCCAGGCGTGCAGATGGCGCCGCTCGCTCTGCAGGTCACCCCTCTGGTAGCCGCTGGCGAAGCGTGCGGCAATGCCTTCCGCGCGACAGCAGTCCACGAACAGCACGGTCAGGTCGCGACAGGCCCCGTTGCGACTCTGCAACGTCGCTGCCGGGCTCTGCGGTGCCCCGGTTTCGCGATGGATATGGCTGAATCGGCTGAACAGCTCATGATTCAGCCGGTCGAGAAATGCCATCGTATCGCTCCTGACGGCGAGGCTGTGTGAGGCGGCGAAGGCGGTGACCGTGTCGTCGGGTTCGATGCGCTCCAGATAGGCGCGCGCGCAGGTGGCCCCATGTCGATGGTGGAAGGGCAGAGCGGTCGCCTCCGGGGAGAGGATGAAATCGAAGGCATTGCGGCGCAGGGTCTCGACCTGCATGTTCACGTCGATATCGAAGTGGTCCGCCTCACCGTCGAACCAGACCTGGGTCACCCGGTTACCCTCCAGGTCGAGTTGTTCATCGCGACCATGTGGCGTAGGGCCGATCTCCAGCCGATAGTCGATGACGCGCTGCGCACCATCATCGCGCGGATGGAAGCGCAGCTGCTGCGGACCGAACTGGACCGGGCGCGAGTAGCGATAACGCGTGAGATGTCGGATGGTGAACTTCATAACAGAGAGTCTCGGTGATCATCGGGCGGGCGTGGATTGCGGGCAGCTCGTGAGGCTGCTTCCGGCCCGTCGATTTCATAGTTTATCTGAGCAGGCCCAAAGTGGGGCCAGACGGCAAACAGGGTAACGCCGAGGGCCTCTGTCATGTCAGGCCGAGGTATTCTGCACGCACGGCCCACTAGCGCCGCAGGCGCTCCACGCGCACGGTATTTGCCGTCGGGTAGATCGCTGGTCCGAACTGATTGTACACGGCGACGTCCGCGGCATCGCGACCGTAGCCGACCGCGACATAGCCTCCAGTAAGCTCGGCCTGGGTTGGGTCGAAGGTATACCAGCGTCCGCCGACATAGGCCTCGAACCAGGCATGCATGTCCATAGGCTCCAGTCGGTAGAGGTAGCCCACGACCATTCGTGCAGGGATGCTGATGCTGCGGCACAAGGCGATGCCGAGGTGGGCCAGGTCGCGACAGACGCCCATCTGCCTCGAGTTGACCTCTACCGCGGATACCGGCACGTCACTGCTGCCCGGGCGGTAATGGATCGTTTCGCGCAGCCAGGCGACGATTGCCGCCACCTGGTCGTAGCCGGGTTGCCGATCAGCGGTGATTTCGCTTGCCATCTGATGGAAGCGGTCGGACTCGCAGTAGCGGCTGGGCAGCAGGAAGCTGAGCACCGCGTCGGGCAGGTACTGTACTTCGACGAATGGCGCCCCGAATGTCTGGTCGACACAGTCGGCAATGGACACATCGGCGCTGGTGCAGACCTCAAAGCGCCCGATCGGAGAGATCAGGCGTTGACAGAGATTGCCATAGTCGTCCGTGAACTCGAACACCGGGACGCTTGGCTCCAGCCGGTACTCCTCACGCGCGATCCATTGCTGGGCGCCGCTGCGTGGCCGCAGCATCAGCACCAGCGGAACCGGTTCCACGATATCGAAAGTGAGGTCGCAGCTCGTGCGCAGCCACATGGGATGGGTAGTCCTTCGGGTCGGGTTTCCGGCACATTATGATCAATCCGGCCTCTGTGCACCCGGCAATATGTTTTCAGCGCTTTCCTATCGGCCCCGCGGTGTGTTGTGAATTCTTCCGAGGAAGATCGAATGTCGCTTCCAAGCACCTGCGGACAATGGACGTCGGCGATCTGTGCGGTGAGGTCGGTCCGCTGGCCGGCGGGCTGCGGACCGCCGATTTCGTCGCGCTGGACGACACCCAGTTGCTGGTCCTGAGCTGGGAACGTATTGACCGCCTGACCCGGCTGTTCCCGATGCTGGCCTTCAAGTTGTTCCGTAACCTGACCAGGATCATCGGTGCACGGCTGAGGCAGACTGCCGAATACAGGATCGAGCCGCACGCGGCACCGAAGGATGCAGCGAGCGGGTAGGCCGGCCCGCGCCCCGGTTTCGGAGGTCGGGCTGTGCCCGACGCTTGGTTCGGCAGGCACAGCCAGCCCTACGAATCACACAGCCTATGGATGCGACGGCGAACTCAATCGCTCAACAGGAGCTTCAGCGAAATCGCCAGCGAGACCGCGACCAGTACCGGCCGGATCAGGCGTGAGCCATGCCGCATCACCAGGTGCGACCCGATCCAGGCGCCAGCCATCTGGGCCAAACCCATCGGTAGGCCGACCTGCCAGATCACCTCGCCGGCGAGCGCGAAAAAGATCAGCGAGGCGACATTGCTGGTGAAATTGAGGATCTTGGTGCCGGCGGTCGCGCGGCGCAGGTTGTAGCCGAGCAGCAGCACGAACGCTGCGGCGAAGAAACTGCCAGTGCCCGGACCGAAAAAGCCGTCGTAGAAACCCACCGTGAAACCGATCAGCAGGCCGAACATGCCGTGGCCGACGCGGTGGTGGGCGTCCTGGTCGCCGATCCGTGGAGAGAACAGGAAGTACAGCGCAAACGCGATCAGCAGTGTCGGGACCAGTTGTTCCAGCAGCGCCGAGCCCAGGTGCTGCACGGCCAGCGTGCCGCTCGCTGAGCCGATGAAGGTTAGCAACACCGGGATGCGCAGCCGCGACAGGTCGATCTCACCGCGCCGCACGAAGTTGTAAGACGCGGTCAGCGTGCCGAAGCTACCCTGCAGCTTATTGGTTGCGAGGGCCTGGACCGGTGGCAGGCCTGCCCACAGCAGGGCAGGGAGCGCCAGCAGGCCGCCGCCGCCGGCGATTGCGTCGATCATGCCTGCTACGCCGGCAATCGCCGTGAGTATCAAAAGGGTATCGAACGACAGCGCTTCCAAGGGGACACCGGCAAAGCGCCCCATTGTAGACCAACGCAGGGATGTCCATGCCCGGCATCGCTGTCGGCGATCCGGCCGGCGTAAACTGCAGGTAAGTGCAGCCGGGCAGCAACGCCATGCATTTTGCGTTATGGCCCGAAGTCAAACGGCACAGCGGCCGCGTATCGCGCGGGCTTCGAGCCTCAGAGGCGGGCCGGTTCCGGCCGTCGCCGGGCAAGATGGTCAGGGCTCTCAAGGCGCAGCGTGACGCAGCGAAAAAGCCCTCTCCGGCGTCTCCCGGAATGCAGTTGCGCCCTCAGACAGGCGCGCTCACTGAGCGACCCAGTCCGCGATGCGTTCGATCGCGGTCGTGACCCGGTCGCAGTGGCGTTTGACGAACGCCTCGTCGACCGGGCCGTCGGCGGCCTTCGCCAGCGCCGTCTCGCCGTCGAAGTCGACGATCGCCAGGCGCAGCGACAGTTCACGGTCGGGGCGACCGAAGCAGTTGCCCGGCAGCACCGCGACGCCGGTCTCCTCGAGCAGGCGTTCGCAGAAGGTCGCGCCGTTGTCGATACCCCGAACGGTCAGCCGGTCACGGTGTGCCTCGAAGCGCGGAAACAGATAGAAGCCGCCAGCGGATGGACTCATCATCGCTCCGGCCGCGGTCAGCGTGCGATGTGCATGGTCGGCGAGCTCGGCGAGGATACGCCGGCTGTGCTGCAGATAGCTGGTCATCTCCGGCCGGTCTTGCAACGCGCTGACCGCGGCGTATTGGATCGGCGCGCTGGTCGAGGTGAAGGTCTCGCTGGCAACGGCCGCCATCGCATCCGCCAGCCAGCTCAGGGACTGGGGAAAGACGAAGAAGCCCAAGCGCCAGCCGCCGGCACCGCACCACTTGCTCAGGCCGTTGCTGATGATGGTGCCCTCCGGGTAGTAACGCGCGAGCGAGACATGTCCGCCGCTGTAGTGGGTGCCGCTGTAGATCTCGTCGGACAGCGCCAGCACGCGGTACTTACGCAGCACCTGCGCCAGCGCCTGCAACTGCTCGGCGCTGTAGCACAGCCCGGTCGGGTTGCTCGGTGAGTTCAGGATCAGCAGGCGCGGCCGTTCCGGGTCGCGGGCGCAGAGTTCCTCGAGCGCGTCCGGCTCCACGCCGAGGCCGGTCTCCGGCCGGGTCCGCAGCCAATGGATGTGACGTCCGATGATGCGCGCCTGGGGCGCGTACGATACCCAGGATGGCGAGGGGATGACCAGGTCGCCGTAGTATACGAGCTGCACCAGGAACATCAGCTCTTTGGTGCCGGGACCGACCAGCACGTTGTCCGGTGAGTAATCAATGCCCTCGGTGCGTTTTACCCAGTCGACCACGGCCTGGCGCAACGCGGGCAGACCCTTCACCGCCAGGTAGTCCTTCTGATGGGCGTTGTGCGCCAGGCTGTCGCGCACATGTGCAGGCACCGGGAAAGGCGACTGGCCCAGACCGAGGCGGTATACCTGGCGTCCCTCCGCCTGCAGGCGTTTTGAGTGCTCGTTGATCGCCAGCGTCGCGGAATTGCCCATCCCGCGGACATTCAGATTGAGATAGACCTCGGGCGAGCGTGGCTGGTTGACGGACATGTTGGCAGTTCCTTTGGCGGGGCCGGGTGGATTGACTAAGGTTGGCAGTGTCAGACAAAGGATAGGGCAATGGCCGGCGACACCCCAGCGGAAAGCTACCCAATCGTATGGCGGCCGTCGCAGCGGTTCAGGCACGACAGCGAAATGGCCCACTTCCTGCGGTATATCGAAGAGGAGACCGGCCAGCATTTCGCCGATTACACGGCCCTGTGGCAGTGGTCGGTCGATGATCGGTCCGGCTTCTGGTCAGCGTTGTGGCGTTATACGGACGTCATCGCCAGTCGCGGCTGGGACAGTGTCCTGGCCGACGGCAACGCAATGCCAGGTGCACGCTGGTTCGGGGGCGCGCGCATGAACTTCGCCGAGAACCTGCTGCGCCATCGCGACGAGCATGCCGCGATCCTGTTCCGTGGCGAGGACGGCAGCGAACAACGCCTGAGCTATGCCGAACTGCATCGGCAGAGCGCCCGACTCGCGGCCGCGCTGCACGACCTGGGTATCGGCCCCGGCGATCGCGTCGCGGCGATCGTGCCGAACATCCCGCAGGCGGTGGTCGGCATGCTGGCGACGGCCTGGCTTGGCGCGGTCTGGTCGTCGTGTTCACCGGATTTCGGCGTCGACGGCATCCTCGACCGCTTCGGCCAGATCACACCAAAGCTGCTGATTGCGGCCGACGGCTACCGTTTCAAGGGTCGGCTGATCGATCTGCGCGACAAGCTGGCAACGGTGCGCGACGGGCTTGGTCCGGACTGCGCCCATTGCCTGATGATCGCCTGGCAGGGTACCGGTGCAATGACCGGCAGCCTGGACTGGGACGAGCTGCTTGCCGGCGACGCGCAGCCGCCGCCATTCGCCCAGTTGCCGTTCGATCATCCCCTGTACGTCCTGTACTCGTCCGGAACCACCGGTAAACCCAAGTGCATCTTGCACGGCGCCGGCGGCACCCTGCTGCAGCATCTGAAGGAACATCGCCTGCACACCGACATCCGGCGGGACGACCGGCTGTTCTACTTCACCACCTGCGGCTGGATGATGTGGAACTGGCTGGTGTCCGGCCTGGCCAGCGGTACGACGCTGGTGTTGTTCGACGGCAGCCCTTTCCATCCGACCGCCGATACTCTTTGGCGGATGGCCGACGAGCTGGGTGTGAGCGTGTTCGGCACCAGTGCCAAGTACCTCTCCGCACAGGAGAAGGCCGCTGTACGCGTGGCCGACGAACTGCCGCTTGCACGCCTGCGCGCCGTGCTGTCGACCGGCTCGCCGCTGGCGCCCGAGTCGTTCGATTACCTGCTGCGTGATATCAAACCGGGCGTACAGATCTGTTCCATCTCCGGCGGCACCGACATCGTCTCCTGCTTCGCGCTCGGCAACCCGCTGCTGCCGGTGCGCCGCGGCCAGTTGCAGTGCCGCGGCCTGGGGCTCGCGGTCGACGTGTTCGACGCGGACGGTCGTAGCGTGCGTGAACAGCCGGGTGAACTGGTCTGCACGCGGCCCTTTCCCTGTATGCCGGTCGGCTTCTGGGCCGACCCGGACGGCACCCGCTACCACGCGGCCTATTTCGAGCGCTTTCCCGGTGTCTGGACGCATGGCGACTGGACGATCCTGACGCACGATGGCGGCCTGGTCATCGAGGGCCGGTCCGATGCCGTGCTCAATCCGGGCGGGGTGCGCATCGGCACAGCCGAGATCTATCGCCAGGTCGAACGGCTGGCGCAGATCCAGGAGAGTATCTGTGTCGGCCAGCACTGGGGTGACGATGTGCGCGTGGTGCTGTTCGTCGTCATGCGTGACGGAGCAAGGCTCGATGACGAACTGCGTGATCGGATACGTCAGTCCTTGCGTGACAACGCCAGCCCGCGGCATGTACCGGCCAAGATCCTGCAGGTGAGCGATATCCCGCGCACGCGCAGCGGCAAGATCTCCGAACTGGCCGTGCGCGACACCGTCGAGGGGCGGGTGGTCAAGAACACCGAGGCGCTGCTCAACCCCGAGGCGCTGGACCAGTATCGAGACTTACCCGCGTTGCAGTACTGATTAATCGGTAATCGGCGGTAATCGCATAATCGGGGGTAATCGGGGACGGTAATCGGGGACAGACCACTATTTACGCCGAATAGTCTCGCATAGTTGATGGCGAAACGTCCGAGCGCAAAGAACCCGTGGTCATAGGCGATATCCGCGACCGACGCGGTGGGCGCATCGGCCAGCGCGAGCCTGCGTCGTGCGGCATGAAAGCGGTGAAGCTGCAGGAAACCCAGTGGCGTCATATCGTTAGATCGATCGGGGTAGCCAATGCCGACGGCATTGGGCAGGGGACGGCCCCCTCCCGGCGCTACTGGTCACCCCGGTTGGGGATGCGTATTATCCGGCGACGCGTCAGCGATATTGCCCCGAGGGTCGGGTGTGTCGCTCGAGGTGCGCATAACAATCGAAAAGAACGGCCAGCATCCCCTATGGCCCCGACATTCTCAAGGAGTGGCAGTCTAGTGAAAAGCCGAATTCTGACGGCGGCCGCGTTGGTCGTCTTTACGAGCTGTGCGATCGCCGAAGAGGCGCCGCCCGTTGAAAAGGTGGTGATCGACGCGACCACCGAACGTGTTCTGCTCGACGCATGTGCCTATCTGCGTTCCGCCGAGCGCTATTCCGTGAACGTCGACGTGAACTACGACGAGGTGCTGCTCGATGGCACCACGGTGCAGTACAGCCGCGACAACCGGGTGACCATGGTGCGGCCGGATCGACTGCGCCTCGACGTCAATGACGACCGCGGCGCGCGCAACGTCTACTTCGACGGCAAATCGGTGACCCTGTACCGGCCGGATAGCGGGTTGTATGCGGTGGCGGAGACATCTGGCAATCTCGATGCGATGCTGGATCTGGCGGAGGCCAAAGGCATCTCCCTGCCGCTAGATGATCTGCTCTACTCGCAACCCTGTGCCACCTTTGGTGAGCACCTTCGCACCGGCACCTATGCCGGATTGCATTACCTCGACGGTGATTGGTATCACCACCTGCTGCTGGCGACCGATGCGGTGGATGTGCAGTTGTGGGTCGCGCTGGGCGAGGAGCCCGTGATTCAGAAGGTTGTGATTACCTACCGCGATGCGCCGGGCGCGCCGCAGTACTCAGCACTGATGTCGGACTGGGATTTCACCTCGGAGATCGACGGCACCTTGTTCACATTTGCCCCGCCCGACGGTGCGCGCAAGGTTGCGTTTCGCACTCAACAGGCGCCGCAGGGAGATACTGAATAATGATCACTGTAAATCCAAGCAATCGAATTCTCAGGGCCCTGGCACATGCGGTATTCGCGGCCTTGCTGGTGGTCGGGCCGAGCATGAGTCCCATCGACAGCACTGACGGTGTGAGCAACGCCGCGAATCGTGGTGGCGGTGGCCGTGGCAAGGCTTCGGGTGGTCACCGCAAGGCGGCGGCGAGACCCAGCAAGGTCGACCGCAAACCGCGTGCCTCCAGCGCGAAGCGGGGCTCGGTCAAGCAGGCCAACAGGGCCCCCAAGCGGCAGACCAAACCCGCTGCGCGCCCTGCAAAGCCGACGGCGAGGCCTGCGGCAAAACCGGCGGCACGTCCCGCGACACAGCAGGCCAGGCCCAACACGCGGCCGGCGACCGCCCAAGCGCCCGGCCGACAACAAGCTGGGCTCTCGTGAGCAGCAACAGAAGAACCGCGCGGCCAAGCAGCGCGATCGCAGCGGTACTCCGCAGGACCGCAGCGATTTCAACAAGAAGCTGCAGAATCACGAGGCCCCGAAAACGGCCAGCGCGAAAACCGGCGACCGCAAGGCGGCGGCCGACAAGCGTGGCAACACCAAGGCAGCGGCAGGCGAAAAGCGTGGCGATCGCCAGGCGGCAGGGCCGAGACGCGAGACAACCGCAAGGCGGCGGCTGGCGATAAGCGCGATGCGGCCGGCGAGAAGCGGTCGGAGCGCCGGGAGCAGACCGCCGAACAGCGGGAGCAGCGCAAGAAGCAGGTCGAAGAGGGCCGCAAGGACTACGCCGACAAGCGCGAGGATATCCGCAACGATCGACTCGACGCGGCCGAGGAACTGCAGGAAAACCGGCAGGATTTTCTCGAGGAGCGCCGCGAGGACCGCATGGACTTCGCGGAGGACTGGAGAGACGATCGTTATGACCTCTACGAGGATATATACGACGATCGTCGTTACTGGGGCTACGACAACCACCACCATCACTACGATTACGATGATGATAACGACTGGCTGTGGGGTATCGTCGGCGGTGTCGCAGGGTTTGCGATCGGCGCTGCGGTGGCTTCGCCGCCCGAAGGCACGGTGGCGGTGCCCTACAACAACACCAGCTACCAGTACTACGGCGGGGCCTTCTACGAGCCGGCCCCCTCGGGCCAGGGCTATGTGACGGCACCGGCACCGGTTGGTGCCACCGTTGAGGCCCCACCGATCGATTGCACCATCGTGTTCGGCCCCAGCCCCGAAGATCCCGGCTACTGCTACTTCCAGGGAGCATTCTTCGTCTACGACGAGAACAGCAACAATTATGTCGTCGCCGAGCCGCCGGAAGGCACCGAGGTGCCCTACATGCCGGAAGGTTACGAGGTCCAGACGATCAACGGCATCGACTACTACAAGCTGGGTGCGACCTACTACCGTCCGTACATCGCCGGTGACGAGGAGAAGTACGTGATCGCCGACGTCTGACACGCGACCGGGGGATCGGGCATGGCAAAACGGGGTCTGACCCGAATGACACTTGCTTTGGAGCGCGAGCTACAAGGTGGCCAGATGATTCCGATCATTTCTTCCCAAAAACGCCGTGAATACGTCCCTGTAGGCTCGACGGCGGCGTCCATGCCGCCGACGTTTTCTCCAGAGACGACCGGAATCAGCTTGAGTAAGTGCCATTCGGGTCTGACCCCGATTGTCCGATTGCCTCCCGACCGGGAGGCGCCAACCGACCGCAAGGAGAGGACGATGAACCCGATCACCTTGACGACATGCGTTGCGACGGCCGCGTTCCTGGCGACCGCGTCAGGCGCCTGGGCATTCGATGCGACTGGGGTGCAGGCCGAGGCGCTCAAGGGCCGCCCCTATTCGCCCTACGCGGACCGGTCTTTCCCGACCGAGGTCTACTTCGGCGACACTCACGTGCATACGGCGCTGTCGGCGGATGCCGGGGGGGGTGGGACCAAGCTGCTACCGCGCGATGCCTACCGCTTCGCCCGCGGTGAGCAGGTGGTTTCCAATACAGGGCAACCGGTCAAGCTGGCCCATCCGCTGGACTTCTACATGATCACCGATCATTCCGACGGCATGGGCGCGATCACCGACATCATCGGCGGCGCTTCCAACATCGTTGCCGATCCTGTCGGTCGCAGGTTCCACGAGGCCTTCAGTGCCGGCGGCAAGCAGGCCGCCCAGGCGGCCTTCGAACTGACGCGCCAGTTTTCCCAGGGCGAGCTGCCGGCGGCGCTCAATTATCAACCCGGTAACCCGGCCTATCGGCGGGTCTGGGACGATATCATCGCCGCGGCTGAGGAGTTCAACGACCCCGGCAAGTTCACCACATTCATCGCATTCGAATGGACCTCGCTGGTGTCCGGCAACAACCTGCACCGCAATGTGATCTTCCGCGATGGCCCGGAGCGCGCCGGTAGCGTCGAGCCCTATACCACCACTCCACCGTTAGGCAGCCCCAACCCCCGCGATCTTTGGGCCTGGATGCAGGCCTACGAAGACGGCACCGGTGGCGATGTCATCGCGATCCCGCACAACGGCAACCTCTCGAACGGCATGATGTTCGCGTTGGTCGACGATTTCGCCGCAGGTGCGCCGCTGGATGCCGACTATGCCGCCACGCGGCAGAAATGGGAGCGGCTTTACGAGGCGACGCAGAACAAAGGCGACGGCGAGGCGCATCCGATGCTCTCGCCGACCGATGAATTCGCGGATTTCGAGACCTGGGACATGGGCAATCTCGACCTGTCCGTCGCCAAGCAACCCGAAATGCTGGCGGCCGAGTATGTGCGCTCGGGCCTGCAGCGTGGGCTGCAGGCGGAGGCGGGCCTCGGGGTGAATCCGTTCAAGTTCGGCCTGGTGGGTGGGAGCGACAATCACGTCGGCCTGACCACTCCCGACAACGACAATTTCTTCGGCAAGTTCACGGCCTACGAACCGAACCCGGAGCGTGCCAACCACCTCAGCAAGCAGAACAAAGAGAACGGCGCGCGGCTCTATTCCTGGCAGTACATCACCGCGGGCCTGACCGCGGTCTGGGCAGGCGAGAACACCCGCGGCGCTATCTTCGATGCGATGGAGCGGCGCGAGACCTATGCGACGACGGGCCCGCGCATGCGCGTGCGCTTCTTCGGCGGCTGGGAATTCGCCGCGGGCGACGCGCTGCGCCGCGACCTGGCATTGCTCGGCTACAGCAGGGGCGTGCCGATGGGCAGTGACCTGCCGGCGCCGGTCGCCGGGGCGAGGGCACCGAGCTTTCTGGTCTATGCGCTGCGTGACCCCATTGGCGCCAATCTGGACCGCATCCAGATCGTCAAGGGCTGGCTGGATGCCGACGGCAAGCCGCGCGAGAAGGTCTACGACGTCGCCTGGTCCGACGGGCGCGTGCCCGGCCCCCACGGCAAGCTGCCACCGGTCGGCGACACGGTGGATCTGTCGATCCCGAGCTGGACCAACAGCATCGGTGCGTCGGAACTGGGTACCGTCTGGACCGACCCGGACTTCGACCCCCGGCAGCGCGCCTTCTACTACGCCCGGGTGATCGAGATCCCGACCCCGCGCTGGACCGCCTACGACCGGGTCAAGTTCCAACTGGACCTGCCCGATGAGATCCCGCTCAAGACCCAGGAGCGCGCCTACACCTCGCCGATCTGGTACAGCCCGGCGGGGTGAGACGGCGACCGTCTTGGCCCTCCGAGGCCCAAACCTGGAAGGAGCGTGACGATGACGACGCGAAAAACTTCATTAGCGGCTATCTGCCTGGCACTGGCCTTCTCGGGCCCGCTGATCGGGCAGCAGGGACCCGCGCCTGCGGGCGACCGGGAGTACTCGCCGTACCTGGGTGACTATCCGAACCAGGTGTTCTTCGGCGACACCCATGTGCACACCAGCTACTCGGCCGATGCCGGTTTCGCGGGGACGACGCTGGGCCCGGAAGATGCGTTCCGGTTTGCCCGCGGTGAGGAGGTCACGTCCAGCACCGGTGTGCGGGCCAGGCTGCAGGTGCCGCTGCACTTCATCGTCGTGGCCGATCACGCGGAGAACCTCGGGCTGGCGCCGCTGGCGGCGGCCGGCGATCCGGCGGTGCTGGCCACCGAGTACGGGCGCAAGATCCACGACATGCTGAAGGCAGGTCAGGGGGTCCAGGCCTTCGACCAGTGGCGTGCGTCGAAGGCCTCTGGCATCGACCCGATGGGCGAGGGTGAAACCCCGGCGGCGCGTACCGCCTGGGATCACATTACCAAGACGGCTGAGCAGTTCAACGATCCGGGCAGTTTCACGGCCTTCATCGGCTACGAATGGACCTCCGTGCCCGGTGGTGACAACCTGCATCGCGATCCTGATCTTCCGGGACGGCAAGGACCTGGCCGACCAGGTGCTGACCGTTCAGATCCTATGACTCCGACGGACCCCGAGGAGCTCTGTGGCGCTGGATGGCGGCCTATGAAGAAAGACCGGTGGGCGCTTGCTCGCGATCCCGCACAACGGCAACTTGTCGAACGGCCTGATGTTTGACGACGTGACCTTACCACGGGCAAGCCGCTCGACCGCGACTATGCCGAGCGTCGAGCGCGCTGGGAGCCGCTCGTTGAGGTCACCCAGATGAAGGGCGACGGTGAGGCGCACCCGCTTGCTGTCGCCGGATGACGAATTCGCCGACTTCGAGACCTGGGACAAGGGCGGCATTAACTCGCCGAAGCCCAAGACCCCCGATAATGCTGCCGCACGAGTATGCGCGCGCCGTCTACAAACGTGGCCTGCGACTACGAGGCCAAGCTCGGTGTCAATCCGTTCAAATTCGGCCTGATCGGATCCACTGACACGCACACCGCGCTCTCGACCACCGACGAGTCGCAATTCTTCGGCAAGATCACCATCCTCGAGCCCCCGGCGGAGCAGATCCGCTTCCACGAACTCGTCGCCGGGCGTACCGATCCGAAGGGGCTCGACATCGAGCTCTACGCCTGGCAGTATCCAGCGCCTCGGCCTGGCCGCTGTCTGGGCGCGCGAGAACACCCGCGAGGCGCTGTGGGACGCGATGGAGCGCAAAGAGGTCTATGCGACCACCGGCACCCGATCCGGGTGCGGGTGTTTGCCGGCTTCGGACTTCGCGGCCGGAGATCAGCAGCGTCCGGACTTCGTCGCCCTACGGCTATGCGAACGGCGTGCCGATGGGCGGTGATCTGATGGTGGCACCCGAGGGCAAGGCGCCGACCTTCCTGGTCCAGCCCTGCGCGACCCGGACAGTGCGAACCTCGACCGTATCCAGTTGATCAAGGGCTGGCTCGATGCCGACGGCAAGCCCAGGAACGCATCTGCGACCTCGCCGTCTCCGACGATCGCAACATCGGCCCGGACGGCCGCTGCCGCGACCCCGTCGGCAATACCGTGGACGTCGCTCGACGCCGGCTACCGCAACAGCGATCGGCGCTGCGGCGCTCGGACGGCTATCTGGCGCGATCCAGACTTCGACCCGCCGCAGCGCGCCTTCTACTACGTCCGCGTGCTCGAGATCCCGACGCCGCGCTGGACCACCTTTGACGCCAAGTTCTTCGGCGTGGAGCATCCCGAAGGAGGTCCCGGCCGAGATCCAGGAGCGCGCCTACACCTCGCCGATCTGGTATACGCCGGCTTCGGAGACGTCCGGTTGACCGGGGCGAAATCCTATGGGGTCTGTTGCACAGGCCTTCGCCCGCAGGCTTTTATGTCTGCTGTCGCCGGTCGGCGCCTCGACGGCGACGCCAGCGGAGCCGGTGCGTTGACCCATTCTGAACCACTCCCGTGTGAACGGCCGCGGCCATGCCCGGCAAGGGAGATCGTAACGAAAGCCAGCAAACCGTTTGCCCTTGGCTGCCTGTTGATCGGGCTGGCAACCGCGTCCGTCGCGCAGGACGACGCTGGCCAGTCGCTCGACCAGGCCGCCAACGACCCGACCGCGTCGCTGATGAACGTCCAGATCCAGGACATCTACACCGGTGACTACCACAAGCTGGACGGTGCGGATTCCAACAGCGGTCTGCTGTGGGGCCTGTTCAACCAGAACCTGTTCTCGTTCGCAGGTGATGGCGATCGCGACGACGTCGATGTGAGTATCATCCAACCGATCCTGAGTTACTCGCTGCCGAAGCACTGGTCGGTCGGCACCTCGGAGATGAACATCACCTACGACTGGAACGAGAACGACTGGGTGGCGTAACCGCTCGGCGTCAAGCTGGCCAAGCTGACCAGCCTGGGTAGCCAGAAGGTCCAGTTCAGCGCTGCCTACGAGTACAATTTCGCCGACGATCGGGTCGGGCCGGAGTGGAGTATCAATGTCACGGCGAGGTTCCTGTTTCCGCTGTGACGGTTCGGGGGCGTGCGTTTTCGAAGCGCGGCTGCGTCCGGGTCGGCACGACGCTGGCCGTTCACGATCGCGCGCCAGAGGCGAAAACACAGGGGGATCTTCAATGACCAACGTGAGAAACTGTCCGCGACTGCTCGGCGTCGGCCTGGCGATTTCCGCTAACCTTGCCGTTGCCGGCGTGTTCGACCCGGATTGCACCGCCGCGAAGGCCGCTAAGGCCACGGCGATGCGGGCCACGGTCGGGGTCGGCGGTCGGTGCACGCCGGCCGAGGCCGCCAAGGACAGCGCGCGCGATGCGGTCGGTATCGAGGACAAGGGCCCGCTGGAGAAACGACGCGACAACGACGGTCCATTGGAAAAGATCCGTGACAAGGACTGACTGGGCAGCAATGGTCCTGACAGTGCAGCAACAGCGACAACCCGGGAGGGTGCCGGCATGACGGTGGACAAAGAGAAATTGCAGGCAGCGGCGCTGCAGGCGCGCGCCGATATCAGCGACAGGCTGGGCGATGCCTGGTGGTTCCTGCTGGTTCGCGGCTTGCTGGCCCTGACCCTCGGGGTCGTGGCGATCTTCTGGCCCGGGGCCACGCTGGTCTTCCTGATCCGCCTGATCGCGATCTACGTGCTGATCGACGGCGTCCTGGGTGTGTTGGGGGCCTTTCGCACCAGAGATGTCGGTGCCAGCCTGTTGCCCGGCGTGGTCAGCATCCTGGCCGGCCTGGTCCTGCTGTTCTGGCCGGAGGGGACGGGTCGGCTGCTGCTGATCGTCCTCGGCCTGTGGGCCCTGGTGCAGGGTGTGCTGATGTTCCTGGCCGGGTTTCAGACCGATGCGGATGACCCAGACCGCTCGCCGACCATGGCGATCGGCGTGGCCGCTGCGCTGATCGGCCTGGTCGTGATGCTCTGGCCCGGAACCGGCGCGGTCACGATCTCCTGGCTGATCGGCATCGCGGCCCTGATGGTCGGTGTGTTGCTGGTCTCGCTCGCGCTGCGCCTGCGCGGCGTCGACAAGCGGGTGGAAAAGCTCGGTAGCCGATAGGGGCTCCATGGGGCCCATGGCCGGCCTGCCGTCCGGCAGCCTGGTCGACGCTAGCTCGGGGCAACATGCTGGACGACCGGAGTGCTGGCGCTTTCCTGCCCTACGGTTTTTTTTCGGAAGTATCATGACCAATCGATCTGTGCACTGGTTGCTACGTGAACCCCTGCTGCATTTCCTGATCCTCGGCATCGGCCTGTTCGTGCTGTACACCCAGTTCGGTCAAACCGAATCGGCGCCGCGCGAGCGCATCCTGGTCGACGAGGTCGAGTTGACGCGTCTGTCCGAGCAGTTCCAGCGCACCTGGATGCGCCCGCCGACCCGCGAGGAACTGCGCGGCCTGGCCGAGGAGTTCGTGAAGGAAGAGGTGCTGTATCGCGAGGCCCTGGCACTGGGGCTGGACCAGGACGATCTCGTCATCCGCCGGCGCATGCGCCAGAAAATGGAGTTCCTGAATGCGGATCTCACCGCGCAGCAGGCGACCGATGCGGATCTCGAGGCCTATCTGCAGGCCAATCCGGACAGTTTCCGGCGTCCCCCAAGCTTCAGTTTTCAGCAGGTCTATCTGAAACCGCAGCGCGATTCGGTGGATGATCCGGATCGGCGCGCGCAGGCCCTGCTGCGGCGTCTGCAGGCCGCGGGTCCGGCAGCGCAGCTCGATGTCCAGGCGCTCGGCGACCCCACCCTGCTGCCGCCGCAGATGCTGCGCGCCACACCGCGCGACATCGCCAACACCTTCGGCAGCGACTTCGCCGACGCCGTCGCGCAGGCGGATCGTAATGCCTGGTCCGGACCCCATGCCTCCGCCTACGGGCTGCATCTGCTGCGGGTGAGCGATAGCGAGCCGGGCAGTCTGCCGACGCTCGCCGAGGTGCGCCCCGTGGTCGAGCGGGAGTGGGCGAACGAGCGCCGCCAGGAGGCCAATGCGCTTTTCTACAAGGCCCTGCGCGACCGTTATACGGTCGAGATCCGACTGCCTGAGACCAGCGCCCAGGCCGAAGCGGCAGATGACGGCCAGTTGGCGTCGCGTCCCTGATGCAACGGGTCGCGAACATCGCCCTGTGGCTGCTGATCGCCTGCTGCATGCCACATCAGGCGCTGGCCCACGAGGTGCGGCCCGGCTACCTGGAACTGCGCGAACTCGATGCGCAACATTTCGACGTGCTGTGGAAGGTGCCGGCGAAGGGCGACAAACGCCTCGGGCTATATGTCCGTCTGCCCGACAACTGCCGGGGCACGCAACCGGCGACGCGCTTTGTCGGCGGGGCCTACATCGAGCGCTGGCGTGTCGATTGCGACGGCGGCCTGAGCGGTCGCGAGATCACGATCGACGGCCTGTCCGGTACCCGCACCGATGTGCTGGCGCGCGTGCAGCGCCTCGACGGCGGCAGCCAGACGGTGCGCCTGACACCGCACGCGGTCGTCTTCAAGGTCAGTGGCACGGCCTCGACCTGGGACCTGGTGCGCAGCTACACGGCACTGGGCATCGAGCATATCCTACTCGGCGTCGACCACCTGCTGTTCGTGCTCGGACTACTGTGGATCGTGCGCGGCCCTTGGATGCTGGTAAAGACGATCACTGCGTTTACGGTCGCGCACAGCATCACGCTGGCGGCCGCGACGTTCGGCTGGATCGGTGCGCCGGTGCGCCTGGTCGAGGCTGCGATTGCGCTCAGCATCGTGTTCGTCGCGGTCGAGGCGGTCAAGGTCGCCCGCGGCGAGGGTGGGCTGGCCGCCCGTCATCCCTGGGTGGTCGCATTCGGCTTCGGCCTGTTGCATGGGCTGGGATTCGCCTCCGCGCTGGCCGGGCTGGGCATACCTCCGGCCGAGGTCCCACTGGCGCTGCTGTTCTTCAACGTCGGGGTCGAGATTGGACAGCTCGGCTTCATCCTGGTGGTGCTCACCGCGGTGCGATCGCTGCGCATGCTGCAGTTTCACTGGCCGAGCTGGAGTCGGGGTGTCGCGGTCTACCTGGTCGGCACGTTGGCGGCCTTCTGGTTCGTTGAGCGCACAGCGGCGATGATCGGCGTCTGAGCGCACGCATACAGGGGCAGGTCGTGGCAGCCTGTGCGGGGCCGGCACGGCTCTGCCGCAAACGCCGACAGCGCTGACTTCGGCACGTGCGCGCCCGGCGCTCGCGACCCGCGCGATGCCATGCATCCATCCCAGTAGGATCGAACACCGCCTCCCGCCGGCAGTCGCCCGCACATCGAAGACGCGGGGGCGCTGTTCAATGCCTGTGGGCTCGTTAATTCGGCCGGGTAGGGCGGGCTGTGCCCGCCGCGATCGGCCCACTGTGGGCAGCGTCTCGGTCGGCCGCCGATTCGGGTTTGCACTATCCCGCGACCTCAGCCGACGATGCCGAGCAATGCGCGTACCACCCCGGTCAGGCTCTCGCCGGCGATCAGGCCGGATGCTGCGGCGATCAGAAAGCGCTGCGCCAGCGAGGCTCGAAAGCGCTCGAGCAGATGTCCGACCAGGCTGCCGAGGAACATCGTGATCGAGATCGAGGCCGGGATAACCATCGCAAGGCCCAGCGCCGGCATGTTCGGCAGCCAGCGCGGTGCACGATGATGCTGCAGCCAGGCCCCGGCGATACCAATGGCGCCGCCGATCGCGACTGCCCACAGCGCGCTGACCGGGATCGAACCGAGGCCGCTGCTCAGTGTCTCGGCGACGACCTTCCAGGTGGCGACCGCGGGTGCCGGCCATTGCTCGGTGATCAGCATGCCGGCCGGATCTGGGATCAGGCGCAGGTAGACCACGCTGCCGACCAGGCTGCCAGTCAGGATCCCGAACATCTGCGCGACCACCTGCAGCCGGGGCGGTGCCCCGATGGCATGCCCCACCTTGAAGTCGTTGAGCAGGTCGGCGCTCTGCCCGGCGGCGCCCCCGGCAACATTGGCGCCGATCAGGTTGGCGGTGGTTTCGCCTGGCGCGATGACACCGGTACTGAGCTGCGACACCTTGCCGATCGCGCCAATCGGCGGGATGCCGGTCTCGCCGACCACGCGTGATGCAACCATCGCCAGCAGGAAGGCGATCGGCACGGCCAGTGTCGCGATGACCCAGTGGATGCCGAAGATGGACACCTGCGCGATGACCACCAGCGCGCTGGCGATCGTGAGCCCGACGACGCGGGCGATGCGGCCGCCGTCATCCGCCCAGGCATCGTCGTGGGCGGCCGTGGATCGCCGCGACAGCGCCTGCAGCGCGAATCGCGTCAACGCCGAGCCGACCATCAGCGCCACGCCGGGCCACAGCAGCCACTCGATCATTGTCGAGAACCAGCTCGCGCCCAGGTCGTCGGGTCCGGGGGCGATGAAGCCCTGTGCCAGGCCCCAGGGGCCCAGCACACCCCAGGCAATAATGCTGCCGAGCAGCAGCGACAGGCCGTTGCGGAAACCGATAATCGCGCCGAAGCCCGCCAGCATCAGTGAGGGGTCGAAGGTGAACGTCAGGTTCTTCGCGCTGATCCCGCCGAATCCGGAAAGCTTCCCGGTTGCCGGCAACACAAAGCCGAGGCTGGGCCGTGGAAGACTCAGCCAGCCAGTGTCGAGCCACTTCAGCGTGCCGGCGAGCAACGTGGCGCTGAGCAGCACGCGCAGCTTGAGTACCGCCTCGCGACCATGATCGAAGATCTCCAGCAGGGTCTCGGCGGTGGCGCGACCGGTCGGAAAGGGTAGATCGGAGCGCAGGATCAGGGTCGCCCGCAGATACCAGGCGACCCAGATGCCGAGAAAGCTGACCGCAAACACCCAGGGGATCAACTGGCCCGCCGGCAGATTGTCGCCCGTCAGCATCGCCAGCGCCGGGATCGGGGCGACCAGTCCGCCCGAAATGATATTGGCCGATGACGAGGCCGCTGTCTGTGCAATGTTGGCCTCGCCCACGGCCAGCGCCGGGCTGGCGCGCAGGCGTGCCAGTAGGGCCCAGAAGCCGGCGCTGAGCAGCAGTGCGATGATCGAGATGTTGAACGACCAGCCGATCTTGAGGCCGGAGTAGATGTTGCATGGCGTCAGCAGCGCGCCGAGCAGCACGCCGCTGGCCAATGCACGAACGGTGAGGTGTCTTCCGGAAAACTGACGACTGACCAAGTTCTTGTCGAATCCTTAAGGTGACAGCAGATAGATGATGGCTGCGGTGACCACGCCGATCAACAGGGCCCGCAGACCGGCCCATAACCAAAACACACGACTGATACGACCCGAGAATACGCCGAGTAGCATGATCAGCAAAAAGGCGATGGCGATGGCGAGATCGTAGGGTGAGAAGGGCAGGCCGGCGCCGAAGTGCGCAAGCCACAGTGGCAGCATCACGATCTGCGCGAGCAGGAAGGGTGCCAGTCCGTTGACCATGGCAATGACCACCGGCGCCCAACGCGCGGTGTGCGCATGGGCGCTATCGTCCAGGCCGTCGAGCATTGCCTGCTGCAGTGTGGCGAGTTCATGTTGGCGCTCGGCCCGTTCGCTGACGTAGGCACTGCTGACGCCGCTCACGGCCAGCGCTACGGCCGCGCCGGTACAGGCGGTCAAAGCGACCTGAACTGGCACCTGCCCAACGGTGCGAAAGCCCATGATCAGGCCGAGCATCGTCAGCGTGCCGTCGAAGCCGTTGGTGACCAGATAGCGCCGAGCGATGGCACTCGAGCGGCGAATCAGCAGCAGGAGTCTGGGGCTGGGTTCTGGCACCAACATGCCGGGCAGACAATCGGCGATCAATCGCCGGATGTCGCGTCACCGGCCATCAGCACCAGGTCGATGCTGTGCACGGCGCCACCGAGTTCGCGAATCGAGCGTTCGATCCGATCGAAATCGAGCTGCTCCCCCTCGACATCGATCGCCACCGTTTCGGTTTTTTCGTCGACCTCGATGACGTTGATGCTTACGCGGTAGTCGGCCCCGAGCGCCGCAATCGCCCGGGACAGATCCAGCACATTCGGCTGATGCGGTTTCAGTACATCGAGGACGATTCGCTTCAGTTCGGGCATGTGCCGATCCATTAAGTGGGGTCAGCCACCTTTGTAATCGAATGGCCCGGGCATGTCATCCGTCCGTTTTGAAATCGGGAAATCGCGGGAAATCGGGGACAGACCATAATGGCACTTAACTTATTGCGGTCGTTTCTGGAGAAAACGTTGGCGGCATGGGTGCCGCCGTCGAGCCTACAGGGACGTATTCACGGCGTTTTGCGCAAGAATGGATCGGAATCACCAGGCCAACTTGTAGTTTGCGGGAAATCGGGAACAGACCACGTTTTCCCGGTTTCACTTATTGCCGCGACTCGAGTGCACCGCCAGTCAACACAGCCCGCATGGCCTGGTCGGTCGACACGTCCAGCGGGGTGATCCGTTCGCGTTTCACATGCACGGTGTAACCTCCCAGCTGGTAGCTCATCGGCAGATAGACGGCGACGCGTTCCGCTTCGTCCATAAACTCGCCGGGCAGGCGGGCGTCCTGCTGCATTACGAAGCCGACCAGGCGTGCCCCCTCGAAATCCACCGCGACCACTTGCCCGAGGCGGTCACCGGAGTTGTTCGACAGCAGGCGGGCGATATCCTTGAACGCCTGAAACAGCGATTTGACCAGCGGGATCCGATCCAGGACCTGTTCGAATAGCCGAACCACCCAGCGCACCAGGAAGAAGTTGGCTGCAAGCCCGACCGCCAGTGTGGCGCCGATCCCGGCCAGCAGGCCCAGGCCTTCGAAGTACCAGCCTTGCGGGATGATCGCCTTGATCAGTTGGCCCACCGTCCGCTCCGACCAGGTGCCAAGCCAGACCAGCAGTGCGATCGTAAGGACCACCGGGGCCAGCAGCGCGATGCCCTGCAGGAACCATTTCCAGATCTTGTTTGCCATGCTGTTCTCCTGCGCGGCTGAAGTGGCTCTGCCGGTGCCCGGTGCGATCGCGGATCAAGCCCGGAGTTGCGTCCAGGCCCGGGTCGACCGATCATAGGACTTCGTTTCGGACGCATTGTGCGGTCTGTGACAGCGACGACCGTCGTCTCTGGCGCCCGCGTCCTGCCGCAACTGATCCGAGCGAATCTTACGCGAGATCGGACGCCCCGCGAACCGGTCTGCCGCATAGCCGAGAAACTAGAGAGGACGATATGAAACGCATCATTTTCATGACGCTGCTGACTGCAGTATTTACCGCAGGTCTGATGGGCTGCGAGAAAGAGGGACCGGCAGAAACCGCTGGGAAAAAGCTCGATGAGACGGTCGAGAAGGCTGGCGCAGAGGTTGAAAAGGCCGCAGACGAGGTCAAGGAGAAGACTGAGAACTGATCGCCCGGCGTCCGGGTTGCATCGCATCCGGACGCCGTCAACCGCTGCCGCGCATGGCCTCAGGCCGGCTCGCGATGAGACCGGGTCAGCACCTGCAGTCGCTGGTAACGCTGATGGATATCCTGGATATCGAAGTCCAGCAAGCGGCCCTGGTCGGCGTCCTCGACAATCAGTCTCCCATGCAGCGCCAGCACCTCCAGTCGGTCCCGACGTCGGGTCAGTTCGGCCAGACGGCACAGTGATGCGAGCAGCTTCACGGTCACCTGGACACTGGAGCGCGACAATTGGCGCAAGGGTGCATAGATGGCCTTGATCAGGCCCGCAAAACCCGGCGTCCGGGCGAGCAGACGGGGCTCGCCGTCGTCATCCAGAAACACGCAGCCGGGCAGGTCGCGGTCGACGATCTCCGCGAGTGCAAGGCTGAACCAATCGATGCAGGTGATCGCGGTCCCCGGGTCGTTGATCCCGGGCGACAGTGCGCGCCCGGCAAGCTGGCCGAGCTGACTGATCGCATACTCGGCGTCCTGGACCGGCGAGCGCATCGGACCGACGACCATGCAGGCATTCAGTGCCTCGACTGTTTCCTGTGTATCGCCCTGCCTGTCGGTATAGAGGGTGAAGCCGCGCAGCCCCTTGATCAGGAAGTCGCCGGCCCGCACGTGCACGACCAGCGCAGATTGTCCGGCGCCGCACCAGCGTTTCAAGCCGGCGTAGTCGATGGTCTGCACATAGCCTTGCAGGTTGGAAGCCACCGGAAAGGCCATTTTTGACCTGGCCAAGCGCCGCCATGGCTGGGTGTGCGGGCTGCGCTGCGCGTCGTTGGCGTCATCCGCCAGTTCCTGCAGTGTCTGCCGCAACTGCCGACCGATTCGGTGAACGATCTGGTCGGCCTGTAGGTCGGTTGCAGTGCGATGGATGAAGTGGACAAATCCGAACAGTGCTGCGAAGGCCAGGACGAGCGCGACCACCACGGTGAACCTGGGGGTTTCGATCAGGCCATCGCCGCTGAGCGCGATCAGCGTGTAGGCGTAGGTCCCCAGGAAAAGGCCCAGTGTGACCTTGCTGACGTTGTCTTCGAGGAAATTGCGTATCACCTTCGGGCCGTACTGACCCGAGGTCAATGTCAATGACACCATCGTGATCGAGAAGGCCACGCCGCCGACCCCGATGATCGAGCCCGCAACAATTCCGAGCACGCGTCGAGCCGACTCGGCATCCAGCCGGAACAGCACTTCGTGCAGGCCGCTGGATGCCAGGTGCCGGTCCAGCCACAGCATGCCCACCGCCAGCAATGCGGAAAGCAGGCATATGCCTGCCGGGATCGGCCACAGGCTGGTGTTCAGGCGCTCGCCCAGGTAGGCAATCTTGCCGTTCATGCGTGTGTCTCGGTTCCGCGACGCGGGAAACGCCCCGCACCTCGCCGGTTTGCTGATGGTAGGCGACGGTTGTGAGTGCGCGCCGGAATCTCAGCCCACGGTTGCGACGGTGCCGGGACCCGAACCCCGCTCTAAGGAGTCGCAGGCCGCTGGTTGATCGACGGACGCAGCCGGACCAACAAGGTGTGACCGCGCATCGACCTGCGTGACTGGCACTGCACCCCTCGCCATTAGAATCGGGGCGCATCGGCCCGTGCCGATCGAGATCCCCGGGTCACGGCCAGTCACATCGCTTGGCGGTGCTGGCGTTTGTCCGCGTTGCGTGCCGACCTGAATCCAGCCGGATCTGCTCCGGGATTCTCCACCAAGCCGCTCAGAACTTCGTCAGCACAAGGTTCACGCCGTCCTCCGCACCCAGGTCGAAGGTATTGCCGCTCACCTGGGTCACATTGCCGATCTGCTCGACAATGAACGCGGGATCGGCCGCGGCATTGAGTACCAGCCCGTTGCCCTCGCCGTCGGAGATGACCAGCGAAGCGGCGTCGGGTCGCGCAACTGTCACGCCTTCCGATGGCGACATCACCGTCAGGTGGGCATTGAGGAAATGCACCTCCAGCGAAGACGGGTCGCGGTTTGCCTCGAGGAAGGCCTCGGCCGCTCCGACGGCGCCGACCTTGACCTTGCCCAACAGGCTCGTCGCTGTCGCCTTGGCTTTCCCGGAAATCTCCCTGGCCTTCTCACTTTCCGCTGCTTCCTTGATCTGCGCAATCGCCTTGTCCAACTGCTCTTTCCAACTCATCTCGATCTCCTTTGGTTTAGGGCGGCGCCGGCAAGATTGGCGCCTGGCGCGGTGTCAAACGTCCCGCGATTCGCAACGCCCTCGTCCCAGTCACCTGCCGAGTCCGGCCAGGATCAGCGATGCATCGGGAACTCGCCCCTTGCTCGCCGATGGAATAGGGTCGTCTGCGGCAATCAATATAACGCAACCTGGGTGCGCAATAGCTGGCCGAATATTGCGGAAAGCGGCCCTGCGTCGTGTTTGCTCTCGCGCGGCGGCCGGCCTTCGGGCTCGCACGCCAGGAGGACGGCATTTTTCGCGATGACCTCGCTGCTTCGGCTTTCAGGTGCTCGATATGCAGCGCTTCAGCAGTCCGGCGACGTGACGACACCTTTCCTTTGTGCGAGTCTCGTTCGGTGGAAGTGCTGGGAAAGCGTGCTGCGGCCGTTGCTGACGGTGCTGCTGCCATTGTTGTCGACGGATCTGTTCAACCGTGCGGGCCTGAGTCATGCGGCGCAGCATCTGCTCGACAGCATTGCCCTCTGGACGGGACGCGCGCCCGGATCACACGGTCTATCCGCAGGTGCTCGGCACAGGCGCCATGCTGAAGAGCATCGGCGCCAACCCTGCACTTGGCGCTGAAAGCGGGTCGCTGGCGACCGTTAGGCTAAGTATTTGAGCAGCGTCTGGCCTGGCTGCGCTGTTGGCGAGTCCGGTCTTGCGACCGGCGTCGGGAATGCGCTGGTGTGCCGAATGGGATCTGTTGTCCGACGGCACTTCGGGAGACATAAATTCGGTGGAAGATGTTGCGAAGCGCTGGCGGCAGATTCGGCGATGTCGACGCGCCTGCGCGGGGCTTGCCTGGCAGTCATGGGCGGCACATGAGCGCAGACGGGCCGGCCACTGAACGGCTGTTGAACCCGGGCAGCAATTGCTGGCGCATCGCGACAGCGGAGCGGGTGAGCGCGATCGTCGACGCGGCCGACTATTTTGCTGCGTTCGCCGAGGCGTGCCGTGGCGCGCGCCGGCAGATCCTGATCCTCGGTTGGGACTTCGACCGGCGCGAGCGCCTGCACCGTGACCAAGACCCGGGTGGAGACCTCCCCGATGAGCTCGGATCTTTCCTGGTGGAGCTGGTCCGGCGCAGGAAGGGGCTGAGGGTTTACCTGCTTTCCTGGGACTTCAACATGATCTATGCGGCGGAGCGCGAGCTTCTGCCGGCTTTGCGGCTGCGTCTGCAGGCGCCAGCGCGGTTTCATTTTCGCCTGGACGCCGAGCACCCGAGTGGTGCCTCGCAGCACCAGAAGGTTGTCGTAATCGACGACCGGGTGGCGTTCGTTGGCGGTATCGATCTGAGCCGCTGGCGCTGGGATACCTCGGAACACCGGCCCGACGATCCGCGGCGTACCGACCCCGACGGCAAGCCCTATCCGCCGTTCCACGATATGATGCTGCTCGTCGAGGGCGAGGTGGCGGCGCGGCTCGGTGACCTCGCCCGCGAGCGCTGGCGACGCGCGCATGGCTGGAAAATCAGCCCGCCGGCCGGGGTCGAGTCGGCGCCCTGGCCCGACGCGGTAGAAGCGGGGTTATCTTCGGTTCCGGTCGCGATCGCACGGACCGAGCCCGAGCATGCCGGCCGGGCCGCGGTCAAGGAGGTCAGACAGCTTTACCTCGACGCGATCGCCAGCGCACGCCGCTTCGTGTATATCGAAAACCAGTATCTTTCCGCGCGTTGCCTGGCTGACGCGCTCGCCGAGCGTCTGGCCGAGCCCGATGGGCCGGAGGTCGTGGTGGTGCTGCCGCGGGAAACCGGTGGCTGGCTCGAACAGGTTACGATGGACGTGTTGCGCGGCCGGGTCGTCGAGCAAATGCTCGCGGCCGACCGGCACCGGCGTCTGCGAATCTACTATCCGCACCAGCCGGGCTTGGGCAACGCCTGCATCAGCGTGCATGCGAAACTTTTGATCGTGGACGACCGGCTGCTGCGGATCGGCTCGTCGAATGCGAGCAACCGCTCGATGGGGCTCGATACCGAGTGCGATCTGGCCGTCGAGGCACAGCGGCCGGACGACAATATCGAGGGATTCATCCGCGGATTCCGCCAGCGCCTGCTGGCCGAGCATCTGGATTGTCCGGCAGCCGATCTGGCTGCCGCCGAGGCGCGCGAGCCGGGCCTGATCGCAACGATCGAGGCGTTGCGCGACGACGCTCGCAGCTTGCGGGATCTGGACTGCAGCGTTGCCCCGGAGGTCGACCGGATGGTGCCGGATTCGGGGCTGATAGACCCGTCCGAGCCCTTCAGCGCAGGCTACTTCGTGGCTGAATATGTGCCCGAGGGCGGCCGGACCGGCGGCCGCAGACGACTGATCGCATTTCTGACCGTCATCGCGCTGCTGTTTGCGCTGGCGGCAGCCTGGCGCTGGTCACCACTGCAGGAGTGGCTGTCGCCGCAACGCCTGGGCCGGCTGATCTCGGGTGTCTCCTCGCCCGAGGTGCGCGCGCTCGCCGCCGTGGGCGGGATTGCCATCGCCAGTCTGTTGATGGTGCCGGTGACCCTTCTGGCCCTCGTCGGCGGTCTGGTCTTTCCCGGCTGGCTGGCCTTCGGTTACGTGATGAGCGGTGCCTTGCTGGGCGCGGCCGTCGGTTTCCTGGGCGGGCGGCTGATGAGTCGCGGTGCGATCGAGCGCCTGAGCGGATCGCGCCTTGGGCAGTTGAGCCAACGGCTGGCGAAACGAGGTACGGTCGCGGTCGCACTGTTGCGTCTGCTGCCGATCGCGCCGTTCGCGGTGTTCAACCTGGTGGCTGGCGCATCCCATTTGGGGTTTCGTCAGTTCATGGTCGGCAGTCTGGTGGGCATGGCGCCTGGGCTTGGGGCGATTACGCTGTTCTCCGGGACCCTGTGGGCCGCCGTCGGCGAGCCGACCTGGGGCAACGCGGCGATTGCCGGCGCGGTAGGTTTGGGTCTGATCCTGTTCGCATGGCTGGCGCGGCGCTGGTTGCGCTCCGGATGACGCGATCGGCCGCGATGTTGCGTGTGGCGACCTACAATGTGCACGACTGCATCGGCCGCGACCGGCGCTTCGACCCGGCGCGCATCGGCGGCGTCCTGGCCGATTTGGATGCGGATCTGATCGCGGTGCAGGAGGTAACCCAGGACCTCGGCGGGGAGCTGCTGCGGCAGTTCGAGGGCGCCACTGGCCTGAGCGCGATCGACGGCAGTCTCTTCGAGCGTGGTGTGGGTCGCTACGGCAACCTGGTGCTGACCCGCCTGCGACCCGTTCGGACACGATTGCACGATCTGTCGCAGGGCGACCGCGAGCCGCGCGGCGCTGTCGAGGTCTTGCTGGAACACGCCGGCGAGCGACTGGGCGTTTTTGCGACCCATCTCGGTTTGCGCAGACGCGAGCGCGCCGAACAGCTCGCGTTGCTGGCGCGCAGGATTGGAAATACCCCTGCTGCCGCGATGCTGCTCGGCGATTTGAACCTGTGGTCGGGGGTTGCCGTGCCGGCGTCGCTCGCCGCAATGGGCTTCAGTCAGCGTTTGGTGCGCAGCTTTCCCACCTGGCCGGCACCGGTCGCGGCACTCGACCGCATCCTCGTGCGTCAGCCGCTGGTCATATCAGCTTGCTGGCGCCACGAATCCGCGCCTGCGCCTGTCGCCTCTGACCATTTTCCGTTGGTCGCAGAGCTGTGCCTGCAGCAATCGCCCGAAGCGGACGGCGAACGTCGCTGACCCTGGACAGACGACATGCGGTAGGCGGGGCGAATCGGCCCGTTTGCCGGACCCTTCCGTTTCGGCGGCTGCCAGACAGATGTCCGGTCCAGGACCTTGCCGACCGACCTGATGACTCAGGGCACGAGTTTTTCGCTGAAATGGTAGCTGGCAATCGTAAATCCGTGGCGGAAATAAAACCGATGGGCAGCGCCGCGTTGGGTGCCGGAATCCAGGTCGAGGTAAGCGCAGCCAGCGGCGATGGCCTGGTCTCTCAGCCAGCGGACCATCTGGGCGCCGAGGCCCTCCGATCGGACATTGCCGGAGGTCACCAGGTCTTCGACATAGAGATGCCTGCCCATGTGCAGATTGGTCACGATCCGGTAGCCGGCGACCACCACCACGCGCCCCGACGCCTCCAGAAACGCCATTCGGTAGCCGTCGGACTGCAACTGCCGCACCATCGGCAGGAAGTCTTCGCGATTCACATGAGGCCGCAGTTCCGCGATCGTGTCGAAGCAGCGCGCGATGTCCTCATCCGTCTGGGCGATCTGTGGCATGCTGGATCCTCGTTCTGAACGACACTACCTGCCGCAACCGGTCGGCGCAGCCCAACCTGCCTTGTGCGGACGCGGCCAGGCACCAAGCGCCCGGGCAGGCCGATATTCGCCGAACCCCGGTCGCATCGGCCGACCCGCGAACTGCCGGGGGATTCGGGGTGGCCGGGTGCTTTATCATACGGGCTCTGTTTGCCCCGGTCCGGACCATGAAGGCTCTCGAGATCCATAATTTGCGCAAGACCTATCGCAACGCCCACGTGGCGTTGCGGGGCATCGACCTGGAGGTGGACGAGGGCGATTTTTTCGCGCTGCTCGGACCTAACGGGGCCGGCAAGTCGACTGCAATCGGGATCATCAGCTCGTTGGTCAACAAGACCTCCGGGGAGGTCAGGGTGTTCGGTCACGATCTCGACCGCGAACCCGAGGCGGTCAAGTCACACATCGGACTGGTGCCGCAGGAATTCAATTTCAACCAGTTCGAGCCGGTGGTCGAGATCGTTGTGAACCAGGCCGGCTACTACGGTATCCCGCGTCGCGAGGCCTTCGGGCGCGCTGAGTCATCGTTGCGACAGCTCGACCTGTGGGACCGACGCAGCGCGCAGGCGCGAGACCTGTCTGGCGGCATGAAGCGCCGCCTGATGATCGCCCGTGCGCTGGTGCACCGGCCACGCCTGCTGATCCTGGACGAACCGACCGCCGGGGTGGACATCGAAATCCGCCGCTCGATGTGGGACTTCCTGCGCGAGATCAACGCCAGTGGGACCACCATCATCCTCACCACGCATTATCTCGAGGAAGCCGAGAGCCTGTGCCGGCACATCGCGATCATCAACAACGGGCAGATCGCCGAGCGTGCACGCATGGCCGAACTGCTGCGCCGCCTGCATAACGAGACCTTCGTGCTCGACCTGCGCGACGAGGCCGCTGACATCGGCGAGATCCCTGGGTATGCGGTGAAGCAGATCGATGGCAGCACGCTCGAGGTGGCCGTGACCCGGGAGAGCGGCCTGGGCCGGCTGTTCAGCGAGCTGAGTGCGCGCGGCATCGAAGTCGCCAGCCTGCGCAACAAGCAGAACCGCCTGGAACAACTGTTCATCGACGTGGTCAAGGCTGGCGGCCCCGACAAGGTACGGGACAAATGAGCCGGGTGTCGGTCTACTGGGTCGCGTTCAAGACCATCGTGACCAAGGAGATCCTGCGTTTCGGCCGTATCTGGGTGCAGACGGTGCTGCCGCCGGCGATCATGATGGCGCTGTATTTCGTGATCTTCGGCAAGCTGATCGGGTCGCAGATCGGCGATATGGAAGGCTTCCGCTACATCGATTTCATCGTGCCCGGGCTGATCCTGATGTCGGTGATCTCGAATAGCTATGCGAACGTCGTCTCGAGCTTTTACAGCAGCAAGTTCCAGCACAACATCGAGGAGCTGCTGATCGCGCCGCTGCCGAACTTCATCATCCTCGCCGGTTATGTCGCCGGCGGTGTGGCACGCGGCGTGGTGGTCGGGGTGGTCGTGACCCTGGTGTCGCTGTTCTTCACCGACCTGGATATCCACAGCTATGCTGTGACCTTGACGGTGTTCGTGCTCACCTCGGTGCTGTTCGCGATTGCCGGCTTTATCAACGCGGTCTACGCGAACAGCTTCGACGACATCTCGATCGTGCCGACCTTCGTGCTCACGCCGCTGACCTATCTCGGCGGTGTGTTCTACTCCATCAGTATGCTGCCCGAGTTCTGGCAACGGATCTCGCTGGCGAACCCGGTGCTGTACATGGTCAATGCGTTCCGCTACGGCCTGCTCGGTGTCAGCGACATCAGCCTGTGGCTGGCGCTGGCGATCATCCTGGGATTCATCCTGGCGCTGGGCGCGTTCGCCATGTGGCTTCTGGCGCGCGGCGTCGGCATCAAGAGCTGAGCCGTTGATAACCCGACGCCCGGTGTCGCGCAGGCAGGCCCAGTGGTCCTGGGCGTTCTACGACTGGGCCAACTCGGCCTTCGCGACCACGGTGATGGCCGGTTTCTTTCCGGTGTTCTTCAAGTCGTACTGGGCGTCGGGCATGTCGGCCACCGAGAGCACCGTGCGGCTGGGCACCGCGAATGCGATAGCCTCACTGCTGGTCGTGCTGCTGGCGCCGCTACTGGGCGTGATCGCCGACCGCAGCGGGCGCAAGAAGGGCCTGCTGATGATGCTGGCGATGCTCGGCGTGCTGATGAGTGGCGGGCTGTTCCTGGTCGGTGAGGGTTACTGGTTGGTCGCTGCGGGTCTGTATGTGCTCGGCGTGATCGGTTTCGCCGGCGGCAATGTGACCTATGACGCGATGCTGATCGATGTCGCCGATCGCTCCGATTTCGAGCGCGTGTCGGCGCTGGGTTTCGCGCTCGGTTACCTCGGTGGTGGACTGTTGTTCGCGGTCAATGTGCTGATGGTGCTGTACCCGCAGGTCTTCGGCCTGGCCGACAAGGCCGAGGCGGTGCGCGTGGCCTTTCTCAGCGTGGCGCTCTGGTGGGCGCTGTTCTCGCTGCCGGTGCTGTTGTTCGTGCATGAGCCCCCGCGGCCGCATGCTGCCAAGCTGGCCGCCGGCACGCGCCGCGCCTGGGGTGAAATGATCGAGACCTGGCGCCTGCTGCGCCGCCTGCCGATGGCGTTCACCTTCCTGATCGCCTACTGGTGCTACATCGACGGCGTCGACACCATTGTGCGCATGGCGGTGGATTATGGCCTGTCGCTCGGTTTTGCTGCCGACAGCCTGTTGACTGCGTTGCTGCTCACCCAGGCCGTCGGGTTTCCCGCGGCGCTGCTGTTCGGACGTATTGGTGACCGCATCGGCGCCAAGCGCGCCATCTGGCTGGCACTGATCGTGTACGTGATCGCGGTGTTCTGGGCCTGGCGCATGACCGCGACCTGGGAGTTCTACGGACTGGCAGTCGTCATCGGCCTGGTCCAGGGTGGCATCCAGTCGATGAGCCGGGCGCTGTATGCGCGCCTGATCCCGGCGGAACATGCCGGGCGCCTGTTTGGTCTATACAACATGATGGGCAAGTTTGCCGCGGTCGTCGGGCCCCTGCTGGTTGGCTGGGTCGCGGTGTTGAGCGGCAACGCGCGCACCGGGATCCTGAGCGTGCTGGTGTTGTTCCTTGCCGGCGGCTGGCTGCTGGCGCGGGTCCGGGTCGCCGAGGGCGAACGCCAGGCGCACGCAGTCGGGGGAGGTTGAATGGTCTATCTGCTGGTCCTGCTGCTGGTGGTCGCGGCGATCTATCTGCCGCAGGTCTGGGTGCAGCGCGTGCTGGCGCGCTACAACCGGGCGCCGGAGGAGAATTTTCCCGGCACCGGCGGGGAGCTGGCGCGCCATCTGCTGACCCGCTTCGGGCTCCAGCACGTCGGGGTCGAAACCACTGAAATCGGCGATCATTACGACCCGTCGACCCGCTGTGTGCGCCTGACCCCGGACAAGTACGACGGCAGGACGCTGACAGCGATCACCGTGGCCGCGCACGAATGTGGGCATGCGCTGCAGCACGCCGCCGGTGAGCGCCTGTTCATGCTGCGCTCGCAGCTCGCCGGTTCGGCCGTGTGGGCCGCGCGGCTCGGTTCCCTGCTGTTGTTTGCCGCGCCGATGTTGGGGCTGCTGACGCGTGCACCAGCGCCGGCGCTGGTGTCCGTGCTGGGCGGTTTCCTGATCATTGGCTTCGGCGTGCTGGTGCAGCTGGTCACGCTGCCGGTCGAGCTGGATGCCAGCTTCCGCAAGGCCCTGCCGGTGCTCGAGTCCGGCTACCTGGAACCCGAGCAGGTGCCGGCGGCGCGCCGTATCCTGCGCGCCGCAGCCCTGACCTATGTTGCCGCCTCGCTGGCCAGTCTGCTAAGTTTCTGGCGTTGGATGGCGATCCTGCGCCGCTGACTCACCCCCATCAGCGTCCCCCGACTGCGTCGATCCAACCCTGCGCGCAGATCCGGGCAGCTCCAGCGTGTCCGCCGATTTTTCGCCTGATCGGACTCTGCACAATCGTCAAATGCCTGACGGTCGGCAAAGGCGTATCGTTAAGCCACTGTTTTTATGACATAAAAAATCGCTCTGTTGACTGGCACAAGCCTTGCAGCCTCGGGTGCAGAACGGTGTTCGCCGTAGAACAACCCAGCTCAGGATGGACGCAGTCCGATGGCAGACGACAGAGACATCGCCGATGACAGCCCGGCGGATGGGGGGGGCCGCAAGCGGCTGATCATCATAGCCGCCGGCGTGCTGCTGCTGTTGCTGGGCGCCGCCGGCGCCGCTTATTTCGTGCTCGACAGCGAACAGCCGGTGCTGGCCGAGGAGGAAGAGGCAGCATCGGAGCCGGTCGCGGTCGAGGAGGGTGAACCGGTCTATCACAGCTTCGATCCCGCCTTTGTGGTCAGCCTGCCGCCTGGCGGGCCGGCCGGCATGCTGCAGATCGGGATCGACGTACTGACACGCACGCCGGGTGTGGCAGAGACATTGAAGGCCAACGACCCGATGCTGCGCCACCACATGCTCAACCTGCTCGAGGCGCAGCAGGCCACCGATTTGATGACCATCGAGGGCAAGCAGGCCCTGCAGGGGGAGATCCAAGCGCTGCTCAGCGAAAAGCTCAAGGAACTCGATCAGCCCGGCGAGATCAAGGGCGTGTTCTTCACCCAACTGGTGATGCAATAGCCATGGCCGGTTCCGACCTGTTGTCCCAGGACGAAATCGATGCGCTGTTACACGGCGTCGATAGCGGAGGCGTCGAAACCGGCTCGGACGAGATTCTCGACCCGTCGGAGGCGCGCAGCTACGATTTCGCCAGCCAGGACCGGATCGTACGCGGCCGGCTGCCGACCCTGGAGATGATCAACGAGCGCTTCGCGCGCTACTTCCGCACCAGTCTGTTCAACATGCTGCGGCGCAGCGCCGACATCTCGGTGTCGGGCGTGCAAATGCTCAAGTTCTCCGAGTTCGTGCACAGCCTGTTCGTGCCGACCAGCCTGAACATCACACGGGTTTCGCCGCTGCGCGGCAAGTCACTGTTCGTGCTCGACCCCAAGCTGGTGTTCAGCGTGGTCGACAGCTTCTTTGGTGGTACCGGCCGCTTTCACACCAAGATCGAGGGCCGCGATTTCACACCGACCGAGGTGCGGGTCATTCAGATGCTGCTGGAGATCACCTATCACGATCTGCGCCAGGCCTGGCAGCCGGTGCTGGAGATCGAGTTCGAGTACCTCAATTCTGAGGTCAACCCGCAGTTCGCGAATATCGTGTCGCCGTCGGAAGTCGTGGTGGTGACGACTTTCAATGTGGACCTGGAGTCGGGCGGCGGTGATTTCTACATCTGCCTGCCGTACGCGATGCTGGAGCCGATCCGCGATCTGCTCGACGCTGGTGTGCAGAGTGACCGCGGCGAGCGTGACGAGCGCTGGGAACTGGCGATGCGCGAAGAGGTGATGGGGGCGAGCGTCGAGATCAGCAGCGTGTTCGGCGAGGCGACGCTGCCGTTGCGTGTGCTGGCCGAGCTTCAGGTGGGCGACATCATCCCGCTCGAGGTCGAACCCGAGGTCGAGGTATCGGCCGAGAACCTGCCATTGTTTCGCGGCAACCTCGGCGTCCACAACAACAGCTATGCGATCAAGATCTCGGAGTGGGTTGCACGCAGCAATGCGAGGCAACTGCACGAGTTGGTCCTGACACCGAAACGCGACAAGGGCACCGAGCTGGTGCCGAAGGAATCGGCATGACGAGGCACGACGAGCGATGAGCGAAGATCAGATAAGCGCGGAAGAGGCGCTGTCCGACGAGTGGGCGGCGGCGCTCGAGGAACAGGGTCCCGGCAGCGCAGAGGCGGCGCACTTCCAGCAACTGCAGCCCGACGCGCGCGGCGGCGGTTCCGGGGACGTGAAGATCGATGCGATCCTCGATGTGCCGATCACGATCTCGATGGAGATCGGCCGCGCGCGCATCAATATCCGCAACCTGCTGCAACTCAACCAGGGCTCGGTGGTGGAACTGGACCGCCTGGCCGGCGAACCGATGGATGTGCTGGTCAACGGCACATTGATCGCGCAGGGCGAGGTGGTGGTGGTCAACGAGAAGTTCGGCATACGCCTGACCGACATCGTCAGTCCGGCCGATCGTGTCAAAAAGCTGAGCGGGTGACGGACATGTCGATGCCTGCAGCCGCCGACACGTCGGGCAGCACCCGTCGGTGATCATGATGCGATGTACGGCCGCCACCATGTTGTCCCTGTTGTTGATCGGCAGGGCTGCGGGCGCGGCTCCCGGCGAGACCCCGGCGCGTCTGATCGAGTCGCCGCTGAGCACCGCCAATCTGGTCGAGACCGCGGGCGGGCTGCTGCTGGTGGTCGGCGTCATGCTAGCGCTCGCCTGGCTGGTGAAACGCTATGTGCAGGTGCCGGGTATCGGCAAGGGCCAGGTGCAGATCCTCGGCGGTGTCTCGCTCGGTGCGCGCGAAAAGGCCGTTTTGCTGTCGGTCGAGGGTCATCGCCTGCTGGTCGGGATCGCGCCGGGACGCGTTCAGACCCTGTTGGTGCTGGGAGACAACGAGACCCCGGTGCCCGGATTCGCCGAGCAGCTGGACGGTGCGTCACGTCGGGCAGAAGGTGAGGCGGCGTCGTGAAGACCAGCCTGCTGCTTGGCCTGCTGTTGTTGACTCAGGGCGCACTGGCCACGCCGGGTATCGATGCGATGACGGTCACCTCAGGGGCCGACGGCGAGCAGACCTACACCTTGTCGCTGCAGGTGCTGTTGGTGATGACGGCGTTGAGCATGCTGCCGGCGGCGCTGATCCTGATGACGTCCTTCACTCGCATCGTCATCGTGCTGTCGATCCTGCGCCAGGCGCTGGGAACGGCGCAGACCCCATCCAACCAGATCCTGATCGGCCTTGCGCTGTTCCTGACCTTTTTCATCATGGGTCCGGTGTTGAGTGAGGTCTACGAGACGGCACTACAGCCCTACCTGGCCGACCAGATCCCTGCGCAGGCCGCGCTGGATGCAGCGCAGATACCGTTGCGTGAGTTCATGCTCGCCCAGACCCGCGACGACGACCTGGCGCTGTTCGCGCGCATATCCGGCCAGGGACAGTTTCAGGACGAGGCGGACGTCCCGTTCACGCTGCTGATGCCGGCGTTTGCGACCAGCGAGCTGAAGACCGCATTCCAGATCGGCTTCCTGTTGTTCATCCCGTTCTTGGTCATCGACCTCGTGGTGGCGAGCGTTTTGATGTCGATGGGCATGATGATGCTGTCACCGCTGATCATCTCGCTGCCGTTCAAAATCATGTTGTTCGTGCTGGTCGACGGTTGGGCGCTGGTGCTCGGCACATTGGCAACCAGTTTCTACGTTTGAGGGGATAACGATGGACGCAGACAGTGTAGTGAATGTCGGGCGCCAGGCGATGGAGGTCACCATGCTGCTCGCTGCGCCCATCCTGCTGAGTTCTCTGATAGTCGGCCTGATCATCGCAATGTTCCAGGCGGCCACCCAGATCAACGAGATGACCCTGAGCTTCGTGCCCAAGCTGATGGTGGTCGCGCTGGTGATGATGGCGGCCGGTCCGTGGATGCTGCGTCAGATCGTCGGCTTCACCGAGCGACTGGTCGAGAACGTGCCGTACCTGATCGGGTAGGCCAGGTCATGCAGTTCACCGAGGCGCAGATGAGTCAATGGCTGGCCGACTTTCTCTGGCCGCTGATGCGCATCGCTGCGATGTTGATGGCCGCGCCGATCTTCAGCGTGCGCCAGATCCCGGGGCGCTTCAGAATACTGCTCGCACTGCTGATCACGCTGCTGGTGCAGCCGGTGCTGCCGGCATCGCCGGTGGTGGCGGTGGTCAGCACCGATGCGCTGCTGATTGCCCTGCAGCAGGTCGGGATCGGGGCCGCGCTCGGTTTTCTGATGCAGATGGCGTTCAATGCGCTGATCTTCGGCGGCCAGGTCATGGCGTACAGCATGGGCCTCGGCTTCGCCAATATGATGGACCCGGCGAATGGCGTCCAGGTCCCGGTGATCGCCCAGTTCTGGCTGATCCTGGCGATGCTCGCCTTCCTGCTGATGAACGGTCATCTGATCCTGATCCAGGCGATCGTCGACACTTTCCACGTGCTGCCGGTGGCGACCGACGGGCTCAGCCGGGCAGGCCTCTGGGAGCTGCTTTCGTGGGCATCGCGCATGTTTGCGGCGGGTCTGCTGATGGCCATGCCGGTGATCACCGCGCTGCTGCTGGTCAATATCGGCATGGGCGTGGTGTCGCGTGCCGCCCCGCAGCTCAACATCTTTGCGATCGGCTTCCCGATCACACTGCTGATGGGATTCGTCCTCATCTGGATCACGCTGCCACAGGTGCTGGGCAATTTCGGCAACCTGGTGAACGAGACCCTCGATCACTCGGCCAGCATGCTGACTACGAGGTGACCCGAGGTGGCGGAGAATCAAGACGGCCAGGAAAAATCCCAGGAACCCACAGCCAAGCGCATCGCCGATGCGCGCAAGAAGGGCCAGGTCCCGCGATCGCGTGAACTCAACACTACCGCGATCACGATGATAGGCCTGGTGGGCATGATGACGATGGCGCCCCGCTTCACCGAAGGCTTCCACAAACTCTTCGAGCAGCAGTTCGTGCTGGACCGAGCCGATATCTTCGATCCCAATGCGATGCTCGGTCACCTGGTCAACGCGGTCGGCGATGCACTGCTCATGTTGCTGCCATTCTTCATGCTGATGGTCGGCGTGGCGCTCCTGTCGTCGATCGCGCTGGGCGGTTTCAACGTGAGCCTCCAGGCGATGCAGCCGAAGCTGTCGAAGTTGGACCCGATCAAGGGCATGCAGCGCATCTTCTCGGTCAAGGGTCTGATGGAGATGGTCAAGTCGCTCGGCAAGTTCGTGTTGGTCACGGTCGCCACCGTTGCGTTGCTGAAGACATGGGCCGGCGACCTGATTCGCCTCGGCGACCTGGGCGTCGAGCAGTCGCTCGGCCAGGCGATGAATATGGTCGCCTGGTCGGCGCTGTTGCTGTCGTCAACGCTGATCCTGATGGCGCTGATCGATGTGCCGTTTCAGCTCTGGCAACACAAGCGCGATCTGAAGATGACCCAGCAGGAAGTGCGCGACGAGTACAAGGAGACGGAGGGCAAGCCCGAGGTCAAGAGCCGCATCCGGCAGATGCAGCGCGAGATCGCCCAGCGCCGCATGATGGCGGAGGTGCCGCAGGCGGATGTTATCGTCACCAACCCGACGCACTACGCGGTGGCGCTACGCTACGACCCGGAACGGATGCAGGCGCCGCTGGTGGTGGCCAAGGGCAAAAACCTGATCGCCGCGAACATCCGCGAGATCGGAACGGCCCACCAGGTGCCGCTGATCGAGGCGCCGGTGCTGGCCCGTGCGATCTATTTCAACACCGAAATCAACCAGCAGATCCCGACCGCGCTGTTCCTCGCGGTCGCGCAGCTTCTGGCCTACGTGTTCCAGCTGCGTGCCTACCACGAGGGCGGCGGCGATATTCCACAGCCGCCGGAAGAGTACCCGGTGCCCGAGGAGCTGCGGCATGACTGATGCAGCCCCCCGCTGTGCGGCGTTACCGATTCCCTGAGGGTGATCTGAATGGAAGCGATACTCACAAACATGCGCCTGATGGGTACGCGGGGCCTCGGCGCCCCGATCGTCGTGCTGATGCTGCTGGCGATGGTGGTGCTGCCGCTGCCGCCTTTCCTGCTCGATCTGTTCTTCACCTTCAACATCGCGCTGTCGCTGGTCGTGCTGCTGGTGACCGTCTACGCGTTGCGACCGCTGGATTTTGCGTTGTTTCCGTCGATGCTGCTGGTGGCGACGCTGCTGCGCCTCGCATTGAATGTGGCCTCGACTCGCATCGTGCTGCTCGAGGGACACAATGGTGGAGACGCGGCCGGTAAGGTCATCCAGGCGTTCGGCGATTTCGTCATCGGTGGCAACTACGCCGTTGGCCTGGTCGTGTTCGCGATCCTGGTGATCATCAACTTTGTCGTTGTCACCAAGGGCGCCGGGCGTGTGTCCGAGGTGTCGGCACGCTTCACCCTGGATGCGATGCCAGGCAAACAAATGGCCATCGACGCCGACCTGAACTCGGGCCTGATCGATCAGGCCGAGGCACGTACGCGGCGCGACGAAGTGGCCAGCGAGGCCGATTTCTACGGTGCGATGGATGGTGCCTCGAAATTCGTGCGCGGCGACGCTATCGCCGGGATCCTGATCCTGGTGATCAACATCATCGGCGGACTGGCGATCGGCATGGGCCAGCACGGTCTCGACCTGGCCACTGCGACACGCAACTATGCGCTGCTGACGATCGGCGATGGCCTGGTCGCGCAACTGCCCTCGCTGCTGCTGTCGACTTCGGCCGCGATCATCGTCACCCGCGTGTCCAGCGCCGAAGATCTGGGCAGCCAGGTCTCCTCGCAGCTGTTGAACAACCCGCGCGCGCTGGCCATCACCGCAGCGATTCTGCTGATGCTCGGTTTGATCCCCGGCATGCCCAACCTGGTCTTTTTGCTGCTCGGTGCGGCAGTCGGTGGCCTCGCGTACATGATCGCCAAACGCCAGCAACAGGAGAACCGCGCGACGGCCGAGCCGGTGGTGGCGGTCGCGGCGCCCGACGCAAGCGGCGAAGTGCGCGAGCTGACCTGGCAGGATGTACAGCCGGTCGACGTGATCGGCCTCGAGGTCGGCTACCGCCTGATCCCGTTGGTCGATCGCGAGCAGGGCGGTCAGTTGATGACCCGGATCAAGGGGGTGCGTAAGAAGTTGACCCAGGAACTCGGCTTCCTGGTGCAGTCGGTGCACATCCGCGACAACCTGGATCTGCCGCCGAATGCCTATCGCATCACCCTGAACGGTGTACCGGTCGGCGAGGCCGAGGTGCAGACCGACCGCGAACTCGCGATCAACCCGGGCAAGGTGTTTGGCGAGCTCAAGGGCACGCCGACCACCGACCCGGCGTTCGGGCTGGACGCCGTCTGGATCGACGCCACGCAGCGTGACCAGGCGCAGACCATGGGTTACACCGTGGTGGACGTGAGCACTGTCGTGGCGACCCATCTCAGCGAACTGCTGCAGTCGCACGCGCACGAACTGCTCGGTCACGACGAGGTGCAGCAGCTACTGGACAACCTGGCGCTGAGCGCGCCCAAGCTGGTCGAGGACCTGGTGCCCAAACTGTTGCCGCTGGCGGTCGTGCTGCGGGTGCTGCAGAACCTGCTGCAGGAGGGTGTGCCGATCCGCGACATGCGGACGATTGCCGAAACGCTGGCGGAGCAGGCGACCAAAAGTCAAGATGCCGGCACTTTGACAGCAGCCGTCAGGGTTGCCCTCGCGCGTTCCATTGTTCAGCAAGTCATTGGTACTGTTGGAGAAATCCCTGTCGTCGTGCTTGATCCTGGATTGGAACGACTTTTGCAGCAGACCTTGGTAAATGCAGGAGAGGATGGGGCCGGCATTGAGCCGGGGATGCTCGAACAACTGCAGCGCGCCATGCAGGACACGGCCCGCCAGCAGGAAGTCAGCGGACTGGATAACGTCCTGCTGGTGGCCGCATCGATTCGTCCCTGGATGGCCAGGTTCGCACGCCACAGCGTGCCGGGCATGCGCGTCCTCTCCTACAACGAGATTCCGGACAACCGGCAGATCAAGGTGATCAGCACGATCGGCCGGAATTCGCCCGAGGGTTGAGGGCCGCAGCGCGGTCCCGCCGATTGACGAGGACCGCTGTAAATGAAGATCAAGCGTTTTGTTGCGCAGGACATGCGCCAGGCTCTCCGCATGGTGCGCGAGACGCTCGGCGAGGATGCCGTGATACTTTCGAACAAATCGGTCGAGGGCGGTGTAGAGCTCACGGCCGCGGTGGACCTGGTCGAGGCGGTGTCCGAAGAGACGGTCGATCAGCGCATCCCGGACCGGCGCGCTGCGGCCCATGCGGAGGCCGGCGCGGCCGGCCCCACCTCCGGCAAACAACAGGACGAGGCGCTCGATGAGATGCGCCGCGAGATGCAGAATCTGCGGCGCTGGATGCAGGCCGAACTCAGCGGCCTGAGCTGGTACGATCTGGGCCAGCGCGCGCCGCACTCACAGGAACTCCTCGGTCAACTGATGGCGCTGGGACTCGGCGGCGAGCTGGCCCGCCGCCTGGCGCAACGGGTCAACGACATCGAAGACGTGCAGCAGGCCTGGCGCAAGGCACTGTATCTGCTGGCCGCCGAGCTGCGCATCTGCGACACCGACCCGCTCGGACAGGGCGGCGTGGTCGCGCTGGTCGGTCCGACCGGCGTCGGCAAGACCACCACGATCGCCAAGATGGCCGCGCGTTTCGCACTGCGCCACGGGCACCGCAGTGTCGCATTGATCACCACCGACAGCTTCCGCATCGGCGCGCGCGACCAGTTGCAGACCTATGCCCGTATCCTCAACGTGCCGGTGCGTACCGCGACCAACCGCGACGAAATGGACGAGGCGCTCAACATGCTTGGGGACCGGCGGCTGATCCTGGTCGACACTGCCGGTATGGCGGCCGCGCACGAGCGCGTCGCCGATCAGCGTGAGACTCTCCGGGCAGCGGGCAGCGGACTGACCACCTTGCTGACCCTGTCGGCCACCACCGAGGCAGCCGCGGTGCAGCGTGCGTTGCGCCTGTTCGCCGATTTCCGCCCCGACGCCTGCGTGCTGACCAAGCTGGACGAGGCTGCGAGCCTCGGTGGGCTGCTTTCCGCACTGATCCACGCGGGCCTGTCGACGGCCTTCGTGACCGACGGTCAGCGTGTGCCGGAGGACCTGCAGCCGGCCCAGGCGCACCCGCTGGTTACCCGGGCCGCGGAACTGCTGGCCGAGAATCCGACTGAACTCGATCATGGCTATCTTGCCTTGGCCTTTGGCGGAGCGAGCGCACATGCTAATGCCTGAGAGCCGGATCGATCAGGCCAGCGGCCTGCGGCAGATGGTCAACCCGCGTCCGGTCCGGGCGATTGCGGTGACCGGTGGCAAGGGTGGTGTCGGCAAGACCAACGTCTCGGTCAATCTGGGCGTCGCGGCCGCCGAGCAGGGGCAAAAGGTCATGCTGCTCGACGCCGATCTGGGCCTGGCCAACATCGATGTGGTGCTCGGCCTGCATCCGCAATACGACCTTTCCCACGTAATGCGTGGCGAGCACACGCTCGACGAAGTGCTGATCGAGGGGCCGGGTGGTATGAAGGTGGTGCCCGGTGCCTCGGGGGTCAAGGCGCTGGCAGCGTTGACCCCCGCCGAACACACTGGCCTGATCCGCGCGTTCAGCGAGGTCGCTGCCGACACCGAACTCCTGATCGTTGACACCGCGGCCGGTATCTCGGATGCGGTCCTCAGCTTTGCGCGCGCATCGCACGAGATCGTGGTGGTCGTGTGCGACGAGCCCGCATCGATCACCGACGCCTACGCGATGATCAAGCTGTTGAACCGCGACTACGGCCATCGGCGTTTCCGCATCCTGGCGAACATGGTGCGCAGCGCGCAGGAAGGGCGCGACCTTTACAACAAATTGTACCGTGTCAGCGATCGCTATCTGGACGCGACACTCAGCTTCATGGGCGCATTGCCCTACGACGACAACCTGCGCAAGGCAGTCAAGTCACAGCGGCCGGTCGTGCAGGCCTTTCCGCGCAGCCGCGTGGCACAAGTGTTTCGAAACCTGGCAACAAAAATAGATACATGGCCGCAACCAGGTGGCGCCAACGGTCAGGTGCAGTTCTTTGTTGAACGCCTGATCAAATATTCGAGTGACTATGGGGAGATGGTCCTGTGAGCAATCTTGCAACCTATGATGCGGTACAGCAGCAGAGTTTCGATGACCTGGTGACGCGGCATGCGCCGCTGGTGAAACGGATCGCTTATCATCTGATGAACCGTCTGCCGCCCTCGGTGCAGGCCGAGGATCTGATCCAGGCCGGCATGATCGGACTGATCGAGGCCAGCAGGAACTATGACCCGAGTCAGGGTGCCAGCTTCGAGACCTACGCCGGCATCCGCATCCGTGGAGCGATGCTCGACGAAATCCGGCGCTCCGACTGGACACCGCGCTCGGTGCATCGCAAGGCGCGCATGGTCGCCGATGCGATGCGCGAGATCGAGAATGCCGAGGGCCGCGACGCGCGTGATGTCGAGGTCGCCGAATCGCTCGGAATATCGATCGAGGACTATCATCAGGTGCTGCAGGACTCCTCGGGCGCGCGCATCTTCAGCTACGAGGAGTTGTGCGAGGTTGGCGAGGTGGTGCCGAGCGAGGGCAGTCTGGCGCGGCCGAAAAACATCCTCGAGGACGGCCCGCATCGGGGCCTGGAGAAAAACCACTTCCGTGAGGCCCTGGGCGATGCGATCGCCAGTCTGCCGGAGCGCGAACGCTTGGTCATAGCCCTGTACTACGACGAGGAGCTGAACCTGCGGGAGATCGGACAGGTGCTCGGCGTCAGCGAGTCCCGGGTCTGTCAGATCCATAGTCAGGCCGCACTGCGTCTGCGTTCCAGGCTGTCGGACTGGCTCGTGGACAACGACCTCTGAGCTACCGCCGAAGCGAAAGAACTGCCTACGGTTTTCCACCCGCATGCCGATATCCGGGGTGTACGGTTTGAACCCGGGCCCGGGCGGGGGCCCCTTGTCTTGAAGTTCGGAGGTTGCTTTGAACAAGAACATGAAGATCCTCATCGTGGACGACTTCTCCACGATGCGCCGGATCATCAAAAACCTGCTGCGGGACCTCGGTTTCACCAACACGCAAGAGGCCGACGACGGGGTGACCGCACTGCCGATGTTGCAGAGCGGCGGTTTCGATTTTCTCATCACCGACTGGAACATGCCCGGTATGCAGGGTATTGACCTGCTCAAGGCGGTGCGTGCGGACGACAAGCTGCAGAGTCTGCCGGTCCTGATGGTCACTGCCGAGTCGAAGCGCGACCAGATCATCGAGGCCGCACAGGCTGGCGTCAACGGCTATGTGGTCAAGCCGTTCACAGCCGGCACCCTGGAAGAAAAGATCCAGAAGATCTTCGAACGCGTCGCTGCCTGACATTGCATGGAACCGGCGATGGCAGACAGCGCAGACCAGGCGACGGAGCAACTGTATCTGGCCAGATCCCTGGTCAGTCATCTCGAAACCGGCAACCAGGAAGGGGCCGTGGCGGTGATCGCAGAGCTTGCGGGCTTCCGTGACAGCCTGTTGTTCAGGGAGGTGGGGCGGCTGACCCGTGAACTGCATGATTCCATCAATGGCTTCATGATGGACGCGCGCCTGGCCGACATCGCGCAGACCGAGATGCCGGATGCGGCCGAGCGGCTGCGCTATGTGATCAGTACCACTGAGCAGGCAGCCAACACCACGCTCGGCGCGGTCGAGGAGAGTCTGCCGCTGGCCGACTCGCTGCGTAGCGACGCCCGGCACCTGGCAGAGCAGTGGGAAAGGTTCGATTCGCGCAAACTGAGCGTCGATGATTTCCGTGAGTTGAGCGCCGAACTGTCCGCGTTTCTCAGCGCAACCCAGACCAACTCCGAGGCGCTGCACGACAAGCTGTCCGAGGTGCTGTTGGCGCAGGGTTATCAGGACATCACCGGACAAATCATCCGCAAGGTCATTTCCCTGGTCGACGACGTCGAGGGCAAGCTGGTGGAACTGGTGCGCCTGTCGGGCAACCGGCCGAAGACGCGCAACGCCACGGTCGATGGCAGAGACATCGCGGCTCAGGGTCCGGCAGTGCCCGGCGTGGATCGGGCTGAGATGGTCAATGGCCAGGACGATGTCGACGATCTGCTTTCGAGCCTGGGGTTCTGATCCATGAGCCTGGATGCGGATGACGAAATCCTGCAGGATTTTCTGGTCGAGGCCTCCGAGATCGTCGAGCAGCTTGGCGAGCAACTGATCGATCTGGAACAAAGACCGGAAGACAGCGATCTGCTGAACGCCATCTTTCGCGGCTTTCATACCGTCAAGGGCGGGGCCGGCTTCCTTGCGATCACGCCGTTGGTCGACACCTGCCATCGGGCCGAGGACGTGTTCAACGTGCTGCGTCAGGGCCAGCGCCCGGTCTCGCCAGCCTTGATGGATACTATCCTGAAGGCGCTCGACGCGGTGAACGAAATGATGGACCGGGTGCGCGACGGCGAGATGCCGGAGCCGGCCGAACCCGAACTGCTGGACAGTCTCGAGGCCCTCGCGCTGCCGCAAACCGGCGCTACCCCGGCCGTTGCGACAGCGCCACCCGAGCCAGAGTCGAAGCCCGGGCCGGCGACCGCTGCGGCACAGCCCGAGCCTCGTGCGGAGCCGCGGATGCCGGGCGCGGTCTCGGCCCCGGGTGCCGAGGACATCACCGAGGAAGAGTTCGAGGCGCTGCTCGACGAACTGCATGGCAGCGGTCGTTTCAGCGCCACGCCGCAGGGCAGCGCAGACGCGCCGCAGCAGACCTCGACCGACGAGATCAGCGAAGACGAGTTCGAGGCCCTGCTCGACGAACTGCACGGCAAGGGTCGCTTCGGCGGTTCACCGGGCAAGGCCGCGGCACCTGCGGTAGCCGATCCGTCACCGTCGCCTGTCAGGATGGGCGCAAAGCAGCCGCAACCGAACGCGCCAGCAGTGCGGCCCCAGCCAGCAGCCCAGCCGGCCAAGGCAGAGGCCGCCGCGCGAATCGCCGAGAATCCACGCAGCGTCGCCAAGGCGACCCAGACCGAGACAACGGTACGGGTCGACACCCAGCGCCTCGACGACATCATGAACATGGTCGGTGAGCTGGTGCTGGTGCGAAACCGGCTCGCCACGCTGAAATCGACCATGGCCGACGAAGAATTGGCCAATGCGGTCGGCAATCTCAACGTGGTCACCGCCGATCTGCAGCTCTCGGTGATGAAGACCCGGATGCAGCCGGTGAAGAAGGTGTTCGGCCGCTTTCCGCGCGTGGTGCGCGATCTGGCGCGCAACCTGAAGAAAGAGGTCGACCTGGTGCTGCATGGCGAGGACACGGACCTCGACAAGAACCTGGTAGAGGCGCTCGCCGATCCGCTCGTCCATCTGGTGCGCAATGCGGTGGACCATGGCATCGAACCGCCGGATGCGCGCGAGCAAGCCGGCAAACCGCGTCGCGGCACGGTCGTGCTGTCGGCCGCGCAGGAGGGTGACCATATCCTGTTGTCGATCGAGGACGACGGCAAGGGAATGGACGCCGAGGTGCTGCGGCGCAAGGCGGTCGATAAGGGCATGATGGACCAGGACGCCGCCGCCCGTCTCGACGACAAGGACTGCTACAACCTCATTTTCGCGCCCGGTTTCTCCACCAAGACCGAGATCTCCGACGTCTCCGGACGTGGAGTGGGCATGGATGTGGTCAAGACCCGCATTGCCCAGATGAACGGTACCGTGGAGATAGATTCGGTGCTGGGCCAGGGCAGCAAGATTACCGTGAAGTTGCCGCTCACGCTGGCGATCCTGCCGACCCTGATGGTGATACTCGGTCAGCAGCCGTTCGCGCTGCCGCTGGCCAGCGTCGTCGAGATCTTCAATCTCGACCTGTCGCGCACCAATACGGTCGATGGCCAACTGACGATACGGGTCAGGGGTCGCGCACTGCCGTTGTTCTATTTGCGCCATTGGCTGGTTTCCGACCCGGCCGCTGCGGGCAGCAGCGAATCTACGCACCAGGGCCACGTGGTCGTGGTCAATGTCGGCGGTGTGCAAGTCGGCCTGGTGGTGGATTTTCTGGTCGGCCAGGAAGAGGTTGTGATCAAGCCGCTGGGTGCCCTGTTGCAGGGACTCGACGGCATGGCTGGAGCCACCATCACGGGGGACGGCAAGATCGCGCTGATCCTCGACGTACCAGGACTGATGCGCAAGTACGCGCGGCGTTTCTGATCACAGTGCAGGGGGAGGCGGGACCCGGTCGGCAGAGTCCTGGATAACAGATGGAGGAAAAGGTCCGGGTCTTGATCGTCGACGATTCTGCTTTCTTCCGAAAGCGGATCAGGCTGCAGCTCGAATCCACCGGTGAGGTGTTGATCGCCGGCGAGGCGAGCAACGGCCGCGAGGCGGTCGAGATGGCGTCCAGCCTGTGTCCCGATCTGATCACGATGGATGTTGCGATGCCGCTACTGGACGGCATCTCGGCTGTGCGCGAGATCATGCGCGATCACCCGACAGACATACTCATGGTATCGGCGCTGACCCGCGACGGCGCCCGCGCCACGCTCGATGCGCTGCATGCGGGCGCAGTGGATTTTCTTGCCAAGCAGGGTGGGGTCACTGGCGATGCGGCGTGGCCCGGGCCGGATGACCTCGGCAGTCGCGTGATCAGCATCGCAAGGCGCAAGCATGCGCGGCGTGCCGTTAACGCGAGTCCGATCGCCTCCCGACCCCTGCGCGGCGGGCGGCGCCAGGGCGCGCTGCGCCTGGTCGCGATCGGCGCCTCGACCGGCGGGCCGGTGGCGGTACAGCGCGTGCTGGGTGAGCTGCCGGCACGCTATCCGTACCCGATTCTGGTCGCGGTGCACATGCCGGCGGAGTTCACCCTGACGTTCGCCGAGCGGCTCGATTCGGTGTGTGCCATCGAGGTCCGGCATGCGGCCGACGGTGACGAACTGCTGCCCGGGCGCGCGCTGATCGCCCCCGGTGGCAGGCAGACCATGGTCGAGGCGGCAGGCGAGCGATTGCGTGTGCGTGTCATGCCCGGTGGAGACCAGTTGTACAAGCCCAGTGTCGATGTCCTGTTCGGCTCTGCGGCACGCGCGCTCGGCCGCGCGGTGCATGCGGTGGTACTGACCGGCATGGGCACGGACGGTACCGCCGGAGCACGTCTGCTCAAGGAGCGGGGTTCGAGCGTGTGGAGTCAGGATCAGGCGAGTTCGGTCGTATTCGGCATGCCTCATGCGGTGGCCAAGGCCGGTCACTCCGACCGTGTGCTCGCACTCGACGATATCGGACCGGCCCTGTCGGGAATTACCTAGGCAATGGATTTTCTCAGCTTCATCGGGGTAGCCATCGCATTTGCCGCCATCCTCGGCGGTAACTGGCTGGAGGGCGGCCATCTCGACACCCTGGCCAACGGGCCGGCGATGGTGATCGTTTTGGGCGGCAGCATCGGCGCAGTGCTGCTGCAGACACCGATGCGCATCTTCATGCGCAGCATGCGCATGCTGGGGACGGTGTTCATACCGCCCAAACGCGGTCTCGAAGAGACCATCACGAAGCTGGTGGGGTGGAGCAAGGTGGCGCGCAAGGACGGCCTGCTCGGCCTGGAGCGCGTCATCGAGCGCGAGTCCGACCTGTTCGTTCGCAAGGGCATGCAGTTGCTGGTCGACGGCAACGAGCCGGAGGATATCCGGCATGCCTTGGAGGTCGAACTGGACAGTCGCGAGCGTTCCGATCTGCAGGCCAGCAAGGTGCTCGAGGCGATGGGCGGCTATTCGCCGACCATCGGCATCATCGGCGCGGTGATGGGGCTGATTCACGTGATGCAGAACCTGTCGGATCCGTCAAAGCTCGGCAGCGGCATCGCCACCGCGTTCGTAGCCACCATCTACGGTGTCGGGCTGGCCAATCTGTTCCTGCTGCCGATGGGCAACAAGATGAAGGCCTATGTGTTGCAGGAGAGTCATTATCGCGAGCTGGTGATCGAGGGACTGGTGGCGATATCGGAAGGAGAGAACCCGCGTCAGATCGAGACCCGCTTGCAGGGTTTCCTTCGCTGAGGTATGCGATGGCCAGACGACGCCGCCGCCAGCACGAAGAGGACCACCAGAACCATGAACGCTGGCTGGTGTCCTATGCCGATTTCATTACGCTGCTGTTCGCTTTCTTCGTTGTGATGTACGCGGTGTCCTCGGTCAACGAGGGCAAGTATCGCGTCTTGTCCGAGACGCTGAATGCGGTGTTTGCCGTGCCGTCGCGCAGCGATGAACCGATCCAGGTCGGGGAGCCGCCGAGGGACGTCCTGGCCCTTTCGGATGGTCCGCTGGCACCCCGCCAGACGAGCCTCGAGGCACACGGCAATGCCGATGTGATGCTCGACAAGGGACAGCAGGTCGACCGCGCTGGACGCTTTCGGGAGGACGGCGCTGCACAGCGCATCGCCGACGAACTGGCGATCTCGTTGCAAAAGTACCTCGATCAGGACCTGGTCCGAATCAACCAGGTAGGCGATCGCATCGAGATCGAGATGAAGGAGCGCATGCTGTTCGGTTCCGGCGATGCCAGGCTGTCGCACGATGCGCTCGGCTCGCTGCGCGAGATGGCCCAGACCCTGAAGCGTATCCCCAGCCACCTGCAGGTGGAGGGACATACCGACAATGTGCCGATCAACTCGGCGGCGTTTCCCTCCAACTGGGAACTGTCCGCCGCGCGTGCCGCCAGCGTGGTGCATTATCTGGCGCGCGCCGGGGTGGAGCCCTGGCGGATGTCCGCGGTCGGCCTGGGCGAGCACCGGCCGGTGGCCGAGAACGGCGATGCGAAGGGGCGCGCCGCCAACCGCCGGGTGACCATCGTGGTACTGACCGGTCAGCGCGAGGCCGAACCGGTCGTGGGCCACGCGGTGCCCTGGGCCGAGGGGCCAGCGCTGGAAGTCCGTTGAGGGTTTGGGCGATTGCCAGTCAAAAGGGTGGCGTCGGCAAGACCACCACCACGGCCGCGCTCGGCGGCCTGCTCGCCGCCTGGGGATTCCGCACCCTGATGATCGACACTGATCCACACGGCTCGTTGAGCAGTTGGCTCAGGCCCGACCTGGATACTGTGCAACACAGTAGCCACCCGCTGTTCGAGGCCCTGGCCGAGGGACGGCGGGTGGATCCGAATGCACTGATTGTCGCAACGGTCACCGAGGGATTGAACCTGATCCCGGCCGGCGCGGCGCTGGCCTCGCTGGACCGGCAGTCCGGGCGCCTCGGGCTGGCGCTCAAGCGCGCAGTCGACGAACTGCGCCGGAGCTTCGACTACATCCTGATCGATTGTCCGCCACTGCCAAGCGTGTCGCTGATCAGTGCGCTGCTGGCCTGCGACTGCGTGATCGTCCCTGTGCAGACCGAGTTTCTCGCGATCAAGGGCCTGGAACGCCTGCAGCAAACCCTAGACATGGTGACGCGGGCGCGGTCGACGCCGCCCGGAGTGGTAATGGTGCCGACCTTTCACGACCGGCGCACACGGGCGTCGCGCGACAGTCTGGATATCCTGCGCCGCGATCACGCCGAACAGCTGTGGAGCGGCGTGATTCCGGTCGATACCCGGTTTCGCGAGGCCAGCAGTGCCGGCCTGCCCCCGGGCATCTTCGATCCCCGTGCACGCGGTGTGGCGGCCTACTCAGGACTGCTCGAGCATCTGGTGCAGCGTCGGTGCGGGGCGCACGCCGGGCCGCCTCGTGATCAAGACCGCATGGTCCACTAGTACCTCGGGGTCTCGGCTGGCTCGCGAATCCGGCATGGATACTGCAGCGAACAGGTTCGGCGGCGCCTTGAGACGATCTTTTGACAGACACATCCGGCGCATACGGAGACACAGCATGAGTAATTCCGCAGTAGAGAGCGTGACCGGTGATCCGGTGATTCAATTGGTGACCTTTCGCCTGAAGGACGAAACCTACGGGATCAACGTTATGCAGGTGCAGGAGGTACTGCGGGTCAGCGAGATCGCGCCGGTACCCGGATCGCCGGCCTATGTGCTGGGCATCATCAACCTGCGTGGCAATGTGGTCACTGTGATCGATACGCGCATCCGATTCGGCCTGACCAGCACGGAGCCTGACGATGCCAGCCGGATCGTGATCATCGAGTCGGATCAGCAGGTCGTCGGCATTCTGGTCGACAGCGTCGCCGAGGTCGTCGAACTGCAGCAGTCGGATATTGATTCGGCGCCAAGCATCGGGAGTGAAGACAGCGCGCGCTATATCCAGGGAGTGGCGAGCCGCGACGAGGATCTGCTGATCGTGGTCGATCTGAACAAGCTGCTCAGCGATGAAGAGTGGTCAGAGATGGCCAGGTTCTGAACCCTTACGATGGCTGACGAAGTCAAACAACCGGGACACATCGGCAGGGTGCTGCCGCTGAATCCGTCGCGCGGTTCCGCAGAGCGCAAACGCCCAAGGCGACCACCGCAGCGGCCCGCCTCGGAAGAACCGGGACAGCGTCCGGACGATGACCGGTCGCACCGGGTGGATGAGTATGTCTGAATTTTTGCCCAGCCTGTTGAATGCGGCCGCGATGCTGCTGCTCTCGCTCAGCGTATGGGCGGCGGTCGCCGCCGTCAACAAACGGCTCGCCGCCGAGCGCGCACGCTGTGACGAACTGGAGCAACAGCTCGAGTTGGTGCGGCAGAGTATCCGGGGACTGACCACGGGAGCCGTCGGTGTCGACCGCCGGGTGAGCCGGCTCGAGGCGCGCGAGCGCCTGTTGGCAGCACGACAGGAGACCTACGAGATCCAGAACTCGGAAGACCAGCCCTACGGTCATGCGATAAGGCTCGTCCAACAGGGGGCAGGCATCGGTCGGCTGGTCCAGGAACTCGAACTGAGCGAGAGCGAGGCCGACCTCATCGTCCGTCTGCACGGCCAGCGCGACACCGCCTGATCCGGGTCAGCGGCATTTTTGTGGTTCAAGTTCCGCGCCCTTGGACGCACATCGCATGCCCCGGCAACCCCGGCCCGCGCGGCAGCTGTTGTTACCGATCATGTGAAACTATAATCCCGGAATATGAATGGTTTACAAATTGTTTACCCGTATTCTTTCAGAAATAACATTGATTTATGACGATAGATGACGCGGAACAGTGGCTCGGCCGAGTTCCCGAACTGCTGACGCTCTACGGGCTGCGGATCCTGACCGCGTTGGTGATCCTGTTCATCGGCCGGCTTGCCGCGCGCTGGGTACAACGTCTGGTGCACAGGCTGCTGGCCCGTGGCCACACCGATCCGATGATCACCGGCTTCGTTGCCAGCATTGCCTACGTCGGTATGATGGTGTTCGTCGTGCTGGCCGCTCTCGGCCAACTCGGCATCCAGACGACCAGCTTCATCGCCATCCTCGGCGCCGCGGGTCTGGCGATTGGTCTGGCCCTGCAGGGGTCGCTGTCGAACTTTGCCGCTGGCTTCCTGCTGATCATGTTCCGACCGTTCAAGGTTGACGACTTCATCGAGGGGGCCGGTGTTTCCGGGATGGTCGAGGAGATCCAGATCTTTACCACGACCTTGCGCACGCCGGACAATAAGATCGTGATCGTGCCCAACGCGAAGCTGTTGAACGACAACATCACGAACTACTCTACCAAGGCGACGCGACGCGTCGACCTGACCATCGGTGTCTCCTATGATGCGGATTTGGCCGAGGCCAAGCGTATTCTCTCTGATATCGCGCGTAGTGACGCGCGCGTCAATGCCGACCCGGAACCACTGGTCGCGGTGTCGGAGCTGGCGGACAATGGTGTTAATCTGGTGCTGCGTGTGTGGACGGATACCCAGGACTACTGGCCGGTCCGTTTCGATACTGTCGAGGCGATCAAGCGGCGGCTTGACGAGGCCGGCATCGATATACCCTATCCGCAACGCGACGTGCATCTCTACGAACATACGGTGGCCTGAGCGCACGGGCCGAGTCCGCGGGTGACCGCTGCGGCCGCGCGTGATTGAATGCAGTCATCGGTCGCGGCCGAATATTTCAAGGAATGGCATATGGGTGCTTTGTTCAAATGGCTGATAGGTCTGTTGCTTGTGCTGGCGTTGCTGATCGCGGCGGCGGTAGTCGTGCTGCCGATGGTGGTCGATCCCAACGACTACAAGCCGCAGATCGTGCAGACTGCGAAAGACAGGCTGGGACGGGAACTGGTGATCGAAAAGGATCTCAGCCTTTCGGTGTTTCCCTGGCTGGGGATAGAGACCGGCGGCGTGCGCATCGGCAATGCGCCCGGATTCTCGGCGCCTTGGTTCGCCGAGATCGCAGATCTTGGCGTCAAGGTCAAGCTGATGCCACTGCTGAGCCGGCGGGTCGAGGTGGACACGCTGGTGGTCAACGGGCTGCGCCTGAATCTGGAACGTGACGCCAACGGCACCGCCAACTGGGACGACTTGGTCGCTGCACAGCAGGCGGAAGCCGCCGAGGAGGCGAAGCAGGGAGAGCCTTCCGGTGGCGGGACGGCAGACCCTCTGTCGTTCAGCGTCCAGGGTATTCAGATCGACGATGCCAGGGTCTCCTGGGACGATCGCCAGGCGGGACAGAACTACCTGCTCGACCAGGTGCGTCTGGTGACCGGTAGCTTGTCGCCGGGTGCGACCGTCCCGGTCGAAATCGGCGCCGTATTCACCAGCGACAAGCCGGCGATGACGCTCGATGCCGACCTCGAGGCGAGCGTGTCGAGCGATGTCGACCTCACGCTGTTCCGGGTCGCCGGGCTGATCATGCAACTCGACGCCAAGGGCGAGGGTCTGCCTGCCGGCGGCGCCAGCTTGACGCTGAAGACCGACCTGATCGCCGACACCCGGGCCGACACCCTGCAGCTCGACAAACTCGAGATCAGTGGCCCGGCGATGAATGCCAGGGGTGAGATATCGGTCGCCGCGATGCAAACCACGCCAGCGGCGCAGGGCCGGCTCAGCATCGCCGAGACCAACCCCAAGACGCTGGCCTCGATGTTCGCCAAGCCGATCGAGACCGCCGATCCCGCAGCGCTGACGCGGGCCAGTGGTGAGGTGGGTTTCGCCTATGCTGACGGCGTGCTGAAGCTCGATCCGTTGAGCGTGCAGCTCGACGAGTCCAAGCTGACCGGACAAGTGCACCTGCTCGATACTGCGGGTCCGGTCGTCAGGACCAGGATGGAACTCGATCAGATCGATCTTGATCGCTACCTGCCGCCGGCGGTCGGCGACCAGGCATCGGCACCGAAGTCTGCCGAAGCGGCGGCGCCAGCACCCTCGCCCGATAGTGAAGCGACCCCTGCGGCGGCGGCTGCGGATCCGTTTGCTCCCCTACGCACCCTGGATTTCGAGGGCGAATTCACGATCGGTAAGCTGACGCTGACAAAGGCGCGGATGAGCAACGTCACCAGCAAGGTCGTGTCGCGCAAAGGCGTGCTGAAGGTCAATCCGATGAGTGCACAGCTCTACCAGGGAAACTTCACCGGCAGTGCGGTGTTGGATGCCAGCGGCACACAGCCCCTGCTGCATGCGAAAGAAACGTTGACAGGCATCCAGGTGGGACCGTTGCTACAGGACCTCGTTGGTGAGGCGCGTCTGACCGGACGTGGCGAGGTGCATGCGGATATCCGTACGACCGGGCTGACTGAGCAGGAGATCCGCCGCAGCCTGACCGGCACCTCGCGTTTCGCGTTTCGCGACGGTGCGCTGCAAGGCGTCAACATTGCGCAGATCATCCGCGACGCCAGCAGTGCGCTCGGTCTGGGCAGCGGCAAGTTCGATACCGGCACCCCGGGACAGACCGACTTCAGCGAACTCGGTGCATCCCTGACCATGAACAACGGGGTTATCCGCAACGACGACCTGCATGCCAAGTCGCCGCTGCTGCGCATCGCGGGCAGGGGCCAGGTCGACCTGCCCAAAGACACCATCGACTATCGTCTGATGACAGAGCTGGTCGGTTCTCTTGCCGGACAGGGCGGCAAGGGGCGTGACGAACTGGCGGGTATCCCGATACCGGTGCGCATCCGCGGGTCTCTTGCCGATCCCAGCTACGAGCCGGATCTCGAGGATCTGCTGCGCGCCAGGGCACAGGCGGAGCTCGACAAACGGAAAGACGAAGTGCAGGAGAAGGCCGAAAAAGAGATCCGAAAATCGCTCGACGGCGTGTTCAAGGGATTGTTCAAGTAACCGGCGGCCCGCGCTCGCGTCGTCTTATTTCTCTGCGGTCAGATAACAAATCCAGCCGGCATCGGCATCGGCGCAGGTGGCCGGCTGAAAATCGCCATCCGCCTCGCCATGCTTGTCCCAACCCTGCCAGTAAACGGTGATGCGACCAAAACCGCATTCCTCGAGCAGGTCGCGCACCTCCGGCACGGTCCACAGACGCCACCGGTAGTTGAAGGCGTTGCGCATCTTTGAGCCATCGGGAAAGCGGAAGTGGATGTGGCAGGTCATGCCATGTGTGATCGGGTCGAACGCCGCCTGCTCCCAGATGTAGGTAAAACCATCGGCATCGTCGTCGATTTCGCGCTCCTCGACGATCTCCTTGTGGCTGTCGTAACCGCCGTAGCAGTCGAGAAAGAAAATCCCATCGTCCTTGAGCGCAGCCCGCACGCTCTCGAAATACCTTCTCAACGAGGCACGGTCCTGCAGCAGCCAGTAACTGAAATTCATCGCAGAGACGATGTCCGGTTGCTCGGTCTTGACCTGCATCACGTCCTGCTCGAGCAGGGTGATGCGCTCACGCTGCTTTTTGCTCAGCCTGGCCAGATTATGCTCACTACCCCAGGCGAGCACCTCCGGGTCGAGATCGACACCAATGGCGTGGCGTTTGCCGCCTCGCTTCACCCACTCACAGCACACATTGGCAGTGCCGCAGAAATCTTCCCGTAGCAACATGGCCTTACGTTTGCGCAGCCGTTTGAAGGTGGCGTCGACGAAGTCGATCTCCGCCTCGGCGCATTGAACAGAGAGCTCGTAGAGACGATGGCGATCGGCGGTGGAGGCGAGGGAAGGGGAGGATTTCCTGCGACGCTTACTGCTCTTCTTCATGCTGCGATTTGGCACCTTGGCTCAAAAAACGCTGACTATACTTGAATCCAGCGGCGAATAGACCGCCTGCCCATCCTTGGGTGGCGGCAGGCTCTGGTCTGCCTGATTTGAACATTCGCCGTGCGCGGGGCCGATGGCCCAGGGTGAATCATCAATCTGTAGGAGGAAACGAAAAATGGCTGTTGCAACGACACTCCAGGATTATCTGGAGAGCCGTGGCATTGCTTATGATGTAGTCGAGCATCCACATAGCGACTCTGCGTTACGTGCCGCCCAGGCCGCACATGTGCCGGGCAACCAGGTGGCCAAGCCAGTCCTGCTTGGCGATGATCACAGTTACCTGCTTGCCGTAATCCCGGCGACCCATCGGCTGGAACTGGACCGGCTCAACCAGATGCTGGCCCGCAGCCTCGAAACGCTGCCCGAGGCAGAGATCGAGTCGACCTTTTCGGACTGCGAATGTGGCGCCATCCCAGCGGTCGGCGAGCCCTACGGGGTGGATGTCGTCGTCGATCCGGCGCTGATTCATCAACCTGACGTGTATTTTGAGTCAGGCGACCACAAGCACCTGATCCACATGAACGGCGAGGTGTTTCGCAACCTGATGGAGAATGTCCCGCGGGCGCACGTAAGCCACCATCTCTGACCGCTCGATCTACCCCACCCGGAGCGCGGGTTGCTTCGGGCGGGGGTCTGGTTTAGTCTTGCGCGCCTCGTTATTCGCGTCCGGTTCCCGCCTGTTCGGGCGGATGGGCGAGAACGTCCCCCGGAGAGGTGTCTGAGCGGTCGAAAGAGCACGCCTGGAAAGTGTGTGTACGTTAATAGCGTACCGAGGGTTCGAATCCCTCCCTCTCCGCCATACAACTCGCACAATCCCTTTAGCGACAAGGGTTTGTGGCAGCCTGCCCAAATCCTGACCTACAACTCAACCCACAAGATGCCAGATCGGATGCTCAGGACAGCACAGGTCATGGAGCTGACCGGCCTGTCGCGTTCGACGATCTACGCCATGGTCAAACGTGGTGAATTCCCGAAAACCACCCGATCGGCTCGCGAGCGGTCGCCTGGCGCGAGGCCGAGGTGTTGCTGTGGCTGCGTGATCGGGGTGTTCCAGTCGGCCACGAGTCGCGAGACCAGCAAGTGCCGGATCTGGATGAGCAGGCTACAAGTTTAGTTCGGCGCGCGTTTGCGAACCGCAACCGGCGAATCGACCTGGTGCGCGAAAAGCTGTCGATTGACCCGCCATCTGGCAAGAAGCGTCGGCGGTAAGCTTGCGGTGCACTGACCGTTCTCCCGTCTAGCAGCCAGTATCGGATGCTTGCGGACTGTGAAATACCGGGATCGGCTTTGGCAGTACGAGAGTACTGACCGCTCCTGAGGTTGCTCTGTGGTGGGAACGGTCACCTGTGAAGCGCAGCCGGCGCGAACCCGTCGCTTCAGTGACGGACTATCGAATTGTACGCTGCGATAGACCGCAGTCGATCCACTGCATTGGTCCAGGTGGAATCCGGCAAGCGGCAGGTCAGTAACAGCTGCGGACCTAGCCAGCGGATTCGCTTCTTCCGAGTTCGGCCAACAGAAGCGGTCTACGGCGGTGCCACTCTGCCGCCACAGATGAGCAATCCGGTCAGTTGGCCGGTTCAACGGAGGGGAACGTCCAGCTACTGCACGGAACGACCGCTGGGCCATGGCTACCGCCCTGAATCAGGGATAAGTGCGCAGATAAAGCTCCACCGAGGGTCAATCGGCACGTGCGGACGGCACGGCATCGCGGTCCCAGATCGTGTGATCCACGCCGTCGCTGATTTCCGGGTAATCGGCGATGTGAAACACCGCTTCCTTGCCGCTCTTGCGCTGCGCGAAGTAGTCCCGTGTGAGCTTAGTGACGGTCCCGGAAAGCATCAGGATTGCGACCAGGTTTACGGTCGCCATCAGTGCCATCGAGGCATCCGCGAAGTTAAACACCGTGCCCACCGCCTGCAGCGATCCCCAGACGACCATCGCCACTGCTCCGGCTTTGAGTAGCAGAAGCGGGATGTGGCCACCTAGACCGAGAAACTCCATCGCGTTCTCGGCGTAAGAATAGTTGCCGATGATCGAGGTAAAGGCAAAAAGCAGGATAGCAATCGCGACAAACGCAGGTCCTGCTCCGCCGATGTGCTCGTACAGCGCGTTCTGCGTGAGCACCATGCCGGTGGCTCCGTCGGGCCCATAGTCGACCGCGCCGGACAGTAGAATCATCAGCGCCGTGGCTGTGCAGAGCACGAGCGTGTCTATGAAGACGCCAAGGCCCTGCACCATGCCTTGGCTGGACGGATGGTGAGGATGCGGCACGGCCACCGCTGCTATGTTCGGCGCCGAGCCCATACCCGCCTCGTTCGAGAAGAGCCCGCGCTTCACTCCGTTCAGCAACGCGGCCATAACGCCGCCGGTGAACCCGCCCGCGGCCTGTTCGAAGCCAAAGGCCGACTCGACGATCAGCATAAGCATTCCCGGCACCTCGTTCAGGTGGGTGATCACTACGTAGAGGGCCACGAGGATGTAGGCGCTCGCCATGAGCGGGACGACTTTTTCGGCAACCGCCGCAATCGAACGGATACCGCCGAAGATCACGATCCCCGCGGCGGCCGCGATCACCAAGCCGGTCGCGATGGGCGGCACACCGAACGCCGACTCCATCGAAGTCGAGATCGAGTTGGCCTGAACAGCCGAAAAGATCAGGCCAAAGGACAAGATCAGGCAGATGGAAAAAACCATGCCCATCGCCCGGCTGCCGATCCCTTTGTGCATATAGAACGCCGGCCCCCCGCGATACTGACCTTCCGCGTTTCGGACCTTGTACAGTTGGGCGAGCGTCGATTCCGCATATGCCGTGGCCATGCCGACGAGTGCCACCATCCACATCCAGAAAATCGCACCCGGACCACCGAGGTAGATCGCCACAGCGACGCCGGCGAGGTTGCCGGTGCCAACCCGACTGGCCAGGCTGATCGTTAGCGCCTGGAAGGGCGTGATGCCGCTCACATCGGTCTCGCGTGAGGCGCGGATGACCCGGAAGAACTCGGCGAAGTGGCGGAATTGAAGGGCACCCGTACGCCATGTGAAGAAAAGACCTACTGCCAGTAAGCCATAGATAAGGACGTAACCCCATAGGATAGAGTTCAGAAAGTCGACAATGGCAGTCAAGGACGTTTCTCCTTTCGCATTACGGCAGTCAAACAACTGTGTTCAGCGGGCAATTGATGCTTTCTCCCGTCGTCAGGGTTCGCTGAGGCACCTGGCCAAGTCTAGCGTAGTAGCTAGAGTTTGGAAGCGATGTCTACTCCGCTCGACAGGAGAAGTCACCTGCGGACACGCAGTAGAGGGACCGCTTCGGGTTGCCATTCGCGGTCATCTTCGCATGAACCGACTTGGTGCCGGCCCGACTCGAATCGAAAAGCGCCGCAATGCGCATGATGCGGCCGTTGATTTAGCACCTGGCGGGCGGCGGCGCAAGGCCGGTTCCATAGGTTGTTTCGGCCGCAGCAAATGTCAGCTTCGGAGAAAGCTGACGTTGAATTGTGCGGCGCAACAGAACGGAGTCGACCTGCTGTCGCCGGTCAGGCGGCGCCCGGTGAACAGCGGGTTCGTAACAGGAACGGACATTCCCCAGCAGAGCGAGTCTGCCATCACGATGCTTGAAACTGCCGGGTCGGCTAAGTGGCACTGCCGGCCATGAACTGCCGGTCGCTGGGTGACTATCCACCGGCAGCAAAAAGCGCATAGCAGACTACCGCGTTGTGCGGCGCAGCAGACAGGAACAGACACTTTGCTGCCATTGAGGACACGGGCGCGAACGACGACAGTTCCGCAAACAGCGGGCGCAACCTAATATGCTAGTGTCGTGCGAAAGCCGGGCCCAATTTAGACTGAGAACCAATTGTGGCGATGACTATTTCTAGAGCCTTCAGCGTCACTCGAAGGCAGAGTGTAAGGAGTTGGACACGTGCTAGACCATGACACAAGCTATCTACGCTGGAGCAGATTGTTTCTTTCACTGTTCTTCTGGGCCCTATGTTGCTTCACCGTTTCCGTTCAAGCACAACCAACACCGGATGAAACGATTACCACTCAGGCTTCCGCATTCGATGAAACACCGGAAGAATCATCCGACCAAGGTAGCGCAGAAATTTCTTTCAGGCCCATACGGACTGAAAGCCCCCGCCAAACATTCAGGACTTTTCTGCAGCTCAAAGACGATCTGGAGCTGACCCTACAGGATTACAGCAACAACAAGACCCGCGCACTGCGTGAGCAGGCGACTTTGATCGGAAGCCAATTTATTGCGCTGATTGACCTATCGTTGGTCCCGAGCGCCTCACGACGGGAGGTGGGGGTCGAAACGGCGACGTATTTGCTCGATATCCTCGGTCGAATCCAGCTTCCTGACATCGACGAGGTTCCCGACGAAGAGGCGCTGTCTGGCGAAGCTGCGGTCGCTCAATGGCGTATCCCGGGCACGCCGATACGCATTGTCGCTATCTCGGAGGGGCCCCGAGAAGGGGAATTCCTATTCAGTGGGCGAACCATTCGGGCTGCCCCACGTTTCTATCGGGGCATCGAGAACCTGCCACTTCGAACGGTGCTCGGGATCAAGAGTTGGACCGGTGCCAAACCTCAGTTGACCGGGCCGATGATTCCCGCTGGCGTGCTGCAGGTCATGCCGGATGGCTTAAAGAGACTTTGGCTGGATACGCCGCGATGGAAGGTCCTGGCGGTCTTCTTGGTTTCTCTACTTGCGGTGTTGCTGTTAATGCTCACGCATTGGGCTATCAATCGCGGCGAGTCGAGGGACCGGTTCAGTTTGTTTTGGCGACGGACTCTGACACCGATCGCGATCCTTGTGGTCCTGCGTCTACTCCATCCGATAATCGTGTTCGAGATCGATGTGTCAGGTAGGTTTTCGGCAATTGTCGAGTTCACGATGACCGCCGTGACCTATGCGGCTACAACCTGGCTTTTCTGGCTTGCGGTTCTGGCGATTTTCGAGCGCATCATCAAGTCTCGTAGGCTCCCGGAAGAGAGCTTCGATACGCAACTGTGGCGAATCGGAGGTCGAACCATTGGTGTTTTGGGCAGTATCGTTATCCTCGGTGCCGGGGTACAGGAGCTTGGACTTCCGCTGTATAGCGTTGTAGCGGGTCTCGGCATCGGCGGTTTGGCCGTCGCGCTTGCTGTGCGCCCGACGCTCGAGAACCTGATCGGCGGCATCCTTCTCTACTTGGACCAACCGGTGCGGGTCGGAGATTTTTGCACCTTTGGCGATAAGACCGGCACAGTCGAGAAGATCGGCGTGCGCTCGACCAAGGTGCGAGCAATCGACCGCACGCTGATTACCGTCCCCAATGCGGCGCTCGCGGATATGCAGCTGATCAACTGGGCGAGGTGTGACCGCATGCTGATCAACACGACGATCGGCCTACGCTACGAGACCGATTCGGATCAGTTGCGCTATGTGATGGCGAACTTCCGTAAGATGCTCCATGCCCATCCCAAGATCCATCGCGATACGGTGCGGGTCCGTTTTGCCACCTATGGAGCATCGTCACTCGACATCGGGGTGCGCGTCTTCGCGCTGACTCAGGAATGGAACGAGTTCCATGCCATCCGCGAGGACATCTTTCTGCGGATGAAGGATATCGTGGAAGAATCGGGAACCGGCTTTGCCTTCCCGTCGCAGACCCTTTACCTGGGTCGCGACGATGGTCTGGATAGCAACCGGACGGAAGCGGCAGTCAAAAAGGTTCAGTCCTGGCGGAAACGCGGCGAGTTGCCCTTTCCCCGCATGTCGATGGAGCAGATCGATCAGCTGGAGGCCACCCTCGACTATCCGCCTCGAGGATCGGTCGAAATTGGCCTGCCAGAAGAGGAGGTTTCGGAAACTGGCGAGCCACTCTCCGCCGAGCCAGGAGCCGAGGAAGAAAACTCGTCGAAACAATCATCGGATGCTAGGCCGACAGCGACCTGACCCTTCCGTTTCTGACAACGGAGAAAAAACGGTTTTGGCAAGTATTCCCGATTGGCTCGTGGTCGCGCCACTGACCGCAGGGAAGGCAACTGCGTGTTGTCCCCGGACTACGAGATCTGACAAAGAGCGCCCGGTATGCGTTGTTGCCGACCCCCAGCCGTGAGCGCCTGAGGTCGGCTTTTGGATGAGTGGACTAAACCGCTGACGCGGTAGGACCTCGATCTAACCACGGTGGTTCGCTGAGATCGAGGTTCTGTTTCCTATGTTGAGGAATGAGGCAATCCGCCTCGTTCTGAGACAGGAGCAGTCCGATGACCGAATCGAAGCAAACCATCAGCCCCCTGCGTCAACGCATGATCGACGACATGACGCTGCGCAAGCTTGGTCCCAGGACCCAGACCGCCTACGTTCGAGCGGTGAAGAACTTCACGCGGTTCTTCGGACAGTCGCCGGACGCCGCGACCGCCGAGGATCTGCGACGCTATCAGCTGTACCTGGTCCAGCAGAACACGTCCAGCACCACGCTGAACGCAATCCTCACCGGCTTGCGCTTCTTCTTCGAGATCACCCTTGATCGGCCTGGCGTGATGAGGTATACGAGCCACGTCCACCAGCCACGCAAGCTGCCGGTGATCTTGAGCGTTGAGGAGATCACCCAGTTGCTCCAGGCGGCCGGTAGCCTCAAGTACCAGGCCGCGCTCGGGGTCGCCTATGGCGCCGGTCTGCGCGCCAGCGAGGTGGTTCACCTGACGGTGACCGATATCGACAGCAAGCGCAGGGTGATCCGCGTCGAGCAGGGCAAGGGCAAGCGCGACCGCTACGCCATGCTCTCGCCGGCACTGCTCGAGCTCTTGCGCGCCTGGTGGCGGGAAGGCAAGGCGCAACGGAAGGTGCTGCCCGGTGGCTGGCTATTTCCTGGGCAGGACCCGGTGAACCACCTGTCCGCACGCCAGCTCAACCGCGCCTTCCACCGCGCGCTGGACGCCGCCGAGATCGACAAGCGCGTGACACTGCATGGCCTGCGGAAGGCTTGGACATAGTGCTACACCTTTTGGATGTCTGTTGATTTACAAAGGAATTGTCTGCTGATCTGGGTGGTTCCGCGGCAGTTTGCGGCCTTCGTGAACCGCTTTTATGGCTGTTTGCACGGCCGGTAACTCGAGGTCGGCGACCTCGATGATCCACGGCGCATACCGGACTACCTGTCTCGCCGGCAAGGTGCCTTCTTTGATGAGGCGGCTCACCACAGTATTACTTACCTGCAGTCTTTTTGCCGCCTGCTCCAACGTGACCCAGTCGGTGCTTTTGGGGTAATTCGGTAACCGGTGATAGTGGCGCAGGTTGGCGACGCGATGAGCATGCCATGATTTCCCCTGCCCGGTTTTGTAACCCAAGCGATTGAGTATCGCTGCGATCGCTTTGTCCTCAACCACCTTCGACAGCTCACGGATGAGTTCAACCACATCGGCATCGGCCGCACGGTTGTGTTGTCCTCGACCGTTGCGAGGTACACGCAGCTGCGTGTGCACGCCACCTTGCCAATGCAGATGCAGTTCGTGCATGGGCGGATCATCAACGTTGTTGAGAACGATCTCTCTGAGCACCGTGCGCAGAATACGCTTGCGCACTTTGACGTCAGTCTTTGGGTGGTCCCAAGCGATGGACAGATCAGAACCGAGCGCCATGAGGTGGCCGCGTTGTTCATCCGTTAAAGGCTCGATCTTATCATCGAGCGCCGCGATCCGCTGTTCCAACTCCGCGACTTGTTCAAGCGCTTGGTTCCAACGCTGTTCCAGTTCGCCAGCCACCAAACGATTGTCCGGGTCAACAGCGTCGTACTGACGTTGGGCCCGCCGCGCCTCGAACTGAGCCCGCTCCAGCGCCAGTGCAAGGGCTTCACGCTTTTCGTCGTTGGTATTAGCGAGTTGGTCTATTGTGAGCAACGCCGCCTCGATGCCGACGGGCTGGATCGCCGAAAGCACTTCGCGGACAACCGCCGCATCCAAACGTAAACCACCGGCCGACAGGCACGGTGCAGAACCGTGCTCCACTCGACTGCCACTACAGGCATAGCGTGGGACCCGCCCGCTCTTGCCGCCATAGTTCACGTGAAGTTTTCGCCCGCAACGACCGCAGCGCAATAGCCCTGCCAACAACGCCGGTCCGCCCTTCGCTGCACCTCGATGGGCTGCACCGCGTTCAGCGGCATTTTCTTCAAGCATCCGTTGGTTCCGCAGATAGTCTTCCCAGCTGATGTAACCCGGGTGAGCGTCGAGGATCAAGACTTTCCACTGCGATTGCGGCTTGCGCCGCCGAGAACCCTGGCGCGCACGTCCCTCCCGAAGCACTGTTTGCACCGCGGTTCGGCCGTACGCAAATGCCCCTGCATAACAGGGGTTCTTCAAGATTTGATTGACCCGGTGTCCGGTGGGTCGTCGCCAGGCCACCTCACGGCCCGCTGTGCCGGGAATCACGTGCGGCAGTAACAGCTCTTCATGCCAGTACCAAAGCGTCGTCTGGCGTGCGCTGCCCAGTTCGACGAATTTCCTGAACACCCCGTCGATGGCGCGCTGCACCTCTCGGTCCGGCGTTTTCTCAATTCGATGTTCTTCAGTCCGAACAAACCCTACTGGCAGTTCCCACAGCGCATGACCACGCTGAACTTTCTGTACGAAGGCTTCGCGGGCACGCTGGCGAAGCAAGCCAAGCTCGAACTCACTCATGGTGCCTTTCAGTCCAAGTAGCAGACGATCGTTGAGTTGGCTGGCATCGTATATGCCTTCGGCATCGATGATCAGTGTATCGGTCAGCGCACACAGATCGACCAGGTGATGCCAATCGCGATTGTTTCGGGCAAGCCTTGAGGCTTCCAGCGCGAATACCGCCCCGGCGTTGCCCTGACATACTCCGCTCAACAATCGCCCGAAGCCGGGGCGCTCTTGCTGCCCACTGCCCGAGCGCCCCTGATCCTCGTCGATCACTACCGTCTCGCAGAACCCCATCGTCCGGGCACGTTCGACCAAGGCGTATTGTTGGCGCCGCCCCTCGGTATGGTCGCGAACCTGCTGCAAACTCGACTGACGCACATAGACAAAAGCACACCGATCGAGATGCGATGCGTGGACCTTATCGCTCATCGTCTCTGCCTCCGGCTCGTGGTTGCTGGGCCAACTGCGTGAGTAGTTCGACGACCAGTGATCGACATTGCTCGCGCACTTCTCTCGGCAGTTGCGTCCAATGGGCTTCCCCGCTCAGCGGTAGTGCAGTCTGTTGCTGTGGAGGGAGTTTCTTGTGGTTCATCGCGGTCTCCTTGCTCAGGGGGCAATGAACCAGAGCTTGCGGGACATGGCGGCTCACACAAGCCTTGTGCATCGAGCAACGTCCTGAGTGCAACCAACGCCTCGAGGGATATCTCGGGTACAGATTCCTCGCGCAAATCGGCACAGATCACCGGATCGAGCATCCAGCCCGGAATCGAGATCCGGCTTTCGTCTTGTAGGCTTACGATGAAAGCTTCGTCGCCTTGGCGACGTAAACGACGAATGAGCTCAACCGATTCGCCGGAGTTGGGGTGATGAGGATAGTGAACTTGAAGGCATCGAGATTTATGAGCAGTGTGGTGATGCCTGTCGCCACGCCTTTGCCACGCATCTACTTGAGCAGCGGGAGGATATCCGCGTGATCCAGGTGCTGCTCGGCCACCAAAAGCTCGAGAATACCGCCCGCTACACCCATGTGGCGACGAAAATCCTCCACGAGGTGAAGGGGCCGCTGGAGTATCTGGACCTGAAGCCCACGGCGTAAGTCGGCGTGGTGTCCCGACCTCAGCTCGAGGTCAGTGACATCTTCCGTACCCATGGTGAAGCCTTTCGGCGAGCCCATGACGGGCATCTTTGCCTTGGCCAGCTCAAGGTCATGTCGGCGATCGAGCAGTGCCGCAGTGCGGCCCTCGGCGGCCATGTGCTGCAGTGTCCCGCCTGTGAGCATGCCCAGGTCGCTTACAACTCCTGCCGTAACCGCCATTGCCCGAAGTGTCAGGCCAGTGCCGCCCGGCGCTGGCTCGAGGCCCGCCAGGTCGACCTGCTGCCGGTCGAGTACTACCACGTCGTCTTTACCCTGCCGGCGCCGATCAGCGCGATCGCCTACACCAACAAGGCGGTGATCTACGGCCTGCTGTTTCAGGTCGCGGCCGAGACCCTCCGCACCATCGCCGCCGACCCCAGGCATCTGGGTGCCCGCATCGGGCTGACCCTGGTCCTGCACACCTGGGGCTCGGCGTTGACCCATCACCCGCATGTCCATGGCATCGTCCCTGGTGGCGGCCTGTCGCCCGACGGAAAGCGTTGGGTCGCCTGCAAACCGGGTTTCTTCCTGCCGGTACGCGTCCTCTCGCGGCTGTTTCGGCGGCGTTTCCTCGAGGCACTCGAGCAGGCCCATCGATCCGGGCAGCTGAAATTCTTCGGTGAGCATGCCGCGCTTGGCTGACGCTAGTACCTTTGCCGACTGGATGAGCACCGCTGCGGCAGTGTGAGTGGGTGGTCTATGCCAAGCGCCCGTTTGCCGGCCCGGAAGCTGTACTGGCCTACTTGGCCCGCTATACCCACCGGGTGGCCATCGCCAACAGCCGGCTGATCGCTCTGGACGAGCACGGGGTCACCTTCAAGTGGAGGGACTACCGCGTCAAGGGCAAGCCACAAGACCATGACGCTCAGCACCGGCGAATTCATGCGCCGCTTCCTGCTGCATGTCCTGCCCACCGGTTTTCACCGCATCCGTCACTACGGTCTGATCGCCAATGCCGGGCGCAGGGATAATTTGGCACGAGCGCGTGAGCTGCTGAACGTACCGCCTGCCGCCAATGATGAAGCAAGCACTGGCGACAGCGTGGCCGAGTCCCGCACAGCCGACCTACGTCTGCCCCGACTGTGGCGCACCGATGATCATCATCGAGGCCTTCGGGCGTGGCCAACCGATCCGTGCGCCACCCCGGCTGCGAGGTGCCGCATGACTATGCGAGCCTACCGCGTTGACTATCCCTATCGTTATCGGCCAGCGCCGATACGGGCCGCTTTTGTGCCTTGCCATCGAGACGTGCATTTTTGCGTGCGATGCGGGCGAGAAATCTGGCCTGTCCGGTATGCTGCTGACTCTCTGCGCGATGGCTTCGCCTGGATGACCAACCTTATCGACACCTCAGGCCACCGAGCGACGATTCAAATCCCCATAGCCATGTGGTCTACCCTGACCACCGTGAAGCATCCCGCGGTTTCCTCCCTCGGGGCTTATCCGACGCCTGCCCACTGAACCCCGATGAGTCCCTCTAGACCTGCGAATGAGGGCAGGCATCCGATGAACCCTTAACAATTCCAGGCGTTCCCATGCTGGCACCCGATGTCCGCTTCTGCGGACGACCTGTCGCTCACATAATGGCCAGCCGACTGTCTTTACAGGGTCGACGGCCATTCGCGTTAATCCGCGTGTGAACCGATCCGACACCGGCCCAACTCGAATCGGGGATGTCCGCAATGCGCATGTTGCCGGTGCCCGCGTGCTTGGTGAACGGGTTGGGTGAACTACTTTCGGGTAGGGATGTCGAGCCGATGTTTTGGTTACATCAAGGATTGGGTCGAAAAGAAGGTTCGCCGCCATTTGATGAAGTCCCGAGGCTACCGAGGCTTTGGTTGGAACAGGTGGAGTAGACGCTGGCTGTACGATGAACTCGGGTTATTCCGAGATTACTATGTACGGTACATGCCACTCGAAAGTGCTGCCAACTCATGAGTCCCATAAGCTTTAGCACGAAGTCGCTAGGACAGCGTAGTGCGGGAAAACCGCATGCTGCGTTGGACGAGGCGGGAGCTGGAAACGTGGCCAAGGTAAACGGACTGCGGGCTATCGCGAAAGCGATGGAATTACCACCGGAACCTAACGTGCGCGCGCCTGTTCTCGACCCTACCTGCGAGAGGCTGCGGGTGAGATTCCCTTGGTCTACTCTCCTCCCAAAACGCATCACGAGATCGAAGACTTGCTTGTTCGAGAAACTTGGCCACCTGACCGGCCTTGGCGTGCATGATGCGGTAGAAGCCGAAATCCAGGTCCGGCTGGTCGAGCTGGAACAGAGCATGCAGCAGGGCGATGAATTTTTGTCTTTTTTCGTCTTTGTTGGCCATGGGTTGTCCCGGTCTAATGCTTTCAGTTCTGTTTCTTGAATCAATGCCGAGGGGTCAATCCGATCGGTAAACGTGATCGTGGTGGCCGACGTCAATCAGGATGATGTCGTTGTCCTGGATCAGGATCTCCAACACGATGCGGTAACTCATGTTGATGGATACCGACGAGAGTGCGGCGAGCCGCCCCTGCAGACGATGCAGCCGCAACGAGGGGTGGTGCGGATTCAGTTCCAGCAGCTGCAGGGTCTTCTGGTACTGGCCTCTGATCTCCGGATGCTTCTTTAAAAACTTTTTGGCGCGTCTCAGGTAGCTGTCCGGGTAGATCAGCCTATAGCTCATCGTTCACCCGCTGCATGTGTTCGGCCACGCTTTCGGTGGTGTAGCGGCCTGCCTCCACGTCGGCCTTGGCTTCCTGCAGGGCGGCGGCGAGTTCGTATTCGCGCATCCGGGCATACTTTTCGATGTCCACGATGACGTAACGCTCCTTGCCTCGAACAGAGATGATGACTTCGTCGTCTTCCTTCAGGCGCGCCTCGACGGCGGATACGCCCTTGGTCTTCAGGTCGTTGGCGGTCAGGGTGCTCATGGGTTGCCTCCGTCTTGAAACAGTGCCCGTTAGCGTGCGGCAAATCGTACGATTAATGGTGCGATTGTAGTCGTTTCGGGTGGCCCTTGCACTCGACATTTGGACGAAATCTGTCGAGGCATCGGTGGTTTCTTGGAGATCACGCCAGTTCCCAGCGTATCCGGAACAGGAAATGAATCAGGGTCTTCTGTTTCAGACGCCGCTCCAGGGCCTCGATGAGCTGGTCGCGTTTCGACTCGATCTCGTCTTCGACGTCGAAGATCTCCTGTCGCTGGCGCCGTTCCAGGGTCTTGATCTCTTCCTGTAGGGCCTTTTGCTCCTCGACCCGCTCGGCGAGGCGTCGCAGAAATCGTTGGCTTGGGCTGACCTGCTGCAGTTACGCTCGAATCCGTTTTAACCATGGGTGCAGAACGGGGTCCGCCGGCGCGGTACCGAGCGATACGACTGGCGGCATCGCCGACCGCGACGTCCAGTCATCAGTGCCGATGATCCTCGACAACATCGGGGGTGCCGAGACGGCCCGCCGCATGATTGCCGCAACAACGTTGAGTTGATCCAAGGGGCACCTCTAACAATCCATAGATGGCATCTTGAACGACCTGATCCGCGCTCTCTGCGTTGAAGGCCTTCGCAATAGCCAGCTATTACTTGCGGTCTTCGCCTTGATGTCCCGAATGATGTCGCCCAATCTGCGCACCCAGGATTATTGGAGATGCCCTAGTGTCTGAAGTCTGCTGTCCGATCTTGGGGCTCAGGATCGGTCGGGTATTCACAGCGGTAAACCCGTATTTTGGGTTGGTTATTGAAGACGTGTCGAGAATCCGAGGATGGGAGAAAAGCGATGAATTGGGATCAGATCGAAGGTATGTGGCACCAGGTGAAAGGGACGCTGCGCGCCAAGTGGGGAGACCTTAGCGATGACGAAATCGAAGAGATCGACGGTAATCGGGAGAAAATGGTAGGCAAGATCCAGGAAAAGTACGGGATCGCCAAGGAAGAGGCCGAGCGCCAGGTGGATGAATGGACGCAGTCACACAAGTGACTATTGCCTGTGCCAGGTGAGCCCGCGGCCGTCTTACAGGCGCCGCACCCCGCCGGACCGGATGCGGCGTTTCAGTATGCCGACGTGGGTAAGGTTTACTTCTTGATCAGTCCGACGATAAACAGCAATATTGCTGCACTGGCCGTCGCGGTGATGATCGGCCCGATCAGCCCACCCGCGCCGATGCCCAGCAGGCCGAACAGGAAACCGCCGATCACCACGCCGATGACGCCGACAATGATGTTGCCCAGCAGCCCGAAGCCGCCACCTTCATCAGCGTGCCGGCCAGCCAACCGGCGACCGCGCCGATCGCGAGGAAGATCAACAAACCCGTGATGTCCCTGCACCACTCCTTCGTTGCACCGACCCGATGACAGAAATGCGAAACGGATACCGATGGGGTCGGTGCGCCTATTTCGATCGACCACGCAAAAAAAGGGTAGCCTCGCAGCGCCTGAAACTGCCGCATCCCGGCTCAAGACGGGTCCCCGCGCATTTCCGAGCAATCCAGATACGGCGGGTGTTCCGGAGATGTAGCGAACAGTATCGAGTTATGAAAGGCGCAGATGCTATCGGATGAAATGGAGGTGATACTGTCTGTCCGTTTCATCCCGCGCTTCGGCAGCGCACCTGGTCCGAAAAACTTAACACAAGGCACCCATTGTGCAGGCTACGGATTTTCGGTAAACCAGCCCTGCCGATTGGCAAACGCATCCGTGCAAAGTACTCTGAAGGTGGATTCGTTATTCCCCTCACCGCTCGAGGTGGATACTGGGTTATTGTGCTTCCGTTCGGGTGTAGGGCAGGCGTGCGCCACTTTGTTCGGACACGCAAATGTCTGAAGTTAGAGCGACTCGGAGACCGCCGGTTCGAGTCGTGAATTGATCAGAGCCCAGCTTGCATTTGATCGGCGTCTGTGGCGCCACACTGAGGTCAAGCACGTGTTCTACTGGATCTACGACGTCCCGACATCGCAGCTTGCATTGTTGATTGCAGGGATCTTTGTCGTTTGCTTCTGGATCGGGAGCTTCCTGATCCGACCAATCCTGCGGACTGTCGTCCGCAGCCGTTCCGGAAGCAACGATATCGTTGGGTACATTCTGTCCTGCTTTGGCGTGTTCTATGGTCTGCTGCTCGGTCTCATCGCGGTTGCCGCTTACCAGAATCTCAATAAGGCTGAGGAAAATGCGTCACGGGAGGCGGTCGCTCTGACCGCTCTCTACCAGGATCTATCGGCCTATGCGGATCCCCTTCGCCAGACGCTGCGCAAAGACATCCGCGACTATTGTGCGTATGTCGTCGATACCGCCTGGCCACTCCAGCGCAAAGGCGTGATCCCAGAGGACGGACGCAACAAGATCCTGGCGTTTCGCAGTAGCTTGCTCTCGTTCAATCCGCAGAGCATGGGGCAGGTGATCTTTCATACGGAAACGCTGCGCGAGTTTGATAATTACTACGAAGCCCGCCGGATGAGATTGCATGATGTGCGAAGCGGGATTCCTGCCGTGATGTGGTACGTCGTCATCGTAGGCGCCGTCATCAACCTGGCGATCATCTGGATGTTTGATATGCGCATCATCGCCCAGCTCATTCTGGGAGGGATGCTGGCCTTCTTCATGGGCACGATGATCTTCCTGATTGCCGCGATGGACAACCCCCACCGAGGCGAAGTCAGCGTGAGCTCCGATGCTTTCGATGAGGCTTGTCAGGTCATGAACTCCGAAGACGGAGCGCCATCTTTGCGCTCGCCAGGCGGCTGAGGCCAACAGAATGATCTTGCGTATCCCGGCGAGTTGCGCAGCGACTTCCAAGAAGGGTTGACAAAAAATCGAATCGTCCCGCGTCCCTGATGCAGGGGCATTGCAAGGGGGGGGCATGGCCGAGTTCAAAGTTCATCAGCTCGAAGGTATGCAGCACGTCGAGATTCACCTCGATGACGAATCGGTGCGTGCCGAGGCGGGGGCTCTGCATTTTATGACGGGCGACATTACCGTCTACTCCCGTGTGTTCCCGTCTCTGATATCTGTGATCAAGTCATTGCTCGCCGACGAGGCAATTTTTCGGCCGATCTATACCGGCACTGGGGTGATCACGCTCGAATGCTCTCTGGGCGGCTACCACATACTCGACCTTCACGGAGAAAGCTGGATTCTGGAGCGAGGTTCTTACTGGGCTTCGGACGGCGACATCGACGTCAGCTTCCACCGTGAGCCGGTCTTTACTTCGCTCCTTGCAGCCGAGGGGCTGATCTTTCTCCAGACGCGGGTAAGCGGGCACGGAAAGGTCGCTTTGACTACGAGGGGGCCGGTCAAACACGTCACGCTGAAGAGCGGTCAGTCAATGCTTGTCGAGGGGCCCAGTGTGATTGCCAGGACACTTGATGTCGGCTTCAAGATGCGGCGACCGACGAAGAACCTGCTTGGGTTCGTCACGTCTGGCGAGGGTTGGCTCCGGGTCTACGAAGGTCCTGGAACTATCCTTGTGACGCCTAGACCCTACTGGCGTTACTGGATCCTGGTCGAGCGCCGCGGGGAGGTGGATCACCCCTCGAAGGTCACGTTTTGATTCCCGCCCATGATCGGAGTTCAACTGCCTGCGGATCTTCTTAGGCGACAGTGACCCGCTGTGCTGCGAAATTGGAGGGCCCGCTTTCTCTGAAGCAAACAATCGGTGCGTGATCCGCAACCGCGGCGGCCGGCCAAAGGGGCTTCACACCGGCCGAACGTCGGGCGGCGTGCTTTCGCACACCGGCGCCGCGCAGTACTTCTGTGAGGCGGGACTGCTACGCTGATGATTTTCGCAACGACGACAGTGCATGACCGGCCCCTGGATTGACAGCGGTGAGCACGATGATGTCCGGCACTGACAAGCAACCTCGTGCGGTATTGATGCATGTCGGGAGATAGACGCGATATCTCGCCGGCGACCGGCAAATATTGCTAAGGCTTGTGGTCGTTGTCGTCAGCCCGTGGTTGTTCTTCTTATCGCCGGCAACGTTGCCCACTGAGATACCCTACAATTCGACCACTGAACCGCCCAGGGAATCCCGGAGACTATTTCACTTGAGTGGAAAAGGGCGAACCGTGACCGCGTAGCCCAGTGACAGCAAGCGATACCACCATCTCCTGGCCGCCGCGCGCATTCACAATGTAGTCGATAAATTCATCGCCGCGCACTGCACCGTTGATTGTGGTACTGGTAGCGCCGGGCTCGAAGCGAATGTCCACCCTTTCCTGTGCAAGGGCTGGCGAAATGCTAAAGATCAGTGACACAGCCACCAAGCCGATCGCAGCAAGAGTCCGAGCCCCGAATGTTGGGTTCTCTAACCGGGACATGAATAGTTCCTCTCATGCAAAGAAAGCGTGCAACCAACGGGTTCCGCTGGTGATTGATCCAGGGATCATTCCGTCGACCATGACGGGGTCCAGACCGCGTCGACGTTGATCCCGAAAGTCCTGGCATTGCCTCCGCTGTCGCGGCAAGTTCCGCGCCAGACGTCACCTTCCGCCGTCTGCTCATACCAATCGTCGATTTCGGGCTTTTGAAGGTGCTGCAGTCCTGTGACCTCGGCGATGTAGAAATCGCCCGGACCCTAGTAATCGGAGCTTTTCCTGCGAAGACCGATCAGACGCGATCGGACCGCGATTCATCAGCAGATGACAGAGAGATACTAAACCGCGGTCTGATAATCCCCTAGGGGGCCGCCTGTGAATCCCTGCCAGCGCAAACCGCCGTTTCAGAGAAAGCCGCCATTCGATTGTGCGGTGCAATAGGGCGTAATCGACCCGCTGCCGCCGATCAGGTTGCGTCGATCGGTTGAGCTCGCCAACAGGAACAGTCATTCCCCGACTGGGCAATCCCGCTGTCAGGATGCTGGACACTGCCGGTTCGGCTAAATGGTGCCCACCGCCAAAGATCGGATGATTGCTGACAAGCTGGCTGGCAGCCTCAGCATACGGGCCATCCGGAGGATAGCGGGTGGGACGATCATGCAGAGCGGAAACAATGCCGATGGCCACTGAGATAGCCCGCTGGCTCCGGTCGACCCGCTACTGGTACCGGATACCTGGACATCCTGCGCCGAATCTTCTCCGTAAGATCAGCGGCTGCGAGGCTACCGGCACTCAGGCTGTAGTATCCAACCACCCGCCGCGGTTCACTTGGTAGGGAAGCAATGAACACCCGGTTGACCCGTCGACGGATATCCTGGTTGGCATAGTGGGTCGAGGTGCATGCATGTGCGTTCCCGCTCGCCGTAGGCAATCTAGCGCGACGTTTCGGCTGTGGCCCCATGCTAGGATCTCCCCACAACGCGCCCGCTACCCATCTCAATGCGTCAAAAACAGCCCCAGCACGACCGCTCCGCGTCACGCAATCTAAGCAATCTGCGTCATCTGGTCGGTTTTCTCCGCCCATATCGTGGTCGGCTTGGGCTTGCATTACTTGCGCTGGTCGTCGCGGCCGGTGCGGTCCTGGCTTTCGGTATCGTCATTCGCGAGCTGGTTGACCACGGCATCGGCAGCGGCGACGGGGCGCTGCTGAATCAATCGTTGATGCTGTTCCTGACCGTGGTCTCCGTGATGGCGCTCTCGGTCGGGGCGCGCGTGTACGTGGTCAATTGGCTCGGCGAACGTGTTGTTGCGGATGTGCGCAAGGCGGTGTTCTCGCATGTGCTGACGTTGGATGCCGGCTTTTTCGAGACAACCCGAACCGGCGAGGTAATATCCCGACTCACCACCGACACGACGTTGTTGCAGACGGTCGTTGGTTCGACGCTGGCAGTCAGTATTCGCAATCTGCTCCTGGTTGTCGGCGGTGTTGTGATGCTGCTGGTCACCAGTCTCAAGCTCACACTGTTGGTGCTGATCGGTGTACCTTTGGTGGTCGTGCCGGTATGGCTGCTGGGACATCGCGTCCGTCGGCTGTCGCGTATCAGTCAGGACCGTGTCGCCGATGTGGCGTCACGGATCGACGAGGTGCTATATGGCATTCGTACCGTGCAGGCATTCCGCCACGAGGATGTCGATCGGCGGGCCTATGGAGAGCAGGTCGAGGCCGCGTTCGATGCTGCAATCGCCCGCGCGAAGATCAGCGGGACACTGACGGCGCTGGTGATGTTGATGACCTTCGGTGGTATCGGCCTGGTGCTGTGGTTCGGTGGACAGGATGTGCTGTCTGGTCGAATGTCGGGCGGTGAACTGTCGGCATTCGTCTTTTTCGCCGTGCTGGTCGCAGGCTCTATCGGTGCGCTCAGTGAGGTCGTCGGTGAACTGATGCGCGCAGCCGGTGCGACGGAGCGGTTGATGGAACTGCTGGCGACCCGTCCGGCTGTCGTCGTTTCGGAGACGCCGATCGCCTTGCCCGAGCCTGCTATTGGCAGGGTGGCTTTCAAGGACGTCGGCTTCAGTTATCCGTCCCGACCCGGGCAGCGGGTCATCGACGCCTTGGACCTGGTTGTCGAGCCGGGTGAGACCGTAGCCCTGGTTGGGCCATCCGGTGCCGGCAAGTCGACACTGCTGCAGCTGCTGCTGCGCTACTACGATCCGCAGCAAGGGCGCGTCGAACTTGATGGCGTTGATTTGCGCCTCGCCGACCTCGATGGGGTCAGGCGGCGCATCGCCGTGGTGCCGCAGGAGCCGGTGATTTTCGGCGCCAGTGCGCGAGAGAATATCGCTTACGGCCTGGATGTCGCCGATGCCGATATTCACTCGGCAGTCGAGGCGGCTCATGCGCGTGGGTTTATCGAGCAACTCCCCGACGGGCTCGATACCTATCTCGGTGAGCGCGGCGTCAGGCTATCCGGTGGTCAGAAACAGCGCATTGCGATCGCGCGTGCGCTGTTGCGCGATCCGGCCGTGCTCTTGCTGGATGAGGCGACCAGCGCGCTGGATGCGCACAGCGAGAAATCGGTTCAGCAGGCGCTGGAAGAGTTGATGGCAGGCCGCTCGACATTGGTCATCGCGCACCGACTGGCGACGGTGCGCAAGGCCGATCGCATCGTGGTCATGCAGGAAGGCCGAATCGTCGCCACCGGCCGGCATGATGAGCTGGTGGCGCAGGGCGGCTTGTATGCCAGTCTGGCCGCACTACAGTTTCGCGACGCCTCTGGGGCGGAAGGCGCATTGGCCGAACGTCCGTTGTTCGAGTCCCGGGAGCCTCGCTGACGATGGCGCATTGGCTGGGTATCGTGGGCACCGGTCCTTGCGCCTTTCGCGCGTCGTCGCAGGCGCTGCCGCTGGCTTGCTTTTCGCCGACCTATGGCTATTCGTCGCAGTCGTCCGGAGGATCTGAAAAGGTGTTTCGCCAGGCCAACGGGCGACGGCAAGTGCTCAGAGGTCGAGTTTCGCGGCGGGACTGATCCGGGGAAAGACACTGAAGGTCTCGCCAGTCCGGTACCCGGTAGTATTGCGCCAACCGCAAGACCGCGGAATTGCCTGTAGGTTCAAACATGCCGGTTTAGTCAGACCGGCGCGTCTCGCCTGAACCGGGCTCAAGGCCGTAGGGCCGTACCAGTGACCAGACATGCTCGGGCACCATCGTCTTGAGCCGCTTCGGTGTGGCGCGACGCAGATGGACGATCGTTTCCAGTGCCTTCATTTCCAGGCGAGCCCGGGCGAATTCCATGCCCCGTGGCCCGATTCTTGGCATCAACCAGGCGACGATCGGGCGCGCCCACTGCGGCATACGGCGCAGGGGAAGGCCACCGGCCGCGCGTTCGACGTTGGCCAGAAAACCCTTGACCGAGGACTGCCGGCGACCGGCGCTGCCCGGCTCGCTCAGGCGAACTTCATCACCCAGCAGCGCCAGCAAGTCTTCGCCGCGCTGGTTTCTGATCAGCAGCCATTGCTCGCCTTCGCCACCCATGTAGCCGACGGTGAGGTCGGCGAGCACGTTGGTATAGTCGACGCAGGTGCGGCAGGTGAGGGGAAAGAAATCCGCCGGCAGGTTGGCCAACGGCAGCATCAGGAAAGGAATGGTCTTTCTGCTGCCGTCGACGAAGCGCAGCTCGACATGGTAATCGGCACGAAACTCCAGATAGGTCACTTGCTCCGGGTTTTCTGCAATCAGCTCCAGAAACCGGTGGAAATTTTCTGTCGTGGTGTTGTCCGAACAAGGTGTGCCGATCACATACAGCTTGTCGAAGCCGAGCTCGTCTTCGAGCGCGCGCAGTGCATAGACCTGGCATGGAATCCCGATCACGGCGAGCCGTTTGATGCCTCGTTGGCGCGCCGGTTCGAGCAGTGCCAGCAAGGGCGCGTAACCCATTCGCATGCCGCGGCAGTAAGCCATTTCGGATGGGTCGGTGACGAGGACCGGAACGGGACGCCACGGATCATGCACATCCGGTGCTACCGTCAGTACCGCATCTACCTCGCCCGTTTCCAGCAGGCGTTCGCCAATACGCGTCGTGATGCCGGTCCATTGCGCACCGACGCGCGGAGGCGCCAGGCAGGCCCTGAGGACTCGCCTGAATGGACCGAAGTGAAGCTCGTCGGCCCGCTCCGCGTCCCGGGCCCGGCCATGCACGCGCTGTTCGAGCCGCTGGTAGTTCGGTTTGATGAACTGACATGCCTGTCCGCAGCGCTTCGGCTGTGAAGTCCGCGAGACACCGCAGTCCGTGCAAAGTTGCGCGCGGCGGCGCTTGGGTGCCGATGTCTAGCCGCTGCGGGCCGGCTGCGCTTGATGCCATCAGATCGGAGCGCCTGGATCTTCGCTGCGCCGCGCGGTCGCCGGCTTGGGCACGCGACTGAATCGTGGGCGCCAAACGCCAAGCACCACGTTGGCCGTTGCGATGACCATCACCAACCACAGTGCGCCCCATTCGCTGCCCAAATCGCCGCCGAGCAAAGCAGGGTCGACGTCGCCGGCCAGGGCGCCGGCACTGAGTGCCGCCTCCTTTTGCGCCGGTCCCTGAATCGACAAGAGTATGCCTTTGAACACCAACAGCCCGGACACCAGCTTCAGGATCACCCATCCGGCACTGTGGAATGCCGGCGTGATTGCCATCGACCACAAGCCGCTGAGCAGCACCAGGGTCATCGAGGGCAACAGCAGCCATTCGGCGACGCCTCCCAATGTGACACGCATCAGCGCATAGTCGTTGAGGGAGCTGGCAGGCTCCGGCGTAAACGACAAAATGACCAGCATCGCCGCCATGGCGCCCATCATGCCGATGGCGCCCATGGTATGCAGGAATTTGAGCAGTCGTCTCATAGGCCCCGCAGCCCTTGCCAATAGGAGGGTGAAATCCAACAAAACCCACGGATCGATCGGCCGACCGCGTCTGAACAACCGGCCAGCGACGGAGTAGGCCGTCCGTAACCCGATGATGAGCAGTCGTCATAGTTGGTACTTGCGGCCGCAAAGTCAAACCTGGCAAAGCCGAATCCGACCGCTACTGACCCGGACAAGCGCAACGCGCGTAGGGTCAGCCCTCATTGCCTGGCCCGCCTCGCCCTTCCCATGCCTCAGATCCAAGCCGGTCGGACCGTGATGTGCTTCTCGCACTGACCGCGGGCTGTGTGATTATCGCGGCGCGCCTGGCATTGACTTGTATCAGCCGGGGGTGCCGTGTCCAGCGTCGACTACCCCGCAGATGGCTAATTGCTCTGCCTTCGCGTGCTCTTTGGCCGCCGGCGCCAACTGGTCCGGCATATGCGCGGGACAACCGATGCAGAGAATCCCGCCTGCGGTTCGGGGCGGTAGCGGTCGTTCAAATAGGATTGTCGGCGCTATAATCATTCGGGAGTTCAGTTGTAGAGACATTGCCCATGCAGCCCCAGAGATCCCGCCCTTGTGATCAGGCCGGCTTGATCGGTCGTTCCTTGCGCACATCCCATCGTGCCTTGCATGTCGGGTTGCTCGGCCTCGCCGCCATGGTATCGGTAGGCTCTGCGGCAACGGTCACATCGCCGCCGGCGCTGGATTTATTGCAGATTCAGCGGCTGGCCTATCCGGGAGGTGCGGTGCCCCCAGAGGCGCTCGCTGCGATGAAGTCGCGCTTAGCGCCAGCGGCGCCGTTACCGGCCGGCAAGGTATCGACGGATGCCCCGACGAGTTCCCCGCCGATCACCGGAACAACAGCCGCCGTGGCCGACGGCATGGCGTCCGGGCCGGTCAAAGCAGGGGGGCCGGCGCCAGTCCCAGAGACACCGCCGGAAGCCGAAGCGCCTGCCTCTGCCGACACGATGGGGCCCCCGATCGCGCCCTCGAGGGGCGAGCCCGCCGGGTCATCGTCGATGCGCGGCCCGGCGCTAAACATGGCCGATATTCGCGACCTGGCAAAGATTCATTTCCAGTCTGAGAGCAAGTCTCCGGTTGAGGTGGGCGGTAGCCCGCTCGCCACCATGGCGCCAGAGATCAGGCCAGGTGGCGCTGGGGTGGCCACCGAGGCCGAACGACAGGTATCAGGTCCGGTCGCGCAGGTACCGTCGGCCGATGGGGCTGCACCGCGACGGCAGGTTGAAATGGCGGAATCGCCGGGGCGGCATGGCGTTCAGGTAGCGACCGTGAGACCCGATGCCATCCGCGAACTGGCCGGCGTCTATGTTGGCGATGCCCCGGCGCAAACGGCAGTGTCGCCCCAGTCACCCGTGGCACGGGTGGGACGGCCCGTCGATGGTGCCGCCGAGCCAGGCGTGCCGCCCGCACCTGCCGGACAAGCGGCGGTCAGTGCAAAGATACCGCAGGCGATGACACCCGGCAGTTCGTCCGCAGCCGCGCAGAGCCAGCTTCCCATCGGTCAGCCGGCGCCAGCCGATCCGCGAGCGATCGCACCCCCGGGGCCAGCGGGTGAAGAAGCCGAGGCAGATGCTCCGCAGCCGTCGGCCGCTTTGCCGAAGCCGGCCGAATCGAGCAGCGATGGCAACTCCGGGTATCGCGCGCTGCCGCAGGCACAGTTGGACACGCTCATAAACGTATTCGCACCGGAACTGAGGCCCTGATTCGCATCAATCGTGGGCGGCGTCGGTCCAATCTCGTCAGCCAACGGTGGCCCAGAAGGCGTCCAATGCCTCAACTGTCTGTTCGGTGCGCTCCCAATGCGGCAGGCCCCTTGTCGGGCTGATGCGGCGTATGTGCCAGTTGTTCGTGTTTTCGAAGGCGTCGAGCCGCTCGAAGGAGACATTGGGATCCTGGTCGTATAGCACCAGCACCGGCACGCGCAGCAATTTGAACAATTGACGGTCGGCGTCCGGCGTGAACAGCTTCATTGAAAGAAACTTGAAGGGTGCGTGCCGCGCGCCTGGCTGATGTGCTGTCACATAGGCATAGTCGACCAGGTCCGCTGGCGGTTTGCCGGCGAACGAGAGTCCAAGGAAATAGCGAATGCTCGGGCGCGAGGTCAGTAGTTTGAACAGGCCGCCGCCCAGGACCGGCAGTCGCAGCGTCTTGAGGATACGGTCGGTGGGCGGGCCGCTCGGTGGCTGTCGTTGGCTGAATCCGGTCGGCGAGATCAACGTCAGTGAGCGACACAGTGCGGTCGTCTCGCTTATCGCACGCGCGGCAAACTCCGCGCTCAGCGAGAACGCAACGATATCGGCCGGTGTCGCGACGACATCGCGCAGAAAGTGTTTGATGAACTCCGCATAAAGTGTGGGTGAATAGTCGCGGTCGCGCCGCTCCGAGCGACCGAAACCCGGCAAATCAGGGGCATAGACCGGTCGTTCCTTGCGGTAATGTTCGAACAGCGGGCGCATCTCACGCGCACTCGGCGCCGCGTTGACACTATGCAGCAGCACCAAGGGACGGCCATCTTCCCTATCGTTGGTGTAATAGGCGGTTCTTCCCGCCTGGGGCAGGTCAATGTAGCGGCAGGGTGCATCGATTGCCGCGGGCAGAGTCGCTTCGGCCCGCCGCCCGCTTTGAGCGCTCCCTGCGGGGGGTGCGGTGGATGAAATGGTGTGCTTGAGCGTTGACAAACTGCGCGTTTTCCTGAGGTGGAGGCTGTCGGGTCATCGTACCACCCGCCAGACCGAGCGCGTGTGCGCCCTTGGACAGGAATCGGCTCTGCAACCGGCCGTGACGCTTAGGTCGACATCCCGTCGACGCCTGCTTTTCTGGGCGCCGCTGCTATTGGCCGGGTGCCAGGGTATCTCGACACAACCGGCACCGACAGCCATAGATGCAGAGTCCGTTGCAGGCGGCGTGATTCGGCAACCGGGGCAAGACGTTTCCGCGACCGGCTGCCGACTCGACTACAGGGTCCATCGTCGGGTGAATGAACCTGGCGCGGTGCGCGTGGTGCTGGCGCATGGTTTTCTGCGCGATCAGGATCGCATGCAGGGCTTCGCGGATGCGCTTGCGCAACGCGGGCTGCCGACGCTTACACTGGATCTCTGCAACATGCGCCCATGGGACGGCGCCCACCGGCAGAACGGTCGCGACATGGCGCAACTGGCGCGCGGGCTCGGTGCCCGCGACGTCGTCTATGCGGGTTTCTCCGCCGGTGGCCTCGCAGCGCTGATGGCCGCCAGCATCGACCGCGATGCGATCGGCGTTTTTGCCATGGATATCGTCGACCGCGACGGGCTCGGGCAGCAACTGGCGGCAGGGCTTTCGATACCGATCGCCGGACTGGTTGCCGATCCTTCATCCTGCAACGCCCACAACAACGGGCTGGCAGTCTATGCGGCGGCGTCCGATGCCAGGGTGCGGCGATTCAGTGGGGCCACGCACTGCGATTTCGAGACCCCGACCGATGCGCTGTGCGAGCTGCTGTGTGAACCGGGTGGGCGTTCGCCGGGTGAAGCAGTCTTGATCCGGCAGGCGATCGGACAGGTCGCACTGGACGCCGTCGAAGCGATGGCGGCGGGCCGCCGGGCTCAGAACTCTCTCCAGCCACCACCATGACCCGGCCTCAACAGGCTGTGTGATCGGCTGCGTGGCCCATGACGAGTCTCGACGGTGCTCATTGCCGCAGGTTCTCTGCGGCAGCAGCCGGCTCCGGCGATCGCAAATGCGCATCTCCCGGGGATCTCGAATGACGGCGATGGCAACGGGCACGCGAGTCCGTGCCTGAAATGTCCTGTGCGTCCCGCTTATCGAGGGACGACTTGTCTTCGCGTCGCTTGACGCGTAAAAAGCGAAGGCGGAAAAACAATTCCCGGTCGGTTTGTCGCGGCGCAGGCAATCAGACCAATCACGGATCAGACCGCTCCGGCGAGTCTCGCGGAGACAGCACCGGGCCGTCGTACAGATGCACGACAATGTCAATGCCTTTTCCCTTTTCGGCCATCGTCGGCCAGGAAGAAATGAAGCTCGCCCTGCTGATCGCGGCAGTCGATCATTCGGTCGGCGGCGTGCTCGTGTTCGGTGACCGTGGCACCGGCAAGTCGACAGCGATACGCGCACTGGCCGCCCTGATGCCCAACATGGCGGTCGTCGCCGGGTGCCCTTACCAGTGTGATCCGGCGGTCGACCGGCCGATGCTGTGCGAGCACTGCTCCGTCGGCAAGTCCGGCCAAGCGCCCAAGACCCGCTCAGTGCCGGTGCCGGTGGTCGATCTGCCACTCGGCGCGACCGAGGATCGCGTCATCGGCGCGCTCGACCTGGAGCGAGCCCTGAGCCATGGCGAGAAGGCATTTGAACCCGGTTTGCTGGCGCGCGCGCATCGCGGCTTCCTGTACATCGACGAGGTCAATCTGCTCGAGGACCATCTGGTCGATGCACTGCTCGATGTCGCGGCATCCGGCGAAAACGTGGTCGAGCGCGAGGGCCTGAGCATCCGTCACCCGGCGCGCTTCGTGCTCGTTGGCAGCGGCAACCCGGAGGAGGGCGAGCTGCGCCCGCAGCTGCTCGATCGCTTCGGTCTGTCGGTCGAGGTGCGGACGCCCAATGATCTGAAGACACGGGTCGCGATCGTTCAGCAGCGTGATCTGTACGAGCGTGACAATGCAGCCTTCATAAAGAAATGGAAGCGCAAGGATGGTCAGGTGCGTCGTCAGTTGGCCAATGCGCGCGAGAATCTGGCCGGTGTCGAGGTGCCGCCCGATGTGATCGGGTTGGCGGCGCAGCTGTGCATGCTTCTCGGTACCGATGGCCTGCGCGGCGAGCTCACCCTGATCCGTGCATCGCGCGCACTGGCCAGCCTGGAGGGAAGACAGGTCGTCGGCGAGGAAGAGCTGAAGCGGGTCGCACCGTCGGCACTGCGTCATCGATTGCGTCGTGACCCGCTCGACGAAGCGGGCTCCAGCACCCGTGTGCAGCGCGCGATCGACGAACTCTTCGGCACCTGACGGGGCGTCCGGTGTGACTGGCCCGCGTTGGTACGATGCCGATCTGGCTGCGGCACTGCTCGCCGTGGCGCCGGCCTGGCTGGGCGGGGTCGCACTGCAGGGCCTGCCCGGCCCGGTCCGTGACAGCTGGCTGGTCCGATTTCGCGAGCTGCTGCCGGAGTCCCAATCCATGCGCCGCGTGCCGCTGCATGTCAGCGAAGGCCGACTCCTGGGCGGCCTCGATCTTGCCGCAACGCTGCAGGCGGGCCGGCCGGTCGCCGAGCGCGGATTGCTGGCCGAGAGTCATGGCGGGGTCGTCGTGCTGGCCATGGCCGAGCGTGCCGCGCGATCGACGCTCTCGCATCTCGGCGCGGTCTTGGATTTCGCCGAGATCGTCATGGAGCGCGATGGTTTCAGCGCCCGTATGCCGGTCGAACTGGGGGTCATTGCACTGGACGAGACCGTGGCCGATGACGAGGGCCTGAGCGATGTGCTGCAGGACCGCCTGGCGCTGCGCATCGACCTGCGCGACTTTGGTATCCACGACATCGAGGATTTGCCGTACGACCAGGCAGCGGTGATGGCGGCGCGCCAGTTGCTGCCCGCAGTGGTGCTCGATACCGAGCAAATCCATACGATCTGCACCCTGGCCGAGACCCTGGGCGTGCACTCGCTGCGCGCCTGCCAGCTGGCGGCCAGAGCGGCGCGTGTCAGCGCCGCGCTGGCGGCTCGTGCCGCCGCCGAAGACGAGGACATCGCGGTGGCGGCGCGTCTGGTGTTGGCGCCGCGGGCCACCGTCCTGCCGATGCCGGAGGCACCCGAAGAGACCGAGCAGGACACCCCGCCGGACGACCGTTCCGCAGCGCCGGACGGTGAGCCGGAAACATCCGCACCGCAGGATGACAAGCACGCCGACGAAACCGATCAGGAGTCGACACCTTCACCGGATAAGCCGCTGGAGGACCGGGTGCTCGAGGCCGCGCTCGCGGCGATACCGCCGCACCTGTTGGCGCAACTCAAATCCGCGAATGCGCGGCGCTCGCCGAGCCAGTCCGCGGGCAAGTCGGGTGCGCTGCAGCGCGGCAGGCTGCGTGGCCGTCCGACCGGGGTGGTGCGTGGTGATTTGCGCTCGGGCGCTCGGCTCAACCTGATTGACACGCTGCGGGCAGCGGCACCGTGGCAGATGGTGCGGCGAGCCCAATGTCGGGGCGGGGTGGCAGATGCAGCGGCTGCGCGACCACGGGTATTGGTCCGCCCGGATGATTTTCGCGTGACCCGCTTCAAGCAGCGCGCGGAGACGACGACTATCTTCGTGGTCGACGCGTCGGGTTCGGCGGCACTGCATCGGCTGGCCGAGGCCAAGGGCGCGGTCGAGCTGCTCCTCGCCGACTGCTACGTGCGCCGTGATCAGGTGGCGCTGATTGCGTTCCGCGGTAATGGCGCCGAGTTGCTGTTACCGCCGACGCGCTCCCTGGTGAGAGCGAAACGCAGTATCGCGGCCTTGCCGGGCGGTGGCGGCACGCCGTTGGCGGCCGCAGTCGACGCGGCAGGTCTGCTGGCCGAGCAGATCCTGCGTCGCGGTGGCACGCCCGGCGTTATCTTTTTGACTGACGGACGTGCCAACATCACCCGCGAGGGTGCTACCGGGCGCGAACAGGCGTTGAACCAGGCCCTGGACAGCGCCGCGTTGCTCCGCATCGCGGGCGTCCGCAGCATGGTCATCGATACGGCACCGCGTCCGCATGCCAATGCCGCGAGACTCGCCGACGCGCTGCAGGGCCTTTATCTGCCGCTGCCACATGCCGATGCTGCGGCCTTGTCGCGCGCAGTCCAGACCGCCGCCGGCAGCGACGCCCGCTCCGCGCGTTGACAGGTTGGCGTTATGTCGAGACGAACCGTTGTGTCCCATGTCAGCTGCCGGGCGCTCGATTGGGCACGGGACGGTCCGGGTTGGCCGCATGCCGACGCCAGCCGGTTCCTCGAGGCCGGCGGCACGCGCTGGCACGTTCAGGATATGGGGAGGGGGCCATGCGTGCTGTTGTTGCATGGCACGGCGGCGTCGAGCCACTCATGGGCCGGCCTGGCCCCGTTGCTGGCCGCGCATTTTCGCGTCATTGCGCCTGATCTGCCGGGGCATGGTTTCAGCAGCGCCGGTCCACCCGGCAACGCCTCCTTGCCCGGCATGGCTCGGGCCTGTGGTGCGTTGGTGTCCGCGCTGGAGGTTGATCCGGTCCTGGTCGTTGGACACTCGGCGGGGGCGGCCGTACTGGCGAAAATGTGTCTCGACGGCTGTATCAAACCACACGGACTGGTCAGTCTGAACGGGGCCTTTGTGCCCTTGAGCGGACTGCTCGGCCAGCTTTTTTTGCCGGCCGCCAAACTGCTCGCCAATCTGCCGATGGTGCCTCGATTGTTTGCCCGGCGCGTGCTCGATCGGCGCCTGGTCGAGAAGCTGGTGCGCGAAACCGGCTCGGTTCTGCCGGACGATGCCATCGATCTGTATCACCGCTTGCTGTGTTCGCCCGACCATGTTGCCGCCGCGTTGCGCATGATGGCGAACTGGGACCTCGAGACACTAGCACGACAGCTGCCGCGCCTGCGGCTACCACTGTATTTGGTGGCCTGCAGCAACGACGGCACCGTACCGGCGGCGCAGGCCGAGCGTATCGCCGGCCGCCTGGCGAATGCCGAACTGCATCGGGTCGAAGGTCTGGGGCACCTTGGCCACGAAGAAGACCCGCGACGATTCGAACGACTGATCCTCGATCTGGCAGGCCAGCTCGGCCTGCCTGTCGGAACCGGGGATGCCTGACACCCGTGGGCAAGATAGGCCGACAAGAAAAAACGGATTCGCGCCAGCGGATTCGGCTGCTATACTGTCTATAAAATTAGACACTACCAGCGTAATTAATAAATGACACGTATGCCGCAGCAGATCGACGGGGCACTGCAGCGCCGCAAAAATCCCCATGCCGTGATCATCGGCAGCGGATTCGGTGGCCTGGCCGCGGCTATTCGGCTCGGTGCCCGTGGTTACCGTGTGACCGTTCTCGAACAGCTGGACGCACCCGGCGGCCGGGCGTATGTGCATAAACAGGACGGTTTCACCTTCGACGCCGGGCCGACCATCATCACCGCGCCCTTCCTGCTCGAGGAGTTGTGGCAGCTGTGCGGGCGCAATCTGGCCGACGATGTCGACCTCCGGCCGATGTCGCCGTTCTACCGCATCCGCTTCGACGACGGTCAGATCTTCGATTACTCGGGTGACGCGGAGGTCAACAAGCGACAGATTGCGGCGTTCGCACCGGACGATGTCGCCGGTTACGAGCGCTACATGGCGGCGAGCAAGGCGGTATTCAGGGTCGGCTTCGAGCAACTCGGTGACGTGCCGTTCAGTTCCTGGCGTGATATGGCGAGGATCGTTCCGGACATGCTGCGCTTGCGCAGTCATCGATCCGTCTACAGCATGGTCGCCAGCTATGTCAGGCATCCGCGGTTGCGCGAGGTCTTGAGTTTTCACCCCCTGCTGATCGGTGGTAACCCGTTCTCGGTGACCTCGATCTATTCGCTCATTTCGCACCTGGAGCGTCAATGGGGCGTGCACTCGGCAATGGGCGGAACCGGTCGTATCGTCGACGGCATGGTCAATCTGATCGAAGGGCAGGGCAACCAGCTCTGTCTGAACACCGCGGTGGCGGAGATCCTGGTCGACAACGGCACGGCGACAGGTGTGCGCCTGGCATCCGGCGAGGTGCTTTCTGCTGATGTCGTGGTATCCAATGCCGACGCGGCCTGGACCTATAGAAATCTGCTGCCGGCACATACCCGTCGCCGCTGGACCGACAGCAAGATCGAGCGCGCACGCTATTCCAATGGATTGTTCGTCTGGTACTTCGGCACGCGGCGGCGCTACGCGGATGTGCCGCATCACACCATCATGCTCGGTCCACGTTACCGCGAGCTGCTCGAAGACATCTTTCGGCGCAAGCTGCTGGCCAAGGATTTCAGTCTCTACCTGCACCGGCCGACCGCGACCGACCCGGCTCTCGCGCCACCGGGTTGCGATACCTTTTACGCCTTATCGCCGGTACCGCATCTTGGCGGTGACGTCGACTGGCAGACTCAGGCCGAACCGTATCGCGCTGCGATCGAAAAGCACCTGGCGCATACGATGCTGCCCGCGTTGGGTGACGCGATCGTGAGCTCGCGCGTGACCACGCCGCTCGATTTTCGCGATCGTCTGTCGTCCTTCCAAGGCGCCGGTTTCAGTTTCGAACCGATCCTTCAGCAAAGCGCCTGGTTCAGGCCGCACAATCGCAGCGAGGATGTTGATCGCTTATTCATCGTCGGCGCGGGTACGCACCCGGGTGCCGGCATCCCAGGTGTGCTTTCATCCGCACGAGTCCTCGACAAGGTGGTTCCTGATGCTGTTGACCTCTACTGACACGGCAATGCGCGACAGCGTGCACGCCGACTTGCACGATTGTCGCGACCGGCTGCGGGTGGGTTCGCGTTCGTTCCATGCCGCCGCGTTCCTGTTGCCGCGCAGTTTCCGCGAGCCGGCCTCGGCGCTTTATGCGTTCTGTCGCGCTGCCGACGACGCGGTCGATGAAAGCGACGATGCGCATGCGGCGTTGCATCGCATGCACCGAAGACTCGACGCGATTTACAGCGGTCGACCTGAGGACTGTGCGGCCGATCGTGCACTGGCGGAGGTTGTCGCGGCATTCGATTTGCCGAAGGCGTTGCTAGAGGCCCTGTTCGAAGGATTTGCCTGGGACGTCGAAGGCCGCCGCTATGCAGATCTGTCGGATGTCATCGCCTACTCGGCGCGGGTGGCAGGTTCGGTCGGAACCATGATGGCCATCTTGATGGGCGTGCGCGATCCTCATCTCCTGGCCCGCGCCAGCGATCTGGGTGTTGCGATGCAGTTGACCAATATCGCGCGCGACGTCGGCGAAGACGCCTGCGCCGGTCGCCTCTACCTGCCACAGGACTGGCTCGACGAGGCAGGTATCGATACGCAGGCCTTCATTTCCGACCCCCGTTTTTCACCGGCCCTCGGCAGCGTCGTCGAGCGCCTGCTCCACGAGGCCAGAAGGCTGTACACGCGTGCGGACAGTGGCATTGCCCATCTGCCCCGGCGCTGCCGACCGGCGATACACGCCGCGCGCCTGCTTTACGCCGAGATAGGTCTCGAGGTGGCCCGCCGGGGTTTCGACAGCGTGAGCCAACGTGCCGTCGTGACCGCACAACGCAAGGCAAGGGTGTTGGCCATCGGTTTGCCGCAGTTGGCACTGATACCCGATGCACTGCTGCATGAGTCAGTGTTGCCGGAGACGCGTTTTCTGGTGGCTGCAGCGGCGGTCGAACCGTCCGTCGGGATGTCCAATGCAGCGATTCGGATGGGATTTTTTGCGCGTATCGAGAACAAGTTCGTCTGGGTACTCGACCTGTTCGAGGAACTGGACCGGCGCGAGCGTCAGCGGGCCGGGCAGTCTCAACTAGCCGACGAATCGGTCGTCTGAATCTCACCTCGACTGTCGTTTGCTATGAACGCGAATCTGTTGGCGCTGGCTGAACTGTTGTTGATCTTTGCCCTGGTGGTCTGGTTCGGCATATCACAGTTACGCGCGCTGAAACGCGACGATACCGATAAAAAGCGGTCGGTCGAGGATCGCGCCGACAAACGGCGGGAAGACGACTGACGTCGGTCAGCCCTGCCCGTAGCGGGCGCGTCGCGGCATACGAAACGGCAACAGCAGTTTTACCCATGGTTGGCGGAAACGCGCCAGAGACAGGCTTTCGTGCATCGCGGTCACGCGCTCGCCGAGCAGTCGGGTGTCGATGATCGAGCGCGCGTAGAACGGCGTGTCTTCCAGTGTCTTGCGTACCTGCGGGTTGCCGTCTTCCTCGCATTGGCTGGCCCGTTCGATGCGCCAGATGGCGGTCTTTGGCAGTTGCCGGTCCGGGGGTGGTTCGAATGTCGAGATCCGTCCGCTGCTGTTGAAGCACAATCCCAGCGAACGGGCCGGCTGGTCGCGCAGCCTGGCATGGTAAAGCACGCCACATCTGCCGTTGGCCAGCATCGCGCGCGACCAGTCCCAACGCTCGAATCGGTCCTCCAGCGGCTCGTCTCCCCAGTTGCTGTCGAAGTAGGCATCGCCCCGCCAGCGCAATGCCGGCTGCTGCATCTCCACCTCGATCCGCGATCGCGGGGCGATCGGGCACCACTGGTGGTGGGCGTCGCGGTCGAGGTCAAACGAGTGGTCCGACAGATACGGCGCGTACAGTCGAACCCGCCCGCGCAGGCGAGACGGGAAGGGGACAGTCGTCTCGGCAATATCGACGACCAGGCAGTCGCGTTCCCAGTGCAGCCTGCTGGGGCCGATGGCGAGTTGTGCCGCACTGCGCTGCAATGCGCCGTTGCCGCGCTCGGTCATCGCCCAGCGTTTACCGGCGGCGCCATACAGCGCCACGTTGAGCGCGACGAAACGTTCCGCTGGCGGCGTGCCCTTGCGCCTTGCCCGGGCGTAATAGGGTGAAAACACACTGCCGATCAGCGCAATCAGTGTGATGCCGTGGCGGCGGTCGTCGCTCAGCGCATCGATGTACCACCACGCATAGCCACCCGGCTGGACTGTGCGATCGAATGCTGATCCGCGAGCAGGCTCTGCACGGCAAGACGACCCGACAGCGCCGCCATCGGGATGCCCGGGCCGGGATGCGTGGCCCCACCCGCCAGGTATAGCCCCGCTATCCGGGTTCGCGCCGCCGGTCGGGTGAACGATGCCCGCCAGCCGTGCGAGGCCTGGCCGTACAGTGCCCCTCCGCTCGCCGGGAACAGACGGTTGAAATCGCTCGGACTCGTGACCACGGTTTCCGTCCGCTCCGAGTCGAGTTGCAGACCGCAGCGGCCCAGGGTTTCCCATGTCGTTGTCATGCATGCCGCGATCTCCCGATCGTCGAAGTGATGGCTGTCACCGATTGCCGGTGCGTTGGTCAGGCAGAAAAGGCGCTCTTTTCCTGGGTGTGCGTCGCCCGGCGTGTGACGGTCCTGGGCGCAGACGTAGACGGTCGGTTCCGTTGGCAGTTGGCGGCGGCCGAAGATGTCATCGAACTCACGTTGGTAGTCGCGCGAGAAAAAAACGTTGTGGTGCAGTAGCGGGAAGCCTTGCGCGGTCGCGCACAGGCTGAAGGTCATCGCCGACAGCGACCGCGGTGCCTTGTCATAGCCGTTGACGGCGCGGCTCGCGTGCTTGCCGAACAGGCCGCGGGCCAGCGCTGCCGGGTCCGTATTGCTGATGACCGCGCGACAGGGCTGGGTCCCGCCGCTGGCGTCGCGCACCGCGGCGACGCTGCCGTGGCGCAATTCAATGGCGCTGATCTCACGCTCGAAGTGAAAGGTCACACCCAGATGCTGTGCCAGACGTGTCATGGCCAACGCCAGTTGCTGCATGCCGTCGCGCAGAACCCAGACACCTTCCTGTTCGACATGCGCCACCAACATCAGCGTGGCCGGGGCATGGAACGGTGAAGAACCGCAGTAGGTGGCGTAGCGGCCGAATAACTGACGCAGACGTGGGTCCCTGAACTGAGTCTGCAACTTGCCCCAAAGCGTACCGAACGGCTTGATGTTGCGTATTCCGCCGTGACCCTGAGCCAGCGTGCGCTGGGTCAGGCTGAGCGGGTTGGGCCGCTGGGTGCGGATGAAGGTGTCTTCGAGTGTCTTGAAGGTCTTTCCGGCCTGGTGACAGAAGTCGAGATAGCGCCGGCCCTCGGCGGCACCGGCGAATGCACTGATCGCCTGTACCGATCGCTGTCGATCGGCAAAAAGGTCGAGCTGGCTGTCGGCGTCCCAGGCATGCCGCGCCAGGATCTCGAGCGGTGCGACATCCAGTTGCTCCCCGAGTACAGCGCCCGCCTCGTCGAAGATCAACTCGAACACATCGCGCATCGTGAACACCGTCGGACCGGCATCGATAAGTGCATCACCGATCTTGACCGTGCGCATCTTGCCGCCCGGCGCGGCGGCCCTTTCATAGACCACGACATCGACGCCGCGTGTGGCGAGCGCCAACGCGGCGCTCAGCCCGCCGATGCCGGCTCCAATCACAACAATTGGCGATGCAAGCTTTTTTATGCGGGACCTCGCGTCAACGTTGACCTGCGCGAAATAACTGTCTACGATAAGTTACACTAGTATGTGTCTAGTTACAACGACACTTAATTTATCAGCCGGGGGGCGCTATGCGTGACGCAGATTCGAAAATCGAGGAAGTCTTGGACGCCGTCGTCGGAGGGGCAACCGACCGCACCTGTCCGCCGCTGCTGGCACGCGCAGTTCGCTATGCAGTGTTTCCGGGTGGCGCGCGGCTGCGGCCAAAGTTGTGTCTTGCGGTGGCCGCCGCACACGGCGATGACGATCCCAGGCTATCCGCTGCCGCGGCGGCGGCTATCGAATTGCTGCACTGCGCCTCGCTGGTGCATGACGATCTGCCGTGCTTCGACAACGCCAATGAGCGCCGTGGCAAACCTTCGGTGCATGTCGCCTTCGGCGACCAGATCGCCGTTCTGAGCGGTGATGCCCTGATCGTGCTGGCCTTCGAATCATTGGGGCAGGCCGCCAGCGAGTGCCTGGCCCCGGCGCGCCTGTCCAGTCTGCTGTCGATCACCGGTCGCGCCGTCGGCGCGCCGTTCGGCATCTCTGCCGGCCAGGCCTGGGAATGTGAGCCGACGGTTGATGTATCCCAGTATCACCGCGCCAAGACCGGCTCTCTGTTCGTTGCTGCGACCTGCGCCGGCGCGGCCGCAGCCGGCGGCGATGCGGAGCCCTGGACCCTGCTCGGGGAGTGTATCGGCGAGGCATACCAGGTGGCCGATGATATCCGCGACGCGACTTCCGATGCCGAGACCCTCGGCAAACCGGTTGGCCAGGACCGGACCCACGGTCGGCCCAGCGCCGTTCAGGAACTGGGCGTCAGCGGTGCGGTGAATCGGTTGCGTGGACTGGTCCAGGAAGGTGTGGATTCGATTCCCACTTGTCCGGGCGGTGACCTGCTGAAGTTGCTGATCCTGGAAGAAGCGAAGCGCTTCCTGCCGAAGGAAATGGCACGCCGGGCGGCCGCCTGATTCGATTTGAGCGCCCTAGAGCACCTGTCGGGGGGCGTTGACTTGGCGCCCGAGCCGCGCGGGTCGGGCCTGCGCGACCGCTGGCTGGGGTTTCGCGATCGCCTGCTGCGCAGCGCGCGGTTTCAATGGTGGGCGGCGCGATTCCCGCTGACCCGACCCGTTGCCAACCGTCGGGCGCTTCAGTTGTTCGACATATCGGCCGGTTTCGTCTATTCGCAGGTATTGAAGGCCTGCCTCGAACTCGACCTGTTCGAGCGCGTCGCAAACGAGCCGCTCCCGATTGAGCGTCTGACCGAGCTGTCCGGCCTCGCCGAAGAACCGCTGGCGCGACTGTTGTTGGCGGCGCAATCACTCGAATTGCTCGAGCAGCGCAGCAACGGACGCTGGGGACTCGGGGCTCACGGCGCCGCGCTGCTGGGCAATCCCGGTATCGCCGCAATGGTCCGGCATCACGCACTGCTTTACGCCGACCTTGCCGATCCGGTTGCGTTGCTGCGACAGCGAGCGGGCTCGCAGCTGTCCACCTACTGGCCGTATGCCGTGAGCGACTGTCCGAAGTCACTGCACGACGGACAGGTTGGCGCCTACAGCGAGCTGATGGCGGATTCCCAGGCATTGGTCGCCGACGACATCCTCGATCACTATTCCCTGCGCCGCCATCGATCGATGTTGGATGTCGCGGGTGGCGAAGGTGTCTTTGCATCCCTCGCCGCGCAGCGCTGGCGGCATCTGCGGGTTGCGCTGCTCGACCTGCCGGCGGTCGCGGACCGTGCCGGGCGCCGTTTCGATCGTCTGGGCCTGGATCGGCGCGTGCACGCGCACGGCGGTGACTTCCTGCAGCTGCAGCGCTTCGAGGGCGTCGATCTGATCTCGCTGGTCCGGGTGCTGCACGACCACGACGATGCGCTGGTGCTGCAACTGCTGCGCGCGACGCACCGGGTGCTGCGGCCCGGCGGCCGCTTGCTGATCGCCGAGCCGATGGCCGGTACGCCGGGCGCTGAACGGATCGGGGATGCCTATTTCGGCCTGTATCTCTGGGCCATGGGCAGTGGCCGGGCGCGTCGCAGCGAGGAGTTGCGGACGTTGCTGCAGCAGGCCGGTTACCGCGGCTGCCACGAGATCAAGACCTCAAGGCCGTTGCTGGTTCGCCTTTTGGTCGCGCAGGTCTGATCTTTGAGTGTCATTTATGATTGACAAATATAAATGTCTAATTAAACTGACATCTAAGGGGCGACTGTTGGGAGCCGCCCGGTTCAACCGCCGAGGAGCGTTGACGTGACTTTTGCTACCACCGCCGTGGTCTTCGAGCAACCGGGACACCTGAACCTGGCCGAACTGGATCTCGCCGTGCCGGGGCGTGACGACTGTGTGGTGGATATTGAATGGAGTGGTATCAGCACCGGGACCGAGCGACTGCTGTGGCTTGGCCAGATGCCTGATTTTCCGGGAATGGGTTATCCGTTGGTGCCCGGCTATGAATCCGTTGGCCGCATAAGCAGCGCAGGTGAGACGACTGGCCTGACCGCGGGACAGCGGGTGTTCGTTCCCGGTTCGCGGGGCTTCGATGGCGTCCGCGGTCTTTTCGGTGGCGCTGCCGCGCGGGTCGTCGTTCCGGCCGATCGCCTGGTGCCACTGGGCGAAGCTTTCGCCGAAGAGGGGGTCCTGCTGGCACTGGCGGCCACCGCTTACCATGCCCTGGCCGTTTCCGGCCGCCCGGTGCTGCCTGAACTGATCGTAGGCCATGGCGTACTCGGCCGGTTGATCGCTCGCCTGGTGATTGCACTGGATGGCGAGCCGCCGACGGTCTGGGAAACCAATCCCGTTCGCCGTGGCGACGATCAGGCTTACCCGGTAATCGATCCCGCCGAAGATAACCGATCCGACTACCGGGTCATCTGCGATGTCAGCGGCAACGGCACCATCTTCGATCAACTGATCGCGAGGTTGTCGCGCGGCGGCCTGATCGTGCTTGCCGGTTTCTACGAGCAGCCGGTGAGTTTTGCGTTTCCACCCGCCTTCATGCGCGAGGCATGCCTGCAGATCGCCGCCGAATGGCGTCCGGACGATCTTAAACGGGTGATGTCCTTGCTCGAGGCCGGCCGACTTTCGCTCGATGGCCTCATCACCCACCGCGAGTCACCCGTGCATGCAGCTGCCGCCTATCACACGGCATTCGACGACGCGGACTGCCTCAAAATGATCCTCGACTGGAGAACCAGCCAATGACCGATCTGCGAGCGACCTCCGTTGCCGTTCCCACACAATCCGGCCCACGCGATGGCGTCGCAGTGGAGGTGGCGATCGACAGCAGTGCGCTGGCAACATCGCCGGCCGCGGCCAAGACACAGATCATCGCGATCTATGGCAAGGGCGGCATCGGCAAGAGTTTCACGCTGGCCAATCTGTCTTACATGATGGCGCAGCTGGGGAAGAAGGTGCTGCTGATCGGTTGCGATCCGAAGAGTGACACCACGTCGCTGCTGTTTGGCGGCAAGGCCTGCCCGACAATCATCGAGACGGCATCGAAAAAGAAACTGGCCGGTGAGGCCGTTCAGATCGGTGACGTGTGCTTCAAGCGTGACGGGGTCTACGCGATGGAGCTCGGCGGTCCTGAGGTTGGGCGGGGTTGTGGCGGCCGCGGGATCATTCACGGCTTTGAGACGCTCGAAAAGCTCGGCTTCCACGATTGGGATTTCGACTACGTGCTGCTGGATTTCCTTGGCGACGTGGTCTGCGGTGGATTTGGTCTGCCGATTGCTCGCGATATGTGTCAGAAGGTCATCGTGGTGGCGTCGAACGACCTCCAGTCGCTTTACGTCGCCAACAACGTCTGTTCCGCCGTCGAGTATTTCCGCCGTCTCGGTGGCAATGTCGGCGTGGCCGGTATGGTCACCAACAAGGACGATGGCAGCGGCGAAGCGCAGGCATTCTGCGAGGCCGTCGGCATCCCCGAACTGGCTTCGATTCCGGCCAATGACGATATCCGCCGCAAGAGCGCCAACTACGACATCATCGGCCATCCGGATGGTGAGTGGGGGCCGCTGTTCGCGGAGCTGGCGCGCAATGTCGCCGAGTCGCCGCCTCATCACCCGACGCCGCTGACCCAGGACGGCCTGCTGGACCTGTTTGCGGGCGACGCGGTGGGACGTAACGTGGTGCTCGATCCGGCTACCGTCGAGGACATGTGTGGCCAGTCGACGATCACCAAGCCTTCGCTCGAGGTTATTTATGACAGCGTCTGATTCTGGCGATGGCGCGCTGAATGTCGCTGCAGCGATCGGCGTCGCCGCCGAGGATGCGCGCGACGGCGCCGGCTGCCATGCCGGGGCCGCCGAGATGAGCCGTGCAGCCGCTGCGGCCGGCAAGAGCGACCTGCTGGAGCAATATGCCATCGATTATCCGACCGGTCCGCATGACCAACCCCAGAGCATGTGCCCGGCTTTCGGTTCGCTGCGGGTCGGCCTGCGTATGCGGCGGACGGCCACGGTATTGAGTGGTTCGGCTTGTTGCGTCTACGGCCTGACGTTTACCTCACATTTCTACGGTGCCCGGCGCACCGTCGGTTACGTGCCGTTCGATTCGGAAACGCTGGTCACGGGCAAGCTGTTCGAGGATATCCGCGACGCGGTGGTCAAATTGGCCGACCCCGAAAAGAACGATGCCATCGTCGTGATCAATCTTTGCGTACCGACCGCCTCCGGTGTCCCGCTCGACCTGCTGCCCAAGCAGATCAACGGCGTGCGCGTGATCGGCATCGACGTGCCCGGTTTCGGCGTACCGACGCATGCCGAGGCCAAGGATGTGCTGGCCGGTGCGATGTTGCGCTATGCGCGCAGCGAGGCTGAGCAGGGGCCGGTACAGGAACCGGCGCGGGGTCGCAGCAGTCGTCCCACCGTGACGCTGCTCGGCGAGATCTTCCCGGTCGACGCGATCGGCATCGGACGTATGCTCGAACCACTGGATCTGGCGGCCGGCCCAACGGTGCCGACCCGGGAATGGCGTGAGTTGTACGCCGCGCTCGACTGTGCTGCCGTGGCCGCGATCCATCCCTTTTACACCGCGTCGATTCGAGAGTTCGACGCGGCAGGGCGGCGTTGTGTGGGTTCGGCGCCGGTCGGTTACGAAGGCACGGCGGCCTGGCTGCAACAGATCGCAGGGGCCTGCAACGTCGGTCAATCACGCCTGGCCATGGCGAATAATGCCATTCTGCCGGCAATCAAGGCCAGCATCAGCGCCAATCCGATCGAGGCGCGGATCACCCTGTCGGGTTATGAGGGATCCGAACTGCTCGTTGCGCGCCTGTTGATCGAGAGCGGCGCCGACGTGCGCTATGTGGGTACGGCGTGCGCAAAGACACCATGGTCGGAAGCCGATCGCGACTGGCTGTCGGCCAAAGGCGTCATAGTGAAGTATCGCGCATCGCTCGAAGACGATCTGGCCGCCATGCAGGAATTCAAACCGGATCTGGCCATAGGCACCACGCCGGTCGTGCAAAAGGCCAAGGAAAGGGGTACGCCTTCGCTGTACTTCACCAATCTGATCTCGGCGCGGCCGTTGTTGGGCCCCGCCGGCGCCGGTTCGCTGGCGCAGGTGATCAACGCCGCCCTGGCCAGTCGGGGCAGGTTCGATCGCATGCGTGATTTCTTCGAGGGTGTCGGCCAGGCGGACAACGCCGGCATCTGGGAAGGGGTGCCGGCCGACCATAGCGGCTTCAGGGAAGGTTTCCGCAAACAGCTCGAACGTCAGGCCAAACGCCGCAAAGCACAGGAGATGGTGTGATGTTGGTGCTCGATCACGACCGGGCCGGCGGCTACTGGGGTTCGGTCTATGTATTCACCGCGATCAAGGGTCTGCAGGTGATCATCGATGGTCCGGTAGGTTGCGAGAACCTGCCGGTCACCTCGGTGCTGCATTACACAGATGCCTTGCCGCCACACGAGTTGCCGGTCGTCGTCACCGGACTGGCCGAGGAGGAACTCGGTCAGCATGGCACCGAAGGCGCGATGCGGCGGGCGCACACGACCCTCGACCCGCATCTGCCGAGTGTTGTGGTGACTGGTTCGATCGCCGAAATGATCGGCGGTGGGGTCACCCCGGAAGGCACCAATATCGAACGATTCCTGCCGCGCACGATCGATGAGGACCAATGGCAGAGCGCCGACCGCGCGCTGTATTGGCTTTGGCAGAAGTACGGCATGAAGCGGGGCGGCAAGAAAACCGCCCAGGCAGCCAAACAGAAGGCCAAGCCCAGCGTCAACATCATCGGTCCGATCTACGGCATGTTCAACACCTGGTCGGATCTTGCGGAAATCCGTCGTCTGATCGAAGGCATCGGTGCAGAGATCAATATGGTTTTCCCCTTGGGCAGCCATCTGGAAGACGTGCCGCGCCTTGCGGATGCTGATGCCAATGTCTGCATGTACCGTGAGTTCGGCCGCCTGCTTTGCGAAGAGTTGGATCGACCCTATCTGCAGGCGCCGATCGGGCTGCATAGTACGACGGCGTTTCTGCGCAAGCTCGGTGAGATGCTGGGACTCGATCCGGAGCCCTTCATCGAGCGTGAGAAGCATACGACGATCAAGCCGGTCTGGGACTTGTGGCGGTCGGTCACGCAAGACTTCTTTGGCACCGCAAGTTTTGCCGTTTCGGCCAACGAGACCTACACCCGCGGGGTGCGCCATTTTCTCGAGGAGGAGATGGGCTTGCCATGCATGTTTTCGTTTGCGCGCAAGCCAGGTGTCAAACCCGACAACGAAAAGATTCGCCAAGCGGTGCAGGACAAGACGCCATTGATCATGTTCGGCAGTTACAACGAACGTATGTACCTGTCCGAGATCGGCTCACGCGCGATCTATATCCCAGCCTCGCTGCCAGGGACCATCATCCGTCGCCATACCGGTACGCCTTTCATGGGTTACTCAGGGGCCACCTACCTGATCCAGGAGGTGTGCAATGCGCTGTTCGACGCCCTCTACAACATCCTCCCCTTAGGCAGCGAGATGGATCAGGGGGAGGCGACGCCTTCGCGTTTGCATCGTGAATTGCCTTGGGACAGCTCTGCACAGGACGCCCTGGACGACCTGGTCGAGGCGGTTCCGATGCTGGTACGCATCTCGACTGCGAAGCGTCTGCGCGATGCGGCTGAGCGCTCGGCCCGTATCGGTGGCGACGAGACGGTCATGGTGTCGCATGTGACCCAGGCAGGACAACAATTGGTTGCCGGTGGGGCGGCATGACGTGTTTACCCGCTCCACAAGGCACTGGAGATCGGCCTTGGCCGAGACGCCGGCCGGCAGTTCCGCGCGGCGCAATTGAATGAAGCAAGCAGGAGAATTCCGCAAATGTTCAACACTATGTCGACTCACACCCTGGCCTCGGATCCGAGGCACATCGATCAGAAGAACTTCCAGCGTTTGTTCCGTCTGACTTTCGTGCTGTTTCTGCTGGTGGCCGTGGTCCGCCGATTGTTGCCCCGCTCATGGCGACCGTTCAGGTCTTCACTCGAAGGCCATGAGACGGTGATCGATGAGGCGCGCCGCATGGCCAACACGATTTTGCCGTTCGTGTTCGTGCGCTGATTGTGCCGAGGTTGCCGGCGCCGCGATAGAAAGGCGGCGCCACACGGAAAGAAGCCTGATGCGTGCGATACAGCGGACGCAAAGGCCACGGATAGATCCACCAAAAAGCCGGTGCCTGCAAGTGCCCGGAGGACTGAAAAATGTCGATGCTGAATTTTGAAAGGAAGTACCGCGTACGCGGAGGCACGCTGCTCGGCGGCGATCTGTTCGACTTTTGGGTCGGCCCCTTCTATGTCGGTTTCTTCGGAGTCACCACCGTTTTCTTCTCGCTGCTCGGCACGCTGCTGATTGTCTATGGCGCGGCGCTCGGCCCGACCTGGAACCTGTGGCAGATTAGTATCGCGCCGCCCGATCTAAAATACGGTCTCGGCCTGGCGCCGCTGAAGGAAGGCGGCCTCTGGCAGATCATCACGATTTGTGCAATCGGGGCTTTCGTCTCCTGGGCACTCCGGCAGGTCGAGATCTCACGCAAGCTGGGTATGGGACTGCATATCCCGTTTGCGTTCAGCTTTGCGGTATTTGCCTACATCGCGCTGGTGGTCATCCGACCCTTGTTGCTTGGGGCATGGGGACACGGCTTTCCCTACGGCATCATCAGCCACCTGGATTGGGTGTCCAACGTCGGTTATCAGTTCCTGCACTTCCACTACAACCCGGCTCACATGCTGGCCGTGTCTTTCTTTTTCACGACAACCCTGGCGCTGTCGATGCACGGCTCCCTGATTTTGTCTGTTACCAACCCACCCAAGGGCGAGACGGTCAAGGGCGGTGAGCACGAGAACACCTTCTTCCGCGACGATATCGGCTACTCGATCGGTGCACTGGGCATCCATCGCCTGGGTCTTTTCCTTGCGTTGTCGGCAGGTTTCTGGAGCGCGGTTTGTATCGTCATCAGCGGCCCCTTCTGGACGCGCGGATGGCCCGAGTGGTGGAACTGGTGGCTGCAGCTGCCGATTTGGTCTTGAGGCGGAGTAGAAAGCATGGCTGAGTATCAAAACATATTTACCCGCATCCAAGTGCGGTCTCCTGCAGAACCGGGGGTGTCCCTGGGTCCCGGCAACATTTTCCGCGTCGGCGGCATGCGCTTTTCGTATTGGGCCGGCAAACTGGGTGATGCCCAGATAGGCCCAATCTACCTGGGTGCATTAGGCACGCTGTCGCTGATCTTTGGCTTCGTCGCGTTCGAGATTATCGGTCTGAACATGTGGGCCTCAGTGAACTGGGATCCTGTCGAATTCGTCCGACAGCTGCCATGGCTGGCCCTCGAGCCGCCACCACCGGAATACGGCCTGAGCATTCCGCCACTGCACGATGGCGGGTGGTGGCTGATGGCAGGCTTCTTCCTCACTGCGTCGATCCTGCTGTGGTGGCTGCGAACCTACTTCAGGGCCAGAGCACTGGGGATGGGCACACACATGGCGTGGGCATTTGCCGCGGCGATCTGGTTGTACCTGGTGCTCGGTTTCATCAGGCCGCTACTGATGGGTAGCTGGAGTGAAGCGGTACCCTTCGGGATTTTTCCACACCTCGATTGGACGGCGGCATTCTCGATCCGTTACGGCAACCTGTTCTACAACCCGTTTCACATGCTGTCGATCGCCTTCCTCTACGGTTCGACGCTGTTGTTCGCCATGCATGGGGCAACGGTTCTCGCGGTGAGCCGATATGGGGGTGACAGGGAGATCGACCAAATCACCGATCGTGGCACCGCGTCCGAAAGGGCAGCACTGTTCTGGCGCTGGACCATGGGTTTCAACGCGACGATGGAATCGATACACCGTTGGGCATGGTGGTTCGCGGTCTTGACCGTGATTACCGGGGGCATCGGCATCCTGCTGACCGGCACGGTGGTTGATAACTGGTACCTGTGGGCCGTCAAGCACGGTGTCGCGCCAGGCTATCCGGATCCCAATGCCATCCCTGTTCAAGACCCGCTGGCACCAGGAGTCACGCAATGAGCATTTTCAATCGACCGATTCGGCAACGACTGATCCTGCTGATCATGGTGACGATAGTGCTGGCGGCCTGTGAACGGCCGCCGGTGGATACCGTGCAGCGCGGCTACCGCGGTCTGGGCATGGAAGCGGTGGTTAATCCGCGGCGGTTGGTCGACTCGGTCGAGGCAAACATACCGCCCGAGCCCTTGCCAGCGGTGCCGCAGGATGGACCCAAGGCCTCGGAAATCTATCAGAACCTCCAGATACTCGGTGACCTTCCTATCGCCGAGTTCACGCGGCTGATGGCAGCGATCACTACCTGGGTGGCACCGCAGGAGCAGGGCTGCGCCTATTGCCACGATCAGGCCAACTTTGCCGATGACAGTCTCTATACGAAGCGGGTCGCCCGCGTCATGCTTGCGATGACCCAGCGGGCGAACGAAGACTGGCAGGCACATGTCGGTGCCACAGGTGTGACCTGTTACACCTGCCATCGTGGTCAGCCGGTGCCGGCGGAGGTCTGGGCCAAAGATCCTGGCCCGGCGCACGCCAAGGGGCTTGCGCCATCGGGGCAGAATATCGCCTCCCCGTCAGCGGCCTATGCCTCGCTGCCCTACGACGCGTTGACGCCGTTTCTCGAAGAGGAGAATGACATCCGTGTGATCTCCACCTCGGCGCTACCGCAGGGGAGCCGCAAATCGATAAAGCAGACTGAATGGACGTACAGCCTGATGATGCATTTTTCCGATTCGCTGGGCGTCAACTGTACTCACTGCCATAACTCGCGTTCATTCTTTGCCTGGGATCAAAGCCCCGAGACGCGCACGAAAGCCTGGCACGCCATCCGCCTGGTGCGGGAGATGAACAATGTGTTTATCGGTGCTACCGCAGACATCCTTCCCGACAACCGAAAAGGGCCGTTGGGGGACCCGTTGAAGGTCAACTGCAAGACGTGTCACCAGGGGGCTTATCGGCCGTTGTATGGCGCCAACATGTTGAAGGATTATCCGAGCCTGGCAAGGCTGAGTGGCGCGGCCAAGAGTGCCAAGACCGGAAACGGGGGAATAACGCCCTAATGAGCCGATGATTTCGTGTAAGCGATCTTCGCCCCGCAGAGATCTTCGATTTCGTTGCTTTGGAAATGAAACGGAAACGGCGGATTCGAAGGCAGCAGTCGCATAGATATCACCAGCTGGTGATTCGGGGGACTGCAAATAACCGACAAGGTCCGTGCATGAACGGGTCTGTCGAATTGATCTTTAACCAAAGAGGTAACACCGATGAGTGACGAAAGTAGTCTCACGGGGCTGACCGATGGAGAGGCGAGGGAATTTCACTCGATCTTCATCAAGAGCTTCCTGGGCTTTACGGCTGTCGCCCTGGTGGCCCATATCCTGGCTTGGATGTGGCGCCCGTGGCTGCAGTAGGTACGGATAAGAGCCTGATCGCGAAATGCATGCCGATTTGGACTGTCCGATTCTGCATTCAATAACCCGGGAGATTTAACATGCATAAAGTCTGGATGATCTTCGACCCCAGGCGAACACTGATCGCGCTGTTTGCGTTCCTGTTCACCTTGGCTTTGTTGATCCACTTCATCCTGCTCAGTACGGATCGCTACAACTGGCTCGAAGGCGCCGGTCATGCGTCCACCGCTGCAGCGCAAATGGCACCTCTGCCGCCGGCGCGAAGTTAGCCGGTTTCGCATGTGTCTGTGTGAGGTGGCGGCATATCCACAGGTCAACGAAATTTGTGGACCGGGTATGCTGCCACCTCTTTCTGACTGTCGTGAATCCAAATCTATTCCAGATAGCGGTCGCGCTGGGGCGGTCCGCCAACGGGGGAACACATGCAAGCGAGCCATACGCGTGAGGTTTCGTTCGACGACGAATTGCTGATTCTCGTCGACGGTGCTGACAACGTAACCGGATTCGACAACAAGGCCAATGCACATCGCGGGGGCGGCCTGCTGCATCGCGCTTTCTCGGTTTTCCTGTTCAACAACAAAGGCCGGGTACTGCTGCATAAGCGCAGTCAGCAGAAGCCCCTTTGGCCTGGCTTCTGGACCAACAGTTGCTGCAGCCATCCGCGCAAAGGCGAGAGCTATGAGAACGCCGCTCAACGCCGCCTCGATGATGAACTCGGCGTACGCGCCGATCTGAGTTTCCTCTATCGTTTTCAATACACCGCTGAGTTCGGCCACAAGGGCAGCGAGAACGAACTCTGCGCTGTCTATGTTGGCCGACTCGGCGATGAACAGGACCTCGCGCCGAATCCGAACGAGATTGCCGACTGGTGCTGGGTGAGTTGCGCCGATCTGGATCGGTGGTTGCGCACACATCCCGAGCAGTTCACGCCCTGGTTCAAGCTCGAATGGCAACGTCTCTGCACTGACCAGCGCGCCAAGATCATCGAACTCTGTCACGCTGAGTTTCATTGATCGACTATCTGTAAAATCTCCCGAACCGGCCTGCAGGCTAGGCGGGGCAAGCTATACCGTGGCCCGCCAGACATGATGTGTTGAGAGCGAAGTAAAGCGCCCTGTTCATGCCTCGCTGCGTTACTGATCAAGGTGATCAGTGCTGCCGCGCAGACCAATGAACGCTCATGCCACGCGCAATAAACCCCGCGCCAATGGTATCGGTGCGGGACAGGGCACTAGCTGACCGTGTCGAGAGGGGATGCTGCGCGCGACGCCAGCAGGTGTGGCAACAGATAACGACCCTCGTGTGTCAGGCGCATCGATTCGGACGTTATCGACAGCAGCCCGTCTTCGGCATATCCAGTCCAAGTCGCCTCGACCGACTCATCGCGGTCCATCAGTGCCGAGTAGTCTTTGAGTTCCATATTGCACATCAATTCACGAATAGCGTCGCGTTGCTGCCGCTGCTCTGTGCTGAGCCTTATACCGCCGCGGATAGGGAATGCACCTTCGCCGACCGATTCGTGCCATGGTTCGAGTGTCAGGTGATTCTGCACGCACAGGTCCTTGAAGTCGCTGATGGCATTGGTGCCGATGCCGAAAAGATCCGTCGGCGGCAGATGTGAATAGCCCAGCCAGCTCCGATGCAGGCGGTGCTCTGCTTGCGCCTTGGCCAGTTCATCGTCGGGTTTGGCGAAATTGTCCAGTCCGATCCAGTCATAATCGCCTGTCAAGCCCTGAACCAGCGCATTGAAAAGAACAAGTTTGTCAGCCAGCGACGGGACGGCACAACGATCGATCGCGGTTTGGTGAACCCGTTGCGCGGCTTTGCGGGTGAAGGAGACACAGGCGATGCGATCCGGCGAGAGCGCCAGCAGGTTGTCGAGGGTGCGCTTCAGGCCATCTTCGGTCTGGCAGGGCAGTCCGTACATGACATCGACGCCGATTGTCCTGAAGCCGGCCTCGCGCGCGGTCTCGAAGACATCGCGCACCATGTCGGGTGATGTCGTGCGGCCAATAGCCAGTTGAACCTGCGGATCCAGTTCCCGGATGCCGAAGAATACGCGCTCGAATCCAAGACTGCGCAACAGCGCGAGTTGGCTGGGTGAACTGCGTCGGGGATTGGCATCCATTGACAGTTCGGTGTCGTCGTCGATACAGAAGTGCTCATCGACTATGGCCATCAGGCGCACCAGCTGACGATCGTTCAGATAGTTCGGCGAGCCTCCACCGAGATGCAGTTGCTGCAATGGGCGGGCAGTACCTGTTGTATCGGTAACGAGATGAAGTTCGTGCTCCAGCGTATCGAGGTATCGATCAACCGGTGCGGTGTCGTGGGTGATGACCGCATTGTTGTCGCAATTCAGGCAGCGCACCGGGCAGAAGGGCAGATGCACATAAAGCGAACCGGGCGTGTTGGCCGCATCGTCGCTTTCCGATAGCGCCTTGCGATACTGTTTTTGGTCTACACCGTTTTGTGGACAGAACAATGCATCGTTCACGTCACCTGATCCGATGTGGCTGTATCGGCTGATCAACGCATTCGGGACGTCGAGGTTCGAATTGGCGGGCATGGTCGATTTCCTCTTGGCCACCGCGATGGTCGGCGGCGTCAATCCGGTGTATCGCAAACTGCCCGATTTCCGGTGTGTTGATTCTATCGCTGCCGCTCAGTCGATGCAGGGCAGTTAGATGTTGCACTTCCTTCTGACTTGGCTGCATGTAAGGATAACCGGCATCGCAACTCTTTATCTGATGCCGCAAAAGCGGCACGGCTGCTCATTTTCGTCTTCCCAGTCGGCGTAATCCTTGGCGGACCACAATTCAGCGGATGGACGGGTTAACCCAAGATGTCCATACCGGCATCACCGCTACCGGCCGATGGTGTCAGTTCCCATCTGAGCACCCCAAAAAAACGTCGGCACTTGAATTAAAGTAGCAGACTGTAAATGCAAATGGACAAAAAAAATTGTTCTGAATCAAAAAAATTTCATGTCCAGCTATTGCACGGAGCGGCTTCCAAATCTTTTCCCCATTCTGGTGCGGCTCTGCGCCCCAGATCAGCGCGCTTTCGAGCCGCGCGTAACAGCATTGTGTGGGCCGATAGATGCCGAATCCTGATATATCAACCTGTTTGGTTCGTCTGCAGACGCTGTTGCGTGACGTGCGGCTCATTTCCGTTCCGGGATTCGGCCGTCGATGACTTGGCCGCCGCCCGCAAGGCCCAGTTCCAAAGCGCTGAATCTCGCAGGGGTAGCACCATGAACCAATGCTCCAGAACACCGAGTGCCATCAAGGACGCGATCAGGACATGGCCGAAACGTTTGAAATCGTCGTCCGTGGCGACCGCCGAGCCCACCAACACCGTAACCAGTGCCGTAGCGGCGGTAACGCTGAGCGGAAAGAACAGATTCATCGAGCGCCGCTGCATGTAAGTGGTCAAAAAGCGCAGATGCGCCGGAAACCATTCGGCGTTGACGTTCGGAACCCCGAGGAACAGATTCAGTTTGGCGCTCCAGCGCATGAACCATAGAGTCGCGAACGTGCCGATAGCGATACGGTTTGGAAAATCCCAGGTCAGCACCAGAATGAACATTCCGAGGCCGATGACCAGCAGTTCGTGATACAGGCTGGTCTGCACGGCCAGGACGAACCGCGACCAGCCTTGCAGATTGGTGGGGCATGGCTGTTTTCGTGGTCCTGTGATCAAGCCCATGAAGTAACTCATTTCGATCCACGCCCAGACCGCCAGGGCCTGGGCGAAAGCAATGAAGGCTCCGCCGGTTGATACATCGTCGGCGCCCAATCGCATACCGATCAGACACAGGCCCATGACGACGCCGGCGAGCAACATGCTCCAGCGATAGGTGCTGGGTTGCAGGTGGTTCAGATACAGGATGAGGCCGGTACTGAACCACCAAAGAAAGAGTGCGGAGCCGGTGGCGGCAAGGTAGGTCAGCATCGCGACTGCCTGCGGCAATTATTGCAGCCGGCGCTGGCGCGAGCCGCGGTCGGCATGTCGGCTTCGCACACTTTGGTGATCAAGACGCGGCTGCCTTGATCCTGAGCAGATGCCCGAACGAGTCAGCGTTGGTGGCGCCGAACGCCTGCAGATCGATCAGGCGGCCGGTCGCCAGGTCTTCCAGGGTAAGCCGGCCATTGTCGTGGCGGGCCAGGCGGAAAGGGATCTCGGCGCCAAGCCGGAGGCTGCGCCGCTCGCGTGCCATACCACGTATCACGCCGCGGATGAAGTTTTCGGTTCCGGGCTCAAGCGTCAGCAGCTGTGTGCTGCTGCCGGCGTCGTACACTGCGACAGTGCCGCCGCCGACGTCTGCAAAGCGCAGGTCGAGCTGATCGACGATCAGCGAGGCATCGTCCGGCACACCGGTCTTGAAGCCGCTACGCTGCGCAATGACCACGGCGACCAGGCTGAATATCACAAGTCCCACAAGCGCGAGCATTGCACCTTTGGGGAATGCCTGATTGTTGAAGGGGTCGCTCATGTTCGGCGCACGCCTCATGAGTAGGCCGCCGTCTGCGGCGCGCGTTCAGCGGAGTCCGTGTGACGCTCGCCCCCGGCTCTCTGGGTGATCGGCGTCAACACGCTGCTCTCGGTCTGCCCGGTGATGGCCTGTTGCAGCCTTTCTGCCACCTCGTCGACGGACAGCAGGGCACGCAGGGAAGGCTGAACCGGGGAGAACCGCCACGGCTTGGCGTGTGGCCACAACAGCCAATATGACATCTTCCGACCGGCGGCCAGGGTGAAAATGATGTCGCCGCTGCCATCGGCATGGCGGAGCCTGCCGACCGAGTCGATCTTTTCCCACGGGATATTGATCATCATCGGCACTGCGACACCGAAACGCAGCACCAGCCGGCGATTCGTCATCGTGTAGATCGTGGTCCTGCTATATAACCAGGCAAGCAGTACCAGGATGCCTGCAGCCATGGCGCCCAATGTGATCAACCACAATGCGCCATCGCTGGCCGTCGCCAGAGATGCGCCTTCGGCCCAGTGCAAGCCAATGTGCACTGCGCTAAGCAGCGCAAAATAGACCGCCACCTTGCGTACGTGAAAGGCACGCAGCGCCATTTGCCGCCAAGCGGGCCCGCCCTGCCACACGATATGTTCGCCGTCCGGCAGGTAATCGGGCAGGCCCCTTAGCGGTTCGTGCTCATGTTCGTTCATAGCAGCGGCTCCGACCGCGCGGGAGTTGCATACAGGTGGCCCCCGCCGTAGTAGGCACAGATCTTGTCTTCTTCCTGCAGCGTGACCTGGTCGAGGCTGACCAGTCCCGGGACATCAGCGAAGTGCGCGGCATTGATGGACACTACCAATACCCGTTCACCATCGCTGCTGATGCGAACGAAGTTGATTGGTAACAGGGTCTTCCGCTTATCGGTCTTGATCTCAAGATAGCGGATTTGTGGTTCGGCGCGATCGACCCAGATGTCGGTGACGGTTGCGCCGATCTTACCGTCGGCTCCGTACACCGGTTTGCCGCGCGGGTCGGGGTCACGCTCCTCGACGCTGAACTCGGTGGCAATGCGCATCGGTACGATGCGCGGCCGACCGTCATGCGTCAAATCCGGTGTCTCGGGTCGTATCGCGTAGGCCGCCGGTCCGACACCGTCGACCATCGGGTTGCCAGTGGGATGCAGCGGGGCGCCAGGCCAGGGAGCAACGGGTTCGGCTGCCAGCTTATAGCCGTCTGGCTCCGGATGCGGCGCCAGCCGGGTGCCGCCGCCATGCGGCATCAGATACTTCTTCGTGGGCGGCAGTTTGGGAAACCCGACCACGGTGATGTGCTTGGAACGATCCGACTCCAGCGGATAGCCTTCGCGCTTGCCTTCGCGATGCAGCCAGAACACCAGGCCGAAAAAGAAAAACCAAAAAACATAGAGTACGAGCTGGGCAACGTCGAGGTACTCGGTAATGGCGCCTGTCCCCATGATTAGGTGCTCCCTAGTTAATGATTGTCATCCAGGAAAATCGCTGACACCGAACGAGCTCGGCGCACTGGCGTGTTCGCCATGGCGTCGAACCAGCGGGCCGATCGCCACCAGGGTGACGAACAGCAAGCCGATCTCGGCGTGGTAGACCATCCCGTATCCCGTCGCCGGCCCGCTCAGGGCCGGTCCGAGGCCGCCGCCGGCGGCCAGTTCAGTAAAGATGTCGCGCAGGACGCCGCCCAGGGCGATCGCGGCGCCCGCCGCCGTCGCCTGAACCGCGCCCCAGGCACCGAGCGCGAGCCCGCTGGCGCCGTGCTCGGCGAGAGCCATCACGGCCACCAATGTGCCGACCGCAAACAAGCCGCCGCCGAATCCGATCAGCCCGGTGCCGATGCGAAACAGCAGCGTCGATTCGAGGGGACCGGCGAGAATCACTGAGGCGAAAGCGAAAATGCCAATCACCGCACCGAGTCCGGCCAATCGGATCGGGTCGGCGTCGCGGTCGAGCCAGCGTGAAGCGAGCAGAAACGCGCCCAGCATGCCGATCGCCAGAATGGCTGTCAGGCCGGTGGTCGCGGCAACAGACAGCCCAAGGATCTCACCGCCATAGGGTTCGAGCAGAATGTCCTGCATGCTGAAACCTGCAGTGCCGAGGCCCACCGCGATCAGCAGACGACCGGTACGGCCGCATTGTCTGAGCTGGTGCCAGGATTCGCTGAACGAGGGGCGCGGCCTGTCCGGCGCGGTCTGCGCGGGCCTGCGCGCTTCCTGCTGCCACAGCGCGATGACGTTGAACACGATCGTGATGACCGCGGCGGCCTGAATGACCTGGATGAGCTTCAACTGACTGAAGTCCTCGAGCAGGGCAGCGAAGCCGAGTGAGCTGAACACCATGCCCAGCAGCAGCATCACGTACAACAGTGCGACGACGCGTGGGCGCGATTTCTCCGGCGCCAAGTCGGTGGCCAGCGCCAGGCCCGCCGTCTGCGTCGTATGCAGTCCTGCGCCGACCAGCAGAAACGCCAGCGCGGCGCCGGTGATGCCGACCCAAGCCGGTCCGTGGGTGTCGCCGGACAGAACCAGCAGAGCGAACGGCATGATCGCCAGCCCGCCGAACTGCAGCATGGAACCGAACCAGAGATACGGGACGCGCCGCCATCCCAACAGTGAACGATGGTGATCCGAACGGAAACCGATCAGGGCTCGCAGTGGCGCGAACAGCAGGGGTAGCGAGACCATCAGCGAAACCAGAGAAATCGGCACGTCGAGTTCCAGGACCATGACCCGGTTCAAGGTGCCGTTGAGCAGAACCACCGCCATTCCCACCGACACCTGGAACAGCGACAGGCGCAGCAACCTGGACATGGGCAGTTCATCGGTCGCGGCGTCCGCAAAGGGCAGGAACCGGGGGCCGAGCGCCAGCCAGGCGCGTGAAATGGATAGCGCTGCGCGTTTCACAGTCGGGTCAGTTCAAAGGCCTGCGAAGTGTAGAAGCCGCTGTTCACGCGTTGCTGGCGACCCCGGCCCCACAGTGCCAGGCCGGTTTCGGCGCCGAGCATGCCCCACATCCGTTTTTCGATCACGGGCTCGATCGCCGGCGCGCGGTCGCTGCGCGGAAACCAGCGCCCCACGGCATGCATCGTCGCGAGCATTCGGGTTCTCGGTGCGAACGTGAACATGACAGATTGCGCGGTGATTCCAGCCAGGCCCGCGAGCATACGCACTGCGTCCGGCAAGTCGTAGTGGATCAGCGAGTCCATCGCCACGACGTGATCGAAGTGGCCGAGGTCCGGATCCCACATGTCACCGACACGAAACTCGAGGCGGCCCCCGCTGAAATTCTCAGGGACGCGCTGGCGCGCGAGTTCGATCAGTGTCGGTGACAAGTCCACGGCGATAACTTCGGCGCCGCGGCGCGCAGCCTCGACCGCGAGCAGGCCGGTACCGCAACCGGCGTCGAGCACCCGACACCCATGCAGATCGTCCGGCAGCCAGCTGAGCAGGGTGTTGCGCATCTGCTCACGTCCGGCGCGGACAGTCTGTCGGATACGTCCGACCGGGGCATTGGAGGTCAGCCGCGACCAGGCCTCGGCAGCTGTGCGGTCGAAATAGTGTTCCACCTCGGAACGGCGTTGCCGGTAAGTCAGTGTTTCCATCAATCGAACCCCAGAAAGTCAAAAAGATCACGGTCTTTCATCGGCTGAACGGGTAACGGCTCGGTGCCGTTCCACAAGGCCTGCGCCAGATCGAGGTACTCCTGTTGGACGCGCTCGAGTTCTTCCGAGAGCGGCATCTCGAATAACGTGGATTTCTTCAGGCGACTGCGCCGAATGATGTCGAGATCGGGAAAGTGGGCGAGACGGCGCATGCCGACCGCATCGTTGAACCTGTCGATTTCGTCGGTATCGGTGCTGCGGTTGGCAATGACGCCGCCCAGGCGCACCGGATAGTTGCGTGACTTGGCCAAGATGGCGGTAGCGATGCGGTTCATCGCGAAGATGGAGTCGAAATCGTTGGCCGTCACGACCAGTGCACGCTCTGCGTGCTGCAGCGGCGAGGCGAATCCTCCGCACACGACATCGCCGAGCACATCGAAGATCACGACGTCAGCATCTTCGAGCAGGTGATGCTGTTTCAGCAGCTTGACGGTCTGTCCCACGACATAACCACCGCACCCGGTGCCGGCCGGTGGGCCACCGGCCTCGACGCACATCACACCGTTGTAGCCTTCGTAGACGAAATCATCGATCTGCAGCTCTTCGGGGTGAAAATTCACCGATTCCAGCGCATCGATCACCGTCGGTACGAGCGACTTGGTCAATGTGAAGGTCGAATCATGTTTCGGGTCGCAGCCGATCTGTATGACCCTTTTGCCGAGCTTGGAGAAGGCGACAGACAGATTGGACGAGGTCGTGCTCTTGCCGATACCTCCCTTTCCATAGATGGCAAAGACCTTGGCCTTGTCGATGGCGATATCCGAATCGAGATGGACCTGCAGGCTGCCTTCGCCATCGGGTGGTGTGTCACCCGCGGGTTTGCCGATACTGACAGGGATTCCGTCCAATGGGCTCATGCGGCGACCTCCTCGGTGATGCCTTCCAGACGATCTTCGAGCTCTTCACCCGCGTGACGCAGGGCGTCCAGGGTGGCGTCGTCCGGGTTCCAGTAGTGTCGTTCGCAGGCCTCGAGCAGACGGTGCGCGACTTTGACCGATGCGGTCGGGTTGAGTTTGGCAAGGCGTTCACGCATCGCTTCATCGAGCATGAATGTCTGCGACAGGCGTTCGTAGACCCAGGGCGCGACCTGTCCGGTCGTGGCGGACCAGCCCATGGTATTGGTTACATGGGTCTCGATCTGTCGGACACCCTCGTAGCCATGTTGGAGGATGCCCTCATACCATTTGGGATTGAGCACGCGGGTCCGGGTCTCCAGTGCCACCTGCTCGGCGAGCGTGCGTACCTTGCCGTCGCCGTTGGTCTGGTCGGAGATATAGACCGGAATCTCGCCGCCACCGGCGCGCCGGGCTGCGCGGCTGATGCCGCCAAGCGTGTCGAAATAGTGATCGACGGTCGTGATGCCCAATTCGACCGAATCGAGGTTTTGGTAGGCAAGCTTTACATCTGCCAGTATGTTGTCGAGCAGCTCGGCCTGCTGAGTCGGTTTGCCCGTGCGACCGTAGGCAAAACTCTTGCGCTGGCTGTAGGTCTCGGCCAGTTCGTCTTCGTCATCCCAGCGGCTGTTGTCGACCAGCATGTTGACGTTCGAACCATAGGCACCTTCGGCGTTGCTGAACACGCGCAGTGCGGCGGTTTCCAGGTCGCAGTCGTGCTTCGCCTGATAGGCGAGGGCGTTGCGTCGCACGAAGTTCTGTTCCTCGGATTCCTCTGCGGCCGCGGCCAGATAGGCGGCCTCGGCCAGCAGCTTGGTTTGCATCGGCAGCAGATCGCGGAAAATGCCGGACAACGTCATGACGACATCGATACGGGGCCGGCCGAGTTCCTCGAGTGGCAGCAGTTTGGCGCCCGCGACACGACCGTAGCTGTCGAATCGGGGTTCGGCGCCCATCAGCGCCATTGCCTGGGCGATCGGTGCTCCCTCGGTCTTCAGGTTGTCCGTGCCCCACAAAACCATCGCGATCGACGACGGCAACTCATGGCCCTCGTCGGTATGCCGGTGCAGCAGAAGCTGCGCCTGGCGCATGCCGTCGCGAATCGCGAATGTGCTCGGCAGGCGGAAGGGGTCGAAACCATGTAGGTTGCGTCCGGTCGGCAGCACCGCCGGGTTACGCAACAGATCGCCCCCTGGTGCCGGCGGAATGAAGCGCCCGTCGAGCGCGCGGAGCAGCGCCTGCAACTCGTGGTCTTTGCCCAGCAAGGCATCAGCGGCGGCAAGCTCGCGGCAGGCTGCCTGCATCGCCTGGTTCAATTGATACCGATCGATCAGATTGGTATCCACGACGGTGCCGTCCACCAGCTCGCCGACCAATATCGGATCGAGATCGACGTTGTATGAAGCCTGCGCCAGGGCCTTCAGCATGTCGATACGCTGTTCGCGTGACGGCGGCTGACCGACGACGTGCAGACCGTAGGGGATCAGCGTCTCCTCCAGTTCGATCAGATTCAGCCTCAGGGTCTCGATCGCGGATTCGGCACCACCAAGCCAGTCGGACTTGGAATCGACGAGGTCCAGATCTTGAGCCTGGGTGCGGATGAGATCGGCAAGCTCGACGCGTTCGTCGTCACCGGAGTTGTTGTCAGTGCGCCAGCGATCGATCGAGGTCTTCAGATCGTTGAGCCCACGGTAGAGATCGGCGCGCGCGATCGGCGGTGTCAGGTAGCTGATCAGGGTTGCAGCCGCACGGCGCTTCGCGATCATGCCTTCCGAGGGGTTGTTGGAGGCATACAGGTAATAGTTTGGCAGATGGCCGATCAGTCGGTCAGGCCAGCAGGCGGAGGAAAGGCCGGTCTGTTTGCCCGGCATGAATTCGAGCGCGCCATGCGTGCCGAAGTGAAGCACGGCGTCGGCGGCGAAGTCCTCGCGCAGGTAGCGGTAGAACGCGGAAAACGCATGGGTCGGCGCAAAATCGCGCGAGAACAGCAGCTTCATCGGATCGCCTTCATGACCGAATCCCGGCTGCAATCCGACCAGGACGTTGCCGAACTTTGCGCCCAGCACAAAGATCGCCCGGCCGTTGCTGAGCTGCTTGCCGGGCGCAGGGCCCCAGTGGGACTCGATGTCATGCAGCCAGCGTTCCCGGCGCACGTGGTCATCGACGTCGATCAGTGTGTGGACGTTGGCATGCGCGCCGTAATCCGCGGCGTTACCGTTCACTATGCGATCGCGCAGCTCGTCGACGCTGTCCGGTACCTCGACAGCGTAGCCCTGATCTTGCAGACCGCACAGCGTGTTGTACAAGGACGCAAACACCGAAAGATGTGCGGCAGTGCCGGTGTTTCCCGCATTCGGCGGGAAGTTGAACAACACGATCGCGACCTTGCGTGCTTTGGTCGGTGTTTTGCGTAGGGCAACGAGTCGCTCGACCCGGGCCACCAGGGTATCGATACGCTCGGCATGGCCCTGCATGCCGATGGCTTGTCCTTGCTCGGACTTTTCGCCACGACCGCCGAACACGATTGGCCCGGTTGCGCCGTCGATTTCCGGGATGGCGACCATCATGGTCGCTTCCAGCGGCATCAATCCCTGTTCCGATGCCTCCCACTGGGCGAGGCTCTGGAACTCGACCGGTTGCGCCGCGAGGTAGGGTACGTCGAGCTCCCTGAGCATCTCCTCGGCGGCCTTCGAGTCGTTGTAGGCGGGGCCGCCGACCAGCGAAAAGCCGGTCAGGGAGACAACGGCATCGACACAGGGTTTACTGTTCCGCATGAAGTAACGACGCATCGCCGGGCGGGCGTCCAGGCCGCTTGCAAAGGCGGTGATGACCGCCAGACCACGTGCTTCCAGCGCGGCTATCGTGGCGTCATAGTGCGCTGTGTTACCGGCCAGAACATAAGATCGCATGATCAGCAGGCCGACCGTGCCGCGCGAACCTTTTGCGGGTTTCGGCAAATCACGGGGGTCGTCGCTGAGGCGCTTGCGCATCCGGGGGTGATAAACGCCGAGATCTGGATAGTCGATCGGCAGTGCCGCCTTGAGACTGCCCCGCCACGTCTCGCGCGGGCCGGCCGCATAGCGGTCGATCAGAAAACGGGCCATGCGTTCCAGATTGTCTTCGGAACTGGCCAGCCAGTACTGCAGCGTGAGGAAATAGGCGCGCAGGTCCTGCGCGGTGCCCGGGATGAAGCGCAGGATGCGCGGCAGTTGCCGCAGCACCGATAGCTGTTGCGCGCCGGCCGGCTTGCGGGCGTTCTTACGGTTGCCGCGCAGGCGCTTGAGCAGGGCCATGGGGCCGCTCTGTTCGCCGTCCATGCGAAAGCTGCCCATCCGCGTCAGGCGCATCACCTGGGCCGCCGACATGCAGCAGATCATGGCATCGCAATGGTCGCGGCGCGCGCTCAATGCGGGAAGTACTGCCTGGATATGCTCTTCCATGAACAGCATCGTGACGACGATGATGTCGCCCCGGGCGATGTCTTCATGGCAGCGCGTCAACGCGGCGCTATCGTGGGTCCAGTCGGCGGCAGCGTGCAGGGTCAGCTCTACGCCCGGCAGTTCGCGCGCCAGCTGTGTACCGGCACGGGCGGCGGCCGCGCTCAGATGATTGTCGAGCGTGACCAGAACGACTCTGACGATCGGGGCGTCAGCGGCCAAAGTGGGCTTTCGCTTCATAGAGGGTCTCAATGCTGATGCAGTCCACACCGCGCTCCAGCGCAAACCTTTCGGTGTTGCGCCGGGCTTTACCACGTACGAAAAACGGAATTTTCTTCAGTTCCTTTTCGGCGTCCATGGCCCAGGCCACGGTGCCGTCCGGCGCGCCGGTCTCCAGGTCGTTCGCCGCCGGGCGCTTGACTGCCCCTTCGACGGACGCGAGGTGCGAGGGCGCCGCATCATCGTTGAATTCGAAGTCTTCGCGGAACATCGTCAGCAGGTGTTCTTCGAGGCCCATCATCAACGGGTGCACCCAGCTGTCGAAGATCACGTTGGCGCCTTCAAATCCCATTTGCGGCGAGTAGCGTGCCGGATAGTCCTGCACATGCGCGGGTGTCGAGATCACCGCACAGCCGATGCCGAGGCGCTTGGCGATATGCCGTTCCATCTGCGTGCCGAGCACCAGTTCCGGCTGGGCCTCGGTGATCGCGGCCTCGACCTCGAGATAGTCTTCGGTGATCAGGGCGTCGAGGCCGTAGTCCTGCGCCGCTTTGCGCACCTCCCGGGCGTTCTCGCGCGAGTAGGTGCCGAGGCCGACCAGGTCGAAACCGAGTTCATCGCGTGCGATGCGCGCCGCCGCGACGGCATGCGTGGCATCGGCGAAGATAAAGACGCGCTTGCCGGTCAGATAGGTAGAATCGACCGATCGGGAGTACCATGGCAGCCGTGACTGCGCCTCGGCGAGTGCCGGTGAGGCATCGATGCCGGTGGCCTCGGCGACCTCGCGGAGAAAATCACAGCTTGCACCGACGCCTATCGGTACCGTCTTGATTGTCGGTTGCTTGAACGTGCGCTGCAGCCAGCCGCAGGTGGTCTGTGCCACCTCCGGATACAGGCAGACATTCACGTCGGCGTCGGGGATGCGCAGCAGATCTTCAGGGCTGGCGCCGAGCGGCGCGGCAACGTTCACGTCGACGCCGATGCTGTCGAGCAGACGGCTGATCTCGGTGACATCGTCGCGACAGCGAAAGCCGAGTGCGCTGGGGCCGAGCAGGTTGGCCCGGGGCCGGCGGTCGGCAGGGCGCGGCGGACGCTGCCAGCCGGGTGCCGGTGCCTTGTTTGCCAGCAGGCCGCGAACCAGGTGATAGAAGGTCTCGCTGGCACCCCAGTTCTCCTTGCGCGAGTAGGCGGACATCTCCAGTGGGATGACCGGGACGGACAGCCCCGCACCGCTGGCCAGCGTGCCGGGCTGGTCCTGCAGCAATTCAGCGGTACAGGAGTCGCCGACCAGCAATACCTTTGGCCGGAAGCGTTCACTGGCCTCGCGCAGTGTGCGAATCACCAGCGCGGCGGTGTCCTGGCCGAGGTCGCGCGCCCGAAAGGTGGTGTAGGTGACCGGTGGCCGCTTGCCCTGCCGCTCGATCATGGTGAACAGCAGGTCGGCGTAGGTATCGCCCTGTGGTGCATGCAGGACCATGTGGACATCGCGCATGGATGTTGCGACGCGAATAGCCCCGACGTGCGGCGGTCCTTCATAAGTCCAGAAGGTCAGTTCCATGCGGATTAAAACCTCATCCGGTTCTGGCGATCCAGAGGGCGGGTGAACAGGCCGGCCAGATCGCCTGCCTGATCGAAGCCCTGGATCGGTGTAAACATCAACTCGATCGACCACTTGGTGCGCAGACCCTCGGCCTCGAGCGGATTGGCGATCCCCAGGCCGCAGACCGTGAGATCGGGGCGGTCGGCGCGGACGCGATCGAGCTGCGGGTCCAAATCCTGACCCTCGGTGATGCGCAGCCCAGAGGGCAGTCGTGAAATCTCCGCGTTGACTGTCTGCCGGTCCAGAAACGGTGTGCCGATCTCGAGCAACTGCATGCCGCACTCACGATGCAGGAATCGCGCGAGTGGGATCTCGAGCTGCGAATCAGGAAGAAAGCTGATGCGTTTGCCGGCGAGCGCTGCGCGGTGATGGGAAATGGCCCGGTGGGCACGCGCCATGGGTGCGGCGACCACCTCGTCGAAACGCGCGCTCGCCACTCCCCAGTCGGTGGCGGCAGCGTAGAGCCAGTCGCGGGTGCCTTCGGCGCCAAGCGGGTAAGGCGCGTCGAGGATGCTGGCTCCGCGTTTAATCAGCGCCCGCGCCGTGTCGCCGAGAAAGGGTTGCGCCAGCAGCACGCGGGTGTCCGGACCGACCGCCGGCAGATCGGCAGCGGACCGCCCTGGCAGAAAGCGCACCGGGCCGATGTCGAGGTCGGCAAACAGACGGAGAAACTGGTCTTCGACGATGTCCGGCAGCGAACCGACGATCAGCAACGAACGCTGGTCGCCGCCAGCGGCGGGCAGCTCAGCGACCAGGCCCTTCAGGCAACTGTCTTCGCCTTGTGTGAAAGTGGTCTCGATGCCGCTGCCGGAGTACTCGGCAAAGCGCACCTTGCCGCGGTACTGCACACCAAGACGCCGGGCCGCGGTGCCAAGATCCAGCTTGATGACCTCGGAAGGGCAGGAACTGACGAGAAACATGGTCTTGATTTCGGGGCGCCGCTCGATGACCTGGGCCACGACCCGATCGAGCTCATCATTGCAATCGGCCATACCTGCCAGATCGCGGTCCTGCAGAACCGCCGTGGCGAATCGTGGTTCGGCGAAGATCATGACGCCGGCGGCCGACTGAATCAGATGGGCGCAGGTGCGCGATCCGACGACCAGGAAAAAGGCATCCTGGATCTTGCGGTGTAGCCAAATGATCGATGTCAGTCCGCAAAAAACGGCGCGCTGACCGCTTTCCTGGATGATGTCGACGTCTCCGCAGCCGCTGCTCGGGATACCGACGGCGAGGGTCGGAGCGGGCGTATTCATTTGGCGGCCTCCAGATAGCCGGTAGCCGCTGGCGGGCCGGCGACCTCAAGTCGCGCCGCACGCAGTTTGAACAGGAACTGCCCGGCATTGATGACATAGCTGGCATAGGCCGTTAGTGCCAGCCACATCTGTGCGCGCGGTTCCAGCAGACCCGTGAAGAGTGCGGCGAGATAGGCGGTATGCAGCGCCAGCACCAGCATGCTGAATACGTCTTCCCAGAAGAAAGGTTTTGCAAACAGATATTTACCGAATACATCCTTCTCCCAGATGGAGCCGGTGACCATGATTGCGTAGAGCAGCAGGGTCTTCAGCACAATCGATGCTGTGGTCAGCATCAGGCCATCTCCGGTCGTGAGAAAACGCAGCACCAGGGTGAGGCTGGCCAGAAATACCAGGAACTGCAGCGGTGCGAGCACGCCCTGAACCAGGGTCCACGGTGACGCATTCCGGCGCCGGCGTTGCTCGGGCGTGTACAGCGGTTGGGTATTGGTCCCTTGGGGAAACATACGAAATTCTCGGCCTGGGCAGTGGTTTTGAATTTAGACTTGGCCAAACGACATGTCAAGAAACACTGACAGATAAAAAGTCTATCAAGTTTGACAGTTGCTCCGTTTCGGTGTTAACTCCCTCTGCCAGTTGTCTTTTTGACGATCAACTGTATTAAACTGACAAGCTTTGTCTGGTTTTTTAATCTGCGAGTTCGTTGGTGGTGACCCTTTGTCCAGAACACAGTCTGTCTTACGGGATCTCGAACAGGCCGATATCAAGGCGTTGATGCAAGCGGCGGCCGATGTGCTGCTGTCGGTCGATGACGATGGCAACATTGTTGACGTCGCCTTCGCCAACGAAGAGTTACAGCAGGCCTTGGAAGGTGTGTTGGTGGGAAGGCTGTGGGCCGATACCGTCACCGCGGACAGTCGGGGCAAGCTCGATGAACTGTTGCAGGTGACAGCCGCCAGTGGGTCGGTGGTGCGCGACCTGGTGCATCGGCTCGATGACGGCAACGAACTGCCGGTTCGGTACGTCGCGGCGGCGCCTTTCCCGGACAGTCAAATCGTCGCTTTGGGCCGTGATCAGCGTCCGATTGCCGCACTGCAGCAGCAGGTGCTCGATGCGCAGATGGCGCTGGAAAAGGACTATTGGGCGTTGCGGCATGTCGAGACCCGTTATCGCCTGTTGTTCCAGACGGCGAGTGAGCCCCTGTTGGTCGTGGACGAAGGTAGCAGGCGCGTGATCGAAGCCAACCCCTTGGCCGAAAAGCTGCTCGGCGACAAAAAGAAGGCGGTGGTTGGCAAGCCGTTTCCGATCGGCTTCGACCCCTCGGAGAGCAAACGCCTGCAGGAACTGCTGCTCGAGGCCGCTGCGATTGGGCGCGCAAACGCCGATGGCGTCAAGCTGGCCTCAGGGTCGGAGCAGTGCGCGGTCAGGGTGCACCTGTTGCGACAGGGCGACGAGGCCCGTTTCCTGATCCGGCTGTCGCCACGCCAGGGATCCCAGCAGCCCGGTGCGGGCAGTCCTGGTGCCTGTATCGACAGCGTCATGCGGCACGCGCCTGACGCAGTTGTTTTAACCGATACCGAAGGGCGGATCCGCGCTGCCAACCAGATGTTCTTGCAGATTGCACACCTGGCGTCCGAGGAACAGGCGGTCGGTCGTTCGATCGACCGTTGGCTGGGCCGCAGCGGTGTCGACCTGAGCGTTCTGCTGAACAACCTGCGTCAGCATGAGTCGGTGAAGCTGTTCGCGACCAAGTTGCGCAGCGAGTACGGCACTCCGACCGATGTGGAGATATCGGTCGGCACTTACTCCGACGGTGACGAAGAAGGATTTGCCTTTTTCGTACGTGATGTCGGGCGGCGTATCGCCAGTGAGCCGTCGATGTCGACGCGATTGCCGAAATCCGTTGAGCAGATCACGCAGCAGGTGGGTCGCGTGCCACTGAAGGATCTGGTGCGGCAATCCACCGATCTGGTCGAACAGTTGTGTATCGAAAGGGCACTCGAGCTGACAGGCGATAACAAGGCGTCTGCTGCTGAATTGCTGGGCGTGAGTCGCCAGGGACTCTACGTCAAGCTGAATCGTTACAACCTGGCAGACGGTGGCGCGGAAGACTGATCTCGACATCCCGGCCAATCCGTTCGTCGGCAGTTCTGAGCGCATCTGCGACCCGGTGAGTCGATTGCCGGCCGTGTTGCGACGTCGCCGTCAGACATTGGCCAGCGTGCAGGCGGCAGAGATTGCGCCGCCGGGCATGCGATCACCGACAGGCTTGCAGATGATGCTGGACGATCAAACAGGCGCAATCTTGCGCACAGCCCCGATGCCGCCAAGGCGGGCGATGACGACCCGGCCTCGGGTGTCGGACGGCTGGCGCAAGACCGCTGTGGCCAATGGTTTTGCGTTCCCCATCTGCCGGTCTTGGGCGGTCGAATCTTCTGTTTTTTTTCCCGGCATTGCGCTGAAGTCTAAGCTTGTGATCATTGCGGCGGCGTTCAAGAAGTGCCGAACCCGGCCTGCTGAATATTTCCCGAAAACCATCACTGGAGAGCCGCCATGTTTGTAACCGCCCGTTACTATGAGTCTGCGCAGCAGGCACGTGATGCAGTGGATGACTTGAAGGCGGAAGGATTCCGCAGTCGGTCGATTGCCTTGATTACCCCTGCCGCTGTCGCCGATGCCGAGCCGGAGGCCGATGCCGAGCTGCAGGCCGGTACCCGGCCCGACACGTCGGTGTCGGATGCGATCCGGGCCGGAGGTTTGCTGGGCCAGTACGCTGACTTTTATGCGCAGAATCTGCAGCAGGGATATTCCCTGGTCGTCGTTGAGCCGCCGTTTGGCGCCACACGACTGGCAACCCAAATACTGGAGCGGCATGGACCGCTGGATATCGCGCATGAACCACCTTACGTGGAAAAGCCGTTCGTTCCTCTCAGTGAGCAGGCAGCCCCGTTGTCGTCGGCACTGGGCTGGCGGGTGCTCAGCGACAACCCCGCACCGTTCTCCGAATACTGGGGCTTCGGCACCGGGTCGAACGGGCTGAGCTTCCTGTCTCGATGGTTCAAACCGCTGACAGGCGCGCCTTTTTCCCTCGCCTCGAAGAGTGGTGCGGGGCTTCTGAGCCGCAACCCCTCTCCCTTGTCATCGTTGTTCGGCCTCCCGACCAAGAGCGGCGAGTCCGGTGACCGCTGGACCACGTCGTTCGGTCTGCCGCTGCTGTCGAGCAACGCAGCGCCCTTGTCGGGCAAGATTGGCATGCCGCTGCTGTCTCGCAAGCGCTGGCTTTACTAGTTCCGCGCCAGCGCCGATGCGCCTGGCAGCGCGTCACCCGGCGGTGACGCGCACAAGTCCGGCAACTCGACGTGTAGCAGGGCCCGTGCAGTCTTTGCACGGGCTTTTTGTTGCCTGGAATCATCGCCGATCGATTAGTGTCAATTAAAATAGACACATCAAATAGACTAATAAACTTGACATACGCCACGTCCCTTCATACTCTTGGATTTGAAAGGGTTTAATGCAACCAACATGGAACCTTCGGTCGCCGTTCCACGGGGCCGGAAGTTTCCGGCAGCTTTCCTTTTCGAACACTTATCACTTTCGGAGGACTCAATTGTGGCAACTGATTTGGACGATCCGGATCGCGTCTGGCCGACAGGTCTGACCATCAGGGAGTCAGAGGAACTGCACAAGCACGTCATTGACGGTGCGCGGGTGTTTTTTCTGATCTCGTTGATCGCGCATATTCTGGCTTACGCTTTGACCCCGTGGCTCGGGTAAGGAGACCGATATGAATCAAGGCAGAATCTGGTGTGTTGTTAGCCCGACAGTCGGTCTACCACTGTTTCTCGGTGCTGTGGCCCTCATCTCGTTTGTTGTGCATTTTGCAGTGCTCGAGCATGCCCCGTGGTTTGCCGCTTATTGGGGCGGCTGATTTCAACGCTACGGAATGTTCCAACCCAGGGGGTCAGGGCGGGCTCCAATAGCCTGTCCCGACCCCCGTCAGCGTTGTTTTAGGTATCGAAGCGGATGAATCGCCTAAGCTTCAAGCTGATGAATTCCTGGGCCACGCTCGGCCCGCGCTATTTGCCGTTTGCCGATGTCGCGACGCCCGACCTGCCGCTCAGCCGATTGCTGCGCCTATCGCTGTTCCAGGTGTCGGTGGGCATGGCACTGGTGCTGCTCGTCGGCACGCTCAACCGGGTGATGATCGTCGAACTCGACGTGCCGGCGTCGCTGGTCGGCATCATGCTCGCGCTGCCACTGATTTTCGCACCGTTCCGCGCATTGATAGGACACCGCTCGGATACGCATCGCTGCGCGCTCGGTTGGCGTCGCGTGCCTTTCATCTGGCGCGGCACGCTGCTGCAATTCGGCGGTTTTGCGATTATGCCGTTTGCACTGCTGGTGCTTGCCGGAAAGGGCGAGTCCGGCATGTTGCCGGTCTGGGTCGGACAGCTGTCCGCGGGCCTGGCGTTTCTGCTCGTCGGCGCCGGTGTGCATACTGTGCAGACTGCCGGACTGGCGCTCGCCACCGACCTGACGCCGACCGAATCTCATCCCAAGGTCGTCGGCCTGATGTACGTGATGCTATTGCTCGGGATGATTGTCAGTGCGCTTGCATTCGGCGCAGTGCTGGTTGAATTCTCGCCCGGTCGCCTGGTTCAGGTTATCCAAAGCGCCGCGCTGGTCACGATGCTGCTGAACGGCGTTGCGATGTGGAAACAGGAAACCCGCCGGTCCACTCGCGGTGTCGAGCCGACGGTTCAAGATCCCACGTTTCGGGAGTCATGGCTGAAGTTCTGCGAGGGCGAGGATACGATCCGTCGTCTCGTGATCGTCGGCCTCGGTACCATGGCCTTCGGCATGGCAGACATTCTGCTGGAGCCGTTCGGCGGTCATGTCCTGCACCTGAGCGTCAGCGCGACGACGAAACTCACTGCGCTGTTGGCCTTTGGCGGTCTGTTTGGCTTTGGTCTGGCCGCACAGCTGATCGGTCGTGGCGCTGATCCTTATGCGATCGCGCGAAACGGCGCCCTGATCGGGTTGCCGGCGTTCGCGTTGGTCATGCTGGCGGCGCCGCTGCAGTTCCCGTTCCTGTTCCTGGTTGGTAATTTTCTGATCGGCTTCGGCGGCGCCTTGTTTGGTCATGGCACGCTGACCGCGACGATGAACCGGGCGCCGAAGGCCCAGGCCGGCCTGGCACTCGGGGCCTGGGGCGCGGTGCAGGCCACGGCCGCAGGTATCGGTATGGCCATGAGCGGAGCGATCCGCGATCTGGTCGATGCCTGGCGCGGCGCGGCTGCGCCTGGCGGCGCCGTCAACGATGGGGCCCACGGTTACATGACCGTGTATGCGATCGAGATTATCTTATTGATGGCCACCGTACTGGTCACATTGCCATTGATCCGTCGCGCTGTCGCAAAAACGATCAACTCCGCCGGTTCGGCGGCGGCCGGGAAGGTTTGCGTTACCGTTGTGGATTGTGGCGACGGGCGAGTCACCTAGGTTTTTTATCATGGCCCGATTGAACATCCTCGAGTATCCCGATCCGGTGTTGCGCCAGGTTTCATCGCGCGTCACCCGTTTCGACCCCGATCTGATGACACTCATCGACGACCTGTTCGAGACGCTGAAGGTTACCGGCGGTCTGGGGCTGTCGGCGCCACAGGCCGGTCAGCCGAGGCGGGTCGTTGTCATCCATGTCCCGGATGACGAGCATGGACCCCAGGCCTATGTGAATCCCGAACTGCTGACCCGTGCTGCTCCCGGTCTGGTCGAGGAGGGTTGCCTCTCGGTGCCGGGTATCATCGGCAATGTCGTCAGGCCGACGCAGGTGAGGGTGCGGGCGCAGGATCGCGACGGGCAGCTGTTCGAGCGCGATCTGAGCGGGATGCACGCAGTGTGTCTGCAACACGAGATGGATCATCTGGACGGCAAACTCTTTATCGATCGCTTGTCCTGGTTCCGGCGTTGGCGCATCAAGGCGGCAACGGCGAGGAGCCTGCGAACCGAACAGACGCGCGAGCGGCAGCGACTGCCTGGTACCTGATCCCTGGTTTGCGAATCGAATACGCCGCCGCGCTGCTCGCTGCGTGCAGGCGCTGCCCGCCCCAAACCCTCCTCGATCACACGCTGCAGGCTGCCTGCAGTTTGTCGCCTCAAAAGCAGCGGCGCCGGTGTTCATGGCCGCCAGAGACACCGCGTCACCGGCTCGAGTGACAATAAAAATTGACAATGTCAACTGACAAAACTACATTACACTTTATGCAAACGACCGCCGCTCTCCGCGAACCTCGCCAGCGCCCGTCACCCGCCGCGCTGATCGAATTACTCAAGCCGGTGACCTGGTTTCCGCCGATGTGGGCCTTCATGTGCGGTGTGGTGTCCGCGGGTATGCCGATACTCGAACAGATCGGCGTGGTCGTGCTCGGCGTGCTGCTGGCCGGACCCTTGGTGTGCGGCGCGAGCCAGGTCATCAATGATTGGTGCGATCGCGAGGTCGACGCGATCAACGAGCCGGGCCGGCCGATTCCCTCGGGACGCGTGCCCGGACGCTGGGGCCTTTATTTTGCGGTCGCCTGGTCGCTGCTGGCGTTGCTGGTCGGATTTCTCCTGGGGCCTTGGGTGTTTGGCGCGACCGTCGTCGGCATGTTGCTGGCCTGGGCCTATAGCGCGCCACCATTGCGCCTCAAACTGAACGGCTGGTGGGGCAATGCCGCGGTCGGCCTGTCCTATGAAGGGCTTGCCTGGGTAACCGGCGCGGCGGTGATGATCGGTGGCGCGATGCCCGATGCGCGCATCCTGATGCTGGCGCTGCTCTACAGCATCGGCGCCCACGGCATTATGACGCTCAACGATTTCAAGGCGATCGATGGTGATCGGCAGATGGGCGTGCGCTCGATCCCGGCGCAACTGGGCCCGGGGCGTGCTGCACGCCTGGCCTGTTGGACCATGGCGCTGCCGCAGGTCATTGTCATAGCCCTGTTGATCGCCTGGGATCGGTGGCCGTTTGCGTTGCTGGTCGTTGCCGTACTGCTGGCACAGCTGGCCGCGATGCGCCGACTGTTGACTGATCCGCGCCGCTTCGCCCCCTGGTACAACGCCACCGGTGTCACCCTGTATGTGCTTGGAATGCTGGCCAGCGCGTTTGCGGTGCGTTCACTTGTTACAGGAGCCGTCTGATGTCGTCTCTCACTTCGCTGGGCTGGCTGGGTATCGTGCGTTTGGGTCTGATCCAGGCCGCACTGGGTGCGATCGTCGTATTGACCACGTCGACCATGAATCGCGTCATGGTGGTCGAGTTCGCACTGCCGGCGATGTTGCCGGGTGCGCTGGTGGCACTGCATCACGCGATCCAGATGAGCCGGCCGCGCTTCGGTTATGGATCGGATGTCGGTGGCCGTCGAACGCCTTGGATCATCGGCGGCATGCTGGTGCTGGCGCTTGGCGGTATTACCGCATCGCTCGGCACGGCATTGATGGGTGTCGATGTGTTTTGGGGCACGGCGACGGCCCTGCTCGGCTTCATTATGATCGGACTCGGTGTCGGTGCCTGCGGGACGTCGCTGCTGGTGTTTCTCGCCAAGCGCGTCGATGCCGGTCGCCGCGCTGCTGCGGCCACCATCGTCTGGATCATGATGATCGTCGGTTTTGCCGTCACCGCCGGCATGGCCGGACACTTTCTCGATCCGTTTTCGCCGCAACGCCTGGTTATCGTGACCTCGGTAGTGGCATTGATTGCCGTGCTGGTCACGGTGCTGGCGATGCGCAACCTGGAAGGCGAGAGTGTTCAGCCCACGACTGCCGAAACCTCGGACAGTGCGCAAAAACCCCCGTTTCGGGCCGCCCTGGCCGAGGTCTGGCGTGAACAGGAGGCCCGGCGTTTCACGATCTTTGTGTTTGTATCGATGCTTGCCTACAGCGCCCAGGATCTGATCCTGGAGCCGTTTGCCGGCCTCGTGTTTGGCATGACACCGGGTGAGTCGACCCAATTGGCCGGGGTACAACATGGTGGCGTGCTGCTCGGCATGCTGGTGGTTGCCGTCACCGGCACCCTGTTCAAGCGGTCGCGGCACAACGTGCTGCGCAACTGGACCGTCGGCGGCTGCCTGGCGTCCTCGGTAGCCCTGTTCATGATCGCATTCGGCGGATTCATGGCGCCGGACTGGCCCCTTAACGCCAGCGTGTTCGCGCTCGGTGTTGCCAATGGCGCCTTCGCCGTGGCCGCGATTGGTTCGATGATGGCGCTGGCCGGACACGGTCGTGAACGCCGGGAGGGTTTGCGCATGGGTCTTTGGGGTGCGGCTCAGGCTATCGCGTTCGGGCTCGGGGGCTTTCTCGGCACCGTCGCGGTGGATGTCGCCAAGGCGTTTCTGGGCACACCGGAAGCCGCCTATGGAATCGTGTTCTGCGTCGAAGCCTGTCTGTTCGTCGCCGCTGCCCTGCTGGCGCTGACGCTGCGGGCGCCGCAGCAGGTCGCGCGGGACGACGAGATGGCCGTGTTTGGCGACGCGGGCCTGGTCGAATTGGCAGAGGGGAGGTGACCCAGCTATGCAAGCAGATGAAAACTTTGATGTCGCTGTCGTCGGCGGCGGCCCGGCCGGTGCCACGGCGGCCATGGATCTGGCGCGCGCCGGGTTCGGGGTGCTGCTGCTCGAGCGGGGCGGGCGCATCAAGCCGTGTGGCGGCGCGATTCCACCCAAGCTGATCGAGGAGTTCGGCATCCCGCCGCATCTCCTGGTCGCGCGGATTCGCTCGGCGCGCATGGTGTCGCCTGCCGACCGTGAGGTGGATATGCCGATCGAGGGTGGTTTCGTCGGCATGGTGGATCGCGAGGTGTTCGATCCATGGCTGCGTGAGCGTGCGGGCGCGGCCGGCGCGACGGTAAGAACCGCGACGTTCGAGAATGTCGAACGGATCGCTGACGGTCGCGTACGCCTGCATTACACCGCTCGCGACGATCATGGGGCAAAGCAAGCATGGTCGGTAACCGCCAAGGCCGTGATCGGTGCCGACGGCGCCAAGTCGCCGGTGGCCCGCCAGTGCATCCCGGGTGCCGACAAGATGCCCTGTGTGTCGGCTTATCATGAAATCGTCGATTCACCCGCTGCCGGCAGCAACGCCGACTTCGACCCGGAACGTTGTGACGTCTGGTACCAGGGGAGACTGTCGCCTGATTTCTACGCCTGGGTGTTTCCCCATGGCGACAGGACCAGTATTGGCGTGGGCACGGCCCAGCGCGGTTTTTCGCTGCGCGGTGCGGTGCGTGAACTGCGTGAGTCCATTCGTCTGGGCGATGCCGAAACGATCCGCTGCGAGGGTGCGCCGATCCCTTTGCGACCGCTGCGGCGCTGGGATGACGGGCGGAACGTGCTTTTGGCCGGCGACGCGGCCGGCGTCGTCGCGCCAGCCTCTGGTGAAGGTATTTTTTATGCGATGACCGGCGGCAGGTTGGCGGCCGAGGCGGTCGCCGAGTTCGTGCGCAGCGCAAATCCCGCGGCGCTGAAGCTCGCGCGCAAGCGGTTTATGCGCAGCCACGGCAGGGTGTTCTGGGTGCTCGGTATGATGCAGCGATTCTGGTATGCGAACGACCGTCGTCGCGAGCGGTTCGTGAGCATGTGCCGTGACCCTGACGTGCAGTACCTGACCTGGGAGGCCTATATGCACAAGCGACTCGTGCGTGCCAAACCGGCTGCCCATATGCGCATATTTTTCAAGGATCTGGCGCATCTGCTCGGCGTCGTGCGGCCCTAGGACCGATTTGATTTACGACGCCATCACGACCGGTCTGGCGATCGAACTGATTCTGGTGCTTGTCGCACTGGAAGGGATTGCGCTGATGTTCTACCACCGCATGACCGGTCGCGGGCCCTCGGCGTCGATGCTGGTGCCCAATCTGGTCTCCGGCGCTGCGCTGTTATTGGCCGTCCGGCTGGCGCTTACCGATGCGTGGTGGGGGTGGTTGGCCGGCGCGCTACTGCTGGCCCTGCTGGCGCATTTGCTGGACCTCGGCATGCGATGGACTACTTGAAAGCCCTGCCGATGCCTATGAAATCGTCCGCACAGGGAGATGTGATGCCAAGCGATGTTCCGCCTGTGGCGCAGGAAACACCGGCAAGCACAGATCATCAGTTGCAGCTGCTGCGCTCTCTGCAGTCGTTGACTGGCCGTCTCGGCGAGGCCTCATTGAAGGTGTTGGTTAGTGAGACCGTGGGTGTACTCGAGCGGCACTACATCGAGGCGGCGTTGACAAACACCGAGGGTAATCGCAGTGCGGCGGCCAAGATGCTTGGCCTGAGCCGGCAGAGCCTCTACATGAAGCTCTCGCGTTACGGCATCGGTTCGGACTGAATTCGCGGTTGGTTTTCTGGCCGCCGCTCGAGTTGTCTCCTAAAGCACAAACGGCTTGCCACGGTATTGACCGGGCGGGTCGTTACTTGTGGGGACCTTATATGGAAAAGTGAAAAATACGGTTTTCGCTTTCCTTCATTTTCAATCACTTGTTGTGACTGAAAATGGCGACACATCCCTGTGCCGCGCGGCCACCTCGATTTTTCGTAAGGCGCCCTTGTGTGTCCAGTCGCCCGTTTACCAGGCCGGTGCCATTCGCACGCTGTCCGGTGCCTGATTGGGCTTGGCGGGCAACAGGTAGAGCCGGGCGAATACCAATGCCCCGCCAATGGCGTAGCGTGCCTGGTTGATGCGGCCGACAAAACCGCCGCGTTCTTTGGCAGCCATCGCGGCGAGGTTGATGTCACGAAGCTTTTCCAGGCCGCGACGGAATTTCGGGTTGTCGGTATCCAGCGTCAGTGGAAAGATCTGACGGCTGATGGCCGTGGTGATGTCGAATACCTTGAAGTCGAACGCGGTCGGATCCATGCCCAACGCGTGGTAGAGCTGCGGCCTCGAATGATCGCGCACATACATGGTTGCATAGACCGCCAGCAGGAAGAACCGAATCCAGGCCACATTCACGCCGCGCAACAGCTGCGGGTGGGCCCGCATGATCAGTGCAAACGCCTCGCCGTGGCGAAACTCATCGTCGCACCATTCCATAAACCATTTGAAGATCGGGTGGAAACGGTACTCTGGATGCCGCTCGAGGTGGCGATAGATGGTGATATAGCGGGCGTAACCGATCTTTTCCGATAGATAGGTCGCGTAGTAGATGAATTTGGGCCGGAAGTAGGTGTACTTCTTGGCCCGCTTGAGGAAGCCCAGATCTACCGCGACACCCAGGTGTTTGAGTGACTTGTTGATGAAACCCGCATGGCGCGCCTCGTCCCGTGCCATCGCCCCCATCAGCTCGGCGATCTCAGGGTTTTTGACGTTGTTCTTGATTTCCTGATAAAGCACGCACCCTGAGTATTCAGCTGTGATCGAGCTGGCCAGGAAATCCAGGAACTCCGCGCGCAGTTCGTCTGAGAGTTCGTGAGTTTCCGCATCGAAGTCGACCTCTTTGCGGAAGTGTTCGCGATTCTTGTCGCGCCGGAACTCGGCCATCATGGCGTCCCATTCGGCCTGAACCGGCGAGATATCCAATTTTTCCATCGCCGCATAATCGGTGCGGTAGAAACGCGGCGTCAGCAAGGTGTCTCGCTTGGCCTGCTCTGTCGTGGTATTGGATGCGCCGGAATCGCTGACCTGTTCCATACATATCTCCTCTTGCTCGAACGATGCGGTCTCGTGGGATCGAGGCCCTCGGACTCTGTGTGCTGGCCCTGGCAGCGCTTGTCGGCCGGGCGGTGTTTGTCGAGTGTCTAAATAATTAAACACATAATGTGTCAACTATAGTGGACTTATTTCGACAGGACAAGGTCGCGATACAGCCGACGCATCCGATGGCCCGAAGCGCCTCGGCGCTGGGCCTAGGGGCCGTTTCGTCGAACAAATTAGCCTCGATTCCTTGCTCAGATCAGCGATACGGCGCAATGATTTTTCGGCGCGAATGCGAAAATGGGCGTAGACTCCCAAGGCGGCTTGCCCAATACGGCCGTGTTCCTATTGCCACCTGCAGGATCCGCCATGCCTTTTCATCTCGGTTACGTCAGTACCGAAACCCAGCCGATGAACCCCGACGATCTTGCAACCTTGCTCAGGCATGCGTCCGGTCGAAATAAGGCGCTCGGCATCACCGGATTGTTGCTGCACCGGGACGATTCGTTCTTCCAGGTGCTGGAAGGTGATACGGAAAACGTGCGCCAGGTGTTTGAGAGCATTCAGCGCGACCCGCACCATCATCGGATTCAGGTGATGTTCGAGGGTCCTATCGAGTCGCGTGAATTCGCTGACTGGCGCATGGGTTTTCTCGACCTCGATGGTATCGAGGTCGATCGACTGCCAGGGTTCAGCGATTTTCTGTTCAACAAGGCCGAACCGCGGCGGTTTCTCGAGGAACTCACCCAGGCCAAGCGCCTGATGCTGCTGTTCCGCGCGATGCAATAGCCGGTTTCGCGCGGTTTTCCGGGAGTTTCCGAACCGCGGGTTCCTTTCCGGTCCCCGTCGCACGTTGCGATAGGGTAGCGGCGCGTTTCCACCGATTGCCGTCCTCTACCCGCCCCTCGATGCTGGTGGGCAGATCTGCCTGTAACTGCGCCGCTTGATGTGTGTCAATAAAAAAAGACAAATAAGGTGTCATTCTTAAAAGACACTTGATCGGTCGACTGTGTCGTCATGCCGACTTGCGGTCTTTGTTCCGGGGAGAAACACCATGCGCATCGTCCTGATTCATCCCAATTATCACTCCGGCGGTGCCGAGATCGCCGGTAACTGGCCACCGGCCTGGGCCGCTTATCTGACCGGGCCACTCAAGGCCGCGGGTTTTAGCGATATCCAGTTCATCGATGCGATGACCAACGATTTGGATGATGAGGATCTGCGCGCCCGGCTGGTCGCCGCCAAGGCCGATATCGTCGGCGCGACGTCCATCACCCCGTCGATCTACAAGGCGGAGCGGGCGTTGCAGATCGCCAAGGAAGTCAATCCCGCCAGCGTCACGGTGCTGGGTGGCGTTCACGCCACCTTCATGTTCAACCAGGTACTGTCTGAGGCCCCCTGGATCGATGCGATCGTACGCGGTGAGGGCGAAGAGATCTTCGTCGAATTCGTTCGGGCGGTGGAAGAGGGGCGCTGGCCTTCGGACCGCGGTGAGATCAAGGGCCTGGCCTATCGCGAGGACAGTGAAATCGTCTCGACGCCGGCGGCGCCGACCATCAAGAACCTCGACGGGCTCACGCCTGACTGGTCGATTCTGGAATGGGAAAAGTACATCTATATCCCGCTGAACAAACGTGTGGCGATTCCGAACATGGCGCGCGGTTGCCCGTTCACCTGTTCATTCTGCTCGCAATGGAAATTTTGGCGCGACTATCGCGTACGCGATCCGAAGGCCGTGGTCGACGAAATCGAGACGCTGGTCAATGATCACGATGTCGGCTTCTTCATCCTCGCCGACGAGGAGCCGACGATCAACCGCAAGAAGTTCATCGCCTTTTGCGAAGAACTGATCGCGCGCGGCCTGCCGGACAGGGTGCAGTGGGGCATCAACACCCGGGTTACCGACATCATGCGCGATGTTGAGTATCTGTCGCTGTACCGAAAGGCCGGCCTGGTGCATGTCTCGTTGGGCACCGAGGCGGCCGCGCAGATGAAACTCGATCTGTTCAACAAGGAAACCAAGGTCGAGCAGAACAAGCGCGCGATCCAACTGCTGCGCGAGGCCGATATCTTTACCGAAGCGCAGTTCATTGTCGGCCTCGACAACGAGACGAAAGAAACCCTGGAGGAGACCTATCGCTTCGCCCGGGAATGGAACCCGGATCTGGCCAACTGGTCGATGTACACGCCATGGCCGTTCTCGCCCTTGTTCCAGGAACTCGGCGACAAGGTCGAGGTATTCGATTTCGAGAAGTACAACTTTGTCACGCCGATCATGAAACCGGCGGCGATGGACCGGGCAACGCTGCTCGATCGTGTGATGCATAACTATCGGCGTTTTTATATGAACAAGGCGCTGTTTCACTACCCATGGCGTGGCACCGGTTACCGGCGCCGCTACCTGCTGGGCTGCCTCAAGGCCTTCCTCAAGGCCGGCGTGCAACGCACCTTCTACGATCTCGGCAAGGTCGGCTATTGGGGGCCACAGTCGAAGAGAGGGGTCGACTTTCACTTTGACGAGACGCGTAAAATTGCCCCGGCGCAGACGGCCGATTGGGAGGCGCTGGTCGAGCAGCAGCGTAAGAAATCAGAACGCAAGGCCGCGGTCAAACTGCAGTCGATCGAAAGAAAGGCGGCCGGGCGAGAGACCGTCATCAAGGCCTGCGGCGGTACCGACGAGCAGTTGGATGACGAGGCGCTCGCGGCGCTGACGACACGTGTCGACCGCGAAGTGCCGACCACGACCACTGCGTGACGCGCGATGGACGCGACATCACGATCGTTGGGCCACGGGTCGGTTCTGCCGTTGCCGGCCGAAGTGGGGCTTGCCGGCGCAGCGCCGCCGTCCGGTCGCATCGGTCCGAATGCCATCACCCGCCTGGCCGAGGCCATGGATGCGCAGCATGGGCACATGGCAACGCGAGCATTGTTTGTCGCCGCAGGGCTGGCCCAATACCTCGACGATCCCCCGGGGGCCATGGTCGATGAGACCGAGGTGATCGCGCTGCACAGGACCGGCCGAGCACAACTGGGGCCAGCAGCCTTTGCCGCGGTCGCGCGGCTGGCCGGGCAGCTTACCGGCGACTATGTGTTGCGCCATCGGATTCCGCGCCCGGCCCGGATGCTTCTGCACCTGCTGCCCGGTTTTCTCGCATCGCGGGTCTTGGCCCGGGCGATCGCGGCGCACGCCTGGACCTTTGCCGGCAGTGGCGGTTTTTCGTACCAGCCGTATCGTCATGGCATGCTGTTGATCATCCGGGGCTCGCCACTGGCGCGTGGCGAGCAGTCGACGGTGCCGCTATGTGGTTTCTATACGGCCACGTTCGAGCGGATATTCCGCCAGCTGGTCAGCCGAAAGGCAGAGGTCAGCGAGGTCGGCTGCAGCGCGACCGGGGCGCAAGCCTGTTGTTTCGATGTTCGTTTCTAGCGCCGAGTAGATGCCATGGCGCGTACTTTGGCACTCGGGT
>CAWEET010000010.1:0-216182 GCA_963808165.1 uncultured Gammaproteobacteria bacterium | reverse complement strand
ATGGTGGGTCGTGCAGGATTCGAACCTGCGACCAATTGATTAAAAGTCAACTGCTCTACCAACTGAGCTAACGACCCATTGACTTGCTGAACTGGCTACGACGCCAGCAAAGAGGCCGCATTATACAGCAGGCATCGGCTCGCTCAAGTCGTTTGCGGCCGATTTCAGACAGCTCCGACCGGCAGAGTCTTTTCGGCAACGGCCTCACGGCGCCTGATCCGGCAAGCAGCGCCCGGCCGCCGCCGCCTCGCATGGCCCGCTAGGCCACGCTAGGCACGATACCGGGTCGGGTCCGGAATGCCGGCGGCATGAAAACCCTCAGCGCGCAGTCGACAGGAGTCGCATACTCCGCAGGCGGTCCCCTCTGCATCGGCCTGATAACAGGACACGGTAAGCGCATAGTCGACCCCGAGCCCGGCGCCCGCACGTATGATCTCGGCCTTGCTCATCTGGATCAATGGGGCGTGCACGCGGAATAACCCGCCCTCGACCCCGGCCTTGGTCGCCAGATTGGCCAGGCGTTCGAAGGCCTCGATGAAGACCGGCCGGCAATCCGGGTAACCGGAATAGTCGACTGCGTTGACGCCGACGAACAGATCGGTGGAGCCCAGCACCTCGGCCCAGCCCAGCGCCAACGCCAGGAAGACGGTATTGCGGGCCGGCACATAAGTGACCGGGATACCCTCACCGCCCGGTGCCGGCACTGCGATCGAGGTATCGGTCAGGGCCGAACCGCCGATCGCATCCAGGGACAGGGGCAATACCTTATGCTCGACGGCCCCGAGCGCCGTGGCCACCCGCCGCGCGGCCGCCAGCTCCGCGCGGTGACGCTGACCATAGTCGAGGCTGAGCGCGTGGCAGACATAACCCTCGGCGCGCGCCATCGCCAGCACGGTGGCGGAGTCCAGCCCGCCGGACAGCAGGACCACGGCCCTGGTTTCGATTTCGCTCATCAACTCATCGCCCCGGCTCGTTGCCCCAAAGGATCTTGTGCAGTTGGACCTGAAAGCGCACGTCCAGGCGATCACGCAGGATCCAGTCGGCGAGCTGTGCCGGGGGCATATCGCCGGCGACGGGGGAATACAGCACCTCGCAACGCGCCGGCAGATCCCAGCGCCCGAGCTGCTCGCGGGCCCAGTCGTAGTCGGCGGCGTCGCCGATCACGAATTTCACCTGGTCGCCGGCCCTTAAATGCTCGACGTTGAGGTAACGATTCCTGTCGCACTCGCCCGAGCCGGGCGTCTTCAGATCCATGACCTTGACCACGCGCGGGTCGACGGCCGATACGTCCAGCGCACCGCTGGTCTCGAGCGATACGCGGTAGCCGGCCTCGCACAGTACGGTGAGCAGGGTCAGACAGTCCGGCTGCGCGAGCGGTTCACCGCCGGTGACGGTGACATGCCGCGCCGAGAAGCCCGCGATCTTGTCGAGTACCGCGTCGATCTCCCACCACTCCCCGCCCTTGAAGGCATAGGCGGTGTCGCAATAGCCACAACGCAACGGACAGCCGGTCAGGCGGACGAAAACGGTGCGCCAGCCGACACTCGCGCCCTCGCCCTGCAGCGAATGAAAGATCTCGGTGATACGCAGCCGTGGCATCTACACGGACGCTAACCGCCGAGCTGTTCCAGCTTCTGCCGGGCAAGGCCGGCGGCGGGGGCATCCGGATAATCCTTGACGACCCGCCGGTAGCTGGCGCGCGCGGCATCCTGATTGCCGGCGGCCTGCTGCAGGCGACCGACCTTGAACAAGGCACCCGGTGCCTTGGTGCTATCGGGATACTTTTCGACGACCACCTCGAACGCCTGCAGTGCGTCCTGGTTGCGCTGCGACACGTAGTACGCCTCGCCCAGCCAATACTGCGCATTGGGCGTCAGCTCATCCTGCGGATATTTCGCGACAAATTCCGCAAACGCCTTGGCCGCCTCTTCATAGCGTTTTTGCTGCGGGCTGAGCAGCGCATAGGCAGCGTGGTACTCGGCGTCGATCTGTTTGCGACTGACGCCTGCAGCGGGCGGCGGGGCCGGCGTCTTCGCGGCAGCGGCCGCGGATGGTCGCGATGGCGTGCCGGTGACCGGGGCGCCTCCACCGCCGGGCGTGCCGAGCCGCTGGTCGATATCCAGGTAGATGTCGCGCTGTTTGCGTTCGAGCTGCTCGATCTTGTACCCGAGATTTTCGACCTGGCCACGCAACTGCCGGTTCTCGGCGCGCATTTCATCGAGTTGCAGCGTCAGATCGGTGACGCGGCCGATCCGGCGTTCCAGCAGGTCGAGACGCTCCGAAGTCGAGAGTGCGTGCACCGGTGCGGCCGCCAGGAAAAGGCAAAGCAACGGTGCGACGCTACGCAAGGGACCACTCATGTCATCCCCAGTCAATAGACCAGCACGCCGCGACGGTTCTCGGACCACGAGGCCTCGTCATTGCCGAAGGCGGCCGCGCGCTCTTCACCGTAGCTGATGGTGTTGATCTGTGACGGGGAGACTCCCTCGGCCTCGAGGAAATTCCTGATCGCGTTGGCACGGCTTTCGCCCAGGCCGATATTGTATTCGCGCGACCCACGCTCGTCGGCATGGCCCTCGATCAGCAACGTGGTCGAGGGACTGCTGATCAAATAAGAGGCATGCGCACGCAGGACTTCGATGTAGTCGCTGCGGACCGTGCTCTGGTCGAAATCGAAGTAGATGGTTTTGGTGTAGAGAGGGCTGCTCGGGTCCTCGAGCGCACTCCCGGTCCACGCGCCCCCCTGGCTGGCCCCGGAGGTATAGGCCCCAGTGCCACTGCCATAATCTTCGACAGATGCACCCGGATCTCCTTCGCCGCCGGTACTCGCGCAACCGCCGACAAGCAACACCACGATAGCGACGGCCAGGCAGGCCAGACTCTTGGACTTCATTTAGCGATTCCTCTCGTTTTTGAGATAGGGAGACCAGACCGGCTCCCGCACGTCACCTTCCTGCAGGCGAAGGCGTTGTTGTACCCGTCCGTCGGTCGACACAGCGGCGAGCACACCCTTGCCACCGGCGCGCGTGGCGTAAATTAGCATGCTGCCATTTGGCGCGAAACTGGGTGATTCATCAAGTCGACCCGTGCTCAGAATACGCAAATCGCGCGTCTTCGGGTCCAGGGTGGCAATCCGATAATTGCCGTCGACGCGTGTGACCATGCCGAGCAGTCGGCCGTCCGGTGCGAACGAGGCACGCGCATTGTACGGGCCTTCGAAGGTCACCCGCGCGGGCTCGCCGCCATTTACCGAGACCTGGTAGATCTGCGGGGCCCCGCCGCGATCAGAGGTGAATACCAGCGAGCTGCCGTCCGGCGACCAGGCCGGTTCGGTGTCGATCGCCCGATGGCGCGTAATCGGGCGCAGGCTGCGTCGCGCGACATCCATCACGAAGATGTCCGGGTTGCCATCCTTGGACAGCGTTAGCGCAAGGGAGCGCCCGTCCGGCGACCACGCCGGAGCGCCATTGATACCCTTGAACGAAGTGAGCTTCTCGCGCTTTCCGGTGAACACCTCCTGCACCCAGACCGACGGCTGCGCGTTCTCGAACGAGACGTAGGCAATCTTGCGGCCATCGGGCGACCAGGCCGGCGACATGATCGGTTCCTTCGAGGACACGATCGTCTGCGCCCCATAGCCATCGGCGTCGGCAATGCGCAACTCCACCTGTTCGGTCCTGGCCTTTCCCGTGCCGCCGCGTATCGAGGTGACGTAGGCGATACGCGTGGCGAACGCGCCCGGTTGCCCGGTCAGCGTCTCATAGACGATGTCGGCAATTCGGTGCGCGGTGGCACGCAGATCGCGCTCGGTGGTCGGAATGCTGTAACCGGTGAGCTGCTCACCGCGGAACACGTCGTACAGGTGAAACTTCACCAGATAGCCGCCGGGGCCGTTCGGGCTGATTTCGCCGATCACCAGGTTGTCGACATTCAATGCGCGCCAGTCCCGGAAGTCGACCTGATCACCGCGCGACGGCTTTGACAGCATATCCTCGGTCGGCAGCGGCTTGAAGCGGCCACTGCGCCCCAGGTCGGCAGCGACGATCCCGCCCACCTCGTGCGGCGGCGGGGCGCCCTGGTCACCACGCCAGGCGAACGGCACCACCGCGACTGGCAGCGCGCCCTCCAGGCCCTGGGTGATCTCAATGGTCAAAGGCGCAGCCTTGGTCTGCAGCGCCACCACGAACAGCAGGATCAGAATGAGGAGCTTTTTCATAACGACACGATTGCTCAGTTGCTGGGTACGAATTCGAAGATCAGGTCACGAAACAGCGCGGCCAGCCGCTGCGACCTGGGCATCGGCAATGGATCGGCCTTGCGGACCGCGGCCTCGACCGATCGATCGAAGGCGATGTTGCCGCTGGACTCTACCACGGTGGCCAGCAACACCGACCCGCTCGGACCCAGCCGCACCCGCACCTTGCACTTGAGTCCCTCGGTGCCGGGCGGACGCAGCCAGTTGCGCTGCACCTTGGACTGGATCAGTCCCAGTACTCTGGCCTGCTCCGAGGCATCCTGCTCGGCCGCGAACTGCGCTGCGAGTTCCGCCTCGCGTTGTGCCCTGGCCCTGTCCTCAGCCACCTTACGCTTACGCTCGGCCTCGGCTTTCTCCTTCGCGACACGCTCCTGGCGCTCCTTCTCGGCCTTCTCCTTGGCCTCGCGCTCAGCCTTCTCCTTGGCCTTTTTTTGGGCCGCCTCCTTTTCGCGCTTCTGTTCTTCGAGCTTGCGCTTCTTCTCGAGTTCCGCGAGGCGCTTCTTCTCCGCTTCTTGCTTCTTCTTCTGCTCTGCCTTCTTCCGCTCGAGTTCCACCAGGCGCTTCTTCTCCGCCTCGGCGCGCTTCTTCTCTTCGGCCTGTTTGCGTGCCTCTTCCTGCTCGCGCTGCTTGCGCTGCTGTTCGATCTCGACGAGCTTGCGCTTCTCCTCTGCGCGGCGCCTTTCCACGGCCTCGCGCTCTTCCTGTTCCACACGTCTGGCCGCGGCCGCCTCTTCGACCTTGGCCCGCTGCGCGGCCTCGCGCTGCTCCCGCTCGGCATCCAGTTTGCGCTGGTCGACCAGCCGCGCCTGCACCACATCGACGTCGGCACCGATCGGCTTCACCTCGTCGCGCCACGCGACCTCGTAAATCAGGAATACGGCCAGCGCAACATGCAGCAGGATGGCCAACAGAAGCGCTATCGGGTTGCGTCGCAGTACAGCCAGCACGCGCTACTTCCTATGCCGTCTCAGATTGCATGGTCTTTCCGGGCGCCGCACAGCCCACTAGGGCTCCTCGGGCGGCTGGGTGATCAACCCGACGCTCGGTGCGCCGGCCTGCTGAAGGATCACCATCGCGCGCACGACACGATCATAGACGACCGCCTTGTCACCCTTGATCAGCACCGGGATACCCGGGTTGTTCCTGATGATCGCGCTGCTCTTGAGTAGCAGATCCTCTTGATCGACCCGCTGAACCCGGTCGTCGTCGTAGGTAATCGACCAGGTGCCATCGGCCTCCACGCTGACCACCAGCGGTCGCTTTGCGTCCTCCTCGATCGGCTTGGCGTCCGCCTCGACCAGTTCGACCTTGACGCCCTGGGTGAGCAGCGGCGCGGTGATCATAAAGATCACCAACAGCACGAGCATCACGTCGATATAGGGGACGACGTTGATCTCAGCCATTGGGCGGCGCGTCTTCTGCCGGTGAGCCATGGCCTAGCGTGTCCTCGCCCGCGTGTGGGCCTGGCGCTGCAGGATATTGGAGAACTCCTCAACGAAATCATCGTAGCGATTCTCCAGGCGCTGCACGCTGTTGGCGTACTTGTTGTACGCGACCACCGCAGGGATCGCCGCGAACAGACCCATCGCGGTCGCGATCAGGGCCTCGGCGATACCCGGCGCGACCAGGTTGAGGGTCGCCTGCTTGACGTTACCCAGCGCGTGGAATGCATTCATGATGCCCCACACGGTGCCGAACAGCCCGACGTAAGGGCTGGTCGAGCCGACCGTGGCGAGAAACGACAGGTGGTTTTCCAGGGTATCGAGCTCACGGCTGACTGCGACGCGCATCGCCCGCCGCGCGCCCTCGACCAGCGCCATCGGTTCGACGCCGGGATTTTCGCGCAGACGCACGAACTCGCGGAAGCCGGCATGGAAGATAGCGCTGCTGCCGCGCAATGTCTCGCGGTCGCGGTCGACCGCACGGTACAGATCGCCCAGGTCGCCTCCCGACCAGAAGCGGTTCTCGAACTCCTCGGCCTCGCGCTGCGCCCGCTTCAGCACCCGCGAGCGGTCGAAGATAATGGTCCAGGAGAGCACCGAGGCCACGACCAGCAGCGCCATCACCAGTTGGACCACCAGGCTGGCATTGAGGATCAGGCTGACGAACGACAGATCAGTGCTGTGCATCTTGGATGTTCTCGAGGATATTGCCGGGTATCGCCGTCGGCCTGAACGTGTTGCCGTCCAGGCAGACGATTTTCACGGTTGCCTTGCAGATCAGGTCGCCGGGGGGTCGCAGGATACGCTGGCGGAAGGTCAGGCTGGCCCTGCCAACGGTGTCTATCATCGCCTCGACCAGCAGTTCGTCATCCAGGCGCGCCGGCATAAGGTAGTCGATATCGACCCGGCGAACCGCGAACAGGATCGCGGCGTCGCGCATCAGAGTCGCCTGATCGAATCCCAGCAGGCGCAGCCACTCGGTGCGGGCCCGCTCCATGAATTTCAGATAATTGGCGTAGTACACCACACCGCCGGCATCGGTATCCTCGTAGTACACCCGGACCGGCCATTCATAAACGCTCAAGGGGTTGCCCTGCTGTGAGTGATCGCTTGCAAAATACTTCAGTCGTCTGCGAGGTCGGCAAACAGGTCCTGGGAATCGGCCGAGCGCGGCGGCTTCATACCAAAGTGGAGATACGAGGCACGCGTCGCCATTCGGCCTCGCGGGGTGCGCATCAGGAAACCCTGCTGGATCAGGTAGGGTTCGAGCACGTCTTCGATGGTCCCACGCTCTTCGCCGATCGCCGCAGCCAGATTGTCGACACCGACCGGCCCACCGTCGAATCGCTCGATCACCGCCCTGAGCAGCCGCTGGTCCATCTGATCGAAACCGTTCGGGTCGACCTTGAGCATGCGCAACGCGGCATCCGCCACTTCGACGGTGACCTCGCCGTGCGACTTGACCTGTGCATAGTCACGCACCCGGCGCAGCAGACGGTTGGCGATGCGCGGTGTCCCGCGCGCACGGCGCGCGATCTCGGCCGCACCGGCCTCGTCGATGGTGACACCCAAAATAGCGGACGAGCGCAGCACGATCCGCGCCAGCTCGGCCTCGGTATAGAACTCCAGGCGCTGCACGATGCCGAAGCGGTCGCGCAGCGGCGAAGTCAGCAGCCCGGCCCGGGTGGTCGCCCCGACCAGCGTGAACGGCGGCAGATCGACCTTGATCGAACGCGCGGCCGGCCCCTCGCCGATCATGATATCGAGCTGATAGTCCTCCATCGCCGGATACAGCACCTCCTCGACGACCGGGCTCAGACGATGGATCTCGTCGACGAACAGCACATCGTGCGGTTCGAGATTGGTCAGCAGTGCGGCCAGATCGCCCGGACGCTCGAGCACCGGGCCGGAGGTCTGGCGCAGGTTGACGCCCATCTCGTTGGCGATGACGTGTGAAAGCGTGGTCTTGCCGAGTCCGGGCGGGCCGAAGATCAGCACATGATCGAGCGCCTCGCCACGATCGCGTGCGGCCGGGATGAAGATCTCCATCTGCTCACGCACCGCGGGCTGACCGACGTACTCGGCCAGCGTCTTAGGCCGGATGGCACGGTCGATCGCCACGTCTTCGGTAGCGGACTGGGCACTGATAAGGCGATCTGCGTCTTGCATCGCGTGATTATGTCGAAACCCGGGCGCTGCTACGAGTGCTAAGAACGGACAATCTGCAGACGACCCATTACAAACCGCCTGGCCTACGGCACGCTGCCCTTCAGCGCCGCCCGGATGATCGCCTCGGTGTCCATGCCTTCCTGGAACACCTTGCTGACCATGCGGCTGGCTTCGGGAGGCCGGTATCCCAGCGCGATCAGGGCGCTGACGGCATCCTGATCGGCCGCCGCCGGGCCACCGCCGGCAATCATGACAACGGCGTCGCCGCCTCCGCCTGAGACTTTGTCGAGCTTGTCCCGCATCTCGATCACCAGGCGCTCGGCAGTCTTCTTGCCCACGCCGGGCAGCCGGGTCAGCCCCGCGATGTCACCGGACTGGACCGCCTGACTGAACTCCTCGGCGGTCATGCCGGACAGCACGCCGAGCGCCATCTTGCCGCCGACCCCGCTGACCTTGAGCAGGGCACGGAACAGGGTGCGGTCGTTCTCGCGTGCAAAACCGTACAGCACGTGGGCGTCCTCGCGCACCGACAGGTGGGTGTGCAGCGTGACCGCCTCGTCGCCATGCGGCAGCACGTAGAAAGTCGACATCGGCGCCTCGATCTCGTAGCCGACGCCATTGACGTCCAGCAGCAGGAAAGGCGGCTGCTTGCTGAGAATTCTGCCGCGCAGGCGTCCGATCATTGGGCCGCCTCGATCTGGCGCCGGGTCGCGTAACTGTGCGCGTGGCACAGCGCAATCGCCAGCGCGTCCGACTCGTCCAGCGCCAACCGGCCCTGCATGCCCAGGATCACCCGCACCATGTGCTGCACCTGCTCCTTTTCGGCCCGGCCGTTGCCGACCAGGCCCTGCTTGACCGCCGCGGGGGTGTACTCGAAGACCGGCAGGTCCAGCGTGACGATCGCACTGATCGCCGCGCCGCGCGCCTGGCCCAGCTTCAGTGCGGACGAGGCGTTGCGCGACACGAACACCTGCTCGATCGCGACCTCACCCGGCCGCCATTCGTCCAGTACCGCGCGAATCCCGGTGAAGATCTCGCCCAGGCGTCCCGGGAAGCCGCCGGAAGCGGTCCGGATGCAGCCCGATCCGAGGTGCCGACTACGCACACCGTCGGTCTCGATCACACCGTAGCCGGTTACCCGGGAGCCGGGGTCGATGCCAAGTACGCGCGTCACGCGTCGAGCGCTTCCATGATCTCCGGCGCGATGTCGGCATTGGTGTAGACGTCCTGCACGTCGTCGAGATCCTCGAGGAACTCGACCAGGCGCAGCAGCTTCTCGGCCCCGTCCTGGTCCAGCGGCGAACCGGTATCGGCCTCGAAGGTCACCTCGGCATGGTCCGGCGCATGGCCGGACCCCTGCATCGCGGCCAGCACGTCGGAAAAGTCGTCAGGCGTCGTGTAGACATCGATCGAGCCGTCGTCGTTGGCCACGACATCCTCGGCACCGCCGTCCAGCGCAGCCTCCATGATCGAGTCCTCATCGGCACCCGGCCCGTAACTGATGATGCCCTTCTTGTTGAACATGTAGGCGACCGAACCGTCGGTGCCCAGATTGCCGCCATGCTTGGTGAAGGCGTGGCGCACCTCGGAGGCGGTGCGGTTACGATTGTCGCTCAGGCAGTCGACGATGACCGCGACGCCGCTCGGCCCATAGCCCTCGTAACGGATCTCGTCGTAGTTGGCGTCGTCTTCACCGCCGGCACCACGCTTGATCGCGCGCTCGACCGTGTCGTTCGGCATGTTGGCGCCACGCGCCTTGTCCACCGCCAGACGCAGGCGTGGGTTGGCATTGATGTCACCGCCGCCCTCTTTCGCCGCGACCGTGACCTCACGGATCAGTTTCGACCACAATTTGCCGCGTGCCTTGTCGTTGGCGGCCTTTTTGTGCTTGATGTTGGCCCATTTGCTGTGACCTGCCATGCCCCTACCTCGTTGCAATACCTGGAACCGGGCGCGAAACCGCGCGGATTTCAGGATTTTATCACCGCCTCGGCCTGGCGACAGCGCGCGAGACGGAAGTCACGCGGGACGCGATGATCCACGGGGCGCCCGATGGCCATCGGGCGCGATTGCAGGACTGAACTCAGGTGGTCAAGATGACAGCGGCCGGCGCAAGGGCGGAATCCCTCAGGCCCTGCCGAGTTGAACCCCCCCGGCGGGCATGTAACCATCTCGCTCCCCGCGATGGAGAACAGGCGTGAGCGAGCAACCGAAAGGCCCGATACCGACCGAGATCAACCTGCACCGGAAGTCCCGGCTGTTGAATATCAGCTTTTCCGACGGCAGGACCTTCTCCCTGCCATGTGAATACCTGCGGGTGAATTCCCATGCAGCCGAGGTCACCAGCCGGCGGTCGCCCGAGACCGGTAAGGAAGACGTCAATATCGACCGCATCGAACCCCAGGGCAGCTATGCGATCCGCATTGCATTTGACGACGGCCACGACACCGGCATCTACTCCTGGGAGACGCTGTACGATCTCGGCATAAACCAGGTCAAGAACTGGCAAGCCTACCTCGACCGCCTGGCGGCGACCGGCTACGACCGCAGCGGTGCCCGGCTGGCCGGCGCCCCGGAGGCCGAACGCAAGATCAGGGTGCTGTATTTCAACTATCTGGCGAAACAGCTGCGCAAGGAATCGGAAGACCTCACGCCACCGGCCGGGGTCGAAACGGTCGAGCAGCTGCTTGCCTGGCTGCGTCGGGTCAAAGGCGACCGCGGGTACCTGCTGGCCGACGATGCAGTACGGGTGACCGTGAACAAACAATTCGCCGAGCCATTCACGAGGCTCGATCCGGGCGACGAGATCGGCATCGTGCCCAACTCGCCGAACCCGCCGCCCGCCCCGGCCGCAGCAAAGCGCTCACACGACGACTGGTAGGCGCGGGGCCGGCGCCGCCTGCACCTGAGGCCCGCTGCGTAACGGGGTCGGCTCAGGACGTGGTGAGTCCACTGTGTCGGCGCAGCATCCATTCGCGAATGATCTTCCTGTTGGTCCAGGAGCTTGCGCGCCGCGCCGCCTCCTCGGCGCCCAGCCAGCGACACTGGCGATGCTCCCTGGGATTCAGCCGAACAGTGCGTCGGCCGGGCAGTTCGAATACGAACCAGTGCTCGCGATTGACATGCGCCGATGGTGCATAGCGGGCACGCCACGGCGGGATGATCCGGAAACGCTCACCCTTGCGCAGATCGAACAACCGCGATCCGGCAAGCAGGCCGGTCTCTTCCGCAAGTTCGCGCGCCGCAGCGGCCGGGGCCGACTCGCCCCAGTCGAGCGACCCTGTGACCGACTGCCAGAAACCGTGCGGCCGGGTGCGCTCCAACAGAAGTACCTCACCGGCGCGGGTGCACACCAGGACCAGCACGGACTCCGGCCGCTTGTAGGAATCCGCTGTCGGTGCCGCCTCAGGCATCCGCGGCGGTAGCCGCCTCGGATTGTGGTTTGCGCAGGCGCAGATGCAGCTCGCGCAACTGAGCCTGGCTGACCTCGGACGGCGCCTGGGTCAGCAGACAACTGGCGCTCTGGGTCTTCGGGAAGGCCATGACGTCGCGAATCGAGCTGGCGCCGCTCATCAGCATCACCAGACGGTCGAGGCCGAATGCCAGTCCGCCGTGTGGCGGGCAACCGTACCTCAATGCGGTCAACAGAAAACCGAATTTCTCCTCGGCCTCCTGCTCGTCGATGCCGAGCAGCTGAAACACCTGTTGCTGGACCGCCTCCTGATGGATACGCACCGAGCCTCCGCCTACTTCGGTACCATTGATGACCATGTCGTAGGCACGCGACAGGGTATCACCCGGCGCGGTCTCCAACAGGCCGACATGTTCCGCCTTGGGCGCCGTGAATGGATGGTGCAGCGCCTGCCAGCGGCCCTCGCCCTCGTCCCACTCGAACATCGGAAAATCGACCACCCACAGCGGCTGCCAGTCCTGCGACATCAACCCAAGGTCGTGGCCGAGCTTCACGCGCAGCGCACCGAGCGCCTCGTTGACGATGTTGGCCTTGTCGGCGCCGAAGAACACCAGATCACCGGTTTCAGCACCGGTGCGCTGCATGATGCCCTCGACCGCACTGTCCGGCAGAAACTTCAGGATCGGCGACTGCAGGCCTTCGCGCCCCTGCGCGGCATCGTTGACCTTCACGTAGGCCAGCCCCTTGGCGCCGTAGATGGCGACGAACTTGGTGTACTCGTCGATGTCCTTGCGGCTCAGCTCGCCACCCCCGGGCACGCGCATCGCAACCACACGACCCTTCGGATCCTTGGCGGGCCCTGCAAACACCTTGAACTCGACGTTGTCCATCAGGTCGGCGATGTCGAACAACTCCAGCGGGCAACGCAAATCGGGCCGGTCGGAGCCAAAACGCCGCATCGCCTCGGCATAACTCATACGGGGAAACGGGTCCGGCAACTGCACGTCCAGCGCGTTGTCGAACAGGTCGCGGATCATCGCCTCCATCACCCCCATGATCTCGTCCTCGTCCATGAAAGACATCTCGAGGTCGAGCTGGGTGAATTCCGGTTGCCGGTCGGCACGCAGGTCCTCGTCGCGGAAGCAGCGCACGATCTGGTAGTAGCGATCCATGCCCGACATCATCAGCAGCTGCTTGAACAACTGCGGCGACTGCGGCAGCGCGAAGAACTTGCCTGCGTGAACGCGGCTCGGCACCAGATAATCGCGCGCACCCTCGGGCGTCGCCTTGGTCAACATCGGGGTCTCGATATCGAGGAAGCCCTGATCGTCCAGAAAACGGCGCAACGTGCGCGTGGCCAGCGCGCGCAGCATGATGCGTTCCTGCATCAGCGGCCGGCGCAGGTCCACATAGCGATAACGCAGGCGCAGTTCCTCCGAGGTGTCGTCGTCGTCGAGCTGGAATGGCGGGGTTTCGGCACGGTTGAGGATCTCGAGTTCCTTGCCGAGCACCTCGATCTCACCGGTCGGCAGATCCGGATTCACGGTGCCCTCGGGACGCGCACGTACCCGACCCTTGACCCGGACCACGAACTCGTTGCGCACCTGTTCGGCAGTCGCGAACACCTCCGGCAGATCGGGGTCGTAGACCACCTGTACCAGCCCGCTGCGATCGCGGAGGTCTATGAAGATGACGCCACCATGGTCACGACGGCGGTTTACCCAGCCGCTGAATTCAACGGTCTGGTCAATGTTGGCGGAGTTCACTTCGCCGCAATAATGGCTGCGCATGGTTTTTTCCCGGCTTGGAAAAGACGAGGCGCCCCGAGTCGGGGCGCCTCAGTTCAACGTGTCGAATACGGAACGCGATGCAATCAGTTGCAGCTGGGGCAAGATCCGGTGCTGCAACTGTGGCCACCCGACGCGTCCTTCGTTGTGGAGTCGGCCGGCTTCTTCTTCGAACCGCCCTTGAAATCGGTCTCGTACCAACCACCGCCCTTGAGTCGGAAACCGGCCGCCGAAACCAGCTTTACCAGCTCGGCGCCAGCGCATTCCGGGCAATCGGTCAGCGGGGCGTCGCTCATCTTCTGCATGGCCTCGAACTCGTGACCGCACGACCCGCAGCGATATTCGTAAAAAGGCATTGTGTTGTCCCCGAAGATTTTTTAACCGCAAAATATTACCACATCGGCAAATGCCGAGAGAAGCATCGACCGGGCACCCGATCGTTTGCGGACGCCGTTCGAACCACCATGGCTAACCGGCCAGATTGGCGCCGCAGCCACCGATTTCAAGGGCTGCGGGCGCACCATGACGCAAGGCTGCACGCGGCCCATCGCGCTGGCTTAACGGCAATGCCAACTACTTCAGCTGATTCCGGTCGTTTCCGGAGAAAACATCCGCGGCATGGACGCCACCGTCGAGCCTGCCGGGAGGTATTCACGGCGTTTTGCGCAAGAAGTGATCGGAATCAACAGGCCAACTTGTCGCTTGCGCCCCCCAAGTAAGTGCCATTCGGCTTAATGGGGCGTCAACACCGAAGTCAGTGCCGTTGACGTCAAATTGGCAAGGTGCGGTCGACTTGGCCGCGGCTGTCGGCAGACAACTCGCCCTCGCGCAGGCGCGACAACAGCAGGCGCATCTCGGAGAGTTCGTGCTCCGACATCCCGAAACGCAGATAGCGGTCGGTAATCTGCAGCAGGGCCTCCAGTCCCTGGCAACGCCGGTGGAAATGGATAAACCACCTGGCGACATGCTGCGGGTCTTCGCCAGCGGACCGCATGTGCGCGGCCGCGGCCAACGCCTCCTTCAGATCCTCCGGTTCAGGCCTTTGATGCGTCATGCCCGGCCGTCGCCCTGTTGATCGCGAAGCTGGGCGCTCTGGCGCCGCAGCAGGTGGCGGATCAGCAGTTCGCGGTCCTGCTCGCGGATATGGGTGAACTCGATCCTGGCCAGGTGCCGGTAGCACCCCCTCACCTCGTCCTCCGGTGCGGGATTGCTCTCGACGACGCTGCCGTAGATCACAAGGCCGGTAAACGACGGGAAAAGCAGCATCCGGGCCTCGAGCAACGTGCCCGGCTCGAAGGGTTCATCGACGCCGACGCACATCCCACCGGCGCTCAGGTTCACCGGAACCGCTTCCTCGACCGAAAGTTCGGGTTCCTGCGCGATCAGGGCGCGCCCGATCACCTCGATCTTCTGGTCGACCGCATGCAGATAGGCGGCCAGTTCGGGATCCCGTTTCTCTATCCGACGCAGGCCCATCGTCATCTGTGCGGTGATCGCCGCGAGACTGGACATCACCGTGAAGTTGCCGGCGAGACCGTGATCCAGCCGGTCGAGGCGGCCCTCGAGTTCCTCGGCCGGCACGCGCCTCAGGCTCAACCGCACGGTATCGTCGATGCGAAAAAAACTGCGCCGCTCGGCCGCTTGCGTAGTTGGGGGATTCTCTGCCGTCATACTCTGTCGCCTGTGCTCATCGTTGCTGCGGTTCCTGCAGGCCGTCCAAGTCATCGAAGTTTTCATCGAGGCCGCGCGTCAAAATCAGTTCCACGCGCCGGTTTCTCGCCCGGTTCTGCGGACTGTCGTTGGCCACCAGCGGTTGTGTGTCGGCGAGACCCTGCACGATCACGCGCGGTTCGGCGATGTCCGGGTTGCGCAACATTGAGTGCAGAACGGTAACGGCACGCGCCGACGACAGTTCCCAGTTGGAACGAAATCTGCCCGTGCTGATCGGGATGTTATCCGAGTGCCCGGTGACCGTGATCTGGCCCGGACTCGTCGCCAGCACGCGGCTGATCTTCGCCATCACCTGGTGGAAGCTGGGATCGAGACGCGCGCTGCCGGAGCCGAACGAGCCCTGCTCGTGGATACGGATGATGATCCTGCCCTCTGCCCGCTCGAGCGTCACCAGGCCCTGTTCAATCTCCTCCTCGAGCGATTTCTGCAACTCGGCCAGTTGCTCGGCCAGTTCCTGCTCCAAGGCCCGCTTTGCGGCCTCGAGCCTCTGTTCCCGTTCGAGTCGTTCCTGCTGCCGCTGCTGCTCGGCCTCCGAAGGCTCAGGCGGCGGCTCGGAGACCGACTGCTCCTGCGGCCCGCCTTCCTTGCCCTGGACCTTGAGGTGTTCATGCTCCACCTCGCTGGTCTCCTGACGAATCTCGGTAATCGCCGCCTGTTCGGCCACGGTGGGACTCCATTCCTGCTTGATCACACTGATCCCCATGACGATCTCGGTCACCGGCACCTCGCGCTGGACACCGAAGGCGTCGCGCATCGACTCGGCCATCTTCTTGAAGCGCACCGCATCGATGGTCGCGAACGAAAGCAACAGGACGAAAAAGCACATCAGCAAGGCCATCATGTCTGCAAAGGTCGCCATCCAGGGCGGCAACCCCGCGTCGCATTTCGAACAGTCGTTCGCCATGCAGCGCCCCTCAATCCTGTTCTGTGCGTTTCTTTGGCGGCAGATAGGTGGCGAGCATCTGCTCGAGTACCCGCGGGTTCATGCCCTCCTGGATGCCGCCGATGGTCTCCAGGATCAGTGACTTGTTGGTCTGTTCGAGCTGACTGGCACGCCCCAGCTTGTCGGCCATCGGTTGTGCAAACGCATTGGCGATAACGGCGCCATACAGGGTAGTCAGCAGGGCCACTGCCATCGCCGGCCCGATAGCCGCCGGGTCCGACATGTTGGCGAGCATCTGCACCAAACCGATCAGGGTCCCGATCATCCCCATCGCCGGCGCCATCACCGCCATGTTCTTGAACATCCGCTGACCCACTTCGTGGCGCTGGATAGTCAGGTCTATATCCTTGGTCAGCATCTTCTGGACCAGCGCCGGATCGTGACCATCGACGCACAGACCGATGCCGCGCTGCATGAACTCGTTGCTGATTTCCTGGTCTTCCAATGCCAGCAGGCCATTTTTGCGCGCGATGTCCGCAAGGATCACGGCCTCGTCGATCAGCTTCTTCGGGTCGTCCACCTTGTAGATGAAGGCCTTCAGGCCGATGGCGAAGGAGCCTAGAAAATCGCCCAGCGATACCTGCATCAGCGTGACCATGAAGGTGCCGCCGACCACGATCAAGATCGATGGGACGTTGACGAACAGCATGATATCGCCGCCAGTGGCGATTGCACCGATAATGATGCCAAAGCCGCCGAGAAGACCGACGAGCGTAGCAATATCCACGGATTGACCTCCTTGCGACCCTGGCCCGCGTGACGGATTCGCCCCGGATCAGGTATGTGCTCGGTAGCGGAAGTCGATCCGAAAACTTTAGTTCTGCCTTCAACCAAAACGGGACAGCGATGCATGACAAATCGATACTGGTGACGGGCTGCTCGAGCGGCATCGGGCACTGCGTTGCACTCGGCCTGAAGGAGCGCGGTTACCGGGTATTTGCCACCGCGCGACGGCGTGAGGATCTGCTCGCGCTGAGCCGCCAGGGTGTCACGGCCGTCGAGCTTCACCTGGACGACCCGCGCTCGGTGGCTACGGCCGCCACGGAGGTGCTCGAAGCCGCCCGGGGCCACGTCTATGGCCTCTTCAACAACGCAGCCTATGGACAACCCGGGGCGGTCGAAGACCTGCGTTGGGAGGTCCTCGAGATGCAGCTGCGAACCAACCTGCTGGGCTGGCATGAACTGACCCGCCTGCTGATCCCCGGCATGCGCAAAAAAGGGGAAGGCCGAATCATCCAGAACAGTTCGGTACTCGGGCTGGTGGCGATGCCCTACCGGGGCGCCTACAACTGTTCGAAGTTCGCCCTGGAGGGCCTGACCGACACGCTGCGGCTGGAACTGCACGGCAGTGGCATCCATGTCAGCCTGATCGAACCCGGGCCGATCGCCAGCCGTTTCCGAGACAATTCGCACAGCAAGTTCAAGGCGAACATCGACATCGAGAATAGCGTGCATCGCGACAGCTATCGTGCGATGCAGGCCCGGTTGGAAAAGGAGGGTCCGACTACTTCGTTCACGCTGCCGCCCGAGGCAGTGTTGAAGAAGGTCATCCACGCGCTGGAGAGCCCTCACCCGCGCCCGCGCTATGCAGTGACTGCCCCGACCCACGTTTTTGGTGCCCTGCGCCGTGTGCTCAGTACCCGCCAGTTGGATTGGCTGCTGCGCAAGGCCTCGGGCGGTGGCAGCCGTTGAGAGTCGGTGCGGCAGATCCGTAGCGCTGGCTGTACACCCGCCGAACAGCTGTCGGGCACAGCCCGGCCTACCCGACAACGTGTCCGCGGCGCCGGGGCTGCTGCGACGCCAGGCCCGCGCATCACAGGCGCATGACGCAGCGCCGAAAGGGTTCGCTACTTAAGCGTCGCGACCGCCCCGAGCGCGAAGCGAATTTCCTCCAAGGTTGGAGGGTAGAGCTCAAAGGGCTGCGCAAAGACGCCGAAGCAGCTCATCCGCCGCACCTCGGGCTGGTCTTCTGAACTCAGCCAGAAATGATAGCCGGAGTAATAGGACGCACTGCCGCCACCTCCACCGATGCCGCCAATCATCCCGAATGCCGCAACCCGCACCGGCTCGGCACTCACCACCTCCTGTACCGACCCCTGTACCCGGGAGACCACGAAAGTGTCCGGATCGATCACGAAACCATCGTGCTTCACACTCTTGATCTCGAACCCACAGTGCGGCTTGTAACTGTTGTAGCCGGATCTCACCTCGCCATCCTGGACGAAGACGCGAGCCTTACCGGCCGACACACGGATTGGCTGATTCAACATCAGATTGGCGCCCTGGAGTTGTTGAAAGCTGCCCGAGGATGTCTCGCGGACTGTGGAACTCTGCTGACAGCCACCAAGCGCCAGTGCAAACACGGCAGTGATAATGGACTTATTCATAGCGGCCTCTTGGAATATTGTTCCTAGCATAGACCAAGCTGCCGGCTGCGCGTGCCGGGCACGGTCCGGTCGACGATCCGGGCACGCGGCATCGATTGCGATGGCAGCTGACATGGCGAACCGGGGAACATGGATCAGCATCGCGCCCGCGCGCATCTCCCGGATGCAGCGGCCCAGCGGCCAAGGACCGACTTGCGAGCCCGGGCGGGCCTGATGGGCCATGCTACCGGCTAGGGTTCCGGGTCTCACGGCTGGGCGCAAGGTGCACCCGAGACAATCAGCGCCAACTACGACGCGCCACCGGGAATGTCCCGGTCGAAATCAAGTCTGCGCCCGATAGTCGGCGAGAAACCGGTCGAAATCGATCTGCGGCTCGGCCTCGATCCGTTCCTGCTCGGCCAGCGACCGGGCCGCCGTGGCATCGAATGCCGCAACCTTTTCCTGCGCCAACTCACGTTCGAGAAAGTAGCGCTTGTGCTGGTGCGACAGGCGGCGAGCGAACTGGTAGAAACCCTCACCCTTGTCGCGCATCTCTTCGAGCATGCGGCCGGATGGCGTCAGATCCGGCGCGCGCACCTTGGCGATCTGATCATCGATCGCATCCTCGAACCATGCGCCGCCCTCGATGGCATCGAGCGTCTCGCAGATCGGTAGCATCGATTCCAGGATCTCCAATGCCCAGGCGCGCATTGGCAGGCGCACGCCGCGGTGCTGCAGTACCAGCTTGGGTTCACGGCCGCGGTGCGCAACATCGAGCAGATTTCGATCGATCTCGCGCCGCTCACAGTCATCGATCAACGGACTGTCGGTCAGCAGGCAAAACAACATGAAGACCTCGAGGAAACGCCCCTGGATCTCGTCCAGCCCAAGCGGGTGGTAGGCATTCACATCCAGCGAGCGCAATTCGACGTAGCGGATGCCGCGCTGTTTGAGGGCCAGGCTCGGCTTCTCGAAGCCCTGCAGCGTCTGCTTCGGGCGAACAGTGCTGTAGTACTCGTTCTCGATCTGCAGAATGTTCGCATTGAGCTGGCGATATTCGTCACCGGACCTCAAGCCGATGGCCTCCCATGCCTCTGCAGGCGTCATGGTCGCCCTCAGGAGGCTGTCGGCATAGGAATCCAGGTCGTCGTAGCAGGCCTTGAGCCCAAGCCCTTCCTCGCGGCTGTTCTGGTAACCGATGTCGCCCATGCGCAGCGAGGTCGCATGCGGTGCGAAATAGGTCGTTTCGTCGAACGACGGCAGATTGGTCGCCTTGCCGACGAAGAACGACTTGCAGACTGCCGGTGAGGCCCCGAACAGGTAGGGCACCAACCAGCCGTAGCGCTGCAGGTTGCGAATCTGTGCCATGTACTGGCGGTCGCGGAAGTCGCGTAGACCACAGACCCGTCCCTCGATCAGCCTGAAGGCCGGCCAAAGACCCTCGGCAAACGACCAGTTGAAATGCACCCCGGCGATGACCTGCATGACACGGCCATAACGGTAGCCGAGGCCGACCCGGTAGACATGTTTCATGCGCCCCGCATTGGACGGGCCGTACTCGGCGATCGGGATGTTCTTTTCCCCGGCGAGCACACAGGGCATGCTCGTGGCCCAGAGGATCTCGTCGTCGAGACGCCGGTAGACATAGGCCTGCAGGTCGGCCAGATGGTCGAGGGCATCACCGACCCTGGGCGACGGCGGGGTGATGAACTCCATCAGGGCTTCGGAATAATCGGTGGTGATATCCGGATGGGTCAGAGCCGACCCCAATGCTCGCGGATGCGGCGTCAATGCAATGCCACCAGCCGATGACACGCGCAGACTTTCCTTTTCGAGCCCGAAGCGGCCTTCGTGCAACAGAGCGACCTCGGCTTCGCCGGCAAGCCGCGAGAGCCGGCCCTGGACAGAATCGAACAAGTAGCACCCCCTGACGGAACTGAAGGCGCGCGATTATAACCCTTGGCGTGACCTTGCCTACGATGGCGTTGCGATCGGCGTTCCGCTGAGCGATCATATGCCCCCATGCAGCGCCGTACGTTTCTGATTGCCAGTCTTTTCTCCCCGTTGCTCGCACTTTCAGTCGGCCATTCCCGGGCGGACACGAAATCGAGCCCCCGCGCCTTGCGTCTGTGGGAGCAACTCGACACCCGAAAGCTCAAGCTTCGATCCAAGGCCGCGCTGATAGTCGACCATTTCGGCAACACCCTGTATTCGCGCCGGGCAGACGAGGTCATGCCGATAGCCTCGGTGACCAAGCTGATGACCGCGATGGTGATCCTGGACTCGGGACTGCCGATGGACGAGCGGATCGAGATCACGAAGGATGACCGCGACCTGATACGCCTGACCGGTTCCCGGTTGAAGTTCGGCTCTCAGCTGACACGGCGTGAGTTGCTGATACTCGCGATGATGGCCTCCGAAAACCGCGCGGCCGCGGCGCTGGGACGCAGCTTCCCGGGCGGCACCGAGGCCTTCGTTCGGTCGATGAATCGCAAGGCAATGGAACTGGGCATGCACGAGAGTCGGTTTGCAGACCCAGCGGGACTCGACGCGCGCAATGTCGCGACTGCACAGGACCTGGCGCGCATGGTCTTGGCCGCGATGCATTATCCGGCGATTCGCGAAGCGACCACCCGTCGACAGCTCGAAGTCAGGCCATTGGCAAAGCGGGGACCGCTGCGCTATGTGAATACCAATCGGCTGCTACGCAACGACAGCTGGGAGATCCAGGTCAGCAAGACTGGCTATATCAATGAGGCCGGTCGTTGTCTGGTGATGCATACCGAGTTCAATGGCACACCGACCGTGATGGTGTTGTTGAATTCTTTCGGGAAGCTGACACCGTTCGGCGACGCAAACCGGGTGCGCAAGTGGATCGAGACCGGTGTCAGCAGGAAGGCCAACCCGACTGTCAGCGCGGAACGGGCGGAAAAATCCACCGGCTAGGGCCTGTTAACATTGTGCGGCTGCCGGCTAGTGGTCCATCGGCGTTCCGGCCGATTCAATTCAGCAGCGCGGTCCGCGGACGCACGGCCCGGATGTGGTCGGCCAGGATATTGGCCGATTCCTCGAGCATGATCCGCATGATCCCTTCCTCGTCCTTGTCTTCGTCCGCGGCATCCGCTTTGTCATCCTCGTCGTCGAGCGCGGCCAGGGGCGGAAGACCACGGAACTCACGCAGCCTGTTGCGTCGGTCGAGGCGCTGCTGTTCCCGCTCTTCCCATTCCGCACGTCTCACCGATTCGCGCAGCGAGACCGTCTTGCGCTGCTCCAGTTCGATTAGGTCATCTTCTTCGGCCAGCAGGAACTGGAAGCCGGGACTCTTGGCCATGCGCTGTTCCGAAGCAGTGCGCAGCCCGGATACCGAGGTGTTGTCCAAGCGGTCGTGAGCCGCCGGCTTGATCGAGGCCCAAGGCAATGCATTGTCCAGACCCCGCTCACCATGATCGGTTGCACCCTTCGCGGTGGGAAACACAATATCCGGCGTCACACCGCGATGTTGCGTGCTGCCGCCCTCGACGCGGAAGAACTGCGCCATGGTCAGGCGCAAACGGCCGATGTCTTCACGCGAGCGCAGAAAGCGGCCCAGGTCCACCAGGGTCTGAACGGTACCCTTGCCGAACGTCGGTTCTCCGATGATGAGTCCGCGATGGTAGTCCTGTATCGCCCCGGCAAAGATCTCCGAAGCCGAAGCGCTGTTGCGGTCGACCAGCACAGCCAGCGGACCCGCATAGACTTGGGTTGGATCCGGGTCACGCTCGACCTCCACCTTCCCCGAAGCATCCTTGACCTGGACGACGGGCCCCTTTTCGATGAACAGGCCGGTCAACTCGGTCGCCTCTGACAACGAACCGCCGCCGTTGCGTCGCAAATCCACGATGATGCCGTCGACCCGCTCGGCCTGCACTTCGTCAAGCAGTGTGCGGACGTCACGCGTGGTGCTGCGGAAGTCCTCGAGGCCCGCCGCCTGCGCGCCGAAATCGCGATAGAAGGCGGGGATTTCGATGACAGCCAGGCGAACACCGCCGTCCATTTCGATGATCTCGCTCTTCGCCGCCTTATCCTCCAGCTTGATCTCGTCGCGCACCAGCGTGACCTCGCGCGTACGGCCACCCACGCCCTGGCTCTTGGGTAGCACGTTGAGGCGCACGACACTGTCTTTCGGACCGCGAATCAGATCGACAACATCCTGCAGGCGCCAGCCGACTACGTCTTCCATATCGCCCTCGCCGCCCTGCGCCACGCCCACGATACGGTCGCCGCCCTTGAGCTCGCCGCTGCGCTCGGCGGGCCCGCCGGCCACCGTGCTCTGAATTTCGGTGAACTCATTGTCGTTGCGCAGGACCGCACCGATACCCTGCAGCGACAGGCGCATGCCGATATCGAAATTTTCGGACAACCGCGGTGACATGTAACTGGTGTGCGGTTCGACGCTCAGCGTGAACGCGTTGATAAAGGTCTGAAAGACGTCCTCGGGCTCCATCTGCGCAACCCGCCGGGCGATGCCCTGGTAGCGTCGGGTGAGCGTCTTGTTGATCTCGGCCTCGTCTTTGCCGGCCAGACGCAGCGACAGGATGTCGTTCTTGATCCGCTTGCGCCACAGATCGTCGAGTGCCGCCCGGTCTGGCAACCAGTCGGCATCGGTGCGGTCGAACATGTAGCGTTCGTTACGCTCGAAGTCGAACTTGTTCTCATCCAGGAGTATGAGCGCAAAGTCGACCCGCTCTTCGACCAGTGCACGAAAGCGCCGAAAGATCTGGTAGGCCGGGTCTAGTTTGCCCTTGTGCAGGCTGTCGTCCAGCTTCTCGCGATATGGCTCGAAACGGGCAACATCGCGGGCGGAGAAGAAGCTGCGATTCGAGTCCAGCGACTCGAGGTAGCGGTCAAACACAGCCGCCGACATGTCGTCGTCCAGTCGCGGCTTGCGGTAGTGAAACTTTTCCATCACCTGGGTGATGATCAGCGCGGTCTGGCGTTGCTGCTCGCTGGCGCGCAACTCATCGATCGACACGACCGCCGGTTTCGCCAACACCGAGGCACTGAACAGCACAGCGACCAGTGGCCAGAGTTTCGTCACACTATATTTCATTAATTACACCTCGTCGCGCCTTCAGCGCGCCCGGCACGCGGGACGAAGATCCCGCGGTGAAAGTTCACCATGCCGCATCGGCGCTGCGCCGGCAAGCGGTTAATCCCCGGAAATCAGACTGTTATCCACCGCCTCCAGCGGTCGCCTCAGTCCGAGCACCAGGCTCACGTACTCCGGAGAATGCGGTTCCAGCCAACCGTGTCGGATAAGAAAATCGATAACGACCAGGTTGCAGTTCAACTTGAACTCATCCGTTTCATGCACGATCGCCGCCACTTCGGACAGCGGCAACAGCACGAATTCCTCCACCTCGCCGTCGATATTCCGCGGTACAAAGTCTTCCGGCAACTCCAGGTCGTAACAGTAAAGCAGATCACGACGCAGCCCGCGCGACGCCACCCGGTTGTATGAGACAACCCCGACGGGAAGCGCTTTCCTGGCCAGCTCCCGAGACACCCCGGCTTCCTCGGCACATTCCTTCACCAGATTCTCCTCCAGGCCGAGGGAATACGGCAGGCCGCCGGCCACCATGTTGTCTAACGCCCCCGGGAACAGCAGGCGATCGCGCGAACGCCGACCCAGCCACATGTGAATACCGTCCGGCCGTCGCACAAACCCATTGAGATGCTGTCCGAAAGAGCGCACGCCAAAATGGGCGGCTGCGGCGCGGTCCAGCACGCACAGCGCCGACTCGCGTTCACCCGGGGTCACCGCATAGGGCTCGGCCAAATAGGGTGCGATCACCCCATCCTGCGCCAGTTCGCGGGCCACCCGGTCCAGGGCCGCGCTGCGTGCGGCAGCGTTACGCAGCTCGCCCGCCAGACGCACCTCGCCTGGCAGGGTCTCGAAAACCTCAGGGAAACGACCGAGCTCCCGAACGAATCCGGGTCGAACCCAGCCGACCACCTGGCGATCGATCGTCCAGGGCAGGAATTTCTCATCGATCGGCGGGTTGCAGGCGGCGATGTGCCGATAATACCCAGTCATCTACGACCATCCCTCTGAGCCAAAGTTTCAGGACTGCGCTCTATCGTCACAGCGGCCGCCTATCTGGAAGGCCGCGCATCGCTGACCACCGCCACGAGCCGCCGGGCCGTGTCTGCGCTCATCGGGCCCAGTTTGGTGTCGAGCTGCACCGTCTGTCCGGCGGCGATGCCGCGGTCGAGCTGATAGGACGCCCGTTCGCGAATCCCGCCGGCCCCCTGCGATCCGATCACGACGCGCACCCCCTGCACAGCCAGCGGCGCCCGGTTCGTCACCCGGACCACCAGGTAGCCTCGCCTGGACAGACCCAGCGACGCCACGACGTAGCGTTCCGGATGCTGTTGCAGATCGATGCGCGCGAGCTGCCTGCCGGCCTGGGTGCCGGCATTCGACTGCGAGGTGGCTGCCTTGCGATAATAGCCGACCGCCTGATCACGGCGCCCGCTGAGCTCCGCCGCCCGGCCCAGGCCGTAATAACCCTCTGCGGTCGGCAGCAAGGCAACGCTGCGCTCGAGATCGCGGCGGGCACCCGGGATGTCCCCGATCTCGTTGCGCGTCGTGCCGCGGACCAGCAGCGGACGGAAATAGCCGGGATTCAGCGCCACCGCGCGGTCGAGATCCTTCAGTGCTGCCCGGCCGCCTTTTTGCGCGGACTTGATCTCGCCGCGCAGGCTGTAAAACGCCGCCTCTTTGGGCTCGATACGGATGGCCTTGTCGACCTTGGTCAACGCACCTTTCAGGTCGCCCCGCTTGACCGCCTCGCGCGCCTCGTCATAGGCCTCGTAGGCCGGCTTGTTCCGCTTGAGGCGAGCGATGGCCCGCTGGTAGCGATTCTCGCCGACCTCCCCGCCCGGGTTGCCCAGCCGCGCCAGCTCGACGCGGTTCGCCTCGACCCGCGCGCGCGAAGGCGGATGGCTGGCGAACAGCCCGGCCAGCCAGTTCGACTCCCGACCTTCGGACAGGCGCACGAAGGTCTCCTGGAGCTGGACCGCGGCGGCCGGATCGTAGCCGGCGCGGGTCATGTAGAGCATGCCGTAGCGGTCGGCCTCGGACTCATCGTCACGGCCGAATTTCTGATCGGTCAGTTGTGCTCCGAGACCGGCACCCATCATGCCGAGGTCCCCGTAGCTGGAATCGCCCAGTGCGACACCAGCAGCGATCAGCGCACCCTGCAGGAAGACGTCGCGTTCCATCGACTGCGCGCTATGCCGCGCGGCTGCGTGCACGATCTCGTGCGCCAGCACCGCGGCCAGCTCCGCCTCGCTGCGCAGCTCCACCAGCAGACCGCGGTTGAGTGCGATCTTGCCGCCGGGCAGGGCCCAGGCATTGGGCGAAGAATCATTGAGGATGCTGAACTCGTAGGGCAGCTTGCGGTCACTGACCCGCGCCAGCCGGTCACCGACCGACTGCACGTACCGATTGAGTTCCGGCTCAATCACATAGTCACCGCCCTGTGCCTGACGATAGGGTCCGTAGTTCTGCTGTCCCAGCGCCAATTCCTGCGACTCCGAGACGAACGCGACCTCTTTCGCACCGGTCACCGGATTGACCGCACAGCCGCCGAACGCGGCCCCCAATATCATCAGCAGCAAGCCGCGCAGCAAGCTGTTCTGTCCCATACCTTGCTTACCCATCAGATCCTTCAAACGTGCTGTTCCGACCGGGTGGGCCGGGTTAGGTTCCCGCGCGCTCAGAGCGCTTGACCCGCTCCCAGGCCGCATCCAGTTCGTCCAGCGACAAAGACGCCATGTCGCCCCGGGCCTCGCTGAGCAGCGCCCGCTCCATCGCCCGGAAGCGCCGCTCGAATTTTTCGTTCGCCCGGCTGAGCGTCTGCTCGGCATCCTGGCCCAGCAGGCGGACCACGTTGACCATGGCGAACAACAGATCGCCGAGCTCGTCCTGCAGCCGGTCTTCGTCGGCAGCGCCCAGCTCAGCCTCGATCTCGGCAAACTCTTCACGGGTCTTGTCGAAGGCACCGCGCGCATCCGGCCAGTCGAAGCCGACGCGGGCGGCACGCCGCTGAAGCTTCTCGGCGCGGATCAAGGCCGGCAGCGCACGCGCCACGCCGTCCAGCTGCGAGCCCTCCTCGGCGGCGGTACCACGGGCTGCCCGCTCCTCGGCCTTTTTCTGCTCCCAGGCCTGGCGCAACTCGTCGTCATCCCGGTATTCGGCATCAGCGAACACATGCGGATGACGCCGCACCATCTTGTCGCCTATGCCGCGAGCCACATCGTGGAAGTCGAAATGCCCCTGCTCGCGGGCGATTTGACTATAGAACACGATTTGAAACAGCAGGTCGCCGAGCTCGTCGCGCAGCTCGCTCATATCGCCGCGCTGGATCGCATCCGCCACTTCGTAGGCCTCTTCCAGCGTGTACGGCACGATGCTGGCGTAGCTCTGGCGCAGATCCCAGGGGCAACCGTCGTGAGGGTCGCGCAGCCGCGCCATGATCTCCAGCAAGCGGGTCATCGGATTCATCGCGTGTCGTCCTGCAAGGGATCGAGCAGCGTCGCGGCGTCGTTTTGCGGGTTGTTCACGGCCCGTCCCACCGGGTAAATATCCAGCTCGGGCGGCTGCTGTGCGGCCAGCAGGGTTTCGAGCGGCTGCGGTTTCTGGCTGCGGATGTCCAGCCAGAGATCGAAGGATTCGGGCGCGACGAACACGGGCATGCGCTCGTGGACCGGCTGGACCTGGGCGTCGGCCTCGCCGACCAGGATCGTGCAGGATTCCAGCTCGTTGCCGTTCGAGTCCTGCCAGTGTTCCCAGAGGCCGGCCAGAGCGAGCGTCCTACCGCCACGCGGGCGAAGTACATAGGGCTGTTTGTTCGCTCCCGCGGCGTGCCACTCGTAAAAGCCGTCCGCGGGTATCAGGCAACGCCGGTAGCGAAAGGCGTTGCGGTAGGCCGGTTTCTGCGCCACCGTCTCGACCCGGGCATTGATCATGCTGAAGCGACTGTCCGGTCCCTTCGACCAGCCGGGTACCAGCCCCCAACGCACCAACACCATCTCGCGCCTGCCGCTCAGGGCCTGACGCACGATCGGCACCGCCTGGGTCGGCGCGATATTGTAACGCGGCTCCAGCAACGGCATCGGCATCTCACCAAACAGCTGGGTCAGCCGATCCGCGGTGGAGTGAAGGAAATAGCGGCCACACATAACTGGTCTCCTGACTCAGGACACTATCCCCCCGGCAGCGAAATACCGGTGACCTTTTTATACAGACTGACCGCGTAGGAATCGGTCATCCCGGATACGAAATCGGTCAGTTGCAGCAGGCGCCGGTAGGGATCCTCGACCGGCACCCTTGCCGGACCGATGAATTGCTCGGGGATCAGCCGGATCAGCATCAGGCTTCGCGGCGATGCGCGCCCACCCTTCTGAGCGACGTCGTCGACCACCTGGGTAAAGCGCTCGAGCAGGTCACCGACCACCTGGAAACCGGCGGCCTGGATGCTGACCACCTCGGGCGCGCAATAGATCCGCTCGCGCGCATTCTCGATCAGGGCATCCAGCTCCGGGCGCACCGGCAGTTCCTCGAGCAGTGGCACGTCGAAGCGACCGGAAAGGATGTCGTCCTCGTTGTCCATGAAGCAGCCAACGACCTGACGGATCACCTCGTTGATCACCTTGGCGCGCAGGAACTCGACACGGTCCTTGTCCTCGCGGATGCATTCCAGACGCGGGCGCTGACGATTCGGGTCGGGCACCAGGGGCCAGAACAGGTCGAGCACCTCCCGATAGCTGAAGTGTCCCAAACGATAGCCGTCCTCGATGTCGATCACCCGATAACTGATATCGTCGGCCGCCTCGACCAGGAAGGCCAACGGATGCCGACACCACATCGCGTGGTGGGTATCGCGCGGGATCAGTCCCACTGTCTCGGCTACGCTCTCGAAGGCACTGCGGTCGGCTGCGGTGAAGCCCTGCTTCTTCGCACTGATGCCGCCAAAACGGCTGCCACCGAGCCAGGATTCCCGCGGGTACTTGGTGAACGCCGCCAGCGTCGCGCAGGTCAGCTGCAGCCCTCCGACATTGTCCGGGTTCTGCAACCGCGTGATAATGCGGAAACCCTGCGCATTGCCCTCGAAAGAGAGAAAGTCCTCGCGCTCGCTACCCTGTAGCATGGCCACCCGGCGCGAACCATAATCGGCTTCGTGCGCCCAGTGGCGGATGGCATCTTCGCCGGAATGGCCGAACGGTGGATTGCCGATATCGTGCGCCAGGCAGGCCGCGGCGACGATGCTGCCGAAGTCGGCGGCCTCGAACTCCTGCAGCGCGTGTCGGCGAATCACCTGCTCACCGGTCAGGGTGCCGATCGAGCGGCCGATGCTCGAGGCCTCGAGGCTGTGGGTCAGGCGGGTGCGCACATAATCGACCTTGGACAGCGGAAAGACCTGGGTCTTGTCCTGCATGCGACGGAATGCAGAGGAGAACACCACCCGATCGAAGTCGCGTTGGAAATCGGTGCGGGCAGAGGATGCCCGCGGCGGCTCCGGCGAGCCGAGACGCGCGCGCGAGAGCAGTTCCTGCCAATGCATGACTTGAGTCTATGTGTCCGAAGGTTGGAAATCTGGTCCGATTGCCCTGGACTGTACCACCGGCGATCGCGCAGTGGCCACCGCCCTTCGCCACGCCCTGCCCCAGGCGCGCCCGACGCGGCAGAGTTCCGTCGCATAACGCGGCATGTGGGAAGAAATAGAATTTGTTTATAACCAAACTCTAATGTATCATTTTTCGCCGAGTTCGGGTCGGCCCACACACGGCTGCCCGGAGTCCGTCCAAGCGGCACCGGACGGTAACGGTCTGATCGCGCTTCATCGGGTGCGATTCGAACCAGACGCAACTGTCTACATGACCGAACCCAGGAGTCCGTGAAGTGAAGTCGTTTCCAACAGTGATTATCGCCCTGCTGGTCGCATCTCTCGGCCGTGCATTTGCCGCCGACAGCCCGCCTGGCGAGTTCCTGGTGCACGAGGTGAAGCGCGAGTCCATCCCGTTGACCGTGTCGTTTGCCGGGACGGTGTCGGCCGACAAAACCCTCCAGCTCACCGCACAGATGCCGGGCCGGATCGCGAGCATCGCAGGCCAGGAAGGGGATCGATTCGAGGCCGGCAGCGTCCTGGTGGAACTCGACGACAGTGCGCTGCTGGCGCGCCTCGAGGCCGCGCTGGCGAGCCGTGACGCGGCCGCGGCCGATATGCGCAATGCGCGGGTCCAGCTCGACCGCGAGTTGTACTCGCCGCGTTCGAATTCATCCGGCAGCGCACCGGGCGGCATGGGCATGCCGGCGATGATGGACCAGATGTTCACCAACCCGATGCAGAACATGATGGGGATGCGCGACCGTGGCCAGGAGCGCAGCTCCGACCTGGTCGGCGCAGAAACCAAACTGGCCCAGGCGGCCACGCGGCTGAAGAGCGCGGACGCGAACATTCGCGAGATGCAATCGCTGTTGCGCGACACCAAGGGCGTCGCGCAGTTCACCGGGGTGATCCAGAAGGTCTACGTCGAGGTCGGCGATACCGTACAGCCCGGCCAGCCGCTGATCGACTTCAGTGAATCCGCTGCGCTGGTGGTCGAAGCCGACCTGCCGGTCCGCCTGAGCAGGACCCTGCAGCTGGGCCAGCCGCTGAACGTGGCCGTGGGTGGTGATCAGGTCCTGCAGGCCCCGGTGAGCCGGGTGCACCCGGTTGCCGACCCGCGTCAGAACACGGTGCGCATTGAACTCAGCCTGCCTGCGGGCAGCGGGGCCACTCCAGGCCAGTACGTAGAGATCCGCGTCCCCGACACGGCGGTGGGGATACCCGCACAGCTCACGGTCCCGACCAGCGCGATCGTCCACAAAGGGGGACTGCCACTGGTGTACGCGATCGATCGCGAAGGAAAGGCGCGGCTGCGCGTCGTGCGTCTGGGCAACTCGGGGGATCACGGCATGCAGGTCGTTTTGTCCGGCGTGAACGTCGGCGACCGGCTGGTCGACCAACCGCCCCCAGGGCTGCGTGCCGGCACCCAGGTCATACCCCCGGCACGGCCGGATACCGTCCAGAACGCCAGATAGGAAGAGTTGCGCCGTGTCTGAAATCGACCGCAATAACAACGCGGCCGTCGAGCTCGGCCTCGCCGGCAAGACCGCCCGCGCCTTCATCCACTCGCCACTGTCGCCGCTGCTGTTCCTGGCGATGCTGGCGATGGGCATCCTCGGCCTGATGGCCACGCCGCGCCAGGAGGACCCGCAGATCTCGGTCCCATTGGTCGATATCTTCCTCGCCTACCCCGGGGCCTCGGCCGAACAGGTGGCCGCGATGGCGGTCGATCCGCTGGAACGCATCATGAGCGAGATACCGGGCGTGAAACACGTCTACTCGGCCAGCATGCGCGGCCAGGGTATCGTCACCGTGCGCTTCAAGGTCGGCGAACAGACCGGCCCATCGCTGGTCAAGGTGCACGACAAACTGGCGTCGCATCTCGACAAAATGCCGGCCGGGGTGCAGATGCCGCCACTGGTCAAGGTGAAGGGCATCGACGACGTGCCGGTGGTCACACTGACCCTGTGGTCACCGGAACTCGACGGTGGCAGTTTGCGCCGACTCGGCCTGAACCTGCTACAGCAGCTCAAGCAGATCCCGAACACCGGTCAGGGCTTCGTAGTCGGCGGCCAGGCCCAGCAGATCCGAGTCGAGATCCTGCCCGAGAAACTGCGCGGCAAGGGCATCACCACGGCTGACGTGATCCAGGTGATACGCGGCAGCAACGCCGAAGAAATGGTCGGTCGCGCCGAGTCGGACAACACTGCGTCGCGCATCTACGCCGGCAGCTTCCTCAAATCGCCGCGCGACGTCGAGAACCTCGTGGTACGCGTGATCGACGGCACCCCGATCTATGTGCGCGATGTGGCCATTGTCGACTGGGCCAACGAAGAGGCTGCCAGTTACGTCAATTACTACACCGGGCCGGCTTATGCCGCGGCCGAGGGTATCGAGAAGCAGGCCGATGGCGATCTCGCGATCACAGTCGCGATTGCCAAGAAAGAGGGTTCCAACGGCGTCACGGTGGCGAACGATATCCTCGCCATGGTCGAATCGCTGAAGGGTCGCCTGATTCCCGAGCAGGTCGAAGTCGAGGTGACGCGCAACTATGGCGAGACGGCACAGGAGAAGGTCAACGAACTGCTGTTCAAGCTGGTGGTCGCAACCGGCATAGTGACCCTACTGGTGTGGTATGCGCTCGGCCTGAAGCCGGCAATCGTGGTCACCGTGGTGATCCCGGTGGTCATCCTGATGACCGTATTCGCGGCGTTCGTGATGGGCTTCAGCATCGACCGCGTGTCGCTGTTTGCGTTGATCTTTTCGATCGGCATACTCGTCGACGATGCGATCGTGGTGGTCGAGAACATCTACCGCCGCTGGCTGATCGAGGGAGAACCGTCCACCGAAATCGCCATCGACGCGGTACGCGAGGTCGGCAACCCGACCATTCTCGCGACTTTCACCGTGGTCGCCGCGCTGATGCCGATGGCCTTCGTCAGCGGCCTGATGGGGCCCTATATGGCACCGATACCGGTGCTCGGCTCGATCGCCATGCTGATCTCGCTGTTCGCCGCGTTTGCCTTCACCTCCTATCTGGCGATGCGTATCCGGCCATCGATGGCACAACTGGAGAAGGCCGAGCAGGCGGAACATGCCAGCAACGAGAAGCTCGACCGGCTGTTCCGCCGGATCGTCCCGAAGCTGCTCGACAGCAAGACCGCCGGGTACGGCTTCCTCGCCGGACTGCTGGTCTTGTTCTTCGCGGTGATGGCGATGTTCTACACGACGGCGGTCACCGTGAAGATGCTGCCATACGACAACAAGCCCGAGTTCGCGGTAGTGATCGATATGCCCGAGGGCACCGCGCTGCCGGCGACCGCGAACATGGCGCGGGAACTGGCCGAACGACTGCGCGAGATCCCCGAGGTGACGGCGTTGCAGACCTACGCGGGTACCGCGCGCCCGTTCGATTTCAACGGCATGGTCCGGCACTATTACCTGCGCGAGGACCCGTGGCTGGCCGAGATCCAGGTGCAGTTGTTGAACAAGAAGGAACGGGCACGTTCGAGCCACGAGATCGCCGAGGCGGCACGCGCGCTGCTGACACCTATCGCGCGCGAAGCCGGGGCGCGCGTTACGATCGCCGAGATGCCGCCGGGGCCGCCCGTGGTGCAGGCCGTGGTCGCCGAAATCTACGGCCCGGACGCCGAGACGCGCCGCCAGGTGGCCAGCGACATGACCGCAATGTTCGAATCGGTCGACGGACTCGCCGACGTCGACAGCTACATGAGCCAGCCCTACGAGGCGTGGCGCTTTGTGATCGACACACAGAAGGCCTCGACCAAAGGCGTTTCCGCACGCACCGTGATCGAGACGCTGTCGACCGCGATGGGCGCCTATAAGATCACCGACATGCGCGAAGGCTCGGCACTCGAACCGACCTGGATCGTGATCGAGGCACCGCTGGCGCTGCGCGCCAACCCCAAGGCATTGAGCGATCTGCCGATCCCCGGTCCGCGCGGCAGCACGCTGCCGCTGGCCGAACTCGGCAGCTTCGAACGCATCGAAGAAGATCCGATCATCTACCACAAGGACCTGCGGCCGCTGGAATATGTCGTCGGCGACGCGGTCGGCCGCCTCGGAGCACCGATCTACCCGATGCTGGAGATCGACGAAAAGTTGCAGGACTATGTAACGCCCGATGGCCAGACGCTGTCGGGCACCATGACCGGCAAACCCGACGACACCGGTCTGTCGGCGTTTGAGTGGGCCGGCGAATGGACCGTGACCTACGAGACCTTCCGCGACATGGGCGCAGCATTCGCGGTAGCGTTGATCCTTATCTATATGCTGGTGGTCGGCATGTTCGGCAACTTCCTGGTCCCCGCGATCATCATGGCGCCGATCCCGCTGACCTTGCTCGGTATCGTACCGGGTCACTGGCTGGTCGGCCTGCTCAGCGGCTCCAATGCGTATTTCACCGCGACCTCGATGATCGGCTTCATCGCGCTGGCCGGGATCATCGTGCGTAACTCGATACTACTGGTTGACTTCGCGGTCGAGGAGGTGCGCCAGGGGGTCGACGTGCGCGAGGCCGTGCTGCGCTCGTGCAAGGCCCGTACCCGACCGATCATGATTACCGCGTTCGCATTGATCGGCGGTGCCAGCGTAATACTCACCGACCCGATCTTCCAGGGTATGGCGATCTCGTTGATGTTCGGGGTGTTCGTGTCGACCGTGCTGACGCTGCTGGTGATACCGCTGGGTTGCGTGTCGGCTGCGGACAGTCTGCGCGAGATCGCCGCCGCTCGAGACGCCCAGGCTGCCGAGGGCTAGCGCATCGAATCAGCGGGGTGTCTCCACCGGAGGCGCGCTTTCGGGACCGTCGACCGCAAGGATGCGGTCGTCGAGCCTACAGGGAAGTACTCGCGGCGTGTCCCGATGGCGCGCCTCCGGTGGAGACATCGGACTTCGACGCGGTCATTTGAGTGCTTTGCCAGACGGAATACTGGCGCATAAGCTGGCCGACGAAACACCGGGCGCCACGGTGATTCCCACCACCCGAGGCATACCGAAGGGTCGACGGCCGGCATGGACACACGCCGACCCACGAGGGGGCGCTGGACATGATCGATCTGTATTGCGAACGGCTGGCGCCGGGGTTCTGGGCAGAGCCGCTGAATGCGCTGACCAACCTGTCGTTCCTGGTTGCGGCGTTCTTCGCCTGGCGTCTTGCCGCTTCACGACAGTTACTGTCGGCCGGCACCTGGACGCTGATCACGCTGATCGCGTCGATCGGCATCGGCAGTTTCCTGTTTCACACCTTCGCGACCGGCTGGGCAATGGCGGCCGACCTGATCCCTATCCTGTTGTTCCAGGTCGCCTTTCTATGGATCTATGCTGCCAGGTCGATCGGCTGGAACGTCCCGATGCGACTGGGATCCGCGACATTGCTGATTGCCGGGTTCGCGCTCGGCAGCCGCTATCCGGAAGTGCTCAATGGCTCGCTGCGCTACGCCCCGGCGATCATGCTGCTACTCGGCCTGGGCACTTATCACTGGATGCGCGCAGAAAACGAACGCGGGATTCTGTTGCTGGCCGCGGGTGTTCTCTGCCTGTCCCTGCTATTCCGCTCGATCGACCTGTCGCTCTGCGATGCCTTTCCGACTGGCAGCCACTTCCTCTGGCACCTGCTCAACGGCCTGGTGCTCTATCTGGTGTTCAGAGGACTGGCGGCCGCCCGGTTGCCCGGCCCCCAAAACGGCCGCACCGTTACGCGCTGATGCGTCTGCGGACCGATCAACGGGCCAACCACTGCTCGACGCTCGCCAGGGTTTCGGCACGAAGCTCCGCTTCCTCCCAATAGCGCTGGAAACGGGCAACCAGGGGCAGATCGGCGTCGCGGAAGAGGTCATCGAGGAAGGCGGCGGAAAGCGGCTGGTAGCGCAGCGTGGCACGGATCTGCAGCGGACCTGACTTTGCCAGCGGTACCCGGTAGATGATCCGATCGACACCGCTTCCGAAGTCACGGTCTTTCAGCGCCGCGCCTTTCACTGCCACATTGGCGGTCGCCCGCGCCTTGTCGAACCCGGCCGGCGGAATCCGATTGTCTTTCAGGTAATCTGAGCCCGCGAGCAGCGTGTAGGTCAGTTCCCCATCGGTATCGCCCATTATCGATTCGTAGACCTGCACCTGTTGCTGGTTGCTGATCACCCGGTGGTGGGGCTCGAATTCCGAGCCGTCGTCGTCGCTATCGACGCCTGCGATACTGCCATCGGCGTTCATCCGGCCGGAGCGGAACAGCTCATGGCCGTCTTCATCGAGGACCTCGAAGTCGACCCAGACGCGGCGCGAGGGAAAGCCGGTGGGGAGTTTGTGTCCGGTCCGGTTGCTGACCTCGACCTTGACCTTGACGAAGCCGCCAACCCGCTTGACGGAAGCGATGCGGATATCGGCCGCTCGCTGCAGAAACTCGCGGTTCGCCTGGATCGCGTTTTCCATGTCACCCGAGGTGACACCGAGCTCGGCGCGATGCTTGTTCAGGATATCCATGACCACGGTGTTGGCTCCAGAGAACCGGTGCCGCTTGAAATCATCGACCGGGCTCAGGCGGCGCGGCCGGTTGGCCATACGCACCCCATCGGCGCGCTCCATATGGCAGTCCTGGCAGCTCTGGGGCGTGGCGCCGTCATCGGCAAAGTCACTCTGCTGCCACTCGCTGTATACGGCCTGCTCAGGCAGCTCGTGACCGCTGACGATCTCGCCGTCACTGTCGACCACCGGGGTGTTCAGTTCATGGCAGGTGGCGCACAGCGCTGAGTCTTCCATATGGCCTGAATGCACCGGCAGCACACCGGATCTGTTGCGCATCAGGTTCTCGGACGGCAGTGCGTACTGCCCGTAGGCGACCCGCTCGGTGGATTCCAGCATGGTCGGGATACTGAAGCCGCCCGAGAACGAGGCCTTCTCACCGAGGTCGGGCGCGTCTTCGATCTGGTGGCAGGCCATGCAGCTCACACCCTCCATGGCCTGGTCATGGTAGGGGTTGGCCGGGTCGAGGATGCCGGTGTCCTCGAGCAGTGTCAGCGGCTGGCCGTCGAACCCGGCCTCGAAGACGGCCATCGGCGCATGGCAGCGCAGACATTTCTCCGACAGCACCGAGGTCAGCGCCGGATTACGCTGCTGCTCGCTGGCGAACTTGGCATGAAACAGCGGGTCGCGCGCGGCATGGGCCATCATCGACCCAGACCATTCGGCGCCCAGGGAAATGGTCGCGCCCTGTTCGTCGCGCAGATCATTGTGGCATCCGCTGCAGTTCGCCGAACCGGAAAAATGCGGCGACTCGAACCTCGCATCGTGATCCGGGGCGGGGATCGCGGAATCCGCGTCCGCCGTTACCGGCGGCGCGGCATCACGCCAGGGTGAGCCGATTCGCTGCCCCGCGGCGAACGCCGGGACCAGCAAGCTCAACAGAACAATCGATACGAAGGTACGCGGAAAAATCGACATCAGGTACTCCTTTACGCCTTGGAATTTCGAATGCGGCAGCTATCGGCAAGCGGCATGGAAACTGAGTACGGCAGGCCTTCTGTCGCCGGCGAAATGTGAACCCGGCAACAACCGACGGGCAAGCTGGCCCCCACTCCACAGGCGGCGTGTGATGCAGGACACAGGAATCCTGTAACCCAGGTTAAGCAGTCATAGCGACGATGGCAGGCGCAGAATGCAACGGTCACCAGCGAAAATACTGCGCAGCATTCGATTCCAACGCAGGGGCCGCGCCGTAGCGACAGTCTGGCCTGCTCGGGCCGGGACGCTGGTCCCTGGGTATGCGTCGTCAGCAGCTTGGGTGCGACCACGGGTTGGGTCGGCAGCATCGAGCAGGAGACGGGGTCACCCCCGCCGTCCTCGGTCAAGGCGCTACGCGCCATGCCTGGCGCACCAATAAAAAAGGCCGCCCCGGTTGCGGGGCGGCCTGTCGCTCAGGGCACCGGTCACGCAGCGGCGTGACCGAGGGTTTTTCAGCCGCCGCTGGGCGTCAACTTATCCAAGACCTTGTCGAGACTGAAGCTCGCGGCCTTCTGACGCGGCGGGAACTCCTTGAAGGTCATCAGGAAGTTGGCCACGTAGTCCTGCGCCGGCATCAGCAGGTAAACACGATCGAGGAACCAGTCGTCATACGTATTGGATGTGACCATGCCACGCTCGTAGGGATCGCGGCGCAGGTTCACAAGCAGCGGCACGCGCAACGGAACGAAAGGCTCGCGCCAGGCCTGGAAGGTCGCCTCCGCACGCTGCTCCAGGAAAATCGCCTTCCAGTCCCCATAGCGCAGCGCGGTCAGGTCGCCGTCGTCCGAGAAGTAGAAGATCTCTTTGCGTGGACCCTCGTCGGTCTCGCCGGTCAACATGGGCAGCATGTTATAGCCATCCAGGTGCACCTTGTAGTCGCGCCCGATCGCCTTGTGGCCTTTCAGGAGTTTCTCCTTGACGTCGGGTTCGCCGGCCACCGCGAGGAAAGTAGGCAGCCAGTCCATATGATGCACGATCTGGTTGTTCCAGGTGCCGGGCTTGATCTTGCCCGGCCAGCGGACCATCGCCGGCACGCGCCAGCCGCCCTCCCAGTTGGTGTTCTTCTCGCCGCGGAACGGGGTCATCGCGGCATCCGGCCAGGTGTTCATGTGCGGGCCGTTGTCGGTCGAGTAGAACACGATCGTATTGTCTGCGATGCCGAGCTCGTCCAGCTTGTCGAGGAACTTGCCGATGTCCGCGTCGTGCTCGATCATGCCGGCGGTGTACTCGTCCGCGCCGGGAAAGACCTCCTTGGCCTTGGCCATGTTCTCTTCGCTGACATGGGTGCGGAAGTGCATCCGGGTGCCGCTCCACCAGACGAACCAGGGCTTGCCGGCCTTGGTCTGACGCTCGATGAAGTCGATCGCGGCATCCGAGGTCTCGTCGTCGACCGTCTCCATGCGCTTCTTGGTCAGCGGTCCGGTGTCCTCGATCTTGCCGTCGGCGGTCGAGTGGATGACACCGCGCGGACCGTATTTCTCGCGAAACTCCGGGTTCTTCGGATAGTCCTCGTTCTCGGGCTCCTCTTCGGCATTGAGGTGATAGAGGTTGCCCAGAAATTCGTCAAAGCCGTGGTTGGTGGGCAGCATCTCGTCCTTGTCGCCCAGGTGATTCTTGCCGAACTGACCGGTGGCATAGCCGTGATTCTTCAGCAGGCCGGCAATCGTGGGATCGGCCACGTTCATCCCCTCCTCTGCCCCCGGCAGGCCGACCTTGGACAGGCCGGTGCGGAACACGCTCTGCCCCATGATGAAGGACGAACGGCCGGCCGTGCAGCTCTGCTCACCGTAGTAATCGGTAAAAACCGTACCTTCGGCGGCGATGCGGTCGATGTTGGGGGTCTTGTAGCCCATCAGCCCCTGGGTGTAGGCGCTGATGTTGGACTGGCCGACGTCATCGCCCCAGACGACCAGGATGTTCGGCTTGTCGGCGGCCAGCGCAGTCAGCGGCAGCAACAGCGACAGGGCCGCGAACAGTAGTTGTTTTCCCACAGATTTCATCAATCCTCCGTTCCTCATTGTATTTTTTGACCGGGCGAGAATAGCAGCCCCACCCGGTCGGTCAACCGGGGGGGCCAATTTCCCTGTTAGACGCTACCGCTGGCTACTGGCGACTGCTGGCCGCCTTCATCGATGCGAGTACCGCGTCGACGCTCAGCGAGTCGCCGGCCGTCGGCGGGAACTCCTTGAAGGTCTCGAGGAACTTCGCCACCAATGCCTGCGCGGGGACGAACATCCACATCTGGTCCGCATAGAAGTTGCGGACATACAGCGCCGCATCCGGCCCCACCTCGTAGGGGTCCATCCGGAGATTCACGATCAGTGGCCAACTCGGGGTCTTGCGGTAGGCCTCGTTGATCGCGCCTTCCATGATGGTGAAATGCACCTTCCAATCCTTGTAGCGCACGGCGTTCAGATTGCCGCCGGCGTCGAAGTAGAAGATCTCCTGGCGCTGGCCCGGGCCCGTGCCGGTCAGCAGATCCATCTGGTTGTAACCATCCAGGTGCGCCTTGAAGGTCTTGCCGTTGGCCTGGTGCCCGGTCAGCAGCTTCTCCTTGATATCCGTCTCACCGACCGCCGCCAGCAACGTCGGCAACCAGTCCTCGTGAGAGAAGATGTCGTTGATCACGATGCCCGGCTTGATGACCCCGGGCCACCGGACCATCATCGGCACCCGGAAACCACCCTCCCAGGTCGTGCCCTTCTCGCCGCGGAACGGCGTTGTGCCACCGTCCGGCCAGGTGAATTTCTCTGCCCCGTTGTCGGTGCTGAAGATCACGATGGTGTTGTCGGCGATGCCGAGTTCGTCGAGCTTGTCGAGCAGCACACCGACGCCATCGTCCAGTTCCATCATGCCATCCGCATACATGCCGTAGCCGGACTTGCCCTTGTACTTATCGCTCAGGTGGGTCCAGACGTGCATCCGGGTCGAGTTGTGCCAGATGAAGAACGGCTTGCCGCCCTGATGTGCCCGTTCGATGAAGTCGAGCGTGGCGTTGAGGAACTCGTTGTCGGCGGTTTCCATGCGCTTGCGGGTCAACGGGCCGGTGTCTTCGATCCTGCCGTCGACATAGGTGTGCAACACGCCGCGCGGGCCGAATTTCTTGTGGAACTCGGGGTCCTTCGGATAAAACTCGCTCTCCGGCTCCTCCTCGGCGTTCAGGTGATAGAGGTTGCCGAAGAACTCGTCGAAGCCGTGCGCGGTCGGCAGGTGTTCATCGCGGTCACCGAGGTGGTTCTTGCCGAACTGCCCGGCGACATAACCGTGGTTCTTCAGCAGCTGCGCGATCGTCGGATCCTTGTCCTGGATTCCCTGTTTGGCGCCCGGCATACCGATGGTCAGCAGACCGGTACGGAAGGGGTGCTGGCCGAGAATGAAGGAGGCACGCCCGGCGGTGCAGCTCTGCTGCGCGTAGGAGTCGGTAAAGATCGCCCCCTCGGCGGCAATCCGGTCGATATTCGGGGTGCTCCCGCCCATCATGCCGCGATGGTAGGCGCTGATGTTCTGCTGGCCCACGTCATCGCCCCAGATGACCAGGATGTTCGGCTTCGGGGCTGCCCAGCCCAGCACGGGCGTCAGCAGGACGAACAGGCAAAGTGTTCTTCGTATCAGGTCTTTCATCACAATCGGCATCTAGGGCCTCCTTTCGGTGCGGGTCCTGGTTATTATGGAAATGCCCTGGGATTATGGTGTGAGTTCTGCGTCGATTCCCTCATAGTATCCGTAATTCGCAAAAATCTGGACAATGCCATGCCGACCGGACCCGCTGAATCACCCGCCATCGCGGTGCATTCCCTCGCGGTCTTCGACCCGGACGAACTGGTCGAGGCGGTCGGCTCGAGCACGCTCACACACACCCAGCTCAGTGGCGGCAGCTTCCGCGGCGAGTTGTTGGCGGCGCAGTTCGGCAGCTGCCGGGTGGACACCGGCCGTTATAGCCAGACGCTGATCTCGCGCGGCGTTTTTCCGCAGGACCAGGTGGTCGTCGGCTGCCTGTTGGAGGCACACAGGGCCGGTTGCATCAATGGCTACCGTTTCGGACGGCTCGACAGCGTGATCTTCCCGGCCGGGAGCGAGCTCGACTACCTGCTGCCGGCGGACACACGCTGGCTCGCGGTGCAGATCCCGCTTGCCTATGTCGAGGGTGTTTGCCCGCGTGCGCGCTTAACGGACGGGCCGACCGTGGTCACGGGCAGCCATGAGCCAGGTGTGCGATTCGCCGGCTGGATGACAAAGCTACGCGACGCGATCGATTCCGGCGCCGCCCAGGCGGCCGGCCTGGCCGGGAGTCATGCCGGCTGGCTGGAGTCCCGCCTGCTCGACGCGGCCTGCGAGCTGCTGACCGACGATCAGCGCGACGGTATGGCACGTCCCAACCATGCGACGAGGATGTCGTTGCTGCGCAGCTTCGAGCGGCTGGTCGAGGGCGGTGCCTACCGTGACCTGCGCATCGCCGAGATTGCGGCGCGGCTCGACGTCAGCCAGCGCACGCTGGAGCTCTGTTTCAAGGACCTTGTCGGCCTGTCGCCGGTGCAGTACCTGATTCGGCTGCGACTGAACGCAATCCATCATGCGCTGATGCGTTCCTCGGACGACGCGGCCACGGTCGAGGTGATCGCCCGGCAGCACGGCGTGAATCACCTGGGCCGCTTCTCCTCCTATTACCGGGAGCAGTTCGGCTGCCATCCGCGCACGACGCTGCGCAAGCGTTTTCGCTGACGCCGCCGCTGCAGTGTCGAGGCCGCGCCCGGTGCAAGGCCGGCTCAGCGCGCCGCCCGGTCTGCCGCCACACAGACCGCATCGCCCTGCCCCTCGAGCAATACCTCCTGCGGCATATCCGCGGCGTCGGCCAGGTCGTCGCGCAGCTCGCCAAGTCGCTCCAGCACCCGGTCGCGCTGTTCCTGCGTGATGGCCGCATCCAGCGCCAGCAGCAGGTCGATGACGCCCGTGCTGAGCCGTTCCGTCTTGTCGATCAGGACGGTCGTACGGCCCGAGAGTTCGACCCACCAGGCGTCCAGAAACTGCTGCAATGCGTCCCGATCGGCGCCATCCCCAAGCAGCTCGAGCAGCCGGCGCTGCTTGTGCTCGCGATAGTCCAGCCATTCGGGGGCGCTGTCGGGCAGCCTGCCCGCCAACTTCTCTACCAGGCGCAGCTGTTCGGTCGTCAGGTCGCCGGTCCAACGCTCGACACGCTCGATGTAGCGATCGATGCGCCTGCGCTCGCGCCGCGGCAGGTCCTCGTCCAGATAGTCTTCCGCATAGTCGCGGTTGCGCTGTTGGAGTTCCTCGGTGAGGTGTCCGGCCTGTGATGGCGACAGGTCGGCCAGGACCGCAGTGGCAGGCAACACGGCCCATCGGGCGTGTTCGCGATAGACGCGATCTGCTGCCTCGGTCCAACAGGACAGCTCGGCGGCCGTGAGCCCGCGATTCACGCCGGCCTCGACACGGTGCAGCAAGCGGACCAACTGGGGCAGCAGTTCTCGCCGATGTTCGGCCATCGCCTGACGAAACATGCCGCGCCACGCATCATGCTGTGCACCGCTGGCATCCATCAAATTGTCCGCCCAGCGATAAGCCAGCCAGTCGGCATTATCGTATAGCAGGTCGGTGCGACTGCAGCCCGATGTCAGCAGGATCAGTAGCATAAGCAGCAGGGGAAGTTTCACGATCGGGGATGCCCTCTGGTTCCGCGCATCACATATGAGACATGCGACGACGGCATGTGTATCAATGCGATACACGTGGATTCTGGCCCGGAGTTTCGTTCTCGTGCACGGCAGCCCGGGTGGCTCCGCCGGGCATCTTGCAACCAAGCCATCTGCGCTGACCCTGGAATGCAACCCCGCGTTGGCTGTTTAATGGTGTCGGACGGAATATAAACGGGCACGTCCCCCAACCGGCCCCGAACATCGGCCGGTCAGATTTGCAACCGCAGAGAAGAGAGAGGATCAAGATGCAGCCTATCGACAAGGCACGCCGCAGGCTTGTCCAGTGGCTTGGCGCCGCCGGGGGACTGATTGCGATCAGCGAGGCGCAGGCCCATCACACAGATACACATTTCGACGACAGGTCCGAGCATCAGATCGTTTATCAGTGCAACAAGGCCGACCATGACTACCTGTCGCATGTCCTTTTCTCGGTCGGCGAGTTGATCCGCAAGTACGGCGACAACGTCGAGATCGTCGTGGCCTGCTTCGGCCAAGGCATCCATCTGCTCGGCGATCCGCCGGCCCGGCCGATCGCGAAGGAGCTGCAGGAGCGCGCCTCATCGCTGCACGCCTATGGCGTGGCCTTCCATGCCTGCAAGAACACCATGGACAGCCTCGGCTGGACCGAGGACAACCTGGTCGAGTATGCGAAGGTGGTCGCGGTCGGCGTCGAGGACATCATGTTGCTGCAGGAGAAGGGCTTCAGCTACTTCAGCTGGTGAACCGCGATGCCGATGCGGCGAGCCGCGGGCCGCGTGCTCGCTGGACGATGGGTTGTGGCCAACGGCACTGATCTTGGCAGCATAAAGCGCTTCGGCATGTTCGCTGCGCGCGCGTCTGCCGCAGGGATGCGGCAGTCAAGCCTCCAGGGACGGATTCACGACGTCCCGCGGGTCGAACATGCCGGGGCGCAAGTGCCGACGTCGATGCCGTCGGAGCCAGCCGGACGACCGGCTGGCCACTGTTCGCCATTCGGCACGGCTCAGCCGGACGCCGGCGCTGTATCCGATCCCCTGGCGATGAATTTTTCGATCGACTCCGGCGGCACGGCGCCGGCCTGGGCTGCGGTCAGCGTGCCGTCCGGGTCGTACAGCAGGATGGTCGGCGTGCCGCGGAAGGACGTGCCGGTGGTCTGCATGAAGTGACGCATGGTTGCGCCCGGATCGCCGATCAGGTTGGGGAACGGGAGATCGTGGCGCTCGATGAACGCCTCGGCCTCGGCCTTTTTCGCCTCACCATCCATACTGATCCCCAGCATGCGCGCATCCTTGTCCTTGTGCGTCTCGTGGAAATGCGCGTAGCCCTCGGCCTCCATGTTGCAGACGTGGCAGTCGTGGGCCCAGATCATCACCACCAACCATTTGCCGTCGCCGGTAAAGGACTCGATGGTGCGCGGCTGGTCCGCGAAATCGGTGAATGGCGAATCACCGGCGGCCTGGGCCTGCAACGCCATGCAGCCCGCCACCGCCAGGCCGGCCATCGCCAATCGTTTCATCTTCGCCAGTGCGGCCGTACCGAATCGCTTCATGTCTCCTCCGATGGTTGTGGTGCGCGCAGGGGAACGGATGCATCGTCCCGCTTCGCAACATAGGACCGCTCGGTGGGGTCAAATGTTGCAAGACCTCGCCGCCCGATGGGCACGAATGACCGCCGGACCGGTGATGACATGATTTCAGTGAAAGTCCCGTGACGCCACGGCGAGCCCGCCCAGCAGATCGCTGTGATCCTCCAGATGGCGACACAGCAGGTGCTGCACCCCCTCGGCACGTTGGATCTCGGCGACCACGCCGAGCAGCTGGGCACCGAGCAGCACCCGGCGCTGACGCTCCGCGAGGTCCGCCCAGATCAGCAGGTTCAGCCCGCCAAGTTCGTCCTCCAGGGTCACGAAGATCGCCCGCCCGTTGCCCGGGCGCTGGCGGATCAGCACCAGCCCTGCGGCACGCACGATCTCACCCGGTGCACACCCGGCGACCTCCGCCGAGGAAAGGCAGCCGCGCCGGCGCAGCTGTTCCCTGACCAGGGCCAGCGGATGCTCGCGCAGGGTCAGACCGAGTTGTGCATAGTCGGCCAGCACCGCCTGCCCGGCATTGGGTGCACGCAGCCGCGGCGCGCGCTCGCTGAATCGGTCGAGCCCGGACAAAGGCAGCGCCTGCTCGACACCGGCGACCTCCCAGGCAGCCCGGTGGCGGTGCCCGGCCAGACCCCGCAGCGCATCGGCCGCGGCCAGCGCCTTCAGGTCGCCGCGATTCAGCCGGGCGCGCCGGGCGAGATCGGCAACCTGCGCGAAAGGACCGGCATGACGCGCAGCAGCGATGCGCCCGGCCGCCGCCTGTGAAAGACCGCGGATCAACCTCAAACCCAGGCGCAGCGTAGGCAGGCCGGAAGCATCACCGGCGTCTCCCCTGGCGCCCCCCTCGCCCCCTGTGCCCGCTCGCGCAGGCTCGAGCGCGCAATCCCAGTCACTCCGGTTCACATCGACCGGCAGCACCTCGACGCCGTGCTCCCGCGCATCGCGCATCAGTTGCGCCGGCGCGTAGAAACCCATCGGCTGGCTGTTGATCAGCGCCGCACAGAAGGCCGCCGGATGGTAATGCTTTAGCCAGGCCGAGACATACACCAACAGGGCAAAGCTCGCGGCGTGCGACTCGGGAAAGCCATAATCGCCGAAACCGAGGATCTGGCGATACACACGCTCGGCAAACTCGCGCCGGTAGCCACGCGCCTGCATCCCGGCCAGCAGTCGTTTCTGATAGGGCTCGAGACCACCACGCCGTTTCCAGGCCGCCATCGCACGGCGCAGTTGATCGGCCTCACCGGGCGTGAAACCGGCCGCCACCATCGCCAGCTTGATCACCTGCTCCTGGAAGATCGGCACCCCGAGGGTACGCTCGAGCACCGAACGCACCGCCTCCGACGGATAGTCCACCGCCTCGCTGCCCTGGCGCCGGCGCAGGTAGGGATGCACCATGTCGCCCTGGATCGGCCCGGGACGCACGATCGCGACCTCGATCACCAGGTCGTAGAAGCAGCTTGGCTTGAGCCGTGGCAGCATCGACATCTGTGCCCGTGACTCGATCTGGAACACGCCGACGGTGTCGGCACGTTGAATCATGGCATAGACCCCCGGGTCCTCCGGCGGGATGGTCGACAGCGTTAGCTCAGGGCCCAGGTGCCCGAAATCATTGATCAGGTCGATCGCCCTGCGTATCGCACTGAGCATCCCCAGCGCCAGCAGGTCGACCTTCAACAGACCGAGTGCCTCGAGATCCGTTTTCTCCCACTGGATGACGGTGCGCCCCGGCATCGCGGCATTCTCGACCGGTACCAGTTCGTCGAGCCGGCCGGCAGCAATCACAAAGCCGCCGACATGCTGTGACAGGTGACGTGGGAAACCGCGCAGCGTGTTGACCAGCACCAGCAGGCGCTCGAGCAACGGGTTACGCGCATCAAAACCCGCCTCGGCCAGGTGGGCGGGCTCGATCTCAGCGTACCGGCGCCAGGCCGCCACCGACGCCACCAGGGCCTCTACCTGCTCCAGCCCCAGGCCGAGCGCTTTACCGACGTCGCGCAGCGCGCTGCGCGTACGGTAGGTGATCACGCTGGCCGCCAGCGCGGCACGTTCTCGCCCGTACTTGGCATAGACGTACTGGATCACCTCCTCGCGCCGCTCATGCTCGAAGTCGACGTCGATGTCCGGCGGCTCGTTGCGCTCACGTGAGATAAAGCGCTCGAACAGCAGGTTCATGCGCGACGGGTCGACCTCGGTGATGCCGAGGCAATAGCACACCGCGGAGTTGGCCGCCGAGCCGCGCCCCTGGCACAGAATGCCGCGCTCGCGCGCATGGCGCACGATATCCCACACCGTGAGGAAGTAGGCCTGGTAGTTCAGTTCAGCGATCAATGCCAGTTCGTGTTCGATCTGCACCTCCACCTTTTCCGGACAACCCTGTGGCCAGCGCCGCCGCATGCCCTGCCTGGTCAGCCGGCACAGATAGGCATGCGGCGTGAGCCCCTGCGGCGTGACATCATCCGGGTACTGGTAACGCAGCTCGTCGAGTGAAAAACAGCAACGCCCGGCGACACACAGGGTTTCGTCGAGCAGCTCTGCCGAATACAGGGACGCCAGGTCATCGAGTGTCCGCAGATGGCGTTCACCATTGGGCAGGCGCGCATGTCCCAGGTCGGCCACCGGGGTATTGAGCCGGATCGCCGTGAGCACATCCTGCAGGGCGCGCCGGCCGCGCACATGCATGTGCACACCGCCGCTGGCCAGGCGCGGCAATCGAAAGGTCTGCGCCAGTCGCTCGCTGTGCTGCAGCCGTGCGGCATCCTGACCGTCACGCAGCAGTTCAACGGCCAGCCAGGCACGCCCGGGAAAGGTCTCGCCCAGCCAGGCGACCACCTCATCCTGTGCGTGCAAATCCAGCGGCAACAGGGCCAGGCAGTCCGCCAGACCCCGCTCGAGGTCGGCACGCCGCAGCCGGTAGCCACCCTTTTCGGCCTGGCGGCGCCCCTGTGTGATCAGACGACACAACTGCGCATAGCCGGCGCGATTGCTGGCCAGGAGCACCAGGCAGGGGCCGTCGTCCAACCGGATCTCGCTGCCGACGATCAGCGGGAGGCCGAGTTCGGCGGCCTTCTGATGCGCGCGCACCACGCCCGACACGGAGCACTCGTCGGTGATCGCCAGCGCCCGATAGCCCCGCGCATGGGCGCATGCGACCAGTTCCTCGGGATGCGAGGCACCACGCAGGAAGCTGTAATTGCTCAGGCAGTGGAGTTCGGCGTAAGACACGATCCACCTCTGACTGCAATGGCACTGACTTGTTTTTCGTTTCGAGGGCGTCGAGACGCCGCTGTGGCGCGGTGCACGGAGCAAAAGGCGGTGAAGGCGCAGCTGACACCACGTCGAACCGGCTGAAGCGAGTACGCCGCGTCAGAGCGAGGGGGGCGGCGTCCACAGTAGGAAATCGGTGAGACGCGCAGGTTAACAAGCCAGCAGGCATTGAACAGCGCCCCGGCGTGTTCGATGCGCGGGCGTCTGCCGCAGGGATGCGGCAGTCGAGCCTCCAGGGACGGATTCACGGCGTCCCGCGGGTCGAATGCGCCGGGGCGCAAGTGCCAAAGTCAGCCATTGCAGTTACCTGCCCGGCCCGACAGGCAAGCGGCGGGACAGACGCCGGAAGCCGAACCGAGCGACAGCCGGACACCCGCGATGTCCCCATGGCCCCGGCCACTTCCGGAAACGGACCCCGCGCCTCACAGGAACAGCCCGTGCAGGTACCAGCCGCCCCCGCGACGATCGCGAAACACCCACAGGCGTTCGCCGGCCGGGCTGTGCGCGACGAAATAGTCGCGGGCGACATCGAAACCGTCCCACCAGCCGGACTCGATGCGCTCGGGTAGGCCATCCAGGCGCAGTGCCCCGCCGTACTGCGGGGCCCCCTGGCGCTGCTGCAGGGGGCGCGGTTGCGGCAACAGCCAGGGCGGCTGGGATATCCCCCACAGGCCCGACACCGGCCCGGCATCATCCGGCTCTTCCGGGGCACACAGGCGCCAAGCCCGCTCCGGCCGGTAATCGGCCAGGCAGCGCAAGCTGCGTACCCGCTGTTCACCGAGTCGGTTGGACAGGCGTTCAAGCAATGCCCGGTCGGCCCGCAGCGGGCCATCGCGAACCCCATCGTCGGGCCCCAGGCCTTGGAGCAGATCGAGACTGCGTTCCTCGAAGGCCTGCCAATCGTCCACCTGCAGCCCAAGCGCCACCACCGGTGCCGGCAGTTGCAGACATTCGATGCGCTCGCGGAACACCTCGAGCATATGGTCGGGGTCGCGGCTCGGGTCGAGCAGACCCTGATCGAAACGGCTCTCAGGATGGTCGCGATGCCGCAGCGTCCACTGCAGGCGCTGCGCCCCGCCACCCAGTCCGCGCAGGAAACCGCACAGGGCCACCATCAGACGACGCGCAGGAAACACCAGTGCCGTTGCCTGGCCGATCTCGCCGAGCAGTTCGATCATCTGGCGGAAACGCGGCGGCGGCCGCCACTCCGAACGCGGGTCCGGCGCCAGCCCGAGCAGGCGATCGAGCAGGAGCGGCAACTGCGGCCCGGTCCGGCGTGCCAATTCCGGGCGCGGCAGGGCCAGCACCTCACCGATGCTTTCGAGGCCGATATGACGGACCAGCTTGCGTGTATCGGCATCGCGGGTCAGACATGCCAGCGGCAGCGCCGTCACGGCCCGACGCAGTTCTTGCTGCGTGAGCACCTGGCAATCAGGTCGGTTACGCGCCAGCACCCCGGCGGCCATCGCGGTCGGTGCCAACGCATGGCGGGCGCCGTAGCCAAGCTGTTCCAACTCACGCTGCAGCTGTCTCAGCAGGTTCGGCAGACCGTCGAACAGGCGCAGGCTGGCACCGACCTCGAGCAGCAGCAGCGATGGCTCGAAGCTGATCCGCGCACTGAACTGGTAGGCCCATGACGCCAGTGCATCGAGTGCGTGCCGTTCGCGCGCACGATCGCGCCTTTGCACCGACAGATCGACGCACAGTGCCAGGGCGGCCGGCAAGGTCAGCCCCGGACGGACCCCGTAGGCCCGTGCCGCGGCATTGCAGCGACTGACCTGTTCGCGCCCGCCAAGCGCTTCGACGATCGCCAGCGCACCGGCCTGCTGGCGTGCACGCGCGAAGACCTCGAGCGGCAATTGCGGAAAATACAGGGCCAGCCAGAGCATGCTTCACTGCGCTACGGCCATGCCACGACTCAGGCCATCGCCCCCCTGTATCGGGACGATGCAGGTCTCACTGCCCCAGGCGCCACGTCGTTTGAGTACCTCGACCTCCAGGCCTTGCGGCGCAGGGCGCACGCGCAGGCGCAACGCGGCAGGCGACCCCTGTCCTGCCGCACTCGAAGGGCGGAACAGGATGACCGGACAATCGCCCTGTTCGGCCGCCAACTGCAGTCGCCGCAACTGCGCCGTCCGAACCTGCTCCGGCCACACCAGCACGGCGCTGCAGGCAGCCGATTTGAGTGCCTGTTCGGCCGCCCACAGACGTTGCCCGGCGGATACATCACGAATAAGCAGCAACTGCTCGACCCGCAGTCCGCGCGCCGCCAGCGCAGGGGCATAGGGGACATAGGGCGGCGCGACCCAGGCCAGCCAGCGCAGCTCCCGGCTCAGCCTGGCGAGCAGCGGCAACACCAGCGGCAGCCCCTGGTGGGACTCACCGAGTACCTCGGCCAGGGCCGCCCGTGGCCAGCCGCCACCGAGCAGTTCATCCAACACCCGCCAGCCACTGGCCAGCGCCCGGTCTGCCGCAAGTATGTTGCGTCGCCCCTGCCACAGGGCCCCGTTACGTTTCAGCTCATCGAGATTCACGATCTGCATTGCAGCGCACACCAAGCCTCACCCGACAGCAGCAGGCGACAGCATTAGAGGGAGAACAGAGAACAAATATAGAACAAAAAAGCCCGATGTACGAGCCGGACCACGGGGGAAACTGCATGGGAGGCAGACGTCGCGGGGGAGCGCCGAATCCCCGGCCGCCTGTCCAGGCGCCTGGACAGGCGCTCAGGCCAGACCCAGCACGATGTCCCAACGCGCCATCGATTCCGTACCGGGCGCTTCGCCGGGCAGGAACTCGGCAGTCACCAGCCGACGCCGCTCCACCGGGATACGTCTGTACAGAAAATCATCCGCATTGCGCGGCTCGCCGGCCACATACAACTGGGTGACGAAGGGTTCGGCACCCTCTGGGAACACCGCGACATGGATGTGCGGCGTACGGCCCGGATAAGGGACCGGCTTGATCGTCAGGAAGCGATAACGGCCTTCCGCATCCGTGACACTGTGGCCGATGCCCTGAAAGCCAGGGTCGATCGCCGCGTGACCCGGGTCGCGCGGGTGACGGTAGCGCCCGTTCGCATCGCACTGCCAGATCTCGATCCGCATGCCCTTCAGCGGCCTTCCCTGGTGGTCGAGCAAGCGCCCGTGGAGGTCGCTGATCTGACCCTTGGCCGCTGCCGCCTGGCCGCGCACATGAATCAGATCGTTGTCGTCGTCCAGCGGTACTTCCGGCGGGTAGAAGGGCCCGGCCGGCTGCCGTGGTGTCAGCAGGCGGGTAGCCGCCCAGGTCGGAACAGCCGCCGCCGTAGCCAGGCCAGCCGCACCCACCAAGAATCGCCTTCTTTCAGTCAGCATGGGGAACACCTCCTCCCGTTCATCAATTTACCCTGCGATCCAAGCCTAGCGCGCCGGCGACCAGCAGGCGCGGGTCTCAAACCCTCCTGCCGGCAACGCTATGTCCTGATTTTGTCTGCCTCTTGATACCTTGCAATCCCACGCTTTCCCGCCAAACTAGTCTTCAAGGCGAACAAAAATGCAACACTGGAGAAAAAATAATGGGCACTATCTCGACAATCGAGCACAACGACGCAGGCAGTCGTCCCTGCGTCGCGTCCGTCGCCAATACGGGTACAGCGTCCGCTCTGGCAGTCCTGGCGACTTTCGACTTAACCGAAACCCGCTGATCAACCGACCATCCAAGCACTAGAGGAAACCGACAATGAAACACACCCTGATTGCCACCGCCCTCACCGTAATGGCCGCCGGCACCGCCTCGGCCCACTACACCGCAATGCACGCGAGTGGCCACGAGGCAGGCAAGGCCGTACAGGACCAGCCGCACTTCATCCGGACCGGCGGTTATAGCATGGCGGAGAAGGCACAACCCGACATCGTCGACACCGCGGCCGCAGCCGGCTCCTTCTCCACCCTGGTCCAGGCCGTACAGGCAGCCGGGCTGGCCGATACACTGAAAGGAGACGGCCCCTACACGGTATTCGCACCCACCGACGCAGCCTTTGCGAAACTCCCGGACGGGACACTAGAGGCGCTGCTGGCGGACAAGGAAAAGCTGACCCAAGTGCTGACCTATCATGTGATCCCGGGTAAGCTCGATGCCAGGCAGGTGACCGGAATGACGCGGCTCGCCACCGTACAGGGCAGCGAGTTGCCGGTTGCCAGCATCAGCATCACCGAGACCGACATCATGACATCGAACGGCATCATCCACGTCGTCGACGAGGTGTTGATCCCGCAGGGCTGATGAGACCCTCCGGGGACCGGGACTAGTCCCGGTCCCCGACCAAGTCCAGCAGCACTGACTCGACCAGCCGACAGGCAGAGCACCGTGACATGACGCATCCGCTGAGCGGTCATCTGCCGCAGCGCGGCCAGACTCCCAGGCCGGATTCACGGCGCCCCGCAGCTCAGACTGCCCGGCGCGAGTGTTACATCGAATACCATCGCGGCTGAGCCCGCATCACGAACATCGGCAGGGTGAACATATGAGACTGCTGCAGAAACTGCCCGGCTCGGTCCGCGAGCCACCTGGGCTGGAGTGGAAGATCCTGAAGAAGCTCCCGTTGGTCCTGGTCGCCGGGACCGCGGTGGCGGGTCTATGCTTCGCCTATGCCTACCTCTTCCCGGCCCCGGCTGTCGGTGACAGCATCGAGAAATATCTGACCGGCGTGGCAATCGCCGCGGTCGCGACGATAGTGACCCTGTGGACCGCCGTATTCACCACCGCGATCGGCTGCACCGTGGTCTGGATCATGAAGGGTCCGGCCTATGTCGCCGACCCCTACCCGTTGAGCGACGCCGACCAGCCACGCTCCAGCGCCGATCGACATCCGCGCCGCTAGTGGCATCACCTTTTCAACCTTTCAACCGTGCAAAGCAGCTTCTGGCCCACAGCGGGACTCCCTGCCGGACCGTCCACAAGGCTCATCCGCTGGGTTGTTCTCACCTGAATTGGCGCAACCAGTCCCGCAGCAGGCCTTGCCGACAAGCGTTGCGGACGGGCTGAGTGTCACCTCATTTACCGAATGGCCCCTCGCTTGCACAGGGCGAGCCGCCTGTAACATCATGCGGACCAGCTGCGCCCGCAACCACCCCGGCCACGACTGAAAACCCGTTCAGCGCCCGTTCATTCTGCCGGATGCCTAATGGCTGGTGGCGGCCACTGCCGATAATCGGCAGTGCCGACCGGATGTTGCAGTACAAGATGAGGATGACCAGATGAACACAATCTCTGCCAGTGCGGTGCTCGCATGCACCATCATGCTCGGACTCGCCGGCTGCGCGACCCAGGACGATCCGCACCAGCGCGCCAAGGTGGGTGCCGCGGTGGGTGCCGTCGCGGGCGCCGTCCTCGGCCACCAGATAGATCACAGCTCAGGCCGATTCATCGGCGCCGCGGTCGGCGCGCTGGCGGGCGGTGCGGTTGGCAACTACATGGACAAGCAGCAGCAGGAATTCGAGGCGGCCCTGCAACAGGAACGTGATGCCAATCAGCTCGAGATTGAACGGCTGCGCGATGACACCCTCAAGCTGACCGTCGACTCCGAGGTGTCGTTCGATTTCAACAAGGCCGACATCCAGCCGGCCTTCCGGCCATCGCTGGACAAACTGGCGGCACTCATCGTGAAGTACGACCGCACCGTGGTGCATGTCGTCGGGCACACCGACAGCGTCGGCTCGGACACCTACAACCAGGAGCTGTCGCTGCGCCGGGCAAACAGTGTGGGCGACTATCTCGCCGCCTACGGCGTACCAGGTGAGCGGCTGCGTACCGAGGGTCGCGGCGAAAGCGAGCCACGCGCGACCAACGACACCGAGGCGGGACGTCAGCTCAACCGACGGGTCGAACTGTTCGTCAAACCGATTGTGGAGGGCGAGGAGGAACGCGCCTATGAGTCGCCACAATATTACTGATCAGCGACTGTCCGCGGCCATGTCGCGGACCAGTTGACCCAGCCGCTCAACTGCGTGCTCGGTCCTTGCGTTCCAGGGATGAACGCAGTCTTGCGCGGCACCTGCGAAGCCCGCACCCGGCTGACCTGGCCGTCGACGCAGTAACCGGGTTACGGCCCGACCCGCAGCACGACCGGATCCTGCAGGCCGGCATTGGCCTGACTGGCGGTTGAAATGCTGACTCGCAGCTGAGCGCAATGGCAGCGTCTCGAGCAGCCGCATGCGGCGCATTCGATGCGTGCCTGCCTGTCAGATCAGAGCGGTTGGAGCCTGATTCTTCACGCTGCCCGGTCGAGCCGGCTGTGCAGATGACAGGTGCCATCCTCCGAGGCCATGCAGGGGCCCTGCGGCGTGGAGCGGCGGCAGTCGCGGTCGAATCGCCGGCAATCGGCCGGCGCCTTCGCCCCGAGTACCACCGCGGCACATTCACAGCCAGTCGGCATGCCGCCGGCACCGGTGGCCAGTTCGCCGCGATAATCGGGGAAACGCCCATCGGCGTCGAACACCCGGTAAGCGTGACGCAGGCGGAAGCCGCTGGATTGCACGTGGCCCAGGCCACGCCAGGCACCGCCGGTCACTTCGAACACCCTTTCGAGCTGATCGCGAGCCATCGCGTTGCCATCCGGACGGACCAGGGCGCGGTAGCAGTTGTCCACCCATGCCTCGCCGCAGCAATGCTGCCGGAGTACCGCATGGACCGCTGCCAGCAGGTTCGATCCAGTGTATCCGGCGACCGCCGCCGGCAAGCTGTGGTCGCCACTGATGCGCTCCCAGGCACGCGTACCAGTCACTGCGCAGCGATTGCCGGGCAGCAGCAAGGCGTCGAAGCGCGGTTCGGCGCGGCCGCGCAGCCGCTGTTCGAGCAGTGGCTCGACCCGTCTACCGCAGATCAGCAGCGACAGATTCTCCGGCAGGCCTTCGAGGATCATTCCCGCCAGCGGCGCCAGCAGGGTTTCGAAACCGGCAAGGAACAACACCGTCTCACGCGCAGGCTGCGACCGCGCAATCAGCAGTGCCTCAATCGGGGCCGATATCGGTCGGACATCGGCACCCCCGAGTCGGGCCTCGGCCAGCGTCGGCGGACCGGGCAGATCCGGGTCAATCGGCAGGCGCAGCATATTGTCGGCAGCCAGCAGGGTGAGCGGGTGATGCCTGGCCAACTGAATCGCCTGGAACACATCGGCCTGAGGACAGATGCTGGCGACGCAACCGGGGCCGGCCACTAGGCTGACAGGTTCGGGTAGCGCACGCCGCAGCCCCGACAGCCCGATCGCGCGCTCCTGGTCACCACACAGATTCAAGACCCTCACCGGTCCCGGCAACGGCAGGTCGGCAATCGCCTTGATCAACAGCCGCGGTGTGTTCATTGCTACCTCTAGATGCCCATGCGTTGGCCGGCAAGAGGTCGGGGCCGAGAAGCGGCGCCCGGCTGTCCCGGTCCGGCCGTCCCTCGAGAGACTATGCGCATGCTGGCCCAGCTGGCCGCCGGTCGACAATCGGAATCACGCCGCCGGCCACCGAAATCCCGGCTGAGACTGATTTGGATCAAGTTGCAGCGACAGCCGAACCTCGCGAACCGGCTGCGCCGGTGGCCCAGTCGTTGCCAGATGCGCTCGTGGAAATAGAATGCGACCGTATTGACCGCCGGCTCGATCAGGGCCAGCGCGCCGCCGATGACGATGTCACCAGTGAGCAGGTAGGCCACGCTGAAGGCGATGCCGAAGTGCATCACCGCAAAGGTCGTCGTCTTGACCATGCTCTCTCTCAAGTCCGATTACTCGAGAAACAGATGATAACGATTCTCGTTAAACTCTCTAATGAATCGTTTTTATCATATTTATAGTTTTTTGCTATCGAGTGCTCCCGCGTCCCACCAATCCGACCAGGCGATGCTCAACGCCGCCGGGATGGCAGCACGTCCAGCGCGCCACTCGGGCGGCGGTTCGCCAGTGCGACACCGAGCAACACCAGTAGGCCACCGAACAGCATGTTCAACGTCAGGACCTCGTCCAGCAGCAGAGCGCCCCAGGCGATCGCGAACACCGGGATCAGGTAGGTAACGGTCAGCGTGCGGACCGGGCCGACCTCACGCAGCAGGCGGAAATAGATCAAGAATGCCAGCGAGGTGCACAGGACCGCCAACGCGAGGACGGATGCGATGACGCCGGGCCCCGGCATCGCTTGGGGGACGAACCACGGCAATAGCGGCAGCATCAGCGCGGCGGCCCCAAGCTGACTGCCGGTCACGAATACCAGGCCGGGAATATGTACCAGTCTGCGCTTGGCCTGGTTGGCGGCAAACACGTAGGACAACGCGGCGACCAGGCCCGCGATCACCGGCAGCAGCGGCAAGGGGGCCGCCCCCTGCGGCATGCCGACCAGCACCAGAACACCGAGAAAACCGAGCAGGATCCCGCTGCCACGCCTGGCATCGAGCGGATCGGAGTACAGCAGATAGCCAACCAGCGCGGCGAATATCGGCACCGTGGCATTCAGGATCGAGGTCATGCCCGCGGTGAGTTCCAGCGCGCTGTAGGCCAGCAGCGTGAACGGGGCCGCGGCGTTCAGGCAGCCGACCAGGAGCAACGCCCGCCAATGGCGCCGGAGTTCCACGAGCTGCCCGCGTCGGGCGACCAACGGCAACAACACCAGCCCGGCGATCAGTACCCGCAGCGCGATAAGCCAGATCGGCCCGAGTACGGGCGCGGCGATGCGCAGGAAAAGGAAAGAACCGCCCCACAGCGCAGCCAACAGGATCAGCGCGGGATAGAAAGGTGTGTTCACTGGGGACCGCGGGTCGGGTGACGATCCTCAGTCTCGCAGCAAACTCAGCGCCTCGGCAATCACAAGCCGCGCACTTTCCCTGTCGGCACCGGTACCACCGAGGACACGCAGTCCCCAGATCGTCGTCATCAGGAACTTGGCCAGCGACGCGGGCGACTTTCCGGTCGCCAGCTCTCCGTTGGCACGGGCCTGCTCGAGAGCGCCGCGCAGGATTGCCTCGATCTCGGCCAAATGCGCCCTGGCGCATGCCTGCACCGTGGGGTTCAGACGTCCGACCTCGAGCACGCTGTTGACCAACAGGCAGCCGCGCCGGGCCTCACGCCGGCCGCTATCGGCGAGTTGCTCGAATATCTGCTCAACACCTTTCAGCGGATCGGACGCCTCGGCCAGTGACGCACGCAGACGCCGGCAGCTCTGCTGCGCGTATTGGTCCAGCGCAGCCAGGAACAGGCCCTCCTTGGAATCGAATGCGGCATACAGGCTGCCCGGTTTCAGCCGGGTCGCCTGGACCAGCTGTGTGACGCTGGTGTCGCAATAACCGTGTTCCCAAAACACCTCGGTGGCACGCCCCAGGACTTCATCGCGGTCAAATGTGATGGGTCTCGCCATGTCTCTCCAGAGCGCGGTTTCAATGCTCAGTATAGCCCTGCCGCAGACAAACTTGAATGATCGTTCCATAACGACTATAGGTTATGGAACATTCACTCAACAACCAGGAGATGAGGGTGTCCGATCTGCGCGAAAAGATTGCCGAATACGACGCCGAGAAGGCGCGCCGGGTACCCGCCGAGGTACTCCAGACAATGGCCGGGGCAACCGCCCAATTGGCGGCGATGGGTGTCGCGGACCGCAGCCTGCGGGCCGGCGACCAAGTGCCGGATTTCGAGTTGCCCAACCACAACGGACAGCCGCGCCGGCTGAGCCGGATGCTGCGTGACGGTGTCGTGGTGCTGAATTTCTACCGCGGCGGCTGGTGCCCCTACTGCAATATGGAACTGAACGCGCTGCAGCAGGCGCTGCCCGCAATCCGCGCAGCCGGTGCCACGCTGGTCGCGGTATCGCCCGAACTACCGGACCGGGCCAATGACACCCAGGCACGTCACGCACTCGAGTTCGACGTGCTGAGCGACGTCGGCAACCGGGTCAGCGAGGCCTTCGGCCTGACGTTCGAATTGCCCGAGCAACTGCGTCCGATCTACGCCAAACTCGGCATCGACGTACCGGCCTTCAACGGCGACGACAGCTTTACCCTGCCGGTACCGGCCAGCTATGTGATCGACAGCGATGGCGTCATCCGTTATCACTTCGTCAACGTGGACTACACCCAGCGCCTGGAGCCCGACACCCTGCTCGGCACGCTGCGCGCGCAATAGGCCCGCGGGAAGGACCGGACGCGCGCTTCGGGATCGAGCACGTTTGCCTTGGGCGCCGACAGGTATTGAACAGCGCGCCGGTCTTTTCGGCTGTCTGCCGCAGGGAGGGGGCAGTCCGGCATCGATGAACGGCTCAACCGCACCCGGCCGCGGGTCGCATCCACTCGGTGCAAGCGGTTGATCACATGCCACCGGGTTGACGACAATGGCAAGGGCTGAAGGGCCGAGCCGGCATTGAAGCGCGCCGCGACCTGTTGGATCTGCTTGTGCAGGCGGCAGCCGGGCCTGCAGGGTGGATTCACGGCGTGCGGTGGATCGAATGCGCCGGGATGCAGGTGCCCGTGTCAGTGCGACCGGGGTTAAAGATCGTCAGCGCGCAGCAGCCGCGAGGCTCCGTCTGGCTGGCGACTGGTTTCAAACGAGGAGAACGCCGATGGCGATCTGGGTCGACGCGGATGCCTGTCCACGGGTGGTGCGCGACATCCTGTTCCGCGCGGCCGAGCGTTGCCAGGTGTCCTTGACCCTGGTCGCCAACCAGTCTCTGGATCTGCCGCGATCGAGATATGTCCAGATGCTGCGGGTCGCATCCGGTTTCGACGTCGCCGACAACGAGATCGCGCGGCGCGTCGCCCCCGGCGATCTGGTGATCACCGCAGACATCCCGCTGGCCGCGGAGGTCATCGAAAAGCAGGCCGAGGCACTGAGTCCACGCGGCGAACGCTTCACCCCGGACAATATCCGCCAGCGCCTGAACATGCGCGACTTCATGGACACGATGCGCGCCAGCGGGCTGGCCGGGGGCGGCCCACCGCCGCTATCGGCCGCCGACCGACAGTCGTTTGCCAACGGGCTCGACAGCTACCTCGCCAGGATGGCCAGACAGTAGGCCGCAGTGCGGCTCACCTGCGGTGCCGCAGGCCGTTATTTCGCAGGAGGCCGCCGCTTGGGGGGCTGGTGACCGGCGCTGGTGATCTTCTTTCCCGGGCCGGCCGCGGCCTTTCGTGGCGCTACCTTGCCCGCGGTCTTGCCAGACTTCTTGCTCACCTTCTTGCTGACGGTCTTGCGAGCGGCCTTGTTGCCAGATCGGCGCGCGGCAGCGGGCGGCCGCTTCGCGTCCACCTTTGTGAGTGGCTGAATCGCCAGTTTCTGCTGGCACACCCAGGCATTCTGCAGATCGCGCAGGGTCTCGTCAGGCATGCCCCCGGGCAGGTCGACTGTGCTGAAGTCGTCGAAGATCTCGATGTGCCCAATGTAGCGGCTCTCGAGTTCGGCCTCGTTGGCGATCGCCCCGACGATGTTGCCCGGCTTGACCCCGTGCTGGTAGCCAACGGCAACGCGGAAACGCTGCATCTGCACCTCGGGATAGTCCTTGAGCGGCAGTGCCTCGGTCTCGAGCACCTTCTGCGGTCGTTGCCTTTCCGGCCGCGCGGCCCCAGCCTGCTCCGATCCCTCTCGCGCACTGCGCTTCACCGCGCGCGGTTCGGCCTTCGGGTCGAGCAGCAGGGGCACATCGCCCTGGGCGAGCCGGGCCAGCGCGGCCGCGATCTGTAGTGCGTCGAGATCCTCTTCCTGTTCGAGCTCACTGACCAGACGGTAGTACAGCGACAGGTCCTCTTGCGCAATGGCCTCGCGCACACTGGACTTGAAACGCTCGGTCCGCCGGTAATTGATGTCGTGAACCGACGGCAGGTCCATCGGATCGATGCGTTGACCGGTCGCCTTCTCGATCGACCGCAGCATCCGCCGTTCGCGCGGCGCGACGAACAAGATGGCCTCGCCGGCAGCACCGGCCCGACCGGTCCGACCGATGCGGTGCACATAGGATTCGGTGTCGTAAGGGATGTCATAGTTGATCACATGGCTGACCCGCTTGACGTCCAGCCCGCGGGCAGCGACATCAGTCGCGACCAGTATGTCGGTCTTGCCGTCGCGCAGCCGCTCGACCGTGCGTTCGCGCTGCAACTGCGCCACGTCGCCGTTCAGTGCCTCGGCGATGAACCCGCGTGCGCTGAGCTTTTCGGCCAATTCGACCGTCTGGGTCTTGGTGCGCACGAAGATGATCACGCCATCGTAGGTCTCGTTCTCCAGGATGCGGGTCAGCGCGTCCAGCTTGTGCAACCCGCCGATAGGCCAGTAGCGCTGCCGGATGTTGTCCGCTGTCGTTGTCTTCGAGGCGATACGGACTTGTTGCGGATCGCGCAGATGTCGTTCGGCGACACCGCGAATCTGTTTCGGCATGGTCGCCGAGAACAGTGCGATCTGCCGTTCCGGCGGTGTATGCTGCAGGATCCACTCGACATCATCGATGAAGCCCATGCGCAACATCTCATCGGCCTCGTCGAGCACCAGGGATTGCAGGCGCGAGATATCCAGTGTCCCTCGCCGCATGTGATCCATGATCCGTCCAGGTGTACCGACCACGACCTGAACGCCTCGGCGCAGCTGGTTGAGCTGCACACCCATGCCCTGCCCGCCGTATATCGGCAGCACATGAAAGCCGGGTAGGAAACGTGCGTAGGTCTGCATCGCCTCTGCGACCTGTAACGCGAGTTCACGGGTCGGCGCCAGCACCATGAGCTGCGGATGGCTGGCCGACGCATCGATGCGTGCCAGCAGCGGCAGCGCGAACGCCGCGGTCTTGCCGGTGCCGGTCTGTGCCTGGCCCAGCAGGTCTTTTCCGGCCAGCAGCAGCGGGATGGCCTGAGCCTGAATCGGCGACGGCGTCTCGTAGCCGACCTCGACCAGGGCGGCAAGCAGAGGCCCGGGCAGGCCCAGTGTGGCAAAGTCGGCGAGCTGTTCGGACATGACGGGACCAATGCGGGATAAAGGCTACGCCGGGCGTAGCGGGGCAATGATTATACGCCGGACACCCATTGCCGTCGCCTCTCGCGTCGCCGGCATGCGGACTTTGAGCGCGGGCAATACAGCCCCTGCTGCTTTTAGGGGCAGCGCAGGCGCGCGCCCGCGGTTAAACTAGGCCCACCTCATCCCAAGGAAGCCATGAATGCCGGCGCTTCCGGCATCCCCAGTACAAACGATGCGCTGCCCCACCATGCCAAGTCGCAGCCCTGCGCCCCCCGTCATCAATGCCCCACCAGCCAGCCGGACCGTTCCTGCCTGGAGACCCTACGCGTGAGCCTCCCGCTGCTTGTTCTCATCCCGTTTCTCGGGGCTGCACTGGTGGCCTGGGCCGGCGGCCATGGCCGGCTGCGGTCGGCATACGCCACCGGCCTGGTGACCTTCAGTGCACTGATGCTGTTGCTGCCGTCGGTCGGCGACGTGCTACAGGGTGCGACCCTGTACTGGCGCCACGACTGGCTGCCTGCGGCGGGCCTGGCGGTCAGTTTTCGCCTCGACGGCCTGGGCCTGCTGTTCGCGCTGATGATCTTGGTGATCGGTCTGCTGGTAATCCTGTACGCCCGCTACTATCTGGCCGAGAGCGACCCGATGGGACGCTTCTTCGCCTATCTGCTGCTGTTCCAGGGCTCGATGCTCGGAGTTGTACTGTCGGAAAACATCATCCAGCTGCTGATCTTCTGGGAACTGACCAGCATCAGTTCCTTCCTGTTGATCAGCTACTGGCGCCAGCGCGAGGATGCCCGCGAAGGCGCCCGCATGGCGCTGGCGATCACCGGCGCCGGCGGCTTGGCCATGCTGGCCGGCTTTCTGCTGCTCGGCGAGATCGCCGGCAGCTATGAGCTGTCGGTGATCCTCCGCTCGGGCGACGTCGATCCACGAACACCCCTGGTACGTTCCCACCCTGGTGCTGATCCTGTTGGGGGTGTTCACCAAGTCGGCGCAGTTTCCGTTCCATTTCTGGCTACCGCATGCGATGGCCGCGCCGACGCCGGTCAGCGCGTATCTGCACTCCGCGACAATGGTCAAGGCCGGTGTCTTTATGCTGGCCCGCCTGTTCCCGGCCCTATCCTATTCGGCCGAGTGGTCCTGGTTGGTTGGCGGCGCCGGCTTGATCACGCTGCTGCTCGGCGCCTACACGGCGCTGTTCAAGCACGACCTTAAGGGCCTGCTGGCCTATTCGACCATCAGCCACCTCGGCCTGATCACGTTGCTGTTCGGGATCGGCACGCCGTTGGCTGCCGTGGCCGCATTGTTCCACATCATGAACCACGCCACTTTCAAGGCCTCGCTGTTCATGGCGGCCGGGATCATCGACCACGAGGCCGGCACCCGCGACATGCGCAAGCTCAACGGCCTGTGGAAATACATGCCCTATACCGCCGTGCTGGCGATGGTGGCGGCCGCCGCCATGGCCGGGGTACCGCTGCTCAACGGCTTCCTGTCCAAGGAGATGTTCTTCGCCAAGACCGTGTACCTCACCGACCAGGGCACCATCCCCTGGCTGCCGATCGTGGCCACCCTGGCGGGGGCCTTCGCGGTCGCCTATTCGCTGCGCTTCGTCCACGACGTGTTCTTCAATGGCGAGCCGATCGACCTGCCGCGCACCCCGCACGAACCGCCGCGCTGGATGAAACTGCCGGTCGAGATCCTGGTGGTGATCTGCCTCGCGGTCGGCATACTGCCGGCCTGGACCTTCGGCCCGCTACTGGCGACCGCGGCCGCGGCCACCCTGCAGGGCGATTTACCCGAATACAGCCTGGCCGTCTGGCATGGCTTCAACCCGGCGCTGCTGATGAGCCTGGTGGCACTTGCCGGCGGGGCGATCATTTATACGCAGCGCGAACCGCTGTTGCGCTGGCACGAACGCGTAGTCAGCCACATCGATGCGCGCGCCCTGTACCGCTGGCTGGAGCGCGGGCTGTTTCGCGCGGCCGAGCACTTCAATGCCCTGCTGCATCGTCCGGCACTGCAGTTTATGGTGGCGGTGCTAATCGCGGCGGGATGCGCCGCGGCCCTGACTGGCCTGTGGGGCTACAGCCCGCTGCGCGGCCCGCGTTCCCTGACCCCGCTCGACCCGGTCACCCTAGTCGCCGCACCGGTGCTCGCAGCGGCGGCACTGGGCACCGTGCTGCTGCACCGCCAGCGGCTCCTGGCCCTGCTGCTGTTGAGCGTGGTCGGACTGATCGTCGCACTCACCTTCGTGAAGTTCTCCGCACCCGATCTGGCGTTGACTCAGCTTTCTGTGGAAGTGGTGACCATCGTGCTGCTGCTGCTGGCGCTGTACTTTCTGCCGCAGCTCACCCCGGCGGAGTCGAGCCCAGCCCGACGCGGCCGCGATCTGGTGCTGGCGCTCGCCGCCGGCTGCGGGGCCGGCGCACTGACCTGGGCGGTACTGACCCGACCCTACGAGACCATCGCCGGCTACTTCCTCGCCAACAGCGTGCCCGGCGGTGGCGGCAGCAATGTCGTCAACGTTATTTTGGTGGACTTCCGCGGCTTCGACACCCTCGGCGAGATCACGGTGCTGGCAATCGCCGCGATCGGCATCTACACCCTGCTGGAGGGCCTGCGCCTCGCGGCCCCCGAGGCCAGCGCTGATGGCAGGCGCTGGAGCTGGGACCTGCACCCGGTGATCATGGCATCCTTCTCACGGCTGCTGTTGCCATTGGCGCTGCTGGTGGCCATCTTCGTGCTGCTGCGCGGTCACAACCTCCCTGGCGGCGGCTTCATCGCCGGTTTGATCACCGCCGTGGCGCTGATCACCCAGTACCTGGCGAACGGAATCGCCTGGACGCGATCGCGCATGAGCACCCGGCTGCACCCGATGATCGGCGTCGGCCTGCTGATCGCCACCGCCACCGGCCTGGCCAGTTGGGTGTTCGGCTATCCCTTCCTGACCTCGACCTTCACCCATGTGCACTGGCCGCTGGTCGGGGAATTCGAACTCGCCTCGGCGATGCTGTTCGACCTGGGCGTATACCTGGTAGTGGTCGGTGTCACCCTGGTGATCCTGCTGCAACTCGGCCGCCTGCATGACACCAACCGCCCAGCGCATGCGGTGGACGCCAGCGGGGACGACGACTGATGGAGGCCTTGATCTCGGTCGTCGTCGGCATCCTGACCGCCTGCGGAGTCTATCTCAGCCTGCGCGGCCGGACCTTTCCCGTGGTACTCGGCCTGACCCTCCTTTCCTACGCGGTCAATCTGTTCCTGTTTGTCATGGGCCGCCTCACGATCGGCGCCCCCCCCATCATCCGTGACGGTGTAGGCAACTATGCGGATCCATTGCCGCAGGCGCTGGTGCTTACCGCCATCGTCATCAGCTTCGGCATGACCGCGTTCGTTGTGATCCTGGCGCTGCGCGCCCGCGCTGAGCTGGGCAGCGACCATGTCGATGGCGAGGAGTCGCCACGATGAACCCCCTTGTGATCGCACCACTGCTGCTGCCACTGATCACCGGGGTCGTCCTGATCCTGCTGCGTGGCTCGGCCACACGAGTGCGCCAAGCACTGAGCGGCGCGGCCACCCTCGCCCTGGTCGGTGTCGCACTTGCCCTGCTGTTCCAGGTCAGCGACGGCGAGGTGCTGGTCTATCGACTGGGCAACTGGCCGGCCCCTTTCGGGATCGTGCTGGTGGCCGATCGGCTGGCCGCGATAATGGTGCTGATCACCGCGTTGCTGGCCGCCAATGTGGCGTTGTACGCAGTGCGTGGCGCCGACCGCACCGGCCGCTACTTCCAGGTGCTTTTCCAGCTGCAGCTGTTCGGTCTGAACGGTGCCTTCCTGACTGGCGACCTGTTCAATCTGTTCGTATTCTTCGAGGTGCTCTTGATCGCCTCCTACGGCCTGCTGCTGCAAGGCGGCGGCCGCGAACGCACCCGCGCGGGGCTGCACTACGTGGTGCTCAACCTGATCGGCTCAACGCTTTTCCTGTTCGCCGTCGGCGCCCTGTACGGCTTACTGGGCACCCTCAACATGGCCGACCTGGCGCAGCGGCTCGCCGAGTCGGCACCAGCCGATCTGGGCCTGGTCCGGGCCGCAGGGCTGCTGCTGTTCGTGGTCTTCGCGCTCAAGGCCGCGCTCGCCCCGCTGCACCTCTGGCTGCCGGGCGCCTATGGCCACACCAGCGCGCCGGTAGCGGCCATGTTCGCCATCATGACCAAGGTCGGAGCCTACGCGATACTGCGTGTTTACAGCCTGATGTTCGGACCCGACAACGGCCCGGCCGCCGGATTGATCGATCCCTGGTTGCTGCCGCTGGCACTGCTCACCGTCGCGGTCGGCACCTTCGGCGTGCTCGCGAGCCGGCGCCTGGCACAACAGGCCGCCTACCTGGTGGTGGTCTCCGCCGGCACCCTGCTGACCGCTTTCGGCCTGGGCGATGGCGCAGCGGTCGCCGCCGGCTTGTACTATCTGGCGCACACCACCTTTGCCGCCGCAGCGCTGTTCCTGCTGGCCAGCATCCTCGGTAAGGCGCGCGGCGCCCTGCACGATCGCCTGGTCGCCGGCCCCGAACTGCCAAACGGTCAGTTGCTGGCCGGAGCCTTCCTGCTGATTGCCCTGTCGGTGAGTGGACTACCGCCGCTCTCCGGCTTCATCGGCAAATGGCTCATCCTGCAGTCGAGCCTCGGCAGCACCTGGATGCCGTGGGTGTTCGTTGTGCTGCTGGTCACCAGCCTGCTGGGCATCATGGCGCTGGCGCGCTCGGGCGCCCGACTGTTCTTCGAAATCGACCCCGCCGCAAGCGCCGGTGCCGCACCTCGCCTCGGCGATTTCACTGCCCCCCTGTTGCTGGTGCTGATTGGCATCGCGATGGTCGTGTATGCCGGGCCGCTGTATGAGCTCAGCCAGGCGACGGCACAACAGCTGGTGCACCCCGATGCCTATCTGGACGCCGTACTGCAGACCGGTGGCAAGGTCATGACGCGATGACCCGCCTTTTGCCACATCCGCTGCTCTCGGCCATCCTGCTGGTGATCTGGCTGCTGTTGGTAAACGAGCTGAGCGTCGCCCATCTGTTATTGGGGGCGCTGCTCGGCTGGGGTGTACCGTTGTATACGGCACGCTTCTGGCCGGACCAGGTGCACGTGCGCCGACCGCTGCTGTTGCTGCGCTTCATCGGCGTGGTGCTGTACGACATCCTGGTCGCCAACATCACAGTGGCAAGCCTCATCCTGGGGCGGCAGGAACGCCTGCAGCCGGCGTTCGTGGTTCTGCCGCTCGCATTGCAAAGCGAGCTGGCGATCAGTCTGCTCGCCAACACCGTATCCCTGACCCCGGGCACGGTGTCGGCCTACCTCAGTGCCGATCGCCGCTGCCTGATCATTCACAGCCTGCACACCACGGCGCCCGATGAACTGCTGGCGACCATACGCCAGCGTTACGAGACGCCGCTGAAGGAGATCCTGGAAACATGCTGAGCATGGCTGTTTATATCGCCTTCGGTCTGGTGAGCACCGCATTGTTATTGTCCTTCTGGCGCCTGCTGCTGGGACCGAGCAAACCCGACCGGATACTGGCCCTGGATACGCTGTATGTGAATACGGTGGCACTGCTGGTACTGCTGGGCATCCATCTGGGCAGCAACCTGTATTTCGAGGCCGCTTTGCTGATTGCGATGATCGGGTTTGTCGGCACCGTGGCCCTGAGCAAGTTTCTGACTCGGGGCGATATTATCGAATGATGACGACCATGCTCGAACTGCTGCTTTCCGCGTTAATCCTGATCGGCGCCGGGTTCACCCTGATCGGCTCACTCGGGCTGCTGCGTCTGCGGGATTTCTACAGCCGCCTGCACGCACCGACCAAGGCCACGACCCTGGGCGTAGGCAGCCTGCTGATCGCCTCCGCGGTGTTCTTCAGCCATCGCGACGAAGGCCTGAGCCTGCACGAGGTGCTGGTCACGCTGTTCCTGTTCATCACCGCCCCGGTCGGCGCGCACCTGATGGCCAAGGCGGCACTGCATCTGCGCCTGAGCTCGCTCGCCAAACCGCCGGACGAGGACTTGCTCGAGGGGGCCCGCTGCGACGCAGAACGCGTGAAATCCAAACAGGAATGATGCGCTGCCGGGCCAAACCTGGTCAGCGGTGTGGGTGCAGCCACCCACCAGCGTGATCATCACGATCAGCAGTCGGCGTTGCGCATTGCTCAGACTCCCCGGGCAGCGCCCTCAAACCGGGGACTCGGGCTCCGCAGGGTGACCGCCGCCACGCCGGTGTTATATTCCAGGCTCAGCGCCCCAACGCGGGCCTCACGGTTCACGCGTATGATTCAACCCGCAACAGACCTCTTCTCCTACCGACGCCACTGGGCACACAAGTTCGGCCCGGCCCCCTTCCTGCCGATGTCGCGTGAGGAAATGGATCTCCTGGGCTGGGACAGTTGCGACATCATCGTCGTCACCGGCGATGCCTATGTGGATCACCCTAGCTTCGGCATGGCAGTCATCGGGCGCGTTCTCGAGGCCCAGGGCTTCCGGGTCGGGGTCATCGCCCAGCCGGACTGGTCGTCGGCCGATGACTTCATGCGTCTGGGACGACCGAATCTTTACTTTGGCGTGACCGCCGGGAACATGGACTCGATGGTCAACCGGTATACGTCCGAGCGGCGCCTGCGCTCGGACGACGCCTACACACCCGACGGAGAGGGCGGAAGGCGTCCCGACCGGGCGGTGATCGTGTATGCGCAGCGCTGCCGGGAGGCCTTCAAAGACGTTCCGGTGGTCGTCGGCGGCATCGAAGCGAGCCTGCGCCGGATCGCGCATTTCGACTACTGGCAGGAAAAGGTTCGGCGTTCGGTGCTGATCGATGCCAAGGCAGACATGCTGCTGTATGGCAATGCCGAGCGTGCCATCGTCGAACTCAGTCACCGGCTGGCCGCCGGCGAGCCCATCGACACGATCACCGACCTGCGTGGCAGCGCATTCGTACGCAAGACATTGCCGGTCGACTGGATCCTGATCGACTCGACGACCGTCGATGAACCGGGCCCGATCGACACGCATCCGGACCCGTACGCCTCCGTCGCCGGCGCCAGTGACACGGGTGCACGCAGCAACACGTCCTCAAAGGATCTCGCGGACAGCCCAGGGCCGCAGGTCGTCACACTGCACCGTCGCCCACGTAACCTCGATCGGCAGAAGAGTGCCGTCAGGATTCCGGGGTTCGAGTCGGTCCGCGACGATCCGGTGCTTTATGCGCACGCCTCTCGGGTGCTGCACCTCGAGTCGAACCCCGGCAATGCGCGGTCGCTGGTGCAGCGGCACGGGAATCGCGACGTCTGGATCAATCCGCCACCGATACCGTTACGCACACCAGAGCTCGACAAGGTGTTCGAGCTGCCCTACCAAAGGGTGCCGCACCCGGCCTACAGTGACGCAAAGATCCCCGCCTACGAGATGATCCGCTTTTCGGTCAACATCATGCGCGGCTGCTTTGGCGGCTGCTCGTTCTGCTCGATCACCGAACACGAGGGCCGCATCATCCAGAATCGTTCGGAGCAGAGCATCCTGCGCGAGATCGAAAACATCCGCGACCACACGCCCGGTTTCACCGGGGTGATCTCCGACCTCGGCGGACCGACTGCGAACATGTGGCGGCTGCACTGCAAGGACCCCAAGATCGAGTCCAGCTGCCGCCGTCTGTCGTGCGTATACCCCGGCATCTGCGACAATCTGAAGACGGATCAAATGCCTCTCGTGCGCCTGTACCGGAAGGCGCGTGAACTGCCCGGCATCAAACGCGTGTTCATCGCCTCGGGTCTGCGCTATGACATAGCGGTCGAGACCCCCGAGTACGTGAGAGAGCTAGTCACCCACCATGTCGGCGGATACCTGAAGATCGCACCGGAGCACACGGAACCAGGACCGCTGTCCCGGATGATGAAGCCAGGCATGGGGACCTACGATCGATTCAAGGCCATGTTCGACCGGTATTCGAAACAGACCGGCAAAGAACAGTACCTGATCCCCTATTTCATCGCGGCCCACCCTGGCACCAGTGACCAGGACATGCTCCATCTTGCCCTGTGGCTCAAGACCAACGGCTTCCGCGCCGACCAGGTACAGGCGTTTCTCCCATCGCCAATGGCGCTTGCGACCACCATGTGGCATAGCGGGCGCAACCCGCTAAAAAAGATCACCCGCACCTCGGAGCAGGTGTTCTCGCCCAAGGGACGCCGCCAGCGCCGGCTGCACAAGGCATTTCTACGCTACCACGACCCGGACAACTGGCCGCTGCTGCGGGAGGCGTTGAAGTCCATGGGTCGCAGCGACTTGATCGGCAACGGCAAGCGCCACCTGGTGCCCAGCTACCAGCCGACTGGTACCGGTGCGCATCGTGAAGGCGTCCGGACGCCGGCGGGACGCGCAGGCGGAAAAGGCAGTTTTCGCACCCAGCATACACACGGGCAGAAAAGGAAGCTGACCGGCCGGCGGCGCGGCAGGCACTGACGGGCAACCCGTCCGTTGGGTGGCTGTGCGGCGGACGCAGCCAGCAGGATCCGGGCCATCAACATGCGACACCATGCTCGGTACTGCGCCGGACAAGGTCCGACGGACCTCACCTTCCCAGTTGCACGGACGACACTGTCCGCGGTTTTGCGTCGGGCGAAGTCCCGCCCAGCTCTGCATCGTGCATAGCCCCCTACAAAGGATCGATACATGCTGTAAGCTTGAGGCCGGCAACGCCTGACCGCCTTCGTTGCCCGTTTTTTCGACCTGTCAACCGGCCGCAATCGACTGGGAGCGGTAACAACGTGCGTGTCAGCGAGTTCATGAACCGCAAAGTGCTGACCGCGTCACCCGATGACGGGGTCCGCGAAACCTTTTTCCGCATGCGCGAGGCCGGCATACGCCACCTGCCGGTACTCGAGGGGGCCCAGCTGGTCGGCATGATCAGCGACCGCGACCTGCGGCGACCGGACTGGGTCGACGAAGCACCCGACCTGTCCTATGACTATCAGCTCGATGACAATCTGGCGGTCGGCGACCTGATGAGCCGCAATCCGATCACCGTCCACACCTATGAAGAACTCGCGCGTGCCTGCAACCTGATCAATACTCACGGCTTCGGTGCCTTGCCGGTGCTGGACAAAGGCAATCATCTGGTCGGCATCATCAGCAAGGCCGACCTAGTAAGGGCCTTCGAGCACTTTCTGCAATCGGGGCGCTACGGCTTCGGCTGAGTTCGTCAGGGACGAATTTCGGCGATATCACCCAGCACTGCATCTATCTCCTGCAGAGATGGTGGCTCCAGGTTGGGTGGATCTGCGTAGACACCATAACAACTCATCCGCCTGACCTCGGGCTGTGTCTCGGAAGACAGCCAGAAATGATAGCCCTCATGGTAGATGCTGCTGCCGGCGTCGCCAATGCCGGCGCTCAGTTGCAGGCTCGCCAACAGCACCGGCTCGGCCAAGACCACCTGCTGCATCGAGCCCTGTACCTGGATGACGCGAAAGGTGCCTGCCCTGATGGTAAAGCCGTCATGATTCACCCGCTGCACCTCGAAGGCACAGTGCGCCAGATAGCGATCCAATCCACGGAGGACCGTCCGGCCGTCCTGTACAAACACGCGGGCGTGGCCGGCAGGAACCGTCAGGTCGCGTTTGAGTATCAACTCTGCGCCCTGCAACTGTACAAAACCCTGGCTGGGCGCCAGGCGCACAGTCGCGCTTTCTTTACAGGCGCCGAGGAGCGCAGTAATGATCAACAACAGAATGGCCGATCTCCGACACAATGACCGATCTCATCGACTCCCCCACGAGCCGGCGATTAATTGTCCATCCTACCCCTCAAAGTGCAAGCGGGACCAGTCATCATGGCTGGACCCTGCAGATGAGCCGGGCGTCTTTGGACCCAGGGCTGGCAGAATGCCACAGCCGCTCGACCCGGTCGCGCTGTCATCCATGGTTTCGTCGTATCCTTTGACGATGCGAAACTCCTCCAGGCACAAAACAGCCTCCGGCACATGGTCGTGCCTGCGGGCCAGCGTCCACGCCATGCTGTTGTTCTTTGGCTCCTCCTTGCCCTGTGCGGCAACCGAGCCGGTCAACGTCCGCACCGTGCCGCTTGGCCAGGTGTTGACGACGCCCGTGTACAGCGCCCCGGCTACCGTTGTCGCACGCAATCAGCCTCGGCTCGCGGCAGAGATCGACGCTCGCATCATAGAACTGCCGGCGGCGGTCGGCGACCGGGTCCGCCTGGGCGACGTGATTGCTCGTTTTGACTGTCGCTCTTACGAGTCCCTGCTGGCTGCCGCGGACGCCGCGTTGACGCGCGCCAAGTCCCAACAGCGCTTTGCGGACCAACAGCTGGAGCGGGCACGCAACCTGAACAAGAAAAAGAGCATCAGCGCGGAACTGCTGGGCCAGCGGCGTACCGACCTGGCCGTCGCCGCGGCCGAAAGCACCGCGCGCCAAGAGGCCGTGAAGCGTGCCGCCATCGATGTGGAGAACTGCGAACTGCGGGCACCCTTCGACGCGGTGGTCACGGACAGACCGGGCAGCGTGGGCAGCTTCGTGACACGGGGCAGCCCCATTATCGGTCTGCTCGAAATCGCCGGCCAGGAGGTCAGTGCCGCGCTGCGGCACGAGCAGATGGAAGGTGTCGAGAACGCAACCTCGCTGATCTTCGAGAGCAACGGCACGCAGCACCCGGTCCGCCTGCGAGCGCTGTTGCCGAGCGCCGATCCGGTCGCGCGAACCCGTGAAGCGCGACTGGTCTTCGATGCAGAGCCGCCCGTTACCGGGGCCGCCGGTCGGGTGGTCTGGCAGGGCAGGCGCGCCCTGCTGCCGGCGGGCTATCTGGTGCGTCGCAAGGGTAGCCTCGGGGTTTTTGTGATGGAACAGGGCCATACCCGCTTCGTCGTCCTGCCCGACGCGCAGGACGGTCGCCCGGTGCTGATCGCACTGCCGCCGGACACGCTCCTGATCACCGAGGGCAGGCAGGGCCTGAACGATGGTGACGCCGTCCGCGCGGCGCCGGCCGAGGGCGCCGCACCGTGAGTTTCTATCGCACGCTGCTGCAGAACCATGTGCTTGCCAACCTGACCTTCATCCTGGTGCTGATCGTCGGTACGCTGTCTTACCTGGCGCTGCCGCGACAGCAGGATCCGACGATCAATTTCAACTGGATCATCATCTCCACGGTCTTGCCTGGCGCAGCGGCGGTCGACGTAGAGAAAAAGGTCACCGACCCGCTGGAAGACGCGCTGCGCAAGATCCAGGATGTCAAGTTCATGTCGTCCAACAGTCGCGAGTCCGTGTCGAGCATCCTGGTGCGCTTCGAGGACATCGACGACCGGACCTTCGACAGGCGAATCGCCGACCTGCGCCGCGAAATTCAGAACGAGCAGGACGAGTTGCCGGACGCCGCCGAAGATTCGGTGATACTGGAAATCACCAGTGCGAATGGATTTCCTTCTGCGACCATCGCGGTGGTCGGTCAGGGCTTCGATGAAAACCTGCGGCGCCAGGCCCGTAATGTGCGCAAGGCCGTGGAGCGGCTGGACGGCGTCGACCGGGTCGATGCGGTGGGCATGCAAGACCCGGAACTGCAAGTGCGCTTCTACCCGGAGCGCCTCGAAGAATTGGGCCTGAGCCCAGGGCAGGTGGCGGACACGGTGAGCGCCTTCTTCCAGGACATCGCCGCCGGGGATGCCCGCCTCGGCGCTCACAACTGGCTGGTGCGTCTGGTCGGCTCGGACGCCGACCCGAGCAGCCTGGCCTCGCGCAGCATCGTCGGTGGCGCCAGCGAGATCCTGTTGTCGAACGTCGCCCGGGTGGAACGCGCCCGCGCCGAACCGGACCAGCTCACGACCTACGACGGCAGACCGGCCGTGCTGCTGGCGGTGGTCAAACAGGCCGACATCAACACCCTGGACCTGGTCGGCCGCCTGAAGGGCTATCTCGAGGAACGCAATATGTTGCGCGCCAGCACCGGGGTGGACCTGGTGCTGATCGACGACCAGACCATCACGACGCGGAACGCGATTCGACTCATGCAGAACAACGCACTGATCGGTCTGATGCTGGTACTGGTCGTCACCTGGCTGTTTCTCGGCTCGCGCATCGCGCTGCTCACATCGATCGGCATCCCGTTCATCCTGGCGGGTACCTTCTGGGTGCTATCCGGCGTCGGCGAGACGCTGAACGTCATGGTGCTGCTCGGCGTGGTCATTGTGCTCGGCATGCTGGTTGATGATGCCGTGGTCGTGGTGGAGGGCATCTATTATCGGCTGCGCCACGGGATGGATGCGATGCAGGCCTCGATCGAGGCGTTGCGCGAGGTGGCCGCCCCGGTCACCGCAGCGGTACTCACGACAATGGCCGCGTTCGGCCCTCTCATTCTGCTGCCGGGCATTCTGGGCGACTTCATGCGAGTCGTCCCGACGGTGGTCATCGTCGCACTGGCGATCTCACTGGTCGAGGCATTCTGGATGCTCCCAGCCCACGTGATCGGACTCGGTGTGAGTTTCAAAAACCCGTCGCGCATACAGCGCCTGCGCGTGCGCCTGACCCATTCGATCCAGCTGAGCTACGTGCGCCTGCTGGTCAAGGCACTGCGCCACCGCTGGCTGACCCTGACCTGCGTGCTGGCGCTGTTCCTCGGCGCGGTCGGCACCCTCGCATCCGGCCTGGTACGCACCGATTTCTTCGCCGCCGACACCATCCGCCTGTTCTACGTCAACGTCGAAATGCCTCCAGAGACACCGCTTCGAGTCACCCTGGCAAAGGTCCAGGAAATCGAGCAGCAGGTGCGCGGCAGGGTGCGCGAGGGTGAGGTACGCGCGATGCTTGCGTACGCCGGAAGCATGTTCACCGAGACAGAGCAGCGCCTCGGCGACCATCTGGGCCAGCTGATGGTCGGCCTGAACCCGAGGACTCCCGGCTTGCGCTCGGTCGAGGAGATGATCGAGGACATGCGCGAGCAGGTGATGCGCGTGCCGGGTCCGGCGCGGGCCTCGTTTCTGCGCCTGAGCGGAGGCCCACCGACAGCCAAACCCATCAGCATCAAGGTACGGGGCGACAGCTACGCGGAGATCCGCAGCGCGGCCGACAGGCTGAAATCGATCCTCGCCGGCATCGAAGGGGTGAAGGACATCGAGGACGACGCGGACAAGGGCCGCTCTGAACTGGTGCTCGAATTCAATACCGACGCGATCACCCGGGCCGGCCTGAGTCCCACAGATGTCGGGCGATCGCTGCTGCTGCTGGTCGACGGCCTGGTGGTCAGCGATATGCGCGATGCCGGCGAAAAGCTGGAGGTCCGGGTCCAGGCCGCGGACACCGAGTACCAGGACATCGCCGACATCCTGCAGTTCCGCATGCCGCTGCGCGACGGGGGCAGCATAGCGCTGGCCGATCTGGCCAAGGTCACACGACAACAGAGCCTGGGCAACATCCGGCACTACAACTTCCGCCGGGCCATCACGGTGGAGGCCGACATCGATGCCTCGGTGATCGACACCGTCAGCGCCAACGCCAGGGTGGCCGACGCCTGGGAGCCGCTGCGCGGCGGATTCATCTCGGTGGATCTGGATTTCTCCGGGGAGCTGGACGACATCCAAGAGAGCCTGGACGCGATACTGATCCTGTTCGTGTTCGGTGTCGGCGTGATGTACGCGATCCTGGGCACCCAGTTTCGCAGCTATTGGCAACCGTTGATGATCCTGTCGACCGTGCTGATGGCATTCACCGGCGTCAGCTACGGCCTGCTGGTCTCAGGAAGCCCGCTGAGCCTGTACACGCTGTATGGCGTGGTCGCGCTGGCCGGGATTGCAGTCAATGCGGCCATCGTGCTGATCTCCGCCGGCAACCAGCGCCTGGCGGCCGGCATGACCGTGCTGCATGCAACCATCTACGCCGCGCGCCGCCGGGTGATTCCAATCCTGATCACTTCGTTGACCACGGTGGCCGGTCTGCTCTCGCTGGCTACCGGCCTGGGCGGCAAATCGCTGATCTGGGGACCGGTGGCCAACGCTATTGTCTGGGGCCTGGCCTTCTCGACCGTGCTGACGTTGATCGTGATACCCCTGTTGTACCGTCTGTTCATGGTGCGCAGCCGGCTTGCTGGTGTACGCGGCAACGTGCACAGGGACGACTCACAAGGATGACGGCGTCGCAACGCGGGGCCAGCCGATCCGGTTTGCGCGATGCTTCGGCCCAGCCCCGATCGCACCCCAGGTCGGCACAAGGGCCAAACCCGCGGCAGATGCTGCAAAGATTCCCCCACTGAATCGGTCTAGTATTACGGCGCATACCGGAACAGGCCTGAATGCAGAATATGTCCGACAGATTTGGCAGCTTCCTGATCGCAGCCCTCGAGGTGTTTGCGGCTGCGTTCATGCTGGTGGTGGGCCTCATCGTGCTCTGGGCGATCGTCGCCTACATTCTCGACGTCACCCAGACCCGGCATGCGATTCGGCGTAACTATCCGGTCATCGGGCGTTTCCGCTACGTTTTCGAGCATCTGGGGGAGTTCTTTCGCCAGTATTTTTTCGCAATGGACCGCGAGGAACTGCCATTCAACAGGGCACAGCGCTCCTGGGTCTATCGTGCCGCCAAAGACCTCAACAACACGGTCGCCTTCGGCTCGACACGAGACCTGAGACGTCCAGGCACCGTGCTGTTCGTCAACTGTCCGTTTCCGATGCTGGGGCAGGATGCTGCGCCGCCGCGCCCGGTGACCGTCGGACCGGATTGCCGCCACCCCTATACGACCGCATCGCTATTCAACATCTCCGGGATGAGCTACGGCGCCATCTCCAGGCCAGCGGTGCTCGCATTGTCCAACGGCGCCAGGATGTCCGGATGCTGGGTCAACACCGGCGAAGGCGGTCTGTCGCCTTACCATCTCGAGGGCGGCTGCGACATTGTTTTTCAGATCGGTACCGCCAAGAACGGCGTGCGCGACCTCGAGGGCAACCTCGACGACGACAGGCTGCGCGAGGTTGCCGCGCACCCGGAGGTCAAGATGTTCGAGATCAAGCTGAGCCAGGGGGCGAAGCCGGGCAAGGGAGGAATCCTGCCCGGTGCCAAGGTCAGCACTGAGATCGCGAAGATTCGCGGCATCTGCGCCGGGGAGGACGCGATCAGCCCGAACCGGCACACGGATATACGCAGTAACGGCGACCTGCTAGACATGATCGCCCGGATTCGCGAGGTTACCGGTAAACCGACCGGCTTCAAGACCGTGCTGGGGGCTCCGGAGATGCTCGACGAGCTGTGCCAGGAGATCTGTTTACGGGGCATCGACACGGCACCAGACTTCATCACCATCGACGGCGCCGAGGGCGGAACCGGGGCCGCCCCGATGCCGCTGATCGACGCGGTCGGCCTGCCGTTGCGCGAGAGTCTGCCGATACTGGTTGACAACCTCACCGAATACGGCCTGCGCGATCGGGTGAAGGTAGTCGCCTCGGGCAAGTTGATAAACCCGGAAGACGTCGCCTGGGCGCTCTGCCTGGGCACCGACTTCGCTATCAGCGCACGTGGTTTCATGTTCGCGCTGGGCTGCATCCAGGCCCTGCAATGCAACCGCAACACCTGCCCCACTGGCATCACGACACACGATCCGAAATTGCAGCGCGGTCTGCATCCACCGGAGAAGGCGGAGCGCGTCGCGGCCTATGTCCGAAATACCATCAAGGAGGTCGGCATCATCGCCCACGCCTGTGGCGTGCGTTCACCCAGCGAACTGCGCCGCCATCACGCGCGAGTGGTTCAGGACAACGGCCTGTCGATCGGGCTCGACCGCCTGCATCCGATCCCCGAGGTGCGAACCGACGGCTGCGCCCGCAAGGCGTCGGGACGCTAGGGCTTGACACTATGCGGATAACCATCGACGGAGGTCATTTTTTCACGGGACAAGACGCACCGAGCGCCGCGGACCGGTTATACATCAGCGAGAGTGCAACGCGGTCATCGGGGAAAATGACCCCGTCCCTCCAGGTTAACAGGCCCTAGATGCCGATCAGCCACGCCATCATGTTGCTGGCGGGGATGCTGATCCTCGCACTGATGCTGCGGCCGGCGAGCCAGCGCCTGCGGCTGCCGTTCGCCGCGATCCTGGTGCTGATCGGCTTCCTTGGATCCGAGCTGCTACTGTCGGCCGGCGTGGACACGGGCGTCCGACACGACTCCTTCCACGACCTCATATTCTACGTCTTTCTGCCCCTGCTGGTTTTCGAGGCCGCATTCAGAATCGACGGCCTGCTGCTGCGCCGCAACCTGTTCGTGATCCTGATGCTGTCGATGCCGGTTATGCTACTGTCGATTGGCATTACCGCACTACTGGTCTACCTGGGCATCGGCCACCCGGAGGGCTTTCCCTGGATCGCTGCGTTCCTCACCGGTGCGGTGCTGGCCGCGACAGATGCCTCGCCGATCACGACGCTTTTCCCCAGGCTCGGCGCGCCGCGCCGGCTACGTATCCTGATGGAAGGCGAAGACCTTTTCAACGATGCGACGGCGATCGTAGCCTTCGGGATATTTCTCTACATTGCGACGCATCCGTCAGAAGACATCGGTCTTGGTGACGCAGCCCTGTCTTTCCTGTTGGTGTTCTTCGGCGGGATATTCGTCGGCCTGCTGGTCGGCCTGTGCTTCCTGCTGTTGTCGCGCCTGTTCGAAGACTCGATCCAGCAGGCACTCATCTCGCTGATCTCCGCCTATACCGCGTTTCTGCTGGCCAACGAGATCCTCGAGGTTTCCGGCGTGATGTCGGTGCTGATTACCGGACTGATCATGGGCCGGGTGATCCACAACGACTTTCAGGACGAGCGCGGCAGTTTCGTCGACACCTTCTGGGGATTCAACGTCTATGTCGCCGAGGCCCTGGTGTTCCTGCTGATGGGTGTGACGGTCAGTCTGGCGATGTTCCAGGAACGCTGGCTGGCGATGTTGATCGGTATCGTGGCGATCCTGATCGCCCGCGCAGTTGCTGTATTTGGCAGCGTTTCGCTGATCAACCGCCTGCCCTGGGTCGATCCGGTCCCGATGGGCTTTCAGAAGATCCTTTTTCTCGGCAGTCTGCGTGGCGCGGTGGTACTGGCGCTGTGTCTTTCGCTGCCTGCCGATCTTCCTTACTGGTGGACCATCCAGTCGATTGCGTTCGGGGTGGTGATCTTCAGTCTGTTCGTACAGGCGCCATTGGTCGAGACTTCGTTGCGACGCAATCGACCGGCCGGCAGCGAGGCGCGGCAGCCCTGAGTTCGATAGCACGCACACAAGGGCCGGCGCCAGGGCACCGTTGAGTGCCGGTCGTTCAATTACCGGGTCGTAGCGCCACGCGATCACTCCAGCCGCGAAAGAGACACGCGGCGGTTTATTGCGCGGCCGGTCTGGTCATTGTTGTCCGCGATGGGTCTTTGTTCACCATAGCCAACGGCAACCAGTCGGTCGGCGGATACCCCTTTCGTCAGCAGGTAGTCCCTCACCGCCTCCGCACGCCGGGTCGATAGAATGCGGTTCGCTTCAGCGCTGCCGGTACTGTCGGTATGCCCGGCCACCTCGAAATAGACGCCGGGATGATTGTTCAACCGGGTCGCCACGCCGTCCAGCAAACGACGCGATTCGGGCGTCAGGTCACTCGAGTTCCAGGCAAAAGCGACGCCCTGCAGCACGATCTCATCGCCAATCGCGCAGCCGGCACGATCGACGGTCCGCCCTGCTCCAGTATCTGGACAGAGATCGCCCGGGTCGGCCACGCCGTCCTGGTCACTGTCGCCGAGCAAGGTGCGGTAGGACTCCGCCCGATCTTCGCTTCTGTTCAGTTGGGTGTTTAATGCCTCGATCTCCTCGCGCAGTCCGGCAATGATCTGTTGTGCCTCATCGGTCCCGGCTTTCGTTTGCGCCTGCTCGTCCTTGAGCGTCTCGATTTCTTCGCGCAGTCCCGCGATCGTCTGCTGCCCCGCAACGGCTTCGGAGTCTTGTTCCGCCGCCCGTGCGCCAAGCGTCTTGATTTCTTCGCGCAGTCCGGTGATCGTCTGCCGCGCCGCAACGGCCTCGGAATCTTTTTCCGCCGCCCGTGCGCCAAGCGTCTCGATTTCTTCGCGCAGTCCGGTGATCGTCTGCTGCGCCGCAACGGCCTCGGAGTCTTGTTCCGCCGCCCGTGCGCCAAGCATCTCGATTTCTTCGCGCAGTCCGGTGATCGTCTGCTGCGCCGCAACGGCCTCGAAGTCTTTTTCCGCCGCTTGAGCCTCAAGCGTCTCGACTTTTTGGCGCAGACCGGTGAGGGTCTGTTGCGCCTCGGCAAGCTGGACCTCAGATTCCCGCTGCGTGGCCTCATTGGCGTTTTGGGCGGCGAGTAGCTGTTCCAGGGCAGCATTCAACTGCCGTTCCATCTGCGCCTGCTGCTCAAGCAGTCGGCGCTGGCTGGGCGCATCCTCACCCGCATCTTCGAGCGTCCCATCCTTCTGAGCACTCGGCACGGCTGACGCCTCCGCGCAGAACCAACGCAGGCGACCCTTGCCCGTGACAGCCGAGCCGCATTCACCAGGCTTCAATAGCACCCGATCCGGGTGGGGGGGTAATGCAACAGTCTGAGAGTCAGCGGCGACGGCCGGGCTGATGGTCGACAGTGCCGCGATGACCGTTATCGAACAGGCAAGGTACTTGCTCATGGTTGAATTCTCCTCGCGAAGGCGAGCGGACCCGAGCACCGGGATCGTTGTGTCGATGGGGTTATCCCCCACCGCCTGACGAAGACCCGTTTCGGCGTCTCATGGCTTAAGGAACCCATTTTTGGGTCGGTTTCACCGGCTTTGACAATTCGCCCTGACACGGGAACACGCATCGCAGATACCTGAGGACCCCTCGATATCAATATCTTCAGTCGCTTTTCCCATTCCGGTCCCGATGCCAAATGGCGCAGCATGACGAACCTGCCAAATTGTCAGGCATTACTGGGAGATGCAAGACAGTGGTTTGTCGCGCAAGGAAAAAAAGGCCTGACATTGTGTCAGGGGTGACCCCGCACAAGCTGTGCCATGGCCTTGGCTTGCAAGCCCTAAAAACAGTTACGCGGGCACCGCTGACGTCATTTCCTCTGACACCAGGCCATCGGTAGCTACTGACCGATATCGCAAGTGCTCAAAACGCCGCCACCGACACGTGTCGGTGGCGGCCGATCAGCATCGCGTCGAGGCTCTCGCCCCTTTTACGCGTTTAGTGCCGGCCCTGCATGCCGGACATCCCGCCCATGCCGGACATCCCACCCATGCCGCTCATGCCGGACATCCCGCCCATGCCCTGCATTCCCTGCATACCAGACATCCCGCCCATGCCGCTCATGCCGGACATCCCGCCCATGCCGCTCATGCCGGACATCCCACCCATGCCGCTCATGCCGGACATCCCACCCATGCCGCTCATGCCGGACATCCCACCCATGCCGCCCATGCCGGACATCCCGCCCATGCCGTGCATTCCCTGCATACCGGACATCCCGCCCATACCGCTCATACCGGACATCCCGCCCATACCGCCCATGCCGGACATCCCACCCATGCCGTGCATTCCCTGCATACCGGACATCCCACCCATACCGCTCATGCCGGACATCCCGCCCATACCGCCCATAGCCGGACATCCCGCCCATGCCGTGCATTCCCTGCATACCGGACATCCCGCCCATACCGCTCATGCCGGACATCCCGCCCATACCGCCCATACCGCCCATGCCGCTCATGCCGGACATCCCGCTCATACCCGACATGCCCATGGGATGCAGTTCAACACCCTGCGGGGTGGCGCGATAGGTGCCGTACATGCCGGCCATACCACTCATGCCCGAGGTCTGGGCGCTGACCGGCGCTGCCGCAACGGCGGCAGTAATGCAGGCAGTGCTGACAACAAGCTTCAACAGTCGATTCGATTGGCACATTTGATATTTCATTGTTTTCTCCGATTGCAGTAGACAGCCGATCAGGTCCCATCCAACCGACGATGTGGATGAGGCCACGACGGCCTGTTCAAAAATCCCTTTGTTAACGACACCTCAGAACAAACGGGGCAGCCGTAACGTGTCAATGAAAGCAATTTTTCGGCCATTGCCGAATCTATGCACATAACACTCTGTTTTTTAGAATAAACACCAATCAATGCCAGCGGACTGCGAGCTCCTAACTGACGACAGGCCTGACAGTTTGTCAGGCAAGGCCGGGCGCCGAACACAGCTTGCAAGACCCGCGGGGGAAATCCGGGTAGAGGCTGACGCCGACGTATGCAGGCACCCCAACGCAATCCGCGCACCAGGCAGATACGAGCGGCAGTTGGGCATTCTGGCGTATGCAGGTCGCTCGTTGCGACGGTAGATTCTTTTTTGCTACAACGTATCGACCTTGGAAACAGCTGATGGCAAACCTTTAGACGGATCCAAACGGCAATACCGCTCCGATTCAATTGAGCAGCACGTCTCCCCGATGCACAGAGCGGTCAGAGCCTCTCTATAAAATGGATACCGCTCTGCCTGACCTTCGTTACCCTCGATATTGGTGCCCTCTTCGGCCAGGTGGAAAACCTCACGCATGCATCTGACGTCCCCCATTCCCAGACTGCTCGTTGCGCTGATTTCGATACTGTTGGCGTGTCCGGTGCCCGCTTACGACCTGCGCGGCAATGTGCCGGCACCGGAGTTCCCCGTTGAGCTGCCGTGGCTCAATGTGGAAAAGGCCGTCCGCATGTCTGATCTGCGCGGCAAGGTCGTGATCCTTGATTTCTGGACATACGGCTGTATCAACTGCATCCATGTCATCGAGGACCTGAAGCGGCTGGAAGAAAAATATCGACACCACCTGGTCGTCATCGGTGTCCATACGCCCAAGTTCGACAATGAGAAGAATTTGGAAACCTTGCGGCGAGTCCTCGTTCGTTACAACAGGGTGCACCCCGTCATCCACGATACCGAGTTCGAGTTGATGAAACGTTACGGCGCGCGCGCATGGCCGACCTTGTTTGTGCTGGACCCCGAAGGTGGCGTCGTCGGCAAGGTGACGGGGGAAGGGCACCATCGGCTATTGGACCGAGTCGTAGGCGAACTCATTGAAGCCTACGCAGGCGAACTGAACGATGCCCCTCTGGCGTTGTTGTCGGAAACGGACAAGCTAACAGGATCCGAACTTGCCTTCCCCGGCAAGATAGCGGTGTCGGACTCGATGGTAGCCATCAGCGACACCTTGCATCATCGAATTGTGATCACCGACCACGCTGGGAAGCTTCAACGTGTAGTCGGCGGCCTGGAACCCGGGATGATCGATGGCACGGCCGCTGCGGCACGTTTCTCGTCACCGCAGGGCCTGGCATTCGGCAAGAAACGCTTGTATGTGGCCGATACCGGGAATCACGCCATTCGGGCCATCGATCTTGTCAGTGGCGGTGTAGAAACCGTTGCGGGCACCGGGAAGATGGGCAGGGACGAGACCGGCGGGCCGCTTGCCACACGAGTCGATCTGCGCTCGCCCTGGGATGTCGCGCTGGCCGGAGACACTCTGTACATCGCGATGGCGGGAGATCACCAGATCTGGCGCCTGGATCTCAGCAGTCGTGAGATCGGCGTGTTTGCCGGGAGTGGACACGAAGGGATCCGGGACGGTGATCGACACCAGGCGACCTTCAGCCAACCGAGCGGACTCAGCCTGCATGGCGAATCGCTCTACGTCGCCGATGCCGAGAGTTCAGCGGTCCGCCGGATCAATATCGCTGAGGACCGGGTCGAGACCCTGGTCGGCACAGGCCTGCATGATTTCGGCGACCGCGACGGTGATTTCGAGCGGGCCCAACTGCAACACCCACTTGCTGTGGCAACGCTGCCCAACGGGGACGTCATGGTCGCCGATACTTACAATCACAAACTGAAACGGCTGAACCTCGAACCAGGTTCGGTACAAACGCTGTCGGGCACCGGGCAGCCGGGTATGTACAGCGGTACTGGTGAAGTGATGTTGAATGAACCGGGCGGCTTGGCCGTTTTGGATCGGCAAATATTGATTGTCGACACCAATAATCACCGAATCCTCAGTTACGACATGGATCGCGCAGAAACTCGGATTTGGCGCGTCAGGCATTGAGTAGTACGACAGGCACATCGCGCATAGCAAGCCGGCCGAAATCGCGCTTGCTTGACCTGTATGTTGCACCAGTGTCCCGGATGATCGCGCCGGACAGGTGCGGCCGAACGCCGCTGTGGAGCGAACCCATAGCCCGGAGCGATCGGTCGCGTAAGCCCCGCAGGGGAGAGGCGCATGGATGCACCGAACAATGTCATAGCCGCAGCTATGGCCTGAGTGACGCATCCGCCTGGAGCGGACTTGAACAGCCGCAGGCTGGCTCGAAAGGCACGGCACAGGGGTTTCAGTGTCACAGCAAGTTCAGGCGTGCCTGGACAAGCGAGGGTCCGGATAGATCATGGGCCGGTAATTGTTTCTCACCAGCTGACGCAACGAGGGTGACGACGGGGCGGCGATGCCGCCCCTGAGGTGGACTTTACTTCTTCACGGATGTCCTGTCGTAGTGCTCTGCGTTGTCGCGCAGGCGCTTCGACAGTGCCTCGATCGCGTCGACTGCGTTTTCGAGTTGCTCGAGCGCCGCAGTACTGATTGCGGCCTCGATCAGCATCGCCAGTTCGTTGCGATGCGCCTCCGAGATCCCTTCCCTCGTCTGCCCGTCCAGCAGGTCCAGGAAAGCGTTTGCGACCTCTTGTGCATGATTCTCGTAGTGTTCGCTCATTGTTATGACCTTCTTTATTGCACTGATTCTGCGATCAACTCAGCTGGGTATGTTCGCCATCTTCATAGATGTCCGAGGCGGAGCCGACAATCAGGGGGTCCGGCGCACAGGCGATCGCCTCGTCCTTGTTGTCGTAGGGTATCGAATACAGCAGGTAGCGGATCGCATTGATGCGGGCGCGTTTCTTGTCATCCGACTTGATCACGGCCCAGGGCGCATCGGCGGTATCCGTGTGGAAGAACATGGCCTCTTTGGCCTTCGTGTATTCATCCCATTTGTCCAGTGAGGCGAGATCGATCGGGCTGAGCTTCCATTGTTTCAGGGGATCGTGCTCGCGCGATTTGAACCGGCGCAGCTGCTCGCCACGACTGACCGAGAACCACAGCTTGAACATGCGGATGCCGCTGCGGGTCAGCATGCGCTCGAGCTCGGGAGTCTGACGCAGGAATTCGAGGTAATCGGCAGAGGAGCAGAAGCCCATCACGCGCTCGACACCGGCACGGTTGTACCAGGATCGGTCGAACAGCACGATCTCACCGGCGCTGGGCAGGTGCTGAATGTAGCGCTGGAAATACCACTGGCCGGCCTCGCGAGGCGATGGCTTTTCCAGCGCCACGATGCCTGCGCCGCGTGGGTTGAGGTGTTCCATCATGCGCTTGATAGTGCCACCCTTGCCAGCCGCATCCCGACCCTCGAAAAAGATCAGTACCCGTTCGCCGGTGTCACGCACCCAGTTCTGCAGCTTCAGCAGTTCGATTTGCAGCTCGAACTTGAAGGCCTCGTAGTCTGCGCGACCTAGCTTGGTGCTGTAGGGGTAGATGTTTTTACGAAACAGCTCGCGCCGGGCATGTTTGTCCAGTTTATCGAGATCTCCATCGAAGACGACGCGCTCGACTGCAGCGGGAGCCACGGCGTCCACGGAGCCCTTTCGCGCGGTTTCTTTGGGGCCCTTTGCGGTACCTTTGGTGCTCTTTTTCTTTGCTGCTGAATCATCCATTGCCTTCCCCCACTTGCGTTTGCCAGAACTTTTAATTGTGTACCACGAACCGCCAGGTCGGGTTGATAGGTGTCAAAGCGCGCGCTCTTGTGCGCGCCTTCCGCCGCTGATGGCCACTCCGAAGGAGCGCGCGGAGCGCCATTCAGCACACCAACAGCGTCGGTTCAGCGCCCGGGCCGGAACAGGCCGCCAAGCCCCATCTCGTCCAGCGCGCCCTCCATGAACCTGCGCACCTGACTGGCGTCCTCCATGCGCAGCGCGGCATGCAACAGCTGGCGCGCGCGCGAGACGCTAAAGCTCCGCACCACCCATTTCACCTTCATCATGCTCCCGACGCTCATGCTGAGACTATCGACACCGAGCCCCATCAGCAACACGGTGGCGAGCGGGTTGCCGGCCAGCTCCCCGCACACCCCCACCGGGCGATTGAATACCCGGGCGCCCCGCACCACCTGTTTGAGGGCGCGCAGCACCGCCGGATGCAAATCGTCATAGAGTTCTCCGACCCGGGAATTGTTACGGTCGACCGCCAGCAGATACTGGGTCAGATCATTGGTCCCCACCGACACGAAGTCGACCCGGCGCGCCAGCTCTTCGATCAGATACACCGCGGAGGGAACCTCGATCATCACGCCGATCTGCGGCATAGATACAGCGTAGCCCTCTTCCAGCAACTCGTCGTGCGCCCTTTGGATCAACATCCTCAGATCTTCCACCTCGGTGACACCGCTGATCATCGGCAGCATGATCTGCAGATTGGCCAGACCGACCGCGGCACGCAGCATTGCGCGCACCTGGGTCAGAAAGATCTCCGGGTGAGACAGGGAGATGCGGACACCGCGCCAGCCGAGGAACGGATTCTGTTCCTGGATCGGGAAATACGGCAGCGGCTTGTCCCCCCCGATATCCAGCGTGCGCAGGACTACCGGTCGCGGGGCAAAGGCCTCCAGCACGCGCCGATAATTCAACACCTGCACCGATTCGGCCGGGAAGCGGTCGCGCACCATGAACGGCAGTTCGGTGCGGTACAGGCCGATCCCGGCGAAATCCTCATTGTTGGTGTTGCTGGTCTCGTTGATAAGACCCGTGTTGAGGTGGAGCGGAAAGGCGATGCCGTCGGTCGATTCGGGGGGCAGGCCACGCAGGCCCTCCGCCTCGGCGGTCAATTCGCGCTCCTCTTCGGCCAGCCGCTCGTACTCGATGCGCACTGCGGGAGACGGCGCAATGTAAACGCGACCACGATAACCGTCGATGATCAGCTCGCGGTTCTCCATCCGGCCCACCGGCAGCACGCTGACGCCCATCACCGCGGGAACACCCATCGCCCGCGCCAGAATCGCAACATGCGAGGAACTCGACCCGGTCGCGGAAACCACCCCGACCAGGAGGTGCGGAGGGACCTCGGCCAGCTGCACCGCACTGACCTCTTCGCCAACCAGGATGGTATCGTCCGGGAAATCCACCTGCCGCGGACTGTCGCTCTGCAGGTGCATCAGGATGCGTCGGCCTAGGTCACGCACGTCGGACGCGCGTTCGCGCAGGTATACATCCTCCATGGCCTCGAACACCTGCGCATGTGCGGCAATGCTCTGGCGCAACGCACCGGGGGCCCACTGTCCCTGCTCGATCAATGTGACCGTTTGGGTGACCAGGGTGTCGCTGCCAAGCATCAACAACAACGCATCGAACAGGGCATTGTCCTCGGCCGGGATCTCGCCAGCCAACCTCGCCCTCAGCTTGCGCAGATCATCCTCTACCGCGCCGACCGCGGCACGGAAGGCGGTGCATTCCGCCTCGATATCGTCCACCGTCCGGTCGGGTATCACGTCCAGATCAGCCATACGATAGGCAACCACACCGTGGCCTATCGATACGCCGCTGCTACCCGGGCGTCCCTCCAGGAACCGCGCCCCGCGCGGCGCCGTGGTGAGCGTATCGAGTTCGCCACTGGTCTGCGCATGCGTGATCGCGCCGGCCAACTGCGCAGCGAGCGTGAACACAAAGGTCACCTCGTCGTCGGTAAACTCGCGCTGCGCCTCCTGACGCACCACCAGCACTCCCAGCACCTTCCGATTCTGAATGATCGGGACCCCGAGGAATCCGCGATAATAGGTTTCACCGGTTTCAGTGACACGCAGATAGCGCGGGTGCGCGGGCGCGTCACCGAGGTTGAGCGGCTCGGCACGCTCGGCGACCAGACCGACCAGGCCGCGGCCCATCGGCAGGGCCACCTTTCCCACCGCCTCGCAGCGCAGGCCGTCGGTTGCCGCAAGCACGTGGGCACGGGCATCGGGGTCGGTCAGGTACACAGAACACACGTCGCAGTCGATCGCCTGCTTGACCAGGGTCACGATCAGACGCAGCGCCTTCTCCAGGTCAGGGGCCGCGTTAACTTCTTTGACGATGCGATGCAATGTCTCGAGCATATCTTGGGAACCATCCTCCAGGCGCGCGGCCATCGACCGCTGGTCAGCGTTTTCTGCGGAATTGCAGGACATGAGGACAAGCCGCTGATGGCGGGTGTCCGCCACCGGGAACGATCCGGACCCGATGGCAACTTTGGCGCGCCCGCCCCGACACGGGCTGTTCTTGGCCCGATCCGGGGCTGCGAACGTGTCAGCGCCGGTGCTGACGCAGGAAATTGGTCTGCGGCCGCGTCGGCACGCCGTCGGGGAAAAGCAGCGGAGCGAGTTCCTCCAGCGCCCGTTCGTAAACACGGCGCTTGAAGTAGATCACCTCGCGGACCGGCTGCCAGTACTTCACCCAGCGCCAGCTGTCGAACTCGGGCTTGTCACAGGAGTCGAGACAGAAGTCACTTTCTCGGCAATGCACCCGCAACAGGAACCAGCGCTGCTTCTGCCCGATGCATACGGGGTGAGAATGGCGTCGTATGAAACGCTTCGGCAGGCGATAGCGCAACCAGTGGCTGGTCGACCCGAGCAGATCAACATGCTCAGGCAAGAGCCCGACCTCTTCCTGCAACTCCCGGTACATCGCCTGCTCGGGTGACTCGTCGCGGTGTATCCCACCCTGCGGAAACTGCCAGGCGTTCTGTCCCACCCGACGACCCCAGAAGAGGCGGTTCTGGTCATTGCAGAGGATGATCCCTACATTCGGCCGGAAACCGTCGGTGTCTATCACAACTGGAACCGAATTTAGTTTTATTGATGCTTCTGATTGTTCCACAGCGAGCAATGAACCCGCAAGCCAGATGCACCATAAGCTATTGCTTATAAAAGAATTCCTGTATAGTCGCCGTGGCGTAAAGAACCTCCACGAAGCACTACCGCGCATGTCGCTTGCCATTTTCGACCTGGACAACACCCTGCTCAGCGGCGATTCGGACTTTCTCTGGGGCCAGTTCCTCGGAGAACTGGGCGTGGTCGACCGTGCAAGCTACGAGCGCGAAAACGAGCGCTTCTACGAAGACTACCGCGAAGGGCGCCTGGACATCATGGCCTTTCTCGCGTTTTCACTGAGACCGCTGTCGCAGCATCCGCGCGACGAACTGGACGCGTGGCACCGTCGTTTCATGCAGGAGAAGATCGAACCGCTGATCACCCCTGCGGCCGAGCAACTGGTCGCACGACACCGCGCGGCCGGTGACACCCTGATGATCATTACCGCGACCAATGCCTTTGTCACGGAACCGATCGCCGCCCGGCTGGGCATTCCGCACCTGATTGCGACCGAACCGGAGGCGCAGGGCGGCCGCTTCACCGGACGCGTCGCCGGCATACCGAGTTTCCGCGAAGGCAAGGTGAGCCGGCTCGAGAAATGGCTGTCGCGGCACGCGGCGACCCTCGACGGTTCCTATTTCTACAGTGACTCACACAACGACCTGCCGCTGCTCGAGCGGGTCAGCCACCCGGTGGCAGTGGACCCCGACAATGTCCTCGCCGAACAGGCGCGCCGCCGAGGTTGGCCGATCATCAGCCTGATGGGCAGCGAACCGCCAACCTCACATCACCATCTGTGAACGGGCGCTCGGCGTGACATCGGGCCACCACCGCTTCCTCCCGCTGTACGCGCTGCTCCTCGCCGGAGCGAGTGGGCTTTGGGCACTGCTGATCGGCAGCGTGGACATACCGGCCGCGGACGTGATCCGGCACCTGGGCAGTGATGACGGCAGCATCAACGACCGGATCATCGACGAACTGCGCCTGCCACGTGCGCTGAGTGCGTTCGCGGTGGGTGGACTGCTGGCCCTGGCCGGGGCCTTGATGCAGGTCCTTTTACGCAACCCGCTCGGCGACCCCTACGTGCTCGGCGTCTCCGGCGGCGCCTCGGCCGCCGTACTGGTCGCGATGCTGATCACCCTCCACGCGCACTGGCACACCGCCGCCGCACTCGCCGGGGCCCTGTTCAGCACGCTGCTGGTGTTCGGCATCACGCGCCGCGGCGATGACTGGCGCGGCGACCGACTGCTGCTGACCGGTGTCGTAGTAGCGGCCGGCTGGTCCGCTTTGATCAGTTTCGTGCTCAGTATCAGCCCGGTCACGCACCTTCCCGGCATGCTGTTCTGGCTGATGGGCGATCTGGCAGACGCCACCGAACCGGCGATTCCACTGATCTTGCTCGGTGGCGGCCTGGCGCTGGCGCTGGTCCGGGCGCGTGATCTCAATATCGCCACCCAGGGCCTGCTGCAGGCGGCCGCACTCGGCGTGGACACCCGACGCCTGCGCCTGGAACTCTATTTTCTCGGCGCCTTGTTCACCGCCGCGGCCGTCACCACTGCCGGCGCGATCGGTTTCGTCGGCCTGATCACACCCCACCTGATCCGCCGCCTGGGCGGCACCGATCACCGCATCCTGCTGCCGAGCGCGGTATTGACCGGGGGCAGCCTGCTGCTGCTCGCAGACAGCGCGGCGCGCACGCTGATCAGCCCCATGCAGCTGCCGGTTGGCGTTCTGACCGCGATGATCGGCGTCCCGGTGTTTTTATTCCTGCTACACCGGACGGGACGCCAGTGACGCCCCTGCTCGAGACCGCTGGCCTGACGGTGCGAATCGCGGGAGAGGTGGTGTGCGCCGGACTCGACCTGACGATTTTGCCCGGGGAGTCCTGGGCCCTGATGGGGCGCAATGGGGTCGGCAAGACCACCCTGTTGCAGCACCTGGGAGGCTTGCGCCAGGATCACGACGGCAGCCTGCGACTCGGCGGCGACACCATCGGAAGCCTCACCCCGCGCACGCGGGCCCGCCGCGTCGCGGTGTTGCTGCAGCACAGCAGCCGTGGCTTCGGTGCCAGCGTGCTGCAGACTGTACTAACCGGCCGCCACCCTCACCTCGCACCACTGGCCTGGGAAGGTTCGGCGGATCTGGCGATTGCGCAACGGTCGCTGGCCGACATGGGGCTCGCTCGGTTGGCGGACCGTTCGCTGGATACGCTGTCGGGAGGGGAACTTCGGCGGGTTGAGGTCGCCCGCCTGCTCACCCAGCATTGCCGAATCTCGTTGCTGGACGAGCCCCTCAATCACCTCGACCTGGCCCATCAAGCGAGTTGTCTGCGGGTGCTGACGGCGCACTGTGTGACCCCCGAGCGGGCCATGATGATGGTGGTCCACGATCTCAACGTCGCCTACCATGCCTGCAGTCACTGGTTGATACTGGAAGGCGCCGGACGCTGGCACGCCGGCAGCCGCGAATCCCTGTCCGACCCGGCGCTGCTCAGCCGGGCCTATGGGCACGCGATAGATCGCATCGAGACCCCCTCGGGTGCGCTGTTCCTTCCCGACTACGGCCCGCCGCTGGCCGAGCCGCTCAGGCCCGCAGCCGGATGACCAGCGAATGGGCGGGCTGATACCATGTCGGACATGCCGAAAAAGCGCGACCGCACCAACGTCTACATCCTGCTGCTGGCGATCCTGGTCGCAGCGATCGCCGGCTACTACCTGCCGACCAAGCGACCGGAAACCGGGGCCTCTATGACACCCAAGGAATACATCGAGTTGGTAGAAAAGAAAAAGGCGCAACGCCTGAAATATGCCGCCGAGGAGAAGGCCGGCGAGACCGACCAGGACTGAGGGTCGCAGCGCACGGTCGGGAACGACGCCTTGCCGGTTCTGGATATCGACCACAATCAGCCACCGCCCCTCCGTGACCGTCAAATCGCCGTTTGCTGCCCGCCGGGGCCCCGCAACAATCCGGGGAACCGAAGAAAAGACCCCACAATCAGCTATGTTTTCCTGATCGGCGTCAACTGTTCCCCAGTTTGCCCCAAGATACGCTGTGACTTTCGTTGATACTGGCCAGGACGCAACGTTCGACGCCGTGTTTCGGCGTCGGGAACCGGGAATATGGATACATCCGAGATCGCCAAGCTGCGGAGTGCGGTACGGCAGCACGTCAGTGCGTCGCGCGAACAACGCTTTTGCTACCGCGCCCTATGCGTGCTGCTGATTACCGAGGGTCATCGGCCCAACCAGGTCGCTGAATGGCTCGGAGAGCACACACGCACCCTGGAACGCTGGCGCAAGCGTTTCGTGGAAAACGGTCTGGACGGACTGATGGACGAGACGAGCCCAGGCCGCCCGCCCAAGCTGTCCGGAGACGAATGGAAGCGACTGCAGAACGACCTGGCCCACCCTCCTGCCGATTTCGGTCTGGACGGCAATAAGTGGCAGGGAAAATTGCTTCAGACCCATCTCACCGCGCATTACAGGGTCGACTTCAGTCTCAGGCAATGCCAGCGCCTGCTGAAACAGCATCGCCAGCGCCCCGCCGGCCTGGGCTACAAGGCCGGCAAGACGAAAAGTTATGCTTCGGCTGCCAGACGCGTAGGAACGGAGTAGAATATAAGCGGAAGCTGATGCTTTGTGGATCCAGCCGGACCGGCGAGCAGCCACACGCTGGCAAGCGGGTACCGTGCAAGACGGGACGCCACCACTGCGCAGCTTTTGGGAACTCGACAACTGCAAGAACCTTATAGCGGAGGGAATAGCGATGAAAACGACCCGAAAAACACTGCTGGCCGGCCTGATCGGCGCAGCGGCAATCGTCGCGACCAGCAGCGCCAGCGCCTTCTGGGGCGGCAACTGGGGCGGTGGTCCGTGGAACTGGGGTAGCTGGGGCAACAACTGGGGCGGCAACAGCTGGGGCGGCGGCGGCCCCTGGGGCTGGGGCGGAGGGCCCGGTTATTACGGTGGCAGCCCGTGGGGTTGGGGCGGCGGTCCAGGCTATTATGGCGGCGGCCACCCCTACGGCGGCGGTTGGGGCGGCGGTTATCCTTACGGTGGCGGCTATGGTGGCGGCTATGGTGGCGGCTACGGGAGCCCGTACCATGGTGGCTACACGACCCCGTACTATGGCGGCGGCGCCAAGGCGACCACCAAGAAGGCGGCACCGAAGGCCGCACCGAGCACCGACAAGAAGTAGTCGGCTCAGCACAGCAGTCTAAAGAGCGCGCCTTCGGGCGCGCTTTTTTCTGTGCCGCCGAAGCCTGCATAATCCCGGCAGATGCCTGAACACCGACTGACATGAAAGGTGCCGTGGCCGCGGGCCACCCGAAGACCGCCGAGGCGGCGATCCGCCTATACGAACTCGGCGGCAACGCGTTCGACGCGGTACTCGCGGCACTGGCGGCCGCCTGCGTCGTGGAACCCGTGCTCACCTCACTGGGGGGCGGAGGCTTTCTGCTGGCCCGACGAGAAGGTCAGGCGGCGTTGCTTTACGATTTCTTCGTACAGACCCCGCAACGCCGCCGGGCAGAAACGCAGTGCGATTTCTATCCGGTGATCGCCGACTTCGGTACCGCGCAGCAGGAGTTCCACATCGGCGCCGGTGCCATCGCAACGCCCGGTACGGTGCGCGGTCTGGTCGGCAGTCATCGACTGCTCGGCACGCTGCCGTTACGCGAGATTCTCGCTCCAGCCATCGGGTACGCACGCGATGGTGTAGAGGTGAATGCATTACAAGCCTATATCTTCAGCATCGTTGCGCCGATCTACCGAGCCACTCCGGCTGCCGCAGCGCTGTATGGCAGCGGGGCGCTGCGCGGTGAGGGGAGCGTGTTCCGTCAACCGGCACTTGCCGACACCCTGGCATGGATCGCCGCCGAAGGTGACAGGCCCATGTATCAGGGCGAACTGGCGCAACGGCTCACCCGACTGTGTAAAGAACAGGGTGGCCACCTGGCGCTTGACGACCTGAAACAATACCGCCTGATCCAGCGCCCCGCGCTGCAGCACCTCTACCACGGTCACCGCGTAGCCACCAACCCGGCACCCTCGTCCGGCGGCACACTGATCAATTTTTCCCTTGCGGCACTCGATCGGCAGGACCTCAGCACGGACGGGTTCGGAAGCACCCGGCACCTGAAGGCCCTGGCGCACGTTATGGCCCACACCAACATGGCGCGTCAGGATGGCCTGCTGACACGCACCGAGCAGCACCGCAGACTGATGGAGTCTTATCAGGCCAGCATCGCCGGCCACCCGGTCAACAACCGGGGCACAACCCATATCAGCACCATCGACAGTCTGGGCAACAGCGCCTCGTTGACCCTGTCCAACGGGGAAGGCAGCGGCCAGTTGCTGCCAGGCACGGGCATCATGCTGAACAACATGCTGGGAGAAGAGGATCTCAACCCAGCGGGCTTCAACTGCTGGCCATACGACGTGCGGGTCAGTTCGATGATGGCGCCGACGCTCGCCGAGGATCAGCGTCGCCTGATCGCGATCGGCTCGGGCGGTTCGAACCGGCTGCGCACGGCGATCCTGCAGACGCTGAGCAACCTGATCGATTTCGGCATGTCGCCGGAGCAGGCAGTCAATGCGCCAAGGATGCATTTTGAGCGCGGTCAGCTCGACATCGAGCCAGGATTCGACGAGGCGTCAATACAAGAACTGCTCGCCGACTATCCCGATCACCGCATCTGGTCGTCGCACAATCTGTTCTTCGGTGGCACGCACACCGTGTGCTGGGACGGCAGGCACTTCACCGGGGCCGGCGACCCGCGGCGCGGCGGGGTGTTTCTGCACACCTGATCGGCATCACGACCCGACCCGCGACTGCGCCGGATGGACGCTGAGACGGAGAACTGCGGCACACCGGCGCGGTGGCCGAGGGCAGTGTATTAGGAGATGGCGCGGCAGTCGGGCCCACTCGACCGATCAACGCCTGGGGTCCGCCAGCTATCAGGCTGGGTGATCGGACCCCAAGAAGGTGGGTGACCGGCCTGAGCCTGGCGGACACGCCAGCCCGGCGCAGGCGCGGACGTCAGTCGACCAACTCACCCTCGATCACCGCCCCCTCGTCATCCAGGTCCACGTTGCTGCCGCGCGAGAAGGTCAGGCCATCGCCACTCACGTTGACATGGATCACGTCGCCCGGGCCGAACACCCCGGCCAGGATCTCCTGGGCCAGCGGGTTCTCGAGCTGCTGCTGAATCGCCCGCTTCAGTGGCCGTGCGCCGTACACCGGGTCGAAACCGGCCTCGCCCAGACGGTCGAGTGCACCGCGGCTGACCTCGAATCCCATATCGCGTTCGATCAGCCGTTGCCGCAGGTAGCCGATCTGGATCTCGGTGATCGCGCGGATCTGCTCGCGGCCAAGCGGGTGGAACACCACTGCCTCATCGACCCGGTTGATGAACTCCGGCCGGAAGTGCTGGCCGACGACTTCCATCACCGCCGCCTTCATATCGTCATAGCGCTCCTCGGTGGCCATGGTCTGGATCAGGTCCGACCCCAGGTTCGATGTCATCACCACGACCGTATTGCGGAAATCGACCGTGCGCCCCTGGCCATCGGTGAGCCGCCCGTCATCCAGCACCTGCAACAGCACGTTGAACACATCCGGGTGGGCCTTTTCGATCTCGTCCATCAGGATCACGCTGTACGGTCGGCGGCGTACCGCCTCGGTAAGGTAACCACCCTCTTCATAGCCGACATAGCCGGGCGGCGCGCCGATCAGCCGTGCCACCGAGTGCTTCTCCATGAACTCCGACATATCGATACGCACCATGGCCTCTTCGGTATCGAACAGAAATTCCGCCAGGGCCTTGCACAGCTCCGTCTTACCGACGCCGGTCGGCCCCAGGAAAAGAAAGGAACCGTTCGGGCGGTTTGGATCGGCCAGCCCGGCACGCGACCGGCGGATCGCATTCGACACTGCCGTGACCGCCTCGCTCTGCCCTACCACGCGCTTGCCCAGCATCGATTCCATCTGCAGCAACTTCTCCTTCTCGCCCTCGAGCATCTTCGACACCGGGATTCCGGTCCATTTCGACACGATACCCGCGATCTCTTCTTCGGTGACGTTGTTGCGCAGCAGGTGGGTCTCCTGCTTCTCGGCCTGGCTGGCCATGTCGAGCTGCCGCTCCAGCTCCGGGATGCGACCATACTGTATCTCGGACATGCGTTGCAGATCACCGGCGCGTCGGGCCGTCTCGAACTCAAGTCGCGCCTGCTCCAGGGCCTCCTTGACGTGCGTCGCCCCCTGCACCGCGGCCTTCTCCGATTTCCAGACCTCCTCGAGGTCGGCGAACTCGCGCCCCAGCTCCTCGATTTCCGCCTCCAGCGCGGCCAGACGCTTGCGCGAACCCTCGTCCGACTCCTTCTTCAAGGCCTCACGCTCGATCTTGAGCTGTACCAGGCGGCGGTCCAGCTTGTCCATTTCCTCCGGCATGGAGTCGATCTCCATCCGGATCTGGGAGGCGGCTTCGTCGATCAGGTCGATCGCCTTGTCCGGCAACTGCCGGTCGGTGATGTAGCGGGTCGACAGGGTCGCCGCAGCGACGATCGCCGGATCGGTGATCTCGACGCCGTGATGTACTTCGTAGCGCTCCTTAAGGCCGCGCAGGATGGCGATCGTGTCCTCAACCGTGGGCTCATCGACCAGCACCTTCTGGAAGCGGCGCTCCAGCGCGGCGTCCTTCTCGAGGTACTTGCGGTACTCGTCCAGCGTGGTGGCACCGATACAGTGCAACTCGCCGCGCGCCAGCGCCGGCTTCAGCATGTTGCCGGCGTCCATCGCGCCCTCGGCCTTGCCGGCGCCAACCATGGTGTGGATCTCGTCGATGAACAGGATGATCTGGCCCTCCTGTTTGACCAGATCGTTGAGCACGGCCTTCAGTCGCTCCTCGAACTCGCCACGGAATTTGGCACCCGCGATCAACGCACCCATGTCGAGCGACAGCAGGCGCTTGCTCTTGAGTCCCTCCGGGACCTCGCCATTGATGATGCGCTGCGCAAGGCCTTCGACGATGGCGGTCTTGCCGACGCCCGGTTCACCGATCAGTACTGGGTTGTTCTTGGTCCGGCGCTGCAACACCTGGATCGACCGACGTATCTCGTCGTCGCGTCCGATCACCGGGTCGAGCTTCCCCTGCTCCGCGCGTTCGGTCAGGTCGATGGTGTACTTCTCCAGCGCCTGGCGCTGTTCCTCGGCATTCGGGTCATCAACCGACTGTCCGCCACGCACCTGATCGATGGCTTTTTCGATCGCACCCTTGCTGGCGCCCGCCTTGCGCATCAGTTCACCGATGGCGCCCTGATCCTCGACCGCCGCCAGAACGAACAGCTCGGAGGAGATGTACTGGTCCTTGCGCTGCTGCGAAAGCTTGTCGGTCTGGTTGAGCAGGCGGCCCAGGTCATTGGAAATGTGCAGCTCGCCCGCGTTGCCCTGTACAGAAGGCAACCGGTCGAGCGACTCGCCAAGCGCCGAACGCAACTGGTTGACGTTCACGTCCGACTGGGCCAGCAGGTGACGCACCGTGCCGCCTTCCTGGTCGAGCAGTGCCGTCAGCAGATGGGCAGGCTCGATGAATTGATGGTCGCGCCCTACCGCGAGACTCTGCGCATCCGCCAAAGCCATCTGAAATTTGCTAGTCAGTCGATCCATGCGCATGGGAGAAAACTCCGAAAATCTATATGGTTATGCTCCATATGGGGTAATACCGCCAGAAATCAAGGGCGACAAGCAGGCTCCGGGCCGCAGCCGGAACCCCTCCGTTGGGACAGGTACATAACCGCTGCAACCCGTTAGAATCAGCACTGGAATTGTATCGGAAACGTGCTGAATGCAGCGGCTGCTACTTCTGTTCGCCCAGCGCCCATGGATCTGGCTGTGCCTCCTGCTCGCCGCCTCCGTGCTCGCCGCCACCCAGATCTCGCAGTTGCGGGTAAAGATCTCGGCCGATGAGATGCTGGTCATTGACGACCCTGAGCGCATCTATTTCGAAGAGGTGAAGGCGCTGTTCGGCGAGGAGACGGTCGTGCTGCTGGTCGTGGAGGACCGCGAGCCGTTGTCGCCGGAAACCCTGCCGATATTGCAGGGCGTCGTGCAAGACATTGAGGCCCTGCCGTTCGTCGACCGCACCGAGAGCCTGTTCAGTGCGCCCTACCTGAAGAGCGTCGATGGCTTTCTCGACAGGGAGCCCTACCTGGCAACGCTGCCGGAAACTACGGCACATGGCGAAGCCGTGCTGCAGCAGGCACTGAAAAACCCGCTGATACGCAATGTGCTGGTTTCACCCGGCGGCCGCGCGATGGCGGTCGCCATCGTGCTCAAGGAACGCGAAGAGACCCGTGACGACCATGCGGTCAGCGCCGCGATCGACCGCGCCATCGAGCCATTGCAGGCCGTCTATGAGGACGCCTATGCGGTTGGCTTTCCCCAGATACGCGGCGAACTCGCCCAGCGCATCATGGCGGAGCAGACCGCCCTGATGCCGATGGCGGTAGGCGCGCTGCTGATCGCCCTGTTCCTGCTACTGCGACAACTGCTGGACATCCTTACGCCGCTGCTCACTGCGGGCATCAGCATTCTGTGGACCTTCGGCCTGATGGGTTGGCTCGAGATCCCGCTCAACGTGGTGACGTCGACCGTACCGATTCTGCTGATCGTCGTCGGGTCGACCGAAGACATCCACCTGTTGGCCGAGTTCAGGCACGCCCAGCGGCGGGGCGACAGCACGATGCTCGCAATGAAACACATGGCGCGCAAGATGGGCCGCACGGTGCTGCTGACTTTTATCACGACCTATGCCGGATTCTTCTCAGTGGGTCTCAGTGGCATCGAGGTGCTCAGCCAATTCGGACTGGTCGCCTCGACCGGGCTATTGTTCAATTTCATCGTCACGATCGTTTTTATTCCGGCAGCGCTCGCGCTGGCCGGTCGTTGGCAACTGGACGGCAAGTCACGCCTATACGACCAGAAGGCGTTTGCCTGGTCGGCTGCCTACTGGCGCTTCCTCAACCGCTACCGCTGGCATGCGCTCGTGCTGGTCCTGTCGTTTGCTACGATTGCGGCGTTCGGGATACCGCGCATCCAGACGAACCACAACCCGATCGACAGCCTCGGCGAGGAATCGCGGGTGGCGCGGCAGATCAGCCGACTGAACCAGGAATTCGCCGGCCTGGAGTCTTTCTCCGTCGTGATCGAGTCGGGCATCCAGGACACCTTCCTGCACATCCACTACCTGGAGGAAGTGGTCGATGTCCAGCGCTTCATCCAGTCGCTGGACGAGAGCATGTCGGTAACCTCGTTCGGTGATTACCTGACGCTGCTCAACAATGCCTTCCTGGAGAGCGAGGACGCCGGACTGCCGGCCACGAACGAAGAGATCGCCGAGCTGATGATCTTTCTCGATCACGCGCGGGTCAGCTCCTACGTGACGGAAGACTACAGCCGGGCACGCATCACGGTGCGCCACAATATCGCAACCACCGAGCAGCTGCGCGCCGTGTTGAAAGAGATCCGCAGCTATCTGGACGAAAATCTCGATCCCGGGCTGCGCGCGCGAATTACCGGCGACTCCAAGCTGGCTCTTTCGGCAACTGCCAGCATGATCTTTGGGCAACTGAAATCGGTGCTGCTGATCCTGACGTTTTTCGTGATCATCGTCTCGCTGCTGTTCACCGATATTAGGGTCGGTCTGCTCGCCGCGCTGCCGAACGTCTTTCCGGTGATCGTCCTGTTTGGGGTAATGGGCTATGCGGGAATACCGCTCAATATCGGCACGACCATGGCCGCCGCGATCGCGATCGGCATCGCGGTGGATGACACCCTGCACTTCATGCTGCGCTACAACCAGGAGCTGCGGACCTCCAAGAGTCAGTCGCTGGCGATGCAGAACACCATTTACGACGAGGCCCTGCCAGTCGTGTCTACCTCGGTGGCACTGAGCGTAGGTTTCCTGGTGTTCGCCCAATCCGGGTTTGCGCCGGTGGCGCAGTTCGGCCAGCTCAGTGCACTGGTCATCATTACCGCCCTGCTGGCCGATTTTGTCATCACCCCGCTGGCCATGGGCTCACTGCGCCTGGTGACCCTGTGGGACTTGCTCAGCCCAAGGGCGCGCCAGGAGATCATCCCGCGCAGCCCGCTGTTTCTCGGCATGCGCCCCTGGCAAATCCGAAAGTTCGTTCTCTCCAGCACCCTGCTGGACTTCGAGCCGGGGGAGTATGTCTATCGACAGGATGATGACAGCAAGGCCCTGTACCTGGTCATGAAAGGTGTGGTGGAGATCACAGTTCCGCGGCGCACGCCTGGCAGCAAGGATCCGGTAGTCGACCAGTTCGGCTCGGGACAGATCTTCGGCGATGTCGCATTGCTCGCCGACATTCCGCGCAAGACCGATGCCGTCGCATTGACACACACTACCCTGATGGTGCTGACCCGCGAGGCGATCAACGACGCAACAAACTTTCACCCGTTTATCGCCTCGCGCCTGTTCCTGAATCTCGCGCGGGACGTGAGCTGCCGCTGGATCGCGTTCATCGGAAGGGTAAAAGAACCGCGGACAAACCTCGCCGAGGAGGATGCAAAAAAATGATAACTCTATCGTCACAGCAAACAGCCGGGATGCCGGCACATGGATGCAAGGGTCACATGGCTAGCCTGGTGGTCGTGTGTTTGGCCGGTGCGCTATCGCTGGGTATCACTTCCGCTGCCGCTGCGCCCAATCCGGGTGTCGGCTGTTTTTTCGCCGAACCCCTGACCGGGCGGCGGGTAACCAGCTACGAAGTCGAATTGGCCACAGGTCGCGAACAGCGCAGCAGTTTCAGTGTACCGAGAGACTGCCAGGAGTTGATCCAGACAGCGGACGGAGGCTCCGCCTACACCGGTTCCGTAATCGACCGTCGGCTGTGGCACAAGGTCGAGAGCGACTGTCGATATCACGCCTTTCTCAACCACCATCCCCTGGATGACATGCAGGACTATGTCTCGGGCTACGATTTCATGAATGCAAAACTGAGCGACCTGCCGATCGATCGACGCTGCGCACACGATGGCTCGGACAACAGACCCGAGGACTGTAACCCGGCGGCGGTAGACCCGTTCGGCCTTTTGCGCACCTTCCCGATCACCGAGCCGCCGCACCACAGGACAGATGTCCACGAAGAGACAGACTGTGCGCTCGAAGATGGCCTGTTTCGGGGACATCTGTATGTCGACGCCGAGGGCGTCCACTGCAGTCCCGGCGCAGGTGCCCCCAGTCTGCGCCTGGTCGCGGTCGACTTTGCCGACGTCAATGGTGACCAGGTGCTCGACGCGGTGCTGCGCTTCATACCGATTGGGCGAGGTGGCTCCCGCGTGCCACTGACTCTGCCGGTGACCCGTTTCAGCGAATCAGAACCCTTCAGCGCACCGGTGTTCGAGGCCCCGCCGCCGTTGCAGAGACGATAGGCTGGATGGCACTGACGTCGCGTGTTTGCGCCGGGAACCCATGCACAGGGCCGTCGGCGCGGAATTTCCGGCCTCAGCCACCCTTGCGATAGACCTTGCGTTTGAACAGATCGCTGCGCCGACTGACAACACGGTCGACGAACAGCATGCCGTCCAGGTGATCGATCTCGTGTTGCGCCGCGCGTGCCTCGTAGCCCTCCATATCGAACTCGAGCGACTGCCCGAGGGGGTCCTTCGCGACCAGGTGGATTCTGGTTGCACGGATCACATTACCTGTGTAGTCGGGCACTGACAGGCAACCCTCCCGACCCATGTCATAGCCTTCCCAGTGGGTGATCTCAGGATTGACCAGAATCAGGTGGCCGTGATTCGGCACCGGTTTGCGCGTGCCCGAGCAATCGATGATGACGATGCGTCGAAAGCAGCCGACCTGCGGTGCGGCGATACCGACCGCGGCCGGGCCATTGCGGCGGGTCTCCTCGAGGTCGGTCAGGAACGCGCGCAGGCCCTCATCGAAATCGATCACCGGCTCGGAGACCTGCTTCAATGCCGGGTCGGGCAGGGTCAGGATATCCAGAATCGCCACGCAAACCTCAACCGATGTAGGTGTCGATGGCGCTGATATTGACGTCTACGCCGTCCTGGCGAAGCGGTTCCAGGACGCGTTCAATCGCTTCGAGTGCGACATCCGCCACCCCGGCGATCTGCATGATGTAGACCGGGTTCTCCCGGGTACCGGCAACATCCGACTCCAGGTCCAGAATGTTGAACCCGGAGGCCGCCAGCGCCGCGGTGACCTGGGCGACGATGCCGGCACGGTCTGCGCCGCTTACCGTGACCTGGATATTCGGCACCAGGTGTTCGTGGAGATGGGCACGAATCGGGTCCACATGCAGACACATACCCTGCCCCTCGACCACCGGCTGCAGCCTGTCGCGCAACGGGCCTGCGTCATCGGTTCCCGAAACCATCATCATGATGGTGAAATTGCCGCCGAGGCGCAGCATGGACGTCTCGCCGAGGTTGAGCCCAAGATCGAACAGCGCCTGGCTGACCGCGGCTACTATCCCGGGTTTGTCCTCGCCGATCAGCGTCAACATGTACCATTTGTCGCTCATGGTGGTGGCCTCGAATCGTTTATTCAGGGTTGCAGCCAGATCAGACTCGCCATTCTGCCGGTAATGCCGTCGCGGCGATAGGAGAAGAACCGCGCGGGCTCGCTGAGGGTACACCACCCCCCCCCGGTCACCGTGCCAACCCCGCATCGCTCGAGCCGCAGACGCGCCAGGCCGTAAAGATCGGCCATCCAGCGGCCACTGCCATTCGCTGCGAATAGCCCACCACTGGCAGGGTCCTCGGCCAGGAATGCAGCACGCACCTCGTCGCCGACCTCAAAGACCTGCGGCCCGATCGCCGGTCCGAGCCATGCCAGCAACTGACCGGGCTCGTCATCGAACGCCGCCGCGGTGCGCTCCAGAACACCTGCCAACAGGCCCCGCCAGCCGGCGTGTGCCACCGCCACCCGCGTGCCCGCGGTGTTGCACAGCAGCACCGGCAGACAATCGGCGGTCAGCACGACACAGACACGGCCCGGGCGGTCTTCGACACAGGCATCCGCACAATCGCTGTCACTTGCCGGCAGGCGCACCCTTGTGCCGTGCACCTGGTCCAGCCACTGCGGCGCATCCGGCAAACCCAGCCGATCCGACAGTCGCGCGCGATTCTCGCTAACGGCACGCGGATCGTCACCGACATGAGTCGCCAGATTCAGACTGCGCCAAGGCCCGGCGCTGACGCCGCCGTCACGCGTGGTGCTACAGGCCCTGACGGCCGCAGGTGCTGGCCAGTCGGGCTGGATGCACTCAATCATCGCCGTCGCCGCATGTATCGAACAGTTCGCAGGCATCGAACCCGACGTCGTGGTCGGGATCGGGATCGGGATCACTCCAGTGGACGTTGGCATCGGCGGCCAGCGCTGCAATGACCGCAGACATATCGGCCGGTATCGCGCAGCTGAAGCTCAGCGGACGGTCGCTAACGGGATGCAGCAACGCGAGCCGCTTGGCATGCAATGCCTGGCGCCGGAAACCGCGCAGGACCCGCGTCAGTTCTTCGGAGGCGCCGCCCGGCAGCCGCAGCCGGCCGCCGTACTGAGGATCACCGAACACCGGGTGGCGCAGGTGCGCCATGTGCACGCGGATCTGGTGGGTCCGCCCGGTCTCGAGCAGCACCTTGAGCAGGGTGTGCCCGCGGAAATGCTCCAGCACCCTGAAGTGCGTGACCGAGGGCTTTCCAAGCGGATTGACCGCCATGCGAGTGCGCTGGGTGGGATGGCGCCCGATCGGCAGGTCAATGGTCCCGCCGGCCGGCATGCCGCCAACTACCAGGGCACGATACTCACGTTTGACCCGGCGCGCCGCAATTGCCTCCACCAACCGCTTATGGGCCTTGCGACTGCGGCCAATTACCATCAGTCCGGTGGTGTCCTTGTCCAGCCGGTGCACGATGCCGGCACGAGGCAGTTCGATCAGGGCCGGATCGTGATAGAGCAGCGCATTCTGCAGCGTGCCGTCGGGGTTGCCTGCGGCCGGGTGAACCACGAGACCGGCCGGTTTATCGACCACCAGGATGTCCTTGTCCTCGAACACGATGTCGAGCGGGATCGCCTGCGGCATGCAGGCAACCTGCTCTTCGGCGATAGCACGCAACTGCAGATGATCGCCGAGCTCGACCCGGTCGCGCGGGCGCCGCTGTGCACCGTTGACACTGACCCGGCCCTCTCGGATCCATGCCTGCAGACGACTGCGCGAGTAGTCTGGAAACAGGCTGGCGAGCGCCTGATCCAACCGCATGCCGGCCTGGTCGGCGGCCACCGTCCCCTCGAGCAGGTATTCTTGCGAGTTCTGATCAGCCACGGCGCTTTCGGTATAATCGGCGTCTGATTTCACGGAACGCGGATTATCGCCCATGTTGCGCTTGCGCTGGCCAATTTTGCTGCTGATGCTGCTCATGCTGACCGGCTGCTCGCTGTTCAAGGACAAGGACGAGACTATCGGCTGGAGCCAACAGAAACTCTACACCGAAGCCACCAGCGAGATGAATGCCGGCAACTATGAGCGGGCCATCAAATTCTACGAGACCCTCGAATCGCGCTACCCCTTCGGCAAGTTCGCCCATCAGGCGCAGCTCAACGTCGCGTATGCCTACTACCGCTTCTCCGAGCCCGAATCGGCGCTGGCCGCAGCAGACCGATTCATCAAGCTGCACCCGGGCCACCCGGCCACGGCCTATGCCTACTATCTGCGCGGGCTGATAAACTTCAACCGCAGCCTGGGTTTCCTCGACCGGTTCCTGCCCACGGACACCTCTCAGCGCGACCCGGGGGCGGCGCTGGATTCATATAATGACTTTGCCGAGGTGGTGAAGCAGTACCCGAACAGCGAATACGCGGAAGACTCGGCGCAACGAATGTTGTACCTGCGCAACAATCTGGCGCGTAACGAGATCAACGTGGCGACTTACTATATGAAGCGGGGTGCCTTTGTCGCCGCGGCGAATCGGGCAGAGTTCGTGGTGCAGAACTACCAGCGTACCCCGGCGCTGCGCGAAGCACTGGTGCTCATGATTGCCGCCTACAAGGAACTGGGCATGCAACAACTGGAACAAGACACCCGTCGGGTACTTGCGATGAACGAGGCGAACGGCAGCCTGATCGACGATCCGCTTGAAGTCGGCGAAAAGTCGTTCAGCCGTCAGGTCTGGGAATTCTTCGAACTCGATGAAAACTGATCCCGAACGGCCGCAGAGTTAGGGTCAACTCTCGCCGCGCGGGCCCGCGAACCCTGCTGGCGAACGACTGGCTCACGAGACACGCGCCAGAACCCGCCGGCGTTGTCCGCCATGCCCGAAATCACGTGGCACGTCGGCGACGCCGGGAGGCGACCATATGTCTAGGGCCTGTTAACACTAATCCGGATCGCGTCGTTGCTGCCCCAAAATGGGCCAATCAAGGCGCGAGGAGTGAAGTTTGGTCATTCCAAATGAACGACGAGTAACACCGAGTGGCCCATTCTGGGGCGCAACCCGAAGGGACTGGGCCATTTTTCCACAGCTCGGCGTTGCACCTCGCTTATGTAGCCTGCTACACAGCGCTCTTTACGCCTTGATCTGCGAAAAAATGGCCTCCGGCGACACGCTCCGGATTAGTGTTAACAGGCCCTAGCAGTCTGGTTGGCGTTCCGCACACTGCCACTTCATGCAGGCACAGGGTCAGACGGCGTCGTCGTCCTGTTCGCCGGTCCGGATACGCACGACTTTCTCGACGCTGGATACGAAGATCTTGCCGTCACCGATCTTGCCGGTGCGGGCGGCACTGGTGATCGCCTCGATGCAGGCATCCACCTGATCATCGCGAACGACGATGTCAATCTTCAGCTTGGGCAGGAAATCGACCACGTACTCGGCGCCACGGTAGAGTTCCGTGTGGCCTTTCTGTCGACCGAAACCCTTGACCTCGATGGCGGTCATGCCCGTCACGCCGATATTCGACAGACTCTCACGCACGTCATCCAGCTTGAACGGCTTGATGATGGCCTCGACTTTTTTCATGCAGACTCCCCCGAGATTCGCTGCTTGCACCGGACTGTGGCGCCAGGAGCCGGTATTCTAATCAGAATCCGCTGACAATGGGATAGCGGCGGTCGCGACCATAGGCGCGGCGCGTTATCTTGACACCGGGAGGCGCCTGGCGGCGCTTGTATTCGTTGCGGTCGACCAGCCGGGTGATACGTTCGACCACAGGGCGTTCGTATCCCGCGGCGACGATATCCTCGACCGACTTGTCATGTTCGACATACAGCGCCAGGATGCCGTCGAGGATTTCGTAATCGGGCAGGCTGTCGCTGTCCTTCTGCTCAGGGCGCAGTTCCGCCGATGGTGGCCGCTCGATGACCCGCTGAGGGATCACCTCTCCATCACGGTTGCACCAGCGTGACAATCGGTAGACCAGCAACTTGGGGACATCTTTCAAGGGCGCGAAGCCACCAGCCATATCGCCGTAAAGCGTCGCGTAGCCGACCGACATCTCGCTTTTGTTCCCGGTGGTCAGCAGCATGCATCCGCGCTTGTTGCTAATTGCCATCAGGATGATGCCACGGCAGCGCGCCTGGATGTTCTCCTCGGTGATGTCCGGCCGGGCATCATCGAGCGTGTCCGAGAGCATCTCCAGAAACGCGCGAAACGCCGGCTCGATCGGGATCGTCTGATGTGTGACGCCCATGCGTTCGGCCTGACGCAGCGCATCCCGATTACTGATGTCCGCCGTGTAGCGCGAGGGCATCATAACCGCCTCGACATTCTCAGCACCCAGTGCATCGACCGCAATGGCCAGTGTCAGCGCCGAGTCGATGCCACCGGACAGGCCCAGCACCACCGAACGGAAACCGTTTTTTCGGACGTAATCGCGCGTGCCTGTGACCAGCGCCCGATAGACCTGCTCATCGTCGCCGGGGAAGGGCTCCAGCGTGCCGGTCTGCGGCACACCATTGTCGATCGTCACCAGGGTCTCGCTTTCGCCGAACAAGATCGAGCGATGCCTCACGCTGCCGGCGGCATCGACAACAAAGGAGCCACCGTCGAACACCAGTTCATCCTGTCCACCGACCATATTGACGTAAACGACGGCGACACCAAAGCGCGCTGCGCGCTCGGCCACCAGTGTCTCGCGTTCGGCGGCCTTCCCTTGATGGAATGGCGAAGCGTTGAGGTTAAGCAGGACCTGGGCACCGGCTACAGCCGCACGCTGCACCGGCATGTCGAACCAGATATCCTCGCAGACGGTCACCCCGAATTGCACACCGCCCTGCTTGAACACCAGCGCATTCGTACCCGGCTCGAAATAGCGCCGCTCGTCGAACACGCTGTAGTTGGGCAGTTCCATCTTCCGGTACTCGCCTTCGACCACGCCGTCACGCAGCACTCCGGCGGCGTTGTAACGCACGCCGTCACGCAGCGCCGGATAACCGATGACGAGCGTGATGCCCACGGTCGCCCGGGCGATCTCCTGCAGCGCGGCAGCTACCCGGGCATCACACGCGGGACGCAATAGCAGATCTTCGGGCGGGTAAGCGGTCAGGGTCAGTTCCGGAAATAAGACGATATCGGCCTTGCCGCGCAGGCGTTCGGCACAATCGATCACACGCCGGGCGTTGCCCGGTATGTCACCGACCAAGAGATTGAGCTGAGCAAGTGCAACAGTGGTCAATTCCTAGAACTCTCCCAAAACAGCGCTGCCCGCGTGCAGCGCTTCGCCGTTAATGGACCATTACTTCATCATGGTGCAGCGCGGGTTTTGCCTGCCAGAGCGGGCGTCGGGTAGAGCCCGACCAGGGATGGCCGGAACCTTCGTGAAAAGCCCTCGATCGCCAGGCATGCTCATCGGAACCCGCCCAATAGGCAGCTCTCCAGATGACGGTGGCCAGCATCAGCATTAGGCAAACCGGAGCAAGAATACACCAAGCGCGGCGGACAACGGTTACAGCTTCGCGGCTCAGCCTGATTCGACCAACGACTGCGGGATCAGTCGGAAGATTGTTCCGCCGCAATCCTGTCGCTACGCGACAAGATCAGGCGAGCAACTCTGCCATGCGTGAGCCGATCTCGGCTGGCGAACGCACGGTGGCGACACCCGCTGCGTCGAGCGCGGCGAACTTGCCCTCGGCCGTGCCCTTACCGCCGCTGATGATCGCCCCGGCGTGGCCCATGCGTTTGCCGGGTGGCGCGGTGACTCCTGCGATATAGGCGACCACCGGCTTGCTGACCTTGCTGGCGATGAATTCCGCGGCATCTTCCTCCGCGCTGCCGCCGATCTCGCCGACCATCACGATTCCCTCGGTCTGCGGATCCTTCTCAAACAATTCCAGACAATCGATGAAGTTCACGCCAGGAATGGGATCGCCGCCGATTCCGACACAGGTGCTCTGCCCCAGCCCCTGCCGGGTCGTCTGAAACACCGCCTCATAGGTCAGCGTGCCGGAACGCGATACGATGCCTACCCTGCCCTGCTGATGGATCGCACCAGGCATGATGCCGATCTTGCATGCGCCTGGCGTGATCACCCCCGGACAGTTTGGTCCCACCAGCCACACGTCACGACCGGCGAGGGCGGCACGCACCTTGAGCATATCGAGCACCGGGATGCCCTCGGTAATGCAAACCACGACCTTTATCCCGGCATCGGCGGCCTCGAGGATCGCATCGGCAGCGAACGCCGCTGGCACATAGATCATGCTGGCATCCGCAGCGGTCTCGGCCACTGCGTCGTGCACGGTGTTGAATACCGGGCGGTCGAGGTGGCTTTGACCACCCTTGCCGGGGGTCACACCACCGACCAGCCGGGTGCCATAGGCGATCGCCTGCTCGGAATGGAAGGTGCCCTGTCTGCCGGTGAAACCCTGGCAGATTACCTTGGTGTTCTCGTCGATCAGTATGCTCATTTCGTCTTTCCCGTACGCCGTTTAGTTGGCGGCGGCGACCACCTTCTCGGCGGCCTCGGTGAGGTCGGAGGCGGTCTCCAGTGCCAGTCCGCTTTGATCGAGCAGTTTCAGCCCCTGCTCGGCATTGGTCCCTTCCAGGCGGATGACCACCGGCACTTCGATACCGACCTCGCGCACTGCAGAGATAATGCCCTCGGCGATCAGGTCACAGCGCACGATACCGCCGAAGATGTTGACCAGCACGGCCCTCACCTTCTGGTCGGAAAGGATGATCTTGAACGCCTCGGCGACGCGTTCTGCTGTGGTGCCGCCACCGACATCGAGGAAGTTGGCCGGCGATCCACCGTGCAGTTGCACCAGATCCATGGTCGCCATTGCCAGTCCGGCGCCATTGACCATGCAGCCGATGTTGCCGTCCAGCGTAATGTAGTTCAGATCGTGCTCGGCGGCTGCCGCCTCGCGCGGATCTTCCTGGCTGATGTCACGCATCGCCAAGAGATCTTTGTGCCGATAAAGCGCATTGCTGTCGAGATTGATCTTGGCATCCAGTGCGATCAAATCCCCGGCCGGGGTTACGACCAGCGGATTGATCTCAACCAGACTGGCATCCTCCCTGTGAAACAGATCGACCAGACCGAAAAGTATCTTCTGGAACTGTTTAACCTGCTCGGCATTGAAGCCGAGCGCAAAACCGAGGCGGCGCGCCTGGTACGGCTGCACGCCCGCGGCCGGGTCGATCAGCGCGGTGATTATCTTCTCCGGGGTTTCGGCGGCCACCTCCTCGATGTTCATGCCACCAGCCCGCGAAGCCATGAGCAGCACCCGCCGGGTCGCGCGATCGACCAGCGCGCTGAGATAAAGCTCTTCGCCTATCGCGGTCGGTTCTTCCACCAGGATATAACTGACCGGCAGGCCCTCGGCACCGGTTTGCCTGGTGACGATACGGTTCGCCAGGATGCGCTCCGACTCGCTTTCCACGCTGTCGAGCGAATCGACCAGCACGACACCGCCGGCCTTGCCGCGCCCGCCGGTGTGCGCCTGCGCCTTTACCACCCATTTCTCACCACCCATGTCCGCAGCGGCCGACCGTGCCTCCTTGGCGGTTTCGACCGCATAACCGAACGGCACCGGTATGCCGTAGCCGGCAAATAGCTTTTTCGACTGGAATTCGTGTAGGTTCACGGTCTGACCCTGTGCAGCAGCGGATGGCCGCATTCTGGTTCAGAAAGGCGGCCAGCGCAAAAATACAAATCACTGTTGAGTATTAGACGTGGCCGCCGCTACGCGAGTTGATGGCCACCTTGAGAGCGAGCGTGCAGCAGGACAGATCCGAAGCGCGGGCAACGCCAGCCGAATTTGCCGAGGAGGGCTCGCATCTCGGCCTGTACCTCATGTACCGGGTCGCGCTCGGGGTTGCATTGCTGCTGGTCTACGTCGGCATCGGCAAGGGCCCCCTTGGCACCCACTCACCGACGCTGTTCACGGTCGCAGTACACCTGTATCTGGGCGTCTCGATCGTCGCGCTGGTCATGCACGTGCGGCATTTCGGCGATGACGAAAAACAGGGGCAACTGGCGGTGTTCCTGGACATCGTGCTGATCACCATAATGATGCATGCAAGCGGCGGCGTGTCTTCCGGACTGGGCATGCTGATCGCGGTGTCGATCGCTTTGGGCAGCCTCAGCCTGGTCGGCCAGACCGCCCTGCTGTTCGCGGCACTGGGTTCGCTCGCGGTGCTGACCGAGCGCATCTACGCGCAGAGGACCGATGCCTTTGCCGACACCGCCTATACACAGGCCGGTCTGCTCGGCGCATCCTTTTTCGCCCTGGCGCTGCTCGCCCACCGCCTGGGGCGGCGCGCTGCCGAGAGCGAACAACTGGCCAGCCAGCGCGGGTCCGACCTGGCCAACCTGGCCCAGCTGAACGACTTCGTCATCCAGCAGATGCGTGCCGGCATCCTGGTCATCGACGAACAGGAGACGATCCAGGTGATGAATGAGGCGGCCTGGGTTCTGCTCGGGATGCCGGTTGCGATGCGCCACCATCCGCTCGACGAAGCATCGCCGCCGCTCGCGCGGCAATACCGTGACTGGCTGCGTGACCCGGGCGCCGGTCGGCCAGACTTCCGCGCCACCACGGGTGGTCGCGATCTGCGCGCCAGCTTCACCCCGATCGGCGATGCAGACAACCCGGGCACCCTGATCGTACTCGAGGACACCGCGCGCCTGAACGCCGAGGCACAGCAACTGAAGCTGGCTTCGCTCGGTCGGCTAACTGCCGGCATCGCGCACGAGATACGCAACCCGCTGGGGGCAATCAGCCATGCATCCCAGTTGCTGGAAGAAGCGCCCGATCTGCCGTCTACCGACAGACGCATGATAGAGATCATTCAGCACAACTCGCAGCGCGTGAACGAGGTCATCGAGAGCATCCTGAAGCTGTCGCGGCAGGACAACCCACATCCCAAACCCCTCGTGCTGGGTCCCTGGCTGGAGGAATCGATGGGCGAACTGCGCCACTCGCAGCGGTTACGGCAGACGCAGCTGCAACATCAGGTCGAACCCTCGGGCACCACAGTGTTCGCCGACCCCGGCCAGCTCCGCCAGATCATCGATGTGCTGTGCGACAATGCAGCGCGCCACTTCGATCGGGCGCCGGATCAGCTCAACATCCGCCTGGCCGGCGGCATCACGCACGAATCGGGTGGTCCGTTCCTCGAACTGCGCGACAACGGCCCGGGCATTCCGAAGAAGGCGCAGGCCAATCTGTTCGAACCCTTCTTCAGCACGCGCAACGAAGGCACCGGGCTCGGCCTGTACATCGCCCGACAGCTCTGCGAGGCGAACCACATACGCCTCGAGTACCTGAGCCAACCTACGGGCGGCAGCTGCTTTCGGCTAAGCTTTCCGAACCCAAAACGCACCCGAAGACTATGAACCACCCGCTGGCGCTGATCATCGACGACGAACCCGACATCCGCGAGCTGCTGGAGATCACGCTGGCGCGCATGGATGTGGACAGTCGCTCCGTCGGGACGGTGGGCGAGGCCCTCGCGCAGCTCGCCGCACAGCGTTTTGACCTGTGCCTGGTCGATATGCGTCTTCCGGATGGCAGCGGCATCGACATCGTGCGCCATGTCGCGGGCGAACTGCCCGATACGCCGATTGCGGTAATCACGGCGCATGGCAACATGCAGACCGCCGTCGAAGCGCTCAAGGCGGGCGCCTTCGATTTCGTTTCCAAACCGGTCGACCTGCCGGTACTGCGCCGCCTGGTCGAGACAGCGTTGCGCGTCGACAAGGCGGAGCCCGGCGCGCCACTCGTCCGCAATGGCGAACTGCTCGGCAAGTCACCGGCGATGCAGGAGATTCGGCGGCTGATCGGCAAGTTGGCGCGCAACCAGGCTCCGGTGTTCGTCAGCGGCGAATCGGGCACCGGCAAGGAACTGGCGGCGCGGGCGATCCATGCGCGCAGCCCGCGTGCCGACCGACCGTTCGTCGCGGTCAACTGCGGGGCCATACCCCAGGAGTTGATGGAGAGCGAGTTCTTCGGTCACGTCAAGGGCAGTTTTACCGGCGCTGTGCGCGACAAATCGGGCCTGTTCCAGAACGCCGACGGTGGAACCCTGTTTCTCGACGAGGTCGCGGACCTGCCGCTGTCCATGCAGGTCAAGCTGCTGCGTGCGATTCAGGAAAAGTCGGTACGACCGGTCGGCGCGACCGCCGAGCAGGCAGTCGACGTGCGCATCATCAGCGCCAGCCACAAGGACCTTACAGCGATGGTCGCCAATGGCGAGTTTCGCCAGGATCTGTTCTACCGCATCCATGTGATCGAGCTGCCGATGTCCCCGCTGCGCTCGCGCCGTGAGGATATCCTCGTGATGATCGACCATGTGCTGGAACGTCTGGCGCAGCGCAGCGGCGGCCGCAAGGCCAGTATCGAGCGCATCGCACTGAAGGCATTGTACGGGTACGAATTCCCGGGCAACGTGCGTGAACTCGAGAACATCCTGGAACGCGCCACGGCGCTGTGCGAGAACGACAGCATCACGCTGGAGGACCTGGGGCTAAGCGAAAGACCTTCAGGCGATACCGGCGCAGCGGAGGCCGTGCTGCCCGAGGAGGGCCTGGAGGACTACCTGGCCAGAGTCGAGCGCCAGGCCATCATGCAGGCGCTGGAGAGCACCCGATGGAACCGCACCGCCGCCGCCAGGGCCCTCGGTATCAGCTTTCGTGCGCTGCGCTATCGGCTGGAGAAGCTCGGCCTCGCCGTCGACGACACAGAGTCAGAGTCAGAGTCAGAGTCAGAGAGTCGCTAGCATCCGGTGGTCGCGCGACAGCGCTTCTCAGACACGCAGACACCGGCGATGGCCTGCGCGACCGGGGCTGACGCAGACAGTCAGCATGTGACGCTGAGCGTCACCGGTTTGGGGTCCTGGGACGGCGCCAGGGACTGCAAAAACTGCGTCAAAACCGATCAGACCCCACGAAAACCTGCCTAACCTGCCGGAATTCGTCAGAAATCCGTCATTTCGCATTTTTGGCACGCGAACTGCGTTATGAAGCGTCAAGGCCCGCCGGGATGGAGCGAAACCGCCCCGAAAGGTCGCTTAAAGTTTACAACCGAACAGCCGTTAGCATTGCGCGACCGCTGAAGTCAACCAGGAGAGAACCCAATGAAAAAGCAGTCAGGCTTTACCCTTATAGAACTCATGATCGTCGTGGCGATCATCGCCATCCTCGCGGCTATCGCGATCCCGGCTTACAACAACTACATCAAGGAGGCGCGCCTGGCGAAGGTCACTGATCACTACGATTCAGCGATCCGCGCCGTCAAGGCGGAGTTGGCAAAACGTTCCGCAGTAGCGGCGCGAGCCGGCACTCAGGACCCCGCTGTAATTGATGACACCACCATTCTGCGGATCGTGAACCCCGAGGGCGCGACTGCACCGAACGGTGATCCCGCCTATGCAACGGCCGCAGTTGATGACGATGGCGTCGTTGGCGTGGACGTCACAAATACCACCGAGGGCACCATAGCTATCACGATCACTCGACCGGCCTACCTTTCAGCTAGCGGTGGCTTTGCCAGCCAGACTACGGTAGGCATCGACCAGACCAACATCTAAGAGATATTCGGCGGATAGTCGAGTTGGTACACCCGGGCCAAATGCCCGGGTGTTGCTACTTTAACGGAGCGAAGTAAGACGGTGGACAAAGCAAACTTGCAGTCGCCCAGAAGGACACCGAAGGGCTTCTCACTGATCGAACTCATGATCGTAGTTGCGATCCTGGCGCTGATATCAGCTATCGCGATCCCTGCCTACCAGGGCTATGTCCGCGAGGCCCAGCTGGGCACCGCACGTATCAACGCCGATTCGTTGCGGGTTTTTCTGGAGGACTGGCGTCTGGAGAACAGCACCTACCAGATCGCCGGTGACGCCGACTACGACCCGGAGGACAAAGCAGAACTCGGCTGGACACCGGACGGCGACCAGGGCCTTTACAGCTACACCATCGTCGGCGCAACCACCAACAGCTATACGGTCGAAATCACCTATACGCCGAGTAGCCGCTGGCTACGCTGCGAAAACCGCATGAGCAACTGCTGCGATGGCACCGGCTCCGTGACCGCCTGCCCCTGACCAGGCCACACTGGGGATCCGGCAAGTGAGTTGTACCGAAGGTCTCCGCCCCCCGGCTACATCAACAAGGAAAGAGTGGACAGGTACCGGTCAGCGTTGATGCGACCGCAGAACACCTGAACACCCGCCCTCTCCAAAGCCTGCCCCTTCGGTCGCAAATACCCGTCCTCGCTTTCTCCATCCGAATACCGAAACCCGGCATCCATCGAACCCCGGGCTGCGGGCACGAAACCGACTCCAGACCCTAAAGTGACCCAGTCACCAGCCGTTAAAGGCTGCATCGACCTTGTGCCACCTGGCTCACATTCCATCGGCCAGCAGGATATATACTTGGCTTCAGCTTTGATCCCCAGCGAATCGAAACGATATAAGGACAATGGCAAGCACTAGTCCCATCACACGTCTCGGCGGCCTCGCCCGCCGCCTGGTTCAGGACGGACTGCTGTCCGAGCTCGAGGCCGGGAAGGCGGTCGAGACCTCGACCGCTGCCGGGCGGTTGCTGGTCCCGTACCTGGTGGAACAGGGCATGGTCGCAGCGCGCGATGTCGCGCTGGCCGCATCGCAGGAGTATGGGGTTCCGCTGTTCGACATCGATGCGATCGATCCGGCCAGCATGCCGACCAACCTGGTCGAGGAAAAGCTGCTGCGCAAGCACCATGCACTGCCATTGATCAAGCGCGGCAACCGGCTGTTCATGGCGGTCTCCGACCCGACCAATCACCATGGCCTGGACGAGATCAAGTTCCACACCGGCCTGACCACCGACGCGGTGCTGGTGGAGGAAGACAAACTCACTGCTGCGATCGACCGGGCGCTGGACGCACAGAGTGACGCGATGGCCGATCTGCTCGACGCGGATCTGGAAAACCTCGACATCAGCGCCGACGACGACACCGGCGAGAACGATTCCAACCTCGACGTCGACGACGCACCGGTGGTGCGCTACGTGAACAAGATACTGCTGGACGCAATCAACTCCGGCACCTCGGACGTCCATTTCGAACCCTACGAAAGGACCTTTCGGATCCGCTTCCGCCAGGACGGCATGCTGCACGAAAAGGCCTCGCCGCCGGTCAATATCTCGGCCCGCCTGTCTGCCCGCCTGAAGGTGATGGCACGCATGAACATCGCCGAACGCCGCGTGCCGCAGGATGGCAGGATCAAGATGACGCTGTCGCGCAACCGCTCGATCGATTTCCGTGTCAACACCTGCCCGACCGTGCACGGCGAGAAGATCGTGCTGCGTATCCTCGATTCATCAGCGGCGACCCTCGGGGTCGAATCGCTCGGTTTCGACGAGCGTCAGAAGGCACACTTCCTGGACGCGATCGGCAAGCCGTACGGTATGATCCTGGTCACGGGCCCGACCGGTAGCGGTAAGACGGTCACGCTGTACACCGCGCTCAACATGTTGAACGAGCCCGAGGTCAATATCTCCACGGCCGAAGATCCGGTCGAGATCCAGGTCTCGGGGATCAACCAGGTGAACGTCAACACCAGGACCGGCCTGACCTTCGCCGCGGCGCTACGCGCCTTCCTGCGCCAGGACCCGGACATCGTGATGGTCGGTGAGATCCGCGACCTGGAGACGGCCGAGATCGCGGTCAAGGCGGCGCAGACCGGTCACCTGGTGCTGTCGACACTGCACACCAACGATGCCCCGCAAACCCTGACACGCCTGGCGAATATGGGCATCCCGGCATTCAACATCGCCTCGTCGGTGAACCTGATCATGGCCCAGCGCCTGGCACGGCGACTGTGCGAACACTGCAAGACGGTCGAAGATGTACCCCATGACGCCCTACTCGAGGAAGGCTTCACCGAGGCCGAGATCCGCCAGGGCATCACCGTTTACGGACCGGCCGGTTGCGACAAGTGCACCAAGGGCTACAAGGGTCGGGTCGGCATCTTCGAGGTCATGCCGGTCACCGATGCAATGGGCAAACTGATCATGGAGAACGGCAACGCTATCCAGATCCGCGACCTGGCGAAATCGGAGGGGCTGCAGGAACTGCGCGCCTCCGGTCTGGCCAAGGTAAAGGAAGGCATTACCAGCCTCGAAGAAATCAACCGCGTCACCAAGGATTAAACAGGTCACAGTATGGCTACCAAAGCAGCAGCGGCAGCGGCCCCCAAACCGGACAAGGCACTGGTCTTTGCCTGGGAGGGCACCGACCGCAGAGGCAATCGCGTGAAGGGCGAATCGCGCGCCGCCAGCATTGCGCTAGCGCGCGCCGACCTGCGCCGTCAAGGGATCGTCCCACTCAAGCTGCGCAAGAAGAGCGGCTCGATCTTCAGCAACCGCAAGAAGAAGATCACCAGCAAGGACATCGCGATCTTCTCGCGCCAGTTGTCGACGATGATGTCGGCCGGCGTGCCGATGGTGCAGGCCTTCGACATCGTCGGCCGCGGCCACAATAACCCGGCGATGCAGGAGATGGTGCTGTCGATCAAGGGCGACGTCGAGGGCGGAACCTCGCTGACCGCGGCACTGCGCAAGCACCCGCTGTACTTCGACGACCTGTTCTGCAACCTGGTCGAGGCCGGCGAGCAGGCCGGTGTGCTCGAGACCCTGCTCGACAAGATCGCGACCTATAAGGAAAAGACCGAGTCGCTCAAGGCGAAGATCAAGAAGGCGCTGTTCTACCCCACCGCGGTCATCGTGGTGGCGATCCTGATCACCGCGATCATCATGATCTTCGTCATCCCGCAGTTCAAAGACCTGTTCAGCAGCTTCGGCGCCGACCTGCCCGCGTTCACCCGGGTGGTGATTTCGATATCCGACTTCGTCGCGGGCTGGTGGTGGGCGATCCTCGGCGTGGTGGTCGCCACCGTGGTGGTCGCGACGAACATCTGGAAGCGATCGCCGAAGTTCCGCGAGACCCTCGACCGGCTGCTGCTCAAGGTGCCGGTGATCGGTGGCATCATGCACAAGGCGGCCCTGGCGCGCTTCTGCCGCACCACCTCGACGATGTTCGCGGCCGGCGTGCCGCTGGTCGAGGCGCTGCAGTCGGTCGCCGGCGCCACCGGCAGCGCCGTCTACGAGAAGGCGGTTCTGACGATGCGCGACGATGTCGCCACCGGCCAGTCGCTGCAGCTGGCGATGCGCCAGCAGGGGCTGTTCCCGCACATGGTGATCCAGATGGTCACCATCGGAGAGGAATCCGGTGCGCTCGACGACATGCTGGCCAAGGTCGCCGATTTCTACGAGGAAGAGGTCGACAACGCGGTCGACGCGCTGAGCAGCCTGCTCGAGCCGTTGATCATGGTGATACTGGGCACCGTCGTCGGCGGCCTGGTCATCGCGCTGTACCTGCCGATCTTCCAGTTGGGTTCGGTCGTCTCCGGCAACTGAGGCATGGCGGCGGATCCGGTCGTCGCCATGCTGGCGCCCTACGCCGCCCTGCTGCTCGGGCTGGTGGTCGGCAGCTTTCTGAATGTGCTCATCCTGCGCCTGCCACGGCGTATGCAGGCCGAACTGGACGAGGCCTGCGCCGATATGCGAGACGAGGGAGCCGAGCCGCTGCCCAACCGATGGTTCGGCCTCGACTTCCTGATCACCCCGGCCTCGACCTGCCCGAACTGCGGCCACGCGATCCGCGCCTGGGAGAACATCCCGGTACTCAGCTACCTGCTGCTGCGCGGACGTTGCAGCAGCTGCCACACACCGATCGGGTTGCGCTACCCGGTCGTCGAAGCGGTCACCGGCCTGCTGAGCCTGCTGGTCGTGGTCCATTTTGGACCGACCGCCCCGGCGGCCGCCGCACTGGTCCTGCTCTGGGGGCTCGTCGCGTTGACCGTGATCGACCTGGACGAACAGCTGCTGCCGGATCAGCTGACCCTACCGCTGGTCTGGCTCGGCCTGCTGGTCAATCTGGACGGCATGTTCACCGACCTCAGTTCGGCAGTCATCGGCGCCGCCAGCGGTTATCTCAGCCTGTGGTTGGTATTCCAGTTTTTCCGGCTGCTGACCGGCCGCGAGGGCATGGGCTATGGGGATTTCAAGCTACTTGCGGTATTCGGCGCATTCCTCGGCTGGCAGATGCTGCCGCTGATCGTGCTGCTGTCATCGCTGATCGGCGCCGTGGTCGGGATCAGCCTGGTGCTGCTGCGCGGTCGTGACCGGCAGTTGCCGATCCCGTTCGGCCCCTACCTGGCCGCCGCCGGATTCGTCGCGCTGCTCTGGGGGGAGGAAATCAATCGTGCCTACCTGCAACTGACCGGGTTGAGCTGACCTTGCTCAAGGTCGGGCTGACAGGCGGGATCGGCAGCGGCAAATCGGCCGCCAGCGCGCATTTCGCCAAACTCGGCGCCGAGGTCATCGATACTGACCTGCTGAGCCGGGAACTGGTCGAACCGGGCCAGCCGTCGCTGGCCGAGATTGTCCATGTGTTCGGCGAACGGATGCTCGACGGCGACGGTCGGCTCGACCGTTCCCGCTTGCGGGAGCGTATCTTCGCCGACCCTGCCGCCAGGCGGACACTCGAAGAGATTCTGCACCCACGCATACGCGAAGCCATGCTGGCACGCGCGAGACGCTCGTCATCGCCTTACGTGATCTTCGTGATCCCATTGCTGTTCGAGACCGGTCAGCAGGCCCTGGTCGACAGGGTGTTGCTGGTCGACGTGCCGGAGGCGGTGCAACGCGCCCGGGTAGGCGCACGTGACGGGCTGGACGATGCCCATATCGAGCGCATACTGCAGGCCCAGACCGACCGTGAAACCCGCCTGCGTGGGGCGGATGACGTCATCTGCAATGATGGCACTCTCGACGAACTGCGGGCTGCCGTGGAGAAACTGCACCTCAAATACATGAATCAGATCGTCGATTGAGCCTTCCGCGCTTTACCGGGCCGGTCAGCTGTCCGAGAATATCGGGTCACGCTTACCGTCAAGGACGCCGCATTGCCAGAAACGACCATTTTCGAGCACCCCTTGAACGAGAAGTGCCGCACCTGGCTGCGCCTGTCGCACCTGTTCGAGCAGTTCGAATTCCACCTGCCTCACAACGAAGAATGGCATGCGCGCGCGGCGATGACCGCACTGCTGGACATCGCCAATGTGCTCTCGCGCGCCGACATCAAGTCAGAACTGCTGAAGGAACTCGGACGGTACCGCCAGTCGCTATCGCGCATGGCGGGCACACCCGGTGTCGACAAGGACCGGCTCCAACTCATCCTGGACAAGCTTTATCAGTCCGGTGAAGCGGTCAGGGACGTCAACGGGCAGCTCGCGCATGCGCTGCGCAGCCACGAGTTCCTGAACAGCATTGTCCAACGCAGCAGTATCGCCGGCGGTTCGTTCGATTTCGATCTGCCGCAATACCATTATTGGCTGCAGATGCCGCACGAAGACCGCTCACAGCAGCTCGATGACTGGCGCCGCGAGGTCAGCCCGGTGCAGGACTCGGTCACGCTGCTGCTGTCACTGATTCGCAACAGCGCCGAGCCATCCGAGGAGAGAGGCGAAAACGGCTTCTTCCAGAGAACCCTGCCGAGCAATATGGTGGCGCAACTGGTGCGGGTAGGTGTTCCTTCGGCGGGCGGGATATATGCGGAGATCAGCGGTGGCAAACACCGTTTCAGCATCCGTTTCATGGACTGCGCCGACTGGCAGCATCCCACCCAGGTGGACCACCACGTCCCCTTCAGTCTCAGCACCTGCCTGATGTGAGCGACCCGGTGCTCGAGGTGAAGTGTCCGACCTGTGGCAGGCCGGTGCGCTGGGCTCCGGAGCAGAAGTGGCGCCCCTTCTGCAGCGAGCGCTGCAAGCTAATCGATCTTGGCGAATGGTTCGGCGAGGAAAGGCGTATACCGGGCGCGCCCGCGATGCCACCTGATGCTAAGGACGATTACTGACTGTCGGCTGTAGCGGGAACTCCGCAACTGTGGTCTCGCCCCCACCCCTGACGACGAAGCGCAGCACAGCCGTTTGAGCCGGCACATCGGCCCACAACCATTCGTCCACGCCGGGAGAAAGCGCCTCTCGGGCCAGTTCTTCGCCGCCGATCGCGAGAGAGATGCCCTCGCCACCGGAGATGTCCCGGGTCGCCATCCCGATCTGACGCATGAGCAGGCCTGACGTCGCCGGTCCGAGGATCAGGGCGCGGTCCGCGGCAAGCGCGGCGCAAGGCGCCGTGCGCGGCCGACAGTCCTTCTCGGCACGCAGGTAGACCATGGGGTGAGTCTCGAACAGGCGATGGGTCTTGCGGCCGACCTGCCCCCAACCGAGGCTTAGACCGACCGCGAGAATAGCAAAGAACAGCCAGTATCTACCCTGTCGACCCATCGCACCAAAGACCACGAATCGCGGCGATCCCCTGTGCGCCGTGTTGCCAGGCCGTTTCGATCAGCTCGGGCCGCATGCCGCCCAGCGCAAACACCGGCATGCTCGCCTCATCCACCCAGGCCGCGAACCTGTCCCAACCCAGCGGGTCTGCATCCGGGTGACTGCGCGTGGGCAATACCGGGGACAGCATGGCGAAATCTGCGGCGAGACCGGCGGCGGCCGCCAGATCCTCTGGCGAATGGCAGGAGACGGCCAGCAGCTGATCGACCGGGACCGGGCGAGTCTTGCAATGATGCAGGTGCCGACTGCTCAAATGCAGGCCGTCGGCACCAATCGCCGTCGCCATTGCCAGGTCGCCGTTGAGCAGTACCCTCGCCTGCCTGGCATGGCACAGATCACAGGCCGCGCGCCCAACCATCAGCAGGTCAGCCTCGGACAAGTCGAACAGACGCAGCTGCACCAGCCGAACACCCGCCTGCAGGCTGGACTCCAGCCCGCGCAGAAACCTGTCGGGACTCTCCATTTGCGGCGGCGTTATCAGATAGCTCGACGGCAGCAGCAGTGCTTTCACGACAGGCGCATCGGCCGCCGGCATCGGGTAGTCGAGCAATGCCCGTCGTTCGACCCAGGCCAACGGCTGTCCCTCGCGCCCCACCGGTGTGCCGCGCCAGTCGTCCACCAGTCGCACATCGAGCAGCACGTTGCGATCCGGATAGTGATGGGTGATACGGATCAGGGGGCGATGCGCAACCACATCGATGCCGAGCTCCTCGTGCAGTTCACGCGCCAGACCGGCGGCCACCGATTCGTCGGGCTCAAGCTTGCCCCCGGGGAACTCCCAGAGCCCGCCCTGGTGACTGTCGGGGCGACGTCGGGACAACAGCACACGCTCGTTGTTGTCGATCATGGCGGCAGCAGCGACGTGAATGATGTTCGACATTTGAGGCGACCTCTCGAAAACGCTTTGGCAAAAGCAACGGACACCAACCCGCTTGCGGCATCGGACCTGAAGCCGGCCAGGTGCTTGCCAGCCGACCGCGTCCGGCAGAATCCGGGCGGACCCGTAAAAGTCCTCTGTGGCCTTTACGCACCGGCGTATTCGACCGGCGACCGTCCGCTGCAGCCGATCGCGCAGGTCAGGCTGTTACTGCCGAAACTCTCGATGCTTGCTTAAACAGTGACCACCGGGCGAATGCAGGACCGGCGGAGTCCGCTGCGCGAATCAGCATGACGTCCGTCAACTGCGGTACTCGGCGTTGATCTTCACATAGTCGTACGAGAGGTCGCAGGTGAGCACCTCCACGTCGACCTCGCCGCGACCGAGGTCGATACGGATCGGAATCTCCTCCCGATCCATGACTTGCTGCCCGGCCGCCTCTGTATATCCGGGGTCACGCCCGCCGCCACTGACAATGCAGACCCCGCCCAGCCAGATCCGGACAGCCGCGATGTCCAGACCCTGGACCCCGGACCGCCCGATGGCGGCCAGGATGCGACCCCAATTGGGGTCTGAGGCGAACAACGCTGTCTTGACCAAGGGAGAGTGTGCCACCGTATAGGCGACCCGGCGTGCCTCGGCAGCGGTATAGGCCGATTCGACCTGGACCCGTACCAGTTTGGTGGCACCTTCACCATCGCGCACGATCATTTCAGCGAGCTGCGCACAGACGCTGCGCACCGCCTGCAAGAACAAACGACCGTCGTCGGACTCGAGCGACTCGACTGCGGCACGCGCGGCGCCGCTGGCCATCAGGATGCAGGCGTCGTTGGTCGACGTATCGCCATCGACAGTGATGCTGTTGAACGTCCGGGCAACCGCATCGTCAAGCACCTGCTGCAGCAGCGGTTGTGCGACCGCCGCATCGGTTGCCACATAGGCAAGCATGGTCGCCATATCCGGACAGATCATGCCCGACCCCTTGGCGATGCCTGTCACCACAATGCGGCCACCTGACAGATCGAGCTGCTGCGATACCAGCTTTGGCACGGTATCGGTGGTCATGATGGCCGCTGCGGCGCGCGGCCATTGGTCTTCCGACAGGCCTGACAACAGCGACGGAACCGCCTGCGCGAACGGATCGACAGGAAGGTCCAGCCCGATCACGCCGGTGGAGAACGGCAGCACCTGAGTCATTGCACAGCCGGCCATGCCGGCCAGCAGGCGGCAGGTCTCGCGTGCCGCCCGCAGCCCCGCGTCGCCGGTCCCCGCGTTGGCATTACCCGAGTTGATCAGCAAATAGCGAACAGGGCCCTTCGCCAGGTGTTCACGTGCCACCGTCACCGGTGCCGCACAGAACGCATTGCGGGTGAACACCGCGGCACAGCTGGTCCCTTCGGCGAGTTCGATCAGCAGCAAGTCGTCGCGGTCACGGTAACGTATGCCCGCGGCCGTTGCAGACAATCGAATCCCTTCAACCTGGCTCATTTGCAGGCGCTAGTTCAACTTGCCGTGGCAATGCTTGTACTTCTTTCCCGAACCACAGGGGCAGGGGTCGTTGCGTCCGACCTTGCGATCCGGGCGCACAAAGGGTTTCTTCTCCGCGACCACGGCGCTCTGCGTTTCCTCGGCCGGTGCCGGTTCGCCGAAACCCTCGAAGGCATCGTGTTTGAACTCGAACTCAGAGGGGTCGGCAACCTGCTCCGGGATCGGCGGCGGCGCCTGCAGCTGGAGGCGACTGAGGATCTGCACCACCTCGAGCTTGATCGAGTCCAGCATGCGCGAAAACATCTCGAATGCCTCGCGCTTGTATTCTTGCTTCGGGTTCTTCTGCGCATAACCACGCAGGTGGATGCCCTGACGCAAATAATCCATCGCAGCCAGGTGTTCCTTCCAATGCGAATCGAGCGTGAACAACATCACCTCTTTCTCGATCCTGCGCATCTGTTCCGCGCCGGCCTGCGTCTCTTTGTCAGTGTAGATGGTAGCCAGCTCCTCGAGGATGCGCTCGCGTAGCGTCTCTTCGTGCAGACTGTCGTCCTTGTCCAGCCACTCCTGCACCGGGGCCTCCAGCGCGAAGTTCTCGCGTAGCGCCTCCGACAGGCCTGGAATATCCCACTGTTCCTCCAGACTGTTCGGCGGGATGTAGGTATCGATTTGCGAGTTCACGATGTCGTAGCGCAGGTTGCCGATGGTTTCGGAAATATCATCGGCGTCCATCAACTCGTCGCGCTGCTGATAGACCACCTTGCGCTGATCGTTTGCAACGTCGTCGTACTCCAGCAACTGCTTGCGGATATCGAAGTTGCGCCCCTCGACCTTGCGCTGGGCGTTCTCGATCGCCTTGTTCACCCAGGGGTGCTCGATCGCCTCGCCCTCTTTCATACCCAGCTTTTGCATCAGGCCGGACACGCGTTCCGATGCAAAAATGCGCATCAGGCTGTCTTCCAGAGACAGGTAGAAACGCGACGACCCCGGGTCACCCTGACGACCGGACCGGCCACGCAACTGGTTGTCTATACGACGCGACTCGTGGCGCTCGGTGCCGACCACGCGCAAACCGCCGGCTGCCAGCACCTTGTTGTGACGCTCCTGCCACTCGGCACGATGAGCGACGATGTCATCCTCATTTGCCGCTTCGTCCAGCTGGCCCAGTTCGACGTCGAGGTTACCCCCCAGCACGATGTCGGTACCACGGCCCGCCATGTTGGTCGCGATGGTGACCGCACTCGGGCGGCCCGCCTCGGCTACCGTTTGCGCCTCGCGCTCATGCTGCTTCGCATTCAGCACCTGGTGCTCGATGCCGGCCGCCTGCAGCTGTTTGGAAACCATCTCGGAGACCTCGATCGATGCGGTACCAACCAGCACCGGTTGTCCGCGCTGCACGCAGTCACGCACGTCCTCGACGATCGCCTCGTACTTCTCTCGCTGGGTGAGATAGACCAGGTCGGTTTGATCGTCCCGGATCATCTCCTGGTTGGTCGGGATGACCACGACCTCGAGACCGTAGATCTGCTGAAACTCGAATGCCTCGGTATCGGCAGTGCCGGTCATACCCGACAGCTTGTCGTAAAGGCGGAAGTAGTTCTGGAAAGTGATCGAGGCCAGGGTCTGGTTTTCCTGCTGGATCGAGACACCCTCTTTCGCTTCGACCGCCTGGTGCAGCCCGTCCGACCAGCGCCGACCGGGCATGGTACGGCCGGTGAACTCGTCGACGATGACGATCTGGCCTTCACGCACGATGTAATCGACGTTGCGCTGAAACAGCGCGTGTGCGCGCAACGCGGCCATCACATGGTGCATCAGCATGATGTTCGAGGGGTCGTAAAGGCTCTGCCCCTCGGCCAGCAAATCGGCGTCGCTGAGCATCTGCTCGACCTTCTCGTGGCCCTGGTCGCTGAGAAACACCTGACGCGATTTCTCGTCCACCGAGTAGTCGCCCGGGCCGAAGTCCGGTTTTCCCTCTTCGTTGGTGATCGGGTCCTGACGCTCCAGGCGGCCGGGGATGTCGTTGACCTGGCGGTAGAGTGCCGAGCTGTCCTCCGCCGGACCCGAGATAATCAGCGGCGTGCGCGCCTCATCGATCAGGATCGAGTCGACCTCGTCGACCACCGCGAAGAAACGGCGCTGCACGCGCTGTTCGGCGGCAAAAGACATATTGTCGCGCAGGTAGTCGAAGCCGAACTCGTTGTTCGTGCCATAGGTGATGTCGCAGGCATAGGCCTGTGCCCGGGACACTGGCCGCAGATGGGTGAAACCGCCGGTATCCCCTCGGTATTCCATGTCGAGCACGTACGAGGAGCTGTCCGGCCCCATGCCCCCCGAAGAGTTGATTACCCCTGTAGACATACCGAGGGAGTGATACAGGCGCCCCATCCAGCCGGCGTCGCGGCGGGCCAGGTAGTCGTTCACCGTGACGACATGGACACCCTTGCCCTCGAGAGCATTCAGGTAGACCGCGAGCGTCGCGACCAGGGTCTTGCCCTCTCCGGTGCGCATCTCCGCGATCTCGCCCTGATTGAGCACCATGCCGCCGATCATCTGCACGTCGAAATGGCGCATGCCCAGCACACGTCGGCTGGCCTCACGCACGACCGCAAACGCCTCACTCAGCAGGGTATTGGTCGAATCCCCTTGGGCCAGGCGCTCGCGGAACTCCGTCGTTTTGGCCGCCAGGGCCTCATCGCTGAGCTCCTGCAATGCCGGCTCGAACGCATTGATCTGCTCGACGGATTTGAGCATGCGCTTCACCAGCCGATCGTTGCGGCTACCGAAGACCTTCTTTACGAGCTTGTTGAGCATGAACCTAGGACCTTCCGGGACAAGCTAAGACGAAGGCCGGAATGATAACCCAAACGGGCCTTCAAGCGGCCGGAAACAAAGGCAAAAAAACCCGCCTTGGCGGGTTTTCGGGAGAACGCCGGACACGGTTTACTGGGCGCGCACGTAGCGCAGCGGGTCCACGATCTTGCCGTGATGGTGAACTTCGAAATGCACGTGTGGCCCGCTGGAGCGCCCGGTGCTGCCGAGCAGCGCAATGGTTTGACCCTTGCTGACCATCTCGCCCTCTTTGACGAGGTTTTCCTTGTTGTGACCGTACAGTGTGGCGTATCCGTCGGCGTGCTTGATTTCGACCACATTGCCGTAGCCCGCCACCTCTTTGGCCCGCGTGACGATACCGGACGCCACGGCCACCACTTCCGAACCGCGCTTGCCAGCGAAGTCGAGCCCGCGGTGGAACGATTTGCTTCCCCTGAACGGGTCGGTCCGCTTGCCGAATCCAGAGGACATCCAGCCTTTCTTGACCGGCTTGCCGGACGGCATGGCCTCAGCCAACAGGTTGCGGTTCATCAGCTGCAGCTCCACGGCCTCGAGCTTTTGCTCGCGGTCGGCCAACAGGCTGGCGATGCGCCGCATATCGGCAGTGAGATCGCGCGCGCTCTGCGCATCCGCTGGGAGCGCGTCATCGATACCACCGGTCGGTGGCGGCGCGGAGAAGTCGAACTCTTCCTTGTCGAGTTTGCCCACTTCCACCAGACGGTCACCCAGCGCGTCGAGGCGGATCAGGTGCGTTTGCAATTCGGCGATCTTCAAGGCCAGGGCATCCAGATGATCGCGCTGCTCCGCTTTGACCTCTGAGATTGCCTGACGTTCAGAATCAAGCAGGGACCGCAGCTCGGCGGTCGCAGCGTCGATATCCGCACCCTGCCCGTAGCGTTCCCCCAAGACGAAACCGCCCCACAGCGCCACGGCCGTCGTACCTACCAACGCCAGGCCAGCAACAGCGACCGCCTTAGCCAGCGAAACGTCGACTGTGGCGCGGTCGGAGCGGTTCGAGCGAATTGTGATCATCATCGGCTTTCCTGCAAGCTTTGCAGCTTATCGACTCCTGACGGTGTACTCTTAAAACCAGTAACTTGGCGCCGCGAGACTCGTGTGAAATGGCTCACAAACCCAAATCGGTTCGCCACCTGCTTAAAGACAAACCAACGCTGAAGCGACTCGAACTCGAGGTCAGCGCGCAAAAGGCGCTGCTCGGTGAAGTCCGCGGGCTGCTGCCCGGCGACCTCGCTCCCCACTGCGTTGCGGCCCGCGCGCGCCAGCAGCAACTGCTGATCTACGCAGATTCCCCGGTCTGGGCAACCCGCCTGCGCTTTGTCGCGCCCCAATTACCCGGCCTGCTGCGATCGCATCACCCGGCCCTGCACGAGGCAAGGGTCAAGCTGCTTATCAGCCGTGGCGCGCCGGCTCCGAGGTCACGCAAGGCGCGGCATTCGGACGCTGGAGCCTTTATTATCCAGCAAACAGCAATGAATACCAGAGAACCCTACCTTCGCGAGGCACTGTTGCGTCTCAGCCGAACACTGAAGACCGACTCTCGATGATTGAGCGTCAGGATGCGTGCGCCGGCTTCATATACGAGATCGGGGCCTGCTCCGCATCGTCAAACGTGACCTCCTCCCACGCATCGGGCTGAGTGATCAACGCCTTCAGCAGGCGGTTGTTCAACTCGTGTCCCGACTTGTACCCACTGAACGCACCGATCAGACTGTGCCCCAGCAGATATAGATCACCGATCGCATCCAGTATCTTGTGCTTGACGAATTCGTCCTCGTAGCGCAGGCCATCCTCGTTCAGGACGCGGAAATCATCCACCACGATTGCGTTGTCCATACTGCCGCCCAACGCCAGTCCATGATCGCGCAGCATCTCGATATCGCGCAGGAACCCGAAGGTACGGGCGCGACTGACCTCCTTCACAAATGAGGTCGATGAAAAATCGATCACCGAACGACGGCGCTCTTCGGTCATTGCAGGGTGCTCGAAGTCTATCCCGAAGCTGACCTTAAAACCGTTGAACGGCTCGAAGCGCGCGACCTTGTCGCCGTCCCGCACCTCGACCGGCCGCTTGATCCGGATGAAACGCTTGGCCACATTCTGTTCTTCGACACCGGCCGACTGGATAAGGAAAACAAACGGACCCGCGCTGCCGTCCATGATCGGCACCTCCGGGGCACTCACATCGACATAGGCGTTGTCGATGCCGAGACCCGCAAATGCAGACAGCAGGTGCTCGACCGTGGATATGCGCGCACCGTCTCTTACCAGAGTGGTCGAAAGGCGCGTGTCACCGACATTCTCAGCCCTGGCCGGAATGTCGACGGGCGAATCAAAATCGACGCGCCGAAACACGATACCGCTGTCCGGGGCTGCCGGGCGGAGGGTCAGGTAGACTTTTTCACCGGTATGTAAACCCACACCTGTGGCACGGATCACATTTTTCAGGGTACGCTGCTTTATCATTACTCTGGGCTCTCCGAGTCAAAATTCCTTTCAATTTCAGCGATTTCGCTTGCCACATCGCGGAATTTCGACGACGCAGTAGTCGGTGATCCCCTGACGCCGGTTAGGGAATTCCCTTATTTTGCAACTTTTATTGCAGTTTGTTCAAGCAGAAATGTACTTTCCCCCCACTGGATGTCGGAAACTCAGCGGCCCATTCAGTCCGCCTGGCGACGCAGAAAGGCCGGAATATCCAGGTATTCCATGTCTTTGCTTGCTGCCTTTGACAACTCCTTGGCAGTCTTCTGGCTGCGCCGGACGTGCGGCGGAACGTCCAGTGAATTGTAATCGACATTTTCCTGATCCGACGCCGCGTCGTTGCTGACCAGTCGTACCGGCTTTATCTCGACCTCTGGCTGCTGAGGGACCGCGACGATCTCTTCGCCCAAACCCGTCGCGACCACAGTGACGCGCATCTCGTCGACCATATCCGGATCGATGACCGTGCCGACCACCACGGTGGCATCGTCGCGAGCGAACTCCTTGACCGTGTTGCCGACTTCATCGAACTCGCCGATTGCCAGATCCAGACCGGCCGTGATGTTGACCAGGATGCCGCGCGCCCCGGAAAGATTGATGTCCTCCAGAAGTGGGCTGCGGATGGCCAGTTCAGCGGCCTCGCGGGCACGCTGGTCACCATTCGCCCTGCCGGTACCCATCATCGCCACACCCATTTCCGACATCACCGTGCGTACGTCGGCGAAGTCAACGTTGATCAGGCCAGGCTTGGTGATCAGCTCCGCGATACCCTGCACGGCATTGAGCAATACATCGTTGGCCGCCTTGAACGCATCCAGCAGCGAAGTGGTCTTTCCGAGTACCGACAACAATTTTTCGTTCGGAATGGTGATCACCGAATCCACATGCTCGGAAAGCCTTGCAATACCGTCTTCGGCGATGGTCATGCGCTTGACGCCCTCGAAGGTGAACGGCTTGGTGACTACCGCGACGGTCAGGATACCGAGTTCCTTCGCCACCTCGGCGACCACCGGTGCAGCGCCGGTGCCGGTTCCGCCACCCATACCGGCGGTGATGAATACCATGTCGGCACCCTCGAGCGCCTCGTAGAGGCGATCACGATCCTCCATCGCCGCATCGAAACCACGATCCGGATTCGCCCCGGCGCCGAGACCCCGGGTCACGTTCGAGCCCAGCTGCAGCGCGGTTCGCACCTCGGTGCTCTGCAACGCCTGGGCATCGGTGTTGGCACAGATGAAGTCGACACCTTCGATGTTCGAACGCAGCATGTGATTGACGGCATTGCCACCGCCACCACCGACGCCGATTACCTTGATGACCGCACTCTGGCTATCCACATCCATCAACTCAAACATTTTTCTCTCCTCCGACTGCGGACCGTCCCCGTTCGGGACAACGGTCTCTGTAAATTAAAAATTGCCCTGGAACCAACTCTTCATCCGATTCCAAACGGATGTAAATCCACCACCACCAACACTCTCCGGCACCCTTACCGCACGGTTGCGATGCCCGAACAGCAGCAACCCAACCCCCGTTGCGTGGATCGGGTTGCGTACCACGTCTACGAGACCGGTCACGTACTGGGGGATACCCAGGCGCACCGGCATGTGAAACACCTCTTCCGCCAAATCGATCAGCCCTTCCATCTTTGCGCTGCCACCAGTCAGAACGATGCCACCGGCCACCAGGTCCTCGTATCCCGAACGTCGCAAATCCGCCTGAATCAGAGTGAGCAACTCCTCGTAACGTGGCTCGACTACCTCCGCCAGCGTCTGTCGCGACAGGCGCCGCGGTGGGCGGTCGCCGATGCTCGGCACCTCGATGGTTTCGTCGGGGCTTGCCAGCTGGGTGAGCGCACAGGCGTACTTCAGCTTGATTTCATCGGCATGCTGCGTCGGCGTGCGCAACGCGACCGCGATATCGTTGGTCACCTGATCGCCGGCGATCGGGATCACCGAGGTGTGGCGAATTGAGCCCCCAGTGAAGACCGCGATATCGGTCGTGCCGCCGCCCATGTCAACCAGGCAGACGCCGAGATCCTTTTCGTCTTCCTCGAGCACCGAGTAGCTCGATGCCAACTGCTCGAGTATCAGGTCCTCGACCTCGAGGCCGCAGCGGCGCACGCACTTGATGATGTTCTGCGCCGCGCTCACGGCACCGGTCACCATGTGAACCCGCGCCTCGAGCCGAACACCCGACATCCCCACCGGATCATGGATGCCCTCCTGGTTATCGATAATGAATTCCTGAGGCAGGATATGCAGGATCTTCTGGTCGGCCGGGATCGCCACCGCACGCGCGGCATCGATCACACGCTCGACATCGGTATGTGAGACCTCGCCGTCCCTGATGGGCACGATGCCATGCGAGTTGAGGCTGGAGACATGGCTGCCGGCGATGCCGGCGTAAACCGAGTCGATCTCGACCCCGGCCATCAGCTCCGCCTCCTCCACCGCACGTTGAATGGACTGGACGGTAGATTCGATGTTCACCACGACGCCCTTCTTGAGGCCGCGCGACGGGTGGGAGCCGATGCCGATGATCTCGATCTCATCGTCCTGCCTGACCTCGCCCACGATCGCGACCACCTTCGAGGTGCCGATATCCAGGCCAACGATGATGTTCTTGTCGCTACGCTTGACCATCAGACTTTTCCCTGTGACATGGCATCCGCCGCTGCTGGTTGCTCAGCATCGGTCCCCTCCTTCCAGCGCACGGCGAACCCGTGCGCATAGCGCATGTCGATGCGGTCAGGCCGACGCGACGGCTCGGCGGTGAGGCCCGGGTAAACCCGGAAGAACTGTGCCAGCCGACCATCGATATCCTCCCGGCCGAGTGACAAGGTCAGGCCGTCGTCGAACCGTACCCACCAGTGGCGACGTGCATCCAGCTCCACCTCGCGGATCTGAAGCCCGCGCAAACGCGCCGTGGTCACCGCCGACTGAAAGAATCCGACCACACGCTGCTCGCTGCCCTCTGGGCCATACAGCCTTACCAAATCCTTGTAGCCCCCCAGGATCGCTGGACGAAACACGCCACCGTTGACATTGATCAATGCGTCATCACCCCAACGTGCCAGCGGCACCTGTTCGGTCACCGTCATGCTCAGTCTGTCGGGCCAGACGCGCCGGATACTCACATCCTCCACCCAGGGCATCGCCAGCACCGCGGCGCGCAGATTCTGGATCCTGCAGGTGAAAAAGCCGCCGTCGATCGCATCGATGACCACCTGCTGGACCCGCGCGGGTTCGAGCTGTTGAAACTCGCCATTCACATCGATCACCCGCAGCGGCAACCGGCCAGGCTCAGCCATAAGCCGATAGCCACCCACCCCAAGCACCGCCAGCGCAACCAGTGTCGAAGCGGTCGCGAGCAGGATCGGCCAGCGCCGGGGCGCCGGTGGTGCCTCCTGGCGCCGTTGAGCCTTGCTTGCCGGGCGCGCCATCAGCACGCCTCCATGGTCTGCGCCAGGATGCGCCAGACCAGTTCGTCGAATTCCACCCCGATAGCCCGGGCGGCCATCGGCACCAGACTGTGGCCGGTCATGCCGGGGACCGTATTGACCTCGATCACCCAGGGCTGCTCGCCCTGGTCCATCAGGATATCGACCCGCCCCCAGCCGCTCGCACCCACCGCGTCGAACGCGGCCAACGCCAGCGACTGCAGGCGTCGTTCGCTTTCGCCATCGAGTCCGCTGGGGATCAGGTAGCTGGTGTCGTCTGCGACGTACTTGGCATCGTAGTCGTAGAAGTCATGCGGGGTGTCGAGCCTGATCAACGGCAACGCCTCGCGTCCGAGCACCGCAGCCGTATACTCGCCACCGCTGACCCAGCACTCTGCCATGACGTGGCTGTCGTACTGGGCTGCGAGCAGCCAGGCGGCGCGCAGCTGCTCGGGGTCCTCGGCCCGGGACATACCGATGCTCGAGCCCTCCAGGGCCGGCTTCACCATGAGCGGAAAGCCCAGTTCGCAGGCCGCCGCCAACTCGGCCTCGTTGTCGATCAGCGCAAAACCCGGCGTCGGGAGGCCAAGTGCCTGCAGGAGCAGCTTGGTACGGTACTTGTCCATCGCAATCGCCGAGCCCATCACCCCGCTGCCGGTATAGGGCAAACCCAGGATTTCGAGTGCGCCCTGGATGACTCCGTCCTCACCGCCGCGACCGTGCAATACGTTGAACACCCGGTCGAAACCGACCAGCCGCGAGCACGTCGAGCACGTCCCTGCCGGCATCGATGCCGTGCGCGTCTACGCCGCGCCGCTGCAGGCCATCGAGGACCGCCTTGCCGCTCACCAGCGATACCTCACGTTCTGCGGCCCAGCCGCCCATCAACACCGCAACCCGACCGAAATCTGCCGCTGACACCGTCATGACCATTCTCCTACCATGTGTACCTCGGTCTGCAGTGTCACACCCTGGCGACGCTGAACCTCCGCACGCACGTGCGAGATCAGGTTCTCGATGTCGGCCGCAGAGGCGCAGCCGGTATTGATAATGAAATTGGCATGCTTGTGCGACACCTCGGCGCCACCGAGACGGCAGCCCTTCAGACCACTCGCTTCGATCAGGCGCGCTGCATGATCTCCGGGCGGGTTACGGAACGTCGAGCCACAGCTCGCCTGACCGGTCGGTTGAGTCTCCGCACGTCGATCGAGTAGCGCACGGATCGCGGCCTGCTCGGCAGCACCGTCGCCACGTTCTAGCCGGAGCGTGCAGGCGAGGAACCACTCCTCCGCAGGACCCCGCACCTCGCGGTAGGCGACCTGGAATTCGTCGGCGCGGCGCTCGCGGATCCGGCCAGCGCGATCGATCGTCGTCGCTGTCCGTGACGATCCGCCAGGTTTCCCCGCCGAACGCACCTGCGTTCATCGCCAGCGCCCCGCCCATCGTGCCGGGTATGCCCGCCAGGAAGGCAGCTCCGCTCAGGTCCGCACGCGCACATTCGCGCGCCACCTTGGCACAGGCCACACCGGCTTCGGCATACACGCTGGACCCATCGATCCTCAGATCATTCAGGCGTCCCTGCAGCAGGATCACCGTGCCGCGGAATCCACCATCCCGGATAAGCAGGTTGCTGCCCAGCCCCAGCCACAGCAGCGGCTCGTCGGCAGGCAGTGTGCGCAGAAAAATCGCCAGGTCGTCGATATCCGCCGGCAGATACATCCGTCCCGCCGGGCCGCCTATCCGCCAGGTATTGTATCGCTGAAGCGACTCGTCCAGACGCAACTCGCCGCGTAGCATCGGTTGACTGGGTGCCGCCATCATCGCCCGCTCCTGCCGTTCTTCGGGATCGCCATCGCCCGTACCGGTGCGCCCTGCACCTTGCCGACCCGAAACACGTACAGGGGGATGCGACCGGCAAGGTTCTCCCCGCAGCCCATGTGCAGTCGTCTCGGCGAAGTCTCACGTTTCACGGGCATAGTTCCTCCGCCATGCTTGCCGCGACCTGACCGATGTTGCCAGCCCCCATCGTCACGACGATGTCACCGTCCGCGACAATGTCCTTCAGGATCCCTGGCAGGTCCTCAACGTTCTCGACGAATACCGGATCGACATGTCCCCGGATCCTGACCGCTCGGCTCAGCGCGCGCCCATCGGCACCCGCGATCGGCGCCTCACCGGCTGCATAAACTTCGGCCAGCAGCAGTACGTCGACAGTGGAAAGCACGGCGACGAAATCCTCGAAGGCATCATGTGTGCGGCTGTAGCGATGCGGCTGGAAGGCCAGCACCAGGCGGCGCCCCGGCCAGCCGGCCCGTACGGCCTGCAGAGTTGCCGCGAGCTCGCGCGGATGATGCCCATAGTCATCGACCAGCATCACTTCGCGGCCGCCGAGGGAGCATCCATCCGTGGCCTGGAAACGACGCCCGATACCCTGGAACGCCGCCAGCGCCTTTCGGCTGGTTGCAACATCGACACCAAGTTCATGCGCCACCGCAATGGCCGCCAAGGCGTTCAATACGTTGTGCCGCCCCGGCATATTGAGCGTGACCTCACCGGCCTCGTCACCGAACAGACTCAACACAAAACGGGTGGTCATCGCCTGCTGTCGGATATCGCCCGCACACACGTCAGCCTCGGCCCGTGTTCCGTAAGTGACGACCTTGCGTGTCACCTCGGGCAGCATTTCCCGAACATTGTCGTCATCGATGCACATCACCGCCTGACCGTAGAAAGGCAGGTGGTGCAGAAACTCCAGAAAGGCGGCACGCAGTCGTGCGAAATCGTTGCCGTAGGTCAGCATGTGATCTTCGTCGACATTCGTCACCACCGCCAGCATCGGCTGCAGGAAGAGGAACGACGCGTCGCTCTCGTCGGCCTCGGCAACCAGCACTTCCCCCTCGCCCAGATGGGCATAGCTGCCGCGCGAGTTCAATCGCCCACCAATGACATAGGTCGGATCCAGGCCGCCCTCGATCAACAGGCTCGCAGTAAGGCTGGTCGTCGTGGTCTTGCCATGCGTTCCGGCGACCGCTACGCCGTAGCGGAAGCGCATGATCTCAGCCAGCATTTCTGCCCGCGGAACGATCGGGATACGACGCTCCCGGGCCGCCCGCACCTCGGGATTGTCTTCGCCGACCGCACTCGAGACCACCACGGCATCGGCATCACGCACATGCGAATCCGCGTGGCCGATATGAATTTTCGCCCCCTGCTCCGCCAGACGCAGCGTAGCGGCGTTATGCCGGATATCGGATCCCGACACCGCGTATCCGAGGTTCAACAGGACCTGAGCGATGCCGTTCATGCCGGCTCCACCGACCCCGACAAAATGCAGATGGCGCATCCGGCCCATGGTCTCGGCCGCGTAGCGTGTCTTGGTCAGCGGCAGGTCGGTCATGCGGCCAACTCCTCACAGACGTCCGCCACGCGTCGCGTCGCGTCACGTTTCGCGAGGCGGTAGCCGCTCTGTGCCATACCGTGCAGCCGTGCAGGGTCCGAAAGTAGCGAAACTGAGCAACTCGGACAATGTCTGCGCCGTCATGTCACTCTGAGGCATCAGTTGTCCGGCGCCGGCCTCGGTCAGAAAACGCGCATTGATCGTCTGGTGGTCATCGACCGCGAACGGGAACGGGACCAGGATCGCCGGCAGCCCCGCAGCCATCAGTTCCGATACCGTCAAGGCCCCGGCCCGACAGATGATCAGATCAGCCCAGCCATAAGCCTCGGCCATTTCGTCGAGAAACTCGCTGACCTCGGCCCTGATGCCCTGTGTGCGGTAGGCCTCACGGGTGGCCTCGGCCCGGTCACGCCCGGTCTGGTGGCGCACCTCCGGCCTCGCATCGGCGGGCAAGCGGGCGACCGCCGCAGGCACCACCTCGTTGAGTGCCTTGGCTCCCAGTGAACCACCCACGACCAGCAGACGCGGTCGCCGACCAACCTCAATCGGCGAAGGTGCAGGCAGCGCAGCGATTTCGGAGCGAATCGGGTTGCCCACCGCAAGCGCACCGATGCCCGCCGGAAAACTGTGCGGGAAGGCCTCGAGGACACGCGCCGCAACGCGTGCCAGCCAGCGGTTGGTCATACCCGGGATGGCGTTCTGTTCATGCACAACCAGCGGGGTCCGCAGCAATCTGCTTACCAATCCGCCCGGACCGGTCACGAATCCGCCCATGCCCAATACCACCTGTGGACGGCGCCGTCGCAGCACACGCCACGCTTGGGTCATCGCATGCAGCAGGTACGCCGGGGCAAGTATTCGTTCGGTCAGGCGTTGACCGCGCAGGCGATGGGCCTCGATGGTGTCGAGTTCAAAGCCGTAGACCGGGACTACGCGCGATTCAAAACTGTCCGGCGTACCCAGCCAGCTGATCTGCCAACCGCGTGCGGCAAGCTCCTGTGCCACCGCCAGCGCCGGGAAGACGTGACCGCCGGTACCACCCGCCATGATGGTTATACGCGCTGCCACTGCCCCTCCCTGCCATCTCCCACCGTCTGATTCTCGTAACGCACGCGCAACAGCATGCCGACCGCGATGCAGCAGACAATCAGGCTGTTGCTGCCATAGCTGAGGAACGGCAGCGTCAGGCCCTTGGTCGGCAGAAGGCCGACGTTGACGCCAATGTTGATGAACGCCTGCATACCGAGCCACAAACCGAGTCCGTAGGCAACATAGGCGGCGTAGCGATCGCCACGCGCCTCGGCCCGCGCGCCGATTGCATAGCTGCGCCAAACGATCAGCGCAAACATGCAGATCACCAGCAGCGTGCCGATCAGTCCGAACTCCTCACCGATGACGGCCATCACGAAGTCGGTATGGGCCTCTGGCAGATAAAACTGCTTTTGAATACCGTTGCCAAGGCCGACACCGGTCCACTCACCGCGGCCGAAGGCAATCAACGCCTGTGCCAGCTGGTAGCCGGAGTCCTGAGCATGCTCCCAGGGATTGAGGAAGGTGGTGACTCGCTCCAGCCGATAGGGCGATATCCAGATCAGAACCACCAGCGCGCTGATCGCCAGGACCAGCAACACCGCAAACTGCCATAGCGGCGCACCACCGAGAAACAGCATGCCGAACGCGGTCATCAAGAGTACCGCCGTGGTGCCGAAATCCGGCTGCAGCATGAGCAGCGAACAGGCGAGCAGCAAGAGCAGGATCGGCTTCACGAATCCCCACATGCTGTGCGCAACCTCCAACTGCCGTCGCACCAGATAACCGCTCATATAGAGCACGATGAAAACCTTCATGAATTCCGAGGTCTGCAGGCTGAGCGGGCCCGCCGCGACCCAGCGAAGCGCGCCGTTGGCCTCTCGTCCCAGCCCCGGAACGAACACCAGCAGCAGCAGCCCCAGCCCCAGGAAATACAACAGCGTGCTCGACTTCTGCCACCAGCTGGTCGGCGTTCTATACACGAGCCAGGCGGCAGTTACGCCGAGCACCAGCGCAATCAGATGCCGGTTGACGTAGTGCAGCGCCTCGCCATTGCGTTCGCCCAGATGCATGGAGGCCGAGGCGACCGCAACGATACCGAAGGCGAGCAGCACAGTCACCGCCATCACGAGCACACCGTCCATTCCCGGCATACGCAGATCGGCAGCACCGCGCGGCCGCGCCATGCTCGCGTTCACATGCGCCTCCTGACCGCCTGCATAAAGCGGTCGCCACGGTCCATGTAGCTGGCAAACATATCGAAGCTGGCACAGGCGGGTGACAGCAGAACGCGATCACCCGGCCGGGCCAGTGAGGCCGCCTTCGCCACCGCCTCATCCATATCCCTGGCAACAGCCTGCTCAACGCTCTCGGGCACCACCGCAGCGATCGCTGGCGCATCGCGCCCGATCAGGACGACGGCCCGCGCGCAAGCCGCAAGCACCGCAGCCAGCGGCGCGAAATCCGCACCCTTGCAGTCGCCGCCGGCAATCAGCACCGTGCGCGAACCATCGCTGCCGCTGATCCCCTGGAGTGCCGCGATCGAGGCACCGACATTCGTGCCCTTGCTGTCGTTGTACCACGTGACGCCGTCGATCTCGGCGACAAACTCGGTGCGGTGTGGAAGGCCTCGAAACACTCTCAAGACCTCGCACATCACCGCGGACTCGAAGCCGAGGGCGCTGCCCATTGCCAGCGCCGCCAGCGCATTGGCCCGATTGTGCAAGCCGGGGATCCGGAGCTGGTCGGCCGCAATCAATGGCTGGTCCCCGTGGCACAGATAGTCCCGGCCTTCCAAGGAACGCACTCCGAACGTCTTGTCGCCGTGCGCTTCACCCAGTGTGAAGTACCAGGTATCGTCGGAACCGCCCATTGCCGCAACGGCCGGGTCATCGGCGTTATACACGCCGACCCCTGCACCACGCATGATGCGCGCCTTGGCTGCTGCATAGGCCGCGGCGTCGGCATAGCGGTCCATGTGATCCGGGCTGACGTTGAGCACGGCGGCGACCGCGGCCTGCAGCGATTCGGTGGTCTCGAGCTGAAAGCTCGACAGCTCGAGGATGTACAGCTCAACCGCGTCGTCGAGCAGATCGAGGGCAGGTGTGCCGAGGTTTCCGCCCACTGCCACTCGCAACCCGCTGGCCTTGGCCATGTCACCAAGCAGGGTGGTGACCGTACTCTTGCCGTTCGACCCCGTGATCGCGACCACGGGCGCCTTGGCCGCACCGACGAACAGCTCGGTGTCACCGATTACCGGCACACCACGCAGCCGGGCCGCCGCAATCTGGGGCGTGCCGATCGGCACCCCGGGGCTGACCACCAGCCGACCTGCGCTGTCGAACAGGCGATCGTCGAACGGTCCCAGGAACACCGCGATATCGGGGTATTCGGCATTCAGCGCATCGAGTCCCGGGGGCTCGTCGCGGCTGTCCGCGACCGCAAGCTGTACCCCTTGCGCTGCCAGGAAACGCGCACAGGAAAGCCCGGTTGCCCCAAGACCGACGATCAGCGTCTTGGCTGCCGATCCCTTTTGCCGTATTGCCTGTGCCATTGAGCGCCTCACCGTATCTTCAAGCTGGCCAGACCGACCAGGACCAGGATGACGGTGATGATCCAGAAGCGCACGATCACACGCGGCTCCGGCCAACCCTTGAGTTCGAAATGGTGGTGCAGCGGCGCCATGCGGAAGATACGGCGACCGGTCAGTTTGAACGATGCGACCTGCAGCATGACCGACACCGTCTCCACGACGAACACGCCGCCCATGATGAACAGCGCGATCTCCTGGCGCACCGCAACGGCGAGCGTACCGAGTGCGGCGCCCAGCGCCAGCGCGCCGACATCGCCCATGAACACCTGTGCCGGATAGGCGTTGAACCACAGAAATCCAAGACCCGCACCTACCAGGGCGCCACACAGCACGGTCAGTTCGCCGACTCCTGGCAGGTGTGGAATCAATAGATAGTTGGCAATCTGGACATGCCCCGACGCGTAGGCGAATACCCCGAGCGCGCCCGCCACCAGCACGGTAGGCAGGATCGCCAGGCCATCCAGGCCATCGGTGAGGTTCACTGCATTGGAAGAACCGACAATCACGAGGTAGGCGAACAGCACGAACCATGGGCCGAGATCGATTACCAGATCCTTGACGAAAGGAAACAGCAGCTGCGTCTCGGCGGGCAGTGTCGCACCCATGTACAGCGCGACCGCGGCGGTGACTCCAAACAGCGACTGCCATAGGTATTTCCAACGCGCCGCCAGGCCACGCGCGTCGCGCAGTACCAGCTTGCGATAGTCATCCCAGAGGCCAACGCCGCCGAATGCCAGTGTGGTCAGCAGCACGATCCAGACGTAAAGATTGCCCAGATCCGCCCACAACAACACGGCGACCGCGACCGCGACTAGGATCAGGGCCCCACCCATGGTGGGCGTACCGGACTTGGACAAATGGGTTTCCGGGCCGTCGCCGCGCACCGTCTGGCCGATCTTGTAGCGGCTGAGACGCCGGATCATCGCCGGGCCCACCATGAACGAGATCAGCAGCGCGGTGAGCACCGCGAAAATCGTACGCAGGGTGATGTAGCGGAAGACGAGAAAACCGCTGTCGAACTGCGCCAGGTAGTCGGCCAGGCTGATCAGCATGCGGCCTCCTGCTGGCGCAGATGCGACACGACTTCGTCCATGCGTGCCGCGCGTGAACCCTTGATCAGGATACTGTCGTCTGCCGAGAGCCCGTCGAGCAGGGCCTCCGCAAGCGCAGTGCGGTCGTCGAAATGCCGATGCTCTCCGCGGAACGCCGCATCGGCGTGCCGACTGAGTGGACCGATGGTGAGCAGGCGATCGATGGCGAAGGCGGAGGCACGCTCGCCAAGCTGCCGGTGCAGTTGCTGGGCGGTGCTACCGAGCTCGGCCAGGTCTCCGAGCACCAGCGTACGTCGCCCAGGTGCGGCAGCCAGGACCCGCAGCGCGGCAACTACCGAATCGGGATTGGCGTTGTAGCTGTCATCGATCAGGCGGGCACCGTTGATGCCGACCAGCGGGCACAGGCGACCGGCGACCGGCTGGAGTTGGGAAAGGGCCTGCCGCGCATCCTCCAGATCCGCACCTGCCGCGAGACTGGCCGCAATCGCAGCCAGCGCATTCATACGATTGTGTTCACCGGCAAGCGCGAGGTGCAGCTCGATCTCACCGTCCGCACAAAGGACCGGGAAACGTGCCTCGAAACAACTGTCGCTCCAGACGACCCGATAGGCCGAAGCCGGACTCGAGACATCCGCCGGCTGCTTGACACCGAAGGTGCGCTGACCGAAACCTTTACCGAGTTGGCGCCACAGTCCGGCAAACCGATCATCCGCGTTGAACACGAAGATGCCGTCGCTGCCCAGGCCGTTGACGATCTCAGCCTTGGCGTGCGCGACGCCTTCGATACTACCGAAGCCCTCGAGGTGCGCCTGCCCGGCATTGTTGAGCACGGCGATATCCGGCCTCGCCAATCCGGTCAGATAATCGATCTCACCGGCGTGGTTCGCACCCATCTCGATCACTGCAAACGGCTCGTCGCGCAAACGACTCAAGGTCAGCGGGACCCCGATGTCATTGTTGAGGTTGCCGCGGGTGGCCAACACCTCGCCCCGCTGCCCGAGAACCGCGGCAATCATCTCCTTGAGCGTCGTCTTCCCATTGCTGCCGGTGACCGCGATTACGCGTGCCGGACAGCGCAGACGCCACTCCCTACCCAACTCGCCCAGACTCTTCCGGGCGTCTGCCACCTGGACTGTCGCCAGACCGGCCGCGACCGGACGCTCGACCAACGCGCCAGCCGCCCCCCGGTCGCGCGCCGCGATCAGGTAATCATGACCGTCGAAATTCGGCCCGCGCAGCGCAACGAACAGTTCGCCCTCGGACAGGCTGCGGGTGTCGGTGCTGACGCCGTCAAAACCGCTATCCGCGCCGATCAGTGAACCCTTGACCATTGCTGCCAGTTCTGACAGCCGGAGGACGCTCAAGCGCCACCTCCCTGCAATACCGCCTGTACCTGCTCGATATCGCTGTACGGTGTGCGTTCCCCGTCGATCTCCTGGTAATCCTCATGACCCTTGCCGGCGACCAGCACCAGATCACCGGGGCCAGCCGACGCGACGGCCGCCCGAATCGCCTTGGCGCGGTCCTGTTCGATCTCCACTCCCTGCCGGGTCGGCATGCCGCTCAGAATCTCGGCTATGATCGCCTGCGGATCCTCGGAGCGCGGATTGTCGTCCGTCAGCAGGACACGGTCCGCCAGACGCTGGGCAATCTCACCCATCTGCGGACGCTTGCTACGGTCGCGGTCACCGCCACAGCCGAAGACGCAGATCAGGCGACCGCTGACATGCTCGCGCAGACTCTCCAGGACCTTTTCCAACGCATCCGGTGTATGTGCATAGTCCACCACCACGCGTGGCCTGTTCGGCGCAAGAAACACCATCATCCGCCCGGCAACCGGATGCACCTGCTCGAGGGCCATCACTGCACTGGCCAGGGGCATGTCCCAGGCAAGCAGTACTGCCAGAGCGAGGACCAGGTTCTCAGCATTGAAGCGGCCGAGCAGGCGGCTCTGGAGTTCACCACTACCCCAGCTCGAGTCGAAACAAATCCTGAGGCCATCGGCACGTGTCTCAAGCTCGCGCAGCAACAGGTAGCGATCGCCGAGCCGGGTGAGACCCGATGTGCTGCCAACCGCAACGGTGTAGGTGCGCGCCCGGACACCCTCGGCCATATCGGCACCCACAGGGTCGTCGACATTGATCACTGCGAGGCTCAGGCCGGCGCCGCGGAACAGGCGCGCCTTGGAATCCGCGTAGGCCTGCATGCTTCCATGATAATCCTGGTGGTCACGGCTGAGGTTGGTGAATACCGCAGTATGGAAAGGTACGCCCGCAACCCGATCCTGGTGCAGTGCATGCGACGAGACCTCCATCGCGACCGCACGCGCACCGCGCGAAACCAGTCTGCTGAGGGTCGCATGCAAGTTCACCGCATCGAGCGTCGTGTGTGTCGAGGCCTGCAGATCGTCCGGAAAGCCGTTGCCCGCGGTACCCAGAACTGCGGTCGGCACGCGGGTCGACAGGGCCTGCGCCAGAAAATGCGAGACGCTGGTCTTGCCGTTGGTCCCGGTTACCCCGATGACACGCATCGCATGGGCCGCCTGACCGAAGAAACGCGCCGCGATCTCGCCAGCCTGCCGGCGCAGCCCCGGCAATGCCACGACCGGGAGCTCGCCGGACAGGCGCGCAATGCGGTCGCGGTCCCACTCGCCGGCGGGCTCCGCAATCACCGCCACCGCACCGCGCCGGCGGGCCTCGGCAAGATGTTCCAGGGCATGTCCGCGCCCCCCCTGCAGGGCGAGCCAGAGTCCATTCTGCTCGACGTCGCGGCTGTCCAGCGCCAGGGAACTGACTTGCTGGTGGCGCGCCCAGTCGACTGCCGAGAGGCCCGGCAGAAGATCCGCCAACAACATGCTTTTGTGATCAATGCGACGTGGCATCATCGAGCCTCTCCGGCATGCGCCATACGCAGTTTGGGGTCCACCACGACATCGGGTTCGACATTCATCAGGCGCAGGGTCTCGGCCATCACGGCAGAGAACACGGGACCGGCCACCTGGCCACCGTAAAACTTTTCACCGCGCGGTTCGTTGAGCATCACGACCAGGGCGACGCGTGGCTGCCGGGCCGGCGCCATCCCGGCAAACAGGGACAGATAGCGGTCGTCGCTATAGCCCTGCGGCCCGAACTTCTTCACGGTGCCAGTCTTTCCAGCGACCCGGTAACCCCTTACCGCGGCCTGCGGCGCGGTACCGTCGACGGACGCCACCGCCTCGAGCATCTCGCGCACCGCGGCTGCGGTGCCTGCGGAGAACACCCGACGGCCCTCGGGCGCGGCATCGCGCTTGATCAGTGTGGCCGGCAGCAGCACGCCATCGTTGGCCAGCGCCCCATAGGCCTGAGCCAGCTGCAGCGTGGTGACCGAGATACCGTAACCAAATGAAAGTGTCGCCTGGTCAATGCGCGCCCAGCGACGATAGTCGCTCAACTGCCCGTCCGCCTCGCCGGGAAATCCGATCTGTGCGGGACTGCCAAAGCCCAGTGCGTCCATCGCCTGCCACAGGTTCTTTTTTTCCAGACCCAGAGCGATTTTTCCCGCACCTACGTTGCTCGACTTGCTCAGTATCGTCGCCACGTCGATTACGCCGAGGTCCTTCGAGTCCCTGACCTGGGCCGCGCCGACCCGAAAATAACCAGGCGAGGTGTCGATTTGTGAATCGGCCCGGATGGTGCCTCTGTCGAGCGCCGCTGCGACAGTGAACGGCTTCATCGTGGAGCCGGGTTCGAACACGTCGGTCACGGCGCGATTACGCAGTTTGCCGCCACGATTCGAGCGGTCAGCGTTGGGATTGAAAGACGGCTGATTGACCATCGCCAGAATCTCACCGCTTTGGGTGTCGAGCAGCACCAGCGAACCCGAGATCGCACGATTGCGTTTCACTGCCGCCTTGAGTTCCCGATAGGCAATGAACTGCAACCGCTGATCGATGCTCAGTGCCAGATGGTTACCGGCACGCGGACTGCGGACGTTCTCGACGTCATCCACCACTTGGCGTCGACCATCGCGCAGCACCAGCTTGGCCCCCGGCTCTCCGCGCAACGCGGAATCGAAGGCCAGCTCGAGGCCCTCCTGGCCGGCATCGTCTACATCGGTGAAACCGAGCACGTGCGCAAACACCTCACCCGCAGGGTAGAAGCGCTTGTACTCACGATCGACGTGCACTCCGCGTATATCGTGCGCCTTCACGACGCTCATCACATGGGCCGCATCGTTCGGCGGCATGCGTCGCTTCAGATAAACGAAGTGGCGCCGGCTGTAGCGAGCCAACCGGGCCCGCAGCTGACCAGCGTCCATGCCCAACGCCTTGGCGAGCGCGACCAACTGCTGCGCATCGTTGCCGATCACGCGTGGATTCGCCGCAATGGAATCCACCGGGGTGCTCAACGCCAACACGTCGCCACGACGATCGGTGATCAGGCCGCGGTGGGCCGGCACCTCGACGCGCGTCAAATAGCGATCGGCGCCCTCGGACTGAAGAAAATCCTTCTCAAGTATTTGTTGATCGACGGCCCGCCAGACCAGCAGGACCGCAGCCAGACAGAACAGCCCGAGCACCGTGTACCGGCGGCCCGCATAGCTCGGCAACGCCTTCTCCTCGCGGCGTACCTGACGGGCGCGTTTGTCGCGGCGTGCAGCCAATTTACTTCACCACCTCGATCTGCTCGGGCCGGGGCACATGCATCTGCAGGCGCTCATCGGCAATTCGCATGACCCGCCCGAGCGCGCCACGCGTAGCCAGTTCGAGCTGCAGCCGCCCCCATTCCATGTCGGCCTGGTCACGCTGCAGCCTCACCTGTTGCAGCTCGACAAACAGCGCACGCGACAGGTTCTTCGCGTATACCACCGATACCCCGCTGCTGATCACCGCCACCATCAGCAGCAGCAGCCACCCTGCCTGCGCCCTCGTCACGCTATTACCTCAGCGACGCGCAGCACCGCGCTGCGGGCACGCGGGTTCCCGTCAAGTTCCTCTGCGGCGGCACGCTGAGACTTGCCAAGCACGCGCATCCGACCCAGGCTCTCGGTATGTCGCACCGGCAGCCCCTTGGGCAATTTCGGTCCACGCGCCGCGTCACGCATGAAGCGCTTGACGATCCTGTCCTCGAGTGAGTGAAAACTGATAACGACCAGGCGCGCACCGCGCGCCAGGACATCCAGCGAGTCGCGCAGGCAGATTTCGAGATCTTCCAGTTCGCGATTGATGAAGATACGGATCGCCTGAAACGTGCGGGTTGCCGGGTGTTTGTGCTTCTCCTTTACCGGGCATGCCTGAGCGACCAGCTCGGCGAGATCGCGCGTGCCCTGGATCGGTTCATTCCGGCGCCGCGTGACGATCGAACGGGCGATGCGGCGGGCAAAACGTTCCTCTCCGTAATCGCGCAACACGCCCGCGATCTCGGCCTCTTCAGCGTGCGCCAGCCATGCCGCCGCACTCTGCCCCTGGGCGCGGTTCATGCGCATGTCCAGGGGACCGTCATTCAGGAAACTGAAACCACGGGCGGCATCATCGATCTGCGGCGAGGAGACACCAAGATCCAGCAGCAGCCCATCGATACGTCGGGTCAGGCCGCGCTCGGCCGCAACCACCGCCAGTTCCGCAAAACTCCCATGTACGATCGAGAACCTCCCATCATCGGCGAACTTTTCGCGCGCGACCGCAACGGCCTCGGCGTCTTTGTCGAAGGCCAATAGCCGGCCCTCGACGCCCAACTCATCGAGAATTCGACGGCTGTGACCGCCGCGCCCGAAGGTACCGTCGACGTAGATACCGTCGGGGCGGATGTTGAGCCCGACGATCGCCTCATCCAGCAGCACCGGCATATGCAAGCCGTGAGGCTCGGTCACAACATCAGCCCCTTGAGTTCCTCGGCCATGCCGTCTTCGCCGGACGTGACATCCCGCAACCATTGCTCGCGGTTGCCCGCCCAGGTTTCCTCGTCCCAGATTTCGATCTTGTTGACCTGACCAACCAGCGACACCCGCTTGTCCAGACGGGCAAAGTCCCTCAGCTCACTGGAAAGCAGAATGCGTCCCTGACCATCCAGTTCCAGTTCTGAGGCATAGCCAACGACCAGGCGCTGCATCGCGCGCACTTTCGGATGCATGGAATCACGACGCGACAGGTTGCGGGCGACCTCGCGCCATTCATTTTCTGGGTATAGGAGCAGGCAGCGTTCCTGATCGTCGGGGTTGACTGTCACCACCACGCGCGACGCGCAGCAGTCCGCGAGCGCCTCGCGGTGCTTGGCCGGAACCGCAAGTCGCCCCTTGGCGTCCAGATTGAGTGTACTGACCCCCGCAAACACGGCTGCGCCGTCTCCTCCTTAGGGTGGGCAATGTCCCCCTAAATCCCCACAATTACCCACTTGAAGTTCAATATTAGGTGCATGACCCCACTCGGTCAAGCCGAATCAGGCGAAATTTGCTTAAACCTCAGTGACTTAGGCGCGAACGGAAAGGCAGAGAATAAAGAGAAAAAAAACATAACCCTAAGCGCACGACTTAAAGTGGAGTATCAAGTAAGGAGATTGAAACGATTCGCAAGGCGGCCCGATCAGGCACTGACGTCGACAAAAGGGGCCACTGAGCGGACGGTCGACCGGCACGGGAGGAGGCACACCCGATCAGGCATCGTGACACCGCTGTAGGGGAAGTGGAGTCGGCCGATAAGCCGGGTTCTGTCTAGGACGGTCATTCATCTGGGACGCCCGTCACCGAGCGCCTCGAGCGACCTACCCGGAGACACCTGCGGGCCGCAGGCTGCCAAAGGCACGTCTCCCTATTTGGTCTTGCTCCAGAGGGGGTTTGCCGTGCCGTCCACGTTGCCGCGAACGCGGTGCGCTCTTACCGCACCCTTTCACCCTTACCTGGCGCCGGACGAGTCCGGGGCCATCGGCGGTTTGCTTTCTGTTGCACTTTCCGTCGACTCGCGTCGCCCAGGCGTTACCTGGCCTCTTGCCCTGTGGAGCCCGGACTTTCCTCCGCCGCCGAAAGGCGACCGCGACCGTCTGGCCGACTCCGACTGTCACACTAGGGCAACTCAGTAAGCCTGACAAGCACGCTCATCTTCCAGCCAGCTCCAGCGCGCGCTGGTAGACCCGGTTCTTCTTCTGGCCGGTGATTCGGGCGGCGAGAGCTGCGGCCTGCTTCAGCGGCAGTTCCTCGAGCAGGATCTGCAACAGACCGTCGACGTCCCCTATCCGGGGGGTATCCTCCGCGCCGGCCAGCAGCACCACGAACTCACCGCGGCGTTGATCTTCATCGGCGGCGACCCAAGTCAGCAGATCGCCCAGGGAGCCACCCTTGACGGTCTCGTGCAGCTTGGTCAGTTCGCGCGCGACGACACAGTGCCGCCCCACGCCGAAGACCGCTTGCATGTCTTGCAGCGTCTCGATGATGCGGTGTGCCGATTCGTAGAAAACCAAGGTCGCGGTTTCCCGACGCAGGGTCTCAAAATGCCGGACACGGGCCTGCTGGCGACGCGGGGGGAAACCCTCGAAACGAAAACGGTCGGTTGGGAGCCCCGATACAGACAATGCGGCGATCAGCGCGCTGGCGCCCGGCACGACGATGACGCGGACATGCTGCTCACGACACGCCCGTATCAGCGGGAACCCAGGGTCGCTGATCAGCGGCGTTCCCGCATCCGAGATCAGTGCCAGCGTCTCTCCAGCCAGCAACAGGCCGATCACGCGGCGCGTTGCATCGTGCTCGTTGTACTCGTGCAGCGACAGCATCGGCCGGCGGATCCCAAGGCGATCGAGCAGATGCCGGCTGTGCCGGGTGTCCTCGGCGATGATGCGATCGACCTGGCGCAGCACCTCGATCGCGCGCAGGGTGATATCGTCAAGGTTGCCTATCGGCGTGGCGACGACAAAGAGCTGGCCGACCGTGTTTGACACCTCTGGGTCCACCTTCGATACTCGACGTCCCATCCTGACCGCACAAGATGCGCCATGCAAGCTGCCGCCCGTTTCCGCTTCCTATTCTTTTTCTCCTGGCTGCTGCTGGCCGCCGGTTGCGGGCAGATGCCCGATCGCCCATCGAGTTCGAGCGCCGACGACCTGGACACGGCCCGTGCGGCCCAGCTTTTCGCGTCTGGGCAGTATCTCGCCGCGGCCGACATCTATCGTCAACTGGCCGCGCGCACTCCGTCGACCGGGCAGCGCGTGGATTATCTCCTCAGGGCCGCCGAGGCGTCGCTCGCCGGTGCCGATCGCAATGGCACGAACGCGATACTGGAAGAACTGAGACCTCTTGGGCAGAGCGAAACACAGGCATTGCAGGCGCGACTACTGCGGGCGGAACTGCTGCTGCTCGAACGCCGGGCCAGCGATGCACTGGGGGTACTGGGCCCTATGCCGTCACAAGGCACTCCGAGAGACCTGCAGATCCGTTACCACCGTGACATGGCCGATGCCTATCGCCAGATGGGCAATCTGATCGAGACTGCGAACGCACTGCAGGCAGTCGACGCGCTGCAGACCGATCACCAGGCGCGCCTGCAGACCCAGATCGAGATACTGCGCACGCTGGCGCTGCTCAACGAACTGGCGCTGACCAATCTGCAGCCGTCACCCCCGGGGGTCGCCGGCGGTTGGATGCAACTGGCCCTGCTGGTCAAAGCATATGGCGGGGCCCCCTACGAACTGCAGATCAAATTTGGCGAGTGGCTGCAACGCTTTCCGCAGCACCCGGCTTTGCCGGAGTTGTTGGAGCACTACCAGCGGCAGCGACAGAGCCTGTTGCAGCAGGCCTCGCGTATTGCCGTGCTGCTGCCGCAATCGGGCACCTATGCCAATGTTGCCGCGGCGATCCGCGACGGCATCATGATCAGCCGCTTCGAAATACCCGAAGGCCAGCGCCCCGAGCTGCAGTTCTTCGACTCGACCGATCCGGCGGGGATCTGGCCACTGTACAGCCAGGCGGTCACCGCGGGGGCCCAACTGGTGATCGGTCCGCTGCAGAAAGAGTCCGTCGCTCAATTGATGCGCGCCGGCGAACTGCCGGTGCCGGTGCTGGCGCTAAACCAAACCGAGATTGCGACGCTGCCGACGCCAAACCTCTACATGTACTCGCTATCACCGGAGGATGAGGCGCGCCAGGCTGCCGAGCGCATCTGGCTAGACGACGGCCGCCGCCCGATCATCCTCGCCCCACAGGGTGACTGGGGCGACCGCGTCACAGACGCTTTCGAGGATCGCTGGCGCAGATTCGGCGCGGACGTGGCTGGCGTCGGCCGCTATGACGCAAGCAGCCACGATTACACCGAAACGATAACCGGCGTGCTGCAAATCGACAAGAGCATGGCGCGGCACCAGGAGATGCAGCGCTGGCTGGGCAGAAACCTGGAGTTCGAGCCCAGTCGGCGCGATGACGTCGATGCGGTGTTTCTTGCCGCGCGCCCGGTACAGGCGCAAGGCATCCGTCCACAGCTTCAGTTTCACCATGCAGGCGACCTGCCGATCTACGCCACCTCTCATGCCTGGCAGGGCGCACTGACCGCCAACCAGGTCGAAGACTTGAAAGGCATCATGCTGGCGGACATCCCGTGGATGATTGATTCCGGGGCAGGTGACTTGCTGGATCGGGACACGATCGCCGAGTATCTGCCCAAGAGTCGCTCCGGTTACGCTCGACTGTATGCGATGGGCATCGATGCATTGCGCCTGGTACCCCACCTCAAGAGACTGCAAAGCAGCCGTTACGAATCGCTCGACGGCACTACCGGCAATCTCTACATGGACGAAACAAACCAGATCCACCGCCAACTGGTATGGATCGTATTGGACAAGGAACCCAAGGTCCTCGGCTATTCACCGCGCCTGGACCTGCAGGGCGAGACCCAGCCACTGGAAACCGACGCGCCCAATCTGACCAGCAACCAACCGCTACCCTGATGGGAAAGACCCAGGACATCGGCAGGGAGGCCGAGGAGCATGCTGCGACGCTGCTCGCACGCGCCGGGCTGCAACCGATCCGGCGCAACTACCGATGTCGCGGCGGAGAGATAGATCTGGTGATGCGCGATGGTGAATGCCTAGTTTTCATCGAGGTGCGCCAACGCAGTCACGGCGGCTTCGGCGGGGCGCTCTACAGCATCGATCAACGCAAACGGAGCAAGGTCATCCTGGCCGCGCGCCACTATCTGGCCACCAGCGGCTGGAAAGGTCCCTGCCGATTCGACGTGGTCGGCTTCGACCAAGGTCAGCAGGGGCAGTGGATCCGCGACGCATTCACCATCTGACATCGACCGGAACCCGCAGGCGTGCGACACTTCCGCCCATCTACCGAGCTGTAAAGACCCACCGTGGACCCGATCGAGCGCGTCAATGCATTGTTCACTGAAAGCGCCCAACTGAGCGCGAACGCGGCGGATTCACAGGCAGCACCGATCGCCAAGGCCGCGCAAACAATCGTCGGCTGCCTGCTTGGCGGCGGTAGGGTGTTGGCCTGTGGAAACGGAAGCTCTGCGGCCGATGCCCAGTACTTCGCCGCACAGATGCAGCATCGCTTCGAGCGCGAGCGTCCGGGCCTGCCTGCGCTGGCATTGAGCTCAGATGCAGTCGTCCTCACCGCGATCGCATTCGACGAGGGGTTCAATGAGGTTTTCGCGAAGCAGCTCAGTGCGCTGGGACAACCCGGCGACCTGTTGTTCGCTTTGACCACCGACGGGATGGCAATCAATATCTGCCGCGCAGTGCATGCGGCCCGAGAGCGGGGAATGCAGGTCATCGCGCTCACCGGGCGCGACGGCGGCGAAGTGGCTGCAGGGCTCGACGACGCTGACACGGAGATCCGCGCACCCGCGACGGAGTTCCCGCGCATCCTGGAAAATCATCGGCTCGTGATTCACTGTCTCTGCGATTTGGTTGATCTTCTATTGATGGGGGGAGAAGTCTAAATGAACTGCACTGCGGTGCTGGCGAGATGCCTGCTGGTCTTTCCGCTGGTCATGCTGCTCAGCGGTTGCGCTGCCGTCGCGATCGGCGGAGCCGCAGCCGGGGTCGCCGTGGCACATGACCGACGCACGACAGGCACAGTCATAGAGGACCAGGAGATATTGGTCCGCGCCACAAACCTGCGAAATGCAGACGAGCGACTGAAAGAACTGAGCAACATCAGCATCGACTCTTACAACCTGCAGGTCCTGCTGACCGGGCAGGCCGAAAATGCACAAATCGTGGAGGCCTTCAGCCAGCGGGTGGCAAAGATCCCGCGTGTACGGAGCGTGTTCAACGAGGTCAGCATCGGTCCCGAGGCGACCTGGAGCGAGGCCACATCGGATGCCTACCTGACTTCACGCGTAAAGCTGGCGCTGTTCGACGTGGGCGTCGAAGGCTTCGACCCAACCCGGGTGGAGGTGACCAGCTCGCAGGGCAGCGTCTACCTGATGGGACTGCTGACCCGGACCGAGGCCGATGCAGTTACGGAAAAAGCGCGCTTTGTCAGTGGCGTGAAACGCGTGGTGAAACTGTTTGAGTATATCGAGCAGTAACACACCGAACGGCCCAACCGCACTGCCGGCACCCATGGTCGGTGCGCTGCAGCGATTATTCGGTGAGCGCGGCCTGCTGACGGAACCCAGCGACTGCTGGGCCTATGGCTACGACAACAGTCGTCGGCAGGCGATGCCGCAGGCCGTGTGTTTCGCGCGCAACGCAGCGCAGATCAGCGAGCTGGTCGGCCTGTGCCGGTCGCACCATATCCCGCTGATCACACGCGGGCGCGGGACCGGCACGACGGCGGCGACGGTGCCGCTGCGGGGCGGTATCGTTCTGTCGATGGAGCACATGCGTGAGCTGCTTGCGATCGACCCAGCCAACCGTCTCGCCCGGGTGTCGCCCGGCTTCACCAACCAGGAGTTGCAGCAGGCGGCGGGCCGCCACGGCTTCTTCTGGCCACCCGATCCGACCAGTGCGGCCGTCTGCACGGTCGGTGGCAACCTCGCATACAATTCCGCCGGACCGCGCGCGGTCAAGTACGGCACACCGCGCGAGAACACCCTTGGCCTCCGGGCCGTCACCGGGCGCGGCGACTTGCTCAAGACCGGGGTCACCACTACCAAGGGCGTGGTCGGCTACGATCTCACACGACTGTTGATCGGCTCCGAGGGAACGCTGGCGATCATCACCGAGGCGACCCTGAAACTGACCCCGCTGGCCGAAGCCAAGCGGACGCTGCAGGCAATCTACCGTGACATCCATAGCGCCGCACAGGCAGTTTCGCGCATCATGGCGCAGCCGGTAACGCCCTGCGCACTGGAGTTCATGGACGGCACAGCAATCACGATGGTGCGCGAATACTCCGATCTCGGCCTGCCCCCCGACGCCGGCGCCCTGTTGATGATAGAGATCGATGGTCCGCTGGCCGGCATCGAGGCCAGTGCGGCACAGGTGTCCGCCGCGGCGCAAGGTAGCGGATGCGTGCAGGTCGACATGGCAGATACACCCGAGGCGGTGACACGGCTGTGGCGGACACGCAAGGCACTGTCCCCCGCTCTGCGCAACGTGGCACCGAAAAAGATCAATGAGGACGTTGTGGTACCGGTTTCACGCATCCCCGATCTGATCGACGGTCTCGAGCAATTGTCCGGAGAATTTGGCGTGACGATCGTAAACTTTGGCCATGCTGGCAACGGCAATATCCACGTCAACCTGCTGGTCGACCCGGACGACCCCGCACAGATGGCCGCCGCCGATCCCTGCCTGGACGCTGTCTTCGACCTGGTCCTGTCTCTCGAAGGCACGCTGTCCGGCGAACACGGCATCGGCTGGGTCAAGCGGATGTTTGTGGATCGCGAACTCGATCAGACCAGCCTGCAGTTGATGGCTGCGATCAAGCGTCAATTCGATCCTGACAATATCCTGAACCCGGGCGTGGGCCTGCCTGACCCAGAGCCACAGACATGATCCCCGAAACAAGCCGGACCAGTTCCAGTTCCGGGGCAGTCTTGCAACGGCACCGCGGCGCTAGCGGGCCGCCGGCTAGTGCGGGATCTGCCGCGCTGCGTTGCTAAGCCTGCTGATCGGCGGCCAGCCGCGCAACCTTTTCCATCACCATCGATTCGAGTTCGCGCTTGTATTGCACGACTCGTTCCAGCAGCCGAGCATCGGCGATACCGAGAATCTGGGCCGCAAGGATACCGGCATTCTTCGCACCGTTGATGGCGACGGTTGCGACCGGGACGCCGGCCGGCATCTGCACAATGGACAACAGTGAATCCTGGCCATTGAGCATCGAACTCTTCACCGGCACGCCGATGACCGGCAGTTCGGTAATGGCAGCAGCCATCCCGGGCAGATGGGCAGCACCACCGGCTCCGGCAATGATCACTCGCAGGCCGCGCTCGCGGGCCGACTTTGCATATTCGAACAGTCTCGTCGGCGTCCGGTGTGCCGAGACGATGGTCATCTCATAGGCCACGCCGAACTCCTGCAGGATCGCGGCCGCCTCCCGCATGACCGGCAGGTCGGAATCGCTGCCCATGATGATGCCGACACGCACGTCTGTCATAGCTGTTTGTCTCCAAGAATCTTGATCATCGACTTGACCCTTATCGCCTTTTCGCAGGCCGCCTCTACACTGTCATCGATCACGGTGACATGGCCCATCTTGCGGCCCGGCTTGGTCACCGCCTTGCCATACACGTGCACACACACGCCGGAGATGGCAAGTACCGCAGCAAGCCCGGAAATCAGCGGCCTACCCTGATAACCCGGCTCACCGAGCAGGTTGACCATGGTGGCCGGACAGAGCTGGCGTGTGTCCCCCAGGGGGAGGCCGAGTATCGCGCGCAAGTGCTGCTCGAACTGGTCGGTAACGCAGGCCTCGATAGTGTGATGCCCGGAGTTGTGGGTGCGCGGCGCGACCTCGTTGACCAGCAACTCACCCTCGGCTGTCACGAACATCTCGATGCCAAACACCCCCACGCCCTCCATCGCCTCTACGGTGCGCACGGCGAGCGCCTCGGCACGACTTGCGACATCCGGCGCGACACCGGCGGGGGCAACCAGAAAATCGAGCACATTGTCGTGCGGATGGAAGCGCATCTCGACGGTCGGATAGGCCCTGCATTCGCCTTCGACATTACGCGCGACCATCACCGCCAACTCTTTTTCGGCCGCCACGAAGCGTTCGATGTAACCGGGCAGCGCGAGGTGGCTGGCGAACCCCGCGGCATCAGGCATTACAGCCACGCCACGACCATCGTAGCCGCCACGCCGTGCCTTCTGCACCAGCGGATAACCGAAGGCCGCAAAGGCGGCCGCGTCCGGCTCGGGCGCATCGAGGAACTCGGAGGTCGGAATCCCGGCATCGCGCAAGAAGCATTTCTGCGTGTATTTGTCCTGAATGATCGAGAGGAGTCCGGGACGGGGATAGATCCGGTGTCCCTCTTCCTCGAGCCGAATCAGTGTCTCGGTCTCGATTTCTTCCAGTTCAAAGGTTACCAGGTCGCAAGACTCGGCCAGCTCACGCAGCATTGCCGGGTCACTGTAGTCGCCGACGATCTGGTGGCCGGCGACCTGCCCTGCCGGCGACCCTTGTATCGGGTCCAGCACCACGCAGGTGCAACCGAGGCGCTTGGCTGCCTTGACCATCATTCGGCCCAATTGCCCCCCACCGATCAGACCGATGCGCGCAACGGGATAGGGAAAAACGTCGTCCATCAGGATCGCAATAAAATCGAAAGGGCGCGAGTTTAGCGCGGAATGATGCAATGTGCCGACATTTGCTTGCCAGTTTGGGCAGTTTTTTGCGGGGCACGGCTGGCCCGCTGTCGATCTCAACCGGAACCCCGGCGACAGGCATTGGAGGCGCAAAGAATTGACCCAGCGCAACTGCCGGCGGCCTCGGCGCGGGGATGACGGGCGACGCGCAACGGCTATGTTATAGTCGCGCGCAGTACTAAATTAGGAACTGCTGAATAAGATCCCAACGGGTGGCAGACGCGTCCAAAGACGCGACCCTGGGAGTGTCGTTTCTTGTCCAGCCGGCTCCTCATCGTCAATCCGAGACTAAAACTCAAGATCCAGGGGGGACAGCATGTCCAAGCAACATCCCGTCGTCGCGGTCACCGGTTCGTCCGGCGCCGGCACCACGACTGTAAAGCGCGCCTTCGAGCATATCTTCATCCGCGAGGGCATCAACGCCGCCGTCGTCGAGGGCGACAGCTTCCATCGCTACGAACGCAACGAGATGAAGGTCAAGATGACCGAGGACCACCTGAGCCACTTCGGCCCCGGTGCCAACCGCTTCGACAAGCTCGAGGACCTGTTCAAGACCTATGGCGAAACAGGCACCGGCGAGAAGCGCTATTACCTGCACAACGAGGACGAAGCGGACGAGCACAACGCGCGGCTTGGCACCGACAAGAAGCCGGGTGAGTTCACCCCCTGGGAACCGATTCCCGAGGGCACCGACCTGCTGTTCTATGAGGGACTGCACGGGCTGGTGAAGACCGAGAAAGAAGACGTCGCGGCGCATGTCGACTTGGGTATCGGTGTCGTGCCCATCGTCAACCTCGAATGGATCCAGAAGATCCACCGCGACAATGCGGAGCGCGGCTATTCGCCGGAGGCGGTGGTCGATACCATCATGCGACGGATGCCGGACTATATCCGTCACATCACGCCACAGTTCTCGAGCACCGATATCAACTTCCAGCGCGTATCGCTGGTTGATACCTCGAACCCTTTCATCGCCCGCGACATCCCCACGCCGGACGAAAGCTTCGTGGTCATCCGCTTTACCGATCCAGCCAAGTTCAACACCGACTTCCAATACCTGCTGGCAATGATCAGCGGCTCATTCATGTCACGCCGCAACAGCATCGTGGTACCGGGAGGAAAGATGAGCTTTGCCATGGAGATCATATTTGGCCCGATCATCCACCAGATGATGGACGAACGCGGTACCTGAGCCGCCAGCGGTGGCGGCCCTTCGGCGCCACCGCCCGTGCCTTCAATGACCCCCTTCAGCAGCGTACACATTACCGGCCCCGACTGGCGCGACCTGTGCGATCAGGCCCTGGCGACGATCGGTGACGCGACCGACCGGCAACTGGCTTTTGTTTATCTCGCCGACGATCTGGCTGGTGACAGCGACCGGATCGTGGACTATCTGCGCGACCACAGTGGCATTCCGCACTGGGTCGGATGCGTCGGCATGGGCCTGTGCAGCAATGCCTATGAAACCTATGCCGAGCCGGCAATCTCGATCCTCGCCACCCCGTTCGGAGCGGACGATTTCCGTATAATCCCAAAACTCGATGGCGATATGGACGCGTGGCTGGATGCCACCCGTGACTGGCGCGAACGCCGCCTGGCCACGGTAGCCGTGGTGCATGGCGATCCGGGCAGCACGCAGCTTCCCGAGTTGCTGACCGGGTTGAGCGAGGGACTGCAGGGCGGATTTCTGGTTGGCGGTATCGCATCCGCCGAGAAGTTGCCGACGCAGATCGCCGACTGCGCCACCGGCGGCGGTCTGTCGGGCGTGCTATTTTCCGGCAGCATCGCGATCAGCACCGGCCTGACCCAGGGCTGCAGTCTCATCGGACACAAGCACCGGGTGACGCGTTGCCAGCGCAACATCATCGAAACCATCGACGATCGCCCGGCGCTGGAGGTGTTCAAAGAGGATATCGGCGAGGTGTTGGCGCGCGATCTGCAACGGGTCGGCGGCTATATTTTTGTTGCACTACCCATTGCCGGCTCCGACACCGGGGACTATTTGGTCCGCAATCTGATTGGTATCGACCCAGATCGCGGACTGCTCGCCGTCGGCGACATGCTGGAACCCGGCATGGAGATCCAGTTTGCCCGGCGTGATGCCGAGACGGCCCGCGAAGATCTGGCACGAATGATCGAGGGACTGGTGAAACGTCTGCCCGGCCCGCCGCGAGGCGCCCTCTACCACTCCTGCCTGGGGCGCGGCCGCAATCTGTTTGGCGAGGACTCCGGCGAGCTCAAGCTGGTACATGAACTGCTTGGTGACGTTCCGTTGGCGGGCTTTTATGCGAACGGCGAAATCTCGCATAAGCGCCTGTACGGTTACACCGGTGTGCTCACACTGTTCTGTTGAACCGCGCGGCCTGCACATCGCGCCTTCTTTGCACCCGTCTCAGGCGCGCGCCGCCTGTGAGCCCGCCGCTTGTCCTACCAGGACCTCCCCAATACGCGCCTCGATCTGTTCGACTGACAAACCGGCCAACTCGAGCTGTTCGGCCTGCGTCCCCTGTTCGATGAATTCGTCGGGCAGGCCCAGATTCAGCACATGGCTCGCCATGCCGGCAGAGTGCAGCAACTCGTTGACCGCAGAACCGGCACCCCCGAGCACCACATTCTCCTCGAGCGTCACCAGTAGCCGATGGCCCCGGGCCAGCGAGAGGATCATGTCTTCGTCCAGTGGCTTGACGAAGCGCATGTTGACCAGGGTAGCACCCAGTCGTTCGGCCACCTGACGGGCCGCATCGAGCAGGGTTCCGAACACCAGAAGGGCTACGTCGTTGCCCGGCCTGACCAGTTCCGCGCGCCCCCAGGGCAAGGTCTCGAGATCGTCGCCGACGGCGGCGCCAGTGCCCGCTCCACGTGGGTAACGAACCAACGCCGGGCCCTGATGCTCGAATGCGGTCTGCAACATACGTCGACATTCGGCCTCGTCCGCCGGCGTCAGGATCGCGACGTTGGGGATACAGCGTGCGTAGCTGAGATCGAAGCTGCCCGCATGGGTGGCGCCATCGGCGCCGACCGGGCCGGCGCGATCGATAGCAAAGGTGACGTCGAGATTCTGCAGCGCGACATCGTGTAGCAACTGATCGTAGGCCCGCTGCAAGAATGTCGAGTAGATGGCCACCACCGGCTTGAGGCCATCGCAGGCCATACCCGCGGCAAAGGTGACGGCATGCTGCTCGGCGATTCCGACATCGAAGTAGCGTTTCGGGAAGCGTCGGGCGAATTCGACCAGCCCGGACCCCTCGCACATCGCCGGTGTAACCGCCGTCAGGCGTGACTCGCGCTCGGCCGCATCGCAGATCCAGTCGGAGAACACCTGCGTGAAGCTCTTTGCGGCAGACTTCTTCGCCATCTTGCCGGTCGAGGGATTGAACGGCGTCACCCCGTGGTAGACGCAGGGATCGCCTTCGGCAGGCGCGTACCCATGGCCCTTCTGGGTCACCACATGCAGGAAGCGCGGCCCGCGCATGGCCTTCATGTTGCGCAGGGTGCTGACCAGCAATGGCAGGTCATGGCCGTCGATCGGGCCGATGTAGTTGAAACCCAGTTCCTCGAACAGGGTGCCGGGCATCACCATGCCCTTCATGTGTTCTTCCCAGCGGTGCACCAGGTCCTTCATCCCGGGCAGGCCGTTCAGGACGGTCTTGCCTCCCTCGCGCACCCGGTTGTAGAAGCCGCTGGACAGAACCCGTGCCAGGTAGTTGCTGACTGCACCGACCGGGCGCGATATCGACATGTCGTTGTCGTTGAGGACGACCAACAGGTCGAGATCGAGCGCGCCCGCGTGATTCAGCGCCTCGAACGCCATACCGGCAGACAGCGCGCCGTCGCCGATCACCGCGATGTGTTCACGCGGCTCGCCCGCTGCGTCGGCGGCAACCGCCATGCCCAGCGCAGCGCTGATCGAGGTGCTCGAATGGCCCGCCCCGAACGGGTCGTATTCGGATTCGTCACGCTTGAGGAAGCCGGAGAGGCCGTCTTTCTGGCGCAGGGTGTGCATACGCTCGCGCCGCCCGGTCAGTATCTTGTGCGGATAGGCCTGGTGCCCGACATCCCAGATCAGACGGTCATTTGGGGTGTCGAAGATATAGTGCAGCGCAACGGTCAGTTCGACCACGCCCAGGCCGGCCGCGAGATGGCCACCCGTCTGAGATACGGTATTGACCAGGAATCGACGCACCTCGGCCGCTAGCGCCGGCAACTCGGCAGCCGTGAGCCTGCGCAAGTCGACAGGGGATTCGATTTCGTCGAGCAGCGTGTAGGGCGCACCGGGCGGAGTGTGGGGCATCGCGACTGACCTTAGTGGACTCAATTGATTATTGTAACGCACCCATTCGGAACGCAACGGCCAGCGGGCAGCATCGGCACCTCCGGCGCGCGCCGCAATACCTTGAATTTTTCACTGATTACCCTGCAGACCGCCAAGCACCCAGGCAGTCATGCGCGCTACAAAAAACCAATGTCGCATACCGTCCATACGCTGAAGATCTGTCAAAAAATCGCGGGGAATCAACCTCATGAGTGCTTTACCTGAGATTCGCCCTGGCCGCTCTCGACGTCGCCTCTATTGGAAAATGGCAAACAAGGCCGATGACATTCGGGCGTCGCACGCGCTGAGGTATCGGGCATTCAGCGAAGAAAAGGGAACCAGACTGGACAGTGACATGGCCGGCTATGACCGGGACCGCTACGACAGCTACTGCCAACACCTGTTGGTGCGCGAGAGCCGCAGCGAGCGGGTGGTCGGCTGAACCCGCCTGCTTCTCGACGCGGGGGCACGCAGCGGCGGGGGGTTCTACTCGCACAGCGAATTCGACCTCGGCCCGCTGCTCAACGCTTGCTTTCGCCTCAGCGCAAAGGCCTGTGGCGCGAGCCATGCTACGATCCAGGTTTGCACTGTGCGGCATCCTGGTGCGGGTGAACGTTCACGCGATCGATGCCTCATATATACGACGCTTTCTCCGGGTGAGGGAGGCCTGACGAATGCGAGCAATCCGGGTGATGCGGCGCCTGCTGCTGTTGGCCACGCATGTGCTGCTCGGCGCGCTACTCGCGCCGCTGATCCTGACCCGACACGCCGGCGGGCCGTCGCGAACCCACCCCTACGTCACTGCCTGGTGGCACAACCGCCTGGCGGACATCCTCGGCGTGCGCATCACGCTGTCCGGTCACCGGCCGCGTCCGCCGGCGCTGTTGGTGAGCAATCACGTCTCCTGGCTTGACATCACCGTGCTGGGTGGACTGACCCGGACCGATTTCTTGTCCAAGTACGAGATCCGAAACTGGCCGGTGATAGGCTGGCTGGCCGCACGCTCCGGCACCCTGTTCATCCGCCGTGGCAACGGCGAGGCCGGGACGATCAGTCAACAGATCGCGCAGCGCCTGCGCGAAGACGGGTTGTTGACGCTGTTCCCCGAGGGCACCACCACCGATGGGCGTGAGGTCCGACCTTTTTTCTCGCGCTTGTTCGCGGCGGCGATCGACACGGGAACCGACGTCGTGCCGGTCGCGCTGCGCTACCACATCAATGGCGCGTTCGACCCAGTCGCACCCTACACCGATCAGCAACCGCTGTGGACCAACCTGCGCGACCTGCTGACGCGCGAAGTGACCGAGGTGCACGTGGTATTCACCGAACCGATCGCGCACGCCGGCCAAACCCGCCGGCAGGTGGCCGAACTCGCCCGCGCGGCCATCGTGAGCGCACTCGAGCGCTCAGTCCCGTTGCCACTCACGCGGGGCATGCCCGCCCAGGCGGCCGGCTGAAACACGCCATCCGAAGCCGCGGTCGTGCCAAAATGGCCGAATGTCGTCATCCACCCTCGACACGCTCATCGTAGGCCAGGGTCTGGCCGGGAGCGCATTGGCCTGGCATCTGATCCAGGCAGGTCAACGGGTGTGCGTGGTCGACGACCGGCATGCCAGCGCGTCGTCCATGGTCGCGGCCGGACTGGTGAATCCCTTGGCGGGCATGCGATTCAACCGCCGCCCCGAGCTGCCTGACTGGCTGGCCGCAGCGGATCGCTGGTACGCCGAATTGGAGACGGGCTTTGGTCAACGGCTGTTTCACCGGCTGCCGATGCTGCGGCTGTTCCGGTCAGCAAAACAGCGGCGCTTTTACGAGCGTCGCACAGAGGACCCGACCTGCCACGACCTGCTGGGTGCCCCGTTCGCCGCGGACGGTTGCCCCGAAGCCGTCCGGGCACCTTACGGTGGCTTCGGCCAGTATCGGACCGGTTATGTCGATTTGCCACAACTGTTGCTGAGGATGCGCGCCTGGCTGAGTGCCCAGGGCTGCCTGGTGGAGCGCGCATTGGACTGCGAGCAGATCGAATGCGTGGCCGGGGGCGTCCGCGCCGCGGGACTGCGCGCGGATCGACTGGTCTTTTGCGACGGGGCGCGCCTGCGCTTCAATCGCTGGTTCAGAGACCTGCCGCTCGCCCCGGACAAGGGTGAGATCCTGAACGTGACAATCGAAGACTGGCAAACACGCCACATCATCAATGGCGCCCACTGGCTTGTGCCGCTGGTCAATGGAGAAGTCCGACTGGGGGCCACGCACGAACACCGGCAGCTCGATGACCACCCGACCGACGCCGCCAGACAGGCGCTGCTCGCCGGCCTGGCGAAGCTGCTTCCCACCGCCACGACCACCCAGTTGGTCAGCCACCGGGCCGGGATCCGGCCGGCGACCAGCGATCGTTATCCGTTGATCGGCGTCCATCCCGACTGCCCGCATCTGTGGGTGTTCAACGGCTTCGGCGCCCATGGCGCGTTGCAGACACCCTGGTATGCAGAACGCCTGACAGCACATCTGCGATCCGCCCTGCCGCTGCCTGCGGAGGCGGACATCCGGCGCTTCCAGTGAGGCCCACGCCACTGACCGAACGGGCCCAGCAGGCCGTGGGCGACATCCTGCGATCGGGCGATCGGGCGGTCGATGCGACCGTCGGGAATGGCCACGACACGCTGTTTCTCGCCAGCCAGGTGGCGCCAGACGGCCGGGTCATCGGTTTCGATATCCAAGCGCAAGCGCTTGCCTCGGCGCAGCAGCGCCTGGACCAGGCAGGGCTGCAGCATGTCGCAAGACTGCTGCTGTGTGGCCACCAGCGGATGACCGCCCGGATCCCGGCAGACTGGTCCGGACAGGTCAGTGCGGTGATGTTCAATCTCGGCTACCTGCCCGGCGGCGACAAGACGCGGATCACGCGCGCCGATTCCACGCTGTCGGCGCTCAACCAGTCACTGAACCTGCTGGCCGTCGGCGGGCTGATCTCGCTGCAGGTTTACCGCGGACACGACGGGGCGCGGGACGAGACGGCCGCCGTGCAGTCCTGGCTGTCCGGACTGGACCGGCGGTACGGCGTGACCCAGCAAGCGTCACCCGGTCCGATCCTGTATCTGATCCGGCGTCTGCGGTGAAGGGTTCAGCGCCCGCTATTCGAGACGCTTCAGCCGGTAACTGACGAACAGGTCGTCATCGGGCCCACCCTGGACAAAGCTCCAGTCGTCACGCAACGGCAGGTCGAGACTCCCCTCGGGGGGCAGTGAGCCAACCTCGCGCACCCGCGCATACTGGCTCGCTCCTTCGCGTTTCTTTTCCGCGTCCTGGCGCTTGCCGAGGATCTGCTTGCCACGTTCAGCCAGCGCGAACCAATTGTCCGCGAACGGTAACTCATTGATGCATTCATAGGTGACCGCCAGGTAGTTGCCGGGTGGCTGGTAACCCGGCTGCAGCCGGACCCGCCCGTCGTTGACCTCGCCGGCCACCGGAAAACCGGCGAAGCGCACGCGAGGCGTCTCATGCAGCATAAGGTTGCTGTCGAGATAGGTTCCGTCGACCTGGCGACACACAAACCAGTCCGCGGGATGGGACAGGGTTTCTATCCTGTCGCGCCAGCGCGCGCTGCCGCTGCCGGCCAGATACTGGCCGGCCTGCACCCGGAACCGGATCACCACCTCCCAGGGGATACGCAAGCCGCCGCCAAAGCCCGGTTCACCGAACAGATAACTGTTGTGCCCGTTGATCGACAGCTCCCAGTCACCATCCTGGGCCCCCGCTCCGGCGCCGTAGTGAAATAACAGCAGCAGGGCCACGATACGGCTGAAGCCCCCCGATCTCACAACTGCTGCCCGGGCTGCATGAACTGGACGGCATATTCGCCCATCGGGAAATCGAAGAATGCCCGGACCACCGGCAGCAGGCGCTTGCCGGCATGGGTCACCAGATACCAGTAGCCCTCGACATCGAGAATCACCAGCCTGTCGGCCTCGAGTTCCAGTTCCAACGTGTGCATCGAGACGATACCGAGGCCCAGTCTCGCCTCGACCGCGTGCTTGATTGCCGAGTTGGTGCTCATCTCCATACGGGCCTTGGGCTGAATGCCGCATTCCTGGAAAAAGCGCACCATTGCGATCTGCTTTCCGGACTGCTGCTCGCGCGCGACGAACACCTCGTCCTGCAGACGCGCCAGCCGGATCGTTTGCTGCGCGGCCAGCGGATGGTGGGGCGGCGCGTTGATCGCCAGCGGTCTTTCCATCAGCGGTGTCGGGTCCAGGTCCAGTCCATCCGGCGGCTTACCCATGATCACGAGATCGGCGTCATTGGCGGCCAGCTGATCGGGCAAGGTCTTGCGGCTGGTCACGCCATGCGAGATGTTTTTACCGCGAGAACGGCGCCAGCCGGCGGGCTGCAAAATAATCCGCGGTCGTCGCCAAGCGGTTCCTCAGATGACCTGTTTGCACGCCCTCCAGGACAACGATCGCTACGTCGATTTACTCGGCCGGCGGCCGATCGCTTAACTGTAGCGGAAGAAGCCGCTTCCGGCCTGCGCCAGGTAAATCTTTTTGCCCAGTTTCTCGAACAGCTTCGGTCCGGCCGTGTCTCCCAGCTGACGGATCTGCATCGAAAGCGCTGGCCGGCTCTGGCGCGCTTCCTCGGCTGCCAGGGCGTGTGGGCGCGCGCCGTTTAGCTAGATGAAAAACGTCGAGCTGCCGCGGGCTCGGCTGCGTCAGAATCGTGGTACCCACCCCGTCGCTGAGCAGATTTCCTGACACACCCTGCACGGCGCCGCCGAATGAACTCTTGCTTTATGGGCCAATAGAAATTCCGCGCACCCGGTCGTCGGCAATCAACGTCCCTTGGCCACAAGCGATTGACGCTCTGCGTCTTCCGATTCGGTTTCCGCCTTGTGCTAAGCTTCCGCGCCAATCCAGATTCAGCCATCGACATCGATCCCCAGATTTGACGTGTACTGCAACCTGACAAGGCGTCGACACCCGCAGCCGCAGCGAGGCGGAAGGCAGCGATGAGGGTCATGGATCAGCTGGTTCTGCTTCTGCCGTCGCTGCCTCTCGTATCGGCGCTGCTCACCCACCTTTTGAGCGGAACACTGGGCCGCGGCGTGTCGCGCATCAGCGTCGCGGGGGGCTCCGTTTCTTTCGTGTTCGCAGCGGTCATGCTGGGCTCCATCCTGTCGGGGCAGGAAACGTCACGCTTGGCACTGGGCAGTTCCTGGGGCAGTCTGCTTTTCGACCCGCTGAGCGTACTGATGGGCCTGCTGATCGCCGGCATCAGCCTCCTGGTGAGAATCTACTCGGTGCGCTATATGGCCGAAGAAGCCGGGTATGCGCGGTTCTTCGTGCTGCTCGACCTCATGACGGCCGCATTGCTGGTGATGGTTGCGGCGGGAGACCTGATCACGTTGCTGATCGCATGGCATCTGATCGGCGTATTGCTCTATTTTCTACTCGGCCACGACACTCGCAGCCGGTCCGCCTACCGTTTCGGGTTCTGGACCTTCATCACCTACCGGTTCGGTGATCTACCTTTGCTGCTCGCGGCCGCGGTGCTTTACCACAGCTTCCACACCTGGTCGCTGCCCGAGATCTTCGACGCACTTGCCGCCGATCCGCACACCAGCACCTTTTTCGAACTCCCTGTTGCCGAATTGGTGGCCGCGCTGATCGCTTTGTCGGCCTTCGCCCGTTCAGCGCAGTTCCTGCTGCACTCGTGGTTGCCGTACACGATGGACGGACCAACCCCGGTGTCCGCACTCATGCATGCGGGTATCGTCAACGCGGGCGGGTTTCTCATCAACCGGTTCGCGCCCGTTTTCGCTTACACGGAACATGTGCTGCACTGGGTGTTCATTGTCGGCCTATTCACTGCCGTCATCGGTTCTGTCCTGATGTTGAGCCAGCACGACATCAAGAAGTCTCTCGGTTACTCCACCATGGGACAGATGGGGTTCATGATCATGGAATGCGGTGTCGGCGCATTCTCGCTGGCGATATTCCATCTGATCGCCCATGGACTGTTCAAGGGGACTTTGTTCTTGAGTGCTGGAGGCATCATCGGCGAGGCCCGGCATGACGACGGTGTGCCGAAGGACGACCTTTATACCTTCATCGTCGAGCGACGACCGGCGCGTAATCGCCAGCCATGGCTGCTGATGGCGGCGATTACCCTCATCATCCCGGTCGCTGTGCTGCTGCTGTCGCACCTGATGGTCGCGCCCAATCTGTTCCAGAAACAGGGCGCCATCATCTTGCTGTTCTTCGGCTGGGTAACCGGAGCACAACTGCTTTTCGCCACCTACAACATGCGATCACAGAATCCGTGGCGGCTGGTGGCACTCATTGTGTTCTCGTTCACGGTTGTGGTGATCGGTTATACGCTCATCAGTCATGCTTTCGACGTGTTCCTCTATCCGGATCCCGATTTCGGCGACAAACTTTACAAGGCGGCCGGCATCGACGTCAGATGGTTCGTCATCCTCATGGTGTTCGCGAGCATCGTGATCGTTTTGGGCTGGATGCGTGCCTATTACACGGAGCGCAACCAGCTCAGCCGATGGCGGTCTTCCGATCACTGGTGGCGGAACTTTTACGCGCTGGTGTGGCGTGAATTTCACATCTTGGACATCTACACCGGGCTTACCCGAAATCTGCTCGCCGCATCTGCGCGCATCAACGTATGGTTGAGGTGGGGCTGATGCAGGAGATCGGCTACCTCGTCGTCGGACTGTTCCTGCCGCTCTTCCCGCTCGGCATGTTGTTCAATGCCGTATTCGCGCGCGTTACCCATCCACTGCTGCGCTCGGCACTCCTTCTGGCGTGGCCGCAGATCGGCCTACTGGCGTTGTCGGCGCTTGCTACCGAACCACCATCCTGGGTGGTGATCTGGGCGCTGGCGACCTCAGCACTGTATGCCTTCCGCCTGCTCGCGATGCGTGAGATGGGACGCTGGACCGGATACCTGGCAACTTCCGCCTGGGCCCTGCTCTGGCTGCCTGCATCGGCCGGTCTGCAACTATCAGAGCTTTGGTCGCTCGCCGCCGCTTTCAGCATCCCGCTGGCCTTCCTGACCCTGCTGACCAGGGCGCTGGAGGAGCGCTTCGGGGCCGCCTACACAGGGCTCTACGGCGGCCTGGCACAAAGCACGCCGCGCTTTGCGGGCGTGCTGGTCGTCAGTGTGCTCGCCGCTACCGCGACGCCGGTCTTTCCGGCCTTCTTTGCCATGCTACGCACCCTGGTCGTCTCCCAGCCAGCGCCCGCCGTAGTGCTGAGCACGGTCTGGCTGCTGTGGAGCTGGGCCGCCGCGCGCCTGCTTCAGGGCCTGATCGTCGGTGCGGCGGAACCCAGTCCACACCAGGACCTGAGTACCGTGATGGCATGGGGCTACGCGGTCGGTCTGGTCGCGCTGGTATTGTCCGGCCTGCTGCTGACCGGGAGTGGCCTGTGAGCATCCGGCTCGGTTTGCGCCTGAAGATTCGCGCGATGATTCACGTCGCCGCGGAACCGCTGCCGTTCTTCTGGCCGATGCGGACCTTCATCCACCACAATCCCTTACATGGCCTGGAGCATCTGCCGTTCGAACGGGCCGCCCAGCAGGGCGCAGAGCTTTTCCATGGCCGCGCTTTCCTAACTCGGCGCGGGTACCAGGAATATCTCGCTGCCGGCAAGGTCGATCGGGCGACATTATCCGCCTCGATAGCAAGCTTTCTGGAGTCACGGCAGAAGGTGCCCGGGATTGATCTGCAGCACTGGTTGACGGTCCTGGCGACCGACATCGACGCGGCGGTGGCGCAGCCACGAATGCTTGCCGACGATGCCGACGTGCATGCCTGCCTTCACGGCAACGGGCCGCGCAGCCGCGACCTGAGTCTGGGGATGATCCGGCACCAGTTGCACGAAACATTGATCGGCAACCGCCCTGTTTACGAGGCGGTCGATGCGCTGTACGGCAGCGAGATCGGCGTCGAACTCGACGAGCTGATGATCAAGAGCTGCCTGGACTTCTTCGACGAAGGCCAGTCGGTCTGGGAGATGCCCGGTCGCGAGCACGGACTGTATGCCGCCTGGCGCGACATGGCCAATCGGAACGTCCCATTCTATCTGCACGGGCTGCATGTACGCCGCATCCTGGAGCAAGACGAGGAACCTGAGGGCGTGATCGCTTACGTCCTCGAACAGTTTGGAATTCGTGAGGAACATTGGATCAGTTATTTCACACAGGAACTGGCGCGGCTGCACGGCTGGGCCGGTTTCGTGAAATGGCGAGCCAGCGCGCAGCACTACTACTGGGCCGAACGCTTCCCCGGCGACCTTGTCGATTTCGTCGCGATACGCCTTACCATGGCGCTTGCACTGCTGCGCAAGGATGGCCGTCACGGCCACGCCTGGAACACCGACACCATTTCCGAAGCGATCGAGACTCGCACGGCCGAGACCTATCTGCGCCAGGGATTGCACACCAGGCAGGTGCTTCCCGAAATGGCCTACCGGGTTGAACAGGCGTTGCTGCGTGGTAAAGACTCGCTCACGCAGCAGGTATTCAGAGACTACCTTCGTCACAAGCTCGTTGACGAGGCGAACGAGCAGGGCAACAGGCTCATCACCCTTGCAGAGGCTGCCGACACAAGAAATGCCTTGCTGCGGTTATCCGCAGCGGAGCTTGGTCAACTGCTGGAAACCATCGCGGCATTCGAGCGGCAGGAGGGGATGGTCTGGCTGCGCGCGCTCGAGGCACGTGCCATCACCCGGCTGCTGAATGGCCTCGACACTTCCTCGTCACCAGTTCGAAAAAAGCGCCCCTTTGCCCAGGCGCTGTTTTGCATCGACACGCGCTCGGAACGTATTCGCCGTCATCTGGAGCACGTCGGCGACTACCAGACTTTCGGCATCGCCGGCTTCTTCGGAGTCCCGGTCAGTTTCATGGAACTCGGCAAAGGCAGCGAGACACACCTTTGCCCGGTGATTCTCACGCCGAAGAACCTGGTTCCAGAAATCACGGCCGCCACGCGTCAAGACGATGCCGCCGTCACCGCACTGGAAAAGGCGATGCACGAGCTCAAGGAGTCGATCCTGACGCCTTTCGTCACGGTCGAGGCAATCGGGTTGCTGTTCGGTTTCGACATGGTCGGCAAGACGCTTGCCCCGCAGACCTACAACCGCTGGCGCAGGCGTTTGCAGCCGGAAAAGCCCTTCAGCCGCCTGCTATTGGACAAACTCAGCCGGGAACAGGCGGATTCCATCGTTCGCGCCGTTCAGCGCACCGTCATCGTCAATGCAGTCGAGCAGCACCTCGGGCTCGCCCCGGAAGAGGTGACCGATGACATGATCCGCTCGCTGCGCGAATCGGCGCTCGGCCATGAAGCAACACCACCCTGGTGTACGGAAGCCATGCAACTGGATGCCGAGCAGGCAGAGGCCTTCATCAACCGCCTGCGCACTGAATATCGGATCAATGAATCGTTTGCCCATCAGCAGCTCGAACGCCTGGGGCGTATCGGCTTCACGGTGGAGGAACAGGTCAGGTACGTGGTACAGGCATTGTGCTCTATCGGACTGACCCAGCAATTCTCACGTTTCGTCCTGCTCGTTGGTCACGGAAGTTCATCCGAGAACAACCCCTATGAGTCGGCGCTGGACTGCGGTGCCTGCGGGGGCAATCACGGCCTGGTCAGTGCCAAAGTGCTTGCCCAGATGGCGAACAATCGGCCGGTCAGACGCATATTGCGCGCCCAGGGCATTGACATCCCGGACGACACCTGGTTCCTGCCGGCGCTCCACGACACGACTACCGACGAGATCGGCCTGCACAATCTCCAGTTGATCCCGCCCTCTCACCTGGTCTACATCGATCGGCTGCGCAATGGTCTGACCGCGGCCTCTCGGTTGTGTGCCGCCGAACGCATCCCCACACTGGCGCCGCATGGGACAAAGAACTTCGAGCCGGCCGCCGCCAGCAAGCTGGCCAGGCGCAATGCGATGGACTGGTCACAGGTGCGCCCCGAATGGGGCCTGTCTCGCAACGCCTATTTCGTCATTGGTCGGCGTCACCTAACCGCACAAACGATGCTGCATGGGCGAGCCTTCCTGCATTCGTACGACTACCGGATCGATGCCAAGCGGCGGCTGCTGGAGAACATCCTCACCGGCCCGCTCGTAGTGGGCCAATGGATCAACATGGAGCACTATTTTTCCACCGTTGACAACGAACGCTTCGGCAGCGGCAGCAAGGTCAACCACAATGTCGCTGGCCGGTTTGGGGTGATGACCGGCAATCTCAGCGATCTGCGCACCGGCCTGCCGTCGCAGACGGTACTCAAGCATGGTTCGCCTTACCACGAACCGATTCGCCTGATTACCGTCATCGAGGCACCGTTCGAACATGCCCGGAGGGCGATCGATGCAGTGGTTGCGGTCAAGAACCTGGTGCAGAACGCCTGGATACGGCTATTGATCGTAGACCCCGAGTCCGGTGTCGTGTCGCTGTTCGAAGACGGTGCGTGGCAGAACAGCCCCCTGCCCTCCGCTCAACCTGTTAACCCGCAAGAGTCCGCCAAGTCATGAAAGATCTCAATCTGAGTCAGCTGAAAAAACTCGAAATCATACTCGAGGGTGAACACAAGGAGTTCGCGACGGACCTCCTTGACCACGCGGGCGTCAAGGGATACACCATCATCAACAACCTCTCGGGCAAGGGCAGTCACGGTTTTCACGAAGGACACCTGATGTTCAATGAGGACGACTTGTTGATCATGATCATCGCCGCCGTCCCACCAGCGCTGGTCGAACCGATACTGGAGGGTTTCGCCCCTTTCTACAGCAAGCATTCAGGCGTGGTTTTCATCTCGGACATCCAGGTTACCCGCCTGGTCAAGTTCACCAGCTGACCGCGTTCCGCCGCTTGCGACGGGACGATTGCAGCAGACGTTCCGCCGTGAATGCCTCCAGGCCGGCGCGCCGCCGCCCGAAAGAAAGCAGAATCCGGCGTTTTCGATCATTCTCGCAGGCCAGTGCGGTCAACGACCAACCATCTACGATTATCAATAGGTCAGATCGAAACTATCTGCTTTTCCCGACAGATGTGGCAGCTTATAAAGAGAGGGGAAATAAACTTGGGCAGTCGGGCCATGAGCATCCTCAATGACATCCGGTTTGACAATCTGCGCGGCGATCTCTTCGGTGGCGTTACCGCCGCCATTATCGCCCTGCCGATGGCACTGGCTTTTGGTGTCGCCTCTGGCGCCGGCCCGGCCGCCGGCCTCTATGGTGCAGTGCTCGTCGGCCTGTTTGCCGCGCTGTTTGGTGCTACCCCGACCCTGATCTCCGAGCCAACCGGACCGATGACGGTGATCATGACTGCGGTCATCGCCCAACTGCTCGCGGCAAACCCAGAGCAGGGCATGGCGATGGCATTCACCGTCGTGATGCTCGCGGGTGTGTTTCAGATGCTGTTCGGCGCACTGAAGCTTGGTCACTACGTAACGATGATGCCCTACACCGTGGTATCCGGCTTCATGACCGGAATCGGCATCATACTGATCATTCTGCAGTTGGGGCCCTTCCTTGGCCAGGCGCCGCCGCCAGGCGGGGTAACCGGCACACTGGCCGCGTTGCCGGCGCTGATCAGTAACATACGACCGGCAGAGACCGTCCTCGCGATACTCAGCTTCAGCCTGTTGGTGCTTTTGCCGAAAAGGCTCAGCGTCGTTATACCCCCGCAACTCCTCGCTTTGGTGTTGGGCACACTGGTCTCGGTGTTCCTGCTTTCCGATGCCGAAATACGCCGCATCGGCGAGATACCGACCGGCCTGCCCGATCTCCAGCTACCGGTCTTCACCGCAGCGCAATGGCAGCTCATGGTCGTGGAGGCTGCCGTCTTGGCCGTGCTGGGCAGCATCGATGCACTGCTGACTTCCGTCATCGCAGAAAACATGACCCGCAAGGAAAGTGACTCCAACAAGGAGCTGTTCGGCCAAGGAATGGGCAACCTGGCCTCGGGCCTGTTCGGTGGCATACCGGGCGCCGGCGCGACGATGGGCACCGTAGTCAACATTCAGACCGGCGGACGCTCGGCGCTTTCCGGCCTGACGCGCGCGGTCCTGCTGATGATCGTGGTGCTGTGGGCTGCCGATCTGACCGAGCAGATACCGCTCGCGGTACTCGCCGGCATCGCGCTCAAGGTCGGAATCGACATCATTGACTGGTCGTTTCTGAAGCGTGCGCATCGTGTTTCCTTCAAGGCCGCGTTGATCATGTACGGCGTCATTGCTTTGACGGTGTTCGTCGATCTGATTACTGCGGTGGCGATCGGCGTCTTCATCGCCAACGTGTTGACGATTGCACGCATGGAAAAACTTCAGCACAACGCAGTCAAAGCGATTCACGATGCCAATCCCGAACTTGATCACGACCTTACTCGCGACGAACAGACGCTGCTCGAGCGCGCCAACGGCAAGATCCTGGTTTTCACGCTGGGTGGCCCACTACTCTTCGGCGTCGCCAAGGCGATTTCGAGAAAGTACGCGGTGCTCAGTAGCCATCAGATCCTGATCATCGACTTCACCGAGGTACCGGTTTTGGGCGTGTCCTCTTCGCTGGCATTGGAGAGCATCATTCTGGAGGACCTCAAACAGCAACGGCCGGTGCTCATCGTCGGAGCCGTCGGTGATGTGGCCGAACGACTGAAGAAGCTCGGCGTATTGGACCTGTTGCCGGCGGAGCATGTCGTCCGGACGCGCCAGGAGGCCCTGGCCGAGGCGACCGCGCTGCTCGAGGGAGGAGTGTCGGGCGGGCTCCGCGATGCGCAATCCGGGAACGGATCTCAGGTCTCCGATCACTGATTTCGGTATAATGAAGCAGCATTACCTAACAACTCGCGCCGTCATCTCGAGATGCGCCTGACCCGCTCCCCATGGACACCTCAAACCCACGGATTTCGCTAAGGACCTACGTCTACATCGATTCACTGCAACCGCAGCTGGCCGAGTACATGGCAACCGTGTCGCAAGGATTCCTGCCGATACCCGGCGATGCCTGCCTGTGGACCGAGGTCTCTCCCGGCATGGCCGTTCACCGGCTCACCGATATCGCGCTGAAGGCGACGCGGGTGCATCTCGCGCAGCAAGTCGTCGAAAGGGCCTATGGCTCGATGGTCATCCACCAGCGCGATCAAAGCGACGTCCGCGAGGCCGGCCGCATCCTGCTGCGTCACATGCACGCCTCACAGGATGATCGCGAGACCTGCCGCATCGCCTGGCGCGAGATCATACGCGGCATGACCCCGGACCATACGGTACTGATCAACCGCCAGGACCGCCGCGGTTCGATGATCCTGCCGGGCCAGAGCATGTTCATCCTCGAGACGGAACCCGCAGGCTATATCGTTTACGCCGCGAACCAGGCCGAAAAGGCAGCCAACATCACCTTGATCGACGTCCGCGCGGTGGGTGCGTTCGGTCGCCTGACCCTCGCGGGCCGCGAGGGCGACGTTGACGAGGCGGCCGCAGCTGCGATCGCTGCGATCAACAACCCGTCCGGCACCTGACAGGGAGAGGCGCAATGCACCGCGAGGAACTGCTGCGCCTGCTGGATGATCACCGCCCGGCATCGGTTGCCGAGGCCGGGAACGTCGCGCACGCACGACGTTTCGTCGAACACCACGAGGATTGTTTCCACCGCGAACTCCTGCATGGACACGTCACAGGCTCCGCATGGGTCGTCAATCCTGCCCGCGACAAGGTGTTGCTGATGCATCATCGCAAGCACAACGAATGGTTCCAGCCGGGCGGACATGCGGACGGCGACAACGACATCCTTCGCGTGGCGCTGCGTGAGACCCACGAAGAGACCGGCATTGGTGCCGAGGACATCAAGCTGGTGGACGGCACGATCTTCGACGTCGATGTCCATACCATCCCGCCAATGGGGACCGAACCACGGCATACACACTACGATATCCGCTTTCTGCTCGAAATCGACGATCGGATTCCCGTCCCCGGCAATGACGAGTCACACGAGGTCTTATGGGTGCCCGTCTACGCGGCCTCGCGATTCAACAATAACCTTTCTACATACCGAATGGTGGACAAGACGCGGCGCCTGCGTAGTCGCTGAGTAACAGCCCCGTGCCTGCGCTCAGGCGACGGTCTGTTCGAAGGCCGCCCTCATATTGGGCCATTGTTGTTCCAGCTGGGCACGAATCTGCGGTTCGATGCCCTGCGCGAAATCCAAGAAGGCCTGGGCGACCAGCGACAGCTGTTTGCCCTTCGGGTGGACGATGTACCACTTGCGCATGATCGGGAATCCTTCAACGTCCAGCAGCGCAACCGGCCCGTCGGGCCCTTCGAGGGCCAACGCATGGATTGACAGTACCGAGAGCCCCAGACCGGCGACGATAGCGTGCTTGATCGCCTCGTTGCTGCCAAGTTCCATGCGCACCTTGAGGTTTAGGTCCTGCTGACCGAAAAGGCGCAGCATCGCGTCGCGTATCCCGGATCCCGGCTCGCGCAGGATCACCCACTCCTCGGCGATACGCGCGAGCGGGATATTCTTTTGCCCGACCAATGGATGATCGCGCGGAGCCAGGACGACCAGCGGGTTCGGGGCAAACGGGAACGCTTCGATATCGTCGGTCTGTTCAACAGGCGCCTGGCCCATGATGTAGAGGTCGTCTTCGTTGTTCTTGATTCGATCGATGATCTGGTCGCGATTGAAGACATTGAGTGCAACCTCGATACCCGGATACAGTTGGCAGAACTCACCGAGGACCTCAGGGGCGAAACAATTCGCCGTCGTGATCACCCCGAGCGTCAGGCGGCCGGTCTTAATGCCCTTCAAATCCGCCATCTTCATCTCGAGGTTGGAGAGCGTGGCGAAGATCTGTCGACAGGATTTGTATAATTCCGTTCCCGCCTCGGTCGGTCTGAGCTTGCGTCCGACCTGCTCGAACAGCGGCAGGCCCACCGTATCGGCGAGTTTCTTGATCTGCATGGAAACCGTCGGCTGGGTCAGGAACAGGGCCTCGGCGGCGCGCGTGAAGCTGCCGAAGCGGACACTGGCCTCGAATATCTGGAGTTGCCGAAGAGTCGTGTGGCGGATCAGATGATCCGACATCATGGCCGGCGGGGTATCGTGCAGACTGCCGGAAGACCTCACATGCCTACCTCACGGTTGTTTTGCCACCTGCACGGCAACAACCGTTAGGACCAGCCGGCAAGACTGAAAAATCAGTTCGCCCGGTCCGGCCGGGCTCAGACGCCGGGCATCGACGTCAGACCAGATTTTCCATTCTGGCCGAAAAACGTCAGTCCGGCCAGACTCTGCCGTGCGATTGATAGCCAGTGGGTGCTTGGTCCCGGCCGGTTTGTGAAGGCTTGGGTTTGGCGGCGACCTTCTTTTTGGCGACCCGCGTTGGCTTCGCGGTCGCCGGCTTCGCCTCGGGAGTGGCGGCCTTGGGAGCAGCCGGCGTTGCCGTTGGCGTGCCAACGGCTTCCTTGCCGGGCATCGCGCCCTCGGACTTGGTCTTGCGAATCGACGCCATGAGCTGGTCGCCAGTCTTGTCTTTGGTCGTCACAGTAATTCCACCATTTCGTCGACGAGTTGCCTGATTTCTTCCGCAGCGGCAGCACCCTGGCTACCGACATCCAGCACACTTCTCCCCCGGATGACCGACTTTTTAAAAACCATGCGTCGGCTGATCGCGCTCTGCGCCGCCGGCAGACTGAGTTCCGCCAGGGCATCCCGCATCACTTGCGAGAGGCGCGTGCGCGGCTCGAGCTGGTTAATGACCAGCAGCGCACGCAGATCGGGATTCAACTCCCGGGCGCGGCCCACTTCGCCCTCGATCTGTGCGCTTGCCCAAAGGTCCAGAGGAGACGGCTGGACCGGGATCAGCGCCAGATCGGCGTGAGACAAGGCATCACTGGTCTGCCGGGAATGGACCGACGGCGGACAATCGATCAGCACATACCGGGCGGCGTCGGCGTGCTCCACCGCGGCCTTGGCGACGTCCTCAACGGTAGCGATAACACGGAAGGCGCTGCCGCCTTCAGCAATCGCATGCCAATTGTGCGAAGACTGTTGCGGATCCGCATCCAGTACGACAGTGGCATCACGCTCGGCCAGCGCACTAGCGAGGTTGATGCACAACGTGGTCTTGCCTATACCACCCTTGTTGCCTACAAGCGCGATAATCGGCATCAGCTGATCAGGATTCCAATTGTTCCGCGTACAAGGTATCAAGCGACTCCGCGAACCGGCGCTGTTCTTCCGTCAGAACCCCGCTGCCCTCGTCCGCATGTATCGTGACATTCACATAGTCATGCCCGAATCCCATATCGGGGTAGAAGGATGCGCGCTCCGAGAGCTCCGCCGCCTGATCGAGGAAGTCGCGCAATATGGAGTAGCCGCCGAATTCGTAGCGTTTTTCGAGGCACAAGGGCCGTTTGCGCTCCCGCCACTCCGAACTCATCGACCAACCCTCTGGCCAGGTCTATCCCGGCCTGTACGCGATGGCAATATACTCAATCGCTGATCTCTCCGCTTCGCAGCTCCGCCTGCCAGTCGAGCAGTTCCTGATAATGCGCCCGTTCCTCTTCGAGCAGCGCATTGAAGAACAGCCGACTGTCATAGTCGCCGATTCGTGCACTATAGCTTGCTGCCGCATAGTAAAGGTTGATCAGCTCCTGCTCAAACCGCTGGTTGATGCCCAGCATTTCGACCAGGTTTTCACCCAGCTTCACGGGCCTGAGTTGCGAGGCGTTTGGTGCAGCACCAAGCGCCAACATCCGCTCGATGATCCGATCGGTATGCTGCAACTCTTCCTCGGCCTCGTGCCGGAGACGTTCGGCAGCTTGCGCCAGCCCCCAGTAAGCCACCAGTCTTGATTGGGTACTGTAGAGCTGGACTGCAGAGAACTCCAGGCTCAGCGCCCTGCCGAGATATCCCAGCACACCCTGATCAACCCGCGTTTTCAGCATCTGCTTTCCGACGTCCTACCGCGCGCACCGATCACTCGACAGCAGGACCGCCGGCCGGCAGTACCGGCTCAACTTCGCGATGTGGACGCGCAATGATATGCGCAGCCACCAGGCCGTCACCCACACGCTCACACGCATCAGCGCCAGCTCGAACGGCTGCGTTGACTGCACCGGTCTCACCACGCACCAGAACGGTCACATAACCACCGCCAACAAACTCACGTCCGATCAAGCGAACTTCAGCCGCTTTGGTCATGGCGTCAGCTGCTTCGATAGCCGGGACCAGGCCGCGCGTTTCGATCATACCCAGTGCAATTCCGTAGTTCTCGTTTGCCATTGTCTCTTCTCCGTCAGAATAAGGAAGAATTAGCCAGGCGGCCGCGCCGGCATGGCGCAGCCCCATTCAGTTACTTGCTTTCCAGAATCGGCTCAACTTCTTTGTGAGGACGCGCGATGATGTGCGCAGCCACGAGGCCGTCACCCACACGCTCACAGGCGTCAGCGCCAGCACGAACGGCAGCGTTGACCGCGCCGGTCTCGCCACGCACCAGAACGGTGACATAGCCGCCACCAACGAACTCACGACCGATGAGTCGAACCTCAGCAGCCTTCGTCATTGCGTCTGCGGCTTCGATGGCGGGCACCAGTCCGCGCGTTTCGATCATGCCCAGTGCGATGCCATAGTTTTCAGTTGCCATCTTCAGTGTCTCCTAATTGCCTTGATAAAAGGTCTGTAAAAACGTCAAAAAATACTTTGTCCCAGCGGGATCACTCGCCTCAGGACTCCGCCCCGTCCGAATCTTCCGGGGGCCATTCATCGATGATCCCGGCAATCGTCAAATCGGTGAGGATCTCAAAATCCCCAGCCGCAAAGCGCGCGGCAGAACCGCTCGCCAAAAAAACCCAGTTACCTGGTCTTGCGCCGACAGGGTCTGTCGCCACCTGCCGCTTGCCATCGGCATCACGCACAATGCGAAACACCGAATGCTTCATGCCCTCGTGGCGCGAGGTGCAGACCAGCGAACCCTCAACCTGCAGGATCTGCATCAGATTCCTCCGGCGGCCACTTGTCGATGATGCCGACGATCGTCAGATCGCTGGGGTAACCCTTGCTGCCCGCCGCCTCACGTGCCGCGGAACTGCCGACACAAATAACCCAGTCACCTGGCTTGGCACCGACCGCATCCACCGCGACCGCGCGGGAACTGCCATCGAGAACTACCTGAAGATGTTTGTGCTCCATCTCCGAGATTCGATTTGTCGACACTAACGGCCGTTCAACCTGACAGATCTTCATCAGTGCGCTCCCGATTCACTACCAGCGTTGACAGTGCAAGCCAGCACCTCGACGGTCGCGTCGGCGGTGCAATCTCTCACCAGTTGCAGAATATGCAGTAAGCCTTTTTCCGCCAGCTCTGCGTAGCGCGTTTTCAAAGCCTCGGCCACGCGTGCGCATCGTTCTACGGCACGATCCCGGGCACCCGGTACCTTGCTGTGATAATCGAAGCGCACCACGATGGGTACCGGCAGGCCCCGTGACACGTTCAGGCCCTTAAAAATCTTGATGCCGACATCGGTGTCCGGCGTCGCCTCCTCAATCGTATTGAGATAAGCGAAATACATCAGGTTGCGCAGCTGAATCTCTTCGAAACCGACCCCGGCACCAATAAACCGCTCGGCATGCCCGATGTCGGGATAGTGCTCTCCGTGTGCGCTCTTCACATAAACGATCTGCGAAATATTGTTCTCGATCAGCCGGGCGACCAGTTGCTGCATACCCGTAGCAGACTCCGGTGCAGCACTATGCAGTGCGGCCGTAACGGCTGACGTCGCATCACCTGCGCTCATGCTGCGCGTGTCGTGATACAGGTCGAGCGCGTCGACATAGCGTTCGAGCGACAGATCGCCCTCGCCATCGGGCAGGTGCACCCGAATAGCATCGGTATCCGTATCCAGGCCAATCAACAACAAGTCAATCGAGGCACCGCAGCAGAAGCTGTTTTCAACCGCTTCTCTGAAACCATTCAATCGATCCAATCCAGCCTGTGCCGCCTTCTGCGTGTCCGAACCATGTGCGGCACAGCCTTCGTGTTCCGGATCTACCGAGCTGTAGTGATACACCACCGCCTTGAGATAGCGCGTCGGGGCATCGGCAAGATTCGGTCGACCCTCGCGATAACGCAGCATCTCGGTCTCGACCCATTTCTCGATACTGTTCTCGATATCAAACAACGCGCCCGCATACGATTTCCGTCGCACCGAGCGATGCGGCAGACGCAGCACATAGCGGACAACGTGGGCCAGACGTCCATCGGCGCACGGCGAGATGTCCAAAGTGTGAAACCCACAGGCCTGCAGGAACGCATCGAAACCGTCGGCTTCGGTGCTTGCCAGCGGATCGTTGGCGAAGAAATCGTCGCAGAAGCGCTTGTAGGTCTGGAACACGCACCAGGCAAACAGGCGACGCATGTCCAGTTGCTCCACCCATGCACCTTCAAGGATGCTGTCGGGCAATTCGAAACCGAGTTTGCTGCGAGCAATACGGTGAGCCTGGGCGACAAAGTCTGCTTCATGCTGCAATGCCGAAATCTCTTTCAGTATCGGCACGATTCCGTCGAACGCGTCCTTCACCGTCCGCTCATAGGCATGCAGCTGCGCGTTCTCGCCCATCCGACATAACGGATGAGAACCCGAAACCGCGCCACCGCGCACGCCCGTCGAGGCCACCCCGCCTGGGCGGCGCATCGGCGCCCGGCCGGACGTGCGGCGCAGGGCAAGCGAGGATTGTCGGGATGAACGCATCATAGGGTCTTCGATCGCCAGTAAGGGTTAACCGCGTGCGCCGCCGGAGTAAGTGATCAGTGATCCGGTTTCGGTATTGCCACTGCTACCGGTGACACGGCTGACCGGGGCCGGAGCCTCGGCCGGTTTGCCGGCGCGGGCACCCATTGCACCCATCGGTACACCACGGCGCGACTCATTGCGTACAGTCGCGGACCTGCCCTCAGTGCCGGTGACGCGATCGCCGCGATCCCAGTCGTCACCGGTGATCTTCGACCCTGCATCCTGCCCCTCGCCGGTGATACGCGACTTTATCCGACCATCGGTGTTCTGTTCGGCGGCCGCAGGCACATCGTCGGCACGATCTGCGCCGCGACCAAAACGGGCCTGTTCGGTACCGGTTACCTTGCCGGAAGCCATGCCGAACGGGCCGGTCACGGTGCCATGCTCGTACTGAGACCCGGTCACCGCAGATGAAACCGGCGAGCGATCGGAAGCGTGTGCCGGCGGCTCGACACTGAAGTCACCCCAGGGTGCGCTACCGATCGCTTGCGGAAAATCCGGCGCGCCAGGCTCCGCGGCCGTTGCGGGGCAAGCCTCGACCACCTGATCGCTACCCACGTAGGGGGTACCACTCACTGGTTCGCACGCACCCTTGTCAGCACCGGTCATCTTGCCGGCGACTCCGGGCTGCTGGCCGGTCATCACCGAGCCGAAATAGCGACGGTTAGGGGCTGTGCGGGCCTGGGCTGCATCTGCAGCCGGGGCTTCACAGAAACCCGTCATGTTTTCGCTACCCGCGTAAGGCGTGCCGGTGACTGTCTTGCAGGTACCTGGCTCATCGCCAGTCACCTTGCCGGAACGACCGGTCATGGTACCGGTGACTGCCTTGCCACCGGGCGTCGCTGACACACCGACCTTTCGGTCGGTCGCTTGCGGTGAGGCGGCGCAGAAATCCTGATACTGCTCCTGGCTGACGTATTCGTCACCAGTCACGTTACGGCACGAACCCGGCTCATCACCCGTGGTCTTGCCGCTGCGACCCACCAGGGTTCCGGTGACCATGCCACCTCGCAGGGTGCCGCTGGTACCGACTTTCGGCGGCACGTTGCCGCGCTCACCCAATTGCATGTACTGGGTGCCGGTCAGCTGTCGATCGGCACCGGCTTCGCCGCCGGTGACATTCTTCGAGGTACCGACGTTGTCGCCAGTTACGGCCTTACCCTTGCGGGTCTCGGCGCGGGTCTGACGGATGGCCGCAGGTTGAGGCTTGGTTCCGCAGAATGCCTCGGCCTGACCGGCAGCAATGTACTGGGACCCGGTTACCTGCTTGCAGGTGCCCGGCTCGTCGCCGGTGACCTTGTCGCTGCGCCCGACTTCGTTACCGGTAACCGCGTTACCACGTCCGGTCGCACTCAGCCCGGCGCGACGCTGCGCCTTGGGCGGCTCGGCCTGGCAGAATTCACGGAACAGGTCAGCGCCCATGTACTCGGTGCCGGTGATGCTGCGGCAGGTACTCTGTTCGTCGCCGGTCACCGACGGGGAACGGCCGACCATCGTACCTGTGATGGTCTGATCATGACTGGTCTGGCTGGCACCGACTTTCCACGGGGCGTCTTGCGCACCGCCTGCGTCAGGCTTCTTGCGCTGCCGACCACAGGGCGCACTCTTCTTCTTGCCCGAACCACCTCGACGGCTGCGCTGATCGCGCAAGGCCCGAGCGAGTTCACGTCCGGAAAGCTCTGGATTGGTGGCGCGCGCAGTCTGCGCCTCGGTCATGCCCGAAGGGCTGACACCGGCCTTGCCGCGTGTCGACTGGGCCTTGCGGCGCGCCAGAGAGGCTGCCTTGGCCGGGTTCTGCGCAATCATCGGCTTGCGGCCATTGCGACGCTTCGCCGCACGCGGCGAGCCCGATGCAGACCGTTCGCGCTTCGGCGCTTCAGCGGCCACCTGGTCTTTACGACCTTTGCAGCCGCAACCACAATCTTCTTTGTTCTTGCTGGGTGGCGGTACCGCGGCAGCAGATTTGGCAACGTTGGCTGCAGTACGTGTGCGGTCACGACCGCTGACGGCCTGCTTGCCACGTGTCGACATTGCCTTGCGACGCGCCAGCGCTGCAGTCCTGGCAGTGCTACCGCTGGAAACGGGAGTCGCTGCAACCCGCACCCGCGGCGCAGGCGCACGAGGAGTAGGCGCAGAGACAGGAGATGACGCGGCCGGAGTACTGGGCGTCGCCTGCTGCTGCGATTTCGGCAACGCCGCCTTTCCGCCGGCAGACATTGCGCGCCGGCGCGCAAGCGCCACTTCTCTGCTGCTGTTGGTATTTGCACTCTGTGCCATTGTCATCCCCGTTTCTTTTACCTACACCTGCAACGCCGGGCTTGCGCCCGGCACGGCTTTTCGAAAATCAGCCACGACCTTCGTAGACTACGAAACACACACCCTGGCTCTGGGTGTAGTTGTCGTAGCCGATCAGGCGGACGTGGTGATCCGGGTACGAGCGACGGCAGGCCTCGAGCTCTTCGACCACACGATTCAGGTCCTGCTCGCCGAAGAACGGCAGTTTCCACATGGTCCAGTACTGGTCAGCCGACTTGCTCGGATGCTCGTGCTCGATGGCTGGCGTCCAGCCCTGGGCGATCAGGTATGCAATCTGGTCATAGACCTCATCCTGGCTGAGCTTGGGAAGGAAACCGAAGGTTTCGAGGGTGTGGGCGGTTTGGTAGTCACCAACCTCGTTGCTAGGCATAGCTTTATCCTCTATCTGTATCTGTCACTAAGTTGAGTGGTGCCGTGCGCCTGATCAGGCGACGTCCAGCTTGTCGACGGTTTCAAACTCGAACTTGATCTCTTTCCAAGTTTCCATCGCGATCGCCAGCTCCGGGCTGTGACGTGCGGCTTCGGTCAGAATGTCGCGGGCCTCTTTCTCGATCTCGCGACCTTCGTTGCGGGCCTTGACTGAAGCCTCGAGCGCGACACGGTTGGCGGCGGCGCCAGCGGCGTTGCCCCACGGATGACCCTGGGTACCACCACCGAACTGCAGCATGGAGTCATCACCAAAGATGGTGACCAGTGCCGGCATGTGCCATACGTGGATACCGCCCGATGCGACAGCGAAGACGCCAGGCAGCGAGCCCCAGTCCTGGTCGAAGAACACACCGCGCGAGCGGTCTTCCGGCACGAACGACTCACGCAACTGGTCAACGAAGCCCAGCGTCGAGTTACGGTCGCCTTCCAGCTTGCCCACAACGGTTCCGGTATGCAGATGATCACCACCCGACAGACGCAGGCACTTGGCCAGCACGCGGAAGTGGATACCGTGCTTCGGATGACGGTCGATTACAGCATGCATGGCACGGTGGATGTGCAGCAGCATGCCGTTTTCACGACACCAGTTGGCCAGACCCGTGTTGGCGGTGAAGCCACCGGTCAGGAAGTCGTGCATCAAGATCGGTGAGCCAACCTCTTTGGCGAACTCGGCGCGCTTGTACATCTCTTCCGGGGTGGCAGCGGTGACGTTCAGATAATGACCCTTACGTTCGCCCGTCTCTTGCTGGGCCTTCTGGATGGCTTCACCCACGAACTCGAAACGGTCACGCCAGCGCATGAACGGCTGCGAGTTGACGTTCTCGTCGTCCTTGGTCATATCCAGACCGCCACGCAGACATTCGTAAACGGCACGGCCGTAGTTCTTGGCCGACAGGCCGAGCTTCGGCTTGATAGTCGCGCCGAGCATCGGACGACCGTACTTGCTCAGACGGTCACGCTCGACCTGGATACCAGCCGGCGGACCACCACAGGTCTTGATGTAGGCGATCGGGAAGCGGATGTCTTCGAGACGCAGGTGCTTGAGGGCCTTGAAGCCGAACACGTTACCGACCAGCGAGGTCAGCACGTTGACGACCGAGCCCTCTTCGAACAGATCGATCGGGTAAGCGATGAAGGCGTAGAAGGACTCATTGTCGCCCGGCACGTCTTCGATGCGGTATGCGCGGCCCTTGTAGTACTCAAGGTCGGTCAGCAACTCTGACCAAACGGTGCTCCAGGTGCCGGTCGAAGATTCAGCGGCAACGGCAGCTGCGACTTCTTCATTGGGAACGCCCGACTGACCAGTACACTTGAAGCAAGCCAACAAGTCAGTGTCCAACGGAACATAATCCGGGGTCCAGTACATGTCACGGTATTCTTTTACGCCTGCATCATATGCCTTGGCCATGGTTTAACTCCTGCGCTATCGCTGGTTGATTCGAGCCGGAAATGGATCCTTCGATGTGGTGCTGAAGGATAGGATTGCGCCTAACCGCTTTCCAATAGATCCTATCTTCGAGAACCATAGACCCAACTCTATGTATTAAGGGCGAGAGATATAGCGAGAGCGGTGGTCCCGCGGGCGGATCCTGCCCCTCAAACGCTCACCGCATTCAACAACTACTAAAGAACGAGTCTGCATCAAGCGGGCATCCGGCCCACCTGGGCATTCGGTCGCCAACGTGCCGTCGGCATGCCGTAAAACGAAAAGGCAGCCCGCCGCAGGTTGGCGCAGACGCCGGTCAGGCGCGGGCTAGCCACCGCTTCACCGCGGCGCGGCGACATCCGCCGCGGCGAGGTCTCGTGCGCCGAGCTCCTGCCGGGCGGCGCCATGTGCATAGGCCTGCAACAGTGTCCGCAGCGCCGTTTCCTTGTCTGAAAAAAAGGCATTCCTGCCGAGCTGCTCGATCACCCCGCCGCGCTCCAGCAATCTGCGCACCTGATGCTTCAAACCGCTGAACATCAGCGTGACACCGACCTTGCGCAACCGTTGGGCCACTTCGAGGATCTTTTCTTCACCCGAGGCATCGATGTCGTTGATTCCGCTGCCCACGACGAGGATCGCCTTCGCCTCCGGAAAATCCGCTATGGCCTCCAGGATGATATCCTCGAAATAGGCAACATTGACAAAGGTCAGCGACCCGTCGAAGCGCACCGGGACGAACTGTTCGCTCATCGGCGCCAGGCGGTTGGCGCGTATACCGCCAAGGGTACCATCCGGCTTGCGTGCGACGATCTCCGCACGCGGTCTCATCGTCCGGATCAGGAAGTCCAGCACCGTGAGTGAGACGCCGAGCAGGATACCGTTGGCGATTGCGGGCGCCATGACCAGCGTCGCGACAAAGGTTATCGATCCAATCGTAGCACCGACCCGATCGACCTTCCAGGCGTGAACCAGCGGCCTGATCCTGATAAGACTGAAGACCGCCATCATCACAATGACCGCAAGCACGGCCTGCGGCAGATGGTATAGATACTTGGTGAAAAACAGCAGTACCAGCACGACGGCGAACGCGCTGACAATCGCAAACAGGCCCGTCCTGGCACCGGTCCGCGCCGCCACTGCCGAGCGCGAAAACGAACCGCTGACAGTGAATGCGTTGAAGAAGCTGCCCGCGATGTTGGCCAGCCCCTGGCCGACGAGTTCCTTGTTGGTGTTGACTCGCTCGCCGGTACTGGTGGCAATCGCCTTGGAGATCGAAGTGGCCTCCATGAACCCGATCAGCGCCATAACCAGTGCGGCCGGCAACAGCGCAACCAGCAGGTCCCCGTGGACGACCGGAACCTCAAGGCTGGGCAGCCCCGCAGGGATGACCCCCACCACATCGCCGCCAGCAGACAAAGTGACCTCACCGTCCCGAACACCCTGAAAACGCCACCGCCTATGGTCGCTCAGCGCGGCATCAGATTCGCCATCGGCGGCAAAAAACACCGGCCTCCCGTCGGCCTCTTCGGCGCCGTGAAGCTCCAGATTGTGCAGCTCGACCAGCCATCGGGTCACGTCGCGCTTGCGCGCAGCCTGTTCGAACTCGAGCGCCGGAACCTGGGCTCGCACCTCAGCCACCTGAGAAACCGCATGCAGCCCCCCATCGCCCTCCAGGACATCCGCACGCCGGCCGATTTCGGCCAGTTCAGCGGTGATTTCCGACATCCGCTTCTGCGAATGGTCGAGCTGTTCAAGGCTAGCGAGTACCTGTGGGTCCACGATCTGGGAGGTCTGTACCGTGACCTTCTGCTCAAACCCAATCAGCGCACTGACCACGGTCGCCAAGAGCACCGCGAACAGGATCCCGGGCAGGCGCGGACGGTAGCGACGCAGCGCGCTGATCAACAGCCAGGCACCCAGCGCAAAACCCAGCGTCAACAGATGCGTCTCCGGGACCTGGCGGATTACCCGCCACAGGTCGGCCAGGTAGGACTCAGTGCGCGGGAAAGGCACCCCGAGCACCTTGCTCAGCTGCGACAGGCCGATGATCAGCGCGGCCGCGTTGGTGAAACCGACGATCACCGGGCTGGACAGCAGGTTCACCACCGCCCCCAGGCTCAACACGCCGAGGGCCAATCGCAACACACCGACCATCAAGGCCAGCATCACGGACAGCTCGATGAACCTTTCCGAGCCCGGCGTTGCGAAGGGAATCAGCGCAGCCGCCGACATCAGCGAGAGCATGGCTACGGGGCCGGTGTGCAGCTGGCTGGATGAACCCCACAGCGAGGCGACGATCACCGGGACGAACGATGCGTACAGGCCATACACGACCGGCAGCCCCGCCAACTGAGCATAGGCCATACTCTGCGGCACGAGCACCAGGGCCACAGTGATCCCGGCGACCAGGTCGGCACGGAGACCGGCAGCCGACATCGGAAACCAGCGCAGGAACGGCAAAAGCCTTGAGAGTAATGGATGCACGATCACTCGCCCCGGAGGAGACCTTTTGGGCCGCGGCGTCTCGCCCGGATGCCGGACCGCAACCAATCAACATCTGTAAATATGCTGATAGTCTAACATAATATACCCGCAGCCAGTACGGATTTTCCGGCGCGCGCCTGGGGGGGAGGGGGGGCCGTGTCGCGAGGCCGCCAGGGCAGACACCCCACGCGGCATGATCGGGGCCGGTAGATCGGGCAATGCCCGACACGATGATGGCTGTCGCCGCGCAGGCTGGATGATCAGCGAAGACTGCTGAGCCCTCGGCGACACGCAATCGGTTCCGGAGCCGCGTTGCGGCACAAACCCATACGCCTATCGGCCGCATGAAAGCGCGCCGCGCAGACGGTGGTGGCATGACTCCCCGAAATGCCCCATCCCCCGCGGCCAGGCTCTTCCGCTCGAAACAGGGTTTCGCTCACGCAGCTGAACGGCCAGTCGGTCGACGCCGCCTAATCGTTGTCCCCGAGCTCCGGGTCCCAGCCCAACGCCCGCGCCCGCGCGACCGCGGCGTCGTAAATCTCGCGATGCCTTGCGGCGAGTTCCGGTGGGAGATTTGACGCTAGGTGGCCGTACTTGTCCCATTCGTTGGTGACTTGGTCATAGATTGCCTGGATTCTCTGGCTGGTCCATCCCTCACAGGTTTCTGTCTCGGGTACCAGGCCGAACAACCAGGCATCCCGAATGATATTGCCGGTCGCGTTCATCGCTCCGCGCGGATCCTTGTCGATACCAATGTATTTATTCTGCCCGCGCATTTGCCAATCTCTTTCCAACGTGTAGCCTTGCATGCAATTCTAGCAACCAGCGCCCAGACCCCGTCCCCCAATGTCAGAGTCACGCAGCACCCAGCTCGACTACCTGCGCCACGGCGAGCCGACCGGCGGCAGCCGATTCCGCGGCAATGGTGTCGACGACCCCCTGTCCGAGAAGGGCTGGCAACAGATGCGTAACACCACCGCTGGGATCAGCGGCTGGCAGCGGGTCATCAGTTCACCGATGCGCCGCTGCCACGAGTTTGCCGACTGGCTGGCCACCGGGCGTGGCATTCCGTTGGAGGTACTGCCCGACCTGCGCGAGGTCGGGTTCGGCGCCTGGGAAGGCGAGCGGCGCGACCGGCTGCGCACTGAGCGCACCGCCGAGTACGACGCCTTTTACCGCGACCCGGTGCGCAATCGCCCTGCCGGCGCCGAACCGCTCGATGGGTTCGGCTCGCGCGTCGCAGCGACCTTCGACCATTTGCTCGATGCCTACCCAGGAGAGCACCTGCTGGTCGTCTGCCATGCCGGGGTGATCCGCGCCACACTGGGGCACGTGGCGCGGCTGCCGGCTATCAACTGGTATCGGGTGGAGGTCGACAATGCGGCGATCACGCGCTTCGCCCATGACCAACGCGGCGCCCGGCTGGTCGCTCACAATTGGCGACCCTGTCTGTAGAATGATCGGGTAGCGCCCGCCGATCTGCGCCCGACTGGGCGCACCCCTGCCGCTGCACGGAGACCCCAATGGCCTTTGCCCGCCTCGCCTTCCGGACACTTTTGATCCTGCTGATCCTGCTGATCGTCATCGGCGTGTTATTGCCCTCGGCCACTCAGGTCGAACGCAGTATCCTCATCGATGCCGCGAGCGAGAGGGTCTTCCCTCACCTCAACAGCATGCGGTCATTCCATGCCTGGTCGCCATGGTCCGAGGTGGATCCGGACACCAGGTACGAATTCAACGGGCCGGACCAGGGTGTCGGCTCGAAAATGGTCTGGCAAAGCGGCAACAATCAGGCGGGCCGCGGCAGCCAGCAGATCACCGAAAGCATCCCCAACGAGCGGGTCGACATGCAGCTCGAATTCGGCGACCAGGGTGACGGCACGGCGACCTTTCTTCTCGAGCCGGAAGGCGACTCAACCCGTGTCCGCTGGCAATTTCGGACCCAGTTCGGATGGGATCTGTTCAGCCGGTATGTCGGACTCATGCTCGACAGCATGATCGGCGCCGCTTACGACAAGGGCCTCAGGCAGCTCAAGCTCCAGGTCGAGCAAGGGCCCCGGGGCCAGCAACCCCAAGATCCCAGTCCGCAGCGCGATGAGCCTCTGTCCCGCCGACCTTAAGGCCAGGCGTTTTGCCATCGCCCGCCAGAAGCAAGCCACCGACTGCGGTTAGCGCAAGTAATACAAAGACTGAAACGAACCAATGCTAGCGCAGCATCGACCTGCCTATACTGGTGGGTCGGCCGACCAGAAAGAACAGGAAACGGGATTCATGAAAGAAGCACTCGGGCACGACAGCTACCTGATCGACACCGGGCTCTACTGTCCGCGACACGCGGCCTGCTACCTGATCCGGGACCAGGGAGAGCTGGCTATCATCGACACGGGGACGCAGCACTCGCTGCCAAGGGTGCTCGATGCCATCGCCGCGATCGGCGCCGCTCCGGAACAGGTCCGTTATGTGATCCCGACGCATGTCCACCTGGACCATGCCGGCGGCGCCGGTCAACTGATGCGTGCGTGCCCCGCTGCTACGCTGATCGTACACCCCAAGGGCCAGCCACACATGATCGATCCCAGCAAGTTACAGGCTGGGGCAACGGCCGTGTACGGCGAGCACGCATTCCAACGTGACTTCGGCGAGCTGCTGGCAATCCCCGAAGAGCGAACGCTTGCGGCCGCCGATCTACAGAGCTTCGAACTGGGCGGACGCACGCTACAGTTCCTTCATACCCCAGGGCATGCGAACCATCACGGCTGCATATTCGACCAAGCCAGCGGCCACCTCTACACTGGCGACACCTTCGGCTTGGCCTACACCGAATTTCGGGCCGATGGCAGGGCGCTGATCGTCGCGACCACCACGCCTGTGGCATTCGACCCGGAGGCCTGGATGGACAGCCTGGACCACATGATGGCGCTCAGCCCGACGGCCTGCTGTGTGACTCATTTCGGCAAGATCGAGGATCCCGGCGCCCGGGTCGACATGCTGCGAGACAGCATCCGTGAACACGTCGCGATCGCCCTGGAAGAGGAAAAACGCGGTCCCGAGGGCCGTGAGGAGCGCCTGATGCAGGCCGTAGACGGTCTTCTGGTGGGTGCCGGGACCACCCACAGCGGCCTGCCGGAGGACGAGGTCCGGCAGATCTTTGCTTCCGACATCGAGCTCAACGCACAAGGGCTGAAGGTATGGCTCGCCAGACGTGCCAGGCAACGTGTATAAGCGTCGGTTCAGAGGGGCCGAGAATCCCCGAATGCCGCGCCTGCCGCACCCCGCTATAATCCGCCGCAATTCCTAACACCGAACACGAATATGCAACAGACCGATGACTTACGCATTCAGGCAATACACGAAGTGGAACCGCCCGCCGTGCTGCACGAACGCCACCCGCTCACGGAGGAGGCGGCAAAGACGGTTTCCGAGACGCGTGAGGCCATTCACCGCATTCTTACCCGCCAGGACGACCGACTGCTGGTCGTGGTTGGCCCCTGCTCCGTGCACGACGCGGAAGCCGCGATCGACTATGCACAGAAACTGATCCCGGTGCGCGATCGCCTGAAGAACGAATTGCTGATGGTCATGCGCGTCTATTTCGAGAAACCGCGCACCACGGTTGGCTGGAAGGGCATGATCAACGACCCGGACCTCGACGAAAGTTACCAGATCAACAAGGGGCTTAATCTCGCACGCGAACTGCTGCTCCAGATCAACAACATGGGGTTGCCTGCCGGCACCGAATTTCTCGACCTGATAAGCCCGCAGTACGTCGCGGACCTGATCAGCTGGGGGGCAATCGGTGCACGCACGACCGAGAGCCAGGGCCATCGTGAGCTGGCGTCGGGTCTGTCCTGTCCCGTCGGATTCAAGAACGGAACCGACGGCACCATGACTATCGCGGTGGATGCCATGCGTGCCGCGGAGCGGCCCCACGTCTTCCTGTCACTGACCAAGGCAGGCCGCTCGGCAATATTCAATACTCGGGGAAATCCCGACACGCACGTGATCCTGCGCGGTGGCAAGCGGCCAAACTACGACACGGAATCGGTCGCCGAGGCCGTCGAGCAAATGGCCCAGGCGGGGCTCACACCGAACCTGATGGTCGATTTCAGCCATGCCAACAGCCGTAAGCAGCACGACAAGCAGGTCGAAGTCGGCGAGGACGTGGCGCGCCAGATCCGTCGCGGCAACCGCGATATCATCGGTGTGATGATCGAAAGCCATCTTATCGCCGGACGCCAGGACCTGAATGGCAACGGTGATGGGCTGATCTACGGACAGAGCATTACCGACGCCTGCCTGGGCTGGCAGGAGAGCATGCCTCTGCTGGACAAGCTCGCAGCCTCTGTTCGGCAACGCCGTGCGGCGGACCCAGGAGACTAGTGTCCTGAGTCAGAAATCGTCGAAACCGGCCTTGCGAAACCACTCCCTGGCCTTGTCCTCGCTGCGCTCCACCCCATTGCCCTCGCGGTACATCATGCCGATGGTGGTCATCGCCCCCTGTAGTCCCTGTTCCGCCGCCTTGGCGAACCACTGCAGGGCCTTTTCGCTATCCTGCTCGACACACTCGCCCTGCAGGTACATAAACCCCAGACCGTGCTGGGCGAGCCCCATTCCAGCTTCGGCTGCGGCTTTCATATAGCGCAGGGCCAATGGCTGATTCTCTACCATGCCGAGCCCGTTTTGCGCCATGATCGCCATGCGGTACTGGGCCTCGGGATCACCCTGTTCCGCACGCGGTGCCAGCAGGCGTGTCGCTGTCGAGAAATGCTTGGATTCGAATGCGGCAATGCCGCTGCTCAAGTCCATGTCCAGACCGTCATCCTGGTTCATCGATTTTCCTGCTCCTTTCGTTGCACGGCCTGAGGCCGGTAGTCGGGCGGGCGGATCGCCACCCGGCAGTGGACCGCCGCGCAAGACCGCTCCTCGCTGTCAAAAAAGGCATACTCGAACATCGGCGTCGCACGCCCGCGGGCGCACAGCTGCTCACGGATCACCCGTTCCTGTTCGCCCCCAAGCACAAACCGCAGCTCGAGGTCGGAACGCCCTTCGTGGCGGAAGTCCAATCGCAGTTCGCGCGTCCAGACCCGATACCCGGGAAAGGCCCGGCTGCAAGCCAGAGCCGCAATCGGGTCCGCCAGGCAGGCCATAGCGCCGCCGAACATCCCGCCGCCTGGATTGCGGTTGGGCCGCAAGGGCAACAGCAACCGCACCTCGCGCCAGTCCTCGCCGAGTTCGATCACCTTAACGCGCATCGCCCGAAACGGTGGATACCATTCGAGTCGCAGTGCCGGCGAAAACCGGCGGCGCAGCATTTCGGGTATTGGCACCGTATTCCACCACCACCGCCGCGAAGCAGACAAACGTCGCAAAACGGCGGGGAATTCCGCCAGAAATCATGCGACCTCAGCGCAAGGCAAGCAAGGTAAACTGTTGATCTCGAAATCTAACATGCCGAACGATCATGCAGACAGCGCTCGCCGACTTCATCCGAGACACGCCCGAGGGCCGCGAGGCCGACCAGATCCTGCGAGCCTGCGTGCATTGTGGATTCTGCACCGCCACCTGCCCGACCTACCAACTCCTCGGTGATGAGTTGGACGGGCCGCGCGGCCGCATTTACCTGATCAAGCAGGTACTGGAAGGCGACCCCGCCAACGCGACCGTGCGCGAGCATCTCGATCGCTGCCTCATCTGCCGCGCTTGTGAGACGACCTGCCCCTCCGGCGTCAATTACCACCGCCTGCTCGACATCGGGCGCGAAGTGGTGGAGCGACAGGTCCCGCGCTCGCTCGGCCAGCGGCTGCTGCGGCGTGCGCTGATCGAGGCACTTGCCTACCGCGGCCGATTCAACGCCTTGTTGCGTGTCGGACAGGCCGTGCGGCCATTGATGCCGAAGGGCATGCGGCGCAACATTCCAGCACCCAAGGCCGTGCAGCGTGGCGCTCCGGCGGCAACCGCGATGCGCCACGTACTGCTGCTCGAGGGCTGCGTGCAGCCCGGACTGGCCCCCGAGATCAACGCGGCGCTGGAGCGGATCCTGCAGCATCTCGGCATCGCCGTGCAGCGTTGCGCTGAGGCCGGTTGCTGTGGTGCCCTGCCGCACCACTTGAGCGACACAGAACGGGCGCGCGCGATGGCCCGTCGCAACATCGACGCCTGGTACCCGGCCCTCGAGGACGGCGCCGAGGCTCTGATCGCCACCGCCAGCGGCTGCGGTGCCCACCTGCAGGATTATCCGCGACTGCTGGCCGGAGACCCGGGCTACGCGGACAAAGCAGTAAAGCTGGCGGCCAGGTTGCGCGACCCTCTGCAGATCCTCGGCGAAGAACCGCTAGAGTCCCTGCCGCTGCGACCGCGCACGGCCAGGATTGCGGTCCACACCCCCTGCACCCTGCAGCACGCGCTGCCGTTGAACGGCAAGACCGAGCAGCTGCTGCAGCGACTTGGCTATCAGCTCGCCACAGTCGCCGAAGGACACCTGTGCTGCGGCTCCGCAGGGACCTATTCGATTTTGCAATCGAGCCTGTCGGAGCAGCTGCGCGGACGCAAGTTACGCGCCCTCACCGGCGACCACCCGGACCTGATCGTCACCGCGAACATCGGCTGTCTGATGCACCTCGACGAACCCGAGGGGGTGCCTGTGCGACACTGGCTGAACCTGCTCGCGGAAGACCTCGATGACTGACCGAGACTTCAGCCATCGAGCCCTGCGGTAACCCGGGCGCGCCACTGGACCAGCAAATCCGCGTGGGTCGCAGCCAGTGCGATGCGCGGCTTCAGCGAGAGCTCATCGAGCCAGTCGCCCGCATAGTCGTTCAGCAGGCCGCCGACCGCACCACTTTCGCTCAGGATCAATTGACCGGCCGCATAGTCCCAGAGCCTCTGCCCGCCGTGCAGGTACACCTGGCAGCGCCCACTGGCGACCCAGCACCAATCCAGCGCCACGGAACCGAAGCTGCGCTGGGAGCGGTACGGCGTGCTGCGCGCAAGCGAGCTTACCAGCGCGGCGGGCAGGCGCTTGAGATCCACCATGGCGATCGATTCACTCAGGGTTGCCGGCGCACGCGGGGCAATCAGGGGTGCGCCGTTCAACCAGGCGCCACGGCCACGCAATGCGCTGAAACACTCGTCGCGCGACGGGTCGTAGACGACGGCCGCCCGGGTGACCCCATCGGCGATCAGCGCCAAAGATACGCCGAAGAATGGTATGCCGGCCGCGTAATTGCTGGTGCCATCCAGAGGGTCCAGGCACCAGAGAGGGCGGCCCGACGCGGCCAGCAGCTGTAGCTGCTCATCGACTGTCATTTCCTCGCCGAGCAGTGCATAGGCCGGCCAGTGGTCCGCCAGATCCCGTTGCAGACGATTCTGCATGGCGAGATCGGCCTCGGTGATCAGCGAGCCGTCGCTCTTGATGTCGGCACTGACCCGGGTGAAGCGGGCCAGCAGCTCTTCGTCGGCCGCGAGCTTCACAAGTCGCCGGACCAGTTCCAGGTCATGGAGTTCGATCATTGGAGCACCCTGTGTGCGCGTCATTAAAGGATGACGCTCAACTGCCGTCAGCTTGAGTAATCGGCGTTCGTGAAGCAACGCCCAAATGGGGAATCCCCTATTGCCATGCGGTCCTGCAACGCCTACGCTCAGGTCGACTCAACAACGGGAAGGTCGACATCGTGTTGAAGCGCGCCATCAATGCTGTACTGGTCGTTGTTGCCGTCCTTTCTGCCGGACAGGCACCAGCTGCGAGCCTGGATCAACAGAGGGCGCTTTTCGTTCAGGCGGAACAGGCCCTCGCGCGCGGCGACCAGGCTGCGTTTCAGCGTCTCAGCAGGCGTCTTAGCGACTATCCACTGCTCCCTTACCTCGAATATGAGGCGCTGAGATCAAGACTGAAACAGGCAGACAATCGCGAGGTGAGCGCATTCCTGAAGGCACAACAGGATACCCCGCTTGCCAACCGGCTGCGCGCCCAATGGCTCAATCAACTCGCCAGACAGCAGCGCTGGTCCGAGTACCTCGCTTTCTATCGTCCAACCCGCAGCATTGAACGACAGTGTCATCGGCTGAATGCCCTGATCGAGACCGGCAAGGCAGACCAGGCACTGCCGGAGGTGGCCGATATCTGGCTCTATGGCAAGTCGAGGCCGCGCGCCTGTGATCCCGTATTCGCGGCATGGACCGCTGCCGGCCAGCTTTCGCCGGATATGACCTGGCGGCGCATCGAGAAGGCGATGAAGGTGGGAGAGTGGCGGCTCGCGCGATACCTCGGACGTAACCTGACACCTGCCGACCAGCTGTGGCTAGAGCGCTGGATCAGCCTCTACCGTGCACCGGCAAAGGCCCGAGACAAGGCGGCCTTCTCCACGGCGCACCCATACCGGGAGGCAATGCTTTCGCAAGCCGTGCGTCGCCAGGCGCGCTGGAATGGATCGAAAGCGCTCGACTTGTGGCAGGACATCAAGCCGCGTTATCCGTTCAGTGCCGACCAGATCCGCTACGTAGAGCATTACATCGTGCGCAACCTGGTGCGAACCCCGGGCGACGAGGCCTATGTGTTCATTCGTGGTGTCGAGCTCGGCGATGACGACCTCAAGGTGCACGAGGCGAGGATTCACGCAGCGCTGTTGCGCGAGGACTGGCCACAGGTGATCCGCTGGATCGCTGCGCTGCCGCGCGACGAACGCGACACCGAGCGCTGGACCTATTGGCTGGCGCGCGGACTGGAGGCCAACGGCGATGCCGCGGCGGCCAAGGCACTCTACGCACAGGCGGCGCGCGACCGAAGCTATTACGGCTTTCTGGCAGCCGACCGGATTGGCGGCGACTACCAGCTCGAGCATGTCGAGACGCCGGCCACGGCCGAACTCGTGAATCAGATCTCCGCTCTGGATGCGGTCAAACGCGCGACCGAGCTGTCCGCGCTGCAGCGCTGGGTCGAAGCGCGCCGCGAATGGCGTTGGGCCACTGCGGACATGGACACCCAACAGCTCAAGGCGGCGGCCAAGCTGGCGGAACAACTCGGGTGGCATGACCAGGCAATCTTTACGCTGGCCAAGACAGGCTATTGGGATGACCTGGAGTTGCGCTTCCCGATGGAGTACGCGGACCTGGTCGAGGCAAACGCCAATCTGCACGACATCGACATCGCATGGGTGTTTGCCGTGATGCGCCAGGAAAGCGCCTTCATGGATGACGCGCGCTCACACGCCGGGGCAATGGGGCTGATGCAGCTGATGCCCGCAACCGCGCGCAGCGTTGCGCGCCAGATGCTGAAACGTAAACCTCCGCGCCGCAACGAACTGTTCGAACCGGACACGAATATCGCGCTCGGCAGTGCATACCTCAAGCAGATGAAAGGGAAGCTGGGTGACAGTGCCGTGCTGGCGACCGCCGCCTACAACGCCGGTCCGCATCGCGTCGCACGCTGGTTGCCGGCACGGACGCTGCCAGCCGACATTTGGATAGAGCTGTTGCCATTCGACGAGACCCGCGGTTATCTGCGCCGGGTGCTCGCCTACACGGTGATCTACGAAAAGCGCATGGGGCGCACGCCGACCAGATTGCAGGATCGCCTGCATCCCGTACCCCCTGACCTTGGCCTGCTCGGCAGCGCTCAGGCCGCCCAACAAACAGCGAAATCAGCCAGCTGAACCGGCCTGCCCGGTCATCTTTGCGCGAATGGCCTGCACCTCGGCAGGGTCCATGCGTTTGATCAGGTGCTTGACATAGTCCTCGGCCCGCTTGCTGCCGTTGACGTGAGCCAGCGACAGCCACTGTAAGGCGGCCGCATCATCCTGCATCACGCCCTTCCCCTCCATCAGCATCTTGCCGAGGGCAAACTGGGCCGTCGCCATTCCCTGATCTGCTGCCTTGAGATACCACTGCACAGCGGTCGGGATATCCCTTTTCGCTCCGTATTGCGCGAAACGATACATGGTTCCGACCACGTACTGGGCCTTGGCCGAACCCAACTCTGCCGCCTTCAGGTAGAGGTCGCGTGCGCGATCCTCATCGACCTCCACGCCAGTGCCGTTGGCATACATCCAGGCCAACGTGATCAGCGCGCTCTGGTGACCCTGCGCTGCAGCCTTTTCAAACCAGGTGCGCGCCTGCTGATGGTCCAGCGCTACCCCATCGCCATTGCCATACATCACACCGAGACGGAACTGCGCCTCGGGATTGCCTGCTGTTGCCGCATTGCGGATGGCGGCTTCGGCACGCAGCTGGTCGGGATTGAAGCTGGCGATTATGTCTTGCTCTGACATGGTGATCTCTCCTCTGCCCGGGATTCCGGGTGACAACCCAGGTCCGAATTTTCCCATAGATCAAGGGTACCGACTTGACGATCCCGGAAGCATGGAATGCACGTGGACCCAATTGCCCGAGTTGGCGCGATTGTCGCGTGGGCGCATCGAGATCCAGGTCGGGACCCGATCGAGAGAGCCGTGTCCCACCAACGAGTCTCGAGGAACAGCCAACCGGCCACCGAGACACTGGCCCAGGGCGGCTGCAATTCCGGGCGCCGAGACGATCGCCCGGGCCCCGCCACCCGTCTCAGCGGGTTGGTTGTCGACGCGCAACGATCCGGTCAGGACAGTGACCCAACCGCACACGGCACCTGGGCCAATCGTTCGCTGACTTGCCTTCGCTGGGAATTCGAGCATCCGCGCTAAAGACGCCATATCCGATCTTGGGTGCGATACTTTGAGGCGCCTGGCGGTGGATAGCGGGTCAGAAAAGACAGCTCTCAGGCCAGCGATCAGCGGGCAGTCAGCGCCTGAATGATGCGATCTTCCATCTCGATTCGCACTGCCAGCTCTTCGCCCAGCTTGCACAGGTCGTGGTCGAGTTCATCGAGGTCGAGGGTGTGGTCGGAGGCATCGTACTTGTCATTGAAATCAACTGCTGCTTCGGATGCCTCGGCGATGCGCGGATAGACCTCACGCGCCACCTCCAAGACCTGGCCACGACGCTCGCGCCCCGCGACGATACGTTCGTAGATCTCGAAATGGCCAAAGGCCGAATAGTCGATGAGCACCTGACAAAACGACTGCAAGACATCGACACCAGGATTTTTCTTGAACGGCTCAAGACCGGCGACCCGACAGAACATCGTCAACATCTCCTGGCGTTCGTCGAGCAGCTTGCGCACCATTTCATGTGTGCGCGCGCGGCGATCTTTTTTCTGCGGTTCGCTCGTCGTCATCGATCTTGGTTCTCGAAATACTCCACCGGCAGTTGTAGTTTACTCCTAATCAGTCCTGCGTAAACCGGGTAACAGAAAGGCATCCGCAATGATCTGTCTGGTCACTCCCGGTGCGCGCCGAGGCGGGGTTCACAGCAAGCTCCTGCTGTGAAATATTGCGCACGTGAAAACACGCGCCATTCTGTTTCTCTGCTGCATCCTATCAATCAGCACTTCTGCATCGGCCTACGGTTCGTACGGCGGACAAGACAACCCGTTCACCGAAGCCATGCTGCGCATGATGGAGGCATTCGGACTGGTAGATCGCAACCATGTGCCGCTTGGAGCCCCCTACCTGCCGAGCTACGGACAGTCGGTGGCGCCCGCCGGGTTCGCTGGGCTCCAGGGGCTGAGCGGCGGCTGGCCGGGTTACCCGGCGATGGGAACATTTCCCGGAATGTCGCCTCTTGGGGCGCTGGGCGGTCTGCCCGGCACCGGAATGGCACCGGGTGTTGGCTGGCCCGGAGCAGGTTTCCCGACCCCCGGCAACGTTCCCGGCAACTGGATGAATCCGGGCCGGCAGGGACAGGGCGGGGTTTCCGCCGCGAGCGGTTTCCTCGATGGAATCTGGGAACTCAGTAATGGCAGCGTGGCCGTGATCAAGCGCAGCAACGCGCGCCTGTATCTTTCCAAAGAGCGTCACCAGGACTTCATCATCGGTTACGATCAGCAGCACTTCTGGTGGACCCCGCGCGGCAGCAACACCACATCTCACTATCGCTACCAGTTTCGCGATGGGCGCATGGTTCTGCGCGACAACCAGGGCAAGATGCTGCTTATGCGACGCCGCAGTTGAACATTGGCGGCAAGCTGACGAGACTTGAGGCTTGCCGCGCCGCAGCGCAGAATTAGCACTGAGAACACGGTCTCACCGTGAATCCCGACCTTGGGCCGATGGCATCCGGAGCCGCAGACAATCATGAAGATCGCACGCATTGCACTGGTCGGTGGTTCGGGGTTCGTCGGCAGGCATCTGACCCGTCACCTGCACAACCGTGGCTACCAGTGTCGCATCATCACGCGTCATCCACACCGCCACCGCGAACTCTCGACGGTTGCCCAGCTCGTCGAGGCCGATCTGTTCGATCCTGAGCAACTTACGACAGCGTTGAAGGACTGCGATGCGGCCATACACCTTGTTGGCATACTCAACGCGAACGATGCCGAGCGCAGCTTTCGTCACGTCCATGTCGAGCTGGTCGAGAGCGTCGTGTCCGCTTGCCTGGCCACAAAGGTGGGCAGACTGCTGCACATGAGTGCGCTGAACGCCAATGAGGCGCGCGGTGGCAGTCAATACCTGCGATCCAAGGGCGAAGGCGAAAACCGCGCACATACCTTGGGGAAGGCGGCAATCGCTGTCACCAGCTTCCGACCCTCGGTGATATTTGGAGCGGACGACAGTTTTCTCAACCGCTTTGCTGCGTTGTTGAAAATCCCCGGCCCCTTGCCGCTGGCCTGTCCCGATGCAAAACTGGCCCCAGTCTATGTCGGCGACGTCGCTGCGGCGTTCGCGAACGCCTTGCAGGATCCGGGCACCTTCGGCAGGCACTATGAGTTGTGCGGCCCGCATTCCTATACGCTTGAGCAACTCGTCCGTTTCGTCAGCCGCAATACCGGGCAAAACAAACGGATCATCCGATTGTCCGACAAGGCCTCACGAATGCAGGCGTCCATCCTGCAACACTTTCCAGGCAAACCATTCACTCCGGACAACTACCTCTCGTTGCGTACGCCGAGCGTTTGCGGTGAGGATGGTCTTAGTGCCCTGGGGGTGACACCGACGTCACTGGAAAATGCCGGCGTCCGTTGCCTTACCGGGGTCGACAAGAACCGCCAACTCAGCCGGCTGCGCCGCCTCAGCCAGCGCTGAACCGCGCGGCGACGGGCGCACTACAACAGACGTTCCATGTAAGCCCGGCGCTGAACCGCAGGTAGCGCAGCGATCGCGCCGCAGGCGGCATGAAACGCGGGCATGTCGCCATCGAGCAGGTCCAGCAGGCGGTCGAATGCCGGCTGCAAACCAGAGTAGGTGTCAACGCTGGCCAGGTGCGCGTTGTTCAACGGGCGATCGAACCAGCGGTCGTAACCCTTGTAATCGCCCCAGCGCCGCTTCGTCGCCGCGTAATCCCGGCGCAGGTCTTCAAAGACTTCATCCTTGCACCGCTGCAATGCGGACGCGTCGAGGTCGGCCGCGTAGACTTCCTCGAGAAGACTGCGCGCACGCCCGAGCATTTGGATGAAATCACGCCGTCGTTCCTCTCGCTGTGCATGCTGCCGACGCTCCTCGGCGCCAGCGTGGCTCAGCAACCAGCGCCGCATCCCCTCTCTCTCCACCTGACTGGCATAGGCCTCGTTGAAGGCGCTGTCGCCAGGAAGGTAAAGGGCCTCATGTGCCAGCTCATGGAATACCAGGCCGGCGATGTCCGGCAGCGGCCAATCGATGACCGTGCTGGGCAGCGGATCGCTGAACCAGCCGAGCGTCGAGTAAGCCGGCACGGCCTCCACAGCTACATCCCAGCCGCAATCGCGCAACTCCCCGGCAAACCGTTGTGCGGCCTGTTCGCTGAAGTATCCCCGATAACTAGCGCAGCCGACGAACGGGTAACACCAGTCACGAGGCGTCAGGGAATCGAACGGCGCCGCCACCACGCTCCACACCAGCGCCTCTCGCCCGACCTCCGCGTACAGGCTATAGCTGCTGCTGGCGGGCAGACCCAGCTCGTCGTGCGCAAACCGCCGCAAATCGGGCAGCCGTTCGAGGCGTTCACGCTCGGCGGCCGTGGTCCTTGGGTCGAGCACGACATCCTGCACCGGCCGGGACGCAGCGATCACGCCTATCTGGCCACCGACCGCTTGCAAATAGTAGCCAACGGAGCTGCACGCACTCAGCAAGCACAACGCGCCCGCCGTCGCCAACAGCCTCAGGGATAGACCAGCGCGATACGCCGCGACTACGGAAACATCGTGGAGCGCCGTCGATTTCTGCATGGGCTTTTCAGCCTTTGCATCGCCGAGAGTATTGTTTATCGAGAGTGGTGAACATGGGCCCCGAGCGCGTCTAGATTGGAAAGAACACCGCCGAGGCGATGCTCTGAATGACATTCTTGATCCGCCGGTTGCTGCTGTCCGCCACGACCTGGGCCATGTAATCCTGCAATGCGATCAATTTCCCGGCCAGCCGCTCGAAGCTGAGGTCGCCACTGCCTTCAAGTGAATTGCTGAACAGATAAAGGCGGCCCCTAGGATCACGATCATGCTGCAGTTTCCAGAATGCAATCTCGTAATTCCGCGCCAGGTAGTGCAGTTTCTGGGGATCCAGCATGTTGTTCAGGTAAAACTCGCTCCTACCGCCGTAGCCGTCGATCAGCACGGTACGCATTCCCTCGACGAACGCGGCCACCCGATCCCCGCGGTAGTTCTCATCAAAGGCAAGATGGATCACAGCGGAGGAACGCCTGCCCTGCAGGTCACGGTAATGTTTCAAGCGGCGCAGGCCGAATAGGGCGTTCATTGCGGCTGCGCGTGTCTTGTAACGACCACGCTGCAGTTGATCGGGGTTACGCACATAGAGCTTCCGCGCAAGCTCGCGCAGATAACGCAAGCTCTGGTCGATGCCCGTCTCCGCAACCATGTCGACATCGCTCTTGGCCACGGCATCGATCTCGAAATGACTCGCCCGCACCGGTTGCACCGTGCTCGGCCGGGGCTGACAGGCAAGCAGGGTAATGCAGGCCAACAGCACGATCGGCACTCTAAAGCCGCCCACGAAGATCCCTCGAACGAAACCCCGACAATGCCGGCGGCGCATCTCTGGCCAGCGCCATGACCTTGAAGCGCTCACCCATTTCGCTGGGCAAGGTCAGCTTCTTTACCCCCTGCATGCACTGCAAGTGATGCTTGATGTCTAAAGGATCGGACTCCGCCAGCAGGTCCTGCAGACCACTGTCGATCAGGAAGTGGGCCTGCGTGGTGAAGCCGGCCAAGGAGAACCCAGCATCGGATGCGGCTGTCGCCAGTGCACTGAAATCGACATTCGCGGTTATGTCCTGCAACCCCGGCAACAAGTACGGATCGGCATGGGCGCGGTGTCGGAAATGACAGATCAATGTTCCCTGGCTACGCTGCGGATGGTAGTACTCGCCCCTGCTGTAACCATAGTCGATAAGTAAGAGATAGCCGCGTTGCATGCGTTCAGCCACGGCCCGCAGCCAGGGCGCGAGGCGCAGGTTCAGCTCCGAACTGTAACCCTCCACGACGGCTGCATCGTCGGGCCACAGCGCGGCAAGCGCCCCCGCCAGCCCCGGACTCCGGATCTCCGTCCAGCGATCGTGCATACCGTCCGCATCGCCGGCAACCGACAGCTCCTGCCAGCCGCCCCTCCAGCGCCGGAAGCGCTGCACCGGCATCGCATCCAGCAGTTCGTTGCCGACGACGACTCCACGGAACCCAGATTCGGGCAGGTCTTGCAGCCACGCAACCCGGGGCAGCAACTGCGGCGCGCGCGCCGCCAGCGTTTCACGCTGCAACTGTTGTAGGCTGGGGCTCAGTTCGAGGATCAGATACTCCTGCGGCAGCCTGTCCAGCGCCGCCAGTTCAACGAGCATGTCGGCCGCCATCTTTCCCGAACCCGCACCGACCTCAAGCACAGTGTCGCCATCGACAAGACCCAGACACTGGCCAACCTGACGGGCCACACAGCGACTGAACAGCGGCGACAATTCCGGCGCGGTGACGAAATCTCCGGCCTCACCGAACTTCCTCCGCCCGTTCACGTAGTAGCCGAGGCCCGGGGCATACAGGGCAGTCTCCATGAATCGGTCGAACGGTAGCGCGCCGTCCGCCGCCCGTATTTCACCTGCCAGGTGCTCACGCATCTCGCGCAGCAATTGCACCTCTGAGTCGGTCAGACCGGGCAATTCCAACAGAGTCGACCCCCTGGTACAGGTTTAACGGAATCCAAACCGCGCTTGCTATAGTCGGCTTTCGCCGAACAGTCTAGCAACCGGAGGAAAACACTTGGAGACATCTGAGCACCTGCAGGGCAAGACCGCGCTGGTCACCGGGGGCGCCGCCCGGTTGGGAGCCACCATCGTTCGTCATCTGCATGCCGCGGGAGCACGGGTGGTCATCCACTATCGGAGTTCGGCTGCCCCAGCGGAGTCGCTGCGCGACGAACTGCTGTCCCTACGCGCGGGGTCGGCGGCAATCGCGCAGGCCGACCTGAACGAGCCGACGAGCTGGCTGCACCTGATCGAGGCCACGCTGGGATTCGGCGACAGGCTCGATGTATTGATCAACAATGCGTCCGCCTACTATCCGACCCCGCTGCACGAGGCGACCCTCGGGCATTGGGAGGACCTGATCGGCAGCAACGCCCGTGCCCCATTCTTCCTCGCGCAGGCGGCGGCTCCGGAATTGCGCAGACGGCGCGGCTGCATCGTCAACATGGTGGATATTCACGCCGAACGGCCGAACGCCGATCACCCGATCTACTGCATGGCCAAGGCAGCCAACGCGATGATGGTCAAGTCGCTTGCCCGGGATCTGGCGCCGGAGATACGTGTCAACGGCATCGCGCCCGGCGCTGCCCTTTGGCCCGAGGGTTATCTCGCCGAGGCCGCCAAGCAGGAGATTCTCAAGCGCATCCCGATGGGTAGGCCAGCGGATGCCGATCAAATCGCGAAGGCGGTGATGTTCATGGTGACAGGGCCGAACTACATTACCGGTCAGATCCTGGCCGTCGACGGCGGGCGGAGCGTGCAGCAATAGGCCGCTGCTTTACGGGTCGTCGACCGACTGCGCATCGGAATACACCCACACACGGTTGCCACCGGCACGTTGCGCCTCGTTGCAGGCAGTTTGCGCAGCGTGCAAGGCACCTTCGGCTGCGAGGTGTTGCGGGGTCAGCTCGAGCAGGCCAACACTGGCCTCGACGCGACGCGTACCCTGCCGCCCCTGGTATCGGTAGGCTTCGATGGCGCTGCGGATATTTTCCGAAATCGAACAGGCATCGATCAGCCGACAATCATCGAGGATCACACCAAACCCATCGCCACCGAGACGGGCGAGCTGATCTCCGGCCCGGATTTCCTCGCCGAGCAGCACCGACACATCGCGCATGACCTGATCGCCGGCCTGATGTCCTTCGGCGTCATTGAGGTCCTTGAAACGGTCCAGGTCAAGGTAAATGAGTACGCGACCGGCGCGCTCCGCAACAGGTTCGGATAACAGGCCCTGGAGCCTTTCCATGAAAGCATGACGATTAGGCAAACGGGTGAGAGGGTCGTGATGCGCCAGCCAGGAAACCTGCTCGCGCATCCGCACCTCCTGGCGCGCACTGCTGATCATCATGCCGGTGAAAGCAACAACCCAGAGCAGGCTGACATGGAGGTACAGTATCCCCAGATCGGATTGTCTCAGGCTCTCGGGCGGCAGCCAGTAGGCCGACCCCATCATCACGGCCATCGCCACGACCCCGATTGACAATACGCCGATCTGGTCGCCGCGCTGCGCGACCAAGATGAATACTGGAAGCAAGAGAAGCACAAATAGCGGCGATGAGATGTCCAGCACTCGCAACAGCCCTGCCAGGGTGATGAGTGCCACGATGCAGGCGGCGGCCAGCAAACTCAGCGCGGAGCGACTCCTGAGCCCTCTCGTTCGTGCCGCCACGGCCACCAGGCCTAAACCGCCGACGAGGAACAGCCCCAGGCTGTTGCCAAGCCACCACAGCAGCCAAAGCCGAAGTAGATCCAGGCTGCTGACACCGAACCAGTGCATGGCCAGGCTGCCGATTGTGGCGCTGAACAGTGGACCCATCACCGCGCCAAGAACGATGAACAACAGTGCATCGCGCAGTTGGCGCAGGCTTGGATCGACATCCAGGCGACGCAGCAATGTGACCGGAAGTGCCACCTCCAGCATACTTCCTAGCGCGGCGGCGACCGCCACTTGCGCAGGCAACCCCAGCACCCAGCCGAGCATCAGCATCGCCGGCAGTAACGCAATGGCCTGGCGCAACCCGAACCAGTAGACCATCGCGAAGGCAAAGCCGGACGCCGGCCAGACCGGCGTGACGCCAGCTTGGGCCGACTGCATCTGCAGGCCCGCCATACCCAGAACGAAGTAGCCGGCCACGAACAGCAGGAATACGACAGCCTGCTGACCTCCGGACGTTTCCAAGCGCCGCTGGGGGTTGTCGGAGCGCGGAGTCAATGCCTCCCCCGGCTATCCGACCTCAGCCAGGCCGGATCCTGCAGCCGGCGCAGGCCCTGCCCGTCGCCCGGGGCGAACTTTTCCCACAGGCTTCGGTAGGTCTCGCCCAACTGTGGGTGCAATTCATCACCCGCGACATCGGCCAACGGCGCGAGGACGAAGGCATAACGCTGGATCTCGTCACGTGGCAGCCGTCTGCCGCCTTCGTCGGTCACTGCGCCACCGTAGGTCAGCAAGTCCAGGTCCAGCGTTCGCGCGGCGAATTTCTCGCCGCCCCGTTCCCGTCCGTTGCGGTCCTCGATCTCACGCATCAGCCGGTGCAGTCGCGAAGGCGCCAACTCGGTGTCGAAACCCACGACGAGGTTGTAAAAGGCATCGCCCTCGAACCCGACCGCATGGGTTTCGTACAGCGGCGAAACGATCAGATCGCCGAATAGTGCACGCAGGTCGTCGAGTGCGGCACGAGTGTGCCTCTCGCGCTCGATGTTGCTGCCGATGCTCACCCACACGCGCGGCATCAGTAGGGTTCCCCACGCTCGATGATCACGCCGACATCCGTGGCGCCGCGTACCGCACCCTTCTTATTGAGTTTCAGCCGCACCCAGCGGACGCCGTATTCCTTTCGGATGATCTCGGCACAGCGCTCGGCCAGGGTCTCGACCAACTGGAACTCGCTCTCGCCGACGAATTGAATCAAGCGCTTGGCGACCGCCTTGTAGTTGAGAGTGTCCTGGATATCGTCCGAGGCGGCGGCGCGTGCAATGTCCGCGCTCATCTCGAGGTCGAAGATCAGGGTCTGCCGCGTACGCCGCTCCCAACCGTAAATACCGATGACCGCATCGATGCGCAGGTCCCGCAAAAATACGATATCCATGCCGCTTCCACCTGTTCCCAGTTGCCCGGATATTAGCAGTTAGCCAACTTGACCGTGACCTGGGGGCTGTCGCCTAATAACCGATTGACCCAGGGATGCCCCATGACCCTAATCGACGTCTCGCTGATACTCGGCGCCTACCTGCTCGGTTCTGTATCCAGCGCCGTCATCGTGTGCCGCCTGATGGACCTGCCGGATCCTCGCTCTGAGGGGTCCAACAACCCGGGGGCGACCAATGTGCTGCGCATCGGCGGCAAGAAGGCGGCCCTCATCACGCTGCTCGGCGACACTCTGAAGGGTGTGATTCCGGTCGCCATCTGCCACCTGCTCGACCGCAGCGAGCTGACGTTCGCGCTGGTCGGCGGTGCCGCCTTCCTCGGTCACCTGTATCCGGTGTTCTTCGGCTTCAAAGGGGGCAAGGGCGTTGCAACAGCCCTCGGGATCCAGTTCGGCCTGCACTGGATCATCGGCGCCGCTGTCGGTGCGACCTGGCTGTTGATGGCGAAGATCGGCAACATCTCCTCACTCGCCGCGCTGATATCGATGCTGCTGGCTCCGCTCTATATCTGGCTGGTGTGGCCGTCCGGCGAGTTGATAACGATGCAGACCCTGATCACGCTACTGCTTTTCTGGCGCCACCGCAGCAACATCCGCAATATCCTGCAGGGCAAAGAGGGCCGGATCTCGGGGGACAAGACCGGCTCATCCGATTTATGACACGCTGGCGAGTTGCTGCATAGGCCAGCGCGGACGAATACCGAACGCAAGCTCCTCGTGCTGCCCGGCGCGCAGGCGCTGCCAACCGGCATAAGCGATCATCGCGCCGTTGTCGGTGCAGAGTTCGGCGCGCGGATAATAGGCCCTGCCCCCCAGTTTGCCCATCAGGCGGTCGACGCGCTTGCGCAACGAGCGGTTGGCGCTGACCCCCCCGGCCATCACCAGGGCCCGGCTGCCAGTCTGCTCGACTGCGCGCCGGCACTTGATCGCCAGCGTGTCGACCACGGCATCTTCGAACGCGCGAGCAATGTCGGCATGCAACTGCGCGATCTGTTCCGGTGGGGTTCGCTCGGTTTCCTTGCGCAACCTGGTCAGGGCGAAGGTCTTGAGTCCGGAGAAACTGAAATCGAGTCCCGGACGGTCGGTCATCGGCCGGGGGAAATCGAACCGCCCAGGGTCGCCGCGCTGCGCCAGCGCGGCCAACGCCGGCCCGCCGGGATAGCCGAGGCCAAGTACCTTTGCGGTCTTGTCGAAGGCCTCGCCAGCCGCGTCGTCCAGTGACTCGCCGAGCAATTCGTAGTCGCCGACAGCCGTGACACGCACCAGCTGGGTGTGACCACCGGAAACCAGCAGCGCGACGAACGGAAAATCCGGGACCTCATCTTCGAGCATGGGGGCCAGCAGGTGGCCTTCCATATGGTGAATACCGAGCGCCGGCACGCGCCAGGCCCAGGCGAGGCTGCGCGCGAATGCGGCGCCGACCAGCAGCGCACCAGCGAGCCCCGGACCGGCCGTGTACGCCACCCCGTCGATATCCGCCGCGCCGAGACCCGAGCCGCACAGCAGCTCGCGAATCATCGGCGCCAGCTTGCGCACATGATCGCGCGAAGCCAGTTCCGGCACCACGCCACCGTAACCCGCGTGCAGCGCGACCTGACTGTAGACCGCATGCCCCAGCAAGCCGTTTTCGCTGTCGTATACCGCCACACCGGTTTCGTCGCAGGATGTCTCTATACCCAGAACTTTCATCTCATTGAAACCTTTGCTTTTTCAGAATCGAGGCATTAAGATTCGCCCCCTTTGCGGGCTTCCCGGCCCGTCGACCAAGGCCGACTGGGCCCGAGTTTAACCGTTTGCTGAATTGAGGAAGCAATGCCGCACGTACGTGTCAAAGAAAACGAACCCTTCGAAGTGGCCATGCGCCGTTTCAAGCGCTCATGTGAAAAAGCCGGCGTCCTGGCCGAGGTCCGTCGTCGCGAGTTTTACGAAAAACCCACCTGGGAGCGCAAGCGCAAAGCCGCCGCGGCCGTGAAGCGTTGGCAAAAGAAGGCCGGTCGCGACAGTCGCCGGTTCGAGCGCCTTTACTGATCCCTCTCCCGTGCTCAAGCAGCAGATCACCGATGCAATGAAGGCCGCCATGAAGGGCGGCGACAAGGCTCGGCTGGGCGTCATCCGCCTGATGCTGGCTGCGATCAAACAGCGCGAGGTCGACGAGCGCATCGAGCTTGACGACGCCCAGGTGCTCGCCGTGCTCGACAAGATGGTCAAGCAGCGACGCGATTCCCTCCAGCAGTACACGGATGCCGGCCGCAGCGACCTGGCTGAGCAGGAGGCTGCCGAGATCGCAGTGATTCAGGATTTTCTGCCCGAAGAACTATCGCAGGCGGAAATTGCCGGCCTCATCGAGGCGGCGATCGCCGAGACCGGCGCCGAATCCATGCGCGACATGGGCAAGGTGATGGCGATCGTGAAGCCAAAGGTGCAGGGGCGTGCCGATGTCGGCATGGTCAGCGGCCTGGTCAAGCAGAAACTGGGCTGAACTCCGCACTGCGGCAGCGTGCTAGCCTTGCAGCATGCCCGGCGCCATTCCCCAGCATTTCATCGATGAGTTGCTATCGCGGGCCGATATCGTTGAGATCGTCGGCCGTCGCGTTCCGCTGAAGAAGGCCGGCCGCGAGTTTCAGGCCTGCTGCCCCTTCCACAGCGAAAAAACCCCCTCCTTCACCGTCAGTCCGACCAAGCAGTTCTATCACTGCTTCGGCTGTGGGGCCCACGGCAGCGCGCTGGGATTCCTGATGGAGTACGACCGTCTGAGCTTTCCCGAGGCCGTCGAGGAGTTGGCATCGGCGCTGGGCCTGGAGGTGCCGCGCGAGGCCAGCTTCGAGCAAGGCCCGGACCATCGCCCCCTTTACGATACCCTGGAGAAGGCCAGCCGATTCTTCGCGCAGCAGCTCCGGCAGCATCCCGAAGCGCCGCGCGCGATCGAGTACCTGCGCGGGCGCGGCGTCTCCGGGGAGGTGGCGGCGAGCTTCGGCCTGGGATATGCACCACCCGGCTGGGACAATCTACTGCGCACGCTGGGCAGCGATGACTCGACAATCCGGCTCCTGCGCGAGGCAGGCCTGATCACTGAACAGCACGGCAAACGCTACGATCGCCTGCGCGACCGCATCGTGTTCCCAATCCGCGACACCCGCGGTCGGGTGGTGGGTTTCGGCGGCCGGCTGCTCGGCGACGGCAAGCCGAAGTACCTCAACTCGCCGGAGACCCCGGTATTCCATAAGGGCCGCGAACTCTACGGCCTTTACGAGGCGCGCCAGGCGCAGGCCCATCCACAACGCCTGTTGGTGGTCGAAGGCTACATGGACGTAGTCGCACTGGCGCAGTTCGGCATCAGCAACGCGGTGGCCACGCTGGGCACCGCCACCACTCCCGAGCACCTGGACAAGCTGTACCGCGCGACGCCCGAACTCACGTTCTGCTTCGATGGCGACCGTGCCGGCCGGGATGCAGCCTGGAGAGCACTGGAAACAGCGCTTCCACTTATGCGCGATGGACGCCAGGCGCGCTTCCTCTTTCTACCCGAGGGAGAAGACCCGGACAGCCTGGTGCGACAGGCCGGGGCGACGGCATTTCGGAATCTGGCCGAACAGGCGCTGCCGCTTTCCGAGTTCCTGTTCGAAAAGCTCGCCACCCAGGTCGACATGCACAGCCTAGACGGGCGCGCGCGGCTCGGCGAGATGGCCAGACCGTTGCTCAACCGGCTGCCCCAAGGAATGTTTCGGGACATGATGTATCAGGCGCTTTATGAGCGCATCGGTTTGGATCGACCGGCCGCAGCGTCGGTTGGCGCCAACGCCCCCCGGGACCGGCCACGCGTGCGGCGACCGCAGGGCAGCATCCCCCCGGTCAGGCGCGCGGTCGCACTGCTCGTCCAGCACCCCGAATTGGCCCAGTTGGACCTGCCGGGGGGCTGGGAACGGCTCGATTCGCCCGGAATTCCACTGCTGCAGGGGCTCATCGCGGTTGCGCGCGAACAGCCGGGCATCCACAGCGCAGGTCTGGTCGAGCACTGGGAGGACCCCGCAACCCGCAAGCAACTGGCAAGGCTCGCGGTGCTCGGCCTCGGTATTCTGGACGACGCCGCAGAGCAGTTCCTCGGCACCCTACGTACGCTGGCCTCGGAGCAGCTGCGTTCAGAACGTGAGGAATTATTGGCCAAGAGCCGCCACGCGCCCCTTACGGAAGAAGAAAAACAACGACTTAGGGAACTCTACCGGCCATCGACTGCCGAATAGATCGACTATATTCAGTAGCAGGGCAACGCGAATACTGCTAATATACCGGATTCAATTTCGCGCCCTCACGCCATGCCCTGACATTGGCGCGAGGGCGTTTGCGTCGAACACTGAGGATCCCGATGGCCCGCCAAGAGCAGCAATCCAGCATTCGAGACCTGATCGCCAAAGGCAAGGAACAAGGCTTCCTTACCTATGCCGAGGTGAATGATCACCTGCCAGATTCGATCGTCGATCCGGAGCAGATCGAAGACATTGTGCGCATGATCAACGACATGGGCATATCGGTACACGAAACCGCGCCGGAATCCGACGACCAGACCTTGTCCGACAACGCCGTCTCGGCCGACGACGACGCGGCCGAGGCTGCCGCCGCCGCCCTGGCCACCGTGGACAGCGAATTCGGCCGAACCACCGACCCGGTGCGCATGTACATGCGCGAGATGGGCACCGTCGAACTCCTCACTCGCGAGGGCGAACTACGCATCGCACGGCGCATCGAGGACGGTCTCAATCAGGTGAGCGCCGCGCTCGCCGCCTTCCCGCCGACGGTAGAGAAACTGGTAGAGCAGTTCGACCTGGTGGACCGGGAGCAAATCCGCCTGACCGACGTGATCGTGGGCTTTGCGCTGCCCGACATCGGCGACACCATCCCGAAACCGGCGAAGACCGTCGCCGACGTGACCGGAAAGCCAGCAGTCAGCGACGCAGCTGATAACAATGACGACGACGATGACGAGCCAGACGACAATGGCTTGGATCCCGAGCTGGTCAGCCAACGAGTCGGCGATTTGCGCAAGCAGTTCCGGGGCTGGAAACGCGAACTCGATAAATCGGGCAACAGCGAAAAATCTCAGAAGTGCTGCGAAAAGACCGTCACCGCATTCCTCGAGTTCCGTCTGGTCCCGCAACTCTTTTCGGAGCTGACCGAGGTACTGCGCGGCGTCATCAGACGGGTACGCGAACAGGAACGCCTGATCCTGGAGATCTGCGTCAATGAATGCGGCATGCCACGGCGCGAGTTCATCGCCTCCTTCCCGAAGAACGAGACCAATCTCGACTGGGTGGGAGCGCAGAGCAAAGACAAGAAGCCTTACGCCGGCAACCTGGAGGCGCGCAGCGAGGACATCATGCGCGGCCAGCGCAAGCTGGCGGAGATCGAAAACCTGTGCTGCATGTCGATCAGCGACGTGAAGGAAATCAATCGCCGCATGTCGATCGGCGAGGCCAAGGCACGCCGCGCCAAGAAAGAGATGGTTGAGGCCAACTTGCGGCTGGTGATCTCGATCGCGAAGAAATACACCAACCGCGGGCTGCAGTTCCTCGATCTGATCCAGGAGGGGAATATCGGCCTGATGAAGGCTGTCGACAAGTTCGAATATCGCCGCGGCTACAAGTTTTCCACCTATGCCACATGGTGGATTCGGCAGGCGATAACCCGCTCGATCGCCGATCAGGCGCGCACCATTCGCATACCGGTGCACATGATCGAAACGATCAACAAGCTGAATCGCATCTCTCGCCAAATGATCCAGGAGATGGGCCGAGAGCCCACACCGGAAGAGCTTGCGGTGCGCATGGACATGCCGGAAGACAAGGTGCGCAAAGTACTGAAGATCGCCAAAGAGCCGATTTCAATGGAGACACCGATCGGTGACGACGAGGATTCGCACCTCGGTGACTTCATCGAAGACCAGCAGGCAGTCTCGCCGGTCGATTCAGCAACGATGGAAGGACTGGCCGAGGCAACACAGAATATGCTGGCCGGCCTGACCTCGCGCGAGGCGAAAGTCCTGCGCATGCGCTTCGGCATCGACATGAACACGGATCACACGCTGGAAGAAGTCGGCAAGCAATTCGACGTCACCCGTGAGCGCATCCGCCAGATCGAGGCCAAGGCACTGCGCAAGCTGCGCCATCCGTCCCGCTCGGACAAGCTGCGTAGCTTCCTCGACGGCGACTGAGGTCGGGCATGAGAGGAGGCCGGGATTGCCGGCCTCTGGCTCTGGATTCCGGCAACGCCCCTCCTGAAAAGCGCAATCCCTCCTCCGGGCCGTTAGCTCAGCGGTTAGAGCAGGGGACTCATAATCCCTTGGTCGTAGGTTCAAATCCTACACGGCCCACCAATTCCATAGACATCAATGGCTTATCGCGGCATGACCGGGGGACTTTGGTCTCTGGGTGGGTGTACCGATAGTCCCCTGCTCCAGGGTGGTCGCCCGGTGGTCACCTCTGCCCTGCCCCCTCACCGATTGCGCACCCGATGTCGGCACCTGTGGCCCGCCGTGGGGAGTTCACCACCTCGGGATACCTGAGCCATCCAGAGCTACCTGCCTGTGCCCGCTGATCTGGAGGGGTTTGACCCATTCGCTGGCCAGCCCTGTTTCCGATAAGCAGACCTTCCTCAATGCAGAAGAAATGCTGCTTCGGCCTTGAATTGCCAGCCACCAGATTGTGTAGAAGACGGCAGCTTTATGCGCATTGCGGAAGTTCGGCGGCACAGTGGCCGGGGTGTCAAACGGCTCGCACTCGGTCAGGGGCGAGCGGCAGGTACCAACTCAGAGCCGTCCTTAACCAATTGCCAATAGAAAGCGTCAGGGTTTTTGCAGCGAAGCCCACAAAATGGGCCTTTCCCGGCACCAAAGAGACATTTCCGAGCACAATGACCGGGATGTCAGATCGCTTCCCGCCAGCGCCATGGCCTACATCTGAAGACGACCCCGAGCTGTCCTTGGACCGGAAAGCCTGAACGGCAGGAAATTTGAAATGAACGGTTATTCTTCTGAGCATCTGATTCGCACGTGACTGGCGAGCATACATTGCTCCACTTAGAGCATCTGAAACGGGTGCCCAACATCGACATTGGGACCTGTCCGGTCTGCGGACATCTCAGGCCCTGAAATGTCATTAAGGACCACCTCTCAGATCAGATCAACGCCCGATCAGGGTCACCGACGGACGCGAGGAGAGACTGCTGACGCGCGAAAAAGCGGTCTATCCACCTCTACGTCGATTTGAGTGAGCATTAACGATAATCTGACTTCCTGCCATGGCTTACTTGGACGACAACCGAACCATTGCCCTGCTGGACCAGTGGGAATATGGCGTGCTTTATCTGGCTGCTAGCGCAATTGTCAGTGGCGTGGTTTTGAATTTCATGTTCTACCGCCAGCGAAGCGCTGCCACGGTCACTCAGCGGCGGATGATCGTGGACACCTTTTCCATGACGCTTTTTTTCGTGGCGATGTTCTTTCTAGCGCGCTTCGATGTAGGCCGGGTGCCGATGGGTGCTCAATTGGAGTGGGCCGCGAAGATCTCCGGAGCATTGATGGTGCTGTTCGCCGCCGCCATCAACTTAGCGGGCCGCGTAGCTCTGGGCAGGCACTGGAGCAATCAGATCGAAGTCATTGAAGGCCATCGCATTGTGCAGACCTGGCCCTATAACTGGTCGCGTCATCCACTTTACGGTTCATTGGTGATCTTTGGCGTGGGAATGGGCTTGCTCGCCGCGAATCCGGGGGTCGTCATTGCCACTATTGGCTTATTCTTGCCTGCCATGCTTTACCGGGCCCGACATGAGGAGTTATTGCTGGCCAAGGCGCTGGGCCAGGAATACACGACTTACCAGCAGCAGGTTCCCCCGATGTTGCCGCATGTGCCCGAATGGCTGTCGCGCATTGCGCGCGGAATCCTGGCCGCCACACAAGTATGGTCAGCCTGGAACTCTGTGCTAGATGTGTTCCTGTTCACGGCCCTACTGACCCTGGGCTTGTCTTTTGTCATGGCGCGCGATGATTTCCGCCTGGCTTACAAGTTCAAGCCGATCGTCATCATCCTGTGTACCGGCCTAGCCTGGCGCTTTCCGGCATTGGAGCCGGTTTTGTGGCTGCCGGTCTTAAGCTCCGTGATGAGCCTGTTCGGGCAATGCCCCGGCACGCTCATCGTGAATGCGCTGAGCCGTCGAACCGATCGTGCCAAAACTTGACGATTCATCATACCCTGCTGGATATCGTCGCCTGGTTGAGCGCACTCCTGACGACATGGTCGATGTACCGCTGGCGCTTTCGCAAACGCTTGGACCGGCTCTCAGCAAGCCTGGGGGCAGGTTATTTTGCGGCCATCAGCATCGGGGGCCTGGCCGGCGCCATTGGGTTTGGCACGCTGAACGCCTACCTTTCGGGGCACCCATCGCTTGCCCGCAGCGTGCTCGGCGGCTTGGTGGGCGCTATTGCACTGGTGGAGATCTACAAGCGCCGCATGAGTATCGTGGGTTCTACCGGCGCCATTTTTTCGATACCGTTTTGCGTGGCCATCGCGATTGGTCGCTTGGGCTGCTTTCAGGCCGGCCTGGACGATATGACCCACGGTGTAGTCACTAGCTTACCCTGGGGAGTGGATTTCGGCGACACCGTCAAGCGGCATCCCGTGCAGCTATACGAGTCGTTTACCATGGCGACAGTGGGGCTAGCCCTGCTGGTGGGGATCGGGGCACGCTCAAGATTCTTTCTGGTTAATGGGTTCTACCTGGCAATGGGTGCTTACGGCATGCAACGTTTTTTCTGGGAGTTTCTGAAGCCTTACGCAACAATCGTGGGTCCATTCAATCTTTTTCATTTCTTGTGTCTTATTCTGTGCGTATACGCGACCTGGATGGTATATCGGGGATATGGTGAAAGAACGTAAAGCAGCGCCCTATCTTTATCACGGCGTCACCCTGTCGCTTTGCCGACAGTGTGACCGCCTAATTCCCGCCAAGATTCTCGAGCAGGATGGTGCCATTTTCTTAAAGAAACGCTGCCCTGAACACGGTGTCGAGAAGGTTCAGGTTTCCTCCGATGCCGACTACTGGCGACAATGCCGGGATTTTTTAAAGCCCGGAGATCGACCGTTGCGCTTTCAGACGGAGACCGAGCGCGGCTGTCCCTGGGATTGCGGGCTGTGCCCGGATCATGAACAGCACTCCTGTGTCGCTCTGGTGGAAGTGACCGATGCCTGCAACCTGAAATGCCCTGTCTGCTACGCCGATTCTTCGCCCCACCGGGCGACATACCGATCCATGGACGAGATAGAGAGCATGCTCGATTCCATCGTGGCCAGCGAGGGCGAACCCGATGTCGTGCAGATTTCCGGTGGAGAGCCGAGCATTCACCCGAAAATTCTCGACATCCTGCGCCTAGCCAAGAGCAGGCCAATTCGCCACCTGATGCTGAACACCAATGGCGTGCGGCTGGCAGGCGATCCTGCATTCGTCGAGGCACTGACGCTGTTCAAGCCCGGATTCGAGATATACCTGCAATTCGACAGCCTCAACGACGATGCCTTGCAAAACATTCGCGGTGCGAATCTTGCGAGAATCCGCAGCCAAGCGCTAAAAAATCTTGAACAGCACGGTTTGGCGACGACGCTCGTGGTCACGGTGAAAGCTGGCGTTAACGATGGTTCGCTGGGTGGAATCGTTGATCTGGCCAGGCAGTACAGTTGCGTCCGGGGCGTCACGTTCCAGACGCTTCAGGATGCAGGGCGCAACCCGGATTTCGACAGCGGTTGCCATCGCCTGGATCTGGCAGGGATACGACGGCGATTACTGGAAACCAGTGATGTATTCCGCGAGGAAGATATGGTTCCGCTACCCTGCAATCCCGAGCACATTGCAATCGGCTACTGCCTGCGCCGGGAACAGACCCTGACCCCAGTCACGGCCCTGTTGCCTCGCGAGGAATTCGTCGGCACCGTGCCCAACAGCATCGCTTTCGAAAAGTATCCTGATCTGAAAGCTCGGCTGTTTGATCTGCTTTCTCTGTCAGGCAGCCCAGAAAACACGGCGGACAGGCTGGGTCAACTGCTGTGCTGCCTGCCCCAGTTTGAAGTCCCGGAGTCCATGGGTTACGAGCATGTTTTCCGCGTGACAATTGTCGAGTTTCTTGACCGCCACAATTTCTGTATTGGCGGTATCAAGCGATCCTGTATCCACATTGTTCACCCCGATGGGCGCATCATACCTTTTGATACCTACAACCTGTTCTACCGGGACCCGCCGGGTTTAGCGGTGGCTGAATCCGAGGCAGAACGACCAGCCTGAAGCACTGAGTGGACCAGACTATGGCAACCCAATTTGACTACTATGTGCTTATCGTAATTGGCATATTTCTCAGTATCGGCGGTGGTTGCGGCGTCTTGTTCCTTCTCAACGCGCCCTCAATATTCGCGCTGGCAATCGGAATCGGCTTAATTGCAGTCGGCGTGATTGAAGACCGCCACGTCAATCGTAAACCGAAATCCGACGAACAGAATCATGAAGAGTAAGATAAACGGGAAAATGACAGGGAATCTCTGTCGAGCGGGCACTGCTCATTCCTTAACCGCTGGGTGAAGGCGCAGACGAGTAAGGGTGGAGACAGCGTATGACCACTGTTGATGTGTGAACGTCAAAGGACTGGAGTTGGCCGAGAGCACCAGTTAGCTTACCCGGCAGTTTCAAGCATCCTGACAACTCGATTACCCGGCTGGCTAGGTCCGCTCCTGTTACTGACCTGCCGTTCACTGGGCGCGACCTGACCGGCGTCTGTGGGTCGACTCCGTTCTGTTGCGCCGCACAATCGACTGTCTGCTTTCCCAAAGAAATCCATCAACAGTGGAGAACCACGGAGGCCCACCCAGTATTGGGGAATCCCATGCCAAGCAGCAGCATTCAATGATTTCCCCACGCAGTGCTGGCACCTGTGATCACCTCTTCAAGACGACCCACTCGACTTCGATGGGCACACCCTCCCCTCACATGTACCTCCCTGGATACCCCGGAGTGGCGTCGGGTCGTCGGGGGCAACGGGTGTGTCTTGGAAAATCTCCCGCGGTGGGCCAGCGGCTCCTACCCAGGGTGACCGAAAGAATCTTCCCTCGTTAACTCAGCGGTCTTAAATAGCCATCTGACATTGGTGCGGACTTGAAAACGCATACCTCGACCCCACCATCGTAGTTTCAAGCATAGGAACCCTATTCGTCTAAAATGAGGCAACACCATGCTGGACTCCAACAACACCAATAACGTAACAAACATCGAAAGACGCCTTTCGGAGGCCCTGAACGGCTCCGATGTCGGACTTGAACGCATCATCGAGGCGCCCGCAGACGACGATCTGTCTTCCCGGGAACTATTGCAGATGGCCTGGGATCGCGCTGAGCAGGAGATCGACGAGCTGCGCACGGAACTGCGCATCCTGCAGCAGCGTCACCGTGAGGCCGAGAGAAACCTGATCTCGCGCATCAATGACCGAAAGCGTCTGCAGCGACAGATCCTCGAAAGTGCGGATGAAACAGCTCAGGCAGTATGATTCTCCGCAAGCTCTTGCGCCATGACCGAATCACCGGAATTCCACCGAGAGCCGATAAGGATGATCTAATGCACGGTTTCTCACCGACTTCTGCCTATTGCGGTTCACAATGAGATGGTCCGCTTCCAGATCTGAGTTAATCGGCCAGGCAGGAGACTTTCAATTCCGCCAAAGCAGCCGCCGGAATCGGCCATGGCCTGCCGGTCGCCAGATGCTTTATGAGCAGTAGCTACACGCATTCCGGACCAAAGGCCGCTACAGCAGCTTGTCCGAGTTCGCCTCAACGGAAGTTCACGGACGCTAAATTATGCGCGACATCACTGACCGTTTTGGATCGCCTGCCGAATTATCGGCGCAACGCTTTCGGCCGTAATACCGCGCTCCTTGCAGTACTTGGACTCGAGCCAGACAGATAACGGTTTTTGCCCTTTACTCGCATTGCATCCCCGACAACACAAAGCAATATTGTCTCTCGTGACAATTTTGGCATCGTTGATGATCTGCTCCCAACTCGCGGCCGAGCGCGATGAACCGTTTTCAAAAAGAATTCAACGCCGCAATAGACACACCTTTTGTCTCTGGCGCTCACTTCATTTTCGAGCCAATCAGGTATGTTCCATTTGTTTGCCATCAGAGGTTGCTCCCTCTATGCGAAGCCGGCACATTAAAACATCTCCCAGCCCAGTGCGGGCACCTGTGAGCACATCAAGACAACCCACTCGACGCCGATAGCCTTGTACGTCGCGCGTACCTAGGCCGTTGGTGCCTTCTTTCAATGCTCACTTTGTGTAATGCCAGTGGTCTGGGCGCGCGGCGACTTTCAAATCTCCCGCCAAAATTCAGAATCAGATTGCCGGCTGACATGCGCGACATTCCAAGGCCCAGCATTCCGGTATCCACATAGCGGACGGTCATGGGCGCTGAGGTCACTTCTCTTGTCGGCCATGAACTGCCAGTCGCTGGGTGCCTACCGACCGACAGCAACAGCGCATAGCGGACCACCGACCACCGTGTTGAGTGCTCTTCTCAGTACCGGCTGCGCTAGCTACCATTCGCCGGCCCTGGCTGAGGTGCTACAAAGAGCAGCGGTGACGCTCTTGCTTATGCTTGCTTGGTTTTGCATCAGGTCACGTATCTCAGTTAATAGCTTTTCCTCTCTTGATGGAGCCCTCGATCGGTCGACCTATGAATTTTTGGTCATTTTTTCAACGACTCGCAAAATGGTAATTACGGTAGCTCCGATTACCAAAAAATCCACGGTCGTTTGAAGAAATCGTCCATACCCAATCGCAACCGGTGGCATACCCACGGTGGGCTTCTTGATGACGTACGAAAGATTGGGAAGATTGGTGCCGGTCAACAAGGTACTGACAGGGGGTAGAATCACGTCGTTGATGAGTGAGGTCATTGTGTTTCTGAACGCACCGGCGAGTACGATACCGGCCACAAGATCGATACGCCTCCTCTTTTATCATGACGGTTTTTAGTTCCTTCATCGTGTCTTTCATTAGGTGACTCCCATATTGAATTGGATTTTAAGACTTTACGAATCCGCACCTGGTCATGGCCTTCCGCCACATAGCGTGGTCAGCCTCCGGCACGCTGGCCGTCGCCGATGTGGAGTATAGGCACTGCCTTAGAAGACTGTACTAAAGGCAGCACAGCGGACTGAGTCCAGCTGTAGTCACGCCGAAACGGCAAGCTATCACTGGTCCAGCGCGCGGATACGGAGATTTCAGTCCAGGTTATGCCGCTCCAAATCAATTGGACATTCAGTTTTTCGAATGGAAATCCATACAGGCAGGAATGCAATGTGTATCCCTCAAAACGCACCATCTAATCGTGGCCATTGGCGTCTGCGGTTGGCCGCT
>CAWEET010000009.1:0-71147 GCA_963808165.1 uncultured Gammaproteobacteria bacterium | reverse complement strand
GCTCGATCAGCATGTCGAGCGCCAATCACACCGCCTGTGGGCTTGCAGGGTACTCAGCATCGAAAATTGACCTCCATCTCATTTACGCGAAGAGCCTGGAGCTATTGACTTCGAGGCTCGACGAGGATGTTGGTGGTGGAGACGATTCCGTTGACTCGCTGGTCTGAACTTTCCTGAACAGAGCCTACTCGAAAAGCGCTCACGTATTCACCCGACCGCGGTGCACTGTCAACTGAAGCTGTTGAAGCGATTGGCTGAACTGCTGCACCCGGTCTAAAAACCTCATGAACGCGCAACTGGCCTCCGGGGGGCGGATAGAATCGCATGCGCTAACCCTCTTTCTTTGGAGGAACAGGAGGCGTAACCTCGAATAAAATTGAGCTTTACGCTAGTGGGCCTTGGGAGCAAACAAGCCGTCGCGCGACAGAAACGCAAGTCGTTGCGGCTTGCGTGCGCCAACGCGCACCGCAGAAAACTTCGATGGGCCATTGCCCTGTCATTTCGTGCCATGGGTGAGACGCGATGGGGAGGCTTCGTCGCATTACGAGGCCCTTCTCGAGTAGAGTGAAAGGCGACGCATGCATATTCACCTGGATCCAATCGGTGGTATGGCTGGCGATATGTTCGCCGCGGCCATGCTCGACTACCACCGTGATTGGCAGACATCCTTGTACGAGACCATCCGCAGCAGTGGTCTGACGCCCGATCTCGAAGTATGCGCCCTGCAGCACAATGACGGTTCCTTGACCGGACATCGCTTCGAAGTCAAGCAACCAACACGTCCGGACAGGCATCACCATCGTCGTTGGCGTGACATACGCGAGCGACTGCACGACAGTGGACTCGAAACCGCTGTTAAAGAGCGCGCAATCGCCATATTCGAATTGCTGGCCGAGGCGGAGGCCGAGGTGCATGGCTCCTCGAATGACGAGGTGACATTCCATGAAGTGGGCGCTTGGGACTCGATCGCCGACATCGTTGCCGCCGCCTGGCTGATCGAACGCAATGGCGCGACCACCTGGTCGTGCTCGCCGCTACCTCTCGGCCGAGGCCGCGTTGCGAGCGCCCACGGATTGTTACCGATCCCCGCGCCAGCAACCGCATTGCTCCTCAAGGGATTTCCGGTGTTTGACGATGGGGTGGAGGGTGAGCGCGTTACGCCAACCGGCGCCGCTATTCTCAAGCACCTTGACCCCTCTTTCGAACCGCGAATGCCGCCCAGCGTCATGCTCGGCCGCGGTTACGGATTCGGCACCAAGACCTTCCCTGGTTTCAGCAATGTGCTGCTGGTCAGCCTATTCGATCTCCAGCGCTCGCGCGCCGCCGACAGCAGCGTCGCGGTGTGTGAGTTCGAGGTGGACGATCAGACATCCGAAGATCTGGCCATCGGCCTGGAAAGACTGCGCGAGTTGCCGGGTATCTTCGATGTAACGCAGGCACCGGTGTTTGGTAAGAAGGGCAGACTCACCATGCGCATCCAGGTGTTGGGCGACCTATCGCGCATCGATGCGATCCTGGACAAATGTCTGACAGAAACCACGACTCTCGGTGTTCGCTGGCACACGGCCGCTCGCGCTACACTGTCACGCAGCGTACACAGCCACACCTTGCATGGCGAGCAAGTGCGCGTGAAGCGCGCCTTGCGGCCGGATGGTATAAGGACACGAAAGGTCGAAATGGCTGATCTCGTGGGGGCACCCGGCGGCCACGCTGGTCGGGAGCAACGACGGCGCGAGGCCTATACCCTCGACCTGGAGGATGATGACGACAACACCATTGGTCCGGGGTCAGGAAAGTGAATAATCATTTGCACCGTCTTGAGTCGGTCATCAGGGACATCGGCCCTTTGGCGGTGGCTGTCAGTGGCGGAGTGGACAGCATGACACTCGCCTTCGCAGCACATCGGGTCATGGGCAACAATGCACGCATGCTGCATGCCGTCTCGCCCGCTGTTCCAGAAGACGCGAGCGATCGTGTACGTAGCTATGCGAGCCGTGAAGGCTGGCGCCTCGATGTAATCGACGCGCGTGAATTCGCCGATGCAAACTACATTGCGAATCCGCATGATCGCTGCTTCTACTGCAAGACCAATCTTTACTCGACGATGGCAAATGCTGTGGACTGCGTGTTGGTATCCGGAACCAATAGCGACGACCTGAGCGATTACCGTCCTGGTCTGCGTGCCGCAGCCGACTTTGGGGTTATTCATCCGTACGTCGAAGCCGGGATGAATAAGGATGCCGTACGCGCACTGGCACAAGAGCTTGCGTTACATGACCTCGCCGCACTGCCGGCATCGCCCTGTCTTTCGAGTCGAGTTGAGACAGGCCTAGCGATCGAGCCCAAGGTGCTCGACGCCATCTACCGCGCAGAAAGACTCGTGCAGCGTGAGTTGAAACCAAGAACGGCTCGCTGTCGGGTGCGTCTTGGGGCAATCGTGATCGAATTGGATGCCGAGAGCATCCGTGTTCTGGATCCCGCAAAGGCCGACGACCTGCGACAGCAAATCGTTGTGCTGCTATCGGATGCGGGGGTTAGACAGCCCGTGTCCTTTCAGACCTACCAGATGGGTAGCGCCTTCCTGAGGCCGGCTCATGAACGGTGACTGGGACCTGACCCCCGATATTTCGCGCAAGCAGCGTCTCGGCTTCGACGAAACGATCTTTTGTGCCAGCAAGACGCCGGATCAGATCCATCGCCTCCTCCTGGCGGCACTGAGAGCGGAGGACCCGTTACTGCTGACCCGCCTCGACAGCGAAAAATTTTCCGCACTGTCGAGCGAACTGAGCGAGCGGCTGGACTATGACGAGGTTTCACAAACGGCTGTTTTGGGCCACTTGCCGGTTCCCGAGGACACACCACGCGTGGCGATCGTCTCCGCCGGCAGCTCCGATGTCCGGGTGGCCCGTGAGGCCGCCCGCACCCTGCAGTATTACCGAGTCGGCGTGCGTGAGATCTACGACGTCGGCGTTGCAGGCCTGTGGCGTCTGCTCGACCGCGTCGACGAGCTGCGCGACATGAGCATCGTGATCACTGTGGCGGGGATGGAGGGCACGCTGCCCAGCGTCGTGGCCGGCCTCGTTCCGGGCCTGGTGATCGCCGTACCGGTAGCGACCGGCTATGGCGTAGCGGCGAATGGCATCACCGCGCTCCACAGCGCGCTGGCCAGCTGCGCACCGGGTCTGGTCGTGGTCAATGTCGACAACGGCTATGGCGCGGGCTGTGCGGCTTTGCGTATGTTGAATGTCATGCAACGCGGCTCTGGGCACGGTGATGGGAGCGGTTGACGATGAGGAAACCCACGTGATGCGACGATCAGCGACGGGCAACAGAACCGTTGGCCAAGGGTAGCGACAAACTATGCACAGCGATCGTGTGTTCAATAGTCACAAGTCCCGGTTGATGCGTGCCCGCATTCCGGGCAGCGAGAACCTGTCGGTTGCGCTGATCTGTTTGGCGCTGATCGGGCTGGGCGCTTGGGTAACAACGACTCGCGACGACTTCGATCCGACCGAACGCGATCTCGCGATCGAACTGTTGGGCGATAACTCCCGACAAATCGAGATCTATAACCGACCGCTGAAACCCTGGGTCGAACCGGGCCAGCACTTGGCGGGCGCCGCTTTCGACCTCGGACCGTTTCCCGCTCGCACCCTGGACGACGAGTGGCAACCCGTTGGGCGGGTCAAACGCTTCCAGGCGGACAATCTCTACGAGAAGATCAACGGTGAGGCCGAAAAGTTCATCAAGCAGGGCTTCGTCGAACTGGCCTTCCTGCGCTTGCGCTCGTCGGGCGATGCCAGCGAGATCGCGATCGAGTTGTTCGACCAGGGCGACCTGAGCGGCAGCCTGGGCATCTTCTCCGAACATGCCGCCGGGCGCACCATAGACGAACAGGACGGCGTCAGCTATGTCGCCACCAAGGCAGGGGCCATCGGTCGAACGGGGCGTTATTTTTTCCGGATTGCCGGTGACCGTGACAGCGCCGCCATTACCGGCAAGGCCCTCAACCTGGTAGCGGCCTTCGCGCAGCTCAACCGCAAATCCGCCGCCGCGACGACGCTCGAAGCGCCGGTATCGGCCGGCTTTGCCCTGCTGAGTCAACGACTGGGGATCGCGGAGGCCGACATCCAGTTTCAAGAGAACAATGTCTTTCAGTACGACTTTGCACAACGTTTCTGGTTCGGCAACGCCGGGATTGGCGGTGACGCACGCCTGTTCGTCCATATCGCCGACTCAACCACTGACGCGAAAGACCTGATGGCCGCGTTGGTCGTGGAACACGGCTACGAATACGACCAGCTGGACAGCGCCGACACCTACCGGCTGTTCCGCCACCGCTACCTCGGCAGCTACTTTGCCGTCGCCCAACGCGGTAACTATATTTACGGCATAGAGAAATCACCCGATACAGCGGCGATTGCCGCCTTACTCGAGCGCATCAGCGGGCATTTGGGCGATGACGAATCGTAAAAAGTATCCGCACGAAGACTACCGCGGCGATTACTACAGTCGCCGCGATGTCATCAAGCGCCTCCTGGCATTGGGAGGAATCGGTGCTGCCAGCGCCTATCTTGCCTATGCGCCTGAGGACTACCCGGGGTCGCTACGCGATCACAGCGGGCTGCGCGGTATGCCCGTCGAGGTACCCTTCCGGCTTCCGGATTTTCGTGTTGAACCGGCCAACCCCAGCATCCAGGTCGGCATCGGACGCGGCGGCGATACGCGCACCATGTTGCTCAAGGCGCTGGATGCCATTGGCGGCCTCACGCATTTCATTCGACCGGGCGATGTGGTGCTACTCAAACCCAATGTGGCGTTCGATCGCTCCCCCAACCTCGGCGCGACCACCAACCCGGCCATCATCGACACCCTGGTACGGCTCCTGCTGGTCGATGCCCGGGCTGCCGAGGTCCGGGTCGCCGACAACCCGATCGAATCACCGGCCGATTGCTTTGCCAAGAGTGGCATCGGCCCGGCCGCAGAACAGGCGGGCGGGCGTGTCTATCTCCCTGACCCGAACGCCTTCGAATTGCTGTACACGCCCGGCGCAACACTGATCGAGCAATGGGCGTTCTTGAAGCGTCCCTTCAAAAACGTCAACAAGGTGATCGGCATCGCTCCTGCCAAAGACCATAATCTCTGTCACGCCTCGCTGGGCATCAAGAACTGGTACGGGCTGCTCGGCGGGCGGCGCAACCAGTTCCATCAGGACATCCACGAGATCGTCTCTGACCTATCCATCATGATCCGCCCAACGCTGACCATCGTCGACGGGACGCGCGTGTTGATGGAGAACGGTCCGACCGGTGGTGACCCCTCGAACGTCCGCGACGGCAACGCGATCCTCGCCGGCATCGATCCGGTGGCTACCGATGCCTGGGCCTTTGAACATCTGTTGCAGCGCCCTGGACGATTACCCGACTATCTCTACATGGCCGAGCAAAAGGGTAGCGGCAAGGTCAACTACAAAGGTCGCATCAAGGTGATCACATGAGTCGGCTACGTGCTGGCCTTGGCACAGCCCTGAATCGCTGGCTGCGTCTCACCCGGGTACGCATCGCGTCGCAGGCCTTTTTCTTCACCTTATTCGTACTGGCCGTTTGGGCGACCTGGACGTCGCGCTTGGGCGGCTATCCGGTCTCGGCACTGCTCGAACTGGACCCGCTCGTGATGCTCTCGACCGCACTGGCCACCGGATATGTCTACAAGTTGCTCGGCTGGGGGTTGATCGTGGTCGTCATCACCTTTCTGTTTGGCCGCGTGTTCTGCAACTGGATCTGCCCCTATGGCACGCTGCACCAGTTCATTGGCTGGCTATTCGACAATCGCTCAGGGACTCAGCGTATCGAACAGAACCGCTACCACCCGACACAGTTTCTCAAGTACTCCATTCTGATCGGGTTCCTGCTGATGTCGGCCATGGGCGCGCTGCAGATCGGGCTACTCGACCCTATCGTGATGATGTACCGGGCGATGGCAACCTTCTTCGCACCAATACTCGATACCGCGCTCGGCCGGCTCAGTGGTGCGACCGAAAACATGGGCGTTGATAGCTCTGTGCTCGATACCCTGAAATTCTCACCCGGCGTGGAACATCGGATCTTTGTCGGGTCTTTCTGGATCGGCATGATCTTTTTGTTCTTCATCCTGATGAACCTTTGGAAACCGCGATTCTTCTGCCGATTCGTCTGCCCGCTAGGTGCCTTGCTCGGCGTCATGGCGAGCAAGAGCGTGTTTCGCATCAATCGCATCGTAGAGAAATGCACAGACTGCAACCTTTGCCTGTTGCGGTGCGAGGGCGCCTCCGACCCGCAAGCGCAGATCAGGCAGGCGGAATGCTTTGCATGTATGAACTGCATCGACGACTGTCCGGAGGATGCCCTCGAATTCACTGCATTGCGCCAAGACCGCAAACAGGTTCGACCCTATCCCGATCTATCGCGTCGCAAGGTCGTGTTCGCCGGCGCCCTGGGACTGGTCGCCGCACCGGCGCTGCGCAACGACGGGCGGGTTAACGACGAGAACTTTTCCGCCAAGATGATTCGCCCACCCGGTTCGGTCGAGGAGTCGGAGTTTCTAGAGCGCTGCATCAAATGCGATCAGTGCCTCAACGTGTGCCCAACCAATGTCTTGCAGCCGGCTACTCTGCAGGAAGGCGGCATCGAGGCAGTCTGGACCCCGGTCATGAATTTCCGCATCGCCCATTGCCAGCTTAAATGCACCTTGTGCTCCGAGGTGTGTCCCACAGGCGCCATCCGGAAGATCGCGGTTGCCGAAAAACTCGGCGAGGGCCCCTTCCGAGAACAGGGTCCGGTGCGCCTTGGCACCGCGTTCATCGACACCACCCGCTGCCTGCCGTGGGCCAATCAGGTGCCCTGCGTGGTCTGCGAAGAAGTCTGTCCCGTGGCGCCCAAAGCCATTCAGACTCACGACGAAGAGACCAAAGACGTGTTTGGCAAGATGGTGATCCTGTACAAACCCTTCATCGTGCCCGATCTGTGTATTGGTTGCGGGATCTGCGAAGCGGAATGCCCGGTACAGGATCAACCGGCCGTCTATGTGACCGCGGTAGGTGAAAGCCGCTCCGAGAACCGCAGGTTGCTGTTGCGCTCCAGGACCCCTGTGCGCCCCATATAAGGATCCCGAACCATGACCGATGACCGCGATATCGACACACCAGACCAATCACCGAGCGAAGCCAGTCGGCGCCGTTTCCTTAAAACGGCGCTGGCGTCGGCAACCACGGCGGGTGCCACATCGCTGCCCTTGTTGGCCTTGACTGAAGAAAGCTCAACGTCGCCGGCGGCCAGCAAGACAGCGATGCCGACGCGAGAGCTTGGCAATACCGGGGTTCAGGTACCGATTTTACACCTCGGCACTGCCCAGCGCCTGGATCCGAGATACGACAAGGTCATGCATCGCTCGTTTCAGGAGGGTGTCACCTGGTTCGATACGGCGTTGTCCTATGGCTGGGGTTCATCGCACCGGGCCATCGCCAACTTCCTGACCCAGATCGGCGATCGTAAACGTCTCTGGCTGACCTCGAAATCCGGCTCCGAACATGTGTCGGGCCTGCAGGAAGGCATCGACGAGGCACTCGCCGAACTCGGCACGGATTACCTCGATCTATATCTCATGCATGGGATCGACGACCGGAGGATGCTGGATCGCGAATACCTGGCGCTAGGCGAAAGGCTAAAGGCCCAGGGGAAGACCCGGTTTTTTGGGTTCTCGTGCCACGATGGCAATGTAGTCGAGCTCATGAACCGGGCCGCTGAAGTCGGTGGTGTCGACGCAATCATGTTTCGTTACAACTTCCGGCGCTATGGCGACATTGAACTCAATCGCGCCATTGACGCGTGTCACAGGGCCGGTGTCGGCCTGATAGCAATGAAGACACAGGGCTCAGTGCCACGCGATCTCGAGTCCGTGGTCGGATTTCGATCCAAGGAGTTCACTCTGGGCCAGGCGAAACTCAAATCGGTATGGGCAGACGAGCGCATCGACTCCATCGTGTCCGAAATGGACAGTGTCCGATATGTGCGCGAAAACGTCGCTGCAGCACGTTCGGAAAACTCACTGACTGCCGAAGAGAGTCACCAGCTCAATCAGCTCGCCGCCCTGACCGCCGGCTACGCCTGCAATGGCTGCAAACATCTGTGCGAGCAGACCATCGCGCGCGACGTCGCGATCGCCGAATCTCTGCGCTACCTGATGTATTTTGAAAGCTACGGCAAGACAGATCGCGCCCGTGACCTGTATCGGGCAATACCGCTTGCCAAGCGCGCGGCATCGGACGAGGAATTGCGCCGGGCCTGCAAGGTGTGCCCCCAGGGAATCGATATTCCTGCACGTCTACATCGCGCACGTGAGTTGCTGGCCTGAAAACAAGGACCGAGCACCTGGTACGAATGGCACAAAGTGGGGCTGACCTCGACCTTCACGGGGCGATGAGCGGCGAATGGATTTTAAGGTAGACCATGATGCGACGAGCGCAGCCAGGATCAGTCCTGAGGGATCTTCACTATCTCAACCGCCGCGACAAACGAACAGAGATCGAATCCCTCCCCGCGTAGACCTAACCCGCTGATTTGCTCAGGCCTTTGGTTTTGACTGAGCGGCTGCGACGCAACGCAAGGAGCTCATCACCCACGCCGCACGCCTGGCGCAGGATTCAACCGGTGACCAACGGAGGCGCGAAATAGATCGACATCGACGAGCGCGAGGACGGATCTGCAGCACCGATGCACTGGAACGATCGGATGCGTGGCGAGCGCCGGAGGAGCGATAGAGTCGGCCTGATTTGAGGCATTTAGTCGGCCGAATCAATTTGGGGGTAGTGCTGACGTTTAGCATTCTAGGCCATTGATTCTTAAGGCAATGCGACTGTCGCCGTCTCCACAATTTTTCTTTAATTTGCAGTTGATGATGCGCGCTTTCCAAGATCAAACGGCAGTTTTTGTTTGGCTCGATGTGATGCCTACAAAACATTCCGCTCCCGGCGGATCGGTCACTCAAGTGGTAGCTACGGCTACCACTTTGTTCGGCGCTTCCCTGCACCTCAGCCCTGCGGGGCCGAAGCGACAAATCGTTCCGGGCGATTTGTGCGCTCCAGCCGGGCGGCCTGAGTGTACTGGGAAAAAATGAGCCGAATCGCTCTGGGGGTATCTATGCGGGCATATTCGGCATTTCGCATTTCAAGCGATTGATTTATCAGGCCATTCAATTGCCGTCGCCTTCACCAATTTTTCTATATTTATCAGTTAATAATACGCGCCCTGCAAGACCGCACAGAAGTTTGTTTCCAGCTTGGCATGATCCCCAATCGCGCAGTTTCAGCCAATCAAACGTAAAGACCTTGGCGGTGGCTTTGCGTTTGATGTAAACGCTGCAGACGAGTAGCCGCGTTCCGAGTTCGACGGCGCCGATCCACCGGGAGCGGTGCGACCTACCCGCAGCCGCCGCGCCAACCCGCGCCTCCTCGCCGTCAGCCCAGATGCGGGCCGGCCAGTGGTCGTCGGTCAAGCCATCACAGGCCGCTCATCTTCCGCTGCCGTGACAGTCACCGTCACCTCGAGTCCGAGGAACGCGCCGGCATCGCCAGCAAAGCTGCCGGAAACCGGCATCGTCTGCGAGATATGGCGGGCCATCGCTACCGGGATCAGGTTGAAACCGCCGACGCTGCGGTTGGTCGGATCGAAGGTGATCCAGCCGGCGCCGGGCACATAGACCTCCGCCCAGGCATGCGTCGAACCGGCGCCGGCCGTGCCGCGCATATCGAGATCGGGATCGTAGAGATAACCCGAGACGATGCGCGCGCCGAAACCGAGGCTGCGGACGGCATCGACGAACAACACCGCGAAATCGCGGCACGAGCCGCTGCGGCGCGCCAGCGTCTCGTCAGGCGACTGCGCACCTTCGTCCTCCCGCGTCTCGTAAGCGATCTGCGCGGCGACGCCAGCGCTTATGTCTTTCAGGAGCGACAGCGTGTCGACCCCGCCGCCCGGACCCGGGCCGGCGACGAAGCCCTGCGCCCATTCGCGCACCCTCCCGGCGCTGTCGAGATAGGCCTGCAGGCGCAGCGCGCCGAGATCGGTCATCTCGTCCTCGCTCAGCAAGAACGGGAAGCGCTGGGCCGAGGCGGCGATATCGAAGACCGGCCAGCGATCGACGTCGAGCGATAACGTCGCGGCGCTGTCGACAATCAGCGTGTCGGACGGTTCAGAGAAACTGGCGGTCGCCACGCTGTTGCCGGCGACGTCATGCGCCCAGGTCACGACCGCGGCGGGCGCAATCGCCAGTTCGTGCTCGTACAGCCGCAACGCATGGCTCTCGCGCGGCCGCAGCATAAGCCGGTGGGGGCCGAACGCCACCGGGGTGCGGTAGCGATAGATCGTATGGTGGTGGATCGTCAGCACGGACATGGGCTGCCTCCGGATCGGAGATTAGCACGAATGCCGTAGCAGCGAGCCGGCGCTGGGTCGCACGCCGTCGCACCTCTTCAGGCTTAACCGAGCGGCGCTGCCAACGCGGTCGTCAACGCGCTCGGGCGATCACATGGTGTTCGCGCAAATGGTCAGCGTGCCGAAGGATCCCAGGTCTAGAAAGGCACTGGCGGCCCCGGGAGGCGGCGCCGTCGTAAGCTTGCCCATTCAAGCGACTGGCGAGACCTCTTGGTCGGCGCAGTTGAGCAGCTTCAGCGATAGGCCGTTTGTCCGTTCGGGTGCCTTTTACCCCGCGCCCATTCCTGCGCGGTCGACGGCAGACCTCCCAACACTGGATCGATCCGCGCTTCAAAGCGCAACCTCAAAAGGATTGATAACTTCGATGCCGCAGTGTTCAAAGTCGACGACATTCTGGGTCGCCATCGCCAGATGGTTTAAACGCGCAATTGCAGCGATCTGTCCATCGGGCACGCTGATCGGAGGTCCGAGTTCCTTGCGATCGCCCATCAGCTCACCGTAAATGCGGGCTGCGGATTCATCGTAGGCAAGCGCACGCTGGTCGTAGGCCAGGTCGACGAATCGTTCTCAGAGCCCTGATCGGCGTTTGCCATCAGGCAAGATAAGCAGGCCGTAAGCGAGCTCGCCGATGGTAATCGCAGAAAACTAAAGCTTCTCAGAGTCCTGACCGTTCAGCCAGGCCACGACGATTTCCGCTAGAATTGAAACTAAATCGTCTCACAGCAGGCACTGAGGGTCTTCGTCTGGGCGCGCCAGCGAAACTGGTTGGCGTGCGGTCAAGCATACTGAGTTCGCGAATGACTGGTTCACATCTCCCCCAACCACATCCCCGCCAGAATTATCTGCTGGCTGCATTGCCGGAGGAAGAACAAGCGCACCTCTTTCCTCATCTGGAGCTCGTCCCGATGCCGCTGGGCGTAGCGGTATGCGAACCAGGCATGCCGATGTACCACGTCTATTTCCCCACCACCTGCATCGTTTCATTGCTGTATGTGATGGAGGATGGCGCGTCGGCGGAAATCGCTGTGGTCGGCAACGACGGCATCGTCGGTATATCGGTTTTCATGGGTGGGGAGACGACGACCAGTCGGGCCGTGGTGCAGAGTGCCGGCCATGCATACCGCCTCAAGGGGCAGTTGTTGAAAGACGCTTTCTTCCGTGCAGGTCCGATGCAACTCTTGCTGCTGCGCTACACCCAGGCCCTGCTCACGCAGATGGCGCAGACGGCGGTTTGTAACCGGCATCATTCTGTAGATCAGCAGTTGTGTCGCTGGCTGCTACTGAGTCTAGATCGCCTGTCGTCGAACGAACTAAACATGACCCAGGAATTGATCGCCAATATGCTCGGGGTGCGTCGCGAGGGGGTCACCGAGGCCGCCGGCAATTTGCAGCGCGCCGGGTTGATCCACTACAGCCGGGGCAAAATCACCATACTGGACCGTACTGGCCTGGAGGCACGTGTATGCGAGTGTTACCAGGTAGTCAAGAAAGAGTTCGATCGCCTGCTTCCGGATTCCATCGTTCGTTGAGACAGCCACTCTGGTTCCGTGACCTTCTCGAGATGTTCAGCGGTGTTGTGTTCGCTACCGCACAGAAGCCGTGCGGGGTTGCGAGTATAAAACCAATCTGCACTGGTCCACCCGCACTGATCCGGCAATGGCGGGAGCCGCTCGTGAAACCAAACAACGGCGCTGACAGCCTCGGCTGTTGCGCCGTGGAATCTCCGACCGGAATCGGGCCTGGCTCGACCACAGCGGACTCGATTACTCACTACAGGAAGGTACGATGAACAACACAATACTTGCTGCCGCACTCATTGCGTGCACTGCATCAGCAACTGGCGCAATGGCACAGGACGCATCTGCGCCGGCCGCTCCCATGATGGGTGGTGCCGGTGGCCACCAAGGTGCTGGTTTCCAGCGCGGGCCGCAGGCTAATGCCGGCATGCCAGGCAACGACCCGCGCATGATGGCGAACCAACAGGGCTACCCAGGCACAACGGGTGGTTATCGGGGCGATCCAGGCTTGGCCGGTGGTTACCAGGGTTACCCCGGTTACCAAGGTTACTCCGGTTATCAGGGTTACCCGGGCAACCAGGGTTATTACGGTTCTCAGGGTTACCCAGGCAACCAGGGATGGCCGAACATGATGGGTGGTTCACAGGGCTGGCCCGGGTTCGGCGGAAATCAGGGTGGCTGGCCGAACATGATGGGTGGCTCGCCGGGTTGGCCGAACATGATGGGCGGTTCCCCCGGCTGGCCGGGGATGATGGGTGGCCCTCAGTGGTGATACGCGCTTGAGGGACAAAGGCCGCCTGGTCTGGTGCAGGCAAATGTTCCAAGCGCCCCAATTCCCATCTGACTGGCCATCGGATGGGCGGGGCGCGAGATGGCCCGCTGACCGGTTGATCGCCCCCATTGTGATGGACCGGCTACCGCTCCGCCCTCCTGAAGTCATTGCACGACCACCCGGCAGCCCGCCAGCCTGCAATTGGAAAAGACATGCGCCGGTCCCGGCAGCTGGCACTGGAAGCGTCGATCCAGCTGGTCGCCCCAAAGCGGGATGATTTCCGCACGCGATCTCCAGATCCCCAGCCCACCCCATTGCCCGCGAGGCAGTCGCTGTGTCGATGATCGTAGACCGCCATCACCTCATGCGGGTTCTTGGCCAGCGCGCCGAAAAGATCATTCAGGAAAAGGTCAGCATGGTCGCCAGGAATAAACCAGCATGAGATCACGCTGGACTTCACAAGCTTCCCGCGAAACGCAATGACATCGTGATAGGCACGATCCTCCCGGTGACCGGCGCTAACCGCCTATTCGCATCGCGGGCCTGCTATGTACGCTGCCGCCCAGACCAGTGTTGTAGTTCACCGCATATTCAGCACCCACGATACCGGCGATGCCATGCACCTCGAGTCGGCATGCAACACCGGGACTGCCTCGATTGCATCGCGGGTGCTGCTTACCGGATCTCACCAACAGGAGAGCGCACATGCCACTCCCCCAAGCTGCTGTCGGCAATCGTCTGCTCGCCGGGCTGCCGCGAAAAGACCGTCAGCGCTTCGTCGCGGGCTGCGAGTCGGTCGATCTACTGATTGGCGAGGTGCTCGCCGAGCCGGGTGAGTGCATACGCCACGTTTACTTCCCTACCGCGAGTTTCATATCACTAACCACCCCCATCGACATGGGCACGACACTCGAGGTTGGCCTGGTCGGCAACGAGGGCATGCTCGGAATCTCCCTGATCCTTGGCGTGGATTCCGCCCCCCTGCACGCACTGGTGCAGGGGGCAGGCAATGCGTTGCGCATGAACGCAGCGCCCTTTCGCCGCGAACTCGGCAAGAGTCCCTCGCTGGCACGCAGCATGAAACGCTATCTCTACGTGGCAATGAGTCAGGTCGCACAGACAGCCGCCTGTACGCATTTTCATGTGGTCGAGGCGCGCCTCGCCCGCTGGCTGCTGATGACCCACGACCGGGCACATTCGGACCAATTCCACATTACGCACGAACTTCTTGCCTTCATGCTGGGCGTGCGCCGCGTCGGCGTGACCAAGGCCGCCAGTTCGTTGCAGAGGCGCCGACTGATCAGTTATCGCCGCGGCGATATCACGATTCTCGATCGACCCGGGCTGGAGGCGATATCCTGCGGCTGTTACGCGATCGACCGGGCCACCTACGCGCGAATCATGCTTTAAGCTTTCGACAACACCGGCCGAGCCAGCCCGCCTGTTCGTTGCACCAGCCTATAGAATGCACCCTACGCTCAGTATAATGACAGCCAGGGCAATTGCGCGCAGAGGCGCTCCAAATGCCATCGATCACTACCTATGAGACCGATGAACGTCCGCAAAGTCCCGGAGAGGAAATCGCCAACAGTGTGATCCATGGCGTGGCGCTGCTGGCCGCCATCGCGGCAGTTCCGTTCCTGTTTGTGTCGACCCGCACGCTCAGTGCCGCCGAGCTTGTCGGTCACATTGTGTTCGCTGCGACCATGGTGCTGCTGTATCTGACCTCTACTCTTTTTCACGCCCTGCCGGCGGGCCGCGCCAAGCGCGTCTTCCTAAAACTCGATCACTGCGCAATCTACGTATTCATCGCCGGCAGCTATACGCCTTTTGCGTTGGGCGCACTGCATGGGGCATGGGGCTGGACTTTGTTTGGGCTGGTGTGGTCGCTTGCTGCGTTCGGTGTCGTGATGAAGGCCTTCGATCGACTGTCGCAACCGTGGCTGTCGGTTGGACTGTATCTGTTGATGGGCTGGCTGGTACTGATCGCGGTCGAACCGCTGGCCGAGCGCGTGCCGCTGCACGGCATTGAACTGCTGGTCGCCGGCGGGCTCGCCTATACGGCGGGCATCGTGTTCTTTGTCCTGGGTTCCCGCTTCCGCTATGCACACGCGCTTTGGCATGTGTTTGTCGTCGCAGGCTCGGCCTGCCACTTCTTCGCTGTACTCAGTTACGCCAGCTGAGGTCCCGCGGCGGGCACGTCGCCAACATCCGCCGCCGTGTTCACCAGCACCCTCACCGCGACCGCATGTTCCCGACGATCGTCAACCAGCGGAATGGCCTGGCCGTCCAACTCGACGCCATCGAGCGTCACGCCGCCACGTTGATCCTCACCCGCAGCGATCTGCGCGATGGCGACATGATAGACCGTCTCGCGGTAACGGTAGTGGATCGTCAGTCCGTGCCAGTGCGCCGGCAGGCAGGGTGTGACGTAAAGCCTGTCTGTTTCCAGCCGCAGGCCCAGCAGCGACTCGACGACGAGGCGGTACATCCAGCCGGCCGATCCGGTGTACCAGGACCAGCCGCCGCGCCCGGTGTGCGGCGTGACCGCGTACACATCGGCCGCCATCACGTAAGGCTCGACCTTGTAGATGGCGATGGCCTCGCGTGATTTCGCATGGTTGACTGGGTTGATCATGGTGGTGAGGTCCCACGCGCGGCGGCTGTCGCCCAGCGCCGCGAACGCCATGGCCGCCCAGATGGCGCCATGCGTGTACTGCCCGCCGTTCTCGCGTACACCCGGCACGTATCCCTTGATGTAGCCAGGGTCCATGTCTGCTTTATCGAACGGCGGATCGAGCAGCTGGACAAGCGCATGCTCACGGCGCACCAGATGCTCATCCACCGCGCCCATGGCCAGGCGTATACGATCGGTATCGCCCGCACCAGAGAGCGCAGCCCAGCTCTGCGAAATCGAATCGATACGGCATTCGCTGTTACCCGCTGATCCCAGTGGCTTGCCGTCGTCGAACCAGGCGCGCCGATACCATGCACCGTCCCAGGCGTGCCGCTCGATGTTGTCACCCAGCCGCCTGCCCTCGATCCCGCACAGTTCGGCGAACGCCGTGTCGTTGCGCAGGCGCGCCAGGGCACCGAACCGCTGCAGCACCTCAAACAGGAAAAACCCCAACCACACGCTTTCCCCCTTGCCCTCGATACCGACCCGGTTCATGCCGTCGTTCCAGTCGCCCGAGCCGATCAACGGCAGCCCATGGGAACCGTAAGCAAGTCCATGGCGGATCGCCTGAACACAGTGCTCGTAAAGCGTCGCGGTCACCTCAGTATGGCCGGGCAGATCGTAGTAGGAGTCGTCCTCGGGGTTGAGCGGACGACCTTCCAGGAACGACACGGGCTCATCCAACACGCCGGTATCGCCGCTGCTCTGCACATAGCGACAGGTCGCCAGGGCCAGCCACAGGTAGTCATCGGAGCAATGGGTACGCACACCACGGCCGGATGGTGGATGCCACCAGTGCTGCACATCCCCTTCGACATACTGGCGGCCGGCACACAGCAGCAGCTGGCTGCGCAGCAGATGCGGCTCCGTGTGCACCAGGGCCATGGCATCCTGTAACTGATCGCGAAAACCGAAGGCGCCGCCCGACTGATAGTACCCGCTACGCGCCCACAACCGGCATGCCAGAGTCTGGTAGAGCAGCCAGCCATTGGCCAGGACGTTGAGTGACTGGTCGGGCGTCTCCACCTGCACCGCGCCGAGCGTATGGTTCCAGTACTGCCACACCGCCTCGAGCGCACGCCGCGCCGCATCGACGCCGCGAAAGCGATGCACCAGCCGAAGAGCATCGTCACCACCGGGTATCCCGCCGAGGCCGAGCCGGAACGTGATCTGGCGCTCCTGCCCGTCTGCCAGATCGAAGGCCACCTGGATCGCGGCGCAGGGGTCCATGCCGCTGCCTACCCGCCCGGACAGGTGGGTACGGGTCAGCGCCGCTGGATTCTCCAGACTGCCATTGCGGCCGATGAACTCGACGCGGTCGCAGCTGAAGGTCCGATGCGGATCGTCCACATCGAAGAAGCCGACCCGCTCCGGAAATTCGCTGTTGTAGGGATTGCGCGCATAGATGGCGCCGCTATAGGGATCAACCTCGGTGGTGACATGCATGGCAGAACCCGGCGACAAAACGCCCAGCACCCACTCGACGTATCCGGTCGCAGACAGCATGCGCGGCCTGCCGGACAGGTTGCGTACCTTCAGCGTGGAAAACTTGACCGCCGCATCGTGCGCAACATAGACCCACAACTCGCTATGGATGCCGCCCTCGGTATGCTCGAACACGCTGTAGCCGAAGCCGTGCCGGGTTACATACGGCGTCGCGCCACGCCTGGGAAGCGGCATCGGCGACCAGAAGTCGCCACTTTGCTCGTCGCGCAGGTAAAGGGCCTCGCCGCTCGTATCGCTCACCGGGTCGTTGTGCCACGGCGTCAAGCGGAACTCGTGCGCATTCTCGCCCCAGGTGTAGGCCTGACCGCTCTCCGAGATCACGCTGCCGAACTGCTCGTTGGCCAGCACGTTTACCCAGGGCGCCGGTGTGATCTGTCGCGGCGACGTGGTGATGACGTACTCGCGCCCATCCGGGGTGAAGCCGCCGATACCGTTGGATAGAATAAGCTCGCGTTGCGACGGTTCGAATGCAGCGGGCGCTTCGTCCTGGCGAGGCCGATTGGGAGCAAGCCGCGGCACGCGCACGCGCGGCGGACCGGGTCGGTTGACCTGTTCCGCCAGGGTTCCCCGATTGTCGCCAAGTACGACCCGGGCGACGGTTTGAAACAGCGTACGATCCTCTTCCGATATCTGCTCTGCCGAGCGCACGAAGATGCCACCCGGACGATCCATCACCTGGCTCTCCAGGCCTACCGCGACCAGCCCCAGAATCTGGTCCTGCAGTACCTGTCGGTAGCTGGCGCGATCCTCGTTCCAGATCACCAGATCCACCGCCAGTCCCTTCAGACGCCAATACGCATGCGCCTGGATCAGCTGACGCACCAGTTCGATATTGGCGATATCCGCGATGCGTAACAGCATGATCGGCAGATCTCCCGAGATGGCATAGCCCCACAGGCCGGATTGACCGCGTCGGTTACGCATCAGGATGCTGCTCTCGGCACGCAGCGCCGGGTTGGCGAAAATGACGGAGTTGGCCAGACGCGCATACAGCTGCGCGTCGGCATCGCAGGCATTGATCTGGCGCAGCACGACCTGGGCGTGGGTCCAGGCCAGTTCGAAGACCCGGTCGGCGAGTCGTTGATCCTGGTATTTCTCGACCAGGCCAAGCGCCGCAACACGGCTTTCGCCGACACCGTAAACCAGGTCCACGCACACCGTCTGATCCGGTTCGAGCGTAATCCGAGTGCGGATTGCCACCACCGGATCCAGCACCGAGCCCTGGCTCGCGGACAAGGTCGCGCCGGTCTGCATCGCGCGCGGTGCTGCGACGTTGCGGCCGCGGCCGACAAAACGCTCGCGGTCGGTCTCGTAGCTGAACTCGCTGGCCTGCGCGTCGTGCACCGCCATCAGGTGAAACATCCACGGCGCGGCCTCGTCGCGCGAGCGCGGGCGGCGGGTGCATAGGATCGCGCGGTGCGCTGTGACGATCTCGGTCTGCACGAACAGTTTGCTGAACGCCGGATGCAGGTCGTCGGCTGCAGCGGGCGCCAGCACCACCTCGGCGTAGCTGGTGATCTCGAGTGTGCGACGCGCCGTTGCGTGGCTGGTGATGCGCACCCGGCGCAGTTCGATGTCGTCTTCAGGCGACACCACGATCTCGGTATGGGTATCGAAATCACCGTCGCGTCGACGAAACTCCGCGCGACCTGCCGAAAAGATCGCTTCATAGCCGTGTCCACGCTGCAGCGTGGGCTGGTGTGCCGTGCTCCAGCTGGCGCCCGCCTCTGCTGCGGAGGATACGTCGCGCAGGTAACAGAAGGTGCCCCACGGATCGCGCGTACCGTCTTCACGCCAGCGCGTCACCGCCAGATCGTTCCAGCGGCTGTAACCACCGCCGGCATTGGTCACCATCACATGGTAACGACCGTTGGACAGCAGCTGGACTTCGGGGATCGGCGTGTCGGGGCTGTTCAACACACGTATCGGCATCGCCTGACTTTCAGCGCCCGACTCGAGGGCGCTGACCTCGGCGCTGTGTACATAGAGCGCCGAGGCTCGCGGAATGCGTTCCTGCAGCAGCAACAGCGTGGCTTGGAGCAGCGGGTCGGATGCGAAGCGCCGCTGCATCGGGCGGTCGAGCAGCAGATACGCCATGGCGAGCAGACTCATACCCTGGTGATGGGCCATGTAGGAGCGTATCAGTGCATGCGATTCCCCGCGGCGCTGCCTGGCAGGCGTGTAATCGACCGCCTCATGCAGCCCGAAACGCCCTTCTGCGCCAAGCGCAGACAGCGATTGCATATTCTGGCAGGCGGCCTCGGGCGCCACCATCAGCGCGAGCGCCGAGGCATAGGGCGCAACGACCAGGTCCTCGACCAGGCCGCGCTTGAGTCCCAGGCCCGGCACCCCGAACGCGCGATACTGGTAGTTCAGATACACATCGACGGTGTTGTATCCGGATTCGGACATGCCCCAGGGCAGGCCGCGTTGCTGGCCATACTCGATCTGCCTCGCCACCGCCGCTTTGGCGGTCTGATCGAGCAGCGTGTGCGCATAGGTCGGCATCACCAGTTGCGGCATCAGGTACTCGAACATCGAGCCGCTCCACGACAGCAGAATCGGCTGACCACCGGCACTGGTCAAAAGACGGCCGAGGGCGAACCAACTCTCCTCGGGCAGTTGCCCCTGGGCGATAGCGACGAAAACGCTCAGCCGCGCCTCTGATGCCAACAGGTCATAGTAACTCGCGTCACGGCGCCGCTCGTCCACGTTATAGCCGATGCTGAGCAGGCGGGATTGCTTGTCATACAGGAAGCCATACTCCATGTCGGCGAGTTCACCGCTCAGCATCGCAAGACGCTCGATGTCTGCGATCCGCGCCTGCGCACGCGCGCTTCCGAGCGCGATCTGTGCACGCAGCTCGGCCAACGATACCGCCTGCGCGCTCGTCGCCCGAGCATCGCTCCGTTCGGCGAGAGCGCTCGATAGGGTCACATCGAACCCGGCCAGCGTGCGCAATGTCGGGATCTCGTCAATCGCGGGCAGGTCATCGAGCGCGTCGAATGACACCGCTGACCCGCTCCACGGCGCAAGGTAGACCAGTTCGTCACGAACGATCTCGGTTTGACGGACCAATGCGCCTGCCCACCAAGCCGCCTCATCCTGTTCGGCATCGCCCAGGTCAGCGGCCAACACCTCGCTGACTCGCACCAAACGGTCCAGCAGCTGGCGCGCCATCGACAACTTCTCTGGCCGCAACGCGCGCGCTGCCGTGAGGGTTTCCTGGAATTCCGTCAGCGCAGCCGCGGCGCGCTCGCCCGCCTCCAGCGTGACGATCTCAGCGGTGTCGCCCAAGCCATCCAGCCAACGCGGTGCCAGGATCGGGCAATCCAGCAGCGCGATCAGGCCCGGCCGCAAGGTCAGCAGGTGACCTGCCAGGTTGCCGCTGTCGACCGTCGAGACATACGCGGGTGGAAGCGGCCGCAGTGACTGCGTGTCGTACCAGTTGTAGAAGTGGCCGCGGTGACGCTCGAGTCCCGCCATCGTCTGCAGGGTGCCGGATGTGCGCTCAACCAGTTGTCCGGCCGGAATGTAGCCGAAGTCGTAGGCGGAAAGATTCGCCAGCAGCGCCAGCCCGATGTTGGTCGGCGAGGTGCGATGGGCCAGCGCGGCGTCGCGGTATTCCTGGTAGTTGTCCGGTGGCAGCCAGTTGTCTTGAGGGCTGACGAAGGTGTCGAAAAACGCCCAGGTCTTGCGCGCGATCCGACCCAGATAGTGGAGCTGCTCGGCCGACAGCCGGGCCTCTTGCTGCGCAGGCGGCAGACTGATCCACCAGGCGATCACCGGCGATGCCAGCCACAGCAGCAGAAACGCACCCGCCAACGGCAGCGAGGCAGGACTGACCGCGGTCAAGTTCGCGGCAGTACCGATCGCAAGCAACGGGGCGAACCACATGCTGCGGAACGAGGCCGCGAGACTTTCAGACCGGCTTCGTTCCTGGTCGACGCTCGCTCGCGGCGTCTCGCCTCCTGCGACACTTGCCCCTCCATGGATGTCGGTCGCTCCTTCCGCGGCACCCGTGCCGCCCTGGACGGTGGATGGACTCCACTCCAGCAGCCGCTGCTGCGTAAACAGCAGACGACCCAGCGTGCGCAGGACCGCATCGAGACTGTAGAAAGCCTCATGCGGCAATGTCGCCAGGACAAAGCCCGCCTGGATGAAACGTTGGCCGGTGGCATGTATCGTGGCGCTGAGATGCTGGCCCAGGCGCATGTCGATCGGTTTACGCAACAGGTCCAGCAGGCTGACGAGTGCAGGCGGCAACAGCAGTACGCCGAGCACCGCCAGGGTCCACAGCCAGGCCGATTCAGTGCGCGTCCAGCCGATCATCAACAGTAGGATCAAGGCCGCCGGCACGAGGCTGCGTCGGAGGTTGTCGAACAGCTTCCAGCGCGACAGTGCGGAGAGCGGATTCTTTAGGCGCCGCCCGTTGTCTGGCCCCGGCACCCTTGGCAGGAGCCAAGCCACGAGTTGCCAGTCGCCGCGAATCCAGCGATAACGGCGGTTGACGTCGGCGCCATAGCGGGCCGGGTATTCTTCGTACAGCTGCACATCACTGAGCAGTCCGGCGCGTGCATAACAGCCTTCCAGCAGGTCGTGACTGAGGATCCGGTTGGCGGGAAAACGGTTTTTCAGCGCAAGTTCGAAGGCATCGACGTCGTAGATCCCCTTGCCGATGAACGAGCCCTCGTCGAACAGGTCCTGATAGACGTCGGAAACCGCGCGCGTATAGGGATCGATGCCCGGCTCGCCGCCATACAAGCGTGCATAGCGCGACTGGCTGCTGGCCGGAAGGCTCGCACTCACGCGCGGCTGCAGTATCCCGTAGCCGGCGCGAACACGCTGCAACCTTGGGTCGTAGACCGGACGATTCAACGGGTGCGCCATACTGGCCACGAACTGCCGCGCGGCGTCACGCGGCAGCTGCGTATCGGTGTCCAGCGTGATCACGTACTTCACACTCTTCAGCACCGCGGTCGCACCGACGATCAGGGAAAAGCCGTCGCGATTGTTCTCGCGCAGCAGCAGATTCAGGTCCGCCAGCTTGCCGCGCTTGCGCTCGTAGCCCATCCAGACGCGGTCGTGCGGATTCCAGCGGCGCGGACGATGGAACAGAAAGAAAGCGTCATTGCTGCCACCGGCGTATTGCACATTCAGCGCTTCGATGCGCTCCCGGGCCAACGCCAGCAAACCGGCATCTTCGGCCAGCGACTCCTCGACCGCATCGGCAAAGTCGGTCAACAGCCCAAAGTGCAGATTCGCGTCACGGTTCGCAAGAAACCTGACTTCCAATGCCTCGACCAGGCGCTCGACACTGTCACGGCTGGCCAGCATGGTCGGGATCACCACCAAGGCGCGTGATGCCGTCGGGATGCCGGTGGAGAAATCCATCCGTGGCAGCGGATGCGGCGATCCCAACAGCGTGGCCAACCAGTTCACGAGTGCCACCGCGAGTTGACTGGCGGCGAGCAGTCCCAGCACGCCCAGTGTCAGCCACTCCCAAGTGACCATGCGGTCCATGCGCGCCGCTGTTAGAAGGCCTGCCGTGAGGAGCACGGCGAGCAGCGTGATCGTGCCCAGATACCACAACAGCGGCGTCCGGCTCGCCGCGCGCCTCAGCGCAGCGGCCAGTGGCAGGCGCACCTCGCTGACTCGCTCCAATTCAGCGCGACCACGGTCGATCAGATAGTAGCCCACATGCCCGGTCCGGTCAGGCTCCACGCCCTGGGCGGCGCCCGCTTGCGCAAGCCTGATCGCGCGACCCGCCACCACCTCCTCGGCCATCCCGCTGCTGCGCGCGATTTGTTCGATAACATGTCGGTAGCGGTCGCGGCTAGCGAAATCCATCTTGGCGTAGGCGTCGACCGGGTCTGTGCGCAGGGCTTGTTCGACCCGGCTCAAGGTCTCCACGAATTCCCGCCAGTCGAGCGTCCCCAGCAGACGCAGACTGCCGATGCTGTTGCTGATAGAAACCTGATCGGCAGCCTGCTGTTGGTTACCCGACCGCACCAGCTGTTGAATGCTGAGGCCCGATTCAGCCAACCGCTGCTCGATCCAGGTCAGCGGCAGGGCCAGGGCCGTGCCCTGACCCTGAAGACGGCGCGCAAGTTCCGATACAAACGGCGACGTCATGGGAGGGCTCGAACGTGCCATGTCGGCAATCACCAGGATCAGGCTCTTCGGGTCCTCACGGGCAATCTCGGTCAACCGTCCCGCCCAGGCCAGTGCCAGATCGCGCTCAGCGCTGCCGGCGGCGATGCGTACCGCGACGCGACGCAGGTTCTCGAGCAACGCAAGTCGCAACATGATCGGGATGGCCCACAACTCACCCAGCTGCAATGCGGTTATTTTCTGGTATGCGGCAACAAAGCGGCTGAGGCTGTCCGGGTCCACCCGCCCATCACCATGCGCGATGGTCTCCAGGGCAATGTCATACACTCGCGGCAACCCGGCGGAAACGCCATCAGCCAGCGCTGGCAGCTCGCGACTGTATCCCTTGGGCAGGTGGCGTCTGGCCGTACGGATCTGTTCTTCGACGAGATAGCGGTTGTCCAGCAGCCACTCTCCGGCGGGAGTGATCCGATGCTTCGCGGTCACCGCCGTTGTCAGCCTGTCGCAGGTCTCGGTCAGCACGCCCTCGTTCCCGGCCAGACGTGCCAGCAGCCGTTCGGGGACACGTCCCGACGTCACGCTGTGGGCCGATGCGAGCCGTGCACCATGCTGCTCCATCTGATCGGTGCTGAACAGCTCAGCGCGCAGCGGTGGCTCATCAACAAGTGGCACGGCCCGCGCGGAGCTTGCGCCACGTGGCAAAACTGTCGCCTGTCTACTGGCCAAACGGCAACGCCGCAACAGGTCAGCGAACGCCACTTTCCATGTTGATCTCACCCCGTATTCCCTATGGCCGCGGGAATAGCACAGCACGACCTGGTGAACCGCGAACGGCAATGCGCCAGGCGTGGAGTCATCGCACGCATCGCAGATCCGGGCGGACCGCGCGCTAACAAAGCCATCCCGACGAAAACGCGCCAGCGGTTCGGCGATGAAAAAAGGCCGTCACTTTGCAGAAACTGTCCGCGCCCGGCGGAGCAAGCCGTTTCAGAAATCCGCCGCTGACAGGACATAAGCGTAATCGCCTTTACCCTGGCCACCACGAACGTAGAGCTTGTCGGCAACCTCGTGGATCCGGTCCCGCGTCTCATCGAACGTCTTCAGAAATCCCTGTTCGGCCGCATCCAGTTCCGGCCGCAGTCGCCGCAGCGCTTCCACCTCCAAAAAGAACGAAACCTCGATCGCACGATCGTATCCCCAGAACAGGACGCGATTGCTGCTCTCGTCGAAACTGCGGCTCGGGTTCGGAAAGGTCAATTTCATCTGTGAATACTCTCAATCGGGACCGGTGAAACCGTTTGCTACGAAGCACACCAACGACGTGATGTATGACGGGATCGGCGACTCGCAATCTGGACCTGTCGCGAAGTGACAGGCATTGCGCAACTGCTACACGCTACGCGCGATCCTCCTGCAGTTCCGTACGCTAGCGTACATACCCCGCAACAATGACCGGGCTGCGCCTTCCACATCACGACGGAGAATTCAATCTCCGACAGAAACAACGGGCACAATGCCGTGACCCTGGATACCTTTTCCCTTTGCGCTTGGTGGACGCTTGTGCGTCGTTCTTATCAGTTAATGTGATGGGCTAGGGAACCCCAATTGGTCTGAACGACCACTCGATCGCAGCTCACGCGCTGGCCGTCGACGTTGCACTTGTCACGGCCAACACGCGCGAATTCGAGCACATCCCGTCCCTGCGCGTTGAGCACCTGTATCGGATGCGCTCATCTATAGCCACCTTGCCGGCGAGAAGACAATCGGCGTCTATCCGCTTCTGCCGGATGACTCCTGCCATTTTGTTTGGCCCATCCATGGGTCAAACCCCTTCGGGGCTTGCCCGAAACTCCGCTCCCGGCGGAAGTTTCTCCGGATCGACTTTGATAAGGCCGAATGGCGCACGGACAGCGAGGCCTATCCACTCAATCACGTTATCCAGCTACTGCTCAGTCATCGAGGGAGTTGGTCCGAACTGAGCTGCCAGCCTGGCAGGATCCTTCCGACGCAGCCCGGCTATGTAGATCGCCGCGTACATGGTTTTCACTTTGCTCTCGCTCACGCCGCCAGCTGAAGCGCCATCGAACAACATTCTGTGAACTGCCTACCAAGGTCCACTATTCGTTTCGCAAGAAGCGCTGATGGACAACCGATGCACGTCTGTAGTTGTCGATGAATGGAGGACCAACCCCGCGCCAGAAAAAAATGTGGCACCGATGCGCAGACCCTGGCCTGATTTGCAAAGAACTACCAGATGCTTCAGTATGAAAGCGACTTCCAGGATTGCAACAGAGCCTACTTCTTCGGTTGCAATGTCCCAGTGCTGCAACAGCATTGTCTCGAAACCAAATCTGCGTAATATCGTGTTCTTACAGGAAACTGTTACGTCAGTGGCGCAACTTGTCCGCGAATCCGGCGCTATTGATATACATAAAACCAAGTGGCCATTAACCTGTTCGCCGCTTCGCAAGCTGTTCGAGTACCCTTCGCTGTGCGGACAACACCGCTCGACTATCCGTGCACGGCATTTCGCCGCACTCATCGGCCGCCTCTGGATTGGCGGCCACTGACCTCTTTCCCGAGCCAGAGCAACTCGCAACTGCTTTCCATCGACCGACGCACCAGCATGGTCGCTGAATCAAAGCGTTTACTCGACCAACGACAGCACCGTTATCTGCACATAAAAAGATGACCAAAAAAACCATTTTCCTGCTCGCTGCGGCGATCTTTGTAACTGCCACCTCCACCGCACACGCCCTTGATTTCGACTTCTATGCCTCACTGCGTGTGCATGGCGAGGCCGTCCAGCCGGACAACGAGGAGGCGCTGGACTCTTACATCGGTTGGCGTGACGCCTACTCGCGCATCGGCTTCACGGCCAGCCATGCCTTCAACGAAGACGTGACCGCCTACGGCCAGCTCGAGCTGCCGCTGGATGTACCCAACAAGGCCGTCCAGGACCCCTGGGACCAGGATGAGGACATCCGTATCGGTAAGATCGGTATCAAGGGTACCTTCGGTGACCTGGCGGTAGGCCAGATGTGGATGCCTTACTACAATGCGATCGCCTACCCGGTCGACATGTTCAGCAGCTACTACAGCGGCTTCGCGACCTACACCACATTCCGCAAGGGCGACACCATCGCCTACTACACGCCGAGCTTCGCCGGGTTCTCCGCCGCGGCCGCCTACAGCGATGAGAACGGTGCGGCCGATAACAACGGCAAGCCGGACGACCGCTGGCAGGCCACCGTCAGCTACAACATCGGCGACCTAACCTTTGCTGGCGGCCTCGACGATCTCGGTGGCGCCAACGATTCGAAGATCTGGGGGACCTCACTGATGTGGCAGGCCACCGACGCCCTGTTCATCGGTGCCAAGTACGAACAGCACGACAGCGATATCGATAACGGCTATGGCGCCGACGGCGATGCCGCAATGAACCTGTATGCCGGCTACACGGTCGGCAAGAACACCTTCAAGGCGATGATCGCCGATGTGGACAACTATGGCGAGCAGATCATCCAACTTGGCATCGACCACCAATACCGCGACGACCTGAAGTTTTTCGTCGAGTACTACAGCGAGGAAGAAACCGCGGCGATCACCACCAAGTACGGTGGCGCAGCCGAGACCTGCTGGGCCTGTGACGGTGGCTATGTCGTCGCCGCCGGCCTCCGCTACGACTTCGGCGCATCGAGCGGCAAGACACGGGGAACCACCGGCGGCAGCGTTCCGATCGATTTTGCGTTCTATGCCTCACTGCGCGTGCATGGCGAGGCCGTCCAGCCGGACAACGAGGAGGCGCTGGACTCTTACATCGGTTGGCGTGACGCCTATTCGCGCATCGGCTTCACGGCCAGCTATGCCTTCAACGAAGACGTGACCGCCTACGGCCAGCTCGAGCTGCCGCTGGATGTACCCAACAAGGCCGTCCAGGACCCCTGGGACCAGGATGAGGACATCCGTATCGGTAAGATCGGTATCAAGGGTACCTTCGGTGACCTGGCGGTAGGCCAGATGTGGATGCCTTACTACAATGCGATCGCCTACCCGGTCGACATGTTCAGCAGCTACTACAGCGGCTTCGCGACCTACACCACATTCCGCAAGGGCGACACCATCGCCTACTACACGCCGAGCTTCGCCGGGTTCTCCGCCGCGGCCGCCTACAGCGATGAGAACGGTGCGGCCGATAACAACGGCAAGCCGGACGACCGCTGGCAGGCCACCGTCAGCTACAACATCGGCGACCTAACCTTTGCTGGCGGCCTCGACGATCTCGGTGGCGCCAACGATTCGAAGATCTGGGGGACCTCACTGATGTGGCAGGCCACCGACGCCCTGTTCATCGGTGCCAAGTACGAACAGCACGACAGCGATATCGATAACGGCTATGGCGCCGACGGCGATGCCGCAATGAACCTGTATGCCGGCTACACGGTCGGCAAGAACACCTTCAAGGCGATGATCGCCGATGTGGATAACTATGGCGAGCAGATCATCCAACTTGGCATCGACCACCAATACCGCGACGACCTGAAGTTTTTCGTCGAGTACTACAGCGAGGAAGAAACCGCGGCGATCACCACCAAGTACGGTGGCGCAGCCGAGACCTGCTGGGCCTGTGACGGTGGCTACGTCGTCGCCGCCGGCCTCCGCTACGACTTCGGGGCGCCCTAGTGGGCTGCTTGCATGGTCCTCAGCAACACTGTCGGAAAGACTGAACGAGTCCGGGAATGACTGAGAAGACAGAAAAGGTCGTCGTCAGGAATCTCTACAAGATCTTTGGTGATGAGCCGAAGAAGGCGCTGGAGCTGTTGCAACAAGGCGTGGACAAGGATCATATCTTCGAGCGCACCGGCCAGACCGTCGGCGTCTGCGATGCCAGTTTCGCCATCAAAGCGGGCGAGATCTTCGTCATCATGGGCCTGTCCGGTTCCGGCAAATCCACGCTGGTGCGCCTGTTGAATCGGCTGATGGAGCCGACCGCCGGCCATGTATTGGTAGACGGTCGTGACATCGCCGCGATGAATGACGCGGAACTGCTCGCGCTGCGGCGCAAGGACATGAGCATGGTATTTCAGTCGTTTGCGCTGATGCCGCACCTGACCGTAGTCCAGAACGCGGCCTTCGGCCTCGACCTGGCCGGGGTCGATGCCGCCGAGCGCGCGCGTCGCGCGTTGGGCGCGCTCGATCAGGTCGGCCTCAAGGCCTGGGCCGACAGCTATCCGGACGAACTCTCCGGGGGCATGCAACAGCGCGTCGGCCTGGCCCGGGCACTCGCCAACGACCCCTCGGTGATGTTGATGGACGAGGCCTTTTCCGCCCTCGACCCACTGATCCGCAGCGAGATGCAGGATGAGCTGCTCAAGCTACAGGAAGACAGCAGCCGCACCATCATCTTTATTTCGCATGATCTCGACGAGGCGATGCGCATCGGCGACCGGATCGCGATCATGGAGGGTGGCCGGGTAGTCCAGGTGGGCACGCCGGACGAGATCCTGCGCAACCCGAGCGACGATTATGTGCGTGCCTTTTTCCGCGGCGTCGATGTCGCCACCGTCCTCAAGGCGGGCGATATCGCGCGCAAGACGCAGGTCACCGTGATCGAGCGGCACGACGATGGCGTACGTCGCTCACTGCAAAGACTGAAGGAGTATGATCGTGACTACGGTTATGTGATCGACAAGGGACAGCGTTTCTATGGTGTGGTCTCGGTAGACTCACTGACCGCACAGCTCAAAACGCACGAGCCCAAGCTCTCAAACGCCTATCTCGATGACCTACCGTTACTGAATGCCGATACCCCCGTCGCTGACCTGATCGGCGCGGTTGCCAGCTCGCCTTGCGGCCTGCCTGTCGTCGGCGAAGGTGGCCGCTACCTCGGCGTAGTGACCAAGGCGGGTCTGCTCGAGACACTCGACCGGGAGGCAGACTGATGGCAGAAGAGGCGCAAACGAACCCCTGGGGCGCAACCGAAACCCAAGCGGAACCCTCAACGCCCAACCCCTGGGGTGTCGCTGATGACGCGACCGCCGACGGCGGTACCGAGACGACAAGCGGCGACTGGCTGGCAGATACGGCCGGCAGCGCGACTGAGGCGGAACTCGACCTGCTGCACCCGTTTCAGGAGGCGGTAATCCCGCTCGGTACCTGGGTTGACCATGGCCTGGAGTGGCTGGTGGACAACTTTCGCGGTGTGTTCCAGGCGATACGCTGGCCGATCGATGCGACGCTTACGGGGATCGAATCGGCCCTGCTGGCGGTGCCCGATGTCCTGATGCTGCTGATCATCGGTCTGCTCGCCTGGCAGGCATCCGGTCGCCGGCTGGCGATCGGCTCGGTGATATCGATGGCAATCGTGGGCCTGATCGGTGCATGGTCCGAGGCCATGGTCACCTTGTCGCTGGTGATTACCTCGGTCTTCTTCTGTCTGGTAGTGGGTTTGCCGACCGGCATCTGGCTGGCGCGCAGTGAACGCGCGTCCACCATGTTGCGGCCCATCCTAGACGCGATGCAGACCACACCGGCCTTCGTCTACCTGGTACCCGTCGTCATGCTGTTCGGCATCGGTAATGTTCCCGGCGTCGTCGTCACTATCATCTTTGCACTGCCCCCGTTGATCCGGCTGACCAGTCTGGGCATTCGCCAGGTGCCGGAGGACCTGGTCGAGGCCGCGCGCTCGTTCGGCGCGTCACGTCGCCAGCTTTTGTTCAAGGTCCAGCTGCCGCTGGCGATGCCGACCATCATGGCCGGCGTCAACCAGACCCTGATGCTGGCACTGTCAATGGTAGTGATCGCCTCGATGATCGCGGTCGGCGGCCTCGGCCAGATGGTTTTGCGCGGCATCGGCCGCCTAGACATGGGCCTGGCCACGATCGGTGGTGTAGGCATCGTGATCCTCGCGATCATCCTCGACCGCATGACCCAGGCCATCGGCCAGGCACGGCGTGACAAGCCGACGCGCCATTGGTACGAGAGCGGGCCCGCCGGCCTGATCCTGCGCCTGCTGGGTCGCGGCCCAGCTGTCAGCAGCTCCAGGACATCAGGCTGATATCAACTCTTTGTTTTCGACCGATTAAACGTCAGGAGATAAACGCATGCGATTTGGAACACTCTCTACCCTGTTCAAGGCGGGCATCGCCGCCTGCATACTCATGTTTGCGGTCAATGGTGGTGCCGTTTCGCTGCCAGGCGAGGGGGTCAGCGTCCAGCCGCTCAAGAGCTCGATTGCCGAAGAGACTTTCCAGACGTTGTTGGTGATGAAGGCCCTGGAGCGCCTCGGCTACGAGGTCAAGCCGATCAAGGAGATCGAATACGCGGCCGGACATATCGCGATTGGCAACGGTGACGCGACCTTTCTCGCCGACCACTGGGATCCGCTGCATATCGACTTTTTCAACAAGGCCGGCGGTGAGGAGAAACTCTATCGCGAGGGCATCTATTCGCCGCGCGGTCTTCAAGGTTACCTGATCGACAAAAAGACCGCCGATGCGCATGGCATCAAAAGCATCGGTCAGCTCAAGGACCCTGAGATCGCGAAGCTGTTCGATGCGGATGGCGATGGAAAAGCTGACCTCACCGGTTGTACGCCAGGCTGGGGTTGCGAAAAGGTGATCGAGCACCACCTGGATGCCTACCATCTGCGCGATACCGTCACCCATAACCAGGGCTCCTACTCGGCAATCATCGCGGACACCATCGCGCGCTATAGACAGGGTGACGCGGTTTTCTATTACACCTGGACACCCTACTGGGTGAGCGGTGTGCTGGTCCCGGGCAAGGACGTCGTGTGGCTGCAGGTGCCTTTCAGCGCCCTGCCGGGTGAGCGCAAAGACGTCGATACCACGCTGCCGGACGGCTCCAACTACGGTTTCCAGGCTAACAAGCAGCGCATCGTCGCCAACAAGGCGTTCACCGATGCCCACCCGGATGCCGCCAAGCTGTTCGCGGTCATGCGCGTGAGCAACAACGACATCAGTGCACAGAACCTGCGGATGCGTGACGGCGAGGCCAGCGCCAAGGACATCGAGCGCCATGCCGATGCCTGGATCCGGGCGAATCAGGCGAAGTTCGACGGCTGGATCGCCGAGGCGATGAAGGCGGCGCGGTAGCCGTCGGGGCCGCATTGGCCTGAGCGGGGCTGTCCTAGGCGTCAGCGCCCGCACCGACGGTGAGAACGAACTTGCCCACATGCTGTTTCGCGAGAAAAACCCGTTGCGCCTCGGCGATCTGTTCGAGGGGATAGGTCCTGGCGACCAACGGCCGGATCTTCCCCTGTTCGATATACCCGACGAGGTCCGAAAACACCTGGGGATCCAGCACTGTACACCCGAACAGGCTCAGGTCCTTGAGATACAGCGTTCTGACATCGAGTTCCACCAGCGGCCCAGCGATCGCGCCGGACACCGCGTAACGGCCACCCGGTCGCAGGACCTCCAGCAACTGAGCGAAATGTGGGCCTGCAACCAGGTCGACCACCACATCGACGCCGTCCCGGCCGAGGACGTCGACGGGATTATCATCGCGCGCCAGCGTCTTCCCGGCGCCCAGCTGCCGCAACTGTCCGGCCTTTGCCGGGCTGGTCACGGCGATGACCTGGGCGCCGCGCATAGCCGCCAGCTGGATCGCCGCCGATCCGACGCCGCCCGACGCCCCGGTAACCAATATCCGTTCCCCCGGTCGCACCTGCGCGCGCTGCAGCAGGTTCTCTGCGGTCGAGTAGGAACAGGGGAACGACGCCAGCGCGACGTCGTCCAGGTCACTTCGTATGGGGTAGGCATGACGCGACGCAACCGACACATACTCAGCGAATCCACCATCACACTCCGAACCGAGGAACCAGGGTCGCTCGAGTTCTTGCCCACCCGCCTCGCGGAGACAGGGTTCGACCAGGACCCGCTCGCAGATTCTTTCGGAAGTTACTCCTCGGCCAACGGCGACGATGCGACCACACACGTCGATACCCTGGATGCGCGGAAACCGGATGGGCTCACCGGCCCAACTGGCATCACCACTGGCGCCTCCACCCCTCGAGTACCAGGCCAGCCGCGTGTTTATGTCCGTATTGTTGACGCCCGCCGCCGCCACCCGGATCAGCACCTCGCCGGGGCCCGGCTCCGGGCGGGGGATGTCGGTTCGCACCTTGAGTTTATCGAAGTCGCCGTGGCCGGTCAGCCATACACCACGCATCTGTTGCATCAGCCCTCCTATCTCACCTTGCGCCACCATGCTGGCGAATCTGCTTTGCCTGCCGCCAATCCCAGGCTGGCTGTAACGGTGGCACCGTGGCCCAATGCGAGATCCGAAAGGCTGTTGTTCAGGTTGCGACGCCGTCGATCACACGATACGCATGCGCCGGCGAACAGGCAAAGATGTGTTGCGCCGCAGCGCAAACCACGATCCGTGCATGGTGCTCACAACCCAACACCAGTGGTCCCATGCCGCGTCTGGCCCGCTGCTATGCGGGCAACCCCAGAGCTTGCGGTACGCGCCTCGGATGCCGCTTTAACACCAGCTGTCCATGTTTCGGCTGTCTACCAGTTTTCAATCTCCCACGCGCTGTACGGCTTGCGCGCCTGAGGCTTACGAATAGGTGACTTATGAGTGACATTCCCATCGACGAAGAGGCCCGCGCAAAACGCGAGCTCGCAAACAAGATCAAGCAGGTCGAGACTGAGGCCCGGCGCAGGGCGATTCGCGACCGCGAGGTATTCAGGGGTCTGCAGATTGCGCCCACGGCATCGTTCGAAAACGATTCGAGCGGTCGACGACCGGGTGATGCCAACTGGACCGGTTTCGGCTTCGATATCCATCCGCACGTTACCTTCCTGTCGGCCTTCGCGCTGATCGTCTTCATCCTGCTGACGTTGATGTTCCAGCAGGAAGCCAGCGCCTTTTTCAAAAGCGCCATGGCGGAGATTACCAGCACCATGGGCTGGTTTCTGATCCTCGTATCGAACATCTTTATCCTGGCTGCCCTGTACTTCGCATTCAGCAAGTTCGGTCAGATCCGCCTCGGTGGCCGCGACGCCAAGCCGGAGTTCTCGACCATGGCCTGGTATGCAATGTTGCTGAGCGCCGGCATGGGCATCGGCCTGATGTTCTGGAGTGTCGGCGAACCCATGTATCACTATTCGTCACCGTCCCCGATGTTCAACGGTCTGGAAGCACAGACACCGGAGGCGGCACAGGCCGCGATGGGTGTGACCTATTTCCATTGGGGACTTCATCCCTGGGCGATCTATGCAATCGTCGGATTGGGGTTGGCCTTCTTTGCCTACAATCGAGGGCTGCCGCTGACGATCCGCTCAGTGTTCTATCCACTGCTCGGCGACAAGATCTATGGCTTCTGGGGCAATCTGATCGACGTGCTTTCGGTACTGGCAACCCTGGTCGGCCTCGCAACATCGCTGGGTCTCGGGGTACAGCAGGTCAATGCAGGCCTCAATCACCTGTTCGGTGTGGAGATCGGTACCACAACCCAGGTGACGCTGATCGCAGTCATCACCGGCTTTGCTACGATGTCGGTCATGGCGGGACTCGATGCTGGCGTGAAACGTCTCAGTCAGGGCAACATGATTCTCGCCGCAGCGTTCATGCTGTTCCTTTTGATTGTCGGTCCAACCGTATTCATCCTCAGCGGTTTCACCCAGAACCTCGGCTACTACGCCACGATCTTTCCCGAACTCAGTCTGTGGACCGAGACCTTCCGTGAGAGCAACTGGCAGGGTTCGTGGACGGTGTTCTACTGGGCCTGGTGGATCTCCTGGTCGCCCTTCGTGGGCATGTTCATCGCCCGAATCAGTAAGGGCCGGACGGTTAAAGAGTTCGTTCTCGGTGTGATACTGATCCCAACATTGTTGTCCTTTGTCTGGATGTCGGTGTTCGGCGGATCGGCAATATTTCTACAGGCTCACGGTACCGCCGACATCGTCGCCGCAGTCAAAGACGATGTCGCCACCGCGATGTTTGTGATGCTGAGCAACTTCCCACTCGCTGAGATGTTGTCTTTGGTGGCAATCGTCTTGGTGACGATATTCTTCGTCACCTCCTCCGACTCCGGCTCCCTGGTCGTGGACCATCTGACCTCAGGCGGCAAACTGGATTCACCAACACAACAGCGCGTTTTCTGGGCCATCATGGAGGGCATAGTGGCTGCAGTGTTGCTGATCGGCGGTGGCCTGACCACACTGCAAACGGCATCGGTCTCTACTGGGCTGCCGTTCGCTGTGGTCCTGCTGATCAGCGTCTATTCGCTGTATGTCGGGCTCTCCCAGGAGACCTATATCGAACAGGCGGTCGAGCGTGCCGTCATCGATGCCGAAGAGGAACAACGCATGCAGGAAGCGCTCTCCTCCGTTGTTGAGCAGGGGGCGGAAGGCACTTAGCCCGCGGCGATGCACACCGGTGATCCGCTTGAGTACGCGGGTCACCGGTAAGTGATTACTATGGCAATCCCATGCAGCACCGAAAGCTCGTGTCAGCCACGCGCATCGAGACCTTCCTGATCGACTCATTGAGCAGACTTCAGCGATGCCCTTCTGCATCCCGACGACGAGCATGGCACTGCTCAACCAGCTCACCCTCCAGCAGCATATCTTCGAAACCCGCAACGACAGCTAGCGCTTCCCACACAGCTCGACAGCCGGAGCAACACCGGAGGCGCGGACCAGGATATCATCAAGGTCCTGAGCCACGCTGCGGCTCAGATGACCGGGTCAATGTTCGATGCACAACCCGCGGCAGAATATGGCGCAAAGCAATTCCGGGACGTCAACAAGACAGGTGTCCGGGGCATGCCGTCTGTGCAGCCGCCCCACAGGCCCTGACCTATAACTTCGCCCTTAAAGTGCTCCAATAATGAAAATCATCGAGAAATGGCTACGACCAAAATGGCAACACCCGGACGCGCGCGTGCGTTCGAAAGCACTCGCCGAGGCAACGATCGACCCCGATGTCTGTCGCCAGCTGGCGGTCAGCGACCCCGATCCGACTATCCGCGAACAAGCGATAAACAAGCTCGAATCGGTCGAACAGCTGTTGGAGGTGCTGCGTGTCCAACCGGCGACACATGAGGCCGTTGCCGCTCGCCTGACGACCCTCCTGCTCCAGGCGCCCGCTGCAACGATCGAACCTCATCTGTCACCAGCGCTGGCCGCCATCGGCAAGGCAACCGGTCTTGACCAGCTCGCATGCCAGGCAGCCGACATCGAAATCCGCGTTGCCGCTGTCGGACTCGTACCGGACCCGATGACCCTGCGACACTGCGCGCGGGAAGACAAGGCAGCGGAGGTCCGCGTTCGTGCCGTTGGCCGAATCGATGACGAAGACGCACTCCAGGAAATCGAACGCACCGCGAAGGGACGTGACAAGACGGTCGCCCGTCTCGCTGCCCAGCGTCTGTCTGAACTACGCGCCCGGCGCGAGCGAACTGCCGAACTGGGGCAGTTGCTTGACGAACTTCAGCACCTCGCGGATACGCCCGATTTGGATGCCGAGGCCCTGCACCGTGTACGCGCCCGCTGGAACAGCCTGGGGGCTGACGCCGAAGCGATGCAACTCGAACGCTATGCGTTACTGGCGCCACGGCTCGACACCCGCCTGGCGATACTGCACAAGACGCAACAGGAGGACCTGTCGCACAAGGCGGAACGAGAAGGCCTGGTCGCGCAGCTACGACAGCTGACCGCGGACCTTGCCAGTGCCGACCCGGACGAAGCCAGGGCTGCGCTGAACATCATCCGCGCCGGTTGGGAGCAGGCGCCCCCACTGCAGGACCGTTGGACCGGGCGCCGACTACAGGAGGAATGGCAGGAAGCCGCCGAGGTATGCGAATCCGGGCTGCGTGACCGCGACATGGCGGCCAGCCGGGAGCAGGCAATCGCCACGGCCATCGCCGAGTGCGAAGCGATCCTCCAACGGGGTGCGATTCATGCGAAGCAGATCGAGGCCGCACGACAGCGCTGGAAGGAACTATCGCGCAACCATGCGAAAACCCCCGGGCTCGACAAACCGCTGCAGCGACTGCATGACCTGGTGGATCGTATGGCCAGCACGATGGCGCAGGAACGGGACGAACTGAAGACGGTTCAACGCAAACTCAAAGAAGCGGTCGACGCATTGGAAAAGGCATTGGAACAGAAACAGCTGGATCCGGCGATGGCGGCTCACAAGATGGCGAGCACACTTCTCGCCGAACAAGGCCGGCGCCCGGAGTTGAGGACGCTGCAACGCCGCCTGGCCAAAAGTGAACCGGCGTTGCGCGAGCTACAGTCCTGGCGAAACTGGGGGAGCGACAAGGCACGCGAGGAACTGGTCGACGAAGCGCGCCAGTTGGTCGGCGCGGACATCGGCATCGAGCAGCGGGCGCAGACACTGAAAAGCCTGCGCGCCCGTTGGAAGGCGCTGGGCAGTGGCGGACCCAAAGGGCGTCGACTTTGGGAAACCTTCGACGCCGCCTGTACGGCGGCTCACGAACCGATCAAGCAGGACCGCAAGGACCAGGCGCAACAGCGCGAGCAGAACCTGGCGGTCCGTACCGAAGTCTGCACAAAGCTCGAACGATTGGCCGAAAACACCGACTGGTCGGCTCCGGACTGGCGTGCAGTGGACCGCGAACTGTCGCAGGCGAAACGACAATGGCGGGCTGCCGGCGCTGTGCCACACAAGGCCTGGGAGGCGATTCGCGAACGCTTGGACCGGGCGATCGATAGGGTCGAACAGCACCTCTCCAAAGAACGCCGGCACAACTTTCTGCAGCGTCAGGCACTGGCGAGAGAGGCCCAGGCCTTGGCAGAACAAACCGATCTGCGCCACGCCATCGCCGAGGCGCGCCGGTTGCGCGAAGCCTGGCAGGTGACGGCCCCTTCGCCCCGCAAGGACGAACAAGCCCTGTGGAAAGAATTCAATGCCGCGCTCGACGACGTCTTCAATCGCGACCGCGCCGTGCGCGATCAGTTCAATGCAGGCCTCGAGGAACAACGCCAGCAGGCCGAGGCTCTGTGCACCGAACTGGAGGGGCTGATCCGGGCCGAAGATCTTGAGCTCCGCACGCTGCGCGCCGAACTCTCGCGTCTGTCGACGACCTTCGTACAACTCGGCTCCCTACCCAGAAACGCGCGCCAGGGGCTGGAAAAACGCTTTAGACAGGCGAGCCACAAGCTGCAGGAGCGTATCGCCGCAGCCGAGTTCGCTGACGCGCAACAGGCCCTGACCAGCTATCAGCTGCTACACACTATCTGTGAACAGGCCGAGGCCCTGGCCCAGGATGCATTGCCCGATACCGGCTCCGCTGCGACGCTCGATGCGGCCTGGCAAGCCAGCGCGAAACCCAGGAACCACAAGAATCTGTTGGACGCGCTCGAACAGCGGTTCGCGCAAGCCATGGCGACGCTAGCCGGCCAGACAGCGGCGCCAGATCCGCAGACGCTGGCCAGCAACGCGGCGATGCGCAACAAGATCTGCCTCGATTTGGAGATACTGCGCAAACAGGACTCACCCCGGGACTGCCAGACCGAAAGGTTGCAGCGTCAGGTATCGCTGCTCGAAGCCGCCATGAAAGGGGCTGACGAGCCGCACGATCGCAAGGTGCGAGACCTGCAGATCGACTATCTGCGCCAGGGCCCGGTGCCCGGCGATCAACAGCAAGCGTTGGCCGCACGATTTGAGAGACTGTTTCCCTGAGACATTCGGTTTTTGACATGTCCGGTTTTCTCGCACCGGACTCCCTTGCAGCCGCCGAAGAAAAGGTTAGCGCGTCGTCCAGCGGGTCAGCACGTCACGCACTGACTCACAGACCAAAGGCATGGATGCCGCCACGGAAGCGGAAAGCGTGTCGGACCAATCTATGCGTTCGGGCTGAATGCCGATCAGCGCACGCTGCGGAGGCAGATCGCCCGAGAGGTGCGCTATCACGAGCAGGTCGAACAGTGTCACCTCGTGCACGCTCTTGTGCCTGGAGTTCGCAACGAAACGATCCATGTCACGACCTTCGTAGACCCTGATCGTGCCAGGCGCCCGCCCCAGTTGCGCGGCATCGATGACAATCAGCGAATCGGCCTCCTCGATCGGGCCGGCCAGGGTGAAACTCTGCGTGCCACCGTCCATCAGCTCCACGTCATCGAGAGGTGGTTCCTGCTGCTTGAGCCGATTGACGCTGTGCACGCCGACACCCTCGTCGCCAAGCAGCGTATTTCCCAGGCCCAAGACCAATGCTTTCCGAGACATATCAGATCCCTCCCGCCGAGTTCTGCATGCAATGGCGTGTACGGTCGCTGCTTGGCCGATTGTCCGCACCCAAACGTTGCTTCAAGGGACCCGGGCGCCCGCGTGTCACAGGGAAGTGTCCTTGTTGAAAGATCTCGAGGAGGGCATGATTCGACGCGCGCGATCCGACGCGGCATGAACCGCTTCGGCGATGACTGACCTGCACCACCCTGCCGTCCCGGTATTCATCGCCGTATTTCATGCGACCTGCTCTGGCCAGGGCACGCCCGCTTCCCGAGCAATCTGCCTGAACAGCCCCAGCGTTTCCTCCGCTGCCGTGGGATCCAAGCGGTTGATGGCATAACCCACATGGACGATCACGTAGTCGTTCACTGCGATACCGTCGACCAGGGCCAGCGAAATCTCTTTGCATACACCCCCGACCTCGGCGGTCGCCATGACACCATCGATATCGATAATCCTTGCGGGGATTGCCAGACACACTTTCATATCTCCCGATACGCCACGCTGAACAACACCCGATGCATGTCAGCCACCTGAAACCAGCCGGTCGATGGGCCGGCGCTGCAGTGGCTTCGACGGCAGGGCCCGTTGTGCGTTTTCACGCCGAAGGCCGGCCGCCCGCTGCAGCCACGCATACCAGATACACATACCGTCCCAGCGGGTCGAAGACAGCGGCAACACATCGATGCCGGGGTTTACCCGTCGGGCATGTGCGGTGCACTGCTCGACATCGAAATTCACATAGGGAAGCAGGTCGACCTTGTTGATGATCATCAGGTCGGCAGCATGGAACATATCAGGGTACTTGAGCGGCATGTCTTCACCCTCGGTGACCGAGAGGATAACCACCCTGTGCGCCTCGCCCAGGTCGAAGGCCGCTGGGCAGACCAGATTGCCGACATTCTCGATCAACAGCAGCCCCCCTTGCACCAGCGTCAGGCGATCGAGCGCGTGACCGACCGTATGGGCGTCGAGATGGCAGCCTCTACGGGTATTGACCTGTACCGTCTGGACGCCGGTGGCGCGGATGCGTTCGTCATCGTGACTGGTCTGCTGATCGCCTTCGATCACGGCAATTGGCAGATTCGCCCGCATCCCGGCGATCGTCTGGGTGAGCAGCGTCGTCTTTCCCGCGCCCGGGCTGGATACCAGATTCAACGCCAGGGTCTGATCCGCGGCAAAGCGGCGCCGGTTGCGTTCCGCATAGCCACCATTCTTCGCAAAGATATCGCGCTCTGTCTCTACGATGTGCGCCCGGTTGATACCTGGAGCAGATGCGTGGCCGGCGATCGCCTCGATATCGAACTCTGCCATCGCACCGGCATCGCAATGCGTGCGGTGATGCGTATGTTCCACCGGCTCACCCCGGGCTTGCCAACAATCGTCGACCGTTACCTCGCCTGTTCCGCACCTACATACCCCACACATCATTCGACCTCCAGCTTTTCGATCCTTGGTTCGTCTCAGCCGGACAACAGCGTAGCGCTGCTGTCCGGTCAATCTCTACAGCCGCCGTGCAGCCTCGGCCAGGGAAGTCCCCACGCTGCGGTTTCGGCAGATCGCAGCGGCAAACCATTTCCCATCCGACCTATTGCAGGCAGTTTGCGGGAGCGTCGCTCACCGCACGCATCGCGGTGCTGCCGCCGATCTCGACAAGGATCCGGCAGGGGGCCTGTCGTGGCTTTTCCACTTCGAATTTCCATTTGCCATCGTCCTCGACCTTTGTCTGGCCCAGCACGACGCGGCCATCGGCACTGAGCAATGTGGCCCGGCCCTGTCCACGCGGGCCGTCTGTGCCGCGCACGAGGAGCTTGCGATCGTCGGCGTCCCAGCTCGCGCGCTCGATACTGAAGTCGGCTGCCGGCAGCGCCCGACCGGTCGACACCACCAGGCTCACCGCCTTATCCGATTCCACGCCCGTTCCACCCACCGGGTTCTGGCTGATGACGATGCCCGCCGCAAGCGCCGCACTGGCCTGCTCGGTGACTGAACCGACACGGAGTCCGGCGGCCTCGATGGCCGACTCTGCGTCGCTCTGCGACCGGCCTACGACACCCGGCACTGCCACCGGGTCAACATCTGCACCACAGTGGTCCGGCGCATCGGCTACCCTGCGCTCGGCCGAGCGACCGGCGATTTCAACCCGCACGGCACAAGGCACCGGCGACGGATCGGACCGCTCGAATTTCCAGCTGCCGTTGCGTCGAACCCTGGTCGTGCCGAGCAAGCCGTTGCTCGTGGCGCTATAGACCGCCACCGCCTGACCGCGCTCAGCACCATCACCTTCGACCTCCAAGTGTTCGTCGTCGGCGTCCCACTCGGCCTCGGTGATACTGGGCACGGATCCACCGCCGCCGTCGCAGTTCGTGGGCGCATTCGCAACGTCGATCTCGCCCGAGTTCTCATCGACCTCGATACGCACGCGGCACGGCACTGCGGTCACATCACCGATAGGCGTGTTGAACGACCATGCCCCGGTATTGTCGACCACGGAGTTTTCGACAACGGCTCCGGAATCGGCGTTGCGCAACACAATCGGCGAACCGCTGTTGCACCGGCTACCGTGCACTTGCAGCTCGGTCGCCGCGGCATCCCACACCGCCGAGTTGATACTGACGACGCCGAACAGTCCGGCCAGACAGTTGCTCCCGTCACATTCGGAATCGCTCGCGTCGGTGTTCCCATCGGAGTCGTTATCGATGCCGTCATCACAGATTTCGGCCCGACCTGGGTTTATTGCCGGATCGCCGTCCCTGCTATCAACAGGGCCGCAGAAACCACCGTCGGGGCTGAACCCATCGCCATCCGCGTCGTTGCACGCAACCGACCCTGGCGGCGCAGACGCAGCCTGGACCTCGACCGTGAAAGCCTGGGAAGCGGAAAGGCCCGCGTCGTCGGTGGCGGAAACTAAAACGATATTCGCGCCGATTCGGCTGGCGTCGGGCGTCCACTGGATGAGACCGGATGCGCTGATCGTCATGCCCGAGGGCGCGGAGCCCAGCGCATAGCTCAACGGACCCTCGTCTTCACCCAAAACCTGGTATCTGTAGGGTTCCGCCGCGATCGCCGTCGTCACCGGCGCAGAGGTAATCGTGGGCGGACTATTGGTGGCAGAGACAGTCCAGGTGAACGTTGCGCTGCTCGTCCCCGTGGGGGCGACGCCATCATCCGCCGTCACCCTGACCGTATAGGGCGAGTTGCCGCTGCTATCGGCAGCGGGCGTGCCACTGATCAGCCCGCTACCGGCGGCGATCCCCAGGCCCGTCGGCAGGCCGCTCGCACTGTAGCGCAGGGTGTCACCCGTATCAGGGTCGTCAGCAGCGATCTGCAGCACCAGCGATTGTCCCTCGACACTGAGCTGGTTGCCCGGATTGGCTACCGAGGGCGGATCGTTGACCGGATTCACCGTGACGCTCACTGTGGCGATATTGCTGTTCGCGGTTCCGTCGTTGGCGGTGTAGGTGAAGGTGTCGGAACCGTGGAAGTCGGCATTCGGCGTGTAGCGCAGGTTGCCGCCGTTGCTGGTCACCGAGCCGTTGGCACCCTGGGTCACGCTGCTCACGTTGAGCGCATCGCCATCCGCGTCACTGTCGTTGTTCAGCACGGCTATGCTGACAGCCACGTCTTCATTGGTGCCGGCGCTGTCGTTGCTGGCCAGCGGCGCGGTATTCGAGGCCGGTGGGCAAAAATTGGTCAGGTCGCCATTCTGCCACCAGGTCCATGCCGGCTCCTGACGCTGGCCCAGATTCGAGCTGTTGTGACAGAGTGCACAGCTGTTGTCGGTAAAGGGTTGGGTGCCATTGAACGTCGCGCAGGCATTGTCCACCGCAGGTCCAAACTGATTCCCTGTGTTGGCATTCGCGTCGAATGCCGGAATGGTCAGCACAGCTGCCGCCAGGACCAGCGCTGGCCACCGAATGGCCCGTCGAGTCTGCATGTTGGTCATCTCCACAGTATTCGTTTCAGCGCCGCGCCAGGGGCACAGTCGCTTCCAATCGACGCCAGTCGTCTGTGTCATGCCCACAGCAGCATGCCGCTGCAGGCAATCACAGCGCCAGCGCAGCGCAGCAGCCATTGACCGCCGGCGCGTCGCAGTTCACCGCCGAGCGCGATGCCTGCCAGCGGCAGGACGGCAGTCGCGATGACAAGGCCCAACAGATAGGAAAAGGCCGGGACCATCTGCAGCATCGCCGCCCCGTGGGCATATCCATGAAACAAGGCGAATGCCCCGGCCAGACCCAGGCTCAGCGATGGCGCAATGTGCGGCGCAATGGCAAGCAAAAGGCCGAGGGCCACAACGGAGGTCGTGATTCCCGCCTCCAGCGTCGGCAGGGCCGGTCCCGTCAGGGCAAGCATGGCGCCCAAGAACAGCATGGCGGCGAAGGCCAGTGGCAGGCGCCAAACGGCGCGCCCACCCTGCTGTGCTCCCAACAGGCCCACGGTCAGCATGACCAGCACGTGGTCGAGACCGAGAACCGGATGGAAAAATCCGCCGAGGAAACCTGCACCATCGGACGCCAGACCATGCGCCTGGGCAGTAGACACAGAGAGCATTGCGACCAAGGCAAGGATCACGCCGATTTCACGCTTTTTGAACATCGTCATCTCCGAATGTCGTGGGCTACTTTTCGCGGCCAAAATTTGGGTAGGAATCAGAGGACCTTCACCTCGACCAGCTCCTTGCCGTCGGGATCTGTGACATGCACCGCGCAGCCCAGGCAGGGGTCGAAGCTGTGAATGGTGCGCAGGATCTCGAGTGGCTGCTCCGGATCGTGGAGCTGGTGCCCTATCAGGGCAGCCTCGTAAGGACCGGAGATCTCATTGTTGGCCCCGTCAAAAGTTCGCGGACCGGCGTTCCAGGTGGTCGGCACCACGCACTGGTAATTCGCGATCTTGCCGTCCTTGATCACGACCCAGTGCCCCAAGGCCCCGCGTGGCGCCTCCAGGAAACCGAAGCCGTGGGCCTCGGCGGGCCAACTTGCGGGATCGAACTTCGAAGTCAGCGGGTCGTCGTTGAAGGTGCGCAGGTCGCCGTTGTCGAGGTTGGTCTGCAGCCGCCCGAACCAGTCGGACATCTGGTCGGCGATGAGCTTGGCCTCGATAGTCCGGGCGGTCACCCGTCCCATGGTCGAATAGAGACCCGCAAGGGGCAGCTTTAGCTCCGCCAGAACGTGGTTGACCAGCTCCTGCGTAGCGTCGTGCCCGGTTGCATAGAGCATCAGCACATGAGCCAGCGGCCCGACCTCCATCGCCTGGCCCTTCCAGCGTGGCGATTTGATCCACGAATAGGAACTGTCGACATCCAGATGCCGGTATGGCGGCTGTGGGCCGGTGTAGTCTGGTGTGGACTCACCGTCGTATGGGTGCAGCGGCGTGTCCTTGCCAGCGCTGTAGTCGTACCATGAACTGCTGACGAGTTCTTGGATCTGCTCCGGATCGTCCATGTCCAGCGGGTGCACCACAGACAGATCGCGGTTCAGTATCACGCCGCGGGGGATGAACAGATCCGGGTCACCCGGCAGCAGGTTCCGCCTGAGAAGGGTATCCGCGGTACCCGGCGCCGTGAGCGGGAAGTCACCGAAGGTGAGAAAGTTGCCGACGCCCTCCCCTTTCTCAAACCAATCCTTGTAGAAGCCGGCGATCGCCAGGGTATCCGGGACGTACACCTCGTCGACGAAGCGCTGCATCTCTTCGATGATCTGTGGTACCAGCCCCAGGTCCACGCCCATGCCGACAACGAAGTTCGCTCCGTCTCGCCGGAAGGTGGATGGCGAGCCACCGACCACGAAATTGGGATGGGGGTTCTTGCCGCCGAACACGGTCTGCAGGCGGATGACTCTGCGCTGCCAGGCCAACGCCTCGAGATAGTGCGCAAAGGCCATGAGATTGACCTCTGCAGGGAGTCGGTACTCGGGGTGTCCCCAATAGCCGTTTGCGAAAATGCCGAGCTGGCCTGATGCCACGAAGTTGGTGAGCTGATCCTTTACCGCGGTGAAGTACGCAGCCGAGGAGACGTCTTTGCCTGCGTGGTCGACGGTGTGGTTTGGACTGATACAGGCCTGCAATTCTGCGGTGACCGCCGGATCGGCCTTGAGCGCGGTCACGATGTCGACCCAATCCAACGCATGCAGATGATAGAAGTGCACAACGTGGTCGTGGACATACTGAGCGCCATCGATGAGGTTGCGAATGATCCTCGCGTTCTCGGGGATGGGATAATCCAGGGCGTCTTCCACCGCCCGCACCGCGGTGATGGCGTGCGACGAGGTGCAGACACCGCAGATCCGCTGCGTGAACGCCCAGGCGTCGCGCGGATCGCGGCCCTGCAATATGGTCTCGATACCGCGCACCATGGTGCCGGCGCACGAGGCACGGGTGATAGTGCCGCTGGCGTCCGTCTCCGCCTCGATCCGCAGATGTCCCTCGATACGGGTGACCGGATCAATAACCACTGTACTCATGCAGAGTTCCTCTTTGTCGACCCGAGAGACGCATGCAGCGCACCCAGGCTCTGTGCAGGTCAGGTATGGGGGCGGCCGGCGCGCAGGCTACGCAGGGTCACCCATGGTTCCGCCGTTAGAACAGCCGTGTATAGAAGCTGTCTTTGGCGTCCCAGAAGTTCGGCTCCGAGCAGCCGAGGCATCCGTGGCCGGAGAACATCGGGAAGCTGGTCTCACCATTCCATTTCAGCGTGGCGCAGGCATTGCGCGTGACCGGACCTTTACAGCCCAGGTGCAGCAGACAGGCGCCATCGCGCGCGGCCTCGTCGTCGAAGCTCTCGGCAAAGTACCCGTTGGCGAATGCGGGAAGCCGGCCGCAGCTGTCGTGTACGGTCTGGCCGTAAAACACCGTCGGGCGCTTGAGCTCATCCAGTTCCGGAAGCGCAGCGAAGGTAAGGAAGTGGACGATGGTGCCGCTGATCACCTCGGGGACCGGCGGACAACCGGGCAGGTTCACGATCGGGGCTGTTGTCGACAATTCACCGAGCTGGATCAGACCCTGGATGTCCGGCAGGTCTATGTCCACGCCGTGGGCATCCGTGGGGTTGGGAGCGGCCCCCGGGATGCCACCAAAGGCAGCGCAGTTGCCGATGGCGATGATCAGGCCGGCGTTCTCGGCAGACTCCCGCAAGACATCGAGCATCGTACGCCCGCCGATGATCGACCATGCCTCGCTGGTCCCGATCGGGATGGAGCCATCCACCACCAGGACATGTCCACCCTCAGCGATCGCATCCTTGCGGGAACGTTCGGCAGCGTCACCGGATGGGGCCATCAAGGTATTGTGGTAGTCGAGAGAGATATCGCTCAAGATCAGGTTCTCGATGGTTCTGGCACTGCCGTCGGGCGACCCAAAAGACCTCAACAACGACTCGCTGCAACCGGTGCACTCCTGACCCGAGACCCAGATGACCCGTGGCCGCGGCGTCGTCTCCAGCGTCTCGGCGATGACCTTTGCAGCACCTGGGGGTAACGCCAGGCCGGATGCCGTCAGCGCACAGAATTTGAGAAACGACCGGCGCGAGACGCCCTGCCGTGTCAGATGTTCCGCAAAGGTTTCCCTAGTCGCCATCGCAGTTACCTCGCTTCAGTTTCTGGTTTGAACTTGAAATGTTGTCGAACAGCGTGCTGGCTTGGATCCCGATGGCTTTCAACCTTTCGGCTATGACGCCCGGATCGGTAACCTGCGCCTGCCGGGACAGCCGCGCTCGCAGATGATCCAGCCCTCTGCGCAAATCGTTCGGTGAGCATCGGAGCAACTCCGGGCATCTGCTGACCTCAATGAATTCCCCGAGGACCCGGGCCTGCTCATCGTAGTGAGTGATCCACCACACCCCGGATATGGCTGTCTCACGAACACGCGTCGAACCGAGGCAGTCGATTCCTGCGCTCACCTCGCCCTGGCCGAGGATCTCCTCCAGTTGTGCGCGATCAGCGGGGCCAAGGGGCGTCCGGTGCAGATCGATGCTGTTGCACTCCCCGGACGCGAGCAGGGTGTCGAGCATACTGGCCACCTGATGCAGTATTGGCAGGGCAAGGCCTGCCACGGAGTCTTCTTGTCCGTCTGAAACGACTTTCACCGGGATCGAATCGAGCTTGTTCAACACGGCTTTTTCCGGTTGTCACGGCGCCGCCCCATGCTTGACAGCAGACGCCGTCTCAAACTGACGGGACTGACGGCTGGAAGTCGACTGAAGGTGCATGCAGGCACGATCTTCGATGGTGTTAAGACTCGCATTTAGGGCCTCTTCAAAGTTTGCTTAACTGCGCGAGCCGCTGCACATGCAGCATGCTCACCCGCTGGCCTTCCCGGCCCGGTTACCGCCAATGACGCGACGTTCCTCGACGCCTGAGTCTTTCCCTGCGCCAAAAGCATGGTCGTGAATGAGAAGTGGATTCGTGATCTCCATCCAAAGATTCGGAGACCAATCCCAGAACCGCGGAGATTCGGCTGGCAGCGTTCATTCCTGCATACTCGATCACCATTCGAGGGGACCGGGGTCACACCCGGCAGGCACAACTCCGCGCTGTAGGTATGCAACACTTTTTGGCGCTGTTCACATCGTCGCCTGCGATCTCAGTGGACGCATGGATGCTTCTGACGTCGGCAGGGACCTGAGATTCGAGATCACATCCAACACCGATGCTGCCGATACCGTCAGTGAAGCGGTGGTGTTGAGATGCTGGACTATCTGAGAAGCCGACGCCCATTCTGTAACTGGCCGATGAGCATGGCCGTTGCGGCGCGAGCCGGGATCAGTCGACATCAGCAGATCGAACAGTGACCAGTCTTCGTGTGGCAACAGTCGAACGTGCTGCCGGACAAGGCATCGCGATCTGGCAATCGTGAATGTTCTGTTGCGCGGTCTTCGGAAGGCAAGGATTGGTCGCAGGCCAATGAATTCAGCGATATGCGGAAAGCGACTGAAGGCCCTTCAAGATGTCGGAAGTCTTTTCGGCGCGGCGCCCGGAAAGCCGTAGCCCCCCAGCTCAACGCGGCCATGCGGCCCTGCCGGCGCCAGGGCCGACGGGCGAATGATCTCGAGCCGTTCGCACTGGATCCCTCCAGTCCTTGCCGCCCTTACGCGTCTGCTCCCGGTTGAGTCTCGGTCGCCGCAGTTGGCGGCATCCCCTTGACCTTTTCGCGGATGCGCTGCACCACCGCATAAAACATCGGCACGAACAGCGGCACCAGGATGGAGGCTGCTACCATTCCGCTGAACACCGCGGTACCCAGGGAGCGACGGCTGGCAGCGCCGGCACCGCTCGCGATCACCAGCGGGACGACGCCTAGCACGAAGGAAAACGCGGTCATGAGTACCGCGCGCAGTCGCAAACGGGCAGCCGTGACCGCCGCGTCTACAATGCTCAACCCCTCCTGCTCACGCTGCTCCTTGGCGAACTCCACGATCAGGATGGCATTCTTGGTCGCCAGACCCATCAGCAGCACGATGCCGACCTGCATGTACACATCGTTGTTCAGGCCCGCCCAGGTCTGCCCCAGGACCGCGCCCAGAATGGCCAGGGGTACCGACATCAGTACCGGGATCGGGATGGACCAGCTCTCGTACTGGGCCACCAGGAACAGGAACACGAACACCAGGGCCATACCGAAGATCATGCTCCCTTGCCCGCCAGCGATGATCTCCTGGTAGGCCTGACCGGTCCACTCGTAGGTATAGCCCGGCGGCAGCGTGGTATCGGCCAGTTGTTGCATGGCCGCGATGGCATCGCCAGAGCTGTAGCCCGGTGCGGCAGAGCCGTTGATGGTGATGGAACGGAAGATGTTGTAGCGGCTGACCTGATCCGGGCCGAATAGCGGCTCGGCCTTCACCAGAGTGCGCAGAGGCACCATATCGCCGTCGTTGTTACGCACCTGCAGACTGTAGATGTTCGATTCATTCTGACGGAAGGATGCATCTGCCTGAACCAGTACCTGGTATGTCTTGCCGAACTTGTTGAAGTCGTTGGCGTAGGCCTTGCCTGTCGAACTCGACAGGGTGTTGAAGATGGAATCCAACGGCACCCCGAGGGTCTTGGCCTTCTCACGATCGACGTCGAGGTAGATCTGCGGCACCGATGCCTTGAAGGTACTGAACACCGAGTTCAGCTGCGGGGTCTGGTTGGCGGCCACCGCCAGGCCACCAAGCACCGCCGCCATGTTCTGCGGAGTGTCGCCTCCAGTGGACTGCAGGATGAACTCGAAGCCGCCGGTGCTGCCAAGCCCGGGAATCGGTGGCATACGGAACGGAAACACCGTCGCGAAAGGCAGCGCGGTGAGTTTGGGAGTCACCGTATCGACGACTGCCTGCTCGTGGAGTTCGGGGCTGTCGCGCTTCGACCAGTGGTCGAGCACGACGATCGACAGCGCGCCATTCGAGGCGATGCCCTGCTTGATGATGCTGTAGCCCGGGACCGAAATCACATCGCTGACGCCCGGTGTTTCGCCAAGGATTGAGTCGACCTCGCGTACCGCCCTCTCGGTGCGCAGCAGCGAAGCCCCTTCGGGCAACTGGGTGTCCACCATGAAGGCCTTCTGGTCCTCCAGGGGTACGAAGGCCGAGGGCATCTGGGCAAAGAGATAGACAGTCAAGCCCACCATTCCGCCGAACAGCAACATGAAAAAGGCGCTGCGGCGTACCATTGCGGAGACCCACCGGGTGTAGCCGGCGGTCATGCGATCGAAGCCGCGGTTGAACACGCCGAACGGGCCGGTGCTTGCCAGCTGACCGCTGCCGGGCTTGAGCAGGGTGGCACACAGCGCCGGGCTAAGGGTGAGCGCGTTGACCGAGGAGATGGCTACCGCGATCGAAATGGTGACCGAGAACTGGCGAAACAACTCGCCGGTGAGTCCGGGGACGAACGCCAGGGGCACGAACACCGCCAGCAGGACCAGGGTGGTGGCGACGATCGCGCCGGAGATCTCCGCCATGGCCTTTTTCGTGGCATCCTTGGGCGAAAGGCCTTGGTGCATGTGTCGCTGAGTGTTTTCCACGACGATGATGGCGTCGTCCACCACGATGCCGATGGCCAGGATGAGCCCGAACAGCGTGATGAGGTTGATAGAGTAGCCCAGTGCCAACAGCCCGGCGAAGGTACCGATCAGCGACACCGGGATGGCAATCGTCGGGACCAGCGTGGAGCGCCAGTCCTGGATGAACACGAACACCACCAGCACCACCAGCGCGATGGCGATGAACAGCGTCTCTTTCACCTCGTCGATCGAGGCAAGCACGAACTCGGTGGAGTCATAGGCGATGGAATAGGTGAGGTCATCCGGGAAGCGCTTTGATAGCTTGTCCATCTCGGCACGAATGCCCTCGGCCACTTGCAGCGCATTGGCCCCTGGCAGTTGGTAGATGGCCAGCACCACACTGGGCTGACCGTTGAACAGGCCGTAGGCATCATAGGATTTGGAACCGAGCTCGATGCGGGCCACGTCCCCGAGCCTCACCCTGGCGCCGTCCGCGCCCACGCGGATGATGATGTCAGCGAACTCATCGGGGCTGCTCAGTCGACCCTTGCTGCGCAGGTTCCACTGGAACTGCGTGCCCGGGGCCGCCGGTGAGCCGCCGATCTGCCCTGCCGCCACCTGAACGTTCTGTTCACGCACCGCCGCCAACACGTCGTCGGTGGTGAGCCCCAGACTGGCCAGCGTCTCGGGATTCAGCCACACCCGCATCGCGTAGTCCTGTACGCCGAGGATAGATGCCTTGCCGACCCCGTCCACCCGGGCGAGCGAATCGGTGATATTGATGTTGGCGTAGTTGTTCAGGAACAGGGTGTCGTAAGTCTTGTCGGGTGAGAAAAGATTCACCACGAGCAGCATATTGGTCGACTGCTTGGTGGTGGTCACCCCTTGGCGCTTCACCTCTTCGGGCAGCTCCGCCATGGCCTGGCTGACCCGGTTCTGTACATTGACCGTGTTGATGTCCGGGTCGGAGCCCACCTTGAAGCTCACGGTCAGGGTGTAGCTGCCATCGTTGGCGCTGTTCGACGACATATAGATCATGTCATCGACGCCGTTGATCTTGGACTCCAGCGGGCCGGCGACCGTGTCCGAGATGGTCTCGGCATCGGCACCCGGATAGACGGCGCTCACCTGAACCTGGGGTGGTGCGAGCTCCGGGTACAGTGCGATGGGCAGGGCCCCCATCGCCACCAGGCCGGCGATGGTGATGACGATGGAAATGACGAAGGCGAATTTGGGCCTTTCAATGAAGAACGCGCTGAACATCGGCTAGCGCTCCCCGGCTTGATCACCGGCGCCTGGCGATGGCACGGCAGATGCTCCGCCTGCATCCCCACCACCGGCCTCAGCGGCCTGTTGCATCGACGGTCTGGGGGCGAGCTTGGCATCCACCAACAGGCCCGGCCGCACCTTCTGGATACCCTCGACGATGACCTGCTCGTCGGGTTCCAGTCCGGAATCGACCACCAGCTCACCGGCATAGGCCTGGCCGGTCGCTATGCGCCGCAGCTCGACCTTGCTGTCCGGCGTCACCACCATCACGAACACCCCGGCCTGGTCTTCCTGCACTGCCGACTGCGGGATGACCAGCTTGTCCGTGGTCTCCTCGCGGCCCAGCATGGTGCTGACATAAAGGCCAGGCACCAGCAGTTTCCGCGGATTGTCGAAGCGGGCGCGCAGTACGATGGTGCCGGTCTTGCGGTCCACCACGTTGTCGATGAAGTCCAGCCGTCCGACATGCTCGTACGGGCTGCCGTCGGGTAGACGCAGCGTGACTTCGATCTTGTCCAGATCAACCTCGGCATCACCCGCCTGAAAGCGGCGCTTGGCCGCGACCACATCACGCTCGCTGACGCTGAAATTGGCATAGATCGGATCCAGCTCGACCAGTCGGGCCAACTCGCCGGTCTGCGGCGACACCAGGTCGCCCGCACTGGCCGCGGCGCGCCCGATACGGCCGCTGATGGGCGCCTTGATCATGGTGTGAGACAGATCGATCTGCGCCTTCTGAAGCTGCGCCTCGGCGGTTTTGAGGTTGGCCGATCCCTGCAGCAGTTCGCTCTCTGCATCATCGAGCTGCTGCTGGCTCACCGATTGTTTTTTGATCAGCGCCTGATAGCGCTTGACGTCTTTGTCGGCTCGCGCAACCGCGGCCTCCGCCTGGGCGACCGCGCCCTCGGCCGCGGCCACGCCCGCCTCGTAGAGCGACGGATCAATGATGAACAGCTCGGCGCCCTGCGCCACGTCCTGGCCCTCGTCAAACCTTCGTTCCAGCAGGTAGCCCGAGACCTGGGCGCGCAGCGAGACGTCGTTGACTGCGACGGTCTGGCCGACATACTCGATGGTCTCTGACACCTGCCGCCTCGCCACTGTCGCGACCAGCACCCCGGGAGGCGGCGCTTCGACGGTCTGTGGGGGTCCCGAGTCGCAGCCGGCCATCAACAGGGTGGACATCGCAACGACTGCTACCCCGCCTGTGACAGATGCCCGAGACCGGAGCAATAGCCCGAGGAAGCCTTTGGATATTCTGTGTCGCATGATCGGTACGTGGCCTTCTAGCTGTCGGTTGCACGGGACGGTTGGGCAGCGGAGGCTGCCCAGGAGACCATCGAGAGCAACTTCGCATTCAGTGACATGATCATTTTCCGGGTCGGCCCGGAAGCCAGCGATATCGCGATGCCGACCGAGCACTCGGGCACTGCCTGGGTAGGGGAAACCGCCGATTGATGGTGGGCGGTATTCTAGTCACATTTTACCGGCCTTGTCGCTCGATCACCCGGGCCCGAAGCTTGCTGCCGGCTACTGCAACGCCGGCTGCGGACGCCCCAAGCGGTTGCCGGCCAGCAGGTGCCGCGAAGCGGCCGCTGACCGGTGATCCTGCACTGGTGGGGTGCGACCAGCGCGGCGCTCGCAACCAAGATGTCGGCGCGAAAACACCTGTCCGGAAAGCTTCATTATGCTTGATATTTGACGCATTAATGCCATCTAATGCCACTTATGCATCAATTATAAATCTTAATGTTTTTCTTGTATCGTCTACTATGCTTATGTTTTGACGCATAATGACTCTTATCTGACATCAATGCTTCAATTATGAATCTCAAATATGATTTCACGACCAGTTCCAGTAACGCCATTGCGGCGGCTCTGGGCAAGCGCCTGGAAGCGATCCGCCTGAGCAGGAACATCAGCCAGGCGGAGCTTGCCAGGCAAGCCGGGGTGTCGCGCAGCACCATGACCCGTATTGCCAACGGTCAGAGCATCTCGCTCGACTCCTTCATCCGCGTCGTCAAGGCACTGGGGCTGGCGGATCACCTGGCCGCGCTGTTACCCGACCCGGAAGTGCGCCCGGTCGAACTGGCAAGTCGCGATGGCCAGCAGCGCCGTCGCGCCAGCGGCAAGCGCAAGGCGACCGAGCCCTGGTCATGGGCCGATGAGGGAGACGACCCGTGAGCACCACCGCGCGCGTGCTGCTGTGGGGCCGCGACATTGGCGCCGTCACCTGGCTGGGCGAACGTGATCTGGCGGTCTTTCAATACACGCCGGCGTTCGCCGGCTCGGGCATTCAGGTGGCGCCGCTGACCATGCCGCTGCAGGAGGCACCTTTTGAATTCCCCGCCCTTGCACGCGAGACCTTCCACGGCCTGCCCGGCCTGCTGGCCGACTCGCTGCCGGACAAATTCGGTAACCGGCTCATCGATGCCTGGCTGGCGACCCGGGGGCGCCCACCGGGCAGCCTGAATCCTGTCGAGCGGCTTTGTTACACCGGCGCCCGCGGCATGGGTGCACTCGAATTCAAGCCCACCATCAAGGGCGCACCCACCAAGACACACGAGATCAGCATCGAAGCCTTGGTCGAGCTTGCCAACCGCGTACTCGATGAGCGCATCGGCCTCGAGGGCAAGTTCGCCGGTCAGGACGACCGAGGCACCATCGAGGACATCCTGCGGGTCGGCACATCCGCCGGCGGCGCGAGGGCGAAGGCGGTCCTCGCCTGGAACCCGGAAACGGGCCAGTTCCGTTCCGGCCAGGCCCCGGCCAGCAAGGGGTTCGCTCATTGGCTGATGAAATTCGACGGCGTGCACGGCAACAGGGACAGGGAACTGGCCGACCCGCAGGGGTTCGGCCGCATCGAGTACGCCTATTCACTGATGGCACACGACGCAGGCATCGCGATGCAGGAGTGCCGTCTGCACGAAGAAGGCGGACGCGCCCATTTCATGACCCGGCGCTTCGACCGGACGGACAATGGCGAGAAACTGCATATGCAGTCGCTGGGCGCGATGCGACATTACGATTTCAACCAGGCAGGCGCCTACGCGTATGAGCAGGCGATCGAGACGATCCAACTGCTTGCACTGCCGATCGACGACGTCGAACAGCAGATTCGTCGCACCTTCCTCAACCTGCTGGCGCGCAACCACGACGATCACGTCAAGAACATCGCGTTCCTGATGAACAAGCAGGGACAGTGGCGCCTCTCACCCGCGTTCGACGTCGCCTACTCCTACAATCCCAGCGGCGCCTGGACCAGCCGCCACCAGATGAGCCTGAACGGCAAACGCGACGACTTTCAGCTCGATGATCTCCTCGCCTTTGCCAATAGCGCCGGCTTCAAGAAGGCCAGGGCGATGGCACTGCTGCGCGAGGTTGCCGCGTCGGTGGAGAACTGGAGAAACCACGCGGCGACAGCGGGCGTCCACGCCCGTGACGTCGACCGCATCGAGGCAGCCTTGCGCCTATACCTTATGCCCTGATCGCTCAGCCTCCGCCGGTAATCGAGTCGCCGACCGTGTCGACCAAGGCGCTCCATTCCACTCCGTGCTTTCGTTGGCTCGCAGACGCGCCGCCACCTCCCACCACCGGCACATTCTCAGCGTTATGAAGATGCGCGAAACTGTCGATCGGCTTCGACTATCGGCCGAGAAGCACGTCACGCAACATGTCCGCGAGCCGCGCAATCGTTTCCTTTTCAGGCACCGGAACATGCAGATAGCGCTCCCCGGTCTCCGGGTCGCAACGCACCAGCCTTCCAGGCTGCCGGTTGGGATTGGGCTCCACGCCCTCCACCATTTCCGTGAGCAGGGCATGGCCCAGCGCGAGTAACGGCTGCCACGGATTGGCATCACCGACCCTGGTGTCCGCGCCCGGTTTACCGGGTGGGGTGCCGCTGGCACTGGATGCACCGGGAAGCGGCCCTTCCGCGCCGGACTTCGACATGCCGGGGCCCGGCGGCGCCGCAATGGAACCTGGCAGCGGCAGCGAATCCGACACCGTTTGCGCGGTGGCGCGTTCCACGTTCTCCATGAAGCGGGTGAGCCGGCTACCGCCCAGGTGCACCTCTGTCTCACCGCCATCCAACACCCCGGCCGCGAGCGACTGCTTGAATTCGAGCAGCCCCATCAGGTTATGTTCGATGCTGGCCTCGGCGACGAAGTTCAGCACCTGCACCGGACGATGCTGGCCCAGCCGATGGGCGCGACCGATGCGCTGCTCGAGTACCGCCGGATTCCACGGAAGGTCCAGGTTGATCACCACGCTGGCGCATTGCAGGTTGAGGCCTACGCCGCCGGCGTCGGTCGACAGAAAGACGCGGCAGTCCGGGTCCGACCTGAACCTTTTCACCAGTGCGCCCCGACGGCGCCCCGGCACCCCGCCGTGGAACAGCAAATACCCATACCCGCCGGCTTCAAGGGCGCGCGACAGAAGCTCATGGCTCCGCAACCACTGGCTGAAAATCACCACCTTCACATCGCGGTCGGCGAGTACCTCATCGAGTACCCGTAAGAGTTCGGGGATCTTGGTACCGTGGTCATGGCGCGTATCCAGCAGGTAGGTGCTGTCACAAACCATGCGCATACTCTGCAGGGCGGCCATCAGGACCTTCTGGTCGCGGTCGGAAAGAAAGTGCTGCTTCTTCCAGCGCGCGACGATGCGCGCGACGGTCTCCGCATGTTCTTCATGCAGCGCCCGCTGCGCAGCCGTGAGCGGCAGCAGGTAGACCTTCTCGCGGCGTGGCGGCAGTTGATCGAGCACCTCGGCCTTGCGCCGGCGGATAAGAATCGGTTCGAGGGTCGCGGCCACTTCGTCGAGGTGCGCATAGCCCACGACCTGACCACTGTCGGCCATGATCTGGTGGCGCTCGAGAAACTGCCAGGTGGGCCCCAGGCGATATTGGTCGACAAACTGCACGATGGATACCAGTTCCCGCAGGCGATTCTCCAACGGCGTGCCGGTGAGCACCAGCGCATGGGTGCTCTTGAGGTGTTTCATCGCCCGCGCCGCCTTCGTATCCCAGTTCTTGATGCGCTGAGCTTCGTCGGCAATCACGACATCCGGCGCCCACGCATTGATCAGATCGAGGTCGCGGCGAACTGTGTCGTAGTTGGTGATCTTGAACACGGCCGGTTGGGCGAACTGGCGCGCACGCTCGCGTCTTGCCCCATCCACGACCAAGGCGTCGCGGCCACTGAGACGCACGATTTCCTCATGCCACTGGTGCTTGAGCGAGGTCGGGCACACCACAAGCACCCTTTGGGCATCGACGTGTCGCAGCAGGATCTCCGCCGCGGCGATGGCCTGTATGGTCTTACCCAGCCCCATGTCGTCGGCGATGATGGCGCGCCCGGCCCGGGCCGCGAACAATGCACCATCGCACTGGTACGGATATAGCGGTACCGTCAGCAGGTGGCGCAGTGCCCGCGTAGCCGGACCTTGCGGATACAGGTCTGCGAGGCGCCGTCGGCGCTCCTCATCGGCACGGCGCTCCGCCGCGAAAGCCAAAGCGTCATCATAGCAGCGCACCTCGTGACGTGAACGGCGGGCAGCCGCCAGGAAGTCGTCCAGACCGTCGAGACGGTCGGCAGGCAGGCGCCAGCCCGCTTCGGCGTCGAACAGGGCACGGGCACGCTTCAGTAGTGCCGGCGTGCAACGCCTCCCCGGCCGGAAACACAGGTGGCGCCGGGCGCCATAGCGCAACAAAAGTTCGCTGTAGTCTGGCTCAAAGCCCCGCCGCAACGCAGCCTTGCCGCCGCGGCGCCGCTCCAACCGCCCGAGCACGAATTCGATGTGCTTGCAGGTGCCCAGCAGATTGGTGGCGAAATCCGGGCAGGCGCAGTAGTTCTCGCCAAGGCCCGCACCACGGATGGCGACCCGATACGCGGCGCCGCTGTCGGGGTTGCTGACCCGGAACTCGGAGAATACCGGCTCGTCGCCCAGGTTCTCTAACTTGAAGGACTGTGCACGGCCAAACTGGCGGCGCAGGGCTACCTGCCATTCGGGTGTGTTCAGATCATCCGGCGGCTGGGTACGGTGGAAACGCCGCGGCTTCGCGGAGGCTGCTCGACGTTTCGAAACGGGCATATTGGGGCGCTCCGTGTGCAAGATAGGGGGCAATATAGCGGTGCTGCGGGATCAGGCCAATACCACGGTAGCGGCACACCGTACACCAACGCGCGAGGCCCTTGGCTCGCTGCGTGGCATCCCGGCGCCGAACCTCAATCGAGCCCGCCATCCAGTTCAGCAACCACGCGTTCCACCCAGCCAAAGCCGATGCGTTCCTGCTCGAGGCGCAAATTGGGGCGCAGGCGATTGTCTCTCAGTTCGTCATAGAGCGCGCGTTCGTCGACGTCCAGGCGATACAGGTCGCGCATCGTCGGCCTGTCCTCGACCCCCCAGTGTGCCTCGAACTCCAGCAGGGTTGCGCGGTCCATCAGCATCGAGCGCGCATGCGGAAGGTAGGCGCGCAGCTGGTCGAGGATGGCGAAGCCGTGGGTGTCGATATCACCCCAGTAATAGACCTCGCACTGCCGTAACCACGAAGCCTGCGCCAGTGCATCGAATCCATAGCCGGCGCCGAAAATCAGCAGGCTGTTCGCGACCGGGGGAAACGCGAGGTAATTGGTTTCGTTCTCGGTGATGAAGATCCGAGCAGCCGTCGGATGCAGGCCGGCAAAGGTCGAGGCGTCGAGGGTGAGATCCGCGTCACCGGCGCCGGGCAGCAGCGCGTGCGCGGGATCGAGTGCACGCAGACGTAGCCGCTCGCGCTTATCACGGAAACCATAGCGCCTGGCGAATCCGCCGACGCCGACCATCGATGAGTCGATCGCCTGCGCCGGCAAGACGCGGTCCAGCCATTGCATCAACACACCTCGGTGGACTTCTATGAACTTGCTGTCGACGCCTGGGATATCGACCTGGCGCAGATACACATCCGGTCGCGGATGCGCCTCGAGCCAATCCACGACGTCCAGCAGCCGCCCCCATACACGCCCCAGCGCCAGGGCCTTGTGTGGCTTGGCTGCCAGCCAGTCGAGCAGTTCCGGGCGGCGTGTCCGGGTCTCGGCAATCAGTTGGGTGAAGCGTGCGGCCTCGCCGCGTCTGCCCAAAATGATCAGGGCAGCGTCGAGGCTATCCACCCAGACGGCCGCTGGCACCTGGTTGACCCCCAGCACACGATGGCGGAACTCACGCAGCTCGATCCGAAAATGCGGCAGTGCCGATAGCCCACTGATCCACTTGCGCACCGCATCAAAGCGTTCACTCATCTCGCCGGAGCTTGGTCCCTTGAGACTCAGGCGGCGCGGAAAAGACGACCCATCGGTCAGAAGTTCTGCCAGTAGATCACCCCGGTCCCAGAGCCGCTGCAACTGTGCCCGCAGCTCCTGCTGACCGGTCCAGTTCCCGGTCCGGCTCAAGGCACCACCCTCGCCTTTTCGTCACGGTACTCTTCAATCGTCAGGTTGCGCAGCATCGAAACCTGGCCATCGGGATTGTGCACGAAGCCGACACCATCGACGAACGGCTCGATGATATGGATCTTCTGCAGCGGCGTGACGACGAGCAGTTGCAGTTTGAGTTCGGCAAACAAGCGGAGGCCGTATTGGGCGGATTCGTCCGAGCCACGACCGAAGGCCTCGTCGATGACCACGAAGCGGAACGAGCGCGAACGCACGACGCCCCATTCCAGCCCAAACTGGTATGCCAGACTCGCAGCCAGGATGGTGTACGCGAGCTTTTCTTTCTGACCACCGGATTTGCCGCCCGAATCGGAATAGTGCTCGTATTCCTTGTCGTCCTCACGCCAGCGCTCACTGGCCGCGAACATGAACCAGTTACGCACATCCGTGACCTTGTGCGTCCAGCGGCGATCGAGTTCGGCCTGTCCCTCGCGGCCGCGAAACCTCTCGATGATGTGCTTGACCTGCAGGAACTTGGCCTCGGAATACTGCTCGTCGTCGGAGCCGGTCAAGGCCCCCTCGGTACATGTACGCAGCTCGCTGACAAAATCGCCGATCTCGGGGTCTGGGCTCAAACGTGCCTCGAGCAGGATGTAGCGTCCGGCGTTGTAGTCGATCTGAGTCAACGACTCGTTGATACGCGCAATGCGTTCCTTGATGGTCTCGCGTTCGCGTGCCAGTTGAGACTGAAAATTGGCCACCTCACGGATGGTGTTCTCGTTGAGCAACTCCTTGAAGCGTGCCTCGAAGCGGGGCAGATCGTCTGCCTGGAGCTGTTCGAGCATGCCGCGGTACTCGAAACCGGCCGCAAGACTGGCGTCGACGTCCTCGGTCTCCAGCCGATAGGCCTCTTTGTATTCCGACATGCCACGCACGATCTTCTCACCCAATGACTTCAGGCGCTTGTCCTCCGCGTCGATTTGGGCCTGCAGCCATTCACGCATGTCACGCTCGCGGTTGTCGCAGGACTCCACGCTCAACTGATGCTCGCCCAGTGCCTGCGGACGCAAGTCCTCCAGGGTCGCGAAACGTGCCTGCTGATCTGCCGCGGCAGACTCGTCGAGCAGCGCCTGGGTCTGCGTCCTCAGCGCCTCGGCATCCTCGCGCTTCTGCTCCGTTTTGGCACGTTCAGCGCGATGCGATTCCAGCTGCCGATCCGTATCTGCAAGCTGTTCAGATACCGTATTCAACTGCGCCTTCAGCTGCCTCAGCACATCAGAGGCATTCTCCAAAAGCCGTTTCTCGTCCTCGAGCCTTGCCACCTCGGCCGCCATCGCGCGCCAGTCCAACTCTCGGAAATCCTGGTACTCGTCAAGCTTCGCAAGCACGACCTGCCGCTCGCCCAGGCGGGCCTGTTCAGACTGGATCTCGGCGATACTTCTGCCCAGTTCCCCCAGGCGCTCCTCCAACTGCCGCCTGTCGTTTTCGAGGACGGCGATCTTCTCGGCATTGCTCCAACCCAGCACGTAACGCGCACGGTCTTCCAGGCGGTGACGGTCGTCCTTTTCGTGGCGGTCGCCGCGCGACTTGACCTGACCTGCGCGGGTAACGGCCTTGGCCTCGCGGCGGAACTGCTCGCCGGTCACGCAGCAGGCGTAGTCGAAACGCCGCGCCAGTTCGACTTCTAGCCAATCGTAGAAGCCCGTGTCCGGCTTGATCGCCAGCTTGCGCACCAGCGAATCGGGGTGCAGCGCCGGTGGCTCGCCGCGGCCGGCCGATCGAATCCGATAGTAGACCAGACGGCCACGCAGCTGCGTGCGATCGACCCATTCCGAGACCTGTCGGTAGTGTGCATCCGGGACCAGCAGCGACAGGCCGAAGTTACGCAGCAGGCGCTCGGCCGCACCCTCCCAGTCATGTTCATCCTCGCGCACGGTCAACAATTCACCGGCATACGGCATTTCGGAGTCGTCCAGGCCCAGCGCCTCGCACAGAGCGGCGCGTAAGGCGACCTGCTCGGCCGGGATATTACTAAGGCGGGCCTTGAGGCTCGCGATCTCGGCAGCCAATGCGGCGTGCTGCTGTCTGCCCTGATGCAGCCCAACGGACCTTTCCGTCAAGACATTCTGCAGTTCCGCATCATGTGTCCTCGTTGCCGCCAACTGGTCGATGTTCGCCTGACGCTGGCGTTCGAAGGCCGCCTCATCGGCAACGGCCTCGCCACCAATGGAGGACAGTAACGCGGCATGCCTTTCGGCCTTTTTCTGCCGGGTGTCGCGCTCAGCGGTCTTGACGCGGATCTCCTCGCCGAGCCGTTCCAGCCGGTCGCCACCATTGTCGGCAATGCTCTGGCGAAGCTCGGCCGCGTCAGCCCGCTGCGCATCGCGCTGCTCGCTCAGTGCCGCTACCCGTAAATTCTGGCGCCGCCACTCATCCTGCAGACTGGCCAGTCGCTTATCCAGCAGGCCCAGCTTGAGGCCCGCGAAGTAGGGCCGCAGCGCCTCACGGCAGGCACGGAGTGTTTCCCTCGCTTCGCTCAGCACGGCATGCCGATCGCAATCGGCCACCAGCGGTGTCAGCAGCTCGACCTGACGCTTGGCCTTGAGCACCGCCGCATGGGCATGATCGAGATCATCGAAGTGCGCGATCAGGGCGGTTATGCGCGGCGTCACCGCGAACGGCTCAAGCATGTGGTTGCGCACGAACTCAGTGAGATTACCCACCGACTTCATCGACACGGTTTGGTGAAAAAGCTCCAGCGCCTGCTCGTTGTCGATCCCGAAGCGGCGCCGGAACCATGCGCCGTAGGGTGGAAAGCTGTCGAACACCTCGACGCCACTACTGCGCAGCCGTTTGCGCAGTGCCGTTATCTCGCTACCGAAACCGGCGAAATCCCGGCAGATGGTCAGAGCCCGTTCGGCAGCGACAAAGAAGCGCGCCGGCTGTGCCTGTGGATCCCTGATCCAGAACACCTGCGCCAGGGTCACCGTCTGATCATAGCCGGCATTGTGGAACACGCCGAGGACGACCGAAAAGCTGTTGTGATCACGCAAGGCCACCGGTTTCGCGGGACCGCCGAGGTCACTACGCTCCGACTTGTAATAGCCGAGCACGTAAGACTTGAGGCTGCGCTCGCGGCTGTCGGCACCGGCGGCCTTGTTGTAGGCCACGCGCTGTGCAGGCACCAGAAGAGTGGTCACGGCATCCACCAGGGTCGACTTCCCCGAACCGATATCACCCGTCAGGAGCACGTTCTTGCCACCCGCGCGCAGGGTCCAGACGCGCGCGTCGAAGGTGCCCCAGTTGAACACCTCGAGACGATCCAGGCGAAAACCGGTCAGCGCCTCATCGGCCACGAAGTCCAGGCTCAGCTCTTGGGGCTCAGGCATCGCCCTCACCCTGCGGCTCCCCAGGGAGTTGCTCCCGGTAGGCGGCCAGACGCGCATCGAACTCGGCCAGCCATTGCGCGTCGACGAATGATTTCAGGATGCGCCGCACCTCGAATACCGTTGGCTGCCCGGTAGTCGACTTCATGCGGCGCAGAAAACCGAGCTCCACAACCTTGTTGATGTCGCTATCGACCCGGTCGATCATACGCGCCTCGTTGCTGGTCTCCGGCATGAACACGCGCACCAACTCGACGATGTCGTCACGCGACAACACCAAGCGCACCCCTCCCTCCTGGCCACCGGCATCGAACTCGGCCAGCTTCTTGCGCAACAGCGCCAGCAACAGGCTTACCGGAAACGATAATGGCCGTCGCACGACCAGGCGCGGGATCGAGCCTTCAGCTTCCTGTTGACCACGATCCACCGAGCGCAAGAACGCATAGCCCTCGGCCTCGTCCAGCACCAGCGTCAGGCCGAGGACCGCAACATAATCGCGTACACGATGCTGCAGCCCGACCAGGTCATGCCATTGCCTGGCCTTGCCGCCGGTCGACTCGTCGCGGTAGATCACGCCCTTGAGCAGGGCTATCAGCAACGCAGAGAGATCGGGAGACACCGACGGAACGCCCGGGTTGTCCTGCAGGTCACTCGTCATGTGACGATCATCGCACGAAAATCACGCGCGGCAGGATGACCTGTTTCAGCAGATCCCGACCGTCGCGCCCGAGGCCGTGCCAGGTGATGCGATCCTCTACCGACTCATCGATCACCGCGTTGAAGCTGCGATCGGCCAGGTCCAGGTAGGCAACCAGCTCCGCCAGACCATGCTCCAGCGGGCGCGCCCGGCAGAGGTCGCCCAGCGTCACCTGCCCGGCGCTCTGCAAGGCATGGCGGACATGTCGCGACAACACGGTCTTGTCCACCACCACATTCGAATACAGGGCACCGGTATCGACCTCGACACCGAAGGCATCCTGCACCAGATCGGTCAGCCGCGGCCTGACTGCGGGCGTGTACAAGGGTCGTTCCATGGGCAGTTCGATCGCCGCGCCGATACCGTCAATGTGCATGAAGCGACCGGCGGGCGGCGCCTGTCGAATCCCAAGCGCCTTGCTCTCGATTCCGCGCAGGATGTCCATGATGCGTCGATTTTCCAGCCAGGCCTTGTCGTCCAGAAAACGCCGCAATTGCTGTGACAGTTGCGCCACGGTGCGTTGAGTATGCTCCCCGGCCTCGAGCCAGTCGTAATGGATCCGCCGAGTACGCACGTCGGGCGCGAGTTCCGCCACGGCCGGAAGCGCCAGGATACGCTCGAGCAGATCGCTGAACTCTGCCTGCCTGGCGCTGGACATCAGAAAGTCCCAGAAACCACGAAAACTGCGGCCCTGATCGGAATCGGTGATCGCATCGCGCTCGCCCATGATCGCCCCGAGCAGTTCGCCCTTGCTGCCCTCCCACAGCGCGATGCGTTCCCGTACCGAACGGTCCAGCGTGCGGAAATTATGCTCAACCTCACGAAAGTCCGACAGCAGGACACGCGATACATCGACGAACTGCTGGAACCGTTCCTTCAGCGCCGTCTCGTCCAGCAACGGTATATCCCCCGCCTGCACTCGGGCTATCTCGGCGTCGATCTGGTCGCGGCGGCGCTGCAGTTCGGCGATGCGTGCAGCAGGATCGGCCTCACTGCCAGCATCGATCTGCCTGAGCAGCTCGAACAACGTCAGCAGGCGCGACTCGGTACCTACGAAGGCCCGCACCGCCAGGCTGCCGAGCCAGCCGATCGCCTTCTCGGTGGCCGGGGTCAAGTCGAAATAGGGCTCGTCGGAGCCCTGACGGTAGAACTTGCGCAGCCAACCCTTGTCGCCTGCGGCCCAGTCGTTTAGGTACTCCAACGCGGATTTCGGAAAGGCATCGCTGCCCTGGCTTTCACGCAGCGCGAACAGCTCGTCCTCGAGCGCCTCGGCCAGATCGGCCTGGGCGATCACCCGCTCGTTGGGCACCACAAATACGCGATGAAGAAAGCTCACGATCAACGCAGCATGCGGCGAACTTAAAAGGCGCCAGGCCGGGTGATTCTGGCGCAGCCAATCGAGGGTAGCGAAATCCATTATTGTTACGCCCTATCGATGGGGCGTCGGCGGCACGCAGCCGTGCAAAACGCGAACGATGGCGATTCTGAAATCGCCTGTCCGGCAGTAGGCAACAGGTGGGCCGACGCAACTCATCGCCAGTTTCTGATTGTGAGCCAACCGCGCAAGGGCATCAACCAGCTCATCCTAGTGGGCCATGCATGTAAAGCCCGGCAAACGAGCAGCATCTCGCGAACGCCAAAGCAAGGACGGTAAGGCGCCCGCGATTGAGGCACGGCCAACGGAAAGCCGCAACAGTCTTGGTGCGGTCGTCACGGCCATGGCATCTCCATTTTTGCCATTTCGGTATTACTGCGAAGAACATTCCCTCTCAAAGGGGTGCACCTGGCGGCCACTGCAGCGGCCTATCGAAACAGCGCTGCTTCGAAAATTGGGCTACCCGAGATCATTGACAGCCGTTCGCCAAGCGGCGTCTGCTCAGCACACTGGCAACCCGGCCAAGGAGCGGCCAGCAGGACAATCGTGATCGCTCTCGGCGATGCCCGCATCGCAGGCGAGCCGGCGGATGGCACTCACCTGGAACCGCACCGCATAGTGGCCAGTCTCTTCAAAGCGCGGCAAACCTCACAGGAAAGGGCATTTCTGGACTTTCAAAGTATCTCCTTCTGACAAGGATGCGCCTGCCAACGCGTACCCCGGCCAGGTCTTGCTCCCGGCAAAATAGCCGACCAATTTATCCCTTGCCGCGTTGAACGAGCAGTGCACGTGGTCGCTGCGTGTCTCGAGATAGATCGTCCCGTCGATCTCATGCGTTCCATCCGCGCGCTGGCCTGCATACTCAATCTCCGTCCTGGCATTGAAATCCTGGAAGGCAGTCATACCTTTCGGCGACGTCATACACTGTCGGGTATGTGAGTCGTCTGCCCCTCTCCGTGGCGACCAACAAACGCGCTTGCTTCTCCGTTTGCTCTGGTCAACCATGACCGAGAACGGAAGACGGCCCAACGTAATAATTTAACATGAAGGCCACGTACCTGGGTTTGCCTCTCATTGCGCTGCCGATCGTGGCCTGTGACGACACTATGAGCACGAGACCTTTTGTTCCGCCAGTCCGGACTGGCTCGGATCTGAATGCCCCCGAGTATGCCCGGGCCTGGCAGGCGGGCATGGGCATTCAATCCGCTGGCTGTGAGTTCACTTCGTCGTGATGTGGTCCGCCGCGCTGATCGCCACGACGTCGTTCATCGTGGCGATCGTATCGCTCCCGGTACGCCTCGCGGGTGGCCCGATTCAGCATTGCCGGCTTGTTCGGGACTGCCCTGCTCCTGATGATCCTCAACACGGCAAAAGAAACGGGACTTGGTACCGAAGATCACAGCGGATGCGACACGCTGGCTGGTGTCCCTAGCGAATTCGTAACATTCGCGCCGAAAACGATGACTTGGACAGTCTTGCCCCTGATAGCTATACCAGTTACCCGTGGCAGACTGAATAACGATTCACCATGCACAGGCACCAAGATACTATGACGACTGATGCCAAACTCAATCCTTCTATACGATGCCCTTCGGTCCCTGAACAATGGCCACCTGTTACGCAAGGCCGGTGGCATGAGCAACGGCTTGTACCTGGAATACGTGCCAGAGATCGCGTTGGTGTTCGATCGCCTGCAACGCGACGGCTATCTGCGCGCGGTCGTCTTCCCAGATCGTAATCCGGACGCTATCCAGTTCTTCGCCCTTAGCGAAGCGGGCAGCGAGAAACTGCGCGAAGTTTCAGACTGGTACGAACAGCAGCCTTGGTACTTGAAACTCTGGGGGCGGTTGGGACTGCCGCTACCGGACTCATGACGGTTTTGTCAACTTGGCGGAACTTCTTCACAATATCGGCATCAATGATTTCTGCAACTACCGTCGATACCGCTACCCTCGCTTCGCGCGCGTGCGAACAATCGGTTCCGGTACGGCCGTCATTCGATGATCGCAGTGGATCACCGGCTGTTCCGGGTGAGGGCTTTCACGCAAAGGCGCCAGGTGAGGTGTGCGTGAAACATGGGAGCCGGCGTGCGCCTTCGGATCACGCTGGTCACCAGGTTGCAACTGGAACCCGGGCCAGTGTACTCGGCGCGTCACTTGCATTCGCGGCCAGCGATGCTGTCGATCCGAGCAAAGAAGGCATCAGCCAGGAACGCTGTCGCAGCATCTGCGGTTTCGACAAATGCCGCAAGATCGAAGCCGCGCCGGTAACGCCAACCGGCGCTGCGTCCGACACGCGGCCAGTCAAGTGACGGCAGGCCTGGTCAAACCACCTGGCCGGGCGGTAAACCGGATCATGCTCTTGGGAGCGAGCAATCTGACATTGTCGCTGCGAACCGTCATCGACCTGGCGCAACAATGCTGCGGGGGACCCAGCGATGTCCAGGTGGCGGCCGGTCATGGCAGATCCTACGGTGCGGCCAGTCAGGTTCTCATCCGCGGATTGCCGGGGATCACCTGTTGCGCTTTGTGGTCACGGCTCGACACTGTTGAGCATTTGCCGACCTATGCTCTATTGACTGATATCGGCAACGATATTCCCTATGGAATTGAACCGCAGCGGCTTCTGAGCTGGGTGAACTGGTGCATCGATCGGATGCAGGACCACAGCGCGCAGATCGTCATGACCAACCTACCGATCGCCACGATCGAGTCGCTGTCGGAGGCACACTACCGGATTGTCCGCGGCGTCTTTTTTCCATTCTGCCGTTTGAGCCTGCGCGATGTGGTTGAACGCGCCAACGTTGTGCACCAGGGGCTTGCGGATATCGCCCGCGACCGGTGCGTGATACTGATCGAGTCTGAATCCGAATGGTTCGGGCCTGATGCGATCCACGTGTTGCCGTGGAAAAGAACGGCTTACTACCGCTGCGCCTTCGGACGGTTGCAGACCGCAGACCAGGACGCGCTCAACGGTAGCGAGCCTGGCCGCACTCCACTGGCATGGCTTCGGCGTCCGCGCTTTGAGCAAATGACACTGCTGGGCCGGCCGCGGTGCCAGCCCCAGCCCAGTGGCAGGCTGTCGGACGGCAGCCTGGTCTCACTGTACTGAGTTGGCCGGTTGCGATAATGCTGAACCGTTATGGCAAGGTGCCTGAAATGATCCACGCCAAGCGCAGTAATCTGGAAGAACTTGGCGGCGAACCATCTCCTCACTATCTGGGTCGCCATCCACGATACCGAAAGACCGCTATGTAGTACCGCGTCGCAGCTGACCCATGCGCATGGACAGCCTGCACCATCGGACGCCGAGACAGCATGCTTCGTCACTTCCCGATCATCGCCAAGAACTCCGCAATCGCGCCCCAATACAGAGATCCGCCGAACGCCATGATCGTGTTGTGGTCAGCGTTCGGAATCATCACCAGACTCTTTTCATCCGAGGCGGCACGCTCGTGAATCCGCTCCCCGTTCCAGGGCGGAAGCAGGGTATCCCACTCTGCGTGTAGCACAAGCACTGGCATTCGCACGTTTGCCATCTTGTCTTCGTTGTCCGTTCCCGACAGATCCCGAACTCCGAGTGATTCCAACGAGATCCCGAAAAGGGTCAGCAACGGCAGGGTTTGGGCAAACCCGCTTTCCACGATAAGGCCGGCGATATCGCCACCGCGCGTCGAGGCAAGCTCGATGGCGGGCGCACTACCCATGCTTCGCCCCATAACCACCAAGGATCCCGTGTGTCCGCGTTCCTTCAGAAACGCGATGACGTGATCGAGAACGACTGGTGCATCGTCGAGAAGACTGCTGACCGAAGGAGAACCGGTACTGCCCCCGTACCCGCGATAGTCGACCGAGACGAGCGATGCGCCTGCCGAGTGGAACTCCGCTGCGATGGTATCGTAATCCGGCACGATCTCGCCGTTGCCGTGAAAGTGCAAAACGGTCGGTAGCGAAAAATCGGAAGGATGGTATCGGGCCGCGACAGTGACACCGCTCCCAACCGATATCGTGAGGTCCTCGCTCCCCCGTGGAGCCGGAAGCCCGGTCGCGGGACGCGGGAAAAAGAGGGCCGCATTCACCGCCGGGTGATCGATTTTGTGCATCAGACTCTCTTTTCCCACTTCGGCACCTCGACTTACGGGAGATTGAATTTCACCACAGGATACTCCGCTAGCGAAGAACAGCATCGACAACAAAACAGCACGAGTCGTCAACTTCGGAAGTCTCTTCATTATCGTTCAGTCGCAGTGCCAGTGGGTGGCGATTTGGGTGCAAATCAACAAGCCGCACGTCGATTCCTGCTCATGCCGCTGGTCGTCGTTGCGCTGTTGCCACGCGTTGAGCATTACGACCAGCAATGGCAGGAGACCGCCAACAAGTCCGAAAACCCAGGCAAGGCGCGGGCGACCGGCCGCATAGACCGCCACAGCACTGAGCAGATCTCGGAGCTGACTTGCACTGCCGGCCTCGAACTCCCCTATTCCGCGGTAGTAGCAAAGCTGGATCCCGAGCCCGCCGAGGGTGGCGGTTTCGGCAAACATTTCTGCCTGAATATGACAGGCGTTGTCCGCGGTCGGTTCGCGACTCGCCATTGCATCCGTCGCGAAAATCAATCGTCCGCTTTGGCCGGCCGGTTTGTTAATCGGTAAGGACGCGGCCTTAGGGGACAGCCCAAGCAACACTGGGAATACGGTCAGGAACAAGCAAAATCGGGCCGCCAGACTGGCGGACCAGATGCAAATTGTGACCAACGGTTTGCTGGTGCGCGTGATCAGGCAAGTGCTGAGCGAGACAGGTTTTGTGGCCCCCGTTGGTGCATGTTGCGAGCTAGAGAGTAAAGTTCAGCCCGTCGATCAGCGCGCCGGGCAGCTCGACGCTTTTGTTCGACCGGCCGCCGTACGTGCCTTTATCGAGCAGCAGCTCCCGCTCACGGGTCAGGCTAAGCAGGTTCTCGCCCAACATCCGGAAAATGGAATCGTCGAAACGCATAACGTTGACCGGCGCCTGCGGCTTGCCACCCTCGACCCAGAAGCAGGCAAAGCGCGTCATGCCGGTGATGCGTGCCTGATTGCGATCGGAAAAATTCAGGTACCACAGATTATTGATATACAGACCGGTATCGAGTGCATCGAGCACGTCGCCCACGACGAGGCTGCCAGGCGCCATATCGAGTGAGGCGGGCCACTCGCTGGCAGCATTGACGCATTTATCGTACTCACGGGCGCTGCGCGCATCCACGAGTGAGTCGCCGAGTGCGCCATTGGCGACCAGGTGGATGCGCTCAGGCTTGGCAAAACCCTCGGTTGTGAATGGCGGCTCGAGACCTCGATCATGGCGCTCGCTGAGGTCGACAGCCGGATCCAGGCGCAAACCGTCGGCCAGCATGCGATTCAGGGGACTTTGGCCCGTGCGCTGGCTCTTAAGACCGAACCCTCCCCAGGCCATCATTTCCAATACCTCCTGCAGCGCACGGGGGGCCAAGTAGACCCGGTATCGACCGGAATCGATGGTCTTTGGTGGCCGCCTGACGATCTCTAGATCTGCCCGCGCATGTTGCATGCGGGCCTGCAGCTCATCTGGATCCCAACATAATCCGGCGTAATCGGACTTCACCGCCTTGTCCGTGGCGTGGAAGCAGCTCCAGTCGAAGTTGAAGCTCTCGCAAGCATGCCAGTTGCGCTGGCCCAGCGAGTTGGCGAAACCCGCGTAGACAGCGCCCGCCGCATAGATCCCCACCAGATCAAGCGCGCCTGAGGCTCCCATGATCGCATCCAGGGCGGCGGCACGCTCGGGGAGCTCGGACTCCACCAGCGTCTTGCTGGACGCGTCGTCGGTAGCAAAGTTGAGATACGGATCGGCAGGCAGATGTGCTCGCTGCGTGCGCAGATCCTCGAGCAAGTACCTGAGCAGGGGCAGGTCCTGTTCGAGGCTGCCGGCAAGCTCGGCCCGCCCCGCTGCATGCCGATCTGCCGCGATCAGATCTAGCGCAAGACTGCGACGCGTGACGCTGCCAGCCTGCCTGACCCGTGCCTGGTTGAAGCGGATGAAGTCTGAATCCTCACCGTCGAACGACAGCAGCAGCGTCTCTCCACCCTGCAGCTGAGCCTGGAGCGCATCGGCCAGGGTGAAGAAATAGTCCTGCATCAGTCCCCTCCCCCGAATACGTCGACTCCGCGGAATACGCAGGGTGGAGAGGCGTGACCGACATGAATCATCTGGTTGGGCTCGCCCTTACCGCAGTTTGTAACCCCATGCAACTCGAAGCCTGCCCGCCCACCAACGGCACTAAGGCTACGCCAGAATGTCGCTGACACGCCACGATAGTTGGGGTTGCGCACAACCCCTTTGAGCTCGCCGTCCTCGATCAGGCGTCCCAGCTCACAACCGAACTGGAATTTGTTACGGCTGTCGTCGATCGACCAGGAGCGGTTGGTGTCCATAAGCACACCGCGCTCGATACCGGCGGTTAACTCGCGGAGGTTGCCTTGACCAGGCTCGATGTTGAGGTTCGCCATGCGATCGATCGGTGGGCGATCCCAGTCGCAGGCGCGCGCGTTGGCCGTTCCGGCGAGGCCCGCACGGCCCTGGGAGCTTGCACCGCCGAGTGGGCGCTGCAACACGCCTTCGCGGATCAAATGGGCACGCTTTGCAGGTGTCCCTTCGTCATCGAATGCGTAGCAAGCCACCTCGCCGCCACAACTCGGATCGAAGGTCACGTTGAGCAGCGTCGACCCGTAGCGGTAACTACCGAACATGTCCAGGGTCACGAAGCTCGTACCGGCATAGTTGCGTTCGTCGCCCAGAATGCGGTCCAGCTCGAGCGGATGACCGATGCTTTCGTGGATCTGCAGGGCCATCTGACTGGGCATGAGCAGCAGGTCCATTCTGCCCTGTGGGCACTCGGGGGCCTCCAGCAGCGTCAATGCTTCCTCTGCTATCCGATACCCCTGTTCGTTGAACCCGAGTAGCTCGAGCTGCTCCAGCCCTCCTTGACGTGCACCGCGCGCGCCGCCTCCGGTACGTATCTGGGTCTGAGAACCTGCGCTAGCCACCGCCTTCAGCCCGGGGTCGATGATGTGGAATCGTTGCTCGACCCTCGCCCCGTCGCCACTGATGAGCAGCGTATCGATCCGCCGGTAGACCAGCCAAGACCACCAGTCCACGATACGATCATCGATCTTCATAGAGCGGCTCGCTTTCTGCAGCTGGCCGATCTTGTCCTCGTTTGACAGCCCCTCCCAGGGTTCGCGCACCGGCGTCTCGTAGCCACCGGAGCGGGCGCAGCGCGGCAAGACCTCTGCGTCCAGCAGGTTCCATCGCGCCGTCAGCTCAGCCCACTCGCGAGCTCGCTCCAGCGCGGCGCGGAGCCCAGACGCACTCAGATCACTGGTCGCGGCGTATCCCGTTCCGCCAGCCTGGCGACAGAGACGAATGCCCCTCGGTTTACCAGGGTGTCCGGCGGCTGAAGTATGTCTTGGCGGACGACCAGGGTTTCCTTGCGCTCGCTGACCAGTCGTAACGACCAGCCGTCCATTGCGGGGACCTGCTCGGCAAAGTGTTTGGCGGTCTGTTCGAGAAAGGGTTCCAGCATAGATCACGACATCTCTCAGTCTCATGGTCCTATCAGGCCGCGCGTGACAGGCGTACCAAGATTAAATGGCAACTGACGAGCGAGGCAACATCTTGTCATTGGCTGTAGAACCCATCCGCCAGACATTCGCCAGTGCTTAAGCACTTGGCAGCAGGCGCTCAGAA
>CAWEET010000008.1:0-123404 GCA_963808165.1 uncultured Gammaproteobacteria bacterium | reverse complement strand
CAGCCAGATGCATCCGTCCGGGACCGCATCGTCGACACGCACCGTGAATTCAGCACTGCTCGCATCCTGGACCACGCGCACGCTTGCCGACTCTTCGAGCCCCAGCGACGCGGCCGCAGCGGCGTTCATGCGCAGCGCGTCTCCCCAGGCATCGGGTGTCGACCGCAGCGCCTGGGCCCGCCGGACCAGCGCATCGATCGCGTACATGGGTACACCACCGATGCGCTCCCAGGCGGCCGCCGTCATTTGAGTGCGGCCACCCTCCGACTTGCCGACCCGGTTATCGGGCTTGAGGTTCGCACATCGGTGCAGCACCTCGTCACGGACCTCGCCGGAGTCGAGATAATCAAAGCCGTCGACATCCACCAGATTGCCGAGTACACGCAGCACCTTCCATGCGGGCCGCGCCTCTCCCGGCGGGGACGCCACACCCTTGAAGCTTTGCGCCACGCCCTCGATGTTCACGAAGGTGCCGGAGCTCTCGACGAACGACGAGACAGGCAGCAGGATGTCGGCGCGCTCCTGAAGCCAGGGCGACAGGTAGCTGCTCAGGGCGATGACCTTCCCTGCCCCCAGCGCCGACTCGGTCCGGGCCGGATCGGCCATGTCCATCTCGGGCTCGACGCCGAGCGTGAGGTAGAGATCGAGCGGCTCCCCGAGCATGTCCGCGACGTTCCGCCCCACCGGATCGGCGCTCGCGCCACCGGCCATGCGGTGCGGCACGGCACCGGCCATCCAGGCCCCGCAGTCATTGCTGCCGCTACCGACAAAGCCCAGGGTCACATCTGCCGCATCGGCAATAGCTGAGGCCAGCGCACGCAGGATCGAGAAATCGGGGTGCATGGCCGCGAACGTGCCGAGCAGCACGCTGCCCTGGCCCGCCGCCTTGAGTGAATCCGCGATCGCGCGGTGCGCCTGATCCGGGTCGACCGAGATGCCCTGCGTGTCGGCGCCCAACGCCGCCGCGACCCCTGCCAGTTCGGTGGTCATCGCCGAGGGGACGCACACGATGTCGACGTCCAGTTCATAGTTGAAGTCGCAGGCGACCGGGTTGATCGCCATGGCCTGTCCACCTGCGATCACCGACTGGCGGACCCGGTGATTGAGCATCGGCTGATCCTTGCGCAGCCAGGAACCGATCAGCAGGGCGGCTTCGCCGTCTGCCAGGTCCGCGATCTTCTGGCCCAGCCAGGGCAGCGCCGGATCGGCGCCATCGCCGCGGAAATCGGCCTGACGCAGACGATGGTCGACGTTCGGGCTGCCGAGACCGCGCATCAGCTTGGCGACAAGATATTGTTCTTCGAGGGTCGCGCTCGGCGAAACCAGCGCCCCGATGCGCTCCGGAGCACTATCTTTCAGCATCCCGGCCGCGGCCTGCAGCGCCTCCTGCCACTCGACCTCGCGCAGCCTGCCGTTCTCGCGCAGCATCGGCCTTTGCAGACGATCGTCGCTGTAAAGACCCTGATAGCTGAAGCGGTCGCGATCGGAGATCCAGGTCTGGTTGACCGATTCGTTCTCGCGCGGCACCACTCGCATGACACGATCGCGCCGCACATGCACATGGAGGTTGCTGCCCACACCATCGTGCGGCGCAATGCCGTCGGATTCGGTCAGCTCCCAGGCACGCGCCTTGTAGCGCGAGGGTTTCGCGGTCAGCGCACCAACCGGACAGAGATCGATCACGTTGCCGGACAATTCCGAGGCAACGCTGTGTTCGATGTACACGCCGATCCGCATATGCTCGCCACGGCCGGTCGCACCGAGCTCGCGCAAACCGGCCACTTCGCCACCGAACCGCACGCAGCGCGTGCAATGGATGCAGCGCGTCATGTCGGTCGAGATCAGTGGACCGATATCTTCGTCGCGCACCACGCGCTTGCGCTCGGCAAAACGCGAGACGTCGCCGCCGTAGCCCATCGCGACGTCCTGCAGCTCGCACTCACCGCCCTGGTCACAGATCGGGCAGTCCAGCGGATGATTGATCAGCAGGAACTCCATCGTGCCTTTCTGCGCCTCGCGTGCCAGCGGCGAGCGCGTATAGACCTTCATGCCGTCCATCACCGGCGTGGCGCAGGCCGGCAGGGGTTTCGGTGCCTTTTCGACCTCGACCAGACACATGCGGCAGTTAGCGGCCACAGACAAGTGCTTGTGGTAGCAGAAGCGCGGGACGCTGATGCCGGCGGCATCGGTCACCTCGATCAGCATCTGACCGGGCTGCGCCTCGAGCGCTTTGCCGTCCACTTCAATGGTGATGGATTTATCTTCCGACATGCCCCTTACACCATGCACTTCTTGTTGTCGATGTGGTACTGGAACTCGTCACGGAAGTGCTTGATGAATCCGGCCACCGGCATGGCCGCCGCATCACCGAGTGCACAAATCGTGCGTCCCATGATCTTTCTGGCGACATCGTCGAGCAGATCGAGGTCGTCCTGACGCCCGCTCCCCGTCTCGATGCGGTGCACCACGCGATGCATCCAACCTGTGCCCTCGCGGCAGGGGGTACACTGCCCGCACGACTCCTCGTAATAGAAATAGGAGATGCGATCCAGCACTTTGACCATGCAATTCGTGTCGTCCATCACGATCACCGCCCCCGAACCGAGCATAGATCCAGCCTTGGCGATGCTGTCGTAATCCATGGTCAGATCCATCATCAACTCGCCCGGCAGGACCGGTGCGGAAGAGCCGCCGGGGATCACCGCTTTGCATGGCCTGCCATCGCGCATGCCACCGGCCAGTTCGAGCAACTCCGCAAAGGGCATTCCCATCGGCACCTCGTAGTTGCCCGGGCGCACCACGTTACCCGATACGGAAAACAACTTCGGGCCACCGCTGTTTTCCACACCGATACCCCGGAACCAGTCGGCACCCTGCCGGAGGATATCGGGTACCGAGGCCAGCGTCTCGGTGTTGTTTATCACGGTCGGTCGCCCATACAGACCGAACATCGCCGGGAAGGGCGGCTTGAAGCGCGGCTGACCCTTCTTGCCCTCCAGCGATTCGAGCAGCGCGGTCTCTTCACCGCAGATATAAGCGCCGGCACCCAGATGAGTATGGATGTCGAAGTCGAAGCCGGAACCGAGGATGTCATCGCCCAGCAGTCCGGCATCACGTGCCTCCGCCAGCGCATCTTCGAAACGCTCGTAGGGCTCCCAGAACTCGCCGCGGATATAGTTGTAGCCGGCCACAGCCCCGATCGCATAGCCGCAGATGATCATCCCCTCGATCAGCGCATGGGGGTTATAGCGCAGGATGTCGCGATCCTTGAACGTACCCGGCTCGCCCTCGTCGGAATTGCACACCACGTACTTGTCACCAGGCGCGGTGCGATTGATGAAGCTCCACTTCAACCCGGTCGGGAAACCGGCGCCACCACGGCCGCGCAAGCCGGACTGTTTAACCGTCTCGATAATCTCTTCCTGCGCGGTCTTTTCGCTGAGTATCTTCTTCAGCGCCTCGTAGCCACCCTCCGACTGGTAGGTCTCGAGTCGCCAGGGACGATCCTTGTGCAGTGTCCGAAAGCAGACTTCGTTCGCCATCGCCTTTACTCCAGACCGTCCAGAATCTGATCGACCAGTTCCGGCGTCAGATTCTCGTAGTAGGTGTGCCCGATCTGCATCATGGGCGCCCCGCCGCAGGCACCGAGGCACTCGACCTCCTTCAGGCTGAAGCGGCCGTCCGGGGTGACCTGACCGAACCCGATGCCGAGACGGTTGCTGAGGTGTTCCAGGATATTGTCCGAGCCATTGATCATGCAGGAGACGTTGGTGCACAGACAGATCTTGTGCCTGCCGACCTGCTTGTGCTCGTACATCGAGTAGAAGCTGGCAACCTCGTATACGGCGATCGGCGGCATGTCGAGGTAGTCGGCAACCTGGTCCATCAACTCGCGCGTCAGGTGTCCGCCGTTGCCGTCCTGCACGATCATCAGCGCCGCCATGCAAGCGGACTGCTGCCAGCCCTCCGGGTATTTCGCCACCCAGTGATCGATCTGCTCGCGCACCTCTGGCGTGAACAGTGACTGTTTGTCCTCGCGCTTACTGACGCGCACCATCGGTTCGCTGCGCATTGTCATCGATCGATTTCTCCGAATACGATGTCCATCGTGCCGATGATCGCCACAACGTCTGACAGCATGTGGCCGCGCGCCATTTCGTCCATCGCGGCCAGGTGCGGAAACCCGGGTGCGCGGATCTTCAGCCGGTAGGGTTTGTTGGCGCCATCCGAGACGATGTAGCAGCCGAACTCTCCCTTGGGAGCCTCGACCGCCGCGTACACTTCACCGGGCGGCGGACAATAGCCCTCGGTAAACAGCTTGAAGTGGTGAATCAGCGCCTCCATGTCGTCCTTCATGTCGGCGCGCATCGGCGGGGCGATCTTGTGATCCTCGATCATCACCGGGCCTGGATTGTCACGTAGCCATTGGACGCATTGCTTGATGATGCGCGCGGACTGGCGAAACTCCTCGACCCGGACGAGATAGCGGTCATAGCAATCGCCGCTGGTGCCGATCGGGATGTCGAAGTCGACCTTGTCATAGGCGGCGTACGGCTGTTTCTTGCGAAGGTCCCAGGCAATGCCGGAACCGCGCAGCATTGGCCCGGTGAACCCCAGCTGCATCGCACGCTCCGGCGTGACCACACCGATCCCCACGGTGCGCTGTTTCCAGATGCGGTTGTCTGTCAGAAGCGTCTCATACTCATCGACCAGCCCTGGGAAGCGGTCGATGAAATCCTCGATGAAGTCGAGCAGCGAGCCCTCTCGCGCGGCATTGCGCCGCCTCGCCTCGGCCGAACTGCCGAACTGGCTATCGTCGTAGCGCGGCATCTGATCCGGCAGGTCGCGATATACACCACCCGGCCGATAGTAGGTGGCGTGCATACGCGCACCGGAAACCGCCTCGTAGCAGTCCATCAGGTCTTCACGCTCGCGAAAGCAGTACAGGAAAACCGTCATCGCACCGACGTCCAGCGCGTGCGTGCCCAGCCACATGAGGTGGTTCAGGATGCGCGTGATCTCGTCGAACATGGTGCGGACATATTGTGCCCGTTCAGGCACCTCGACACCGAGCAGCATCTCGATGGCGCGCACGTAACCGTGCTCGTTGCACATCATCGAGACATAGTCGAGGCGGTCCATGTAGCCGATCGACTGGTTGTAGGGTTTGCTCTCCGCCAGTTTTTCCGTTGCGCGGTGCAGCAGGCCGACGTGCGGGTCCGCGCGTTCGATGACCTCGCCGTCCATCTCGAGCACCAGGCGCAACACCCCGTGCGCAGCAGGGTGCTGCGGACCGAAGTTCAACGTGTAGTTTTTTATCTCCGCCATGGGAATCAGTCAGCCTCCGCGGCCGGGGGCTCGGGCTTCCACCCGGCCTCGTAACGGCTGTCTTCGCGAATCACGCGCGGTACCAGGGTGCGCGGCTCGATGCTCACCGGTTCGTAGATCACGCGCTGCTGCTCGGCGTCGTAGCGCATCTCGACGTGGCCGATCAGCGGGAAGTCCTTGCGGAAGGGGTGGCCGATGAACCCGTAGTCTGTGAGCAGCCGGCGCAGATCGGGATGACCCTGGAACATGATGCCGAACAGGTCGAAGGCCTCGCGCTCGAACCAGAGCGCGCTCGCCCAGATGCCCACCACCGAATCGACTATCGGACGATCCGCATCCAGGAAAGTCTTGACCCGCAGCCGGACGTTGCGGGTGATCGACAAAAGATGATAGACCGCGGCGAAGCGGTTCTTCGGATCCATCTCCGGGGCTTCCCGTGACGCCCCGCGGCCGAAACCCGAATTCGCCGCCTTGCTGGTGACCCACTCCGAGCGACCATAGCTTGCATAGTCGACGCCACAGACGTCGATGCATTCCTCGAAGGCCAGCGCACGCTTTTCACGCAACAGTTTCATCACCGCAATCAGCTGATCGCGTGGCACGGTGAGGGTCACCTCGCCCAAAGCGCGCTGCCAGCGGCAGTCTTCGAAGTCCTCGAGGTGCTCTTCGAGCGCCTCCTCGAGTTCGTCCAGGCGATCTTCTGGCGTCATTGAATACTTTCCAGCGGATTTAACGGGCTATCGTGTTGGTCTGGCGGATCTTGTTTTGCAGTTGCAGGATGCCCCAGAGCAGCGCCTCTGCAGTGGGCGGACAGCCGGGCACGTAGACATCGACGGGAACGATACGATCGCAGCCGCGCACGACCGCGTAGGAATAGTGGTAGTAGCCGCCGCCGTTCGCGCAGGACCCCATTGATATGACCCAGCGCGGTTCGGCCATCTGGTCGTAGACCTTGCGCAGCGCCGGCGCCATCTTGTTCACCAGGGTGCCAGCGACGATCATGACGTCGGATTGGCGCGGACTGGGACGAAAAACGATACCGAAGCGGTCGATGTCATAGCGTGCGGCGGCTGCGTGCATCATCTCGACGGCACAGCAGGCCAGCCCGAAGGTCATCGGCCACATCGAGCCGGTGCGCGCCCAGTTGATCACCCCGTCGAGCGAGGTGGTGAAGAACCCTTTTTCGAGAACGCCCTCTATTCCCATTCCAGCGCCCCCTTCTTCCACTCATAAATGAAGCCGACCACGAGGATGCCCAGAAAGATCATCATCGCCCAGAAGCCGGCCATGCCGATCTGGTCCAGCACCACCGCCCACGGAAACAGGAAGGCGATCTCGAGATCGAAGATGATGAACAGGATCGCCACCAGATAGTAGCGAACGTCGAACTTCATGCGCGAATCTTCGAACGCCTCGAAACCGCACTCGTACGGGGAGTTTTTTTCACTGTTCGGCCTGTGCGGCGCCAGCACGAACCCCAGCCCGATCATCGCCGCACCGACGACAGCGCCAATGACAATGAAAATCAGGACGGGCAGGTAGTTCTCGAGCATGCGACTTTTCTCCGGGGAGATACCGGGTTAGCCTGGATTCGCTTGGGATCCCTTTTCGGGAGGCCTGAAAGCATAGCGATCGCAGACCATGAGTGTCAAATAAAGCGTCCGGACCATCTATTTGTTTTCAAAGAGTAAATATTGATTGTTCCAGACATAAAAAACGATATCGCCGACCTGTCGACGATATCGTTGTCGTATGGTGCCGAAGGCCGGACTCGAACCGGCACGGCTTTCGCCACTACCCCCTCAAGATAGCGTGTCTACCAATTTCACCACTTCGGCTGAAGCTCTCTGACGATACCGCTTGTTACTTCTCCACTTGGGGCACGTCGCCGCCAGCCGGGATCGGCGCCGGCATCTCCGGCACCACGGGCATGTCCGAAACCGCCGGCGGCGGCGCATCGGGCACCATCTCCACCGCTGCGGGCTCCGCGCCCTCCATCAGCGTCGGCGGCTCGGTGCCCTGCATCGCAAAGTAGGCCAGCACAAGACTGGTCAGGAAGAATAACGCTGCCAGTATACCGGTGGTGCGGCTGAGAAAGTTTGCAGCGCCACGCGACCCGAACACCGTGGACGAGGCGCCGGCCCCGAAGGCCGCACCCATATCGGCGCCCTTGCCATGCTGGATCAGGATCAAACCGACCAGGCCGATGGCCAGGAACAGATGCACGATGACCAATATCGATTCCAATGCCATCAGTAATCCTCGTTATCAGCGGTTGGCCGCGGTACAGACTGCAAGAAAATCATCCGCCTTGAGAGACGCGCCGCCGATCAAACCGCCGTCGATATCTGCCTGGGCGAGCAGTTCGGCGGCATTCTTCGGATTCATGCTGCCGCCGTAAAGCACCCGCACGCGGTCTGCCACGGCCTGGCTGTTGGCCGCCAGACGCCCGCGGATGAACGCATGGACGTCCTGGGCCTGTTCCGGCGTAGCCGTCTTGCCGGTGCCGATCGCCCACACCGGCTCATAGGCGATCACGCCCTCGCCGACCTTGTCGATACCGCATAAGCCAATGACCGCATCCAGTTGGCGGGCGACCACCTGTTCGGTAATACCCTGCTCACGTTCCTCCAGCGTCTCACCGACGCACAGGATCGGCACCAGGCCTGCCGCAAGCGCCGCCTCGAACTTCTGGGCGACCAGTTCGTCCGATTCGCCGTGATAGGCGCGCCGCTCCGAGTGGCCGATGACCACGACATGACAGCCGAAATCACGCAGCATGGGGCCGGCGATTTCACCGGTGTACGCGCCCGAGGCATGGACCGAAACGTCCTGCCCGCCCCACTGGATCGGGGTGCCACCGAGCTGCGACTGGGTCTCGGGTATGTAGATCGCAGGGGCACACACGGCCACCTCCGCGTTCGTGACCTGGCCGATCCCGGCCTTCAGACCGCCGAGCAGTTCGGCGACGCTGGCAAGCGATCCGTTCATTTTCCAGTTTCCGGCCACCAGAGGCTTACGCATCTCTCACTCCCCTTGAAATCAGGCGGCGTAGCTTAACGGGGCGAGGCCGTCAAATCAATGCCGGCACACATTGAGGGACCGCGCGATGACGTCAGACCCTGACCTGGGAGCGCACGGCCTCGGCGATCATGTTGGCCTTGGCGACGACCATGCCGGCCTCACGGCCCTCCACCATGACGCGGATCAGCGGTTCGGTGCCGGAAGGGCGCAACAATACGCGGCCCTCGGCACCCATGTCGCACTCGACTGCTTGCACCGCGTCGCTAACCGACTCGCAAAGCATGATGTCCGCGGCGCGCGCCGTCCCGAGCGGGATATTGATCAGTTCTTGAGGGAATTTGTCCATGCCACGCCGTAACTCGCCCAGGGTGTTCCCTGTCTTGTTGATCTCGGCGAGGACCTGCAGCGCGGCCACGATGCCGTCGCCGGTGGTGGTGCGGTCCCTGCAGATGATGTGCCCGGACGGCTCGCCGCCCAGGGTCCAGCCCTGTTCCGTGAGTCGCTCGAGGATGTAACGATCACCCACGGCAACCCGCTCGAAGCCGATACCCAACTCGCGCAGCGCCACCTCCAGCCCGAGGTTGCTCATATGCGTGCCGACCACGTCGCCGACCAGTCCGCCGTTGTTCGCGCGCGAACGGGCGATGATGAAAAGGATCTCATCACCATCGACGATCTGGCCGGTCTCGTCGACCATGATCAGCCGATCCCCGTCGCCGTCCAGCGCGATGCCGAGGTCGGCACCGTTGACACGCACCGAACTGGCCAGCGCGCGCGGACTGGTCGCGCCGAACCCGTCATTGATGTTCAAGCCGTTGGGCTCGGCACCGATCGCAATGACCTCGGCGCCGATCTCTTCGAGCACTGCCGGCGCAATGTGATAGGTTGCGCCATGGGCGCAGTCCACCACCACCTTCAGACCGCGGAAATCCCATTTCGACGGAATCGTACTCTTGCAAAACTCGATGTAGCGCCCTCGTGCATCGTCCAGGCGGCTCGCCTTGCCCAGGCGCCGCGAGCTGACTGTGGTCATTGGTTTTTCGAGCTCCTGCTCGATCAGTTCTTCCACACGGTCTGGCAACTTGTTGCCTTCGGCCGAGAAGAACTTGATGCCATTGTCCTCGTGCTGGTTGTGCGAGGCGCTGATCACGATACCCGCGCTGGCATGCAGCGTCCGCGTCAGGTAGGCGATGCCCGGGGTCGGCATCGGCCCCAGCATGCGAATATCCACGCCCGCCGCGGCCAGACCCGCCTCCAGCGCGGCCTCGAACATATACCCCGAGATGCGGGTGTCCTTGCCGATCAACACCTTGCCACCCTCGCCAGCGCTTAGCACGCGGCCGGCAGCCCAACCCAGCTTGAGGACGAACTCCGGGTTGATGTGACCTTCACCCACACGCCCCCTGATGCCATCGGTTCCGAAATACTTGCGTGCCATTACTGACCTCGAGTCCATATTATTAAGCAGGCCGGTCGAGTCCACCGGAAAGGCGCAGCGGATTCGCGCCACCCTGTCCTGACGGCTGTCGTGCGCTCACCCGGAGCCGCCGGCGCTCCTCGCATGCCAAGCCGGATCTGTCACTGCGCGCCACAGCCGCAAGGCATCCACCGTTGCCGCCACGTCGTGCACGCGCACGACCCGCGCGCCGCGCTCGACCGCCATCAGCGCGGCCGCGACGGATGCCGTTTGGCGTTCACCCACCGGCTTGCCGGTCACCGCGCCCAACATGGATTTGCGGGAGATCCCGACCAGGATGGGGAGACCCAGTTGGCGGAACTGGCCCAAGCCACGCAGCAGCTCGAGATTGTGCTGCAAGGTCTTGCCAAAGCCAAATCCCGGATCGATCAGCAGGCGCTCGCGTGCGATCCCTGCCGCAACGCATGCCGTCACGCGGTCGCCAAGGTACCGGTTGATATCGGCAAGCACATCGTCATATTGAGGTGCGGTCTGCATGGTCCGCGGTTCGCCCTGCATGTGCATCAGGCATACCGGCACGTCAAGCGCGGCAACCGCGGCAACCGCCCCGGGCGCCCGCAACGAGGAGACATCATTGATCATTGCCGCGCCGGCCGCCACGGCCGCCCGCATCAGTTCCGGCTTGCTCGTATCGACCGATACCGGAATATCGAACTCGGCTGCAACACGTTCGATCAGCGGCAGGACGCGCGCCATCTCCTCGTCCAGGGACACCGCCGCGGCGCCCGGACGGGTGGATTCACCGCCGACATCCAGGATGTCTGCACCCTCGGCGATCATCCGCTCCGCCTGAACCAGGGCATCGTCCGGGACGAGGAACCGGCCACCGTCGGAGAACGAGTCGGGTGTGATGTTCAGGATACCCATCACACGCGGCACGGAGAGATCGAAAGGCAGACCAGACGGGTACATCAAGAAGCGTTATCTCCAGCGCCAGTACAGATCGACGCGCCAATCGCGCCGCCGGCCGTGGCGGCCCGACAGCGCCCCGGATTCTACGCGTCGCCGGGCCGAAATGCACAAAGGCCGGGAGGTCACCCCCCCGGCCTTAGTCACCGACTGTGCGGACAGAACTCAGTGCTGACCGGCCGGATCGCCGATCGGCGACTCTCCTGCGACGTCCTTGCCGTCTTCAGCGGTAGCGCCACCGCTCGGCCGACCGGGCTCGGAATCATCATTCCACCCGGCTGGCGGACGCGGATCACGCCCCTCCATGATGTCGCGGATCTGGTCACTGTCGATCGTCTCGAACTTGATCAGCGCCTGCGCCATCGCGTGCAGCCTGTCCAGGTGCTCATTGAGTATCGACGCCGCACGCTCGTAGTTCCGGTCGATGAAGGCCCGCACCTCCTCGTCGATCGCATGGGCGGTTTCGTCGGACAGCGCCTTGTGCTGCGTCACAGAACGGCCAAGAAACACCTCGCCCTCGTCCTCGCCATAGGCCAGCGGGCCCATGCGATCGGAGAGTCCCCACTTGGTCACCATGTTCCGCGCAATCTCGGTTGCCCGCATGATGTCGTTCGACGCCCCGGTCGTCACCGACTGCGGGCCGAAGATCAGGTCTTCGGCGATGCGGCCACCGAACAGGCTCGAAATCTGGCTCTCGAGATGCTCTTTGCTGTGGCTGTAGCGATCTTCTTCCGGCAGAAACATCGTCACGCCAAGCGCCCGCCCACGCGGGATAATGCTGACCTTGTAAACCGGGTCGTGCGCAGGCACCTTGAGGCCCACGATGGCGTGGCCGGCCTCGTGATAGGCGGTGAGGCGCTTCTCCTCTTCCTTCATGACCATCGACTTACGCTCGGCGCCCATCATGATCTTGTCCTTGGCCTTTTCCATGTCGTCCATGTCGACCAGGCGCTTATTAGCACGCGCGGCGAACAAGGCGGCCTCGTTGACCAGATTGGCCAAATCAGCTCCCGAGAAGCCCGGTGTGCCACGGGCTATGACCGAGGGTTTGACGTCGTCGGACAGGGGCACCTTGCGCATGTGCACCTTCAAGATCTGCTCGCGCCCGAGGATATCGGGCAGACCAACCACCACCTGACGATCGAAGCGGCCGGGGCGCAACAGCGCCGGGTCGAGCACGTCGGGCCGGTTGGTGGCCGCGATTACGATCACGCCCTCGTTGCCCTCGAAGCCGTCCATCTCGACCAGCAGCTGGTTCAATGTCTGCTCGCGCTCGTCGTGGCCACCGCCAAGACCGGCACCGCGGTGACGACCGACCGCGTCGATTTCGTCGATGAAGATAATGCACGGAGCATGCTTTTTCGCCTGCTCGAACATGTCGCGAACGCGTGAGGCGCCGACACCGACGAACATTTCGACGAAATCCGAACCCGAAATCGTGAAGAAAGGCACCTTGGCCTCGCCGGCGATAGCCCGGGCCAGCAGTGTCTTACCGGTGCCTGGCGGACCGACCATCAGCACACCACTGGGGATCTTGCCACCGAGCTTCTGAAACTTCGACGGGTCCTTGAGGAAGTCGACTAGCTCCTTTACCTCGTCTTTGGCCTCTTCACAGCCGGCGACGTCGGCAAAGGTCACCTTGACCTGGTCCTCGGTCAACATCCGCGCCTTGCTCTTGCCGAATGACATCGCGCCGCGCCCCGCGCCACCGCCCTGCATCTGGCGCATGAAAAAGATCCACAGCCCGATCAGGATGAACAGCGGGAACCAGTTGATCAGGATTTGCCACAGGATCGAGGGCTGCTCGGGCGGCTTGGCCCGAATCTCGACACCCGCCTTCAGCAGGTCACCAACCAGACCCGGATCGCTCGGCGACTCGGTGGCGAAACGGCTGCCGGAGGTCATCACGCCGTCAATGCGGCCATCCTTGTAGATAGTCACGCTGGAGACGTTCTTGCGCTCCACCTGCTCGAGGAATTTCGAGTACGAAATCTGAGGCGCGCCCGTCTTGGGTGCCGTGAAGCTGTTGAACACGGTCATCAGCACTACGGCAATGATGACCCAGAGAACAATATTTTTGGCCATGTCGTTCACGGCAGTTTCCTCGTGCCTGATCGGCGTTGCCGTCCGGCCTTCAGTGCCGGACCACCATTTCGACGCGCCCACCGCGTCTGCATGCTTACTGTCAAGTTGTTGGTAACCTACTACGAATGATGGTTCCCGGCTACCAGATAAACCTCGCGGCTATTGGCCCGCGAGGCCTTCGGCTTGCGCGTCACCACGCGGCCAAACCGCGATTTCACCTCGCGCATCCACAGATCGAAACCCTCGCCGTGAAACACCTTGCACACGAAGCCCCCACCCGGCCTCAGGTGTCGGACGCAGAAATCCAGCGCCAATTCGCACAGGTACATCGACCTCGGCTGGTCCACCGCGGCCACCCCGCTGACATTGGGGGCCATATCCGAAATAACAAGGTCGACCGCACGCGAGTCCAGGACACCCTCGAGCACCGCCAGCGACGCATCCTCGCGAAAATCACCCTGGATGAACGAAACCCCTGGCAGCGGATCCATCCCCAGCACGTCAAACGCGATCACGGCGCCCGCCGGACCGACCAGGTCGGCTGCGACCTGCGACCATCCGCCCGGTGCCGCGCCCAGGTCCACGACCACCTGCCCCGCCTTGAGGACCGCGTCTTTCTCTTGTAGTTCGAGGAGCTTATAGGCAGCGCGGGAACGATAGCCCTCGCGCTTGGAGCGTTTCACGTACTCGTCATTGACATGCCGCTGCATCCAGCGGTGACTGCTTTTCGATCGCGCCATGGCCAAGCACTCCCGTTTGGACGCCGAACACACCGGGAATTATGCCACCCCGGGGAAGCAACAGCGCAGACCCGGCGAGCTGATGCACCCTGTCGCACATACCGCTATAGTTGGCGGCCGATTTTCTGCGAGTCATTCGTATGCAGCTTTCCGAAGCCCAGAAACGTCACCTGCGTGGCCTCGGACATCACCTGAAACCGGTGGTCTGGGTGGGTCAGCACGGCCTGAGCGACAACGTCATGCTCGAAATCGAGCAGGCACTGGATTCCCACGAGCTGATCAAGGTGAAGGTCGCCGCGGACCGCGACACCCGGCGGACCTTGTCGGGCCAGATATGCGAAAAGACCGACGCCGAGTTGATCCAGGGCATTGGCCAGATGCTCGTGCTGTTCAGGCGCAACCCCGATAAGCCGCGGATTGCGCTACCGTCAGCCTGATTCCGCAGCGATCGCGGGATATCGGTCGGTGCACCGGCTCAAGCACCCGGGTGGTGCCTTACTGGTAACGCACCTCGAGGATCTCGAATTCGTGCGTCCCACCGGGAGCATCCAGCGCCACTTCGTCGCCCTCGATCTTGCCGATCAGAGCCCGAGCGACCGGCGAGGTAACGGAGATCTTGCCGTGTTTCAGATCGGCCTCATCGACACCTACCAGCTGGTAGGTCTTCTCCTCGTTGGTGTTCAGGTCGAGCAGCACCACTGTCGATCCAAACACCACCCTTCCCCCTGCATCGAGCGTGGTGACGTCGATTACGTGCGCGTGCGACAGCTTGGCCTCGATGTCCTTGATCCGTCCTTCGATGAATCCCTGCTGCTCGCGCGCTGCGTGATATTCGGCATTCTCCTTCAGATCGCCATGCGCGCGCGCCTCGGCGATCGCGGCGATCACCGCGGGGCGCTTGACCGTCTTGAGTTCGCTGAGTTCATCGCGCAGGGCCTGGGCACCCTGCAGCGTCATCGGATGTTTTTCCATGGTTGGGTCCTCAGCCGTGCAGTTCGCGCAGACTGTTCACATTCAGTTCATCAGGTTGCTGCAGTGCCATGACTGCGGCATCGGCGCCTGACATGGTCGTCGTATAGCTGACCTTGTGTTGCAGGGCCGCGCGCCGGATAGAGGCGGAATCGACGATCGCCTGCTTGCCCTCGGTCGTATTGATGATCAGCGAGAACTCGTCGTTCTTGATCATGTCCACGATATGCGGACGCCCTTCCTTCACCTTGTTCACCAAACTGCATTCGATGCCGGCCTCGCTGATCGAACGACAGGTGCCGCGCGTCGCATAGATGCCGAAACCGAGCTCGGCGAGCCGTCGCGCCACGTTGACCGCACGCTGACGGTCGGCCTCACGCACCGAAAGCACGGCGCGCCCGGTGCGCGGCAGTCGCACACTGCCACCTTCGTTGGCCTTCGCATAGGCCTCGCCAAACGTCTGTCCGACCCCCATCACCTCGCCGGTGGATTTCATCTCCGGGCCGAGCAGCGTGTCGACGCCGGGAAACTTGACGAACGGGAACACCGCCTCTTTCACATAGTAGTGTCTCGGGATGATTTCGCCAGTGACACCCTGCTCCTTCAGCGTCTTGCCGGCCATGCAGCGCGCGGCGATCTTGGCCAGCGGGCGGCCGGTCGCCTTGGAGACGAAAGGCACCGTGCGTGAGGCACGCGGGTTGACCTCGAGCAGGTAGATGTCATCGCCCTTGATCGCAAATTGGGTATTCATCAGGCCGACCACCTTGAGTGCATGCGCCAGGCGCCGGATCTGTTCGCGCATGCGATCCTGGATCGCCGCGGTCAATGTGTATGGCGGAAGCGAACAGGCCGAATCACCGGAATGCACCCCGGCCTGTTCGATGTGCTCCATGATGCCACCGATCAGCACGTCCTCGCCGTCGCAGATGGCGTCGATATCGACCTCGATCGCATCGTCGAGGAAGCGATCGAGCAACACCGGCGATTCGTTCGACACCTTGACCGCCTCGCGCATGTAGCGCCGCAGGTCATCCTCGTCGTGCACGATCTCCATCGCGCGGCCGCCCAGCACATAGGAAGGCCGCACCACCAGCGGATAGCCGATCTCCGCAGCCAGGAGCACGGCCTGTTCGGCTTCGGTGGCGGTGCGATTCGGCGGCTGTTTCAGCCCCACCCGCTCAACCAGCCCCTGGAAGCGCTCTCGGTCCTCGGCAAGGTCGATCGAATCCGGCGATGTACCGATGATGGGTGCGCCGGCGGCCTCGAGGTCCTCGGCCAGTTTCAGTGGCGTCTGCCCACCGTACTGCACGATGATGCCCTTCGGATTTTCCTTGTGCACGATCTCGAGCACATCCTCGAGTGTCAGCGGTTCGAAATACAGCCGATCAGAGGTGTCGTAGTCGGTCGAAACCGTTTCCGGGTTGCAGTTGACCATGATGGTCTCGTAACCGTCCTCGCGCATCGCGAAGGCCGCATGCACGCAGCAATAATCGAACTCGATGCCCTGGCCGATCCGGTTCGGCCCGCCGCCCAGGACCATGATCTTCTGCCGATCGGTCGGTGCGGCCTCGCATTCCTCCTCGTAGGTCGAATACATATAGGCTGTGCTCGACGCAAATTCGGCCGCACAGGTATCGACTCGCTTGTACACCGGGCGCACCCCCAGGGCGAGGCGATGCTCGCGCAATTCGGCCTCACCGAGGTCGAGCAGATCGGCCAGGCGCCCGTCGGCGAAGCCCTTGCGCTTTAGCTGCCGCAGCCGATCGGCGTCCAGCGCAGCCAGACCCTCGCGACGCACCTGCGCCTCGTCGCGCACCAGATCTTCGATTTGCACAAGAAACCAGCGGTCGATCTTGGTGTGCCCGAACACCTCCTCCAGCGACATGCCGATGCGGAACGCATCGGCAAGGAACCACAGGCGCTCGGCGCTCGGCTGGCGGATTTCGGAAATCACCCGGTCGGCGACGCCATCGGCGTCCGGATCGACTGCCGGATCCAGACCGGCCTTGCCGGTTTCGAGGCCGCGCAGCGCCTTCTGCAACGATTCCTGAAAGGTGCGCCCGATCGCCATGACCTCGCCAACCGATTTCATCTGAGTGGTCAACAGCGGGTCGGCCTGCGGAAACTTCTCGAACGCGAAACGCGGGACCTTGGTCACGACATAATCGATCGACGGCTCGAACGAGGCAGGCGTGACCCCGCCGGTAATGTCGTTGCGCAGTTCGTCCAGCGTATATCCGACGGCGAGTTTCGCCGCCACCTTGGCGATCGGAAAACCGGTGGCCTTGGAGGCCAGCGCCGACGAGCGCGAGACGCGTGGGTTCATTTCGATGATGATCATGCGGCCGTCGTCCGGGTTGATCGCGAACTGCACGTTCGAACCGCCGGTGTCCACGCCGATCTCGCGCAGCACCGCCAGCGAGGCGTTGCGCATGATCTGGTATTCCTTGTCGGTCAGAGTCTGTGCCGGAGCGACCGTGATCGAGTCCCCCGTGTGCACACCCATCGGGTCGAGGTTCTCGATCGAGCAGACGACGATGCAATTGTCGTGGCAATCGCGCACGACCTCCATCTCGTACTCTTTCCAGCCGAGGATCGACTCCTCGATCAACAGTTCCGAAGTCGGCGACAGGTCGAGGCCGCGAATGCAGATCTCTTCGAACTCTTCGCGGTTGTAGGCAATCCCGCCGCCCGATCCACCCATGGTGAAAGACGGCCGGATAATCGCAGGGAACCCGATCTGAGCCTGGACCTGATGGGCCTCCTCGAGCGAATGCGCAATCACCGAGCGCGGCATATCCAGGCCGATCTTGCGCATCGCCTGACGGAAAAGGTCGCGGTCCTCGGCCTTGTCGATCGCTTCGCGGGTGGCGCCGATCATCTCGACGCCATGCGCCTGGAGCACGCCCTCACGGACCAGGTCCAACGCGCAGTTGAGCGCGGTCTGGCCGCCCATGGTCGGCAGCAAGGCGTCGGGCTTTTCCTTTTCGATGATCTTGGCCACGGTGCGCCAGGTGATCGGCTCGATGTAGACCGCATCCGCCATATCCGGGTCGGTCATGATGGTGGCCGGGTTGGAGTTCACCAGGACGACGCGAAAACCCTCTTCCTGCAGGGCCTTACAGGCCTGGGCACCGGAGTAATCGAACTCACAGGCCTGGCCGATCACGATAGGGCCGGCGCCGATGATGAGGATGCACTTGATGTCGGTTCTTTTTGGCATATCGATTAATCGCGAAGGACCCAAAGAACGCCAAGAAAGAAAAAATCCCCCCTTCCCTGCCTGGCGTCCTCTACGGTCAATGTTGCTCCATCAGCTCGATGAAATGGTCGAAAACCGGTGCCACGTCATGCGGACCCGGGCTCGCCTCCGGGTGGCCCTGGAAACTGAATGCGGGATGGTCGGTGCGATGGATGCCCTGCAGCGAGCCGTCGAACAGCGACTTGTAGGTGGGCTTGAGATTGCCGGGCAGACTCGCCTCATCGACGGCGAAGCCGTGGTTCTGGCTGGATATCATCACGTTGCCGGTCGCCAGATCCTGCACCGGATGATTGGCCCCGTGGTGACCGAATTTCATTTTCACGGTCCTGGCGCCGGATGCGAGACCGAGCAACTGGTGCCCGAGGCATATGCCGAAGGTCGGCATTCCGCTGTCGACGATCTCCCGGATCGCCGAGATCGCATAATCGCAAGGTTCCGGATCGCCGGGACCGTTCGAAAGGAACACCCCATCTGGCGACATGGCCAGCACCTCGGAGGCTCGCATGCGGGCCGGCACTACGGTGACGCGGCAACCACGCTCGACCAGCATCCGCAGGATATTGCGTTTGATACCGTAATCGTAGGCCACGACATGGAATCGCGCCTCTGCCGGGTCGCGCGCCGCATGCCCCTCGCCGAGCTGCCACACGGACTCGTTCCAGGCGTAGGTCTCGGTGGTCGAGACCTCCCTGGCCAGGTCCATACCCTTAAGTCCGGGAAACGCGCGGGCCTTCTCCAGCGCCTGATCCACGCCGCCCTCGCCAGCCAGGATGCAGCCGCTCTGCGCACCCTTTTCGCGCAGTATCCGGGTAAGTCGCCTGGTGTCGATTTCGGCGATGGCGACCACGCCATGATCCTGCAGGTAGCTGTCCAGCGCATGCTCACTGCGAAAATTGCTCACCAGCAGGGGCAGATCGCGGATGACCAGGCCGGCGGCATGGATCGCCTGCGATTCCTCGTCTTCGACATTAACCCCGGTGTTACCGATGTGCGGATAGGTCAGGGTCACGATCTGGCGGCTGTAAGAGGGGTCGGTCAGGATCTCCTGGTAACCGGTCATCGCGGTATTGAACACCACCTCACCGACCGTATGTCCCGGCGCACCGATCGAGCGACCGTGGAAAACGCTGCCATCTTCGAGTACTAATATTGCCGGTGTGGTCATTAGTGTGCGCGCACAAAAAGCCGGGAGAGATGTCCAAACGGGCTGTCTCTTCCGGTCGATCTTGGACTTGATTTCGTGTGGACCTGCAACGCCGTGCTGCAGTGCGCAATCTTACGGTACCACGGGCCGTGCTGTCCACGTCCCGGCGCAGATTCCAGCCGACGCGTCGCGTCAGACCCTCTGCTGACTCGCCCAGGCGACGATGCCGCCCGCGTCCAGCGCACCGGACATGCGATTGACCTCGCGTCCGCCGGCGAACAGGATCATCGTCGGGATGCTGCGGATACCGAATTGGGCAGCGAGCGATTGCTGCTCTTCCGTGTTGACCTTGAGCAGGCGCATGCCCGGCTCGAGCTGGGCGGCGGCCTGCTCAAACGCTGGCGCCATCATCTTGCAGGGACCGCACCACGAGGCCCAGAAGTCCACCAGCAACGGAATGTCGCTGCGCCCGAGCTGGGTCTGGAAATCAGCTGCGGAGATCTCCAGCGGCTTGCCAAGGAACAGTGGGTGCTTGCAGCGCCCGCACTTGGCCCCTGCACCAAGCCGGTCGGCCGGCACCCGGTTGACGCCCGCACAGTGCGGGCAGACGACATGTCTCGATTCGCTCATTGATGACCCCACCACAAACCATTGTGTCGGCGCCGCTGCGGTTCGGACCAAGCAGGGTCCAAGCCGTCTGCAGCGCCAAAAAAAACCGATAGCAGACAGATTGGGCCCCCAGCGCCGATTTTCAAGTGGATGTGCAGGCTTGCAATTCGGCCTCGTCCGCCCCATTTTCCGTCCATTGCGCTGAATTTGGAGTTTCCTGGAGATGGCCGATTCCCCGTTCATATTCGACATCGACGAGAGCAATTACCAACAGGTCGTGCTGCAGGGCTCGCACCAGGTCCCGGTCCTGGTCGATTTCTGGGCAAGCTGGTGTCAACCATGCCAGATGCTGATGCCGCTGCTGGCCAGGCTGGTGGACGAGTACCAGGGCCGATTCCTGCTGGCCAAGCTGAACACCGAAGAGCAGCAGGCGATCGCCGCGCAGTTTGGTATCCGCAGCATCCCGACCGTCAAGTTATTCAAGGACGGGGCCCCGGTCGACGAGTTCATGGGGGCCTTGCCAGAGGCCGATATCAGGGCCTTCCTCGACCGGCACCTGCCGCGCGAATCGGACGGCGCAGTCGTACAGGCTGAAGAGCGCCTGATGGCCGGGGACAGTGACGGCGCGCTGGAACTGCTCGGACGGGCGAGGGCCGCCGATCCGACGAATCCCAGAGTCGCGACGGCAATCGCCCAGGTGCAGGCCGCGAGTGGTGATCCGGACGCGGCCGAACAGACGCTGGCCGAGCTGCCGCCGGACGAGCAGCAAGATCCGGAAATCGTCCGGCTGCGTGGTCAGCTGTTTTTCAATCGTGTGGCCGCATCGGCAGGGCCACCGGAGATGGTCAGACAGCGACTGGCCTCATCACCCGACGATAGCGAAGCGCGTTACCAGATGGCCGCGCATCAAGTTACCGCCAACGACGTGGAAGGCGCCGTCGACAACCTGCTGCAGCTGATGCAGCGCGACCGCAAGTTTGGCGACGATGCCGCACGGCTCGCGCTGTTGAGGCTGTTCGACTTACTCGGCGACGACCCGGCGATCACCCGCCACCGGGCGCGCATGTTCGCGCTGCTGCACTAGTGGGCCATGCGTTGGCTCTCCCTAACCCTTTCAACCACCAGCAGACGGATCAGCCCAATGACCGAAGACGAACGAACCAGCATCGAAGCCGCCGCGTGGCGCACCCTTGTCGGACACCTGCAGAAACGTAGTGACGTCCAGAATATCGACCTGATGAACCTGGCCGGTTTCTGTCGCAACTGTATGTCGCGCTGGATGGCCAATGCGGCGTCAGCGCAGGACATCGAGCTGAGCGAGCCACAGGCACGTGAGATCATTTATGGCATGAGCTACGACGAGTGGAAGTCGCGCTTTCAACACGAGGCCACGCCGGAGCAGAAGGAAAAGTACAGCCAGCTCGGTGCGGACGACACCACTCACTGACTCCTCAGGCATCAGGCGCTGCCGGCTGGTTTGAGGTCCAGCACCTCGATCTCAGGCCCGGTCACCCGCCAACGCACGTTTCGCCCGGCCAGGCGCATGCCATAGACGCGGTCAGGCTCGGCACCGCGACGATACGCCGGGCGTGGATCGAGGGCGAGCAGTTCGGCCACCAGCGCCCGCATGCCTGGCGGATCCGTCAGGCTGGCGAGGTCTTGCTCTGCGCTGCTGCTGAAGACAACCGACAAGGTCGCTGCCGGGGCGACCGGCGCGAAACCTGCCCGGGCATCGACCACGGCATCCGCATATGGCAGATAGGGCTTGATGTCGAACACCTGGGTACCGTCGAGCAGATCGATCCCGGCGACATGCAACAGGGGATCGGGGCCGGGCACTACCTCGAGCAGCCGAACGACGGACAAACCGAGGAAATTCGGTCGGAATGGTGAACGGCTCGCCCAAACCCCCACCTCGGCATTCCCGCCGAGACGCGGTGGACGCACCGTGGGACCCCACCCCCGGTTCACACAGCGGTCGAACCGGAAGGTCAACCAGACGTGGGAAAAACCCTCCAGGCCCTGCAGCATCGAAGGATCCCGATACGGCTCCAACAGCCTGATCTCCCCGTGGGCGCGCGGCACCAAGCCAGGCTGACGGGGCACGCCGAATTTCTCTTCGAACGGTGAGCGGACCACTGCGACCGGTTCGATCAGGATCCCTTTTCCTGGCGTGGGGTTCATTGATTGCGTCGACCTGGGCGGTAAGAAGTGGCTTGTCCGGCATGATGCCTAGCCCGCAATACAACATCCAGGCCAGGGAATTTTTTGCCTCGCGGGCATAAAGCTATCCACCTTGCGGACGATAGCTGAGCAAACGCGAGGTTACATCATGATCCAGGCACGAATGCCGCCTTGTCACTGCCTGCCACCCCTGCACCTCAACTGATGCTGTCCGCGCTGCGCAAGCCCCTGGCCCTGTTCGCGATGGTCCTGCTGGGACAATTCGCCTTCATGCTCGTCAGCCAGGGAGGCCCGCAGCTCTCGATCCTGAACGGCCTGCTCGCCGCCGTCATCGCCGGCAGCATTGCGCTGTTTTGGGATTTCTCGGTGCAGCGGCCGATCCGCCAGGGCCTCGGGCACCTCGAGGGCCGCATGCGCCGACTGTCCGCGCATCCGCGGCGTGTGGCCGACCCAGCCGAACAGGCCAGCGACCTCGACACCCTCCGCCTGGAGCGCATGCTGGCCACGCGCCAGCGGCGTATCGCCGATTACACACGGCGCCTGCGGCGGGAGCTGGAACGCTTCAAGGCGATCTACCGACATTCGCATGACGCGGTACTGATCTTCGATCCCCAGGATGGCCGGCTTCTGGACTGCAACCCCCGGACGGCCGAGTTCCTGGGCATTCCGCACGAACGGCTCACCGGCATGCATCTGACCGAGCTGCACGATGAGAGCGACGCCTTTCTGCGCAGTCTGGTCGACGATGTGATGGACCGTGGCGAGGGCCGGTCGATCCGGATCAACTATCGGGCCGGCGATGGCCGGATCATCCCGGCCGAGGTATCGACCTCCCGTATCCAGCTCGACACCGGCAACATGCTGCTGTGCATCGCACGCGATATCAGCGAGCGCGAGAATGCCGCTGAACGCATCCAGCATCTTGCCTACCACGACACCCTGACCGATCTGCCCAATCGCACGCTGCTGACCGACCGGGTCAATCGCGCCCTTGCCCGCGCAAGGCGTACCCATCAGATCGGCGCGCTGCTGTTCCTTGACCTCGACAAGTTCAAACGCATCAACGATTCACTGGGCCACTCGGTTGGAGACGAACTGCTCAAGGAACTGGCCCGGCGCCTCCGCGGTGCGCTGCGCGAGGAAGACACCGTGGCCCGCCTCGGCGGTGACGAATTCGTGGTGCTGCTCGAAGGTCTCGGCCAACGCCAGGACCGTGCCGTCGAAAAGGCGCGCGAGATCGCCGAGAAGGTCCGCGCCATCTTTGTCGACGAGTACCGGCTGGACGGTCATGAACTGTACGTGACGGCGAGCATCGGCATTGTGACCTTTCCGCATGACGGCGACACGGTCGACACGCTGCTGCGGCATGCTGACACGGCGATGTACCACGCCAAGGGGGCGGGCCGCGACGGTGCACGGGTGTTCGAGCGGCGCATGGACGAGGCGGCAATCTCACGTCTGCGGCTGGAGAACGAGCTACGCAACGGACTGCGCGAAGGCGAGTTCGAACTCCACTTCCAGCCGTTGCTGGTGATCCGGGACGGCCACGTGCTCGGCGCCGAGGTCCTGCTTCGCTGGCACCACCCGAGCAATGGCATGATCGCGCCGACCGAATTTCTACCCTATATCGAAAACTGTGCATTGATGCTCAAGCTCGACGACTGGGTGTTGCTCGAGTCGTGCCGACTATTGGGATCAATCCAGGACGACCCTGAGTTACAGGCACCCGACTGTCTGGCCATCAATATCAGTCACCAGCAGTTCCACCAGCCGGAGTTCGTCGACCGGGTCAAAGAAATCGTCGCCGAGACGGGCGCCGACGCGAAGCGCCTGCAATTCGAAATCACCGAAACCATGCTGATCAAAGACACCCACGATTCGATCGAGCGAATGACTGCGCTCAAACAGATGGGCATCCGCTTCGCCATTGATGATTTCGGTACTGGTTACTCATCGCTGGCCGACCTGCGCCAGCTACCGATCGACACCCTGAAAATCGACCGCAGCTTCGTGCGCGACATCGCCTCCGATCCCAACGATGCCGCGATCGTCCGGGCCATCCTGTCGATGGCAAAGCACATCGGGCTCAAGGTCATTGCAGAGGGCGTGGAAACCCGCGAGCAACTGCAGTTCCTGCGCAACGCCGACTGCAGCTATTACCAGGGTTATCTTGGGCGACCGCCTCTATCAGCGGAAAGGTTCCGCGAAGAACTCAGGTTCAACGGCGAACTCTATGCACCGGACGACATGCCAATACCGGCGCCAGGGGCAGCGACGGTCCGTCATTGCGGACAGGCTACTCCACCGACCTGAGCATTTCGCGCCGCATGCCGAGCTGCTGCTCAAGAAAGCGGATCAGGGCGTTCTCGTAAGCGCAGTCCCCGTCTGGGCCGATCTGCTGCAGTCGTCTCTCGTGCAGCACTATCTCTTCGGCGAGGCGGACCACGCTTGGCGGCGCGGCGCAAGGGTTGGCGTGCTTTCTGAGTTCACGCATCATGGGCTGTCATCTCTGCTTGTCTACCCAATTCCAGAAACAGTGGCACCGGGCTGGCGGGTATGCAAAGTGCTCTGGGCCTGTTGGAGCCGTGGGCGTCTGGCGCAAGGAGGCGGCATTCGAGCCTCCAGGGACGGATTCAAGGCGCCCCGCCGGTCGCATGCGCCGGGGCGCAGCTGCCAAGTTAACGGCCACTGCGGCGGAGTGTAGAAGGCACAGGTGAAAAGCGCATGACACTCTGGAGACGATCCGCGCTGATCAATCCCGACGCAATGCATCGTTGACCGCGATAGGCGTCGGGAATCGCATCACGACCAGGTAGGACGAAATCAAAAAAGTCAGCAGCGTGGACAACTGGATCAGATAAGAGGCCCGGGCCCCGATGACCTGGTTCTCGAAGGCCAAGACCGCCAGTAGCAGCGAGAACTCGCTCATCTGCCCCAGGCGGTAACCCACCTCATTCGAACGTTTCTCGGATTCGCCGGTGCGCAACAACAGATACCGGAACACCGGCGGCTTCAACAGCATCAGTGCGCCAGCAAGCACCAACGCCGGGAGGATCACCTCATTGATGACCCCGATGTCGAAGCCGGCACCCAAGGAGAAAAAAAACAACACCAGGAAGAAATCGCGCAGCGGCTTGAGGCTTTCTGCGATGAACAAGGCGATGGGGCTGGATGCCAGCACGACGCCGGCGATGAAGGCACCAATTTCCGCCGAAAGGCCGAGCAGGCCAGCGAGTTCCGCCATGCCGAGGCACCAGCCAATGGTCATCAGAAAGATATACTCCTGGATCTTGTCGAACTTGCGGATCAGGCGGATCAGGATGTGGCGTTCGGCGACCCAGGCAAATCCGATCAGCGCCGGCAGCGCCACCAACAGCTTGGCGATGTCGAACAAATGCATGCTGCCCTGCGAAACTCCCTGGACCACCAGCAGCAGCACAATAGCGAGCAGGTCCTGCAGCAGCAGGATACTGATGATGACCTCGCCGGTGCGTTGATGATGCAGCATCGTGGTCGGCAACAGTTTCAGGCCGACGATGGTGCTGGAGAAGGTCGCCGCCCCGCCCACCAGCAGCGCTTCACCAGCCGTGAAACCAAACACCAGGGCAACCGAGAATCCGACTGCAAAGAATGCCAGGGAACTGAACACCGTGACCTGGGTGGTCTTGCTGACCATGCGCCAAAGTTCCTGAGGCTGCAGGTTCAACCCGAGCAGGAACAGCAGGAACATGATGCCGAACTCGGAGATGCTGCGGATCAGCTCGGGGTCAGTGACCAGACCAAGTGCCGACGGCCCCAGCAGCGCCCCCAGCACGATATATGCAACCAGCAGCGACTGGCGGGCATAGAGCGCGACCGTCGCGAACAGCGCCGCACCGGTGAAGACCAGGAAGATAGTGAAGACGATCGGATCCTGCTGCATCGCTGGTTGGCGTCTTTTGGCCAAAACAGCACGATAGCAAGTAGCCCGGAACAAAAAAACACCCGCCGGTTGGCGGGTGCATCGTTCCGTCGCGAGAGGCTGGACTGCCGTCTCCTTCAGTGGCACGCCCGCGAATCGAACGCGGCCGAGCCCTGTTCGACGCCGTATGGCCGCTTAAGTCACTACCATCAGGCCTAGCGGGCCTTGCTCAGCTTGACGCCATCGGCTTGCGCGGACTGTTCCGTCTTCCTGCCACCTTTGAGTTTGCAATGGCTCGACACCGATCGCCCGTCCTTGCGGGTATAACCCTGCACCCATACGCATTCGCCATTGGACATGCAGGCATTCTCCTGAACGCCCTTGCACTGGCTGGCAGCGGAAACCGGCGAGGACGCAAGCGCCAAACCGGCCACGATCAGCGCAACTTGGACCTGGGCACGGGAAATGATTGAGTTAGGCATAAAGTTCTCTCCTTAGAACATGAAAGACACCGATCCTGGTGTCGTTGGAAAGTCTAGTCCGGGACTGCGCCCAACTCAAGGGCTACAAGTCATCGCGGACAATCGGAAACCGAACAGCGCCGCCCGTCACTCCAAATGGTGCCATTGAGTATCGCCCGTTCGAGACGGGCACCACCGAGGCGAGCGCCAGTGAGGTCCGCAAAACTCAGGTCTGCGGCAGATAGATCGGCATTGGTGAGATCCGCGAGCCGCAGATTCGCGCCCTTGAGATCCGCGCCGTCGAGGCGCGCGTAGGAAAGGTCCGCACCAGCAAGGTCCGCATAGCGAAGATCGGCGTGGCTCAGCTCCGCCTCGCCGAGCTCTGCCCCGCTGAGTACGGTACTTGCCATCCGGGCATTCACCAGCCCTGCGCCGGCCATCTTCGCTCCGGACAGCTGACAGCCTTCGAGAAAGATTCCCGGTACCGGGGCGGCGAAACAATTGCGATCTGCCGCGGTCTCTTTCGAGCCAATCAGCGACACACCGGCAGTCAGCGTGGTCACGACGAGAAAGACCACGACGATCGCGCGCAGCGCACGACGCCGTTCACCCTGGTGCTGCGCCGCCTCTTGCGCCGCCCAGCCGTCATCCTCGACCCGCAGCTGCAACGGTACCACCTCGGGCACGCCCCCCAGGCGGCTCCAGTGCGCCCGATCGGGACTCACCTCGTCATCGAATGCGAATCTGCCTTCGAGCACGAAGTGACGAACCCGCGCACTGCTGTATGGTCCGCGCACCGCCGAGCCGCGGCGCACAAACCACGCCAGTCCACTCCCCTTTGCCTCGCTCACTGGTAGCTCAGTCCACTGCTATGACGATGCTGAAATTATCGGCGGCGCTGCCGATATCTTTGGAATCACGCCGCATGAGCCGCCGATTGTGAAAATCCCAGCCACACTGCAGCCACTGCTCGACGTCGTAGGCCGGGACCTGCCGAAGTTACTGAAGCAGCTTCAGATCGGTCAGGTGCTGCAGGCGAGAGTCACCGAGCAGCCACAGCCCGGGGTTCTGCGCCTGCAGATTGCTTCCACCGATTTGCTGGCGCGCAGCCAGGTCATGCTGCGGCCCGGGACCGAAGTGAAGCTCCAGGTGGTCAAGGGACCACCAGTCCCCGAATTGCGGGTTTTGACCGCACCTGTCCCCCCGGAACCACGTGAGCAGGTGGCACGCTCTGCGATGGGTCGCCAGATGCCACCACAAGAAACCCGCGAGTCAGTCAGCCAGCTGCGTGCACAGCCGATGTCAGCCAAACATGCCGAGCGAATCCATCAATTCATGACCCTATTACGCGATAGCGGTGTTCACATCGACCAACTCCAAGCGGCAACCCTGCGCCAGGCGGTATCGCATAGCGGCCTGTTTCACGAGCCGCGACTGCTGAACGGCGATCCTAAGGAGACGACTGACATCAAGATGCGCCTACTCCAGTTCGCGGCGCGGCTGAGAGCCGACATCGGACCGGAAACAGGGCTCAAGCAGCCCGGCGTTCGGCCAGCGCCGACCACCGGCGACCAGCCCACACAGGCTGCGGCGGGCCGCGAAGCAGGCGGTGACACACTACTCAACCGGCTAGTGCGCCTGGTCGAGGGTTCCGTGTCGCGAATTCAGCTACAGCAGAGCGCAGCTCTGCCGCTGGACGACAGCCCGCGCCAGGTCTGGCAATTGGACCTGCCGATTCATCTGCCGGATGGCACCGACGACCTGATGCTGCGCATCGAACGCGATGCATCTGGCGACAGTAACGACGGCACATCCGCATGGTCGGTCAACCTTGGCTTTGAATTCGACAACATCGGCAGCGTTCAATGCAGGGTGGCACTAAGCGGTGACCGGGTCGCCACGACCTTTTGGGTTGACCGCGCCCCGACACTGCAGCGTCTGGAGGCACGGCTGCCAACGCTCGATGACGCCCTCAAAGCACAGGGACTCGACGTCGTCCACCTCGAGGGGGTGCTGGGTCCCCCTGCAGAACCTCCGATGAAGATACCTCTGCCGGACAGGCTCGTGGACGAGCGGGCATGACGCGTGACAATCAAGTCATCAGTGGCCAGCGCGATATCGCCGTCGCATTGCGCTACGATGGGCAAAACGCGCCACGCGTCACAGCCAAAGGGCAGCAGCAGTTGGCGGAACGGATAATCGCTGCCGCGGAACTGGCCGACGTCCCGCTGTATCCGGACCCCGAACTCGCGCTGGTCCTGTCACAGATTCCCCTCGGCGAGGAAATACCCGACAACCTTTACAAGGCGATTGCCGAAGTGATCGCCTTCGCCTTTGTCCTGGCGGGCAGGTTTCCGGAGGGGTATGCGCCATGCGAACAAGCGAACCGGGCGGTGGATGACGTCTGAGCGGCGCGCCCGACATCGGCAGCAACGGCCAGACATCGCATACCAGACCCAGGATCCCGGCAAGCTGCACCTCGATCGGCCCCGATCGGGCAACCCCCGGTTTCCGGCCCGACGATTGCCACCCCTTTCCACACACCAGACAATGAAAAAGGCGCCCCATACGGGTCTGTGAGAGACACTAGATTCTGTGCTATACCTGCACTCCCAATAATCGAGGAGAAAGTGGAGATGGCAATAGCCAAGAAATTCGGCGCACTGCTGATCATGCTGCTGCTGCCGATGACGCAGGCCTGGGCCGACGAATACGAGGATACGATAGGCATCTTTCGCAGTGCCGTCGAAAGCCAGGGATTTTTCAATCACGCCTACGGCTATGCCGTGTTTCCGAGCATCGGAAAGGCCGGCTTCGTCGTTGGCGGAGCCTACGGCAAGGGTCGAGTCTACCAGCAGGGTCAGTATATCGGCGACACTGCGGTGACGCAGCTCAGCGCAGGCCTGCTGGCGGGTGGCAAGGTTTTCAGCCAGATGATCTTTTTTGAAGACGAGCGCGCATTGAAGGAATTCACCAGCGGTAACTTTGAGTTTGGTGGCGAGGTGTCCGGCGTGGTGATCACCGCCGCCGCGGACGCCAAGGCGACGACGACCGGAACCTCAGCTGGCGCCAGCGGTGGCAAGCACGATGCAAAGGCCAAAGGGAAATACTACAAGGGATTGGCCGTCTTCACCGTTGCCAAAGGCGGGTTGATGGGCGAATTGAGCCTCAGTGGTCAAAAGTTCAAATATACCCCAAAGATGTGACCCGACCGTGCTCCTTCCCCGCGAAGGAGCACATTTCGGACACCGCCGACGAAGGCGCGATAGCGCCACCACCCCTGCACCTGAGCAATCCCGACCGGCTCCCAGCCTGCAGTGCGGGAAACGCGCCCACCCCGGCGCCATACGGGCGCGAACCGGCCGCCGGGAAAGACCGCGTCAATGGGCAAGGATCTGACTCAGGAACAGCTTGGTTCGATCCGATTGCGGATTGCCGAAGAACTCGCCTGGCTCGTTCTGTTCGATGATCTCGCCACCATCCATGAAGATCACCCGGTTGGCCACCGTCTTGGCAAACCCCATCTCATGGGTCACGCACAGCATGGTCATGCCGCTCTCGGCCAGCTCGATCATGGTGTCCAAGACCTCTTTGATCATCTCGGGATCGAGTGCCGAGGTCGGTTCGTCGAACAGCATGATGCTGGGGTTCATGCAGAGGCTGCGGGCGATCGCAACGCGCTGCTGTTGACCGCCCGACAACTGGCCCGGGTATTTCCTGGCCTGCTCGGGAATCTTCACCTTTTCCAGATATTCCATCGCCATCGTCTCCGCCTCCCTGCGCGGCATCTTGCGCACCCAGATCGGGGCCAGGCAACAGTTCTCCAATACCGTGAGGTGGGGAAACAGATTGAAGTGTTGAAACACCATGCCCACCTCGCGACGAATCTGGTCGATATGTTTGATGTCGTCGTTGAGTTCAGTACCGTCCACGATGATCTGCCCGCGCTGGTGTTCCTCGAGGCGGTTGATGCAGCGAATCATCGTCGACTTACCGGATCCGGATGGCCCGCAGATGACGATACGCTCACCCTTCTGCACGTTAAGGTTGATGTCCTTGAGTACGTGAAACTGGCCATACCATTTGTGCACGCCGCTCATCTTTATCATGGGCTCGTCGGAAACAGCGGGATCCAGGTGGGTTTTCGGCGAGTCGGACATGAGTGGCTCCAGAGATCAGCGCTTGTGGCCGGTATGCAGCTTGCGCTCCAGCGCCATGCTGTAGCGGGACATACCGAAACAGAAAATCCAGTAGACGAACGCGGCAAAGGTCAGGCCCTCGATCGCGAAACCGAGCCAGTTCGGATCCGCCAGCGCGGCCTGGATCATCGCGAGCATATCGAACAGGCCGATGATCAATACCAGAGTCGTGTCCTTGAACAGTGCGATGAAGGTATTGACGATGCCCGGGATGACCAGCTTCAGCGCCTGCGGCAAGATGATCAGCCCCATGCTGCGCCAGTAGCTCAGGCCGAGCGCCTGCGCCGCCTCGTACTGACCATTCGGTATCGCCTGCAGGCCACTGCGCACGACCTCGGCGATATAGGCCGACTGAAACAAGGCGATACCTATCATCGCCCTGAGCAATTTGTCGAAATGCGTCCCTTCGGGCAGAAACAGGGGCAGCATCACCGAAGACATGAACAACACCGTGATTAAGGGTACGCCACGCCAGAACTCGATGAACACAACCGACACGGACTTCACGATCGGCATCGTCGACCGCCTGCCCAGAGCGAGCAGGATGCCGAGCGGAAACGAGGCCGCCATCCCCACCGAGGAAAGGATAAGGGTCAGGGTCAGACCGCCCCAGCGGCTGGTCTCGACATGCTCGAGGCCAAGAACGCCGCCCGAGAAAAGAAAGAACGCAATGATCGGGTAACCGACCAGAATGAAAAGGCCAAGCCCCAGTTTCCAGGGAAAGCGCTTGATGAACAGCGGGATCATCAGTCCCACCAGCAGCACGCCCGCGAGATTGATACGCCAATACTCGCTCTCCGGATACAAGCCGTACATGAACTGGTCGAATCGAACCCGGACGAATACCCAGCAGGCGCCTCCCTTTTCCAGGTCACAGGGCTCGCGCGAATCGCCCAGCCAGTGAGCCTTGATGAAGGCCCATTCGATCAGCGGAGGAAGCGTCAGGTACAGCACATAGAGCGCAGCGAGCGTCAGCAGCGTGTTCAGCCAGGAAGAGAACAGGTTGGTGCGCATCCAACCGATCACACCGACGCTGGTCGACGGTGGCGCGAGGTCTGGATGTGGGGTATGGGTGCTCACGTATCTACCTTTCGATCAGCTGGTTACGCTTGTTGTACCAGTTCATGAACGTGGATATCGCCAGGCTGATCGACAGGTACACCGCCATGGTCATCGCGATCACCTCGACCGCCTGACCGGTCTGGTTAAGCGTTGTGCCGGCAAAAACGTTGACCAGATCCGGGTACCCGATCGCGGTGGCAAGCGAGGAGTTCTTGGTCAGGTTGAGGTACTGGCTGGTGAGCTGCGGAATGATCACCCGCATCGCCTGCGGAATGACGACGAGTTTCAATGTGACGCGCGGACGCAGACCCAGGGCATAGGCCGCCTCGGTCTGCCCGTGACTGACGGCCATGATGCCTGACCGCACAGCCTCGGCGATGAAGGCAGCGGTGTAAATGCTCAGCGCCAGGGTCAATGCCGCAAGTTCCGGGATCACCTCCAGGCCGCCGCTGAAATTGAAGCCACCGAGCACCGGATAGTCCCAGTGCAGCGGCGAACCGCTCAGCCAGTAGGCCAACAGGGGCAATCCGACGAGCAGTGCCAGGCCGACCGAGACCGTGGGAAACTGCTGGCCGGTCGCGTTCTGGCGGCGACGCGCCCAGCGCGCGATGCCGATGACCGCCAGCACCGCCACGGCGAAGGCCAGACCGACCAGCCAGAAACCCTCTTCGGCGACCGGCTTGGGCAGGAACAGGCCGCGGTTATTAAGGAACACCGCGTCGCCAACGCTGAGACTCTGACGCGGTAGCGGCAAGGGCCGCAGGACCGCGAAGTACCAGAACATGATCTGCAGCAACAGCGGGATGTTACGAAAGATCTCGATATAGGCGGTCGCAAGACGTGCCACCAGCCAGTTGGGCGAGAGGCGGGCGATACCGATGAAGAAACCCAGGAACGTGGCGAATAAGATACCCAGGCCGGCGACCAGCAGCGTATTGAGCAGCCCGACGACGAAGGTACGGCCGTAGCTGTAGGTCTCGTCGTAGGGGACCAGGCTCTGCAATATGCCGAAGCCCGCCTCGTTGGACAGAAAACCGAAACCCGTCGTGATGCCCCGCTGCTCCATGTTCTGCAGCGTGTTGTTCAGCAGATAGTAGCCGAATGCCAGGATGCCCAGCACCAGAAGGACCTGGAACACGATCGCCCGGAACGCCGGGAGGCGCCACAGCGGGACTTTGCTCGCTGAGCTGCGGTCGGGCTGCTCAGCGGCCATGGGGTTCAGGTGTGTTCAAAGGCTTTTGTGGGCTCGACCAGCTCGCCCGTTCGTCGGGCAAGCTGGCGACTCCGGTCAAGCGGTGGGGCTCTCAGCGAATCGGCGGTGCGTACTGAATACCACCCTTGCTCCACAGGGCATTGAGCCCGCGCGAGATACCCAGCGCACTGCCCTCGCCGACATTACGTTCGAACACCTCGCCATAGTTGCCCACCAACTTGATGATGTTGTAGCCCCACTCGTCCGGGAGTCCCATCCATTCACCCTTGACGCCTTCCATACCCAACAGGCGCCGCACGTTCGGATCTGTGCTGCTGGCCTTCATTTCATCGACATTGGTCGACGAAACGCCGAGTTCTTCGCCATTGATCATCGCGAACAGAGACCATCTCACGACGTTGAACCACTCGTCGTCACCTTGCCGAACCACAGGCCCCAGCGGCTCCTTCGAGATGACTTCCGGGAGCACCATGGCGCTGTTCGGGTCCTGCAGCTTGATGCGTAGCGCGTAGAGCTGTGACTGATCCGAGGTCAGTGCATCACAGCGCCCGGCCTCGAATGCCTTGATCGTCTGGTCCGAGGTATCGAATGTGATCGGCGTATATTTCATCTGGTTGCTGCGGAAATAATCCGCCAGATTGAGTTCCGTCGTCGTGCCCGCCTGGATACAGAAGGACGCGCCGTCCATCTCCAGCGCACTCTTCACGCCGAGGTTCTTCGTAACCAGAAAGCCCTGGCCGTCGTAATAATTTACGCCGGTGAAGTTGAGCCCCAGTGAACTGTCGCGCGTGTAGGTCCAGGTCGTGTTGCGTGGCAGCATATCGATCTCGCCGGACTGCAGCGCAGTGAAGCGCTCCTTCGCGGTCAACGGGCTGTACTTGACCTTGTCCGCATCGCCGAAGATCGCCGCAGCAACTCCCCGGCACATATCGACATCGATGCCGGTAAATGCGCCCTTGTCATCGGCGGCCGAGAAACCCGGCAGACCGGTGCTTACACCACATTGAACGAACCCCTTCTTCTTGACTGCGTCCAACGTGGCCCCGGCATGCACGATGCCAGTCAGCGCAAGCATCGCGCCCAGTCCAATTCCGAATCTTGTTTTCATATTGTTGGATCTCCTCCCACCCGCAGCGGGTTCTTCTGGAATCATTAGAAATTATGCGAAGACCATGCCAGAGCGCACCGATAGGTGGGCCGCCAAGCCAGCCAAGCTCGCCCGAGTGTCCCCCGCCCGGTTGCGAGCGTCAAGGCGGGCCGACGATCGAGGATCCCCGCTGCGCCTCATCCGACCCATGCCAGGGGGAGCCATCGCTGCAAGCTGGTGCATGGCGCCGCTGCAATGCCCCAGACTGGGGCCATCAACCCTGCATCGCGCGGCCGATCAGCTCATTGAAGCCAGCTTCGTCCAGAACTTCGACACCGAGCTCCTGCGCCCTGCCCAGCTTGCTGCCGGCATCCGTTCCGGCAACCAGATAGTCGGTCTTCTTCGACACGCTGCCCGCGACCTTGGCACCAAGCGCCTGCAGCCGCTCCTTGATCGCCCTGCGCGGCTCCGAAAGAGCCCCGGTGAGCACGAAGGTCGTGCCGGCCAGCGGCAATTCACCGGCCGCCGGCAATGGGTCGCTCTCCGGCCAATCGATCCCGGCGGACAGCAGTTTGTCGATCACCTCCCGGTTGTGCGGCTGGCGGAAGAAGGTAAACAGGTGCCGCGCCACCACGGGTCCTACATCGGGCGTCTCCTGCAGCCCCTCTTCACTGGCGGTCCGGATCGCATCGAGGCTGCCGAACTGCCGGGCCAGGGACTGTGCGGTCGCCTCGCCGACCTCGCGGATACCAAGCGCATAGAGAAAGCGCGCCAGCGTGGTCCGACGCGATCTCGCCATGGCGTCGACCAGGTTCTGCGCTGATTTCTCGCCCATTCGCTCCAGCGCCGCCAAGTCTGCCGCCGACAAGTCATACAGGTCGGCGGGGTCGGCGACCATGCCCCGATCGATCAGCTGTTCGATCAGCTTTTCGCCGAGCCCTTCGATATCCATCGCGCGACGCGATGCGAAGTGTTTCAGCGACTCTCGACGCTGGGCCGCGCAAAACAGACCACCGCAACAACGCGCCACGACCTCGCCTTCGAGGCGTTCGATATCCGAACCGCACACCGGACAGTGCGTCGGCATCTGAATCTCCCTGGCCCCCTTGGGACGGCGTTCGGGCAAAACGCGCACGACCTCGGGAATCACGTCACCGGCACGCCGGACGAACACCGTGTCACCGATTCTGACATCCTTGCGATGCGCCTCCTGCATGTTGTGCAGGGTCGCGTTGCTGACGGTGACACCACCGACGAACACCGGCCTGAGTCTCGCCACCGGCGTCACCGCGCCGGTCCGCCCCACCTGGAACTCGACCGCCTCGATCACCGTCAGCTCCTCCTGGGCGGGAAACTTTTGCGCAATCGCCCAGCGCGGTGCCCGCGAGACGAAACCCAGCTCCTGTTGATCGGCAATGCTGTCCACCTTGAACACCACGCCATCGATGTCATACGGGAGACTGTTGCGGCGCTCGCCGATTGCGGCGAAATAAGCGGCACAGGCCTCCAGGCCCGTCACCACGGCAAGTTCGGGCGACACTGGCAGGCCCCAGCCTTTCAGCAGCCGCATATTGGCACTGTGGGTCTCAGCCATCGGATGGCCCTCGACCTTGCCAAGGCCGTAGCAGAACATCGCAAGCGGCCGGCTTGCGGTGATCTTGGAATCGAGCTGACGCAGGCTGCCGGCAGCCGCATTGCGCGGATTAACGAAGGTCTTTTCGCCAAGCTCACGCTGGCGGGCGTTCAGCGCCTCGAAACCCCTGCGTGGCATGAAGATTTCGCCGCGCACCTCAAGCAGCGGCGGCCAGTCGTCGCCACGCAGGCGCAACGGTACCGAGCCGATGGTGCGCACGTTCTGCGAGACATTCTCTCCCCGCCTGCCATCACCGCGCGTCGCGGCCTGCTGCAGCGCTCCGCCCTCGTAGCGCAGGCTGATCGCAAGGCCGTCGAGCTTCGGCTCGGCTGCGTAGGTCATATCGCCGGCGCGCTCGAGCCTCTCACGGACACGACGGTCGAACTCAACCATGGCGCTGGGTGACAGCGCATTGTCCAGCGACAGCATGGGCACGAGGTGCTCCACTTCTTCGAACGCGCCCAGCGCTGTGCCACCCACCCGCTGGGTCGGCGAATCGGGGGTCACCAGTTGCGGATGCGCGGCCTCGAGCTCCTGGAGCGCGCGGAACAATCGATCGTACTCGCTGTCCGGTACTTCGGGGTCGTCGAGCACATAGTAGCGGTAGTTATGATGCTCGATTTGCTCACGCAGCCACTGCGCCTGTGCAAACAGCGCATCAGTCGCACTCAATGGCGGCTCCGCGCCAGCGTGATCTGGCGCCGATGCTCGATGATCGCATCACGCAGGTGCTTTTCCATCTGACGCGTGAATTTGTTGTGCCGCTCATCCTGCAGCTCGCCGTTGAGCAGAGACGCCAGGCGGTTCGCGGTGCCCAGCATCGCTTCGAAGATCTCGACGCCATCGCGCGCCCCGGGTAGCTGGGTGAAGATCGACAGGCCCGGGGTGGAGAAACGCGCCATGCCATCGGTCGGGAAAATCCCCGGCTCGACCATGCTGGCCATGCTGAACAGCACGCGCCCGCTGTGTTCATCGCGATGATGATAGATCGACATATCTCCCAGCTCGAGGCCGGCATCATCGCATGCCTTCTCGATCGCAGGGCCGGCGAATGCACCACCACGCGCCACCAGGTTGATCACGACGATCTTGCGCTCGACATCGTCACGCAGCGCCGGGTCGCTGCTCAGATAATCACCTTCCTCATTCGCATCAAAGTTCAGGTCCATCGAGAACTCAGGGTCCGCGTCGCGTGTCGGGGCCACCCACTCCCCGAGTTCCGGGTCGAGCGGCGACGTTGCGCGCTCTCTCGGGCCGGTTTCACTCGGCGCATCGTGCGGCTCATCGGCTCGCATCTCGGGAATCGCTTCCGTCACATCGTCGATAGTGGGTTCGGCCCGGCCCTCGCGTCCGGTATCGATCGCCGTCTCGTCGAGCGGCATCTCGAGCGGCCGGCGCCTGACTGTCCGATGACGCGGCCTGGCGTGCTTGTAGCGATCCCACAAGTAGATACCGACCACCAGCAGGACGCCGCACACGATTAAACTGAGCCTGACCAGATCTGGATCCATTGCCTCTTGCCGTCAATCCGTCTCTTGAGCTTTCTCTGGGTCCGGCGGGCGGGCCCCCAATCAGACCGCTGCCAGTGCCGCCGCTTCTTCCACGTCCACTGAGACCAGCCGTGACACCCCCGGTTCATGCATGGTGACACCGCTCAACTGTCTGGCGATTTCCATCGTCACCTTATTGTGTGTGATAAAGATAAACTGTACGTGTTCGGACATCTCGCTGACCAGCGCCGAATAGCGTCCGACATTGGCGTCGTCGAGAGGCGCATCCACCTCGTCAAGCATACAGAAAGGCGCTGGATTCAGCCGGAAGATCGCGAATACGAGCGCCACTGCAGTGAGCGCCTTCTCACCACCGGACAGCAGATGGATACTGCTGTTGCGCTTGCCGGGCGGCCGGGCCATCACGGTAACTCCGGTATCGAGCAGATCCTCGCCGGTCAGCTGCAGGTAGGCTTGACCGCCACCGAACAGCTTGGGGAACAGCTCCTTGAATCCGACGTCGACCCGATCGAAGGTCTCCTTGAAACGCGTGCGGGTCTCACGATCGATCTTGCGGATCGCCTCTTCGAGGGTGGCCAGCGATTTGCTGACGTCGTCGTGCTGACTGTCCAGATAGGCCATGCGTTCGCTTTGTTCCTGGAACTCGTCGATCGCCGCGAGATTGATCGGACCCAGTCGCTGAATGCGGCTGGCGAGCCCCTCGACGCGTGACTCCCAGGCAACCACCTCAGCCTCCTGTGGCATCTCGCGATGCAACTGCTCGCGCTCGAAACCTGTCTCGCCGAGTTGCTCCTCGAGCGTCCGACTGCGGACCACGACTTCCTGCCGCGCCATGCGCGCCTGATCAAGCCGCACGCGCTCATCCTGCACACGCTGCTCGATCAGGTGACGGGAGCGCTCCCGCTCGCGCAGCTCGTGGTCTATGGATTCCAGCGCCTTGCGCGCCTCGGCCAGCTCGGCCTCGATCCTGGCACGTGTCTGGAGCTGCTGTTCCAATCGCACCTGCTGTTCGCCGATCGGTGTCTTGCCGGCCGCCAGTGTGCCTTCGAGATCGGTACAACGTTGTTCCAGCTGCTCCAGCTGCTGCTGCATGCGATCGATCCCGGAGCGCAAGGAACCTTCGGAGCTACGCATGGATTCCACCCGCAGCGCGATCTCATGCATGCGGTTGCGGGCCTCGCTGGCGGCGCCGCGCGCTGCATCCAGCCTGCCGCGCAGTTCATCACGCTGCGAGACCAGTCGTTCGCGTTGCTTGCCGAGATCCTCGATCGAGTCCAACGCCTCGTGCAATCGGCTGCGCGCCTCTTCCATATCGACCGAGCCTTGCTCGATCTGCTGACGGATCTCCTGCGCATCGCTTTCCAGGCCCCCGAGACGATGACGGATTTGCTCGGCACGCGCCTGCTTGCCGCTCAACACAGCGCGCACCTCGGCCAGCACCCGCTGCGCCGACTCGAAATCACGCTGCTGAACCTCGCGCGCCTGCTCCGCCTCGCTCAGTGTCTGCCGATCCGCCGCCAACTGCCCAGCCAACTGCTCTACGCGCGGCCCCAGCTCGTCGCGGCGCCGGACCAATTCTCGGATCTCCTGTTCGCGTGCCAACACGCCCGCCTGTGCATCGCTACCGTGCTGAACGCTCACCCAGGCCCGTCCGACTCTCAGTCCCTCGGGTGTCACCAGGCATTCACCCGGTGCGAGCTGGGCGCGCCGCTGCATTGCCTCGGCAAGATCGCTCGCTACGTGGATGCTATTGAGCAGATGGGTGAGCTGTGCAGGACCGCTGACCAGTGTCGCCAGTGTCCCCGGCCTCGCTGCGGCGCGCTCGCCTCCGGTTTCGAATAGGGCCAGATTGCCGCTGTCGAGCCGCGCAAGCGCAGCGGCCGCAGGGTCCAGATCGTCGATCATCACCGCCTGCAGCTGCTCGGCCAGCACCACCTCGACCGCCTTTTGCCAAGCGCTCGATACCTCCAGCGTCTCGAGCAGCCTGCGGGCCTCGCCCAGACCCTGCTCGCCCAGCCAGCGGCCGACAGACTCGTCGCCCTGGCCGCGCGCTGCCTGCTGCAGTGCCTGCAGCGAGGCAAGCCTGCCGTTCAAGGTCTCCAGCTCACCTCGCGCCGATGCCAGGTCTTCCTGCGCCTGTTGGTTGCGTTCGCGCAGGGAGAGGATCGACTGAACCCTGGCCTCGACCCGTTCCCTGGCCGCTTCAAGACCCGCCTCGCCCTCCAGCTCGCGCCGCTGCAGCTCGCCGATCTCGGCCTGCAGCGCGACATCTGACAATTGCCGACGCTCTTCTTCATTGCGCCCCAGGCGGCGCCTCAACTGCACCTCCTGCTGTTCGAGATGGTTGATCCGGGTGCGCTCGACCTGGGCCTGCTGGGCAGGCTCGTTGGCGCCCTGGTTGAACCGATCCCAGTCACCCTGCCATTGCTGCATGACGCTTTCGGCATCCTGCAACGCGGCGGCGGTGGTGTCGGCCCGCTGGTGGGCCTCCTCCAGCAGCGGTTGATCGCGTTCGAGTTCACCCGCCAGTTCTGCCAGGCGGCCGCTGTCCTGCTCGCTCAGGGCCCTCGCCTGGGCCAGCGACTGGCGCGCCTGCGCCAGGTCGCTCTCCTGCTGGCGGCGCGCCTCGCGTGCATACTGGATGGCCTCCTCGAGACGCGCGATCTCGGAACCGACCGCATAGAAACGGCCCTGAATCTCGTTGAACGCGTCATTGGTCTCGGCGTGCGCCTCACGCTGCTGTTCGATCTGCGCCTCGAGGCCTCGCTGATCTGCGATCGCGGACTGCAGCTTGTTCTCCTGCTCCGCAATGGCCCGGTCGCGTTGCTCGATGTCGGCCAGCATGTCGTCCAGACGCAGCACCAGCAACTCGGCACGTACACGCCGCTCTTCTTCGCGCAGGGCCTTGTACTTCTGCGCAGTGGCCGATTGCCGCTCCAGGTGGCGCAACTGCTTCTGGACCTCTTCACGCAGATCATCCAGGCGGTCGAGGTTTTCACGGGTACGCGAAATGCGGTTCTCCGTCTCGCGCCGCCTTTCCTTATACTTGGAGATGCCCGCAGCTTCCTCCAGGTAGACCCGCAGGTCTTCCGGTCGGGCCTCGATGATCCGCGAGATCATCCCCTGTTCGATGATCGAGTAACTGCGCGGGCCGAGACCGGTGCCGAGGAAGAGATCGGTGATATCGCGGCGCCGGCAGCGGACGCTGTTGAGAAAATAGATCGACTGGCCATCGCGCGAGACCTGACGTTTGACCGAGATCTGGCCATACTGGGCATACTGCCCGCCGGCGCTACCATCGGAGTTGTCGAACAGCAGCTCGATGGTCGCGGTGCCCACCGGCTTGCGGCTGCTCGAGCCATTGAAGATGACGTCCGCCATGGATTCGCCACGCAGCATCTTTGCCGAGCTTTCACCCATCACCCAACGCACCGCATCGATGACGTTGGACTTACCGCAGCCATTGGGACCGACGATGCCGACCAGGTTGCTGGGAAACAGGACAGTGGTCGGGTCTACAAAGGATTTGAAGCCCGCCAGCTTGATTTTTTCCAGACGCATGGCGCGCAAAGATACAGGATGCCTCGACGCCGACACAAGCAGCAGAAAAAATTCGAGAAAACCGCCTATTTTCTGCAGTTCAAGAAAATTTTTTCTGAGAATTCACTGCGACAAACATCGGGCGCTTGGCGCTGGGTATCCTGCCCAATGGCGCGGGACTCGGCGGGCCGCCAAGCATCGAACGGCGCCGTGCGCTGTTTGACACACGAAGTCTGCCGCGGGGACACGCCAGTGGAGACTCGAAAGCTGGATGCATTGAGTCGACCGGGCGCACAGGATCCCGGGGAAAATGCGCCCGAACGCCTTGCGATGCCGCTTGGGTATAATCCGCCGCAATTTGCGAACCAGCGCCAGGAACAAGATATGTCGACCCAGCCGAGCAGAGACCTGGAAACGTTCCAGAACCCAAGCCCCGAACGCGACTACACGATCCGCATGCGCATACCGGAATTCAGCTGCCTGTGCCCCAAAACCGGCCAGCCCGATTTTGCCACCCTGCAGCTCGAGTACGTGCCGGACGCCATGTGTGTCGAACTCAAATCATTGAAGCTCTACATTTGGTCATTCCGTGACGAGGGCGCGTTTCACGAGGCGGTGACTAACCGCATCCTCGACGACCTGGTGCGGGCGACCGGCCCACGCTTCATGCGCCTGACCGCCGAGTTCAACGTGCGAGGCGGCATTTACACACACGTGGTCGCAGAGCACCGTGCAGTTGGCTGGGTGTCGCAGCCCCCGGTCCAGCTCCCCTGACCCGAGCGGTGCCGCCAATCCGGCACAAGCGCGACTGCTATATCGGAGTCGACCTGGGTACTTCCGGGTGCCGCGCAATCGCGATCGACGACGCCGGGGCGATCGTTGCCGCGGCGCGCGAGGCACTGCCCGACTCACGACGCCCGGAGCCCGGGGCCAGCGAACAGGACCCGCTGGACTGGTGGGAAGCAGTCAGCCGTGTACTGGTCCGCGTGATGGGCCAGCGCGCTGGACAACTGCGCGCCGTGAGTGTCGACGGCACCTCGGCCACACTGCTGTTGTGCGATGCGCAGGGCATCCCCTGCACACCGGCCCTGATGTACGACGACACACGCGCATCCGTCCCGGCCGCGCTGATCGGCCGCCATGCGCCGACCGACAGCCCGGCGCGCGGTCCCGGATCGGCGCTCGCCAAGCTGTTGTGGCTGCTGCAATCCCGCCCCGATGCGCAGCGGGTTCAACATGCCCTGCACCAGGCCGACTGGATCCTCGGTCGGCTGAGCGGTGTATTCGGCCTGTCCGACGAAAACAACTCGCTGAAGCTGGGTTACGACCCGGTCGCACGGCACTGGCCTGAATGGATGAACGCCTTGGCGATCCCGCCGGGCCTGCTGCCGAGGGTACAAGCGGTCGGATCGATGCTGGGCCCGGTCGACTCCGACGTCGCAAGGCACCTGGGACTGCCCAGGGACACGCTGCTGGTGGCAGGCACTACCGACAGTAATGCCGCGACATTGGCGGCGGGCATCCAGCAACCCGGCGATGCCGTCTCGTCATTGGGCAGTACGCTGGTATTGAAGGTCCTGGGCGAGCGCCCGGTGGCATCCGCCAGCTATGGGGTCTACAGTCACCGGATCGGCGATCAATGGCTGGTGGGCGGGGCGTCGAACTGTGGCGGTCGTTCGCTCCGGCAGCATTTCAGCGACAGCGAACTGAACGAACTCAGCCGCCAGATCGATCCCTGCAGGCCACTCGGTCTGGGTTACTACCCCCTGCCCGGGGTCGGCGAACGCTTTCCCTACAATGATCCCGGCATGCAGCCCCGGATGCAGCCGCGTCCTGCCGACAGGGCGACATTTCTGCAGGCGATCCTCGAGGGGATCGCCGACGTCGAGGCCGAGGGTTATGCGCGCCTCGCGGAACTGGGCGCCGGCTACCCGGAGCGGGTCTTTTCGAGCGGCGGCGGCGCGATCAACGAGAGCTGGCAAAAAATCCGCGAACGCCGGCTGAGGCTGCCCGTGCTGCGCGCCGCTCAGACCGAGGCGGCTTATGGCGCAGCGCTGATCGCGCGCCGAGCGATCCGGCGTCGATCAGCCACGCAACTTGCTGAGTAGGCTGCGCGCGGAATCGGCGAATTCAGTATTGGGGTTGTCTCGCAGGACACGTAGAAGAATCGGTCGCGCCTCGCTGTCACGGTCCAGCATATGCAAGCGCCTCCGCGACATGCAGGGCAATCTCGGCATTCTGCGGAGAGATGACCAGCGCCTGCTGCAAAGCGGCCAGCCCCTCGCTGCTGCGCCCCTGGCGCAACAGAATCCAGCCGTAGGTGTCCACGATTTCCGCCCGCGCTGGCGCCATTCGGTAAGCCTGGGTTGCAAGTTGCACCGCCCGCTCGTCGTCGCGATCCAGGTAAAGCCACGCCATGTTGTTGAGAATCACCGCATTGGCAGCCGTCGTCTGCAACGATTTTTCGTACGCCTCCAGCGCGGCCTCGTCGCGGCCCAACTGCTGGCGCAGCATCCCGAGGTTGGCCCAGACCGGCCCGTCTTCCGGGTGCTTGCCAAGCCAGTCTTCAAGCAGTTCGACTGCCCTCTCACCCTGCCCGGACGCTGCCAACATGCTTGCGAAGGCGTTGAGCCGAAGGGGATTGCTGTCGATCTGCAGCGCCGCCTCGAGTGCCGCTAAGGCCGCGTCCGGCTCACCCTTGCCGCGGTACGCGGCGGCTTCGATATCGTAACCGTAGACAGTGTCGGGAAAATTCGTCTTTACCTGCTGGGCGACCACGAGTGCCTCATCATAGCGCCGCTCGTGCAATTCGAGCTCACCCCGGCCGATCCAGACAACGGGCACTTTGTGATCGGCATCCAACGCAATCGCCCGATCGTAACTCGAGCGCGCAGCGACGGTATCGCCCGCGGCGGACTGCGCACGAGCCAGCTGGAACCAGCCCTCGATCGACTCGGGCTGCCGCTCGGTGAGTTTCCGCAGCGTGTGCATCGCGCTGGCATAGTCGCCGCTCTGCAACTGGGCCATGCCCTTGACCCGCAACGCGACTGGAAGCTCCGATTGCTGCGGTGACATGCCCGACAGGATACCGAGGGCCTTGAGCCCATCGTTCTCCCGCAGGTAGATCTCCGCGAGCGCAAGCATCGGTTTCAGTGCCGCGGGATCGGCACGATTTGCACGCTGCAACCATTCCTCGGCGCCCGCCACATCCTGAGTCGGCGCCAGCCAGGCCGGCCATACCCAACATGGCAGCGATATGCTTCGGATCCTGTTCGAGTACCTTTTGGTACGCTGCGGCCGCTGCCGCCGGATCGCCCGCCATCAGCGCAAGACGGGCCTGGTTCATGTATGCAACCAGGAACTGTGGATCCTTCTCGAGCGCCTGCTTGAACTTGTTCTCCGCGGATTCGAACTCACGCTGCGACAGGTAAGCCAGACCCGACAGATTGTATGGAATCGGACTGTCCGGCATGCGCGTCTCCAGCGCCTGCGCCGCACTGACCGCCTTGTCGAACTCGCGCCGGTTGATATAGCTCAATACCAGCAGGACGTCCGCCTGCAAAACGTCTTGACCCAGGGCGACCGCCGACTCGAGCTCGGAAATGGCCGCGGTGGTATCGCCGGTCGCTATGCGGCCTACCGCAAGCTGAGTGCGTAACAACGCCTGATCGGGATCGAGTTCGACCGCCTTCTGAACGTACTCCGCGCCCTTGGTATTGTCCCCGGCCTGCAGATAAGCTGTTCCCAACAAGGCCAACAACTGTGGGTCGACAGTGGTGTCGTCAACCACTGTCGACAGGACCTGCGCGGCGCGCTCGGGCTGACCGAGCTTGAGGCGCGTTGCCCCGAGTATCTTGGCGATCTGCTGCGTTGCCCGGTGCGCTGGCGAGCACGCGCGTCAGATAGTCGTCCGCAATCGTGTACTCGCCTCGCGCATAACTGACGATGCCGTAAAGCAACTGTGCCTGGAAGTTTCCGGGCGCGACCCGCAGCACGTTTTGCAGTTCATCGGAGGCACGTTCTTGGTCACCTTCCTGGAAAGAGACCAGTGCCTGGAGGTAGCCCACCGCCGGCACCCCCGGGGCCAACTGATTCAGCGTAGCAAGATCCTTCTGCGCTGACTCGCGGTCGCGTTGCGCAATATGCACCAAGGCCAGGCCGATATGGGCGCGCGGATTGCTGGGGGCCACCTGCGCCGCACGCTCGTAGTCGGCGGCGGCCTCATCCAGGCGCCGCTGACGCCGCAGCAGGTCGCCGCGAAACATTCGACTGTCGACGTGATCGGGGTGCTCGGCGACAATCCGATCGAGCTCATCCAGTGTCTCTGCCTCACGCCCCTCCGCGAACAGAATCCGCGCCTTGCCGAGACGCGCCATGGCATTATCCGGTTCCAGCCCGAGCGCCGCGTCGTACTCGGCGACCGCTGCTTCGATTTCACGTAACGCGAGGTTGGCGTTGCCACGCAGGGCGTGCAATTCGGCACGCATCGGCGCCGGCAGCGCCGGATCGATCCCGACCTCCTGCAGTAGCGCTTGCCGCTTACCCTGCAGCGTGAGCGCCCGGGCATAGCCCACAATCCAGCTTTGCCTGTCGGCCCCCAGGTCGCGGGCACGACCAAACTCTTTCGCCGCCGCCGCGCCGTCGCCGTTTCCCAGATGCAGCGAACCGAGCATCAGCCGCGCCTGGACGTCCGACGGGTCTTCCTGCAGGGCGTTCTTCAGCTGGATAACAGCCGCTTTGGTCTCGCCCTTGTCGAGGTACTGCCGCGCCTCCTCTAAGTAGGCGTCCGAAGATCTGGCTAAAGCAACCGGCGACCCCGCCATCAATGCGATCGTAGTCGCGAGAACATAGATCGGGATTCTAAGCGGCACATGCGGCGACACTCCAGGGGAAGATGGTCTGACGACGCCGGTCGCTTCGGCACCGAACACGGGGCTCTCGGGCAAAGGCACTGCCGCAGGCAATCCAGCACATCCCAAACTCAATCTCCGACTCCGTACTTTTTCATCAGATTGTACAGCGTGGGTCGGGTCACCCCGAGCAGTTCCGCTGTCTTGGACACGTTGCCGTCGGCTCGCGCCAGGGCACGCAAAATGGCCTGCGACTCGGCCTTTTCGCGCACCTCGCGCAGGTTGAACGGATCGTGCTCACCAGCGTCTTCGCTGATCGACAACTCGAGATCTTCCGGCGAGACCTGCGTGCCGTCCGCCATGATCACCGCACGTTTGACACGATTCTCGAGCTCTCGCACGTTACCCGGCCAATTGTAGGCCTCGATGGCCTCGATCGCTGGCGGCGTAAACCCCTTGATCGGACGCTTCAGCTCGGCAGCGAACTTTTCCAGAAACGCCCGCGCCAGCAACAGCGTGTCGCCCTGGCGCTCGCGCAATGGCGGAACCCGGATGGTTGCTTCGTTGATTCGGTAATAGAGGTCCTCTCGAAAATCGCCGGCCTTAATCAATTCCGGCAGATCCCGATGGGTTGCGCAAATCACTCGCACATCTACCGGTATCTCCGACCGCCCACCGATGCGTTCGATCACACGTTCCTGCAGGAAACGCAGCAGTTTTGCCTGCAGAGGATGAGGGAGGTCACCGACCTCGTCGAGGAAAAGAATCCCGCCGTTCGCGACCTCGATCTTTCCCTGGGTGGTCTTGTTCGCACCGGTGAAGGCGCCGCGTTCATAGCCGAATAACTCACTCTCCAGCAACGCTTCGGGGATCGCCGCACAGTTGATCGCGACCAGGCGCTTGTCGCGCCGGTCGCTGAGATCGTGCAAGGCCTTCACCAACACCTCTTTACCGGTGCCGCTCTCGCCGAGAATCAGGGTCGACACGTCGGTCGGCGCCAGCTTCTCCACCGTCCGGCAGACCTTAAGCATCTCGGGGCTCGAAGCGATCAGGCCCTGCAGTTCCGAACCACCGTGCACAATGTGCAGCCGGCGATTTTCCTGCTCGATATGATACAAACGGGCAGCCCGGCGGATGGTGATGGCCAGTAGATCGGCGTCGATCGGCTTCTCGTAGAAATCATAGGCGCCCATGGCGATAGCGCGCATTGCGTTGGTTCGGTCGTTATGACCGGTGACGACGACCACCTTGGTGTCCGGGGCGAGCGCCAGCATCTCTTCGAGCAGACCGAAACCCTCGGTGACACCTCCGGGATCGGGCGGCAAACCAAGATCCAGTGTGGCCACCGGAGGCTCCAGCCTGCGCAACTGGGCCAAGGCGCCATTGCGATCCTCGGCGACCGCGACATCGAAATCCTCGAAGCTCCACTTGAGCTGACTCTGCAGACCTGGGTCGTCCTCTACGATCAACAATTTGTCTTTGGTTTCTGCCACCGTTTAGCGATCCTTTCACTCATCGAAAGATTGAGCCACCTCAACCGGATACCAGATCTTCGGCCAAGGGCAGCATGATACGGAACGTCGTACCACGTTCCGGGGCGCTCTCGACCACGACCTGCCCGCCAAGGGCCGAGATGACTTCGCGACATTCGTAGGCCCCGATACCCATGCCGGTGAGCCCCTTGGTTGAATCAAACGGCCGGAACAGTCGAGTCTTGATGAATTCCGCATCCATCCCAACCCCCGTGTCGCGCACCTCCACTATAGCTTGGTCGCCCGCTGCCCACAGGCGCAGATCCACGCTGCCGTCCTGCGGCGTCGCATCCTGCGCATTCTGCACAACATGCCCGAGCACCGACGAGAGGCGGTCCGGTTCCGCCAGCACGAATGTCGATTCAAGGTCGGTGCGCAAGACCGGGACGGGTACACCACCAGACTTCGCAGCGACCACGTCGCGCAGTTCTTTGACGATATCAATGCGTTGCCGCGCGCCGGTGACGTCGGCACTCTTGAGCTGTGCCATCAGGCGATTCATCTTGTTGACCGCGTTCTCGATGGTGCTGACGGCGTCGTCGATGAACTCCGGGTTGTGCTTGTGTCGCGCAGCATTCTTGGCAACCAGCGACAACTGAGCGATCAGATTCTTCAGATCGTGTATGACAAACGCCGACAGGCGATTGAAGCCCTCGAACTGCCGTGCCTCCGCAAGCGCCTCAGCCGCCTGATTGAGTGCGAGATAGCTGGCCGCCTGCATTCCTACGGTCTTCAACAGATCACGATTTTCCCAGTTGATGTTTTGCGGCGCACGCGGCTGCAACAGCATGACGAAACCCAACAGGCGCTCGTCGTGGATCAACGGCACGATCAGCCAGGCGTCCGGATTCTGCAACAACCAGTCGGGCAAATCCAAAGCGCCGTAGAGGTCCGGCGACGAGCGGTACTCACGCAGGTCGATTACCCAGCGTCTGGCCTCGATGAACGACACCATCGGCTCTTTTGCATCGACCAGCGGTTCGACCGCAGACTGCGCATTGAATCTCGCCCGGTAACGGTAGTTGCCCTTCTCCGAGCGCAGCCACAACAGCCCCCCCGAACTCTCGACAATTTCTGCGAGCGCCCAGATGACCCTTTCGCTCAACGGCAAATCGACGCGCTCACCAGCCAGCAGGCCGATCACGCGCAACCACTCCTCGCGGTAGTCGTAGCGGGAGCTGAAGAAATGCTTGTTGAAAAATACCTTGATGCGGGCCCGAAACTGACCCGAAAACAACAGGGTGACGAGTACGACCCCGGCACCGAACAAGAAGGTGATCTGCAGCACGGCGCCCCATTCACCGCCATACACCTTGATGTAGTAGCCCACCAGTGCCATCAGCACCATGTAGAGCCCAGCGCTGAAAAGCGTCGTCGAGTGCAGCACCATCCGGCGCGACAGGAATACCTGCAGTCGCCAGTCGGGGTTGCGGGCCGCGGTGATCGCGATCAGTGGAATCCCAATACAGTTGACGAATCCGCGCGCCGACCAAATAGTTCCGTCCAGGCGATGGAACAGCAGCGCATCCGTGTAGAGGTAGAAGTCGAACGCAAACAGGGCGCCCAGACCGAAGCACATGTGCTTGATTCCCCAGCGCTGCTCGACCGGAGTATTGCGGTAAAGCTGTTCGACCAGGGCCATTCCCAGGACCGCAAAGAGTAGCTGCCCGGTCAGAGAAAACTCGCGCTGAACGGGTGACAGTCTCAGCCATTCGTTAAAGTGCGGAATCTCCACCAGCATCGCCAACATCAACAGGCCGAGCACCAGGCAGCCCAGACGCACGTAACCGAGCAGCCGCGCATACTGCGGACTGCCCTGGGCAAAGGGCCTGAGCAGATGCAGCAGGAAGAATATCCAGAGCAGGTTGCGTACCACCTCGGTGGCCCAGACCAGTTCGAGTCCGGGCAGGCCGAATCCGCTGTGGCCGGCCGCAGCCAGGCTCCACAGCATGGATCCGGCTACCGCGAGCACCAGCTGCGACCCCTGGAAACGGGCGCGCCAGCCGGTCATCAGCAGCAAAAAAAGGAAACCGTAGGCCAGACCGGCCAGACCGTAGCCGGCGAAGGCGAGCTGATCTGTCACCGCACCCACCCCTCACCGCTCAGTCGATGGAGGCGTGTCATGGCGTGGCAAGCACCCGGGCTAGAATCGGTTGACACGATGCGGATATTCATCGAAGGAGAGCATCTTTTCACCAGACAAGGCGCACTGGGCGCCGTGTACCTGTGGTTCATGAGCGAAAGTTCAACGCGTTCAGGGAGAAAAATGGCCTGATTGGAGAGCCAGCGCTGGGCATCCGCATAGTCTCAACAGGCCCTAATGCGCACCTTTGCCCCAAACAACCACCTCGACGGTCTCGAGCAGAATGATGAGATCGAGGAAGGCGCTGGCATTCTTGACGTAATAAAGATCGAACTCCAGCTTGTTGCGGGCATCTTCGGTCGTGGCGCCATAGGAGTAGGACAACTGCGCCCAGCCGGTCAGTCCGGGTTTGACACGGTGGCGTTCGGCGTAGAAAGGGATCTCTTTGGTCAGTTCTTCGACGAACTCCGGCCGTTCCGGCCTCGGCCCGACCAGACTCATTTCACCCAGCAGCACATTGAACACCTGGGGCAGTTCGTCCAGACGGGTCTTGCGAATCACAGCACCGACGCGAGTGATCCGATCATCGCCCTTGGTAGCCCATCGCGCTACGCCATCGGCCTCGGCATCGGTGCGCATACTGCGGAACTTGTGCACCCGGAACTTCTCACCATTGAGTCCGACACGGACCTGATGGAACAGGATCGGCCCCCTACCCCTGCTCTCGATCAGGATCGCCAGCGCGACCAGAAACATCAGTGGCCAGGTCAGCAGGAAGATGCTCGCGCCCGCCAGAATATCGAGTCCGCGCTTCTGCGCTAGGCCGCTCAGACGAAACCCGTCGGAGAAAAAGATCCAGCTTGGATGCAGGACATCCAGCTTGATGCGCGATGTCTCCTTTTCGAAGAAACTGAGCAGATCCAGAACCATCGTGCCCGACATCTTGCAATCGAGGATTTGATCGACCGGCAGTCGCAAGCGACGATCGTCCGGCGCAACGACGATCTCATCCACCTGGTGTGCCAGAACGATGTCCATCAGGCGACGATCATGCGATAGCCAGCGACTGGTCGGGATCTCTATCTCCTGTTCGTTGACTGGAATGTAGCCCACTACGCGAAAACCCGGCTGCCGCGGTTCCAGGTCGGCGATCATCTTTGCCTGGCGCCCGGTGCCGAGTACCAGAACGTTCGTCGATTGGGACTCACTCTCGGTAAGGCGCACGAAAAGACTGCGCAGACCGACCACCCCGACCAAGGTGAACAGCATCGCGTAGGCCATCACGCCGCGCCCGACGACCAGGTCCGGAAAAAGGTAGAACACGACACTCATCGCGACGCTGGCAATCAGGAAGCTCAATCCGATGCGGACCAGCAGTCCGGCGCTGAACGGCAGACCACGCTGATACATGCCGACCGACATCATCGAAATGATCATCGAGACCGCATACGCCAGCGCGGTATAACCTAACGCCTCCGGCACTTCCGCAAAATCCGGACCACGATGCGCAAACCGCATGTAATACCCGGCCAGCAGCGAAAAAAACGCCACCAAGAACTCTATGACCCCGAGCAGAAGGTAGAGCTTGGAGACGTAGTGGCCGAACAGGCGGATCATCATGGGCGCACACAATCCTCGGGGTGATCGACGGCGTCGAGACTGGCAAACCGGCACCGGTTTATCAACTGAATATTCGGAATTCTCATCATCGGTTCAACCAATCTATGCGCGTCCTCGCCTCACGATCTCAAGAGGGGTATCATCCGCGGCGCGGGCGGCGTTGCCCAGTAGTATGTTTTAGGAAGGTTTTTCTCCGCAATGGATATCAAAAACGCAAAGATCGCTGTCATCGGGCTAGGGTACGTGGGCCTGCCGCTCGCGGTGGAGTTCGCGAAGAAGTTCGCCGTGACCGGTTACGATATCAGTGTCCCTCGTATTACTGAATTGCGGCAAGGCAAGGACAGTTCTTTAGAGGTCGAGTCCGGGGAACTGGCCGGCGTCGCCATGACCTTCACGGACCGGCTGGAAGATCTGCGCGACAGCAATGTGTTCATCGTCACGGTGCCCACACCGATCGACGAGTACAAAAACCCTGACCTACGACCGCTGATTTCTGCCAGCCAGACGGTCGGACAAGCGATCGGCAAGGGTGATGTGGTCATTTTTGAATCCACAGTCTACCCCGGTGCCACCGAAGAAGACTGTATACCCGTCATCGAGGAGGTTTCCGGGCTGAAGTTCAATCGGGATTTCTTTGCCGGCTACAGCCCAGAGCGTATCAACCCGGGTGATCGGGAACACCGGGTCACGACGATAAAAAAGGTAACCTCCGGCTCGACGCCGGAGATTGCGGATTTCGTCGATGCGCTGTATGCCAGCATCATCGTCGCGGGGACCCACAAGGCCAGCAGCATCAAGGTCGCCGAGGCGGCCAAGGTGATCGAGAACACCCAGCGCGACGTCAATATTGCGCTGATCAACGAGCTCTCTCTGATTTTCGGCCAGCTCGGCATAGATACCGAGGAGGTTCTGAAGGCTGCCGGGACCAAATGGAACTTTCTGCCCTTCCGGCCCGGCCTGGTCGGTGGCCATTGTATCGGAGTCGACCCCTATTACCTGACCCACAAGGCACAGGCGATCGGTTATCACCCGGCGATGATCCTCGCGGGCCGCCGGATCAACGACGGCATGGGATCACATGTCGCGGGCAGTGTAGTCAAACTGATGCTCAAGCGCGGCCTCAGGGTCAACGGCGGTCGCACCCTCATCTTGGGTCTCACCTTCAAGGAAAACTGCCCCGACCTGCGCAACACGCGCGTCACCGACATCGTCGACGAACTCGAGAGTTATGGCATCCAGGTAGACGTGTGGGACCCTTGGGTGAACGCCGCCGAGGCCGAGCATGAGTACGGCATCCAACCGATTCCCCAACCCGAATCCGGCGTATACGACTCCATGATACTGGCCGTCGCCCACCGCCAGTTCGCCGTACTCGGCGCCGACCAGATCCGCGAGTTCGGGGTTCCCGGTGCGGTACTTTACGATGTGAAGTACCTCTTCCCCGGCTCCGCGACCGACGGCCGGCTGTAGTAACAACAATGGAAACCGTCCCATGCGGGTATTGATAACCGGAAGCGCCGGCTTCATCGGCTCGGCGCTTTCCCTGCGACTCCTGGAGCGCGGCGATGAGGTCATCGGCGTCGACTGTCTCGATCCCTACTATGCGGTGTCGCTCAAGCAAGCCCGCCTTGCGCGCACGCTCGACTACCGCGCTTATACCGACATCCGGGCGCGAATCGAGGACCGGGCCGCGATGCAAGAGATCTTCGCGAAACACCGGCCGCAGCGCGTGATCAACCTCGCCGCGCAGGCGGGCGTGCGCTACTCGATCGAGAATCCCGACGCCTATGTCGACAGCAATCTGGTCGGATTCGGCAACATACTGCAGGGCTGCCGCAACCACGAGGTCGAGCACCTCGTGTATGCCTCGTCCAGTTCAGTTTATGGCTCCAACACCAACATGCCATTCTCGGTCCACGACAATGTGGACCACCCGGTGAGTCTGTACGCGGCCACGAAGAAGGCCAACGAGCTGATGGCGCACACCTACAGTCACCTGTACGACATACCGACCACCGGTATGCGCTTCTTCACCGTTTACGGGCCCTGGGGCCGCCCCGATATGGCGCTGTTCAAGTTTACGAAGAACATACTCGCCGGGGAACCCATTCCGGTGTTCAACTACGGCAAACACCGTCGCGACTTCACCTACATCGACGATATCGTGGAGGGCGTGATACGCGTGCTGGACCGGCCTGCGGCAGCCAACCCCGACTGGAATGGCGATCAGCCGGATTCGGCAACCAGCCGGGCTCCGTATCGTTTGTACAACATCGGCAACAACAACCCGGTCGAGCTGATGCACTACATCGAGACACTGGAGAAATGCCTCGGCATGTCTGCAGAAAAGAATCTGCTGCCGTTACAGCCCGGCGACGTACCGGACACCTACGCGAACGTGGACGATCTGGTCGCCGATCTGGGCTACAAACCGGCCACCTCGGTCGAGGAAGGTGTCGCCAATTTCGTCGCCTGGTACCGCGGCTACTACAAGGTCTGAATGCCGTGCGTGCAGCGATGCAGCCGGCGACACTCAACAATACGCGGCAAACGGCCTGATGCGGCGCCACAGGCGCCGCCGCATTCCCGGTCGCCATAGAAAACTCTCACCATCGCAGGGATAAAGGCTGCACGCGACGTCGGGCACCTTCTGTTCGAGAACCTCCAGCGCATCGACCCAGGCCTGCCTATCCGCATCCTGCGACGCCCGTCGGGGCGCCAGTTCGACCATCAACTCGTCATCACCGGCGATATCCGCGTTCGCGGCCAGCGCCGATATCAACAGATCGCCAGCGCTGACCTGGCGGATCGAGGTTTGACCGCGCGCGGGAAACTGACCGGCACCGCTCAACCAAAGCCCATTGATCGGGGCCACCCCGCGCGCCTCGCGCTGCTGGTTGACGCTCAGATGATGAAACAGCATCTGCACCTCGTTTAACAACCGACACCAATAGGATTGGCGCTCACCCCGGGGCAGAAAATGGTTGACGTTGCGGCCCGTCACGTCGTTCAAAGGGGTGGTCACGACCCCGGGTGGCGCGGCAAGCTTCAGGTACCAGCGTGTTGGCTGTGCTGCCAGCAACTGCAGCCCCTCGCCAGCGAAGTGCGCATTGAACGCCGCCACGCAATCCTCCGCCTCGGAGGCGCCGATCTCGAGCATGCGGCCGTCGAACAGGATCAGTCGATCCTGATCCGGTCGCAGGTGCACGGGGTCTGCATGCATCCACCAGCCGCTCGGGGTCGTCTGCGTCTCCTGCGCGTAACACAAGGGTGCGGTGGGCAGGTCGGCGCCGGGTTCGGCCGCTTGTCCGAACAACGCGAACGCCGTCTGCACGTAACCGACGGCACCGGGCTGCCGGTCGGCCCGTGCCAGAATTTTCTCCAGACGGGGTAAACGCGGGATGAGCAGATCTTCGTCGCCCTGTCGCGCCGCTCCGAACAGACCGGGAACCAGGAGGTGGCGAATCAACTGATGAGTTGTCAGGGGCGTGCGGTAGCGGCGCTGTGCGTCCCGCAGACCACTACTCCATATTCTCTAGGATTGCGGCCTTCACTTCCTCAAGGCGCGCCTCGGTGGTGATAACGGGAGCCGTCGACTGCTTGATCGCCGTATCCGGATCCTTCAGGCCATTGCCGGTGAGCGTACAGACAATGCTGCTGCCCTCGGGGATCTTGCCGTTCAACACGTCCCGCATTGCGCCTGCCAGAGAGGCAGCCGAGGCAGGTTCGCAGAACACACCCTCGCTTTCGGCCAACAGCTTCTGCGCAGCGAGAATCTCCTCGTCACTGCACTCGTCGAACCAGCCACCGGACTCCTTCTGCACCGTCCAGGCATTGTCCCATGACTGCGGGTTGCCGATGCGGATCGCGGTCGCCACCGTGTCTGGGTTCTCGACCGGCCCACCGCGCAAGAACGGAGCCGAGCCCGACGCCTGATAGCCGACCATCGTCGGCCGACTGCCGACGATGCCACCACCTCCGTAGGGGCAATGACCGTCGCAGCTGCTGCAGGCCTCGGTCACGATCCCACCCGACTGATGGGCATATTCGCTGTAGCCTATCCAGTGTGCAGTAATGTTGCCGGCGTTACCCACCGGCAGGCAATGGTAGTCCGGCGCCCTTCCGAGTTCTTCGACGATCTCGAACGCCGCGGTCTTCTGCCCCTGCAGGCGATAAGGGTTGATCGAGTTCACGATGGTCACTGGCGCGTGCTCCACCATCTCCTTGACCAACTGCATGCCGTCGTCGAAATTTCCCTTGATCTGGATGGTGACCGCCCCATACATCATCGCCTGCGCGAGCTTCCCCATCGCGATCTTGCCGTCCGGGATGAGCACGAAGGCGGTAATACCGGCGCGCGCGGCATAGGCAGCAGCCGCGGCAGAAGTGTTGCCGGTGGAAGCACAGATGATCGCCCGACTGCCTTCCTCGATAGCCTTGGTCACAGCCAAGGTCATACCCCGGTCCTTGAACGAACCGGTCGGGTTCAGCCCCTCGTACTTAACGTAGATATCGACTTCCTTGCCGAGACTACGCGGAATATTGTTCAGACGAATCAGCGGGGTGTTGCCCTCGCCGAGACTGATGATGCGGGTGTCGTCATGCACCGGGAGGCGATCTCGATACTTGTCGATGAGTCCGATATAACGCGGTCTGAAAGGCATGTTTCTGTCTCTGGCAAAATTGTCTGTTTAGTGCGGGCTTCGCCTCGCAGGCTATCGCCGGCCGGGGCCACCTACCATCGGAAACAGCAGCTTAACCCCAATGGCAGTTACTTAACGAGCGATCTAGTGGACCATGCCCAAAGGGCTTCCGGCAGACGGAACCGGCCTGCCGGACATCTCATTCGAGACTCTCGACGCGAATCCTGGTCACATTACCGCGAATCGTATCCAGCGCCTCGATCGCGGCGATTGCCTCGTTCATCTGTCGCTCGCGCACCCGATGGGTCAGCATCACCAATGGCACCTCCGTCTCGCCCTCGGGCGGCTGTATCTGCTGCATCGCCTCGATGCTGATACCGCCATCGGCAAGGATCCCGGCCACCCCGGCAACCACGCCTGGCTGATCGACGGCCGTCATGCGCAAATAGTAGGCCGTCTCGACCTCCTGCATCGGCAGCACCGACATATCAGAGAGTTCGCCCGGCTGGAACGCCAGGTGCGGCACCCGGTTCTCGGAATCCGTGGTCAGCGTGCGGGTCACGTCGATGATATCGGCAACCACGGCGGAGGCGGTCGGTAGCGATCCGGCTCCGGCGCCATAATAGAGTGTGGGACCGACCGCATCTCCCTTGACCAGCACCGCATTCATCACTCCGTCCACGTTTGCGATCAGACGACGCCTGGGGATCAACGTCGGGTGCACGCGCAACTCGATGCCATTTTCGGTGCGCCGGGTTATACCCAGATGCTTGATCCGATAGCCGAACTGCTCGGCGTAGGTCACATCCTGCGGCTCGATCCGGCTGATACCCTCGGTGTAGCACTTGTCGAACTGCAACGGGATCCCGAACGCCAGTGACGCCAGAATCGTCAGCTTGTGCGCCGCATCAATACCCTCGACGTCGAAGGTCGGATCGGCCTCGGCATAACCGAGCGCCTGCGCCTCGGCGAGCACCTCGGCGAAGTCGCGGCCCTTGTCTTTCATCTCGGTGAGGATGAAGTTGCCCGTGCCGTTGATGATCCCCGCAATCCAATCGATGTGATTGGCAGCCAATCCTTCGCGCAATGCCTTGATGATCGGAATACCGCCGGCTACGGCCGCCTCGAAGGCAACCGTCACGCCCCGGTTCTGCGCGGCCTCGAAGATCTCGTTGCCATGAAGGGCGATCAGGGCCTTGTTCGCAGTAACCACGTGTTTGCCGTTTTCGATGGCCTGCAACACCAGTTCGCGTGCCGGCGAGTAACCCCCGATCAATTCGACGACGATGTCGATATCCGGGTTGTTCACCACGGCGAAGGCGTCATCGACAAGCTCGACCTTGTCGAGACCCTCCAGCCCCTCGGCATTGTATTCGCGCGCCGCAGCATGTGCGACGACGATGCCGCGACCGGCACGACGGGCGATCTCGGCGGCGTTTCTCACCAGTACGTTGAGGGTGCCGCCACCTACGGTCCCGAGGCCCAGCAGGCCGACTTTGACAGGGTTCACGAATCAGTCTCCCATTTGTTCCGCTGACCGGATAACACAATCAGTCCGGTATTCTGATGACGCCATCGCGGCGAAACATCTCCTTGATGCCACGCAGCGCCTGGCGCGTGCGATGTTCGTTCTCGATCAGGCCGAAGCGCACATGATCATCGCCGTACGAACCGAACCCGATGCCGGGCGACGCGGCAACCTTGGCTTCACGCAGCAATTTCTTCGAGAACTCCAGAGAGCCCATCTGCTTGTAAGGCTCGGGGATCGGCGCCCATACGAACATGGTCGCTTTGGGCTTCTTGACCTTCCACCCCATCCCGTTGAGCCCGTCACACAGCACGTCCCGGCGCCGCTGGTACATGTCGCGAATCTCCCGCACACAGTCCTGCGGACCCTCGAGCGCGGCGATCGCGGCAACCTGGATCGGAGTGAACATTCCATAGTCGAGGTACGACTTGATCTTGGCCAGTGCGGCCACCAGCGTCTTGTTGCCCACCATGAAACCGACCCGCCAACCGGGCATGCTGTAGGTCTTTGACATGGAATAGAACTCGACCGCAATCTCGTCCGCACCGGGCACCTGGAGGATCGAGGGCGACTTGTAGCCGTCGAACGAGATCGCCGCATACGCAAGGTCGTGGATGACCCATATATTGTTCGCCTTGGCGATCTCGATGATGCGTTCGAAGAAGTCCAGATCGACACACTCGGCCGTCGGGTTGCTCGGGAAATTGACCACCAGCATCTTGGGGCGTGGCCAGGATTCCTCGATCGCCTTGTGCAACTCCTCGAAGAAATCGTGTTCCGGGGTCATTGGCACGTGGCGCACATCGGCGCCCGCGATGATGAAGCCGTAGGGGTGGATCGGATATGCCGGATTCGGTACCAGAACCGAGTCTCCGGGACCCATGCAGGCGAGCGCCAAGTGAGCAAGACCCTCCTTCGAACCGATCGTCACAATAGCCTGGGTATCCGGGTCCAGGTCCACGTCGTAGTAATCCTTGTACCAGTTGCAGATCGCCCGTCGCAGACGCGGGATGCCACGCGATACTGAGTAACGGTGTGTACCGTTCCGCTGGGCCGCCTCGACCAGCTTGTCGACGATATGCTTAGGCGTCGGCTGGTCCGGGTTGCCCATTCCGAAATCGATGATGTCCTCGCCTCGCCCTCGCGCCTCCGCCTTCAAATCGTTCACGATCGCGAACACGTATGGCGGCAAGCGTTTGATTCTGGGGAAATCTTCCATTTCAGGGGACGACACGGCTGGACCTCGGGCGCGGGACGGGGCAAAAATCAAACCTCGTAAGCTACAGGATTGACGTTTAAAATGTCAATGAAATTAATCGATTAGGCCGCCACGACGCATGTCTCCGACAGTGCCGGTGCGACCCAGGACAAGCGCGATGAAAATGGCCCTCGACAACGCCCGCGGCGTCAACACCATCAGGAGCTACGAGCCCGGCAGGGTGCAGATCCGGGAGCGGCATTTCACCAGCAGCCTGATCGTTCTCCCCAACCAGCTCCTTACCGACTGGCAACCAAGGTCCGCTCCCGAGCTTTGCGCGGCCGATCTCCAACCGATTCTGGAGCATCAGCCCGAGGTAGTGATCATCGGCACCGGCGAGACCCAGGAATTTCCTGACCCGGCGGTCTTCACGACCCTGATGGATCTCCGCATCGGCTTCGAGATCATGAGCAACGGCGCCGCCTGCCGAACATACAACATCCTGTTGGCCGAGGATCGTCGAGTAGCGCTCGTGCTGCTGCTGAACGTTGACGACGATTGATGCGTGCCGCCAAGCCATGATGCAGGTCAACAAAGGACCCATCTCCACGACGCAAGCGGTCTGCCCGGATTAAACTATGCATCTGCCCGGTCTGAAGATGTATGAGCACCCCCCACCGTGGAAGACACCCTGAAACGCCTGCTGGCTGCCGAAAGCGCCGCCAGCGACCTCGCCGAGAAGGCACAGGCGGACAGTGAGCGCCTGGTGCAGAGCACACTGCACGAGGCACGCCAACAGGAAGAGCGGTTCGAGGCACGCGTACCCGAATTGCATGCCTCTTTCCTGGAAAAGTCCGACCAACGGGCGAAACAAACCGTAGCCGAGATGGAGCGCCGCTTCCAGGAGCGGCTCGGCCAGCTGCGGGATGCCGCGGAGACGCACGAAGAGGCGGCACTGGAGGCCGCTTTCGACACACTGCTCGGCCGCAACCAAGCCGACCGACCGTGAAAGGGCTCGCCGACCAGGCCTATCTTCGCACTCGCCTGGCGATCATGACCGCCAACCTGCTGGGGCATGAAAAACTCGACGAGCTGGCAGGGCTCCCGCTGGACGAACTGGCGGCAACCACCGGCTTCGCAGAAATCAGCAGCAACAGCGAGGCTACCCGCCTCGCCGCCTTCGAACGTGCGCTGATGCAGACCTGGCTGGACGAGCTGAGTGCGCTGCTGCGCCCGCTGGAGGGTCCTGCGCGGCGCCTGCTCACACAATGGGCCAGCCGCTATGAACTGCTGAACATCAAGGCCCTGGTGCGCGGCAAGATCGGCCAGTTGCCGAACGAGGAAATCGAACGCAGTCTGTTCGAGCTGCCCGGCTTTCTGAGCCTCAATCACGATGAGCTGCTCAACACCGACAGCGTCCCCGAATTGCTGCGCCATCTGCAGAAGACGCGCTACGAAAGCCTCGCCACGCAGGCGCTGCGTCAATACGAGGAGCGCCCGGATCCTTTCCTGCTGGACGCCACGCTCGACCAGCAGTTCTACAGCGATCTCAGCAAACGCGCACAGCAGCTCTCCGGCCATGACCGAACCGAGACGCAGGACCTGATCGGACGCATCGTCGACCGCCACAACCTTGTCTGGAGCCTGCGCTACCGGTTCAACTACGGACTGCAGGCCAGCGAGGTACTGTATCTCGCGATCGATGGTGGCCGTGTGCTGAACCGGGCGGTACTGCAGCAGTTGCTACAGGCCGAAACTCTCGACGAAGCTGTTAGGACGCTCCCCGCGAACCTGCTCAGCCACGGCGATATGCCAAAGCAGATCACACTGATCGAGGCCGCGATGCGCAGGGATCTGTTCGCTCATGCCGAACGCGCCATGCGCCGCAGTCCCTCGGCACTGACCAGCGTGCTCGCCTACCTGGTGCTGCGCTACGGTGAAATCACGACGCTGTATGCGATCGTCCACGCGCGCGTGGATGGTCTGAGCGACGATCTGCTGCGTGAGGCAATAGACCCGCTACAGGAGACAGCCGCATGATCCGTGCCGGATACGACATGCGGCATATCACCCTGAAGCTGATGCGCGAAGACCTGCCGCGCGCCAGCCTGATACTGGCCGAACTCGAGGCCTTCGCTCCCGACGAGCGCCCGTTGCTCGAGTCCGAACTGCCGGAGATACCGGGCTCGACCTTTCGCGCCCGCATCCGCCGCGCCTGGGGTCATCTCGATCGTCTGGTCGGACTGCTCGGCGAGCTGCCCCCGGACGATTCCGACACGCCGCTGCTGGTCCTGCGCCGGGAGCAACTGGTGGAGGTCGACCAGTGGCTGACCGATGCGTGGCAACAATGCGCACCCTGCGACGAGGCGTTGCACCGTATCGAAGATGAATTCCGTGACCTGAACCAACTGGAAAAATCGCTCGAGGACTTTGCCGACCTGGATATCGATCTGAGTCGCCTGCAGGTCGAGCATGAGCACCTGGACATGCGCATCGGCACCCTGCCGACCGCGAACCTGTCTCGCCTGAGCGATGTACTGCAACTTTCCGATCATCTGATACTGGACGTTGCCGGCGACGGCGATACACGGCGCATTCTGATTGCCGGCAAGCGCGAAGATGCAGCGATACTCGACAGCGTGCTGCACGCAGCCGCCTATCAGCCGCTGACCATCCCGGAAAGCTTCGACGACAACCCCAGCGCACTGCGCGACGAACTGCAGGCGCGCCGACAGAAGCTGGATCAGGATTGCCAGCAACTGCGCGGCCGGCTCGCCAACTGGTCGAGCACCAACCGGCGTCAGTTACTGCGCGCACGACAGATGCTCGAGGCGGCCGAGCCCTATGCGAGCCTGCGGGGGGCCGCGCGCACGCGCGGGCCACTGGCGGCCATGCAGGGCTGGATCCCGGCCAGCCGACTGGCAGAAGTGAAGCAAAGGCTTACCGAAGGTCTGAGCCTGCCCTTTCTTCTCGAATCACGTGCACCGCGCGCCGCTGAGCGCCACCTGGTCCCCGTGCCAGTGCGGAAACGCGGCCTGCTGAAGCCGTTCGCGCTGCTGGTCCAACAGTATGGCGTGCCGCGCTTCGGCGAATTCGACCCGACCCTGCTTTTCGCCATCACCTTCGCCGCAATGTTCGGCATGATGTTCGGCGATATCGGCCATGGCGCAGTGATCGTCGTGGCCGGACTGGTGTTGCGCCGACGCCTGCGCGCCTTTACCTACTTGTTCGTTCTGGCCGGCGCATCAGCCATGCTGTTCGGCTGGCTCTACGGCAGCATCTTTGGTGTCGAGCATTGGGTGGATCCGCTTTGGATCGCCCCGATGTCCGATCCGATCTACATGCTTACCGTCGCGCTCGGCTGGGGCGTCGCCTTTCTCACCCTCGGGTCTGCCATCGCGATCAGCAATCGCCTGTTGTCCGGCGATCAGGCCGGCGCGCTGTTTGGCCCCGGGGGGCTGTTCTCGCTAATACTCTACCTCGCGCTTTTCGGCGGCCTGGTGAACTTCGTGCAGGGCAATGGATTCCCGCTGCTGGCAACGATGATGATCGTCGTCACGCTATTGCTACTGATCGCTTATCAATGGCAGTCGTCCGATGCACCGTACGGCGAGCGGATCTTCACCACGCTGATCGAGACCTTCGAAATCGTCAACGGCTACGTCGCCAGCTCGCTTTCGTTCCTGCGCGTTGCAGCCTTCAGCCTGAATCACGTGGCGCTTTCGCTGGCCGTGTTCACGCTGGCCGACAGCATGGGCACGGTGGGCCATTGGATCACGCTCATACTGGGCAACCTGTTTGTCATTGTGCTGGAAGGCATCATCGTGGCAATACAGACCCTCCGGCTGGAGTATTACGAAGGCTTTTCGCGCTACTTCTACGGCGACGGCACCCCTTTCAAGCCACTACGCGTCGGACGCCCACAGACAACACTCACCCGCTGAACCTGGAGTACCCATGACGACCATCATCGCCCTCCTCACCATCGCCCTGCTGGGCATGATCATGGCTGGCATCTACCTGCACTATCGGCCGCTGGAACCGGCCCGGGCACGGCGGCTGTTCATGCCAACCGTCGTCACGAACATCGTCCTGTTCTTCGGCGCGCAACTCGCTGCTGCGTTTCTGGGGGTAAGCGATGCGCTGGCCGCATCCGAGGCCGCCGCGGCGGCGACAGGAGCGGCCGAGGTCAGCACCGGCATGGGCCTGGCGTTCATCGGCATCGCCCTGCCAACCGCATTCAGCACGATCGCCGCCGGTATCGCGGTCGGCCCGATCGGCGCGGCCTCGCTCGCCGCCGTCTCGGAGAAGCCGGAAATGTTCGGACGCACCCTGGTCTATCTGGGGTTGGCAGAGGGCATCGCGATCTATGGCCTGGTGCTGTCGATTCTGCTGCTGAACCGGGTCTGAGGCTGCCAAATGGAACAGAACCGCCAACTGTTTCTCGGCGATGCCGCTCTGGCCACTGGATTCCGCCTGGCCGGATTCGAAGTCTACCCGGATGCCGACATCGCAAAACTGGACGATATGCTCGACCATCTGATGACGTCGCGCACACCCGCATTCGTGGTGATCGATCAACAACTGGCAGCATCCGGCAGCCAGCGCCTCGAGCAGGTGAGACGCGAGGGCGGACGAATCCTGGTGACCCAGGTGCCGGCCCTGACCCGACCCGACCAGATGCGCAGTTCGATCGACGACCATATCCGACAACTGCTCGGCATGGACGGAGACACAACATGAGCCAGTCCGCCGAGAGTCAGCTGCACGCCCTTGAAGCGGCGATAATGACGCGCGCCACGGAACTGGCACAGGAGTTCCATGACAAGGCCAGTCGCCAGCGCGATACCATCCTGCGGGATGTCGCCGAGCGCGTGCATCTCGCCGAGCAGCGGGAGGTACTGGTCGCCAAGGCGGAGGCGGAGCGGCACTTTCGGCGCGTCACCCAGGCAAGCGAACTGAAGATGCAGGCACGCCTCGACCAGTTGCGCTGGGAGCTGGTGCAGACGGTGCAGACGCGCCTCGCGCAGCGCATGCAGGAGCTGCGCGCCGACCGCAGCGCTTATCGGGCCTGGCTGGTGGAGATGGTGCGCGACGCTGCCGGTCTGTTGCCGGCCGGTGAGCTGACGGCGGAGGTCAACGCGGACGACATCGCGTGGCTGCCTGCCGAGTGGCCGGCGCTGGTCGCCGAGGCCGCGCCCGAACGCAGCATCCAGCTGGCGGACGCGCCGACCTGGGGCAGTGGCGGGATCAAACTGCGTACGCGCGACAACCGTGCCCAGGTCGACAACCGTTTCGAGGGACGCCTGGCGCGCTTCGAAGCGGGTATTCAACGGGTGATCCTGCAGCAGCTGTTTCCCGCCGACATCAACGCCAGTGCCCGCAGCGGAGGACCGCAATGAATGATGCACGCAGTGGCCGTATCCGCGAGATCAACGGACCAATCCTGCGCGTCCATTTGCCGGGCGGGCGCAATGGCGAGCAGGTGCGCATTGGCTCGCTCGACATCGTCGGCGAGATCATCGCGCTCGAGGGTGACGATGCGATCGTTCAGGCCTATGAATCGACCGATGGTCTGCGCCCGGGCGAGCCGGTGGAAGGTCTCGGCCACCCACTGACGGTGGAGCTGGGTCCCGGACTGTTACAAGGCATCTTCGACGGCGTGCAGCGACCGCTGCAGGAGATCGCCGACAAGGCGGGTGACAATATCCCGCGCGGCCTGCGCATCGATTCGCTCGATCGGGAACGCGCCTGGTCGTTCAGTCCAAGCTATGACCTGGAATGCGGCACGAAGGTCACCCCGGGTACCCGGCTGGGCACCGTGCAGGAGACTGAGACGATCGAGCACCGCATCCTGGTGCCTCCGGATATCGCTGGCGAACTCATCGATCTGGCGCCGGCCGGCGAATACACGCTGGACAAGACCGTCGCCAGGGTACGCGACAGCAAGGGTGAGGTACACAAACTCAAGCTGTATCATCGCTGGCCGGTCCGCAGGCCGCGGCCTTACAGGAAACGCGACCACGGCGTAGAACCGCTGATCACCGGACAGCGCATCCTCGACACCTTCTTTCCGCTGCTCAAAGGCGGTAAGGGGGCGGTACCCGGGCCGTTCGGCGCGGGCAAGACCATGGTGCAGCAGCAGGTGGCGCGCTGGTCGAACGCGGATATCGTCATCTACGTCGGATGCGGTGAACGCGGCAACGAGCTGGTGGATGTCCTGGAAAGCTTTCCGCAACTCGAGGATCCGCACACCGGCCGTGGCATGATGGAGCGCACACTGCTGGTGGCGAACACCTCGAATATGCCGGTGGTCGCCCGCGAGGCCTCGATCTATGTAGGCATGACCATGGCGGAATACTTCCGCGATCAGGGCTACGACGTGGTGATGCTTGCCGACTCCACCTCGCGCTGGGCGGAGGCCTTGCGCGAGGTGTCCGGCCGCCTCGGTCACATGCCGGTCGAGGAAGGCTATCCGGCCTATCTCGGCTCGCGTCTGGCCGCTATCTACGAGCGTGCCGGGCGGGTCGAGACCCTCGACGGCGAACGTGGTTCGGTGACCCTGATCGGCGCCGTGTCACCGCCGGGCGGTGACTTCTCGGAGCCGGTTACGAGCCACACCAAGGAGATCATCCAGACCTTCTGGGCGCTGTCGAAGGAACTTGCCGACGCGCGCCACTACCCCTCGGTGGACTGGGTCGACAGCTTCTCGCAGGATGTCCCGGTCGCCGCCGGCTGGTGGGCGCAGAACATCAGCGGAGCCTGGAGCAAACGGCGCACCGAAGCGCTCTCCCTGCTGGCCCGCGATGCCGAACTGTCGCGCATCGTGAATCTGGTCGGGCCCGAGGCATTGTCCTCGGCGCAGCGCTGGGAGCTGGAGGGAGCATCGCTGGTCAAAGAGGCGGTATTGCAGCAAAGCGCGCTGGACGAGGCCGACAGTTACTGTTCGCCGCGCAAGCAGTTCGATCTGCTCGAGCTGGTGATGCAGATATTCGACCGCGGCCAGGAGCTGATCTCCCTCGGGGCGCCAGTCCAGGAACTCGCCGAGCATCCGATCATCGCGCGCATACGGCGCGCCAAGTCGACCTGGCGCAGCGATGAGAGCGAGGAACTCGCTGCATTCGCCAGTGAGGTATATCAGGCCTTCGGCGCATTGCGCAGTGAATATGCATCCAGCGAGGAGACGACTGAATGAGCGACGTCGAGTACCGTCGGGCCGAGGCCGCACAGGGCGGCCTGCTCATCGTGAGGGGCGTGGACAAGGTCGCGTTCGGTGATCGCGTGCGCATCCGCGACCACCGCGGACGCAAACGCAACGGCCAGGTCATACTCTCCGCAGAGAACGAGACGCTGATCCAGGTCTTCGAAGGGACCGACGACATCGACCTCGACAACACCTGGGTGCGCTTCCTCGACCAGCCGCTCACGCTGACCGTGAGCCCGGGACTGCTGGGCCGCGTCTTTAACGGCATCGGCGAACCGCGCGACGATCGTCCGCCGATCGTCGATGGTGAGGCGCGCGGCATCAGCGGCTCGGCAATCAACCCGGCCGCGCGAAACTATCCACGCGAGTTTATCCAGACCGGAGTCTCCACGATCGACGGCCTGAACTCTTTGGTGCGCGGTCAGAAACTGCCGATCTTTTCTGCGTCCGGGCTGCCGCACAACCGACTTGCCGCCCAGATCGTGCGTCAGGCAAGGCTGCCCGGCGAAGCCAGTAACTTCGCCATCGTTTTTGCCGCGATGGGTGTGTCCTACACCGACGCGCGCTTTTTCCGCGAATCGTTCTCGGACTCGGGCGTGCTGGGCAACGTGGTGATGTTCATCAACCACGCCGACGACCCGCCGGTCGAGCGCCTCGCTCTACCGCGTGTCGCGCTGACCGCCGCCGAATACCTGGCCTTTGACCTGGACCGCCACGTGCTGGTCGTGATGACCGATATGACCCACTACGCAGAGGCGCTGCGCGAGGTCGCCACGGCCAAGGGCGACGTGCCGGCCCGCAAGGGCTACCCGGGTTATCTCTATTCCGATCTGGCCGAGATCTACGAACGCTCCGGGCGGATTCGCAACCGGCACGGCTCGGTGACCATGGTGCCCGTGGTTTCCATGCCGTCGGACGACATTACCCACCCGATCCCCGATCTGACCGGCTACATCACCGAGGGCCAGATCGTGCTGTCGCGCGAACTGAACAACCAGGGCATCTATCCGCCGGTAGACATCGCGCCATCGCTGTCGCGCCTGATGAAAGACGGCATCGGCAAGGAAGACACGCGCGACGACCATCCGCGCGTGGCCAACCAGCTGTATGCGCTGTATGCAAAGGCCCAGGAGGCGCGCAACCTGGCCTCGATCATCGGCGCAGAGGAACTCTCCGCCCGTGACCAGCGCTACCTCGAGTTCGCCCGCGATTTCGACAAGCATTTCGTCGGCCAGCGCGAAGACGAAAACCGCAGCATCATCGAGACACTGAACCTGGCCTGGGAACTCCTGTCGCGCTTCCCACGCGAGGCGCTGACCCGGGTCAGCGAGACCGACCTCGCGCACTACCATCGGAGCGGGAAGGAGGCCGCGTGAGTCGCCTGCGCACCGCCCCAACCAAGAGCGCGCTGCTCAACCTGCGCAAGCAGGTGCGTTTTCTGGAGGACGGCCATGCGCTTCTCGAGCGCAAGCGCGAACTGCTGACCCGCCTGGTGTACCAGCACATCAAGGAATACCAGGAGAAGAAGCACGTCGCCCATGAATCGCTGCGCAAGGCCTACCGCTGGCTGAGCATCGCGCAACTGCGCATGGGCGACCGCAGTATCGCCCAGGCGACGTTGGGCGCCACGCCGTCGATCAGCATGAAGGTATTGCCACGCCGCTCGCTGGGCGTCCAATACCCCTCGGTAGACGCCTCGGTAGTGGCCCCAAAGCCGGTCGGTCTGCTCGGTACCGACCCCAGTTTCGACGAGGCGCGCCGCGCATTCGCCCAGGCCACCGTCCATCTTGCCGAACTGGCCGCGGTCGAGATGGCGCTCTATCGGCTGATCAGCGAACAGCGCAAGGCGCAGAAGCGGGTCAATGCGCTCAAGTACAACATCATCCCTTCCTACATAAAGGTGATCAAGCGGATCGCCGAAGCGCTGGAAGAGGAGGAGCGCGGCACCCTCTTTCAGATCAAGCGACTGCGCGAGGCCGCCGACCGCAAGCGCAGCGCCTGAGCCCCGCGCGCCGTCTGTAGCGAAAAGTATTCTGTGACGCTGGACAGCGCATGTCGCACATGGGTCCGACCACAGCACCGCTGTGCCCCTCAGCGGCGTCTTGGCGAACGGTCGTCAGTCTCCGACTGCTCTTTGCGATCCTGTTGCCTGCGTTCTTCGGTTTGCATACGGTCGACGGCGTTCGACATCGCCTTCGACTTGGTGTAGCGGCCACGCCATTGCGCCTTGCTGGAATCGCAATCTTGCTGTGACCGGGACACGACCTGTTCCTGCTCAGCGATCGCCACCTGCAGCTTGCTGATGAATCCCTGGTACTCGAGAATCCGCCTGCCCGACAGGCCAAGGCCGGCGGCACTCGCATAGCTTTCCAGATACTCTGCCAGATACTGTTTCAGTTGGCCGAGGCGCTGCCGCTCCGCGTCACGCCGCTTCAGGGATTCGGCCAGTTCAGCCGCGGCCTTGCGTTCCTTGTGTGAGGCGATCTTTTGTATCGGCTTGAATCGATCGGATGACGACATCTGCTGTTATCCCGCAGTGCCTGCGTCGAGCTGGGTTTCCTGGGGAAACAGGGTCAGGAGGTCCTGCAGGCTGTCCTGGGTCCCGAATCGGGTATCCATGTCCTGGTGCAGGAACTCGCGCAGCGATGGCATGGCGCCGATCGCAAGGTCGATCTGTTCATTGGACCCGGGCTCGTAAGCACCGACGGATATCAGGTCCCTGTTCTGCTGATACAGGCTGTAGAGCTGCTTGAATTCACGTGCCGCAGCCAGTTGAGCGGCATCGGCGATCTCGTTCATCGCGCGGCTGACCGAGGCCTCGATGTCAATTGCCGGATACTGGCCGGATTCCGCCAGGCGGCGCGACAGCACGATATGTCCATCGAGGATCGCACGGGCGGCATCGGCGATCGGATCGTTCTGGTCGTCACCCTCGGCCAGTACCGTGTAGAACGCCGTGATCGAGCCGCCGCCATGGTCGCCATTGCCGGCCCGCTCCACCAGCTGCGGCAACTTGGCGAACACTGAGGGTGGATAGCCTTTGGTTGCCGGGGGCTCGTTGATGGCCAGACCTATCTCGCGCTGCGCCTGCGCAAACCGTGTCAACGAATCCATGAGCAACAACACATGCTTGCCCTGGTCACGGAAATATTCGGCGATTGCCGTGGCCAGCATCGCACCATGCATGCGCCGCAGCGGCGGTTGATCGGCGGGCACCGCGACCACGACGGCACGGCGCAGGCCCTCCTCGCCCAGGATATTGTCGACGAATTCCTTGACCTCACGGCCGCGCTCGCCGATCAACCCGACCACGACGATATCGGCGTCGGTATAGCGCGTCATCATGCCGAGCAACACCGATTTGCCGACCCCGGAGCCGGCGAACAGACCAAGACGCTGGCCGCGCCCGACGCTGAGCAGCGCATTGATCGCCCGGATGCCGACATCCAGTGGTTCGCGGATCGGGGCGCGCGCCAGCGGGTTGATATAGCCGCCGTTCAAGGTCCAGCGCCTGGCGGTGTGCAGCGCGCCCTTGCCGTCGAGTGGCTTGCCGCTGCCGTCGATGATCCGCCCCAGCAACTCGTCGCCGACACTGGCCTCGCTGACCCGACCGGTCGGTACGACACGCGCATCCGGCTCCAGCCCACGGATGTCGCCGGTCGGCATCAGGTAAAGACTTTCTCCGGCAAACCCGACCACTTCGGCCTCGATACGTTCGCCGGCGACGTTGATGACATCGCAGCGACCGCCAATCGCGGCACGACAGCCGACCGCCTCCAGCGTGAGTCCGACCATGCGGGTAAGCTTGCCTTCGACGGTCAGGCCGCGGCTCCCTCCGAGCCGATCTCCGAGACGCTGGATACACGCTGCCCAGATCGTGTTTCGATCGAGTTCAGCCGTCATCTGGGTCGGCGCACTCGCCATCCTGCACCCTTTCACCCGCCAGCAGCGGGGCAATCAGGCTGCTCAGCCGCGAGTCCAGCCTGGCGTCGACCTGGGAGGTGTCGGTGTGGATACGGCAGCCCCCACGCTGTATCACCGGATCCTCGACGATGTGCCATTTCTGGTCATGGTCGCCGAGCGAATAGGCCTCGCGCACCAGGACCGCGTCTTCCGGGTGCAGCACAACGCGTATATTGCGTACACTCACCGGCAGCACGCCCAGGGCCTCACGCACCACGCCGACAATCTGTCCCGGATCGAGTCTGACCTCGCGGCGGATGAGCTGGCGTACCATGTTGATCACGAGCGCCACCACCTCGTCCTCGACCTGCTGATCGAGCTGCTCGAACGGCCGGTCGAGCACAGCGATGATCTGGTCGAGTCTCTCGACCCTCTCCCGGATCTGCGCCCGCCCCTCCTCGAGCCCTTCACGGTGACCATAGGCCTGACCCTCCTTGCGGCCCTGCTCGAACCCCTCGCCGTGTGCCGCTCTCTGGATCTGGTCGAGCTGAGCGGCCGTCAACAGGCCACCGGCCTCCTCGATCGGCGTTTCACCCTGCCTTTGCACATGCGGGGGCTGCCATTGCGTCACCTGGACGTCTTCCGCCCGGAGGATCTGCACGCCGCTCTTCTTGCGTTCATCCATTTAGATGAACTCTTCGCTGCCGCTGCCACCGAGGTTGATCTCACCGGCGTCGGACAGCCGGCGGGCGACCGTGAGGATCTCCTTCTGCGAATTCTCGACATCGCTGAGCTTGGCCGGCGGCGCCGCCTCGAGGTCGTCTTTGAGCATCTCGGCCGCACGCGACGACATGTTCTTGAATATCTTCTCGCGCAGCGGCTCGGGCGCGCCTCGCAGCGCCAGAAGGAGCTGGTCGGAAGAGATCTCGCGGAGCAGCGTCTGCATGCCGCGGTCGTCGACGTCGATCAGATTTTCGAAGACGAACATATTGTCCTGGATCTGCTGCGACAGCTCGTCGTCCGCCTCGTTGATCTGTTCGATCACCTTGCTCTCTACTGCGCCGTCGACGAAGTTCAGAATGTCCGCCGCCTTCTTGACCCCGCCCAGCGCAGATGATTTGACGTTGGAACCTCCAGAGAACTGCTTCTCGAGGATCTCATCGAGTTCCTGCAACGCGCTGGGCTGGATGCCATCGAGCGTCGCCACACGCATGATCACATCGGTACGCACACGCTCGGGAAACTCGGCCAGCACGCCAGCGGCCTGATCCGGGTCCAGGAACGACATCACGATCGCGATGATCTGCGGGTGCTCCAATCGTATCAGCTCGGCGATCGCGCGCGAATCCATCCACTTGAGCTGTTCCAGGCCCTTGCTGTTGCGACCGAGCAGGATCCGGTCGATGATGCCGCTCGCCTTGTCGGCACCCAAGGCCGAGGTAAGCATATTGCGGATGTATTCGTCCGATCCCATACCCAGCGAGGTCTGCTCGCCGATGGCATCGACGAATTTTTGCATCACCAGCTCCATCTGCGAGTTGGTGACGTTGTTCAGGCCGGCCATCGCCAGTCCGATCTCCTGAACCTCCTTTGGCCCCATGTGGCGTAGGATCTCGGCCGCGTGTTGCTCACCAAGGCCGAGCATCAACAGCGCCGACCGCTCCACGCCACTGAGGGCCCTGACCACTTGCGCATCCGGATTCTGTTCCATGTCAGGCGGCTTCTTCGTTCATCCAGGTCTTGACCAGCTGGGCGACCCGCTTCGGGTCCTCGTCCACCAGCTGCCGTGCAGCGTCCATGATGTTCTCGTAGCGCGCGCCACCGGGCAGTTGCAGCGGCTGTCCATCGCTACCCAGCAGCAGATCCTGACCGTCACCCGCAGCACCGTCGGGCGAGGCCAATGGTCCCTCGACCCTGGCACGCTCCGGGTCGCCGCCACCACCGGCGAGTTCGGCATGGCTTGCAGTCAAACGCTTCATTGTCGGCTTCAGCACGAAGAAGATCAGGATCAGTACCATCAGCAGACCGCCGACCTGCTTGATCATGTCCATGAACCAGCCCTGCTCCCAGATCGGCACTTCGGGCAGATCCGCCACCGGCTCCGGATCCAGGAAGGAGCTGTTCATCACCCGGACGCTATCGCCACGACGCGCATCGAATCCAACCGCTTCGCGGACCAGTTCGGTGAGCCGCTCGATCTCTTCCGGGGTGCGCTCGCGCACACTGACTGCGCCATCGGCACCGACCGTGGCGATATCGTCGACCACCACGGCAACCGACAGACGGCGCAGCGAGATAGGCGCCTTGCGGGTATGGCTGATGACACGATCCAGTTCGTAATTGCGCGTAGCCTGACGACTCGAGTTGATCGTGCTGCCATCGTCTTCGATGCCATCCTGACCATCCGCGTCCTCGGGCGCATTGCCGGCTGCCGGTGGCTGATTGGTAAGCGCCCCGGGAATGCCTCCGGCCCCCGGCCCGCTGGTCTGTTCCTCGTTGAGCTGTTCGCTGCGCAGCGCAGACTGTTCCGGGTCATAACGCTCCTGGGTCTGCTCGGTCACAGTGAAGTCGACGTCCGCGGCGACCTGCGCCTGTACCTTGTCGCGGCCGACAATCGGGGCGAGCAGATCTTCAATGCGTGCGCGGTAGTGCTCTTCGATACGCCGGGTGTGTTCGAACTGGGTCGCCGAGAGTTTCAACTCGCGGCTCTCCTGCGCATCGCTGAGCAGCCGGCCCTTGTGATCGACCAGGGTCACTCGGCCGGGTTCGAGTTCCGGGATGCTCGAAGCGACCAGGTGCACGATCGCCTCGACCTGCGCTGCCTCCAGTACCCGCCCATTGTGCAGACGCAGCGTCACCGAGGCACTGGGCGGCTGGCGTTTACGTACAAAGACGGACTGTTTCGGTATCGCGAGGTGGACCCTCGCACTCTGCACCGCACCAATCGTCGCGATGGTGCGCGCCAGCTCACCCTGTAGCGCCTGCTGATAGCGCGCCCGTTCGACCATCTGGCTGGTACCGAAACCGGTATCCTGCTGCAGTAGCTCGAATCCCACGCCGGTACCGTTGGGCAGCCCCTGGCCGGCCAGCTGCATCCGGATCTCCTTCAACTTGGCAGACGGCACCATGACCATACCGGTGGCCTCGTCGACCCGGAAGTCCGCACCGGTCTGCTGCAGCGCCTCCATCACCTGGCTGGCGTCTTTCTCGGCCAGGTTGCCGTACAGCGGCGCGTAGTTCGGCGACTGCGACCAGAGCACAACCGCCACCCCCACGGCCACACTGGCCGCGATGCCGACCATCACGGCCATTTGACGCAACCAGGGGTTGTCGACGATCGCAGGCATCCCGACGCCCGGATCTGCTGCCGGAAGACTCTTCACGTTAGCCGCGTCCGCCATGTTCCCGATTTACCTCAGAGTTGATTAGCCTGACTGTCGCTTTGTTCAGACCGGCATGTTCATCACGTCCTTATAGGCATCGATCAGCTTGTTGCGTACCTCAACCATGGCCTGAAAAGACACGCTGGATTTTTGTGCCGCGATCATCACGTCGGCGAGATCGAGCCCCTCCTCCCCCTGCTCGAACGCGGTACGCAGCGAGTTTGCCTGCTGCTGGGTCTCGTTGACCGAATCGATCGAACGCTTGAGAAGATCGCTGAAGTCGTTCTGGGGCGTCTCTTCGATGCCGACACCGCCAGCCGCTTGTGCGCGAGCAACGCGCATCTGCGCCAACACCTGGTTGATTTCCGGAGTACTCATGGTCGTTGTCCTGTCGATCTGATCGGTTTTCTGACACGCGATTGCCGCCCCATTGGTAAAAGCAGTTTTCGCGCCACAATTTAACTGCGAGGAATCGACACCCCGGCCTCACGCAGCTTCTGCAGCTTGTAACGCAGGGTGCGCGGCGAGATACCGAGGATCTCTGCCGCCTGTTTCCGGCTGCCGCGGCCGTTGCGCAACGCATCGAGGATCATCTGCTCCTCCACGTTACGCAGGTCGTCGGTCAGGCGGCTCTTGCCGGCCGCATCTTCGCCGCGGTCTGCCGGTGCCGGCGATGCCGCAGAGGCCATCTCGCCGTCGAGGGCCTCGAAGTGGATGTCCGGGGCGCCGATGCGATCCCCGTTGCAGAGAATCAGCGCGCGCTGCATCAGATTGTCCAGCTCGCGAACGTTGCCGGGCCACGGATGTGACAACAGCCTGGCCTCGGCCTCGGGCTCCATGGGCGGCAAGCTTTCGCCGCTGCGCAGGTGACGCTCCATCAGATGGCGCGCCAGCGGCAGGATGTCACGTGGCCGTTCGCGCAACGGCGGCAGTGTCAACGGGAACACATTCAGCCGATAGAACAGGTCTTCGCGGAAACGCCCGGCCGCAACCTCTTCGCGCAAGTGACGATTGGATGTGGCCAACACCCGGACATCGAGCTGAATGACGTCGCGTCCACCCAGCCGTTCCACTTCGCGCTCCTGCAATACACGCAACAGTTTGGCCTGCAGCGACAAGCTCATTTCGGATATCTCGTCGAGAAGCAGCGTGCCGCCCTGCGCCTGCTCGAACTTTCCGGCGCTGGCCCGCACCGCGCCCGTAAAGGCACCCTTCTCGTAGCCGAACAGCACCGCCTCCAGCATGTTGTCCGGGATTGCTGCACAGTTGATCGCGACGAAGGCACCGTCGGCGCGATAGGAACGACAGTGTATGTAACGCGCCAGTACCTCCTTGCCAGTACCCGATTCCCCGCCGATCATCACGGTCGCATCGCTCGCCGCGACCCGGTTGGCGAGTTCGATCAGTTCGCGAGTGCGCAGGTCTTCGGCGATCATCCGACCGTCTTCGTGGTGACGATGCGGCAGGTAACGTTCGACCTTCTGCAGCAGGTCGCCCACCTCGAACGGTTTGGCGAGATAATCGACCGCGCCGAGCTTCATCGCCTCGACCGCCTGCTCGACCGTGCCGTAGGCTGTCATCACCAGCACCGGGAGTTCGTGAAAGCGGGCGCGCAGGTTGCGCAGCAACGCACGCCCATCCATCGGTCGCATCTGTACATCGGTCAGGACCATATCGATGACGTCGCGGTCGAGCCTGGCCAGCGCCTGCTCGCCGTCGGTCGCGGTCACCACTTCGTAACCCGACAACACCAGGGTATCGCTCAGTGCCTGCGCCAATGCGCTGTCGTCTTCCACTACCAATATGCGCGATGGATTCATCACAGCGACTTCCTCATTGCTGACTTTTCCTGCCCGGACAACGAGTGCGCCGGCAGCTGAATTTCGAAGCGTGCGCCGCCCAGGGTCGCGTCCCCGGCGCGCAGCGCGCCACCGTGTTGCAGGATGACGGCCTGGACTACCGCGAGACCGAGACCGGTACCGCGTTCGCGGGTGGTAAAAAAGGGATCGAAAATGCGCGGCAGTGCGACCGGGTCGATGCCTGGACCGTCGTCTTCGAACACCAGCCGCAAGGAGGCGTCCGGTCCACTGTCCGCGGAGATCGAGAGGGTGACGCCGTTGCCACCGTGATTCAGGGCATTGTCGATCAGGTTGCTGAAGGCACCGGCCAGGGCGTCGGTGTTGCCGGCGATGCGCTGACCGGCGACAGACTCCAGGTCGACCAGCAGTCGCACCCCTAGCTGGCGCAAGCGGGGCCGCAAGCCCGCCAGCGCGGTGCTTAGCGCATCTTCGACGCGGATCGGGCTGGCATTGAAGCTGCCGCCGCGGCTGAACGCCAACATCTCGCGGACCAGGGTCTCGGTGTGGCGCAGACCGTCCAGCAGTTTGTGGCTGAACTCGCGACGCTGTGCATTGCTGAGGCCGTCTTTCGCCAGCTGGCCGGCGTACAGCACCGAGGTCGACAACGGTGTGCGCACCTGATGCGCCAACTGCGCCGCCATCTCGCCCATGGCACTGAGGCGGTCCTGGCGCTCGACCCGTTCCTGCAGGCGCCGCTGGTCGGTCATGTCGACGACGACCAGGATGCGCCCACGATCGTTGAGCGGACACTGCGAGACACTGACCCGACGGCCGTCACGCAGGCGCCAGTCGCCCGGCGTCGGCTCGGCCGCGACCACCTCGCTCTTGACCTCGCTCCAGCGGCGACCCCAGGCCAGGCACGGAAACAACTGTTCAGCAGCGGGATTGAAGCGATCCACCCGGTCACGCGCATCCACCAGGACGATCGCCGCGGGCAGTGCCTCGAGCAGCACACCAAGCTGGTCAGCCAGGTGTTCTTTCTGCGCCCGTTCGTCCAGGCGTTCGCGGCGCGACAGCGCCAGCTCCCGGGTGAGGTCGGCAACGCGGCCCTCGAGCCGGTCATAGGCAGTGGTCAGGCGTTCGGACAGTTCATTGAACACACCGAAGGCATGTTCGAGATCCTTTGTGGACTGTGGCGCTCGTGTCTGCAGTTCGCCCATGCGGCTGAATCCCGTCTCCCGATACTGTTCGGAGACATCTTCAGCAAGACACGTGCCATGCAGGATTTTTTATTAAAAACAGAAGCTTGGGTTCAGAACGAAATGATTACGTCAAAGGCCCGTCAGCTCCTGACCACGTTGCAGGCCGTATTTGCGCAATTTCTCGACGAGGGTGGTACGCCGCATCTTGAGCTTTTTCGCGGCATGCGCGACCACCCCGTTGGCCTCTTCCAGTGCCTGACGAATCAGGCTCTGTTCCATGCTGGCCAGGTGCGCCTTGAGGTCGATGCCCTCGGCCGGCAGACGCGGCATGCTGGAAACGGTATTGGGCCCATCGCCATGCGTGCTGACCACCGGCAGCACCTCGTCTTCCACCGACTCGACCACCGCAACCGGAATACCGGCACGAAATTTCTCCGGTAGATCGGCAACGTCGACCACGCCGTAGGGGAATAGGATGGCGAGGCGTTCGATCAGGTTGGCCAGTTCGCGAACATTACCGGGCCAGCGATAATGCGTCAGAGCAGTCACCGCAGCCGGCGTCAGGCGGACCGAACCACGCTTCTCGTGCTCGATGCGCTGGATCAGATCATTGACCAGTACCGGGATGTCCTCGACCCGTTCACGCAGCGGCGGCACGTCGATCGGAAAGACATTCAGACGGTAGTAAAGGTCTTCGCGGAAGCTGTCTTCCTTGATCGAACGCTCTAGATTTCGATGGGTGGCGGCGATGATGCGTACATTGCAGTGAATCGTCTTGTTGCTGCCGACCCGTTCGAACGTGCGCTCTTGCAGCACACGCAGCAGTTTGACCTGCATGTGCATGCTCATATCACCGATTTCGTCGAGGAACAGCGTCCCTCCCTCTGCCAGCTCAAAGCGGCCCTGGCGCGAGGTGATGGCACCGGTGAACGCACCCTTCTCGTGGCCGAACAGTTCGCTTTCGAGCAGGTCACCGGGGATTGCGCCGCAGTTCACCGGCACAAACGGCCGACCTCGGCGCTTCGAGTGGTAGTGCAGTTTGCGCGCGACCACCTCCTTGCCGGTGCCGGACTCACCGAGGATCAGCACCGTCGCCTCGGTGTCGGCCACCTGTTCGATCATCTTGTTGATGCCGCGTGTCGCTCGACTGTTACCGGACAGGCTGCGGAACAATTCAAGCGGGCGGCGTGGCGCCTCGCCGTGACGCTGCGACTCGGCAAACACCTGGGCCTTGTGCATCAACGCCGAGATCGCGTCGTACTGGCAGGGCAGACGCAGGGTGCCGAGGACGTCGCCGCTGACCAGCATTTCGTCACCAGACCTCTCCTGCACCTGGATCAGCGCCGGACGCGGTGTGCCCTCGTTGATCACCCCCAGGTAGGCGCTGCGATCCTGGTCCGCCAGTTGTCCGCTCAGGAACACGACCACCGAGCGGTCACTGAAGCGCTCGATCAGTCGCTGCAAGTCCTGAGGTGATTCAGGCACATGCACGTCACAATCGATGAACTGCAGGATATTTTGGAGATATCCTGCTGATGTTTCTTCAGACAACACCAGCATCGCAGTGATCGCACTCAGGGATTGGACTTTGCTGTTGTCAGGCGTCATCCAGCCGGCTCCGGCGCTCGCTGTAGGCATGAAGACCTTGGATAAGGTATGGATTTCCTGAGAGTTAAGCATGCACCAACCATCCTGTCAAAAAAACGTCAGTCGGCAAAACAGCACTGCATCTGTCACGGCTGGCATGCGGCTTGACAGTACCTGCCAAGCACCCTAGAAAATGCGGTTCATACGAAGTAACCGGGGCCCCTCCCTTTGAATGATCTCCCGCTCGGCGCGCTGGCTGGCGCGCTAGTATGCCTTCTGGCGCTGTCCGCCTTCTTTTCCGGGTCGGAGACGGCCCTGATGACGCTCAACCGCTACCGTCTGCGCCACCTGGCCGCCGCGGGTAATCCCGGGGCGCGCCTGGCCGAGCGCCTGTTGCGCAAACCGGACCGGCTGATCGGGCTGATTCTGCTCGGCAACAACTTCGTCAATATCCTGGCCTCCTCGCTGGCGACCATCATTGCCCTGCGCCTCGGTGGCGAGGGAGCGATACCGATCGCGGCGGGACTGCTGACCCTGGTCGTGCTGATCTTCTCCGAGGTCGCGCCAAAGACCCTCGCAGCGCTGCACCCGGAGCGCTTGGCGTTTCCCGCTTCGTGGATCTACACACCATTGCTGCGCGTGCTGTTCCCGCTGGTTTGGCTGGTCAACCTGATCGCGAACGCCGTGCTGCGGGTGCTCGGCATCTATCCCGATGATGCGGAGGGCAATGCCCTTAGCCGGGAGGAGCTGCGTACCGTAGTGAATGAGGCCGGGGCGATGATCCCCAAGCGTCACCAGAAGATGCTGCTCAACATCCTCGATCTGGAGAAAGTCACCGTCGACGACATCATGGTGCCGCGCAGCGAACTGGACGGCATCGACCTCGAGAACCCGATCGATGTCATCCTCGAGCAGCTGGAAAAGACCCCCTATACCCGGGTACTGGCCTACCGGGGTAGCATCGATCAAGTCGCTGGCTTCGTGCACTCGCGCCGGGTGATGCAGGCCCAGCTCGACGACGAGCTGACCCGCGAGTCGCTCGAAGGCCTGATCCGCGAACCCTATTTCATCCCCAAGGGCACGCCGCTGAATCGCCAGCTGATCAATTTCCAGCACAAACGGCGGCGCACTGCGCTGGTCGTCGACGAGTACGGCGACGTGCAAGGCCTGGTCACCATGGCCGATCTGCTCGAGGAGATCGTCGGCGAGTTCGCAACAGACCCGGCCGACGGGATCGCCGATGTCCTGCCACAGGAAGACGGCAGTTTCCTGGTCGACGGCGGTGCCACCCTGCGAGATCTGGTGAAGACCATGCATTGGGAGCTGCCGACCGACGGCCCCAAGACCCTGAACGGATTGATCGTCGAATATCTAGAGAGCATTCCCGAACCCGGAACATCGCTGATGATCGCCGGCTACCCGATCGAGGTGGTCCAGATCCAGGACAACGCGGTCAGGACCGCACGCATCAGGCCCAAGGAAAGACGCCAGTCGGAAGGCGCAAACTGACCAGCGGGCCGACGGTTCAAGGTCCACTGCCTGCAGCCGTTAAGCGGCGCAGCGGAGAGGAGCCACGTCATGCCCGAAAAATCCGGCGAACGCCGTCACTTCCAGCGCATCGCCAGCGACAAACCGGCCGTGCTGCATACGGATGACACCGAATACCCTGGGACTGTGCTCGACATGTCGTTGCGCGGCGTGCTGTTACAGCTCGCGGATGACATATCGCCGGCCGATGGCGCACACGTTCAGGTCCGGATCATGCTCGACGGCGAGCAGCATGTGATCGAGATGTCCGGCGAGGTCATGCATGCGGCGGGCCGGCGCATCGGTGTACATTGCAGCGGCCTGGACCTGTACAGTGCGGGCCGCCTGCGGCGCATGGTGGAACTCAATCTCGATGACAACCGACTCCTGGAACGCGATCTCGTCGAGCTCATTCGCGCCGATTGAAGTCGCATCGACCATTCCGGTGGGTCATGCGCTGAGCTCCGTGACTCTCACTCGGCCCTCTAGCCCTATCGGCAACGCACGTGAATACAGGACTGGCCCTCGCCAATTCAAGCGAGCGTAACGCGGACGACGGGGGCTTGGGGGCCACCCCCCCCGCAGCGAGCCCCGCTATTGGCCCATTGCTGGGTTGCTCTCCTTGGAACGGGTATGCGATTCGCGGCGCTGCCACTCCCCGACCGGCACGGTGAAACACGAGAGCAGCGGCGTGTACCGCACATGCACAGGTGCCACGCGGCCGGCTGTTCGGTGGTTTCCGGTGCCGTCACGCCCGCCGGCGCTGCGGCGGGCCGGATCTCGTGGGCCGACTTACGCTGCGAGGGACACCCGTGCTATACACGATCTATGCTACCCGTCGGCATGACCCGGCGAGCCCCGGCCAGGGGGCGCTGACAGGATGCGGATATTCATCGACGGAGGTCTTTTTTGGAGCGCGGAGCGGAGTTTGGTCGCCCCCAAAAGAGCGATTTGCGCAACGCCGCATGGCCTCAATGGATAGCGAATGTCAGGCATCCGCATAGCGTTAACAGGCCCCAGGCCACTTTGCCAACCCGATTCTGAACCGTATTCGATAACCCGGTAACCAGCGGAGACCACAACCATGAGATGGAACACTGTTACTGGGTATGCCAGTTCAAGCTGGAACGGCCATCGCCGCTTGCTCGGCGCTGTGGCCTTGCTCTTTTGCGTCTATGCGGCCGCGAGTGCCGCAGCAGATCTCGATGTCGGTAACGACATTGACTGGCTGCAATTGCTGATGGGTTTGTTCGGCGGTCTGGCCCTGTTCCTGTTCGGCATGGAGCAGATGTCCAATGGACTGAAGGCCGCGGCAGGAGAGGGCCTCAAGAACCTGATGGAACGGCTGACAAAGAACCGGTTCATGGGTGCCCTGACCGGGGCCTTCGTGACAGCAGTTCTCAACTCCTCGTCGGTGACCACCGTTCTGGTGGTTGGCTTCATCACTGCGGGGGTCATGAGCTTCTCCCAGTCGATCGGGGTGATCTTGGGAGCCAACATCGGCAGCACCTTTACCGCCCAGATCGTAGCGTTCAACGTCACCCAGTACGCACTACTGCTGGTGGCGCCGGGTTTTCTGATGTTGTTCACCGCCAAGCAGGAGCGCATCCGCAACTACGGTGAGATGCTGATGGGATTGGGCCTGATTTTCTTCGGCATGGGCCTGATGAGCCAGGCGATGAACCCGCTGCGCAGCTATGAGCCATTCCTCGAACTGATGCAGCGGATGGAGGATCCGATCTTCGGCATCCTGGTGGGGGCGGTATTCACGGGACTGGTGCAATCCTCCGCGGCCACGACCGGAATCGCCATCGTAATGGCCACCGAGGGCCTGATCAGCCTGCCCGCCGGCATCGCACTCGCCTTCGGCTCGAACATCGGCACCTGCGTCACCGCGATCTTAGCCGCCATCGGCAAGCCTGTGGAGGCAGCCCGCGCCGCGGCAGTCCATGTGCTGTTCAATGTCCTGGGCGTGTTGCTCTGGGTGTTCTTCATTCCACAGTTCGCCGGTTTCGTGGAGAACATCTCCCCGTCGTATCCGGACCTTTCCGGCACCGAGCGAATGGCGGCGGAGGTGCCGCGCCAGATCGCCAATGCCCACACCATGTTCAACCTGGCCAACACCCTCATCTTCATCTGGTTCACCGTACCGCTCGCGAAGCTCGTCGAGCGGCTGCTGCCGGATCGCCCAGAGTCGGAGCGTATCATCGTCAGACCCAAGTTCCTCGACAAAGAGCTGCTCAAGACCCCGGCCCTCGCGTTGGAGCGCGCCCGCTTCGAGATCGGCCACCTGGGGGAGATCCTGATGGATATGTTCAACAGTATTCCCGGCGCGGTAAAGAACCCGGACTTCGCTGACAAGGTTCGCAAGGACGAGGACAAGGTCGATATCCTGTATGAAGAGATCATCGAGTATCTGCGCGCAATCCACATCAAGTCGATGACGCCACAGCAGAGTCAGGAGTTCATCGAACTGGTCGCGGCAAGCGACAATCTGGAGAGTATCAGCGACATCATCTCCACTGACGTGCTGAAGCTCGTCGAAGACGCGCGCACCAACGGCCTGCGGACCACCGATACCCTGCGCGAGATGTACAGTAATCTGCACGGTGCGACGGCCAAGGCGCTTGAGGCGGCCATCCAGGCCGTCCAGAAGAACGACGAGCAGGCAGCCCAGGAGGTCCTGACCGTCAAGGACGACATCCATCGACTGGTGGATCAGGCCCTGCGTCACCAGGTCGGCGAACTGACCGCAGCGGAGCCGACCAATCTGGCGATATTCCGCCTCGAGATGGAAGTGGTAGACAAGTTCAAGCGCATCTACGCGCTGACCAAGCGCATCGCGCGGGGCGCGCTGCCGGACGCGGTGGAAGTGCGGGAGTAATCCACCGCAATGGCCGCACAGCTGACGCCAGCGATTGCCGCGCTGGTTCAAGCGTGTGCGGCTATGGCCATGGCATCATCCGTCCCATGCGGCCCATGGTGGAATCCATGTTGTGGGTCATCACCCCCATGTTCGCCGTAATCACGGCCAGGTTGGCGCTCATCCTTTGCATCTCAACAGCCACCACCGGCATGGCCTGCATCAGCGTATTCATGGTCTGCATCTCACTGTGTATCTTGGGCATTGCATTCATATTTTGACCGATACGCTGCAGCATCAGCGCGACCACCGCCCCGGCCTGTCGCTCATCCCAGGTCTGCAGATACTGACCGAGCCATTCGATGCTCCGCTCGAACTCCGCGAGCTCCGTCTGGGCCGCCTCCGGTAACTGCGCCGTCAGGGCCTGACGTTGCGCTATGAGGTCAATTTGGGCCGGCGGTACCGCAGGGGATTGAGAGCGTTGTTGCGTTTGTGCGATTGCGGAGGTACCAAGCTGACCGCTCATGTAGAACAGCACCAACAGTGACGCCGTGATCCCCAACCAGAACCAGCGCTGCCGTCTGGCGGCCTTTTCGTGCCGCTCCTCGGACCTGGCCAGCGCCGTCACCAACTGCTGTACCGTCTGGTGCATGTCGTCGAATCTTTCACCTTGGCTTTTCTGCATGGGGCTCTCCCGCTCTGTTGCGAAGTCTGCACGTTGGCCAAGAATACATGCTCATGTCCGGATTGCCATTGGTGCGGTGAACAAGGCAGGTTCCTGTGCTGCACCATCGTTCCGGTATCGCATTGCGCATTGCGAGAGGGCGCCGCCAGCCGTCCGTCCGTCAAGCTGGTATGCCATTTGTACAGGCGCGTGTTTTCGCCAGAACGGCCCGCAAACATTGCCGCACAGGAACCCCGAAGAACGGTACCCCCTTCACCGGAAGCCATTTCGGTGAAGTTTTTCTCCAGAACCATTCCAGCGCGGAACCGCGGGCACGGCGGAGCAAGGCTGGCTTACCGGTTTTGGTCCAGGTATCAGGTGGCCGCGGCATCTGCCAGCGCGGCGATCAGCAGAGACAGGATGACAACGACGGAGAGCTGCACGCGCATTTGGCGGTAGGTGTCGTCCAGGACCGGCAACAGAAACCGGTCGACGATCAGGATCAGCGCGAACAAGAATGCAAATCCCAACAGCGCAACGCTGGCAGGCGTTACTGCCAGCAGCACCCAGGCAATCAGTGCAGGGGTCACTCCCCAGCGCAGGCGAGCCCGGGTGAAGCTGTCGTCGCTCTGCGCCGCCATGCCCCAGTGCACAGCACCGAGGAAACTGGCGATCACCGCAGCGTAGTGGCGCAGCATATCCATTGCCACTTCCCGCCATGCCGGTTCGTCGGCGACGACGAGTACGGCGACGCAAATGATAAAAGGCACCAGCCCGGCATACCCGAGCCAGCGACGTTCGGACTGCCAGGAGTCCCCACCTTTGTTCGTCTTCGCGGTCATTGAAGCCCCCCGATAGGATCGATGATCGGCCGTATTTCGGTCTTCCAACAGTCGCTGATGCCGGGATTCGCTGGGAATCCGCCCCTCAGAAATCCCACGAATACTCGGCCAAGGTGCTTTCCGGCCGCCCGGTGACCCCGACGTACCAGCGCCTGCTCGTAAACCTTAGAGCAATGGCCCAGAGAACAACACAAGCCTTGAATCGCCGCATCTGCGAGTCCCCCCCCCGCCTCAACGGTCGATGGATCGGAGTGACATCTCCGCCTGCAGCGCTGCCAGGGGCCGCAAACGAGAGGGACGCAAACGAGCGACAACGCCACGCCATGCCCGCCACCCTGGAAGGGATCCCGGAAAGTGCAGGGCAAACCACTCAGGCGTTCTTCGGCAGGTCCAACGCATAGGGCAGAAGCTGATCGAATTCGACCACCTCGAGTACGCGCTCGTGTGTGGATTGCAGAAACAGCCGGGGGGCCATCCCCGCATCGAGCGCTTCGCGCCAGCGCAACGCACAGAGGCACCAGCGATCACCGGACTTCAAACCGGGAAAACCATAGGCGGGCACCGGGGTCATCAGATCGTTGCCCCGGTCGCGAGAGAACTTCAAAAAGCCATCGTCGACCTGTGCGCACACGACGTGCAAGCCAGCGTCATCCGGCCGCGTGCGACAGTGACCGTCGCGCAGGTAACCGGTCTTCGGCTGCAGACTGCACAGGCCGAGTTCACCGCCAAGCACGTTTCGCGCGAAGTCGGCCATTTCACGCCCTCGCCGCAGCAAACGCCCTGGCCTCGGTCGTCGCCTGCCAGGCATTGCCGTAAAGGGTCCGCGTCAGGGCCTCGATCTGTTCCAGGTCGCCATCGAGCATGCGGCCGCGGATTGCCGCGGTCATTGCCAGGGCCTGCAGGATATCGCCGTCACTGACATCATCACGCGCCCCGGCATGCTCGGAAATCACCTCCAGCAGCCGAGTGGCCAGCTCGGACACGGATGCCGCCGAGCGTGTTTCCGGGTGCAATGGAAAAGCAATGTCGAAGGCGCGCCCGCCGGAAGTAATCGCCACAAACTGCAGTATGTCCTGGTCCATCGTCAACCTCCTCAAAGGCTCCACCATCGTATTGGATGCCGAGATCGTAGGGGTTTCGGCGGCCGGCATAGCCACCGGACTTGTGCGGCATTGCACCGGACCGGTCGGCAAAAGGGGCGAAGCTGCACAAGGCAGGGCGAAATGGGCGCCTTGGTTTACGCCCGCGGCGTGCCGGCGGGCATGCGCCATCCACTCATCAGGCCGCACCGATCGAGGCAGGCCCAGACAAGTAGAAAGGCCGGGATCGATACCGATCCCGGCCCCGTTGATACAGCGTCCGAGTCCCTGGAGCGAGTCCCCAGGCTGGGCCGCCCGTGACGCGATCAGTCGACCGAAGCAATGCTCATCTTCTGCTTGCTGAGAAGGCCGGAATGGCTCTGCGCGAGGTTGCGCGCACAGACCTTGGTCTTCACCCCACCGAGTGTATTCGAGTTGCTGACCGAGCTAATGTTCGCCTTCTGGCTGTTCAGCAGGCCGCTCTGGCTCTGGCGTACCGAGTCGACCCGCACATCCGTCTCGATCGAACCGATCACCCGCGAGCCGCGCACCGAACCGGCAGCCATTTCCTGCTTGTTCAACAGACCCGACTGGTCCTGCTAGGCGCGTCGGATCGTCACGTCGGTCTTGACCGAGCCGACCACGAACGAGTCGCTGACCGAACCGAAGGCGGCGTCCTGGCTGTTCAGCAGACCCGACTGGTTCTGGGTCGCGTCGTACACGGTGGCGTTGGTCTCGACCGTGCCGAGCACGGTCGAGTCGGCCCCGGCGACAACGGCGATGGCGAACAGGGCGGCGAAGGCGGCAGCGAGGGCGTGTTTCGTCATCGTGGTCATTCTCCTGAGTATCTGCGTGGTTTGTTTGCCCAGGCCGGCGTGTTCCGTCCTGTTGAGGAGAAGGATAAGGGTGGGCCGGAAAAGACCCATTGAAGCAGGACGCACCCAATCTGTGACTTTTTCACTCGAGCGGAGAAGCCCTTCACCGAGACATGGCCGGCCTCACTCAGGGATCGCCAACGCTACAGGCTGCATGTTGGTGAAAGCCCCAGCCACTGCGATTGCCAACGGCTAGCGCTTGAACAGGTTAATCAGGAGGGTCAGCACAACGCTGACGATAACCATCGAGGTGATCGGGAAAAAAAACCTGCCGCGCTGGCCCTCGACACGGATATCACCCGGCAGCCTGCCGAACCAGCTAAAAATACCGGGTGCAAAATGCAGCACCACGCCCATCACTAGCAACAGCAGCCCGGCCAGTATCAACCATCGCCCCACCCGATCGCCCTCCATCGGCCGCGATCAGCGACCCTGACGCATGCACCGTTGTCCACATCGCACGCGCAGTCCGCCACTGCGCAGGCGCCGACACGTCACTGCCAATCGGCCAGCGCATCGATGGCCTCACCGATTCGACTCACCGCCACCACCTCGAGTCCATCGATCGGTTTCTTCGGTGCATTTGCCTTCGGCACGACCATCCGCCGGAAGCCATGTTTCGCGGCCTCGCGCAGGCGCTCCTGGCCATTGGGCACCGGGCGAATCTCACCGGCGAGCCCGACCTCGCCGAAGGTGGCCAGCCCCCCGGACATCGGGCGGTCGCGAAAACTCGACAGCACCGCCAACAGCACCGGCAGATCGGCCGCGGTCTCGGTCACGCGCACGCCGCCGACCACGTTGAGAAACACGTCCTGGTCGAACATGCCAATGCCGCCATGGCGGTGCAACACGGCCAGCAGCATCGACAGCCGGTTCTGTTCGAGGCCAAGTGCGACCCGCCGTGGATTGGCCAGCGGGCTCTGATCGACCAGAGCCTGCACCTCGACCAGTAGCGGCCGGGTACCTTCCCGGGTGACCAGGACGCAACTGCCCGCGACCTGCTGTTCGTGGCGCGAGAGAAAGATCGCCGAAGGATTGCTGACCTCGCGCAATCCTTTGTCGGTCATGGCAAACACGCCCAGTTCGTTGACCGCCCCGAAGCGGTTCTTGATCGCCCGGATCAACCGGAACGGCCCGCCGCTCTCACCCTCGAAATACAGCACCGTGTCGACCATATGCTCGAGCACGCGAGGTCCGGCCAACGCCCCCTCCTTGGTCACATGTCCAACCAGGAACAGCGATGTCCCGGTCTGCTTGGCGAAGCGCACCAGGCGCGCGGCGGACTCGCGCACCTGGGCCACCGAACCCGGTGCCGACTGCAGCGACTCGGTATAAAAGGTCTGGATCGAATCGAGTACCAGCACACTCGGCCGGTCGCGGGAGATCAGTGCAAGAATGCGCTCGACACAGGTCTCGGTCAGCAGGCGCAGGCGTTCGGTCGGCAATCCGAGGCGCTGCGCGCGCAGGCCGATCTGCTCGGCCGACTCCTCACCGCTGACGTACAGCGCCGGCATACGGTCCGACAGCAGGGCCAGGGCCTGCACCAGCAGGGTCGATTTACCGATGCCGGGGTCGCCGCCGATCAACACCACCGATCCGCCAACCAACCCTCCGCCGAGCACCCGATCGAGTTCACCCAGACCGGTGGGCAGGCGTTCAGTCTGCTGTGCGGAGACCTCGGAAAGCCTGCGGATTCGGGAGGCGTCCTTGCCGGCGTAACCGGCGTAGCGCGAGTCGCCTTTCGCGGCGGAGGCAGCAACGGTCTCCAGCAGGGTGTTCCATGCGCCGCATTCGCCGCACTGCCCGGCCCATTTGGGCGCCTGGGCGCCGCATTCGCTGCAGACGTAGATGGATTTCGTGGATCTGCTCACCGTGCCAATCGATGACGATTGCCGCTGTATCGCAAGGGACGGCGATATGCACCTTTGGCGGGTGTGGGCGGCTGCGATGCAGCCGTCAAGCCTGCAGGGGCGTATCCACGGCGTCCCGTGACCGGGACATATTGCCGCCCCACCAGAGGCAGCAACAGTAGATCAGTACTCGTCATCGCCATACACATCGTAGGCGAAATTGTCGAAGCGGGTGAACTGCCCCTGGAAGGTCAGCATCACCGAGCCGATCGGCCCGTTGCGCTGCTTGCCGATGATGATCTCGGCCTTGCCCTTGTCGGGACTGTCCTCGTTGTACACCTCGTCACGATAGATGAACACGATCAGGTCGGCATCCTGCTCGATCGCGCCCGACTCGCGCAGATCAGACATCACGGGGCGCTTGTTTGGTCGCTGCTCGAGCGAGCGATTGAGCTGTGACAGCGCGACCACGGGGACGCTCAGTTCCTTGGCCAGCGCCTTGAGGGAGCGCGAGATCGCTGAGATCTCGGTCGCGCGATTCTCGCCGGATTCGGGGGCCTGCATCAGTTGCAGATAGTCGATAACCACCAGACCCAGAGTGCCATGCTCCTTGGTCAGACGCCGGCAGCGCGCGCGCAGATCGGTCGGGGTCAGGGCCGGCGTGTCGTCGATGAACAGCTTGGTGTTGTTGAGCAAATTGACCGCCGACGTGATCCGCGGCCAGTCGTCGTCTTCCAGCTTGCCGGAACGTACCGCCTGCTGGTTCACGCGGCCGAGCGAGGAAATCATGCGCATCGTGAGTGCCTCGCCGGGCATCTCCATCGAAAAGATCGCGACCGGAAGACCCGAGGTCAATGCAACGTTCTCGGCGATGTTCATCGCGAAGGTGGTCTTTCCCATGGACGGTCGGCCGGCGACGATGATCAGATCCGATTTCTGCAGCCCGGAGGTCTTGTCGTCGAAATCGCTGAAGCCGCTGGACACCCCGGTCAAGGCATCCTCGCTGCCGAAAAGCTCTTCGATGCGATTGATGGTTTCGGTCAGCAGCCGGGTAATCGAACGAAAGCCACCACCCCCGCGTGCCTGCTGCTCGGCGATCTGAAACACCAGGTTTTCCGCATAGTCGAGCAGTTCATGCACCTTGCGCCCGTTCGGCTGATAGCCGCTCTCAGCAACCTGGTTGCCGACCCGGATCAGCTGACGAACGACCGACTGTTCGCGCACGATGGCGGCATAGGCCTTGATGTTCGCCGCGCTCGGCGTCTCGTTCGCCAGCATCCCCAGGTAGGCCAGCCCGCCGACCTCGTCCGAGGTACCCAGGCGCACCAGTTCGTCGTTTACCGTAACCAGATCCAGGGGCTGGTCGTTCTCGGCAAGACTAGTGACCGCGGCAAAGATCAGCTGATGCTCGCGGCGATAGAAATCCTGCTCGGTTATCAGGTCGGCAATCTTGTCCCAGGACGCATTGTCCAGCATCAGTCCGCCCAGCACGGCCTGTTCGGCCTGCACCGAATGCGGCGGGACCCGCAACGCCTCCATTTGTTCATCGGCGGCGCCGTGCGGTGGGATTTCGGTGAGCGAATCGTAAGCGGCGTCAGCCATGCAGTTGCCAATGAGTCGGTGGGAGGAATTCGATTACATCACAGCGAGGCCGCCTGATGCAGTAACAATGCACCCGCATCGGCCCAGACGACAAAGCCCGGCCAAGGCCGGGCTGGATGCGGACGGCGGGCCAGGCCTTGGCTGTCCGGTCACTCCTCGCCGACTACCGCGACCTTGAGGGTCGCGTTGACGTCGGTGTGCAGGTGCAGCGTGACGTCGTATTCGCCGACAAGCCGGAACGGACCCTCCGGCAAGCGCACCTCGGACTTGGCCACTTCGACACCGGCCTCGGTGCATGCGTCGGCAATGTCGACGGTCCCGACAGAACCGAACAGACGGCCTTCCTCACCGACCCTGTGGGTGATGGTGATACCGTCGCTCAGGCCCTCGATCTGCGCCTTGCGAGCCTCCGCGGCGGCGAGTTTCTCAGCTGCCTGCTGCTCCAGTTCGGTACGGCGCTCTTCGAACTGTTTGACGTTTTTCGCACTGGCGAAAACCGCCTTACCCTGCGGAATCAGGAAATTGCGACCGAAGCCGGACTTCACCGAAACCTTTTCACCCAGACCACCCAGGTTGTCGACCTTTTCAAGAAGAATGACTTCCATCGTTGTGAACCTCTGTATGCAATTCAGTTGTCGTCGGCACCGCCGGACCGGCGCGCCCGGATCCGTGCCCGAAAATCCACCCAACCGTCGGCATAGCCAGCGAGGGCGACCAGGGTCGCGCCCTGTGGCGCGACAAATATCAGCAGCAGGTAAAGACCCACCAACCAGGCGGACGACCCGCCGAACTCCGCCACGAGGCCATGGGCCAGGCTGATCCCCTGGATCAGGAAGACCATCATGCCCACCAGGTACAACTGACCCACGAGCGTCGGTTGGCCGCCGCTGAGCAGTATGCCGACGACCAGCAGCACGGGCACCAGCAGCAACAGCCAGCGGCCGAAACGCAACTGGCGAAATTCGGCGCCGAACGCACCGGGGCGATCGATCAGGGCCGACCAGTGGCGCGCCAGTGCCAGCGAGGCCACGCTGCCAAGCAACCAGGTCGCTGCGACACCCCCGGCCATCCATCCCGACATCAGCTCGACCAGGCGACCGACGTTCGATTCGTTCAGCGCGTCCTGATCCAGCCGGCGCACCAGGAATTCGTTAAGCGCATCGGCCCAGTACGCTGCAGGGTCTCCCAACAGCCAGTACTGCAGCAGGACGATCACAGCGGCAGCCGCAGCAGCGACCTCGATCGCGATGCGCAGCGAGCCGCTGCGGCCCATTACACCACCCAGAACCGCCGCCGGAACCCATAGCAGTGCACCGATCAGCACGGTCGCGACCGGCATCTGAAACAGTAGCCCGCCCAGGCCACCGATCGCCAGAAGCGACGATCCGACCACCAGCACGCCTTCACGCCATCCCTGACGCAGCACGGTGAGCACGACCACGGCCGCACTGAACAACGCCAGGGGCGTCACCAGCAGACCCAGCACGGCCAGCACCGTGGCGGCGATCACCGCCTGCATGCGGCCCTTCATCAACCAGTTGGCGAAGGCCTTCATGCGATCCCCTTCATACCCCGCCGTGGCGCGGGCTCTCCGAACGCCCGATCAGTGACTGTCGGAATATGGCAGCAGCGCCAGAAAGCGCGCCCGCTTGACCGCGTCAGCTAACTGACGCTGGTACCTCGCGCTGGTTCCGGTGATACGGCTCGGCACGATCTTGCCGGATTCGCTCACGAACTGCTTCAGCAGGTTCAGATCCTTATAGTCGATCTCCTTGATGCCTTCGGCGGTGAAGCGGCAATACTTACGGCGGCGGAAAAAACGTGACATCGAGATAATCTCCTATGCGTCTTTGGCAGGGGCTGCGGCGGCAGGCGCTTGTGCCACGGGCTGCTCGGTGCGCGTCGGGGCCGGGGCCCGCTCATCGCCTTTCTCATCTTCCCTGGCCAGGGGCGATGCCTCGGTATCGGCCTGTTTGCGCCGCATTACCAGGTTGCGCAGCACCGCATCATTGAAGCGGAAGGCACTCTCCAATTCGGCCAGCGCGTCGCCGTCGCACTCGACGTTCATCATCACATAGTGGGCCTTGTGGATCTTGTTGATCGGATACGCCAGCTGGCGCCGTCCCCAGTCTTCCAGGCGATGTACCTTGCCGCCGCTGCCCTCGATGGTTGCGCGGTAACGCTCCACCATTGCCGGTACCTGCTCGCTCTGGTCCGGATGGACCATGAACACGATCTCGTAGTGACGCATTGTTGCTCCTTACGGTTTCAACAGCCTCCCGCTCGTGGCGGTGAGGCAAGGAGGATCAGCCGCAAGGCTGACCGCGAAGGCGCGGGATTCTATATGGAAAACCAAGTGCTTGCAATCGCTTAGGGGGAATGACGCGGACTCGGCGAGCGAACCGTGTCGAAAGGTGCGGCACGCTGTCGAGTGCGTTCGGCCACAAGAGAAAGACGCAGACATGCCTGCTCCGGACGCTTCACGCCATCCTGCCGATCCTGTGAGCCTGTGCCGCAGGCCCCTGAGCGCCAGCAGGCGCAAAGGCGCTCAGGCAGATGCGGACCCAGGTCCACGCTGGCGCAGCGCCTCGTACAGGCAGACCCCGGTCGCCACCGAGACGTTGAGACTCTCGACGCGGCCGCGCATCGGCAGGCTCACCAGCCGGTCGCAGGTATCCCGTGTCAAGCGCCGCAGCCCGGCACCCTCGGCACCCATGACCAGGGCCAGCGGGCCGGTCAGATCAGCCTGATACAGGTCGGCTTCAGCCTCGCCGGCGGTACCGATCACGAACACCCGGTGCTTGTCTTGCAGGTGACGCAGCGTCCGCGCAAGGTTGGTGACCTGCACGAACGGCATGGTCTCGGCGGCGCCGCTGGCGACCTTGCAGACCACCGGGGTCAGGCCGCCGGCGCGATCACGCGGGGCGATCACCGCATGCGCACCAGCCGCGTCCGCACTGCGCAGGCAGGCGCCCAGATTGTGCGGATCGGTCACGCCGTCGAGCACCAATAGCAACGGGGAAACGCTCAGTCCCCCGAGCAAAGCATCGAGGGCCGCCTCGTCCAGACTGGTCGGCATTTCACCCTGCGCCACCACGCCCTGGTGATTGGCCGCGCCGGTCATGCGGTCGAGCGCGGCCTTGTCGCTCGGCTCCGGCTGCAGCCCGACGGCCCGCGCCTGATCAAGCAATTGGCGCAGTCGGCGGTCGCGACGGGCGGCATCGAACCACAGACGCTCGAGCCGCTGCACGCCGTGTTTGAGCGCGGTCCGGACCGCGTGGATCCCGATGATCAGCTGCCCCGACATCGCTCAGCCCTGTTTGCGGCCCCGCTTGCCGCGCCCACCGCCACCGCCCTTGGCACGCTTGGCCTCGGGGCCCGGTGCTGAGGATTCGGTCTTCTTGTCCGTGCCACTCTTGCCTGACGCATTCCCTCCCCGTCCACGCCGTCGCCGGCCAGCACCGGGTTTCGACTGGCGCTTACCCGGTCCGGCGACCTTGTCGGCCAGCACGAAATCGATCTTGCGATCGTCGATGTTCACTGCCGCGACCCTGACCCGGAGGGTATCGCCGAGACGATAGACCTTGCCGGTGCGATCGCCGGTGAGGCGATGCCCGACCGGGTCGAAATGGAAATAGTCATAATCCAGCGCGGTGATGTGCACCAGCCCGGAGACGAAGATACCGTCGAGTTCGACGAAGATACCGAAGCTGTTCACGCCGGATATCACGCCGCTGAAGGTCTCGCCGACCTTGTCCAACATGAACTCGCACTTGAGGGTATCGGCCGCATCGCGGGTGGCGTCGTCCGCTCGCCGCTCGGTCGCCGAGCAGTGCTCGCCCATCGCCGCGAGGTGCTGATGCGTGTACTCAAAGGCCTCCGGGGCATCACCGGTCAGCAGGTGGCGCAGCGCGCGATGCACCATCAGGTCCGGATAGCGCCGGATCGGCGAGGTGAAATGCGTGTAAGCCGGGAAGGCCAGACCAAAATGCCCGACATTGTTGTCCGAATAGACCGCCTGCATCATCGAACGCAGCAGCACGACCTGGATGACGTGAAAATCGGGGCGATCCTTGACCGCGTCCAGCAGATTCGCATAGTCCTTCGCGGTTGGATCCGTGCCACCCTGCAGGCGCAGACCCAGTTCGGCGAGAAACTCTCCCAGGTCGGTGAGTTTCTCGGCGCTGGGCTTCTCGTGAATGCGGTACAGGGCCGGCATCTTTTGGCGCAGCAGGTGGCGCGCCGCGGCGACGTTGGCCGCCAGCATGCACTCCTCGATCACCTTGTGCGCATCGTGACGCACCAAGGGCTCAATCGCTGCGAGTTTGCCCTGCTCGTCGAAACGGAAGCGCGTCTCGACCGTGTCGAAGTCGATCGCGCCGCGTTCTGCGCGCGCCGCATGCAGCAGTTGATACAGACCGAAGAGGTCGTGCAGATGGGGCAAGAGCCCGGCATGCCGGGCGCAGAGTTCCGGGTCGCCATCCAGAAGCATCGCCCCGACCTGGTCGTAGGTCAGCCGCGCGTGCGAATTCATCACCGCCTCGAAAAAGCGTGAGCGGTACAGCTTGCCGTCGGCGTCGAAGTACAGCTCCGCGGTCATGCACAAGCGATCGACCTGCGGATTCAGCGAGCATAGGCCGTTCGACAAGGCCTCGGGCAGCATCGGGACCACCCGGTCGGGGAAGTAAACCGAAGTGCCTCGTTTGTAGGCCTCGTCGTCAAGCGCGGTGCCCGGCGAGACATAGCTGGAGACGTCGGCTATCGCCACCAGCAGGCGCCAGCCCTTCTTGGTGCGTTCGCAGTACACCGCATCGTCGAAGTCACGCGCATCGGCACCATCGATGGTGACCAGCGGCAGGGCTCGCAGGTCGGTGCGACCCTGCTTTGCCGCCTCCGGCACCTCTGCAGCCAGAGAACCGACCTCGCGTTCGACCTCGTCGGGCCAATCCAGCGGTATATCATTCGATCGGATCGCCACGTCGGTCGCCATCCCGGGAGCGAGATGGTCGCCCAGGATCTCGATCACCTGACCAAGCGGCTGGCGCCACGACTCCGGATGGTCGGTGATGCGCGCCACGACCATCTGACCGTGCCTGGCGTTCATCAGGCGGTCCGGGGCGATCAGCACCTGCTGACTGATGCGCTTGTTGTCCGGCAGAAGGATCGCCACCCCCGCCTCGATCTGGATACGCCCCACGACATTCTCGAATGCGCGCTCGAGGACCTCGACCACCGCGGCCTCCTTGCGACCCCGCCGGTCGACGCCAGAGACTCGGGCGACGATCCGGTCGCCATGCCAAAGTCGTCGCATTTCGCGCGGACTCAGAAACAGGTCATCACCACCTTCGTCCGGGCGCAGAAAACCGAATCCGTCCGGGTGTCCCATCACGCGACCATGGATCAGGTCCTCGTGATTCACCACGCAGTAGCCACCCCGCCGGTTGCACACCACCTGGCCGTCACGCGACATCGCATTCAAGCGCCGCGACAAGGCCTCCAGTTGATCAGGGTCGCTCAGCACGAGGGCCTCCGCCAGGTCGTCGAAGGGCAGCGGGGCCCCGTGTTCCTCCATCAGGCTGAGGATGAATTCACGGCTGGGGATGGGATTGGCGTACTTTTTGGCCTCACGGGCCTGGTAGGGATCGTGACTGCGGCTGCTGCGCCGCGGTTTACGTTTTGACACGGAAAGGAGATTCTCTTGCAGTACTCTTCAGCCGTCATTGTAGCGTTGACAGCCCTGTGTTGTCGCTGTAGAGTCCGCGCTTCCGTTTTCGGGCACCCTTGAAGGGCAACCCCGAGCACTGCCGAAGTGGCGGAATTGGTAGACGCGCATGGTTCAGGTCCATGTCTGGGAAACCAGGTGGAGGTTCAAGTCCTCTCTTCGGCACCATCTTCAGCAGCCCGCTTGGCGGTTGACCCCGAAAGGGGCAGCTACACCCTTCCCGCCCCAGATCTCTGTGGCTTCGTATCCTGTTTCACTGCCGCCGCATGCATATGACGAGGCGAAGTGGCCGATGGCCCTTACGGCCAAGGGTTCATCACTGGTCGGCCAACCGGCACCCTGGATCGATCTCGTTTTTCAGTCGGCCTCGGGGTGTGGGCCAGGCCTTCCCAACCCGGCAGCCATCGGACCGCCGCCTGTCACTTTTCCTTGCCTGTTGTTTTCACCTGCGACTTCTTGGCCCGCAATGCGGCATCGAACGCCAGGGTTGCCCATTCCCTGGCCTGCTCGGGCGCATCGAAGACCTCCTCGGGTGCTGCGTAATACGACATTCTTATGATCTTCCCACCCTTCGCATACTCGAACGGTAACAGGCCGCGTTGCCCAAATTCCACCGATGATTTTTCATCGGCCTTCAAATACAAGACATCGTCGGCGACCAAACCGAACATCAAGCTGTCGTGGTATATCCCGTAGCCACCAAACATGCGTTTCGTCGCAATCGCGCCAAATTGCGCGAATACCTCATGAAGACTATCGACGAACTCGCTCATGTCGCTGGCCTGACGTCAACGTGACGGGCGCTCAGCTTGCCGCGCATCCGGGCGAGCGAACGGGTGCAAGTTGATTGTCTTTTCAGACACCGTTCAGCTCCTCCGATGGAGGCCATTCCTCGTAATGCAGGCCACCCTCGGGCATAACCTCCCAAGGCGCCTTTGAACCAACAAAAATGTGCTTGCCAATCGATACGCCGGGATCGCCATCCACACAACCCAGAGTGACCCCATGCACCTCGCCATCAACGGTTCCGCACAGCGTGGAGCCACAGATTTTGCAGAACTTCAAGCCCCCTCCATTCTGCGCTTCGTAGCTCGTGAGGTTTTTCTCGCCGGAAGTCCACTCGAGGCTACCGGGCTCGATTTCCGCATATGCTGAAGCTGGTGCACTGAATGCCTTTCTGCACATGGAACAGTGACATGACCGCGCATTGTGCAACGTGCCCTCCACACTGTAGGTAGTGGCTCCGCAGAAGCATGAACCCTCGATTCTCATGATTACGCCTCTTCCAATGCTCTAACGTCGGATTACACAGTCGCCCGTATGAAGCGCAGCTTGCGGAACAATGCCAAAGGCATGCCCATGGACGTCCGAGTGGTGAGCACAGCCACGAACGGCTTGGCCGAGTTGTGGGCGCCTTATATTGACTCACCCGCGTAGTACAGGGATGTGCCGCCATTTTCAATCACGACAAGTGATTGAAAATGAAGGAAAGCGAAAACCGCATTTTGCGCTGTTCCGGAGACAAAAAAAGCCCTGAACGGCATTTTTCGAGGTCCCTTTAAGTGTCGCGGCCTCCCGGTAGCCAGAAATGTCCGCCAGAACACTATGGTTTATTTCTCCTGGCGCAAGCATTCCGTAAACAAACAATCGTTGCATATTGACTGTGCCTCTTCGTCATTGTGCCGCGAATATTGCGATTCAGCGGCGGCGATTCGGCGCCGTGCGCTGCAAACATGGAGGCTCGCGAGATCAAGCTCCCGGCCTCGACGCGCGGTGCCTCACTGGCGACGGCCGACAGCTCAGAGGCCCACAACCACACGGACGATATGCAGGACGATGCAGGCGAGCACACCGGCAATCACGTCGTCCAGCATGATGCCGAGACCGCCTTCAAGGTGTTTGTCGAACCAGCCGATCGGCCAGGGTTTCCAGATATCAAGCAGACGAAACAGCGCAAACCCCGCCAGTATCCAGCCCCAGCTGAAGGGCAGCATGAACATCGTGATCCAATAGCCGACGAACTCGTCCCAGACGATGCCGCCATGGTCATGCACACCGAGGTCCCGCGATACGCTCTGGCACAGCCAGACACCGAAGGCAAAGGCGCCAAACAGAATGCCTGCGTAGAGCCAGGGTGACGCCTGGCTCAGCAGAACATAGAAAGGAATCGCAACGAGGGTGCCAAAGGTCCCCGGCCCAAACCTGGCCAGCCCGCTACCAAGGCCAAACGCGAGGAAATGTCGCCAGTTGCGGAACACCTGCGGATTGGCGGCCCGTGTGGGTGTTTCGCCACTCAATTTCTGTCACCCGCTACCAGGCGCGAATCGTGAGGTGGGACACTGCGGTTGGGTTGATCAGCCATTGCAGGACCTCAAGAGAACCGTGGGACTTTGCATTCGCCAATCGCCAATGACCGCGATCCAGGCGCGGCTCGGCGTCGATGGCGGCTTGCATGCACGGATCAGATTGCGTCTATGACTGCCGCACACCAGCGCCAATCGACAGGGGGGAGGCAACCACGCTCCCCGACGGTAACTTTAGCAGTCGCAGTCCCAGCCGCACCACTGGTGCCGTCAGAATCCAACGACGCCACCAGTCGACCAGGGCTGCACCCCGGCGCGGCACCGGCGGCAGAGTCGAGCACACCGAAAGCTACAAAATCCACGCCGAGTTGCCGGTTCCGGGTTTAGCCTTCCGTTACCTGCTTATTGGTGTTTATGTTCGGGATAATAAGACGACAACGCCTCTATACTTTTCTTCAAGACGTTTACATGGCTCAAATCAGCGTTCTGTTTTGCTTTCATGGCCGCAACAATGACCGCGTGATGCTTGATCAGGCGTTCGGCATAGTCTTCCTGGTCGGACTTCACCCGTTGCGTCAGAAAGTAGTCACTGATGGTGGATATGATGTTCTGCGCATGTTCTTCCTTGTTCATGACCCAGCGCACCAGTTGATTCTGTGACTGAGTATCAGTCTTGCCGGACAACTCGGCTATCAGATTCACCGACTTTTCTATAGTGGCAGCATCTTCGAGCATTGACTGAACACGGGCATGATCGTCGTATATGCCGCAAGGTATCTGACAATGCGCATGCGCGAGCTGGGCAAAAATCAGAACCGAAGCCGCCGCGAAAAACCAAATCGTTGACAGTCTCTTCATTGTCATCCCCTCCAGAGATAAGGTGGTTTTACAAATGCACCAAGAGTGCAACAGCTGCCCGGCGCCGAATTGGGCGACGCCCGCCAACGAGCACCTGTTCAGCAACAATGCCGCGAGGCTTGCTCAGGCGGCAACGATTGCCGGGCAATCCGGGCTAGTGTAGCGAACGGCAGGCACGCCTTCATCGGCGTCAGTAGCTGAGTACCGTTGTGTCCTCGGCAAACAGCGCAGGCCAGGTGACATCAGGGCCACCCACTTTGACGCCAGAGATCAGGTCTTCTTTGCCCAATCCACCAACGTTTTCCATGCACATCGGGCAGACGATCACCTGTCCACCTGCGTCCATGAAGGCGGCCAGCATCTCCTTCAATGATTTCCCATTCGCATGCCTATGCTCGGGAATGTTCTTGTCAGCGATTCTGACCCCCTCGACATTGAGGAAGATTGTTACCGGTATCTTCTTCTGCGTGAGGATCTTTGTACTGAACCCAATGGCCATGGCGGCCCGGTTGATATCATCACTGCTCAAGTTTACGAACAGCTTTTCCCCGTCCTCGGATGCGCCAAGGTTTGCCGAGAAAACGGCACATAGAAATGCGAACAGAACTCCAAACCGCTTGATGTTTTCCACGATCAACTCCGAATTGCCCTCAAGTTGATAAAGGGCACCTCTAACCATCCATAGATGGCATCTTGAACGACATAATCCGCGCTCTCTGCGTTGAAGACCTTCGCAATAGCCAGCTATTGCGTACGGTCTTCGCGTTGATGTCCCGAATGATGTCGCCCAATCTGCGCACCCAGGATTATTAGAGATGCCCAAAGTCGAGCATCAGGTGGGCAGCCCTGAAGCCCGACACCCCGCGTAACTATCGTGTATAGCAGCTTGCGTCCCGGTAACGCATTGATCTGGGTTAGGGAGCAAACCGAATGAATGTCCGTGGCGGGCAAGCCGATACGGCCGGGAGTCGTTCGGCAGTGCGTTCGCCCGAAACACGGCAGCGCCGGCACTGAAGTATGCCGGGATCGGCGAGTTTCGCCGCTTGATGTCCTGGCATATCTGCAACCATGCGGGCACGAATGAGCCGGGCTTTCTTGTTCCGGCCGCAGACATGACAATACGCCGATGAGTACCAGGCTGAGCGCCCTCCGAGCCGATATCACGACGCTGTCGCTCGACGCGATCGTGAACGCGGCAAACTCCTCGCTGCTCGGCGGCGGCGGGGTGGACGGCGCGATTCACCGTGCGGCCGGCCCACGTCTGCTCGAGGCATGCCGGCAACTCGGCGGCTGCGCAATCGGCGAGGCCAAACTGACCAGCGGCTACGAGCTGCCGGCGCGCTACGTCATCCACACGGTTGGACCGGTGTGGTCGGGTGGAACACATGGCGAACCGGCACTGCTGGGTGACTGCTACCGAAACACGCTCGACCTTGCCGTCCGGCACCAACTGCGCAGCATCGCTTTTCCCGGCATCAGCACCGGCGCATACGGCTTCCCGGTCGAGCGGGCGGCCGAGATAGCGATCGATACGGTTCAGCAGTTTATTGCCGAAGGCGAGATGTTCGACGAGATCCTGTTCTGCTGTTACTCGGCTTTGGATCTGCGCGTCTACCAGGGACTGCTGCACCCCGGAAACGCCTGAAAGCGCCCTGCCCCTTCAACCGATCAGCGTGTCGCGGGAGAACGGCCGACGTACCGGCGACACCCGGAAAGTCGGGCGCAAATCTGCCCCCAAACTGGTTATCATACAGCCAGGCAACGACTGATCCGGGGGAAAGCAAGATGTCGAACGAAGGCTATCACGAGGCGATCGAGGAACTGTCGGACGAGACCCGCGACATGCACCGTGCCATCGTGTCGCTGATGGAGGAGCTGGAGGCCGTGGACTGGTACAACCAGCGGGTCGATGCGTGCAAGAACAAGGAGCTGCGGGCGATCCTTGCACATAATCGCGACGAGGAGAAGGAACATGCGGCGATGGTGCTGGAGTGGATCCGCCGCCAGGACCCGCGCTTCGACAAGGAGCTGAAGGACTATCTGTTCACCGACAAACCCATAGCGCACGAGTAGGCCAAGCAGCCGCCAGCTCGTGCTTGGGCAACGACTGCCGTCCCGACTAGGAGGGGCAATCGACGATGGTTCCACCCTGACGATAAAGCATTCGCCGCTGAGCGCACGCGAGACCAGATGTTTTACTTCGCCTATGGCTCGAACATGTCGGTAAGGCGCATGCAAAGGCGCATACCATCGGCATCTGCGTTGACCGCTGCGACACTGAAAGGGCATCGGCTCGCTTTTCACAAGGTGGGCAGGGACGGCTCGGCAAAATGCGACGTGCTGGCCAGCCCCCGGTCCGATGAGCTGGTGCACGGCGTGCTTTACCGTATGGCATCAGAACACAAGACCGATCTGGACCAACATGAGGGGCTCGGTCGCGGCTATGCCGAAAAACAGGTCGCGGTGACGCGGACCGACGGCACCCGATGCGATGCCTTTCTATATTACGCCACGCACATCGATGGCGCGCTGAAACCCTTCCGCTGGTACCGCGAGCACGTGCTGCGCGGCGCATGCGAGCATGGACTGCCGGCGGCCTACATTGCGAGGATCCTGGCGACCGAGGTCGTCGAAGACCCGGATGCCGAAAGGCATGCTGTCGAACTGGCCATCTATTGCTGAGGCCCTTCCCGGTCGACCAGCACCTCGACCGGGTCGCCGACCCGAATCACTCCCTCCTGCAGCACCCGCAGACCGATTCCGGCGCCCTTCCCCAATGCCCGGCCCGCGCCTGCCTGCAGCAGGCGATCGAGATAGCCGCAAGGCGGGCGCAGGCGATGGAACTCGCACACCACAGGTCCGATCCGCACTCTGTGACCACGGAAGACCTCGAGCCGGATGCCGTCGACCACCAGGTTGCGCCGATGCTCTCCATCGGCGAATGAGAGCGGGCCGCGCCGCTTCCCGCGCTCGATATCCTGTTGCGTGATCAGGGTCAGTTCGCAGCCATCGGTCTTCGTCCAGTGACCCTTGCCGAGGGCATAGCGGTCGCCCTCGATCCCCCTGCCCGGCAGACACCGCGCCTGACTGAGTCGATGCATCGGCTGGCCGGCAGCGGGCGCGACAAAGATGTCGACCAGGCATCCGCAACGCTCGTCACGCCGCCAGGTGTTCAGCCAGGAAAAGAGCAGGCTTGTGCGCTCGGGCATCGGCCGTCACCAGGCCGGCTCAGCACCAGCTCGGTTCGCCAGCCGCGTGGCCGGCAGAGAGCAGTTCGCGGACATTGGATTCGATGATGCGGTAACCGACATTGCCATACAACAGCTGCCGGCCTTCGTTGAACACCAGCGTCGGACTGCCCTGCACACCATGGGCCTTCATCAATTCGGCGTCGCCGTGCAACGCCGCGTAGGCCTCGCCGCTGTCGATACGGTCGCGGATCGCCTGGGCGGATAGATCCAGCGGGGCCAGCAGGTCGAGCAATACCGGCAGCCGGGAGATGTCCTGCGCCTGCTCGAAAAAGGCGCAACGCGTCCTCTCCACCAGCGCATCGTAGCGTCCGCGGGCCTGGCGATCGCCGGCACCCTCGCCCGAGTCGAAATCCATGCACAGGCTGACGGCCTTGAGAAACACATGCGAGGTCATGCAGCTGATCGGCCGGCATGTCTCCCACACATCGCGATGCAGGCGCGTATGTTCCCATTGGGCGCAGACCTCCCGCAAGTGCCCGGCAAAGCCCGCGAACCCACCCTGATCTTCCCAACCCACTCCGATCCGGGTCGCGCTGTCGGCAAACAACGGCATGAACCGATGCCTGACCAGGACATGCTCGCCGAACTCGCGCTGCAACTCGTTCAGTCGAATCTGCCCGGCATAGGCCCAGACGCAAAGGGTGTCGGAAAAGTAGTCGATCGTGATCACGCCGCAAATACCAGATGCCGCCACCGGAACAGCCAACAAGTTATCACTGGTTCGGCACCGACTGCACGTTGCCGGTATTCGCGATCGCCGCCTCCGGCTCTGTGTTCCCGCGATGCTGCGACAGTCGCCTGCCGGCGATCTCCACGTACGCGCGGTAACGTTGCCGTATGTCGCGCACGTAGCCTACCGGTTCGGCCCCGCGCACATAGCCATAGCGTGCCTTGCTCGCATAGGGTTTCTTTGACAGCAGCAACATCGCCTTTTCGGTGTTGTCGAACCAGCGGTCCCCATCCAGGCCCTGTTGACGTGCCAGACGTCGGGCGTCGGCGACGTGACCATGACCGGCATTGTAGGCGGCCAGCGAGAACCACATGCGTTCGTTGAACGGCAGCGTGGGTTCGAAGCGATTGCGCACCCAGTCGAGATACTTGACACCGGCATGGATCGACTCTTCCGGACCATTGACCCCGCCGAAACCCATGGACTTGGCGGTCCGGGGCAACACCTGCATGAGGCCCTGCGCACCGGCAAACGATCGCGCGTCTGGATCGAAGCGGCTCTCCTGATACATCTGAGCGACGATCAGACGCCAGTCGAAGCCGTACTGTTCTGCGTATCGGCGCGTCAGCGCATCGTATGGCGACAGTCCCTCGTTTCCCTCGCCGCCGGGCCGGCCGGCCGCCAGGTCGCGGATCTGTCGCTGACTGGTGAAGTACTTCCGATACAGCAGGTTGTAGACCAGGCCCCTGTACTCCTTGCGGATGAATTCGTTCAGCGCCGCGAGGAGTTTTTGGTCGCCGGCGCGCACCGCCACGGCATGCGACCTTTCTTCGCTGAGCTGGAACCCCGATTTGACGGGAATACCGCGCGCCAGCTCGATGTCCAGCAGGTGTCCGTCCGCCACGGTGGCCTCTATCTCGCCGCGCGCCACGCGCCCGATCAACTCCTCGGTTTCCTGGTCCTCCGGGGCGGCCTCCAGTTCGAAGCGGGCGCCCTGTGCCCTTAATGCCAACAGGTCGTTCCAATAGGGACTGGACTTGCGCACCGTCACCTTGCGTCCCTGGATATCCCGGGCGCAGCCCACCGGGGTCTTCGCGTGCACCACCAGATGACGCGCTGCGTGGTGATAGGGGCGTGAGAAGCGCACGCCACGCGCGCGCAGACGATCGCCAGGTTCGAGAAATCCGGCGGCGACATCGGCACGCCCCTCGAGCAGCCAATCGATCAACTGCCCATGAGTGTCCGGCACGATGACCTCGAGACGCAGGCGGTTGGCATCGGCGAATGCCTTGGCCAGGTCGTACTCGAAACCATGCAGCTCGCCACGGTACAGAAAATAGGACGCGGCATTGTTGGGCAACAGCACGCGCAGGACACGGCGCTTCCTGATCCCGTCGAGGTCGTCCTGATGGCGCGACTGTTCAGTGCCGGCAAGAAACTCAAGATGCAGGAACTCGTTGAGCGCTGAACGCAATTGCGGCGCATCTGGGCGGATTCCCCAGGCAATGTCATCGATACCGGGCAGCGCAAACGCGACCTTCAGATCGTCACGGTAGGCCAGGTACACGCTGGCGATGTTGCTATCGCGGACGCTCGCCTCGACCCGGCCGGATGCCACCTCGTCGAGTTCCTCTTCGTCTGTCATCCCCGGCGGACGCTCGACCAGCTCGATGGCGGGAAGGCGTTTGCGTAACGCCTGCAGCCTTTCCCAGAACGAGGAGGCCGGATCGAGCATGACGCGTTTGCCGGCCAGATCTTCGATGCCGGCAATATCGTCGCGCGATTGAGCCACCAACACCTGTTGACGCACGCTGGTCAGCGGTACCGAGAAGGCAATCTTCTCGCGGCGGGAATCGGTAATCGTGAGATTCGCCGCGATCATGTCGCCCTCGCCCGAAAGCAGTGCCGGTATCATGTCGGCGAAGCGCTCGACCGGGACCAGCTCGGGCTCGAGACCCTGGCTGCGCGCGAAGCTCTCGGCTGCCTCGTGCTGTGCCTCCACCGGCCAGCCCGCGCGTGGCAGGTAGAAGACACCACCGATGTTGGCCGGAATCAGGATGCGCAGCCTGCCTCGCTCGCGCAACGCCTCCAGGTCCCCTGCGGGGTACTCGCCGAAACCCGGCCCGTCGCTTGGTGGCGTTGCCATTCCGCCCGAAGGGTCCGCCGATACCGAATCCCTGGCTTTGATCTGTTCGGGCAGCAGCCCGATCGGCCGGGAAACGGCCGCAGACCCCGGCTGCCCGGTAACGGCAGACGGCAAGCCGGCAAACACGGACAGACAGAGCACTGTCACAAGCAGAGATCTAACCCGGCGCAATTTGGTTTGGTCCCGTCTGGGTAAACAGGTCGGTCGAGTATACCGCAGGGCCTCGGCAAAACGATCCACTCTCGACCGCAAATAACTGAATAAAATAATAAAATTCTGATTGTCCCGGACCGAAGCGGTGGCCGGATTCAAGCACATTTCGACGCGCTGCCTGTGCCGCATGCCGGCGTCTGCGACAATCTCGGGCCGGCAGCAGAGAAAGTGCCCATGGGAACCCTGGGATGGTGCGCGCAGTGCGCGCCCCGAGGATCCGCAGTGACTGCAGACCCTGGAGGTCGGCCGCATGCAACGGATTACCGGAATCGACCGTGCCACCGTCGAATGGGCAGCCCCGGCACCGGGTCGGTTGGCACACCGCTCAGGAAGCGCCAGAATCTGCCGACCCAGGCTCTGATGAACAACCGACTTCGGGCAATCCGCCGGGAACGACACCGTCCTGCAAAGATCAGCGTGAGGCTTCCCGATACTGGGTCGAAAAGGCCCGATTCCGTCCCGTCGCATCCACACACCGCGCAAACCCAATCCGCCAGGATTCGATGATCGAACAGCAGCAAACGGTATGGTGGCGTGGCGGCCTGACAATGGCCCTGCTCCTGGCATTCGGGCTGCTGATCGTACTGCCGCTGGGCCTGTTGGCACTGGACATCATGCCTCAGGATCAAGACCGAGTCGGGATGCTACGAGGCCTGCTGGCCGACCCTTCGCTGCGCGAGACCGTGTTGCGCACGCTCAGCGTCGCGCTGCTGGCCTGTGCGGCGGCGAGCCTGCTTGCCGTGCCGCTGGCATTGCTCGCGACGCGCAGCGCCAAGCCGATCCGATGGCTGATCGGCGCGCTGGGCGTGCTGCCGTTGATCATGCCGGCCTTTCTGACGGCCGCGCTGGCACGGCACCTCGGCATCGTTGTCGAAGTATCGACGCTGGCCGACGCGGCCGGTGAATCGGGCCGGGCGGGTAATGCTGCCGTGCTGATCATGGTGTTCGCCGTGCACTATTTTCCGGTCATCCTGTTCAGCCTTGTCGCGGGCCTGGCGAAGATCGATCGTTCGCTGGAAGAGACTGCCCGCAATCTGGGGGCCGGCACGCCGGCGCTGTGGCGCCGGGTGATTCTGCCGCTGGCGGCCCCCGGCTACCTGATGGGTGTTGCACTGGTGCTGTTGAGGATCCTCGAAGATGCCGCGACGCCGCTGGTGCTGGGCATCGAAGACATGCTCGCGCCGCAGCTGCTGATACATCTGCGGCAGGCCGACCCCTCGGATCCGCAATTGCGGATCATCGCAATCCTGCTGCTGCTCGTTTCCGCGCTGTTCGCCGCAATGGCTTGGTCCACACTGCTGCCACGCGCTACACAGACCCGGTTCGGCCGCGTCGAGCCGGCACGCTGGCGGTCCCGGGCAGCGAGCACCCTGCTGCCGGTCGTGCCGCTGCTCGCGCTCGCGGTCATCGCGCTGCTCCCGATGGCCTGGCTTGCCCTGCTGGCGATCGGAGCACACTGGCCAGGGACCGCCCCCCCCGGTTACGCAGCGCTCGGGGGTCTCCCGGGCCTGCTCCGCGACCAGTTGCCTGGGCTGGGCACCAGCGTCGGCTATGTCGGCCTCAGTGGTGCGCTTACCGGCCTGGTGTGCTGGGCATTCGGTGCCGCCGACGCCGCGCGGGGCCTGCTCGCCCGGGTCGCGCGCTTCCTCTCGACGGCGATGTTTGCAGTACCGGGCGTGGTCCTGGCCCTGGCGTACATGAACCTGGCTGAACGCTTCGGCCGGCCACTGGACGACGCACCCGGCCACGCCTGGCTGGCGCTGGCACTGCTGGTCGCCTTCAAACAGGCGCCGTTGGCCCACCGGCTGATAAGCTGGCGGATCCGCGAGCTGCGCCCGGATGGCTTCGAGGCGGCAGACCAGCTCGGTAGCGCGAGGACGGCACGGTTGCTGCGCATGACGCTACCGGCGCTGGCCGGGGTCCTCTCTGCCTTGTTCCTGCTCGGTGCCGTTGCCGGTCTGGTCGAACTGTCGGCCGCGCTGCTGCTGATTCGTGATCCCGCTGCACCCTACGCCGTGGTCCTGTTCAACGGGATTCAGTCCGGCAGTGATTCCGCGGTTTGGGCGGCGCAGGGCATGGCGCTGGTAGCAACGGTCGGGCTGGCAGTGGCTGCTGCGGCCGCCCTGATCAAGGGCCGCAGCCTGTTTCAGCCACACCAGCCAATCAGCAGAGACGCGTCATGAAGGATCGACAAGCGGCCAGTATCGAACTGCGGGCAATCGACGTCGCCTTACACCGGCAGGAAATCCTGCGCCGGGTCAGCCTGAGTGTGCTGCCGGGGGAACTGTTCGTAGTGCTCGGCGCCGCCGGCTCCGGGAAGAGTGCGCTGCTGCGCAGCATCGCCGGACTGGACCCGGTCAGCCGCGGCGAAATCTGCCTCGACGAGCGGCAGATCACCCGCACCCCGGCGCGCAAACGTCCGGTGGCCCTGATGTTCCAGTCCTTTCCGCTGTGGCCCCACATGACGGTGGCCGAGAACGTCGAGTTCGCGCTGCGGCGCAGTGGCTTGCCGCGTGGCGCTCGGCATGCGCGCGCCGAACGCGAGCTGGCCTTTGTCGGTCTGGCCGAGTTTGCTCGACACCTGCCGTCGCAGCTCTCCGCCAGCCGGCGCCAGCGTGCCGCGCTGGCCCGCACGCTGGCCGCAGACGCACGGGTGAATCTGCTCGACGAACCCTTCAGCGCGCAAGATGCCGGAATGCGTGAGCGCCTGCTCCAGGTGCTGCGCAGGCGCCAGCAACGGGATACGGTCACGACCTTGCTGAGCACCCAGGATCACTTCGAGGCGATGCGTGTTGCCGATCGCATGGCGATCATCCACGAGGGCGAGCTGCAACAGATCGGGACACCGATGGAGTTGTACGACACGCCATGCAACCGCCACGTCGCGGCCTGCACGGGCAGCGTGAACCTGCTCGACGGGGAGGTCGAGTATGCCGGCGATCAGCCATTGTTCCACACGCACAATGGCATGGTGATCCCGCTGTTCGATCATCCCCTGAAGCGTGCACGCACCGGTGCCGCGATGTTCAGACCGCAGGACCTGCACGTCATCGGGAAAGACGAGGCGCCGTTTGGCGACCAGATCCGCTTTACCGGGCGTATCGAGCAGACCGAGTTCCTCGGCGACAGGCGGCGCTACGGCATCGACCTGTCCGGCACTACGCTGTGGCTGGAGCTACCACGTGCCGATGACATGCCAGCGCTGCAGATCGGCGAATCGGTGGTGGTCGGACTGGACCCAACGCGGGTCCGTATCCTCGATAGCTGAGCACACACCCCGCGCGTCCTCTGTTAGCCTTGTGCGATGTATCGAGGAAGGCCCGTCGCACTGTGACCTGGACACTGGAAGGCCTGGACGGCGACAGCACGCTGCTGACCGTCAACAACCGACTCGCGGCCGAGTTGCGCGCGCGCTACGATCGGCTGCGGGCAGGTGCTGGCAGCCGGGTATGGCCAAGCGCCGACATCCTGCCATGGAGTGCCTGGCTGCAACGTCACTATACGCGCCTGCTGGACAGCGGATTCACTGAACTCGACCTGCTCAGTACCGACCAGGAACGGCTGCTGTGGCAGGAGACTGTCGAACGCGACCAGGGACCCGACGGCCTGCTACGCCCGGCGGCCGCCGCCGAATCGGCCAGGGCCGCCTACGTCCTGCTGCACGACTGGCATCTCGAGCGCTATCCGCTGGCGACCCTGGGTGGCGAGGAGACCACCACCTTTCTGCGCTGGCGGGATGCATTCGATGCGGCGATGCGGCGGCGCGGCCTGCTCAGCGCAGCACGACTGCCCGCACTGTTGCTGGCCGGGTTCGAGCAGGGCGCGCTGGAGATCCCCACCCGCCTCGTGCATAGCGGCTTCGACAGCCTGTCCCCGGCCCAGCAATCGCTGTTGCAACGACTTCAGGACAGCGGCTGCGAGGTCATTGCGCATCAGGAAAGGCCCTGTCAATCGACCCGCCAGCGCGTGGAGGCCAACGACGACGAGGAAGAGGTCCGCCTGGCCGCCCGATGGGCGCGCGACAGACTTGGCGAGCAGAGACCGGTCAGCATCGGTATCGTGTCCGCACAGATTGCGCAGCAGCGGCCTGATCTGGAGCGCGTCTTTACCGAGATCGTTACACCGAGCGCCTATCTGGGACACAGAGGCCGCCCATCACTGTTCAACATCTCTCTCGGCGAGGCACTGAGCGAGTCCCCGCTGGTCGCGCATGCCCTGCTGGCGCTGGACCTGCTGCGCGGCGAGCAGCCGCTGCATGCGATCGGGCAGCTGCTGCGCAGCCCGTTCATCGGCGGCCACTCGGCGGAATGGGACGCGCGCGCGCTGCTCGATGCGGCATTGCGCAGGGACGGACTGCCGAGGATCGACCTGCGCCGGCTGCACTATCGCATCAGCCATTTCGACCCCGGCGACCCGTGTCACTGCCCCGACCTCACCGCACGCCTGGAGGATTTCCTGAACCGGCGCCAGGGGCTGCCTGCCGGCGACAGCCCGAGCCACTGGGCCGGCCACCTCCAGGCGCTGCTTGCCAGCCTTGGCTGGCCGGGCGACCGTGCACTCGACAGCCGCGAGTATCAACAGCGCGAACGCTTTCAGCGACTGTTCAGCGAACTCGCCGCGCTCGGCAAGGTCCGCCCGCATATGCGTCTCGGCGAGGTGATCGGACAACTGCGCGCGCTGGCCAAAGACACCGTGTTCCAGGCTGAATCCGTGCCCGCAGCGATCCAGATACTCGGCCCGCTGGAGGCCGCCGGCATGGAGTTTGATGCCCTGTGGCTACTCGGCATGCACGATCAGGCCTGGCCGCCGGCACCGCATCCCGATCCGCTGCTGCCCACGCAACTGCAGCGCGACCTGGGCATGCCACATGCGTCGGCGGCACGCGAGCTGGAATTCGCCGGCGCGCTGCTGGACCGGCTGGCGGGAAGCGCACATCAGCTGATCGCCAGTCACGCCCGTGCCGCAGGTGAGCGCGAGCAGCACGCCAGCCCTTTGGTGCAAGACTGGCCGGCGTTCGACGCCGCGCTGCTTGCGTCACCCACCGAGGATGACAGCCTGCGGACGGCCTGTGCGACGGCCGATCGCTGCGAACCCCTGCCGGCAGCGCGGGCGGGCGGCGCCCCGACCGGGGCACGCGGCGGCGCGGCTCTACTCGGCGCCCAGGCCAACTGCCCGTTTCAGGCAGTCGCACGCTTCCGCCTCGAAGCCCGGCCGCTCGAAGAGGCGCGCTTTTCTGTCGACGCTGCGCTGGCCGGCAATCTGGTGCATGAGCTGTTGCAGCGTGTCTGGCAGTCACTCGGAGATTCGACGGCGCTCGCGGGGCTCGACGCAGCAGCCGTGCACGCCCTGGTGGAACCGCTGGCCGCGCAGACACTGGCTGACCTGGGACGGCGCCGGCCGGACCTGTTCACGACCCGCTTTCGTGCCATCGAGACCGCGCGTCTGACCCGCCTGATCGGCGATTGGCTCGAGTTGGAGCGCTCGCGAAGCGTGCCGTTCGCGGTGGCGGCACTGGAGCAGGATCAGACCATAGCGCTGGAAGGCCTGCGCCTGAGCACCCGAGCCGACCGGGTCGACCGCCTGGCCGATGGCAGCCTGGCAATCATCGACTACAAGACCGGGCGAACCGTGAGCAACGACGGCTGGTTCGACGATCGCCTGAGCGAACCCCAACTGCCGCTCTATTGTTTGCACGGCGGCGACGATGTCAGTGCCGCGCTGCTGGCACGGGTGCGACGCGATGACAAGGGCTGCCGGTTCGTCGGCCTGAGTCGCGACGCTGGCTTCGCACCCGGAATCGGCTCGCCGCGCGAGGGCGAACCGGAGATCGACTGGCACGAGCTGCTCGAGCACTGGCGACGCGCGCTGAACCGCCTCGCGCAGGAGATCGCCAGCGGTCGTGCGGACCCCACACCGTCGCCGCAGGCCTGTGAATTTTGCCCGTTCGGCGCCCTGTGTCGGGTCCAGGAGATGCTTGCAGGGTACGACGGTGGCTGAGCAACAGATAGCCGATGCGGAACAGCGTGCGGATGCACTCGACGTCACGCGCTCCTTCATCGTGCAGGCCCCGGCGGGCTCGGGCAAGACCGAGCTGCTGACCCAGCGTTATCTGCGCCTGCTGGCCGAGGTTGAAAACCCGGAAGAGATCTACGCCATCACCTTCACGCGCAAGGCGGCGGCTGAAATGCGCAATCGTATCCTCGCCGCGTTGGATGTCGCGGCCGGGCCGCAACCCGATGAACCGCACCGCCGGCTGACCTGGCAGCTCGCAGATGCCGCATTGAACAGGGACGCGCACAAAGACTGGCAGATCCGCCGCAACCCGAACCGCCTGCGCATTCAGACCTTCGACAGCCTGAGCCATGCACTGGCGCGCCAGTTGCCGCTGCTGAGCGAACTCGGAGCGCCACCTTCGACCACCGAGAAGGCCGAGCCTTACTACCGCGATGCCGCGCGCGCAACGCTTCGGCTGCTCGAAGACCAGGCCCTCGGACCCCACCTTGAGCGACTGCTGGTCCATCTGGACAACCGCCTGGGGCAGCTCGAGGATCTGCTTTGCAGCATGCTGGCAAGACGCGACCAGTGGCTCGGTCACACGCTTGCCCCGCCCGCGGCGCGCGACCTCGAGGCCGCGCTGGACGACGCGATCAGCGCCCATCTGGAGCGGCTGCACGGGACCTGCGCGCCGGGCTGGCTGCAGCAGCTCACGACGATCGCCCAGCAGGCCGCGGCCAACCTGGATGCAGGCCGAACACCCGCACCGGATTCGCTGGCTGCCTGGCGCGATCGGCGGGACATGCCGGGCACCGGCTGGCAAGACCTACCCGCCTGGCTGGGTCTCGCGCAGCTACTGGTCACCGCACAGGGCGGCGTGCGCAAGAAGTGGGACGCGAAACTGGGCTTCCCGGCGCCGAGCCAGGCCGGTATAGGACCAGACGAGAAGGCACGGCGCCGACAGACCAAGCTGGACATCGCCGCCGTGGCCGGCGAACTCGCCGATCATGCAGAGCAGCTGCGATCCTGGGCCGGGCTGCGCCTGCTGCCGCAGCGCGGCCTCGACGCAGAGCAGCAGCAGCTGATGACCAGCCTGTTCGCGGTACTGCTGCATGCGGCCGCGGAACTGCGGCTGGTGTTCCAGGACCACGGCGAGGTCGATTTCGCGGAGATACAGATGCGCGCGCGGCAGGCCCTCGGCAGTCCGGAGGAACCCACCGACCTCGCGCTGCTACTGGACTACTGCCTGCAGCACCTGCTGGTCGACGAGTTCCAGGATACCTCGAGCAGCCAGTACGGACTGCTCGAGGTGTTGACCGCCGGCTGGCAGGACGGCGACGGCCACACCCTGTTCGCGGTCGGCGATCCGATGCAATCGATCTACCGCTTCCGCGAGGCGGAGGTCGGTCTGTACCTGCAGGCACGCGAGCGGGGCATCGGCGAGCTGCGGCTGAGCGCACTGACCCTCGAGGTGAACTTCCGCTCGACCGGCGGTGTCGTCGACTGGCTCAATGCCGGCTTCCCCGGGATCCTGCCGTCGGCGATTGATGCCGGGCGCGGCGCAGTGCCCTACTCGCCAGCCATTGCGTACGACGAACGGCGCGAGGCGGACGCGGTACGGATGCACCCCATCGCCGGCAACGACCCGCAGCTCGAGGCGGACCGCGTGGTGCAACTGGTGCGCGAGGCACTCGCCGAGACGGATGACGGCACGGTCGCGATACTGGCGCGCGCGAGGAGCCATCTGCACACGATCGCGCTCGCGCTGAAAGCGGCAGGTCTGGCCTTTCAGGCGGTAGAGGTCGACCCACTGCGACAGCAGCCGGTGGTACAGGACCTGCACAACCTCAGCCGCGCCCTGCTCCATCCGGCCGACCGGCTCGCCTGGATGGTGGTACTGCGTGCGCCCTGGCTCGGACTCGAACTGGTCGACTTGCTGACGATCGCCGAACGATCACCGCGCTGCGTGCTGGCTCGGCTGCACGACCCCGGCCTGCGCGCAGGACTGAGCGCAGACGGCCGGGCTCGGGTCGAACGTCTGCTGCAGCTTGTCGACCGCGAACTGCCAGCACGCGGCAGGCGTCCACTGCGCCAATGGGTCGAGGGCATCTGGCTGGGGCTCGGTGGCCTGGCGGCCGCCACTCCCGCCGCGATGGACGACGCGCAGGCCTATCTGGCGCTGCTCGACGCACATGAACAGGCTGCCGGCCTGCTCGACTTCGGCCAGCTCGAGGCAGCCCTGGCCGGGCTGTATGCCACGCCAAACAGCCGCGCCGACGGGCGCGTCCAGCTGATGACCATGCACAAGTCCAAGGGCCTGGAGTTCGATACCGTGATCCTGCCCGGGCTCGGCCGCAAACCAAGGGCCAGCGCCAGCGAACTCCTGTACTGGCTCGAGCGCACCGGCAGCAACGGGGGAACACAGCTGCTGATGGCGCCGATCCGATCGGCCGGCCAAACCGCCGAACCGATCTCCGACTACTTGCGCGAACTCGACCGGGAGAAAAACCGGCTGGAGACGGCCCGCCTGTTGTACGTCGCAACGACCCGCGCCCGGCGGCGCCTGCACCTGTTGGGTCATATCCCGTTCAACCCGAAGGGCGAGGCCGGAAAGGCCGCGGCCGGTTCGCTGTTGGAGAAACTCTGGCCAGTGGTCGAACCGGCATTTGCTGCGCTGACAGCACCGACCGACACTGCAATCGGCGGGTCCGCAGCGCGGCTCACCGGACTGCAGCGCCTGCCGGCCGACTGGCGACCCGCCTGGCATGCCACGCTGGCGGGACCGGCGACACCGGCCGACGAAGAAGAGCACGCCAGCGTCATCGAATTCGAATGGGCCGGCGACACTGCGCGGCATGTCGGCACGCTGGTTCACCGCTATCTGCAGCGCATCGCCGACGATGGCCTGGAGCAATGGCCGGAGACCCGTGCCAGCAGGCTGGCACCAACCCTGAGGCGCGGTCTGCAGAACCTCGCTGTGCCGGACGATGAACTCGATCCGGCAAGCGACAAGGCGCTCCGGGCCCTGCGCCAGACCCTGAACGATGACACCGGACGCTGGATCCTGGCCACGCACCGCGAAGCACGCTGCGAATGGGCACTCACGCTGCACGAGGAGTCGACGCGCCACTACGTGATCGACCGCACCTTCGTCGACGACCGGGGTGTACGCTGGATCATCGACTACAAGACCGGCGAACACCTTGCAGGCGACCGTGCTGCCTTCCTCGACCGCGAGCAACTACGCTATCGTGAACAACTCGAGACCTATGGCCGGATCGTACGCCTGCTCGAAGACCGGCCGATCCGGCTCGCATTGTACTTCCCGCTGTTCACGGACTGGCGGGTCTGGGACTACGAGGGCTGAAGACATGCCAGTCGCAGCATCGATCAACTCGCACTATCTGACGATCGGCTGCGAGCTGGCGGCGCGACTGGGGCAACCGGCGGTCGATGGGCTGCACCTGCCCGCCGCGGTGCCGGACGAGACCTTCCGCGACGAGTTCGGATTCGTGTTTCTGGCAGACGGCAGCGTCGGTCCGTTCTATGTGAGCATGGGCGAGCTGCTGCGGGATCTGTGGCGGCGCTGCCCGGAGCCGTCGGCGTACCGCTCGGATCCCTTGAGCCTGCTGCAGGGCTTCACCTCGACAGCGCCGGCCAGCCGTGCGCTGGCGCTGGGCACCTACAACGCCCTGAGCGCGGCATTGTTTCGCGCTACCGACTTCGAACCACCGGACCGCAGTGGCGGGTCCGGTCTCGACGGCCTGGCGACAGGCGCCACGATCGGCATGGTTGGTTACTTCGGCCCGCTGGTCGAGCGGCTGACCGCGCAGGGCAACCGGGTGCTGGTCTTGGAACAGGCGCCCGAACGCGTACCGGACCGAACCGACGTTGCGGCAACGGACGACCCGACAGCTTTGCGCAGCTGCATGCGCGTGCTGTGCACCGCATCGACCCTGGTCAACGACACCCTGTGCGGATTGCTGGAGGCGGTCGGACCGCAGACGCCGGTCGAACTGGTCGGACCGAGTGGCAGCGGCGTCCCGGACCCACTGTTCGCCAGGGGAGTGGCGGCGATCGGCGGGATCAGTTTCGGCGGGCGGGAGTCACTGCTGGAACGACTCGGACGCGGTGAGAATTGGGGCAAGGCCGGACGCAAGTATCAGCTGGAGCCGGGCAACTATCCCGGTCTGCCGGCCTTGCTCGAACGCCTGTAACTGCGCTGGCTTTCACCCGAGCACCTGCGGTCCGGCGCATGCTAAGCGACGGTCGCCCGCACCCCCGACAGACGCAGGGCGATCAGCACCGTATCCGCCTGGCGCAGAGAAAGAGCGACACGGCGTGCCCCATTGAACAGACCGTGCGAATCGAGGTGCAACTGTTCGAACGCCGGCGTGCAATGCAGCCCGGCCAGCGAGGCCGCGATTGTGCGCGCCACCCGATCGTCCGCACCGGTAACGAAATACAGGTAACCGGCGGCTCGATCGAAATAGACCCGCCGGCCATCGAGATGGAAGAAGATCTCATTGGCATTGCTGACCGAGGTGATGACACGGTCATGCGCATTGCAGGCCGAAAGGGTCTTTTGGTCGACAGGACCGATACCACCAGGCATGAAGATCAGACACCTCCGACTTAGGGGCTTGGGACACCCGCAGGGTGGCCATCGGGGAATCCGGCCACCAGTCCCATGCTAGCAAATCCTTGTCGACGACAGGCCGGCAGCACTCACCCCTGGGGTGCGGCCAGCGCATCGACCGGCTGCACCACGCTGCCGTCCGCCAACGCCTTGTGCATGTCGCGGTACTCGCTGAGGTCGATGCAAGGGGCGCCGGCGGGCGGCATGATGATCGGGTAATCGGGATACGCTGAGAGTGGCGCTTTGCCCAGCATGTGCCGCCGGTCCGAGCGGAAATGACTGAGGTAGCTCGCGGCCGGGATAATCCGGATCCAGGTCCGCATGCGCTCGGGCAGTTCCGCCTGCGTCGGAAATGTCTGCGCCAGATAGCTGGCGAGCGGCTCGGGAAAGTCCAGGCGGGTATCCGGATCGAAGATGTACTCGACCCCGTCCAGCCGAGCCTGGAGCACGACGTGGTAGTCCCAGATCACCAGCCTCCCCTGTGCTGCCGCAGACTGGTTGGCCAGCAGGATGCTCTGCCAGGCATTGGACAGATACAGGACTCTCAAGCCGGCCGGATCGTACCCCTCGTCGAGCATCGATCGCGCCAGCCACCAGATGTTCTCCTCGCAGAACAGCGGCGTGTAGCGAATTCTGTCGCGTTCCGGGCACTGCATGGGCGAGAGCTTATCGCCCAGCGCCTGTCGGCAACAGCCCTGCCTTCACTGCCGCCATTGTGCCGATCCACGCGCCGACAGCCGGTCCCGAAGCGACAGGGCGCCGACGCCAACCACACGCCCGCCCCGACGTCACCGCCGCGCGGTGGTAGCATGTCGGTATGCCGCACGTGATTATCGATCCCGAATCCACCTCGCTGCAGGAACGTTTCGCGCTGATCAAGACGCCGCGCCAGTCCCGCAAGCGTTACCCGGAGGGCTGTGTCGAGATCGTAGCGTCGGAGGCGGAGGCAATTCAGGGTGCGAACACTGCCGGCAAGCTGCACCCGGCAGTCGTTTATGGGCCGTCCATGTCATCCGAGAGTCAACGCATCTACTATTTGATCAGGTGGTTATGAGCAGGTCTGCAGCAAGGGCAGACCTGGGTGCAGCACCGAGCGTCCCATGGAAGAACAGCAAATCATCGAAGATCGTTGCCCGCTTTGGCACGCAATGCCGCTGCCCGAGGTCTTCCGCGACCTGGACAGCAGCGAATCCGGCCTGAGCTCGACGGCCGCGGCAAAGCGCCTCGCCGAAGTCGGGCCCAACCGCCTCCCGGAGGCCCGGCCACGCAGCGCGTGGATGCGTTTTCTCACCCAGTTCCACAACGTGTTGATCTACGTACTGCAGGCCGGCGACAAGATCGCCGCTGATCTTCGCCTGGTGCAGGCAAAGAACCTGCGGAACGACGAAGCGGCACTCACCGGCGAATCGGCGCCAGTGGAAAAGACTCAGCAGGCTTGCAGCGAGTCAGCGGTACTCGCCGACCAGCGCAGCATGGCCTATTCGGACACGCTGATCACCGCCGGCCAGGGGCTCGGGATGGTGACGGCGACCGGGTCCGCTACCGAGCTCTGGCAGATCAGCACGCTGGTCGCGCGGGTCGAGCAGTTGACCACGCCGCTGCTGCGCCAGATGGCGGTATTCAGTCGCTGGCTGACCGTGGCAATCGCCGGAGCCGCCTTCACACGGCAGGGGTCGCTGGTTCGAACCCAGCCGCGCCCACCAATCGAATCAATCCCTTAGCAAATCGAACAAGCCGGAACCATGACACCCCACGTTCGTTCGCAAACGATTCGACAGACAGCAGAATTCGTAGCCACCGCCCCGGGCAACGTATGGGCCACTACCACTGCTCATCACCTGCTGCGCAACCGCAATGCCATGTTGCAGGGTGGCAGTCGGCCCCATTACCACTGCCCGCCGACGCTGAAGCGCGAAATTCACCGCGATGCCCTGGTTTGCGCCCGCCACAAGCGGCAATCCCAAGTTCTTTCACGGCACGGATAGCGCCCCCTTGTCACTCATGCCAAGGAGTTGGCCTACGGCTGCGCCAGCATCTACACCGCCCACGCCGCTATCGAACTGTATGCTGAGGCCTTCGAGTCCGCGGGAGCCCTGGACAAGCTGGAAGATTTCTCCAGCTGTTTTGGTCACCAATTCTATGGCCTGCCCGGCAATACCGACCCCATTACGCTGGCGAAAGAACGCCACATGATGCCTGCCAAGTACGATGGAAACGTCACGCCCCAAAGGGCAAACGAACGTTTGATTTGGCGACTGGCGTAGAGTCACGCCTAGTACCAGAACACCAAGCCGTGGCTGTCGGGAATCCTGAAATCGAATCTACGGTTGACTTGCCCAAGGCCTTGCAATAGGGCGGCGGGATCCGCCGCGTTGCTACTTGGGGTCAGGCGCACGGCGACCCAACCGGGCATCTTCAGGTTCGACACTGATGATGAACAATCTGCAGTCTGCGCGTGAACTCGACTTCATTGCCGAGCATTGAGCAAAGTTGACGACCGAACAGGTTCAAGCGGATTAGACGGGTGCGAAACAGCGATACACCCCAGCTGGTGGTCCGCAGATGCACCGATATCGAAGTCCACGAATGCGCATTTTGCTCCCGGTCAAATATCCAGCCGGAATCTATCTCCAGGGGGGCACTAATCTTCGCCCTCGTTTTCTAATAACTGAGATAGGTTGGTGTCACTGCTAAGTGGCGGTCGAAATCGACGCCTGACACCTTTGCTACCGGCGGGGGAAATTGATGAAGAGATTCAAACAGGTTCTCGCCGTCATCGCCCCATGGCAACCTGCCGACACGGTCCTCGAACGCGCGGTTTCGCTGGCACAGAACAACCAGGCGAGCCTGACTGTCGTCTCTGTTGCGCCACGGGTGACGGCTGGCATCGGTATGCCCGACGGAGGGCCGATTTCGGCTGAATTACAGGAAGCTGAGATCGCCAATTCGCGGCAGCAACTGGAGAACGCTGTCGCGCCTTTTCGATCGCTAATCACTATCGATGCCAAGGTGCTCATGGGCACAGCCTTTCTCGAGATCATTCGGGAAGTGCTGCGGCATGGTCACGATCTGGTCATCAAAGCCCCGGAAGACCCCGCCTGGCTCGACCGATTGTTAGGCACTGACGACATGCATTTGTTGCGCAAGTGTCCTTGCCCGGTGTGGCTTGTCAAGCATTCTCCTTCGAAGTCATACCGACGGATCCTTACCGCTGTCGACGTGGATGAGGATCACCCGGCTACGGAACTGGCGATACGACACAAGCTGAATGTCAAGATCCTGGAATTGGCGGTTTCCCTGGCCTTGTCAGACTTCGCCGAACTGCATGTCGCCCACGCGTGGGAGGCGATTGGTGAAAGCGCCATGCGCGGCGCGTTTCTCCATCGCCCGGATTCAGAAGTTGCCGCTTATGTCGAGCAGGTTCGGCAGCAACACGATCAAGGGCTCGATGACCTCCTTAGCGGCGTGGTCAAGAGCCGGGATGAAGATGCCCTTCAGTATCTGAGTCCGAAAAGGCATCTGGTCAAAGGTCAGGCACAAAAGGAGATCCCGAGGCTGGCCAGGAGCCTCAAGGCCGACTTGGTCGTGATGGGCACCGTGGCACGCACCGGGATCGCCGGCTTTTTCATCGGCAATACTGCAGAGGCCATTCTGGAACAGATCGAATGCTCAGTACTGGCAGTCAAACCGGAAGGCTTCGAAACGCCTGTTTCTTCGGAGGACCGCCACGATTGATGTAAGGTGACCCGGGCTCGACCTGTTGAGTGCGCTATTGCCGCCCTGACCCAGTGCATGCCGGTACGCTGGTGCGGGGTATGCGACCGGTAGTAAGTCCAGAGTCCTCGGCACCAGGCATCAAAGGCCAGACCCGATGTTCGACAACGTCTTTTATCAGATTGGTGCGATCCTCGGCCTGGCTGCCGCCGGAGGCGCCTTGGCGCTATTGTTGCGCCAACCGCTGATCGTGGCCTTCATCGCTGTCGGTATCCTGCTCGGGCCGTCCGGGTTTGGTGTCGTGGTGCAAAGCGGCGAAATCGAGCTGTTCGCCCGCCTCGGCATCGCTTTGCTGCTCTTCGTTGTCGGCCTGAAACTCGATGTGCACATCATCCGGAGCGTCGGTCCGGTGGCACTGTTGACCGGCCTCGGACAGGTTGTGTTTACATCGGTCGTCGGCTACCTGATCGCGCTGGCACTCGGCATGGAACATGTCACGGCGATCTATATCGCGGTCGCGCTGACGTTTTCCAGCACCATCATTATCGTCAAGCTGCTTTCGGACAAACGCGAGGTGGACTCATTGCACGGCCGGATCGCCGTGGGTTTCCTGATCGTTCAGGATATTGTCGTAGTCCTGGTGATGATCGGCCTCACCGCCGCCGGTCAGGCCGTCGATGGCGCCAATCTGGGCAAAGAGGCGCTGCTGATCGTCGCCAAGGGCGTGCTGATGCTGTTGGCCGTGGCGCTTCTGACCCGCTATGTTCTGCCGCGTTTGCTGCACCAGCTCGCCCGGTCGCCTGAGTTGCTTATGCTGTTCGCCATTGCCTGGTCCATCATCGGTGCCACGATCGGCGACGCACTCGGCTTCAGCAAGGAAGTCGGTGCCTTCCTCGCCGGCGTGTCGATTGCCTCCACGCCTTATCGCGAACTGGTCGCCGCGCGCCTGGTCAGCCTGCGTGATTTCCTGCTGTTGTTCTTCTTCATCGAACTGGGCGCCAACCTCGACATGGGCACCATCGGGGCGCAGACCGGCGCTGCCATTGTGTTTTCGCTATTCGTGCTGATCGGCAACCCGCTGATCGTGATGATCATTATGGGCTACATGGGATATCGGAAGCGGACCGGTTTCCTGGCCGGCCTTACGGTGGCGCAGATCAGCGAGTTTTCCCTGATCCTTGCGGCACTCGGCCTCAGCCTGGGCCATCTCGACCAATCCACGGTCGGCCTGGTCACACTCGTCGGCTTGATCACCATCAGCGCCTCAACGTATATGATCCTTTACTCGCACGAACTTTACGCGCGTCTTGGGCCTTATCTTGGCTCGTTCGAGCGCAAGGTCACGCACCGCGAGATGGACAGCTTGAATGAGAACAACGAGGGGGTCGACGTGTTGTTGTTTGGCCTTGGCCGGTTCGGCTCGACCCTCGCCAATTTGCTCCGAGAGCGTGGTTGCCGCCTGTTGGCGATCGATTTCGATCCGGTAGCCGTGCGGCTGCACGAACGCGAAGGGTATCGTGCAAGCTACGGCGATGCCGAGGATCCCGAGTTCATTGCCACGCTGCCACTGGAAAGGGTCGTCTGGGTAGTCAGCACGCTGCGTGACCGCGCATTGAACCTGGCCTTGCTGCAGGGGCTTCAACAACAGGGTTTCCGCGGAAAGGTGGCAGTTTCTTCGTCCACCAGGCACGAGGCAGACGGATTCCGTCAAAATCGTGTGGATCTCGTTCTGGTGCCCTACGCGGATGCGGCGAAGGAGGCTGCCGACAAGCTCGTTCGGGAATGCCGGCGGCATTCATGATAATCACAGCTTAGGAGTTGGGGTATGAAATCATTCGACAGTATTCTGTACGTCGTTGAAAACCCGGCCGCAGAATCGAGTGCCGCTGTCGCACGGGCCGTTAGCCTGGCGCGGAATAATCAGGCACGCCTGACGGTCCTGTATGTTGCCGAAGAGCCCCGTCTTGGACCCTATACGGGCAGCATCGCAATCGAGGATCTCAGATCACGCCTGCGACAGCAGGCGACAAAACAGCTGTCAGACCTGCTCCGCGGTGCGGGCAGAGAGACTGACCATGTCGTTGACGTCCGCTTCGGGACCGTTTTCGTAGAGATCGTTCGCGAGGTGTTGCGCAGCCGGCACGACCTCGTGATCAAGACCGTGGGCGAAGGTGGCGCCCACAGCTTCCTGTTCGGCGGGACGGACCAGCATCTGCTGCGCAAATGTCCGTGCCCGGTCTGGATCATGGTGAGTGAAACGAGTGCAAACTACCAGCAGATCCTCGCCGCCGTGGATTTCGATCCGTGGGATGAAGGTGACGAAGAGAATAGCGTCGAGGATGAACTGAACCCACAGATCATCGGTCTTGCCGCCTCTCTTGCCGCCTCGGATTTTGCCCAATTGCACGTGGTTCATGCGTGGGAGTCGATTTCTGACAGTATGATCCGGGTGTTCGGCAGTGACCTTTCGGACGAGGAGGCCGCCACCAATCGCGATCATGAATGGCGCGAGCACCAGTCGCGGCTGGACGACCTGGACAATCGGATGCGAGGACAATTCAGTAGTGAAACCCATGGCTACCTTGCACCGCGATTCCATCTCCGCAAGGGTTCTCCTCGAGACGTCATACCTGCGCTGGCCAATGAGCTAAAGGCGGACCTGGTGGTCATGGGCACGGTCAGTCGCACCGGCATCCCGGGATTGCTCATCGGCAACACCGCCGAAGTCATCATGAACAACCTCGAGTGCTCGGTGCTGGCAGTCAAGCCGGCAGGCTTCGTCACGCCGGTCACACCCGATTGAAGGAGCGACGATGGCCAACACCAGACAACCCAATTGGCACAGCCTGGAACAGGACCGGGTATTTGAACTGTTGGAGGCGGATGCGGGCGGCCTCGGCGAGGCGGAGGCGGAGCGCCGGCTCGAGACCTATGGCCACAATCGGCTGCCGGAACCGCCCCGGCGCCATCCCTTTGCCCGCTTTTTGCTTCAGTTCCACAATATCCTGATCTATGTACTGCTGGGTGCCGCCGCGATCACCGCACTGCTGCATCACGTGGTCGACACCCTGGTCATCCTGGCGGTGGTCCTGGTCAACGCACTGATCGGGTTCGTCCAGGAGGGTAAGGCCGAATCGGCGATGGAGGCGATACGCCAGATGCTCGCGCCGCGCGCGGCGGTCATCCGTGACGGGCAGCGGCAGACGATCAACGGTGACGAACTGGTACCCGGTGACATCGTCCTGATCGAGGCTGGCGACAAGGTGCCGGCCGACCTGCGCCTAGTGCGGGCGCATGGTCTGCAGATCCAGGAGGCGATCCTAACCGGCGAGTCTGTGGCGGTTGAGAAGCGGATCGCGCCGGTCACGGTCAATGCCGCGCTGGGCGACCGTGCGTGCATGGCATTCAGCGGCACCACGGTGACCAGTGGCCAGGGCCAGGGGGTCGTCGTAGCAACGGGCGATGCGACCCAGATCGGATTGATCAGCGGGCTGTTGGCGCGGGTCGAGACCCTGACAACGCCACTGGTCGAGCAGATGGCCGTTTTCGCCAAGTGGCTCACGCTGTTCATCCTGGTCATCGCTGGGCTGATCCTCGCGTTCGGCTACCTCGTCCTGCATCACGATTTTGGCGAGCTGTTCATGGCCGTGGTCGGCCTCTCGGTCGCGGCCATCCCGGAGGGTCTGCCGGCGGTGCTGACCATTACGCTGGCCGTCGGTGTCCAAGCCATGGCAAGGCGCAATGCGATCGTCAGGCGGCTTCCCGCTATCGAGACACTGGGATCGGTGTCGGTGATCTGTTCGGATAAGACCGGTACGCTGACCAGAAACGAGATGAGCGTTGCCTCGATCGTCACCGCTACTCAGCGCTTCACGGTACAAGGCACCGGCTATGAACCCGTGGGCACGGTCGAAGCGGCGACCGGCACCGTCGATACCGCCATGCATCCCGGCCTGATCGAGATCGCGCGCGCCGCCATTCTCTGTGATGACGCGGAGTTGAAGAATCGTGACGGTGCATGGTCGGTGGAAGGCGACCCCATGGAAGGCGCCCTGCTGGCCGCCGCCGGGCGGATCGGACTTCTCGTGACCGAGACCCGCGGGCAGTGGCCGCGCAGCGATGTGATTCCATTCGATGCCAAACACCGTTTCATGGCCACATTGAATCACGATCACGAGCATCATGCCGTGGCTTTCGTCAAGGGAGCGCCGGAGCAGGTACTCGCCATGTGCCACGATCAACGCCTGCCTGACGGCAACGTCAGCCTGATCGATCCCGACTATTGGCAGGAGCAGGCGGAGCAAATCGCTGCCCAGGGACAGCGCGTGATTGCCGTTGCTACGAAGAGCCTGCCGTCCGGTCAGACGGAACTGGAGTTCGCGAACGTCGAGCGCGACCTGACCCTTCTGGCGCTGGTCGGCCTGATCGATCCGCCACGCGAAGAGGCAATCACCGCGGTCGCCGAATGTCATGCTGCTGGGATCCGGGTGAAGATGATCACCGGTGACCATGCAACCACGGCCCTGGCGATTGGGCACCAGTTGGGCCTGCGCAATCCGGAACGAGCATTGACCGGGGAAGACATAGACAAGCTCGACGACCCGGGGTTGGCCATGGCCGTTGGTCAAACCAACGTGTTTGCACGCACTAGCCCCGAGCACAAGCTGCGCCTGGTCATGGCGTTGCAGTCGCAAGGAATGACTGTGGCAATGACTGGCGATGGTGTCAACGATGCTCCGGCGTTGAAGCGCGCGGATGCCGGCATCGCCATGGGACACAAGGGAAGTGAGGCCGCTAAAGAGGCGTCAGAGCTGGTCCTGGCAGACGACAACTTCGTCTCAATCGCGGCCGCGGTGCGCGAAGGCCGAACGGTCTACGACAACATCAAGAAAGTCATCAGCTGGACATTGCCGACCAATGCCGGCGAGGCCTCGACCATCATCCTGGCGTTGATAGCGGGCATGGCGCTGCCTATTACCCCAGTGCAGATCCTATGGGTCAATATGATCACTGCGGTAACCCTCGGCATTGCGCTGGCCTTCGAACCCACCGAGGCCAACACGATGAAAAGGCCACCGCGCCCACGCAGCGAACCGTTGCTTTCCGGTGCACTAATCTGGCACATCATATTGGTTGCGATGCTTTTCCTCGGCGGCGTGTTCGGCATCTACGCCTACGCGATCGACCGCGGCTATCCAATTGAACTCGCACGCACGCTGGCCATGAACACGCTGGTGGTCATGGAAATCTTTCACCTGTTCTTCATCCGCAACATGGACAGCACATCGCTCACCTGGCAAGCGGTGCGCGGTACGAGAGCGGTCTGGATTGCCGTTTTCATCGTTGTCCTGGGACAGTTGGCCATCACCTATGTTCATCCTCTACAGACCGTTTTCGAGACGCAGGCTGTGGGCATATTAGATGGACTGCTAATGGTAGTGCTCGGTGCTGTGCTGTTTATTATCATTGAGATCGAAAAACAGATGAGGCTCCGACTCGCGGATTCGCTTCGGGATTGAAGTGAAGGATTTGAGAAAGGTCGACCTGAATGGGTTGAACTGTGGCCTCAACTCGGTTTGTTCAGAAAATGACGCTCCGCCAACAGGCGGCGGCTTCCCGTGACCAGAGCAAGGCATGATGATGAAATACGTCGTGCTGGTGGATGCCCACTGCGCAATCGCGAGCCATTGGTTTGCACGTCTCCGATTAGCCGCGCGGTAAC
>CAWEET010000007.1:0-294197 GCA_963808165.1 uncultured Gammaproteobacteria bacterium | reverse complement strand
GGCTAGCAGCCTGTCGGCCGCAGGGGTTATTTGGACTTGGCGTGGAAAGACTGCCAGAAGTCGTACGTCGCCAGCACCGCGACCAGTGCGATCACGATGATCAGGTCGATGTCCGGCACGAACACGGCGACGATTGCCAGTGAGGCGATCATCATTGCGAGTGCCACGATTGCCATGATCTTGTCTGCCATCTCTCTCGACCTCCTTCCGACCTAAACGATTCAGGTACCCAGATTCGCTGCGAGCCAGCGCGCCGTGCGCAGCAGTCGCCCATCGTCGTTGCGCGGTCCGACCAGCTGGACGCCTATCGGCATCCCCTTCGCCCCCGTCAGCAGCGGCAGGGTCAGCGCCGGCGTGCCCATCAGCGACCACAGTACATTGAATGCCGCGCTGCCGGTACTTGCCAATCCGAGCGGTGCCTCGCCCGGCGCCGCCGGTGTGACGATCGCATCGTAGCGATCGAATACCTCCCCCAACCCGGCGTACAGGGTCTTGCGCCAGTCCAGCGCCGCCAGATAGTCATCCGCGGAGATAGTGCGGCCCTCTTCGATGGCCGAACGCGTCTGTGGCGCAAGCTGATCGAACCCCCGCGCATAATAATGCCGAAGGTTGTGCGCGATCTCGGCCAGCATGATCCTGCGGTGGGCCGTCGCGCCCTCGCCGAAGATCCCCGGAAGTTCGACCTCGTCGCACTGTTCGCCGAGCGCATGGACCAGTTCCGCAAACCCCTCGGCACAGTCCGCATCGATGCCTGCCCAAGCCGGCGTCTTGACGAACGCCAGCTGTGGCGTCATCGGGGGAGTGCTCAAGGCGGTCTCGAGAAGCCGAGGTGCCGCGATTGGCCTGCTGTCCGGATCACCCGCGTCGTGACCGGCGAGCACGTCGGCGAGCAGCGCCACATCCTCGACGGTGCGGCCGAAGGTGCCGATGGTGTCGAGCGACCGCGAGGTGCGCAGTGCACCGCTGCGCGGGATCAGGCCGAAGCTGGGTTTGAAGCCGACGACGCCGCAGAAGGAGGCAGGTCGGATCACAGAGCCGCCGGTCTGGGTGCCGACCGCAAAAGGCACCATGCCGCTCGCCACAGCGGCGGCGGAACCCGACGAGGAGCCGCCCGGTGTGCGCCCGGTGTCGTGCGGGTTATGAGTTCTTGCCGGCGCCAGATAGGCGCACTCCGTGGTCACGGTCTTGCCGAGGATCACCGCACCGGCGGCGCGCAGGCGCGCCACCAGCCAGGCGTCATCGCTGGGTCGCCGACCGGCATCCAGCGCATTGCCGTTCTCGGTCGGCAGGTCCTGTGTATCGATGATGTCCTTGATCCCAACCGGCAGACCGTGCAACGGCCCGAGGGGGCGTCCGGTCTGCCGATAGCTATCCAGCATGCCGGCGTGGTTCATTGCCAGACCTGCGTCGACACAGGCCCAGGCCTGAACCTCCGGCTCGCGCACGGCGATCCGGCGTAGGCAGGCATCGGTCAGTTCGGCGGCACGCAGCGAACCATTTGTCAGGCGCTCGCGCGCCGCGAGCGCGGTCAGGTCGGCTGGATCCATCATGTCGCCACTCGGCTGTGGTGCCTCAACGCCCATAGACCTGCTCCGGGAGCCAGAACGCGATCTGCGGTACGTTGTACAGGATGATCATCGCGAAGATCACCATCGCCAGGAACGGATAGTTGCCCTTGAAGATATCGTTCAGTTGCACATGCGGCGGCGCGATGCCTTTGAGATAGTACGCCGACATCGCCATCGGCGGTGTCAGGAACGACGTCTGCAGGTTGAGCGCGACCAGGATGCCGAAGAACAGCGGGTCGATGCCGAAGTGCGGAAGCAGTGGCAGGAAGATCGGCACGAAGATGATGATGATCTCCGACCACTCCAGCGGCCAGCCAAGAATGAAGATGATGATCTGTGCCATGATCAGAAACTGCAGCGGCGAGATCTCCAGGCCGGTGACGAACTCGCTGATGATCTGTTCACCGCCCAGATAGGAGAACACCGACGAGAATGTCCACGAGCCGACGAACAGCCAGCACACCATCGCGGTGGTGCGCACCGTCAGGTAGACGGACTCACGCAGGCGCTGCCAGGTAAACGCACGATAGACGAAGGTAAGCAGCAGGCCGCCCAGCGCGCCCACAGCCGCCGCCTCTGACGGCGTCGCCAGTCCGAACAGGATCGCGCCCAGAACCGCGAGGATCAGAAACGCGAGGGGGAAGAATGACGTCAGCAGCTGCCAGAAAATCTCCAGCGTCGTGATATCACCGATCTCCTCCTTGGTCGGTTTGGGCGCCAGCTGCGGCTGCAGCATCGAGCGGGTAACCACATAGATCACGTACAGGCCGGCCAGCAGCAGGCCCGGGAACAGCGCCCCGGCGTAGAGTTTCACGATCGAGACACCCGAGGCCGCGGCGTAGACGATCAGCATGATCGACGGCGGGATCAGGATGCCCAAGGTGCCGCCTGCGCATATGACGCCGGCTGCCAGGCTGGTGTTGTAGCGTGCCTTGAGCATCGCCGGGAAGGCCAACAGCCCCATCAGGGTCACGACGGCGCCGACGATGCCGGTGGCGGTGGCAAACAGGGTGCAGGTGATAAGTGCGGCCACGGCCATGGAGCCGGGCACGTTGCGCGCGGCGATGTTCAGGGTCTTGAACAGTCGGGCAACGATATTCGCGCGTTCAACGATGTAACCCATGAACAGGAACAGCGGCACCGCGGTCAGGACGTCGTTCGCCATGACCGAGTAGGTCTGGTTGACGAAGAGATCAAAGATGCGGTTATTGAACAGGCCCTCGACCCACAACTCCATCTGGGTGAACTGATCGGCGCCTGCCTCGACCGCCTTGTTATAGGCGCGCCACATGCGATCGGCATCGAAATAGGCGTAATAGCCGAAGCCGATACCCATCGCCATCAGCGTAAAGGCGACCGGGAAGCCGAGCAGGATGATGAACAAAAAGATCGCCAGCATGCTGAGCGCGACAACAGGATCGGACATGGCTCAGCTCCGTTTGTGATCGTTAGGGTTTGGGTTCAGATCTTCGTACTCATCCTTCAGGCCACGGGCATCTTCACGTGCGGTGCCGGCGACGAATTGGCCGGCCTCTTCTTCCGCCTGACGCGCCAGCTGCACCTCGGTCTCCTCGATGTCCTCGGCCGCTTTCAGCCACTCGCCGGTGCGGATACAGATGATGCAGCGGAATACCTGGGCGATCCCCTGGATGAACAGCAGGATGCCGGCCGCAACGATCACGGTCTTGAACTGATAGATAGGGATGCCGGCCGGACTGTTGACGCTGATCTCCATATAGCCCCAGGACCGTGAGGCATACTTCCAGCCGGATATGATCAGTGCGATCACGCCGGGGAAAAAGAACAGGAAGTACAGCACGAGCTCGACCTTGCCCTGGGTCCGGGTCTTCCACAGGCGATACACAAAATCGCCGCGCACGTGGCCGCCGCGGGACAGGGTATAGGCGCCGCCCATCATGAACAGGGTGCCGTAGGTGATGTAGGACATGTCGAACGCCCAGCTGGTCGGGGCATGAAAGATATAGCGGACCACGACCTCGTAGCCGATTCCCACCGCCATGAACATGATCAACCAGGCAAAGGCCTTGCCGAACCAGGCCGACAACCGATCGGCAAATTCAATATAGCCGAGCATCCCAGTTACCTCTGAACTTGTGTTAGCGCTTGCTAGGCGAGGGAGCACGGCGGTATCTGGACGATACCGTCGTGCTCATTCAGGCGTTCAGTAACAGGTCAGAGCTTGAGCTTGCCCGGGAAGTAGTGGTCGTACGCCAGGGCATAGTCCGGTGCGTTCATCAACTCGTAATAGACAACGCGATCGACCCAGGCGCGCTGGCTGTCCAGCACCTTTTTCATGAACGGGTCCTCCTCCAGCACCGGGATGATCTCATCCCAGGCCTTGAGCTGGGCAGACAGGATCTCCTTCGAGGTGCGCTCCACATTCACGCCGTCCTTGGTCTGCAAGGTCTGCAGGTCCTGCGAATAGTTGTCCATCGCCGAGGCGGTATTGGCAGTGCTCGCGGCTTCGACACCGTATTGCAGGATCGCCTTCAGGTCGTCGTCGAGATCGTCGAAGAAGTCCTTGTTGAACAGGAACTCAAAGCTTTCGCTGGCCTGGTGATAGGATGACAGGTAGTAATACTTGGCGACGTCCTGGGCGCCGAAGCGCATGTCGGACGACGGGTTATTGAACTCGAACGCATCGATAACGCCGCGTTCCATGGCGGGCACGATCTCACCGCCGGGCAGCTGGGCGACGCTCATGCCCATCTTCTGCATCAGGTCGGCGGCCAGGCCGACGGTGCGGTACTTGAAGCCCTTCACCTGCGCGGCCTTGGTGATGGGCTCCTTGAACCAACCGAAGGGCTGCGCAAACATCGGGAAGCCGAGGAAGCCGTAGACGTTCAGGTCCATTATGTCCTGGGTCAGTTCGCGGTACAGCTCCTTGCCACCGCCGACTTGGTACCAGGCCAACATGGTGGTCGCACTGCCGCCGAATACCGGGCCGGTGCCGAACAGTGATGCCGCCTTGTTCTTGCCATACCAGTACACGGGTACCGTATGCGCCGCATCAAGGAGGCCGTCGTTGACCGCGTCCATGACCTGGAAGGCCTTGACCACCGCCCCTGCCGGCAGCAGGTCGATCTTCAGGCGCCCGCCGGACATCTTTTCCACCCGGTCGACGTACTGGCGGGCGAAGTCCATCCAGATGTCGGAAGACGGCCAAGAGGTCTGCATTTTGATGACCTTGGGAGCGGCCGCGGTGACGACGGCCGGTGCGCCGATCGAGCCCGCGGCAACGCCTGCTGCCGCGGCCAGGCCGCCCTTCAGGAACTTACGTCTGCTGTTGCCGTCCGCGGCCGCGTTGTCCTTCGCCCCGGTAGCTTGTTTCTCTTCACTCATCTCATTCCTCCAGTTTTAGTTTTATTGCTGCCGTCCTCGCGGCCCGGTTCCGACGGGCCCCAATCGCTGCAGCATCTCTACTGCATTGCCTGCAAAGACTAACCAGACCTTAGCATCACGCCGGCCCGGTTGTCGTAAGCAACGCATGTCCTTGCCGGCCTCACACCATGCAATCAAATCCCATATGGCGAACAATAATCCTATCCACCCAATCGCGTGGCTGCGTCGTTGCTCGATATGGGGACGAAGTCGACCGGTGTGTCGCCGTGGCAACGTCGCCGCCGACGCGCCCCGATGGCCGTGGGTCTAAACCACAGGTCGGGGGCGAATCCTTGTCGCACATTATCATTGATTGTTTTTTTTGCCCGGTGGACCGAGGGCTGTGCCAGCGCCGCCCTCCGTGCCGAAGCGGTCGGTTGGCCACGCAAACTTCGCGCCAGTATAGCCGGTTCGGCCAGGATGCTGCCTGGCGTGCGAATTGTAACCGGACCCAGGTCTGCGCATATCACTCGACGCACTCGACATTCAATTCGACCGCATTGCGTAGCGTGTTGGCTACTATGCAGCCGCGCTCTGCGATCAGCACGAGCTTGGCCAGTTCGGTGGCGGGTTGGCAGTTTGCACTGACACGCATGCGAACCGCGGTATAACGCGGCGGAGCATCGGCGAGGTCGCCCTCTACCTCGGCCCGTGCGTCGCGTAGGTCGATGTCCCGGGCAATGGCCGCCGCCAGCAGGTTGCTCATGAAGCAGCCACCCAGACCCATCAGCAGCGCTTCGCCGCCCATCGGACCTTTGTCCTGCCCACCCTTGGGCTCAGGCCGGTCGACGGTGAGATGGTGGCCGCGTGCCTCGGCATCGGAGGCGGAATGGTCCAACTGGGTAACGGTGGCATACACGGTGGGCATGGGCGGGTTCCTCTATTTCATCGTCGGCATATGGAAATCCGCACCGGCTCTGATGCCGGTCGGCCAGCGCGAGGTGACGGTCTTGAGTCGGGTGTAGAAGTGCACACCCTCCATGCCATGCATGTGGATGTCACCGAACAGCGACCGCTTCCAGCCGCCGAAACTGTGGAAGGCCATCGGTACCGGGATCGGCACATTGACCCCTACCATGCCGACCTGCACGCGCGAGGCATAGGTGCGCGCGGTGTCGCCGTCGCGCGTGAAAATCGCTGTGCCGTTGCCGTACTCGTGTTCATTGACCAGCGCGAGCGCGCTGTCGAAGTCGGGGACGCGCACCACCACCAGCACCGGGCCGAAGATCTCCTCCCGGTAGATGCGCATCTCGGCCGTTACTTCGTCGAACAGGCAGCCACCGAGGTAGAAGCCGTCCGGGTGGTCGGGCACGCCGACGTCACGGCCGTCGACGACCAGCCTCGCGCCTTCCTCCACGCCGAGATCGACATAGCCGCGTACCCGATCAAGGTGCGCCCGGGTGACCAGCGGTCCCATTTCAGCATCGGGGTCGGTCGCCGGTCCGACCCTGAGCGCGCGAACGCGTGGCGCGAGTCGCTCGATCAGCGCGTCAGCGGTTTCGTCGCCGACCGCTACCGCCACCGAGATTGCCATACAGCGTTCGCCGGCCGACCCGTAGGCCGCACCCATCAGTGCGTCGGTCGCCTGCTCTAGATCGGCATCGGGCATCACCACCATGTGGTTCTTCGCTCCGCCGAGTGCCTGGACCCGTTTGCCGTGCTGGGTGCCCGTTTGATAGACGTATTCGGCAACGGCCGTAGAGCCGACAAAACTGACCGCGGCGATATCGTGGTGGGTGAGCAAGGTGTCGACTGCTTCCTTGTCGCCGTTCAGCACATTGAATACCCCTGGCGGCAGGCCGGCCTCGCTGAACAGTTCGGCCAGCCGCAACGCGGTCGAGGGCACGCGCTCGGAGGTCTTGAGCACGAAGGTGTTGCCGCAGGCGATGGCCATCGGAAACATCCACATCGGGACCATCGCGGGGAAATTGAACGGAGTGATGCCGGCGCATACCCCAACCGGCTGGCGCACCGAATGGCTGTCGACGTTGGTGCCGACGTTTTCCGAGAAGGTCCCCTTCAGCAGCTGCGGTGCACCACAGGCAAATTCCACCACCTCGATACCGCGAGTCACCGAGCCGCGGGCGTCATCGATCACCTTGCCGTGCTCCAGCGCCACGAGCTGTGCGAGCTCATCGAGATGGCTGTCCAGCAGCTCCTTGAAGCGGAACAGAATCGTTGCCCGCCGCAATGCCGGGGTGTCGCGCCAGGCGGAGAATGCTCCCGCCGCGGCCTGGATCACCGCCACCGTATCGGCGGCGGATGCCAGCGGCACGCGCGCCGCGACCTCGCCGGTGGCGGGATTGTAGACGTCGCCAAAGCGGCCGCTGGTGCCGGCCACGTGCCCGCCGTTGACGTAATGGGACAACTCTTTGCTCATGTATTCCTCTCCCGAGTGCCGCTGCCGTTCTCGCGCCGGCGCATGGCCGCAACCCCTGATCCTAGGCGGATAATCCCGGGCCGCTCAGCCGGTATACCGCAGTAAGTGTGCGGCAATCCGTCCTGCAGCCCGCAGACGAGCGCCATTCGGGCGCCTCTCGGCGCCAACCGCCGCCCAGTCGTCGCGCTGCGCTCGAGACAACAGCGGTGTGGGGGGCTACAGTTTCTGCCCAGCGCGGCATAGCGCCGCAACGAGCAACGATGCAAGGGGGCAGCATGGCAAAGATTTCTTCCCGGGGCGAGATCGTAGAGACGAGCGGTGAGCTGCCGGAGGTCGGCACCTCCGCGCCCGACTTTTCTCTGCGCAAGGCCGATCTGGCGCCGGTCACGCTGGCCGATTATGCGGGTTCGCGGCTGGTGCTGAACATCTTCCCCAGCATCGACACGCCGACCTGCGCCACATCCGTGCGCCAGTTCAACGAGCGCGCGGCCGCGATGCCTAACGCCAGGGTCCTCTGTGTCTCTGCCGATCTGCCGTTCGCGCTCGGGCGCTTTTGCGCTGCCGAGGGAATCGACAACGTCGAAACCGCCTCGGTCTACCGTGCGCCGGAATTCGGCCGAGACTATGGGGTGTATATGGCCGAGGGGCGCCTCGGTGGTCTGCTGGCGCGTGCGGTAGTGGTGGTCGACGAGGCCGGTATGATCGTTCACCGCGAACTGGTGCCGGAGATCGCGCACGAGCCCGACTACGACGCGGCGATCGCGGTGCTCTGAGCGCTTCTTCCGTCGGCCGGCCCCGGCTTCCTTTGCAGAGCCGGGTTCGAAAAACACATCGGTGCGGTCGTGTGAACGGCGACGCGGGCCTTGCGACGCCTTGCGCACATTGCCGTCGGGAGATACATCCAGCCAGTCGCTGCCGCGCGCGCCGGGTTCGATGGTGAACGCCGGACTGTGCGCCATGCCCCGGCTGCCGACCGGCAGAATTCCGAGATGCACCAGGTGCGAGTTCGGAGGGCGATCGCCGACCGCCGAATTTCGGCGTGCCAACGAGACGACCGCGTGCTTGGTCCGGCGAAAGCTGCGCAGGTCCAGCGGGTCGAACAGCCGGAACGGCCATTGTTTCGTCGGGGTATCAGGCGCCAAGTGCAAGGGTCTCGACGGGAGTTTTGTGTTTAATTATGACCCCATTTTAATTATTTTGCATTTGTAATTATGAATTACTCTGAACTACCCTCCGGTAACGCGCCACTCCAGATGACAGGTGTATGGGTACGCCAATCGAACAGAAGCCGCTGTATCTGGAGGTCGCCGACCGGCTGCGCGAGCGCATCTATTCGCAGCTGCTAAAGCCTGGCGAGTGGATCGACGAGAAGGCGGTGTGCGAGGATCTGGGGATCAGTCGGACGCCACTGCGCGAGGCGCTCAAGGTGCTGCACGCCGAGTCGCTGGTCGAGCTGGTGCCACGCCGCGGCTGCTATGTGAAGACCCTGGACGGTGAGGGTCTGCATGAGCTGTTTCCGGTGATGGCAACCCTAGAGGGACTGTGCGCGCGCATGGCGGTCGAAAACTGCACGCCTGAGCGGCTGAGTGCACTGGAATCGATGCATGATCGCCTCGAAGAGGCCGCCGCGGCCGGGGATGTCAATCGCTATTTCGACGAAAACCACGTCTTTCACCGAGCCGTGCAGGAGCTGTCTGGCAATCGCTGGCTGCAACGCATCACCAGTGAGCTGCGCGGCGTCCTGCAGCTGGCGCGGCAGAAGCAGCTCACCCTGCCGGGACGCCTGGGACAGTCCCTCGAGGAACATCGAAAGATCATGGAGGCGTTCCGTCGGCATGAGCCGCTGAAGGCGCAGCTGGCGATGGAAAGGCACCTGTGCCGGCAGTGGGACGCTTTGAAAGACAAGAAACCGGACCAATAAGCCCGCAGACGGGCAACCAAAGCCCTCAAGGCCTCGACGCTGGATCGATAATGCCAGGGGCGCAAACTAGGCAACAGGAGGAGAGAGATGACGATTGCAAACAACCGATGCTCACTGATGGCGGCGATTATCGGCATGACCCTCGGCATGGGCTCGGCCCAGGCCGCCGATACCGTGCTGAAAGTGTCGCATCAATGGTCGACATCTGATGTCAGGCACAAGGTGGCACAGATGGTTGCCGACGAAGTCGCAGCGGCTGATGTCGGTCTCGAACTGAAGATCTACCCATCAAAATCGCTGTTCAAGCCAAAAGAGCAGTACCGCCCGCTGACACGTGGCCAGCTTGACATGACGGTCGTGCCCCTGGCCTACGCCGCTGGTCAACAGCCGGCCTATAACCTCACGCTGATGCCAGGGCTGGTGAAGAACCACGATCACGCGGCGCGCCTGGTCAAATCGCCGTTTATGCAGGAACTCGAAAAGATCATGGCGACAGACGACGTCATGGTACTGGTTCACGGGTATCTTGCCGGCGGCTTCGCGGGCAAGAGCAAGTGCATCACGAAGCCGGAGGACGTTAAGGGCCTGAAGATCCGCGCCGCCGGAAAGTCTTTTGAACAGATGGTGGCGGCGGCGGGTGCATCGATCACCTCGATGCCTTCTTCAGAGATTTACAGTGCCATGCAGACTGGGGTACTGGATGCCGCCAACACCTCATCTTCCAGTTTCGTCTCCTACCGCCTTTACGAGCAGCTGACTTGCTACACGCCGGCCGGCGATGTTGCCTTGTGGTTCATGTACCAGCCAATGCTGATAAACAAGACCACTTTCGAGGGGCTCAACGAAGAACAACAGGCCGCCTTGCTTGCCGGTGCTGCGAAGGCCCAGGCGTTTTATCTCGATGAAGCAAAGAAAGCGGATGCCGCTTCGGCAGAGAAGTTCAAGGAGGCGGGTGTGGAAATCGCCGAGATGAGTCAGGCCGATTTCGATGCGTGGCGCGAAGTCGCCAAGAGCTCTTCCTACAAGGCCTTTGTCGAAGAAACCGAGGGCGGGCAGAAATTGCTGGATATGGCGCTTACGGTCGACTGATGCGATAGGGTCGACCATCGAGGGCGATGGTCGACCTCGCCGATTGCCACCCTGCGGGATTTGTGATGATGGCTGAAAACAGTGCATCCATCGGTCAGCGCTGCCAGCACGCGTTCGTGCGGGGCGTGCGGTCGATATCCAAGGCGTGCGGCTTGATCTCGGCATTGATGATCCTGGTCTCGGTGATCATCACCTGTCAGATGATATGGATGCGTTTCGTGCTGAATGCATCGACGATCTGGCAGACCGAGGCCGTCACCTATCTGATGATTGCTGCGACACTGATTGGCTTGCCCTATGTGCAGCTGCTGCGCGGCCACGTCAACGTCGATCTGGTGCCCATGTTGCTGCCGCCGGGAATGCGCAAGTCCCTCGCGCTGATCGTCCTTGCGATGAGTATCGCGGTGATTTCGATTATGGCATTCCACGGCTACGAGATCTTTCATACTGCCTGGCAGCGCAACTGGCGCTCCGAGAGCGTCTGGGGGGTGCGCTTGTGGATCCCCTACCTGGCGTTGCCGCTCGGATTGGGATTGTTCGTATTGCAGATGCTTGCGGACCTGATCGCGTCCTGGCGTTGTAACGACGAGGTCCTGGGGCATGGTGCTTTCGAGGAAGATTACTGATGGATCCGCTAGTCCTCGGTGCATTGGTCGCCATGGTGACCATTGTCGTGCTCTTCTCCGGGGTATCGGTAGCGATCGGTCTGCTCATCGTTTCTGCCGGTTTCCTGCTTGCCTTCGAAGGTGTCGCGTCATTCGAGCTGCTACCGGAGATCTTCTTCGGCAAACTGGACAACTTCGCGCTGCTGTCGATCCCGATGTTCATCATCATGGGCGCGGCGATTTCCTCCACCCGTGCTGGCGCCGACCTCTATGAGGCGCTCGAGCGCTGGATGACCCGCGTCCCCGGCGGCCTGGTCGTCTCGAATCTCGGTGCCTGCGCGTTGTTTTCGGCGATGTCAGGCTCTTCCCCGGCGACTTGCGCGGCAATCGGCAAGATGGGAATTCCGGAAATGCGCAAGCGCGGCTATCCCGACGGGGTTGCCGCGGGGTCGATTGCTGCTGGCGGCACACTGGGTATCCTGATACCGCCGTCGGTCACAATGATCGTCTACGGAATCGCTACCGAGACGTCGATAGGCCGGCTGTTTCTCGCCGGTGTGGTTCCGGGTCTGCTCCTGGTGGCGCTGTTTATGGCCTGGTCCATCTTCAGCACCTGGCGGCAGGGGGGCGGGCAATCCGCATTGAGTGCGGCACGTTACAGTTGGTCCGAGAAGCTCGAGGTCCTACCGCGAGTCGTGCCGTTTCTGCTGATTATCGTCGGGGTTCTCTACGCCCTCTATGGAGGCGTTGCGACGCCATCCGAGACCGCGGCAGTTGGTGCGCTGCTGTGCGTACTGGCGGCGGTGTTCATCTACAGGCTTTTCCACTTCCGTGCGCTGTGGGCGGTATTGCGTGATTCGACGCGCGAGAGCGTGATGATTCTATTCATCATCGGCGCCGCCGGCGTGTTTGCCTTCATGTTGTCGAGTCTGTTCATCACCCAGGCGATTGCCGAGTGGATCGCCGAACTGCAAGTGAACCGATGGGTGCTGATGGGTGCGATCAATCTGTTCCTGTTGATCGCCGGATTCTTTCTTCCACCGGTTGCGGTCATCCTGATGGCGGCACCGATTCTGTTCCCGATCATCATGTCGGCGGGATTCGATCCCTACTGGTTCGCCGTCATTCTGACCATCAACATGGAGATCGGTCTCATTACGCCGCCGGTCGGGCTCAACCTCTACGTGATCAATGGCATCGCACCTGACATCCCACTGAAGACCATCCTTCGGGGTTCCATGCCTTTTGTCTTTTGCATGGTCCTGGCGATCGCCATTCTGTCGGTTTTTCCCGGGTTGGTGACCTGGCTTCCGGATCACTTGATGGGTGCGGCCCGCTGAACGGCCGACATGCAGCGCGATCGCAATAGGCGGAGTGGGCGATGCCAGGCTTAACATGGCTCGAGCGCATCATGAACACCGTCGCCGACCGGGGGCGCGACCTGATTGGTCTGCGCGAAGACGAGGCGGAAGATGATCTGCCCGACCTGTGCCGGCGCCTGATCGCCGGTCGCGGCGAGGCCTCCAACATTGCGCTGGCGCGTGAAATCCTGCAGCGCTTCGAGGCCCTGGGAGGAGACGCAAAGACGGCGTTTTTTCTCACTCTGGCCGAATCATTCGGCCCCGATCCGACGCGCATCCACGAAGCTGTGGATGCGTTTCAAAATCACCAGCCAGACAGCCTGGTGCGTCTGCTCGACGCGGTTGAGCCGCCGCGCCAGGAGTTGTTTCGTCGACTCAATATGGCTCCATTGGGCACCGCGAGCCTGGTTGCGATGCGCGCCGAGCTGCTCGAGCGCCTGCCGGAGCAGCCGCTGCTGAGCGCAGTCGATGCCGATTTCCGGCACCTGCTGGCCTCCTGGTTCAATCGTGGTTTCCTGCGCCTGCAGCGCATCGACTGGCACAGCCCGGCGGAAATGCTCGAAAAGCTGATGCGCTACGAGTCGGTGCATCCGATCGAAGGATGGGACGATCTGCGCCGCCGTCTCGGTGACGACAGGCGTTGTTTCGGATTCTTTCACCCGGCATTGCCAGACGAGCCGCTGATCTTTGTCGAGGTCGCCCTGAGCCGTGAGATGGCCGCAGAAATCGCACCTTTGATCGATCCCGGGGCCCCGTGGATCGACCCCTACAGCGCAGACACCGCGGTATTTTTTTCGATCAACAACTCGCTGAAGGGCCTGCGTGGTATCAGTTTCGGCAGTTTTCTGCTCAAACAGGTACTCAGCGACCTCAGCGCCGAGCTAACCCAACTGAAGCAGTTCATTACGCTTTCGCCGATGCCGCGCTTCGCTGAGGGTATGAATCGGCTGCTGGCCGGCGAGGTTGACCGCTGGCCGGTCGAGCGGCTCGACCAGATTCTCTCTGACCACCAGGCTGGCCTGCAGGAACTCAGCGGGCACGACAGCCCCTGTGCGGCCATGCAGGCCTTGCTCGGCGCCGGTCAGGCGCGGCGCGACAGCGTGCCGTCGGAGCCGCTCGCTCGCCTCGCCCTGCTTTACCTCTCCGAGCTGAAGCAGGATGGCGGCTTGTTCGACCCGGTGGCGGCCTTCCATCTCGCCAATGGAGCGGTCCTGGAACGCATCAACGTGCATGCCGACCGCTCCGCGAAAGGTCAGACACAGTCGTACGGGTTGATGGTCAACTACCGCTACGACCCCGAACAGGTAGTCACCAATCACGAAGCCTTCGTGCAGGCCGGACGCATCGCCATGTCGCGCGCGCTGCAGCGCGAACATGACAAGTACCTGTCCGGGAAGCGCTGATGGATCTGCCGGTACTGTTGTTGTCGGGGGCTGTCGCTGGAACCCTGGCCGGCCTGCTCGGCATCGGCGGCGGTGTCATCATCGTGCCGATCGTGACCCTGTTGTTCGAGGGCCACGGGGTGCCGCATGGTACGGCGATCAAGCTGGCACTAGGGACCTCGCTGGCGACCATTGTCGTAACTGCGGTTTCGAGCATCTACACGCATCACCGCAAGGGGGCGGTGGACTGGAAGCTGTTCGGCGTGATGGGGCCGGCGGTGTTTGTCGGCTCGCTGATCGGTGCCTTGCTGGCCGACATCATCCCTGGCGAAGTGCTTTACATCGCATTCATCGCGTTTCTCTTCGCGATCTCGGTTCAGATGGCGATGAGCCGCGTGTCGGCACACCGCAGCCTGCCCGGGTCGCCCGCGCTAGCCGCGACATCGGTCGCAGTGGGCGTTGTCTCGGCGCTGATGGGCATCGGCGGCGGCGCGATGCATGTACCCTTCCTCAGTTACTGCGGTGTGCCGGTAAAGCGCGCCATCGCCACTGCCGCGGCGGTCGGTCTGCCGCTTGCGCTGAGTGCGACCGCCGGGTACATCATCGGTGGCTTGAACGAGGCCGACACCCCGCCCGGGAGCATCGGTTACGTGAATCTCCCGGTGTTCGGCGGCGTGGTTGCGGCCAGTCTGTTGTTCGCGCCATTCGGCGCCACACTCGCACATAAGCTGCCGGACCTGTTGCTGCGGCGCCTTTTTGCGATCTTCCTCTTCGTCCTGGCCAGTCGTATGGCCTACAAACTCTTTTGAAGGACTCGCCAGCCAATGAGTAACGCGAATCTTTACGCGCTGTTCCTCGAGCGCTTTCCCAATGATCCCGCCACCGTGTTTCTAGATGGCGTCGATGGCCGCCAGTTGTGCTATGGCGAGGTCGCGCAACGCAGCGGCCGCATGCTGGGACTGCTGCGGCGGTGCGGTGTGAGCAAGGGCGATCGCGTCGTGGTCCAGGTCGATAAGTCGATCGAGGCGGTGCTGCTGTACCTGGCCTGCCTGCGCGCCGGCGCCATCTATATCCCGCTGAACACCGCGTACACACCGAATGAGGTCGGCTATTTCCTGCAGGATGCGGCTCCGCGTCTGTTCGTCTGCACGCCAGCCGGGAAAGAGGCACTCGCCGATGTCGCGCGCGCGGCCGGGGTGCCCGAGTTGCTGAGTCTCGGCAGTGCCGGGGACGGCGAGGTTCCGGAAGCACTGGATTCGGTCTCCGAGAGCGATCAGGTCGTCGATATGAGCGGCAATGAGCTGGCCGCGATCCTGTACACGTCCGGCACCACCGGGCGTTCCAAGGGGGCGATGCTGAGTCATGCGAACCTCGCCTCCAATGCGCAGGTGCTGTTCGACTACTGGCATTGGCAGTCAGCGGACGTTTTGTTGCACGCGTTGCCGATATTTCACGTGCATGGGCTGTTTGTCGCGATGCACTGTGCCTTGCTGGGTGGTTCCCGGGTGATATTCATGCCGCGCTTCGATGTGCACACGGTGATCGACAAACTGCCTGAGACGACCGTGATGATGGGCGTGCCGACCTTCTATACTCGGTTGCTCGAGCGCGCGGATTTCACGCGTGACCGCTGCACCAACATGCGACTGTTCATTTCCGGGTCCGCCCCCCTGCTGGCCGAGACGCATCGTGAGTTCGAGGTGCGTACCGGGCATCGGATTCTCGAGCGTTATGGCATGACCGAGGCCGGCATGATTACCTCCAACCCTTACGACGGCGAACGGATCGCCGGCACGGTTGGATTCCCCCTGCCCGGGGTCAGCGCCCGTGTGGCCAATGAACAGGGAAATGAACTGCCGCGTGGCGAGACTGGGGTGTTGGAGATCACCGGGCCCAACGTATTTCGGGGTTACTGGCAGATGCCGGATAAGACCGCTGGGGAGTTCCGCCCGGATGGCTGGTTCATCACCGGCGACATCGCCGTCATGTCCGACGATGGGCGCGTGACCATCGTCGGGCGTGCGAAGGACTTGATCATCTCCGGCGGATTCAATGTGTACCCGAAGGAGATCGAGGCGCAGATCGACGAGCTGGAAGGCGTCAGGGAATCCGCGGTGATCGGCGTGCCGCATGCGGACTTCGGCGAAGGCGTGATCGCGGTCGTCGTCGCGGATGGAAGCAGGCAGCTGACGGAAGGTTCGCTGGTCGATGCGCTGCGCGGCCGCCTGGCGCGATTCAAGCAGCCAAAGCGCATATTCATCGTCGATGAACTGCCGCGCAACACGATGGGCAAGGTGCAGAAGAATATGCTGCGGGACACTTACCGGGAAACCTTTGCGTGAACACCACGGTCGCCGCAGACCTGCAGCGCAAGATCAGCCAGACCATCCCGCTGAGCAACGCGATGGGCTACCGTATCGTGTCGCTCGACGACAGGCGTATCACCGTGGAGGCCCCGCTACAGCCCAATAGCAACATCCATGGCACCGGTTTCGCGGGTAGTGTCTACGCGCTCGGCATACTGACCGCCTGGGCGCTATGTGCGAATATTGCCGCGCAGGCCGGACTGGAGGCCGATGTGGTCGTCGCCAAGGCTTGCATAGGCTACCGGGCCCCGATTCGCGGCGACATCGTGTGCAGGTCCGCGCTTACCCCGGCTCAGGTGCGCCAATTCGTTGAAGATCTGGCCAGCCAGGGGCGGTCTCGCTTGGCCCTCCGAGTGGCGATTGGCGATGGGCCGGACGCCGAGATCGACGCCTTGATGCATGCCAGCCTGGCCTGATCCCGGGTTGGACATGATGTTTTGTCCTGCCCAGCCGCAATGCGAAGCGGGGGTCCCGTCGAGGGATTGGCGGACACGACGGTAAAACGTCAGGCGTTGCCTTGATCGCCACGCTATCGGCATTGGGTGCGGTTACTACGGCCGCAGATTTTCTGGCAAGCAGCAAGCAGAATCGACAAGCCCGATTGCCGACCTGATGTCGATGCCGCCTTCCCGTCAGCACCGATTGCGATCGGCTGGCGCCTGACACCTGGCCAAGGAACTGCACCCGATATGACCCCGGCCGGCCGCTGCGATACCCATTGGGTGTGACCGCAGCGGTCGTCTCTTCCCTGCACCCGCGGTTCAACAAGTTCCAGTTTGCCTGTCTAAGCTTGAGGTTAAGGGGAATGGCACTTACTTGGGAGCGCAAGCGACAAGTTGGCTGGTGATTCCGATGATTTCTTCAGCAAAACGCCGTGAATATGTCCCTGTAGGCTCGACGGCGACGTCCATGCCGCCGACGTTTTCTCCAGAAACGACCGGAACCAGCCTAAGCAAGTGCCATTGAGGTCAAGGGTGTTCACGCGGCCTTTGCCAGCACCGATCGATCGAGCAGGGAGGGTTTTTTGGACCGGGAGGCTTCGGCGCAGAACGGTGCCACACGCCTGCCCCAAAAGGTGGCAAATTTCCCCCGCTATCTGTTGCAGCGCCACGATCCTGCACCAGGACAGTCAGGTTTCGGCGTCGACGCGAAGCCGGCAACGGAGCCCCACATTTGCGATGGCACCAAATCAGCGCGCTAAGGTCCTATATCTCAACGACGTGCCTTTGCTTAGTTGGCGCATACATTGCAGGAATATAGCCGGGGTGTATTCGCCGCACTGTTCAACGGGAGATGCAATATGGGTCTTTTCAACAATTACATCGACCGCTATCGTCGGGTCGAGGACGAGTGCTCTCTGGAAGAGTACCTGGATATCTGCAAAGAAGACCGCATGGCCTACGCGACGGCCGCCGAGCGAATGCTCGCGGCCATCGGCGAGCCTGAGATGGTCGACACCAGGGCGGATTCGCGACTGTCCCGGATTTTTTCCAACAAGGTCATCAAGATCTACCCGGCATTCAAGGATTTCTATGGCATGGAAGAGACGATCGAGCAGATCGTCTCTTACTTTCGTCACGCGGCTCAGGGGCTAGAAGAGCAAAAGCAGATTCTCTACCTGCTCGGGCCGGTCGGCGGCGGCAAGTCGTCGCTTGCGGAAAAACTGAAGCACCTGATGGAGCTTGCGCCGTTCTTCGCCATCAAGGATTCGCCGGTAAACGACTCGCCGCTGGCGCTGTTCTCCGCCGATGAGGACGGCGACATCCTGACCCAGGAGTACGGTATCCCGCGCCGTTACCTTAACAAGGCGCTATCCCCCTGGGCGGTGAAGCGCCTGCACGAGTACAACGGCGACATCACCCAGTTCCGGGTCATCAAGCGTTGGCCGTCGGTGTTGGGCCAGGTCGGAGTGTCCAAGACAGAGCCGGGTGACGAGAATAATCAGGATATCTCGTCGCTGGTCGGCAAGGTGGATATCCGCAAGCTGGAGAAATTCTCGCAGGATGACCCGGATGCCTACAGCTACTCCGGCGGCCTGTGTCTGTCTAACCAGGGCCTGATGGAATTCGTCGAAATGTTCAAGGCGCCGATCAAGGTGTTGCACCCGCTGCTGACCGCGACCCAGGAAGGTAACTACAAGGGTACCGAAGGCTTCGGCGCGATTCCGTTCGACGGGGTTGTGCTCGCCCACAGCAACGAAAGCGAGTGGCAGACCTTCCGCAACAACAAGAACAACGAGGCCTTCCTGGACCGAATCAATATCGTCAAGGTGCCCTACTGCCTGAGGGTCTCCGACGAGGTCAAGATCTACGAGAAACTGCTGCGCAACAGTTCGCTGTCAGAGGCCCCTTGTGCGCCCGGCACCCTGGAGATGCTGGCGAGATTTTCCGTACTGACGCGCATCAAGGACCCGGAGAATTCCTCGGTGTTCTCCAAGATGCGCATCTACGACGGTGAGAACTTGAAGGACACCGACCCCAAGGCCAAGTCCTACCAGGAATACCGGGACTTTGCCGGTGTTGACGAGGGCATGACCGGCATCTCCACGCGCTTCGCGTTCAAGATCTTGTCCCGCGTTTTCAACTTCGATCACGCTGAGGTGGCGGCCAACCCGGTGCATCTGCTCTATATACTGGAGCAGCAGATCGAACAGGAGCAGTTTCCGCCAGAGGTGGAGCAGCGCTATGTGGCGTTTCTGAAGGAATACCTGGCGCCGCGCTATGCCGAGTACATCGAGAAGGAACTGCAGACCGCCTACCTCGAGTCGTACTCCGAGTATGGCCAGAACATCTTCGATCGCTATGTCACTTATGCCGATATGTGGATCCAGGATCAGGAATTCCGCGACCCGGATACCGGCGAGGTGCTCGATCGCGCGCAACTCAATGCGGAACTGGAGAAGATCGAGAAACCGGCTGGCATCGCCAATCCGAAGGATTTCCGTCATGAGGTGGTCAACTTCGTGCTGCGCGCGCGCGCCCAGAACCAGGGCAGGAATCCGGCCTGGACCAGCTACGAAAAACTCCGGACGGTGATCGAAAAGCGCATGTTCTCGAGCACCGAGGATCTCCTGCCGGTGATCTCTTTCAACGCCAAGGCCTCGAGCGAGGAACAGAAGAAGCACCAGGAGTTCGTCGATCGCATGGTCGCCAAGGGCTATACGGAAAAACAGGTGCGCCTGCTGGCCGAGTGGTACCTGCGGGCGAGGAAGGCGTCCTGAGCCTGCGCATGGCCAGTGGCACTGCAGGCAACGCCTTTTTTTGGAGGCTTCACACCCCTGGGAAGGTCGGATAACGTCATGAGCCAGTTTGTCGACCGTCGTCTTTCGGGAAAGAACCGCAGCGCCGTCAACCGGCAGCGCTTCCTGCGGCGTTTCAAGGGTCAGATTCGGCGCGCGGTGGCCGATGCGGTGTCCGAACGTGGCGTTGCCGACCTCGAGCGGGGAGAAAAGATCTCCATCCCATCGAAGGATCTGAACGAGCCGATCTTTCACCACGGGCCGGGCGGGCGACGCAGTATCGTCCACCCCGGCAACAAGGAGTTCGTCAGCGGCGATCGTGTCGAGCGGCCACCGCAGGGTGGCGGCCAGGGCCAGGGCAGTGCCTCGCCGGACGGCGAGGGCATGGATGAGTTCGTTTTCGAACTCAGCAGGGAAGAGTTCATGAACTACTTCTTCGAGGATCTGGCCCTGCCGGAACTGGTCAAGAAGCAGTTGGCAACGACACCCGAAGTCAAGCGCGTGCGGGCCGGTTTCGCCAATCAGGGAAACCCGGCCAATCTGCACGTAGTGCGTTCGATGAAACAGGCTATCGGCCGGCGCCTCGCGATGACCGCCGGGCCTCGTGATTCCCTGCGGCAGGTCGAGGAGCAGCTTGCCGAACTGGAATCCAGGGGGCTTGGAGACGGGACCGAGGCCGAGCAGTTGCGTGAGGAGATCGAGAAGCTCAAGGCGCGCGTCGCGGCCGTGCCCTTTCTCGACACCTGGGATCTGCGCTATGCGAACCGGGTCGATCAGCCTCAACCGACCAGCCAGGCAGTGATGTTCTGCCTGATGGACGTTTCCGGTTCCATGGATGAAGAACGCAAGAATATCGCGAAGCGATTCTTCATGTTGCTCTATCTGTTCCTGACCCGCAGCTACGAGCGCATCGATCTGGTTTTCATTCGTCACCATACCGTGGCCAAGGAGGTCGATGAGGAGGACTTCTTCACCTCGCGCGAGACCGGTGGCACCGTGGTTTCGAGTGCACTGGCGCTGATGCACGAGATCGTGTGCGAGCGCTATCCCTCGGCGCTGTGGAACATCTATGCTGCCCAGGCCTCCGATGGTGACAACTGGGAGGACGACTCGCCGCGCTGTCGGGATTTGCTGGTCAACTCCATCCTGCCCCTTGTGCAGTACTACGCCTATGTGGAGATCAAGGCCGAGAATCCCCAGCGCCTGTGGCACGAGTATGAGTACGTCAAGTCGGTAAACCGGCATTTCGCGATGCAGCGCATCCTCGATATGGAGGACATCTACCCGGTGTTCCGCAAACTGTTCAGGAAGAAGGAAACGGCATGAGCGATGATCACACCGCGGAGTCGCGCCAGCACCTGTCTCAGGGCTCCGAGTGGAACTTCGACCTGTTGCATCTCTACGACCGGGAGATCGGACGGGTTGCGGCTCACTATGGCCTGGATACCTACCCCAATCAGATCGAGGTGATCACCTCCGAGCAGATGATCGACGCTTACTCTTCGGTGGGCATGCCGGTGGGCTACCATCACTGGTCGTTCGGCAAACAGTTCGTGGCCACGCAGAAGGGCTACAAGCGTGGCCAGATGGGCCTGGCCTACGAGATCGTCATCAACTCGAGTCCCTGCATCGCCTATCTCATGGAAGAGAACACTATGACCATGCAGGCACTGGTGATAGCGCATGCCAGTTACGGTCACAACTCGTTCTTCAAGGGCAACTACCTGTTCCGCACCTGGACCGATGCCGAGGGCATCCTCGATTATCTGGTGTTCGCCCGAAACTACGTTGCCGAGTGCGAGGAACGCTACGGCGAGGAGGCTGTCGAGGAGGTGCTCGACTCCTGCCATGCCTTGATGAATCATGGTGTCGACCGCTATGTCCGACCGGCCAAGCTCTCGATGGCAAAGGAGAAGTCACGTCAGCGCGAGCGGGCGGATTATCTGCAGTCCCAGGTCAACGACCTGTGGCGCACACTGCCGCCCCGGGAGGCGGTGGAAGAGTCAGCGGTCGAGCGCCGTTTCCCCGCCGAGCCGCAGGAAAACCTGCTGTACTTCATCGAGAAGAACGCGCCGCGCCTGGAGTCCTGGCAGCGTGAGATCGTGCGTATCGTCAGGAAGATCGCTCAGTATTTCTATCCCCAGCGGCAGACCCAGGTAATGAACGAGGGCTGGGCAACCTTCTGGCACTACACCTTGCTCAACCACCTTTATGAAGAGGGCAAGCTCACCGACGGCTTCATGATGGAGTTCCTTCAGTCGCACACCAATGTGGTGTATCAGCCGCCCTTCTACAGCCGCGCCTACGGCGGCATCAATCCCTATGCACTCGGCTTCGCGATGTTCCGTGACATCCGGCGTATCTGCGAAGATCCAACCGCCGAGGACCGGCACTGGTTCCCTGAGATCGCCGGCTCGGACTGGGTTAAGACGCTGGATTTCGCGATGCGCAATTTCAAGGACGAGAGCTTCATCGCCCAATATCTCTCCCCCGGGTTGATCCGGGAGATGAAGCTGTTCACCGTGCTGGACGACGACACCGAGGACACGCTGGAGATTGCCGCCATTCACGATGAAAATGGCTATCGAAAGGTCCGCCAGGTGCTGGCCGAGCAATACAATCTCGGTCAGCGTGAGCCGAACATCCAGGTTTGGAACGTAGATGTCTACGGCGATCGCTCTCTCACGCTACGGCATTTTGCGCACAGCGGCCGGCCGCTCGGCGACAGCACCTCAGAAATGTTGCGCCACATCGCCCGTCTGTGGGGTTACGACGTGAGGATAGAGAGCGCGGATGAGTCTGAGCAGACCGAATTCGTGGCCGAATGCCCGGTGTAGTCTGGTTGGTCAGCGTTTTCAGGGCTTGGGTCGGCCGGCGTCATTGTGAGAACTGTCTGCCGGGGCGGGAGTAGGTCCACCGGTTACCACATCAGGTCGTCCGGGACCTGGTACTGCGCATAGGGGTCGTCTTCGGCTGGCGCCTTTTCCTCGGGCAGATCGATCACCAGGCTGGGATTGCGCTGGCGGATCTTTTCGGCAATCGTCGGCGGCACCAGCTCGAACACGCCATTGTCGTTCACGATCACCAATTGGCCCGATGCGATGCGCTTGTGGGTTTGTGTCGACACGTATATCCGTTTGATCTTGCCTTTGTTTTCGAAATGGAACGGCTTGTCGTCTTCACTTTCGCTGCGTGGGTGTCGATGCTGTCGCACCAGCTGTCTGACCTGGACGGCGACCTCCCGCTGCCGGCGTACTTCATTGCGCTGTTGCTCGAGTTCGCGGTCACGCGCGGCCTTTTCCAACTGTTCCGGTGTCGGCTTTGGTTTCTCGACCCGTGCGGCCTTCTTCTTCGGCTTCTGCTGGCGATGCTTCCTTTGTTTGTCCTTGCGGGCCTGGTCGATCTTCTCCTGGTCGATCAGACCGGCCTTGAGCAGTTGATCCTGCAATGAATTGCCCATCACGAAATCCTCTTAGCTTTTGTCTAGTGCCTGACGACCGCCCAGGCGAGCAGCAACAGTCCGATACCGCTCAGTCCGGCAGCGAACCACAGGGGGTTGAACCCGATGGACGCATCCAGCAGTCCCGCGCTCAGCACACCGGCAAGCATCAGCGTGCCGCCGGCCAGGCTGGTCTGGGTGCGCTTGTTGCCGCTACGGATCTCTTCGTGGATCTGTTCCAATTGGTCTGACTGCCACTGGATCTTGAGTTCCCCATCGACCGCCCTGCGCAGCACGCGGTGGGCCAGCAGCGGTACCTCGGGCAGGTCCTCGGAAAGCTGCGGCAGGGTTTCCTTGAGTCGCCGCAGAAAGGCCTCTGGCCCGACCTGCTGTGACATCCAGCGCTCCATGAACGGTTTGGCCGTGCTCCAGAGATCGAGCTGAGGATAAAGCATTCGCCCCAGTCCCTCGATGTTCAACAGGGTCTTCTGCAGCAGCACGAGCTGCGGTTGTATCTCCATATTGAACCGGCGTGCGACCTGAAACAGGCGCAACAGGAAATGGCCGAACGAGATCTCGCTGATCGGTTTTTCCCAGATCGGCTCGGAGACTGTGCGGATCGCGGCCTCGAAATCCTCGATCCGCGTGTCGCGTGGAACCCACCCGGATTCGACATGCAACTCGGCGACCTTGCGGTAGTCCCGATGAAAAAACGCCAACAGGTTTTCTGCCAGATAGCGCTGATCGGCTTTGGTCAGGGTGCCCATGATGCCGAAATCGACGCCGATGTAGGTGCCATCCGGGCGCACGAAGATATTGCCCGGATGCATATCGGCGTGAAAAAAATTGTCGCGAAACACCTGCGTGAAGAAGATCTCCACGCCGCGCTCGCCGAGCATTTTCATATCGACGCCGGCGGCCAGCAGTTCGTCGACCTGGTCGACCGGAATACCGTAGATGCGCTCCTGCACCATGACATTCGCGCGCGTGTAGTCCCAGAACACCTCCGGCACGTACAGTAGCCTGCCATCGCTGAAGTTACGCCGCAGCTGGGCGCAGTTTGCTGCTTCGCGCAGCAGGTCGAGTTCGTCGTGGATGGTTTTGTCGTATTCCTCGACGACCTCGACCGGGCGCAGTCGACGTGCCTCCCGGGAATACTTGCGCGCCAAACGTGCGATGGTGAACAGCAGATCGATGTCGCGCTGGATGGTTCGTTCGATGCCGGGTCGCACGACCTTGACGACCACCTTGCGCCCGTCGTGCATGGTCGCTGCATGCACCTGGGCGATCGAGGCCGAGGCCAGCGGCGTGCTATCGAACTCGGCGAACAATTGCTCGACCGGCAGCCCCAGTGCCTTCTCGACGATCGACCTGGCCCGTTCGCCGGGGAATGGCGGAACCTGGTCCTGCAGTCTCGCCAGTTCGACGGCGATGTCGTCCGGCAGTAAATCACGCCGGGTCGACAGGATCTGCCCGAACTTCACATAGATCGGGCCCAGTTCCTCGAGCGCGAGGCGAATCCGCACCGCACGCGGCGGCTTCTTACCCCAGTAGAACGGGGACAGGAACCGGAAGAATCTGATCGGCCGGAACAGGTGCGCGGCCAGCACGATCTCGTCCAGACCATGACGCATCAACACCCAAGCGATGTGGGCGATACGCAGACTCTCGCGGACCGGTATCACCCCTCTGCACCACCACGGCGCCTCTCGAGCAGGGCGATGCGCGCCTGCAGGCGATCGACCGCGTCGCGCAGTTCGTCGACATCGGAGAGGAAATCCTCGACCTCGAAACGGTGCGGCAACAGGCGTGCCTCTTCGGTCAGATACTCCGATAGGTTGTCTTGGGCGCTCCGACCGATTCGCCGGCCTTCGCGCGCTGCGGCACGCAGGCCACGGCCGATCTCGTGGGCAGTGATATCACCGGTCAGATGCGACAGCTGCTCTTCCCAATCGATGTCGATGCCCGCCAGTGCCTCGCTGAAGGCATGCGCGAGGCCGGTGTCGCCATCGATCTGCACACGCCCAGCAAACAGCTGCGCATGCCCGGAGACGCTGTCGCCGGCACGGATCAGGTCCACCGGGCTACCTGAGAGGGTGCAGTCGGGCTCATGTTCGATGCTGCCGAGGAGCCGCAGACGACCATCGTGTCCGGGCACGAAGTTGAGCTGGATGCCGCTGCCTTGCAGGTCGACGCGAACGACCCGGCCGTGCAGGTCGGCGAGCCTTCGTCCGGCGTCGGGATCCAACGCCAGGACCCGGTTCAAGGCCTCCTCGAGCGCCTCCAGCGCGAGTTCCTGCACAATCATCGCCCCGTGGCCGCCCTTTCCGGATTCCGGGGCCGCACAACGCGGCGACCCGGCTGCGATCCGAAGGCTGCGAGCGGCCGACGGTACGACACCCCGGCGAGCGGGCCGATAGCGTCTAGACTGTGCCGCTGCATCATTCCGCATCCTGTCGCGAGGCGTCGCCTGGAGGCTTTCTTTCTGGGTGGGTCGCCGTTCATTGGAGAAGCCTTTGTGCCGACTGGCGTTGTCTGGATTGCCTGACCCGGGTCCTAGAGCTTGAATCCGCGATGCACCGCGACGATGCCGCCGGTCAGGTTGTGGACGTCGCAGTTCTCGAAGCCTGCCTGCTCCATCATGACCCGCAGTGTCTCCTGATCGGGATGCATCCGGATCGACTCGGCCAGGTAACGGTAGCTGTCCTCATCCCTGGCGACCATTGCACCCATACGTGGCAGGATGTGGAACGAATAGATGTCGTAGAGTTTCTCCAACGGCCTGTTGACCGGCTTGGAGAACTCCAGCACCAGTGCCCGGCCACCCGGCCGGAGGGCACGGTACATTGACGCGAGCGCCCTGCCCTTGTCGGTCACGTTGCGCAGGCCGAAGGCGATGGTGATCAGGTCGAGACTGGCGTCGGGGAATGGCAGCACCTCGGCATCCACTTGCACATAACCGACGTTGCCGGCGTGACCGCGGTCGACCATACGGTCACGCCCGACACCCAGCATGGCCGCGTTGATATCGGTCATCAGCACCAGCCCTGCTGGGCCGACGAGATCGGCGAAGCGGTCGGCCAGATCGCCGGTGCCAGAGGCCAGGTCGAGTACCTGCTGACCGGGCCGCACGCCGGCCAACTCGACGGCGAATCGCTTCCACAGGCGATGGACGCCGAACGACATCAGGTCGTTCATCAAATCGTACTTCGATGCGACCGAGTCGAAAACGCCCCGCACGAGGCCGGCCTTTTCGCCACTGTCCACGGTGCGGTAACCGAAATGCGTGTTGCGTCTTGGATTCGTCATTTGGCCGTCCCGCGCAGGCGAGCTGCAGTCACGGATATCAGGCGGCGGGCTCTTTGCGCGTGTAGCCCTTTTCCTTCAGCTCCGCCAGATAATCCGCCCACAGTTCATCGTAGTGTTTGCCGAGATTGTACAGGGTTTCCCAGGAGTAAATGCCGGTGTTGTGCTCATCGTCGAAATGCAGCACGACGGCGTAATTGCCAACCGGCTCAATGCGGTCGATGTTCACGCCTTCCTTGCCCAGCGGCACCTTGCGCTGCCCGGGTCCGTGGCCGGCAACCTCCGCAGAAGGCGAATACACGCGCAGGTATTCGGCCGGCAGCTTGAAGTTTGCGCCATCCTGGAAGGTGACCTCGAGCACGCGTGACATGCGGTGCAGGTTGAGTTCGGTCGGTGCGGGGGTGTTCATACGGCGTTCCTCGAAGTTCGCGAGGGGCCCAATTCTAGCGGGCTTTGTGTCTGCTGTTAGCCTAAAAATTGTCGGCGATTAGCGTTGCACGACACTCCGCGCAAGCATCGCACTGTGTTCGCCCGCGTGCCACCGGTGGCGGAGACTGCCCCGGAAGGCCAGGTCGACCCCTTTTCTGTCGTGATTGCGTCACAGTTCGACCGGCCGATGAGGGCCGGTCTTGCGCATCTGCGCCTGGGGCTTTTTCTGCGCAGGACATGCCCTTCGCCTCCCCGGGCGATATGCTGTCATCATGACTCCAGCGGCACTGATCTTCGCAGTAGCGCACCGGCGGATCCGACGCGCGGGACGCCATGAACCCCTCAGTGGAGGCGTAACTGCCGCGTCCTTGCGGCAGACGCGGCTGGATCCAACGCGGCAACGCGTCGTTCGATGCCCGGCTGCTCGTTGAGCCAGTGCCATCGACCGTGACCCCAAATGCTTCGGACACCGCGACTGCTGCGGCAGCCGGGTGGCTGCTGCTCGGCGCGATCCTGGCGTCGATGGCGCACGGCGCCGGGTTGGGTTTGCCACCGGGACTGGCGGGGGGAATATTCTGGCTCGCCGGACTGCTGCTGGCCGGCCGTGTCAGCGGTCTGCAACGCACCCAGACCCTGCTGATGTTTGCAATCGGGGCCGCTGGTCTGTTGTACGCGTGGCTGGGCGGCGGTCAGCCGCAGTGGCAAAAGGCACTGAGTACCAATCAGGCGCTGCTGGCGATGCTCGCCGGGGTCAGCTTCCTGCGCCTGATCAGCCTGCCCGCGGTCGATGCCGGAGAACCGGACCCGCGCGGTCGCAGCGCGCTTTGGCGCACGTTGCTCGGGGTGCACCTGTTCGGCTCGGTCATCAATTTGTCGGCGGTGATGATCCTCGGCGATCGGCAGTCGCGCCGGCAGCCGATGACGCCGCTGCAGGCCAGCGTTCTGTCTCGCGGTTTCGCCCTGGCCTCGCTCTGGTCGCCCTTCTTCGCCGCGATGGGCATCGCATTGAGCAATGCACCGGGGGCCCAGCTGCTCACGCTGTCGATGGTCGGGTTGCCGTTGGCCGCGCTCGGGCTACTGGTCGCCAGCTGGCAGCTGTCACGTTGGCCGGCCGCGGCCGATTTCGTCGGCTATCCGATGCACTTCGGTGCGCTCTGGGTGCCCGGTCTGCTGGCAGTGCTGGTGATGACCCTGCACCATGCGCTGCCGCTGCTGCCGATCCTGTCACTGATCAGCTCGATGGCGCTGATCCTTACCGTCGTTGTGTTGCTGGCCCGTCATGCGGCGGATGCGCCCCGGCGCTTCGCGGGCCATGTTCGGGCCGGCCTGCCGCGCATGTCCGGAGAGTTGCTGCTGTTCCTGGCCGCGGGGGTACTGGCGGCCGGCATCGCCAGCGTCGTGCAGACCAGTGGCTGGACGCTCGACCTGCTCGAATTCGGCGCGACCGAGGCCAGCCTGCTGCTGTTGCTCATGGTGGGCGTATCGGCTGCCGGGGTGCATCCGGTGATCAGCATCGCTACAGCACACGGCCTGCTGGCGCCATTGACGCCCGACCCGAACCTGATGGGAATCACCTACCTGATGACCTGGGCCGCCGGAGTCAGCAGCTCGCCGTTCTCCGGCATGCACCTGGCCATGCACGGCCGTTTCGGTATCGATGCGCGCGGCTTCCTGCGCTGGAACGGGAGCTTCACCTTGTTCATGCTGGCAGTGGATATCCTGGTGCTGCATCTCTACCAGGCTCTGGCGGTTTAGGTGCAACTGCGACAAGGGCCAAAACGGCGCTCAAGGGAGCGTACCGCAGGTTTGGGCGCGTCTGGCGCGCCCGCGTTAGTATCGTGCCCTCGAATACGAAAAAAATCGACTGAATCGGGAGGGGCCGCCTGTCATGGCAGGAGTCTTCGTCAGCTACCGGCGTGATGACAGCCAGGGCTTCGCCGGCCGTCTGGCCGACGACCTCAGTGAGATCCTGGGCGCGGAGTGGGTCTTTCGCGACATCGAGATCCCGGTGGGCAGTGATTTCACCGAGGTGTTGCACCGCTCGATTGCGGCCAGCGACGCCCTGTTGGTGGTGATCGGCCGACGTTGGGCGTCGCAGGCCGAGCATGGCTTCGGCAGGCGGCTGTTCGCGCCGACCGACTGGGTGCGGGCCGAGATCGAGTCCGCATTCGCGCAACGCAAGCAGGTGATTCCGGTATTGGTCGGGGGGGCGACCATGCCGGCCGCCGAGGTGCTGCCGGAGAGCATCGAGCGACTGTCGCGCCTGCAGGCGGCGGTCCTCACCGACCGGCGCTGGGACAGTGAAGTGAAAGAACTGGCGGACCGGCTGCGCGCGCTGTGTCCCGCACTGGCGGTTGCACCAGACCGGCCGCCGCAAAAATCCCGCGAAACGCCGCCGCGCAGACCCCGCGTCTCGATCCTGGATGAAGCTCCACGCGGTCGCCCGGCGCGCAGCGGGCCGCCGAGCCTGTCGGCAAGCCTTGCCCGGGAGGCGCTGCGCGTGACCGGCCGCGGCCTGAAAAAACTGATATCGCTGGTGCTGGTGGTCGGTTTGCTCTATGCCGGTATACGGTTGTTCGGCGACGACGGCACGCTGCGCACGCTGGACAGCGTCGAGGCCCGGCTGCAGATCGGCTGGGAGCGCCTGCAGACCTATCTCGCGCGCCTCTGAACCCCGGTCGTCAGCGGCGTGCCGTTTGACGCGCTTTCAGATGCTCGACATGCACGATCAGTGTGTCGACTGTTTCCTTGAGCAGGTCCAGTTCATCCAGATCCAGATCGTTCAGCTGTTCGAGGTTGTACTCGATGGTGTCGATGATTTGTTTGTGGGGGCGCTGTAACGGCCGCATGAAATAGCCGGTCACGGTCGCCACAATCGCGCCGAAGAACACCACCGAACCGATCACGATCCACAGGCCACCGATCAGACGTGCGGCCCCGGACAGCGGAGCGTCGGCGATCCCCGCGGTCGAGAACGCCGCGACGCCCCAATACAACGCCTCGCCGTAGGAATCGATGGCCGCACCCTGGGTGCCCCGCTCGGCCAGGTACAGTCCGGCGGAAAACACCAGCCAAAGTAACACCAGCAGCATGACCAGCCGGGTGAACGGGGTATGCGCGGATACATCTTTGAGGAATCGCCGGAACCGATGGGGACGCATGCCGCTTTTCATTTTCTAGCTCGGCTGTTCCTGGTCGATCAGGGGGACGAAGGCCACCCCGAGGATGTCGTCGGTCGTGGCCTGGCCCTGAAGGTCCTTGTGCAGCACCACCAGGCGTTGTGCTGCGTGCGGCTGACCCAGCGGGATCACCAGACGACCCCCGGGCTTGAGCTGCTCGATCAGCGCTTGAGGGGTATGGGGCGCCGCTGCGGTGACGATGATGCCGTCGTAGGGTGCGTTATCGGGCCAGCCAGCGTAGCCGTTGCCGCTGCGAATCTGCACGTTGTCGTAGCCGAGCCGCGTGAGCCGTGCCGCCGCCTGCCGGGTGAGCGACGCGATCAGGTCCATGCTGCAGACGGTGGCACACAGCAGCGCCAGCACGGCGGTCTGGTAACCCGAACCCGTGCCGATCTCCAACACCCGGTGACCAGGTTGCGGGGCCAGCAGGTCGGTCATCAGGGCAACGATATATGGCTGAGAAATGGTCTGGCCGTGGCCGATCGGCAACGGGCTGTTGTCGAACGCTGCGACCTGCATCTGCTCGGGGACGAATGCGTCTCGTGGCACCTTGGCCATCGCCTGCATCACCCGTTCGTCCAGCGCATCGCGACCGATTAAGTGCCTCGTGTAGGCGACCTCGGCCTCGATGTCTATCAGCATGCGCTGCATGCCGTGCTCACGCTCACTGTCCATCAGCTGGTGCCCTCCTGACATGATGAGCGATAGCGTTGCGGCTCTTCGCAGACCGTGTCGATCCGCGCAGCCATCGCCGTAGGCTGGAGGCGTGACACCTCGCGATCCCTGATGTCAAAAGCCTGCATGGCTTGATCTCCGAGCTTGCCCGCGGTCGCTGTACCGATTCCGCTGCGCACGGCTGGCGGTGCAAACCGCTGCTTGCTCCTTTGGACCACTATATCTCATCGTATAGACCGGCGAATCCGGGTCGGCACCATTTTTGCCGATGCCGCGTTGCACTTTCTCCTATGTATCGCGGGTACACTGCGCTCAGTGCCCCTTGTCCTATGAAGAATGGACCTCCGTCGATGAATGTCCGCATAGCGTTGACAGGCCCTAGTCGTATGACTGACCAGTTCCCTGCGTCTGACTGTTTCCGCGCGCGCGACCTCTGAATTGATGGACTGGCCCGCCCCACCCAACGATCATGCGCTCGCGGTGTTGCTGTTGACCGTGGTTGCTTTGCTGCTGTTCACGCGAGAACGCATTGCCCTCGAAACGTCCAGCCTGTTTGTGCTGGTCGTATTGACGTTGGGTTTCGAGTTGTTCCCTTTCGAGCGCGACGGCCAGGTGCTGCATGCGACCGATTTCTTCCTTGGCTTCGGTCACGAGGCCCTGGTCGCAGTGTGTGCCCTGATGATCGCGGGGCAGGGTCTGGTGCGCACCGGGGCGCTCGAGCCGGTAGGGCGCGCGCTGGCGCACGTTTGGGGCATGGCGCCGTCGATTTCATTGCTGTTGACCCTGCTGGTCGGCGCCGTGCTGAGCGCCTTTGTAAACAACGTGCCAATTGTCGTGTTGCTGCTTCCGATCCTGATCAGCGTCTCCTTGCGAACCGGGAGTCCGGCATCGGGCGTGCTGATGCCGATGGGTTTCGCCACGCTGGTCGGCGGCATGAGTACCACTATCGGTACCTCGACGAATCTTCTGGTGGTGAGCGTTGCCAGCGATCTTGGGCTGCGCCGGCTGGAGATGTTCGATTTCGTTCTTCCGGTCGCGGCCGCCGCGAGCGTGGCGATCCTCTACCTCTGGTTGATCGCCCCGCGCCTGTTGCCGCTGCGCCACACTGAGCTGGGCGATGCCGCACCGCGCGTCTTCGCCGCCCAACTGCTGGTCACGCAGGACAGCTTTGCCGATGGCAAGACGCTCGCCGATGCAGTGGAAAAGGCCGGAGGCGAGATGCAGGTATCGCGCGTGCTGCGTGGCGGAGAGAGTTTTCTGCTGCCCCTGCCGGATGCGGTTCTGCGTGCCGGCGACCGGCTGTTGCTGAGCGATAGCGCAGAGAACCTCAAGGAGTACGAAAGCGCCCTCGGGGCGGCGCTGTACTCGGGTGATACGCCGGTCGATGACGAACATCCGCTACGGGCCGAAGATCAGCAGTTGGCCGAGGTCGTGGTGACCCAGGGCTCATCGCTGGAAGGCTCCAGCCTGACCGGCGCGCGTTTTGCCGAACGCCACCAGTTGCTTACGCTGGCGTTGCATCGTGCTGGGTGGCAGTTGCACGCGGTACGCGGTGGGATTCAGGACGTGCGGCTGCGGGTCGGCGACGTGGTGTTGATCCAGGGTGTGCGCGAACGGCTGGCCGAACTGAAACGCCTCGGCGATGTGTTGGTGCTGGATGCGACCTCTGACCTGCCAAGCACGCAGCGCGCGCCCATCGCATTGGGCATCATGGCCGCAATCATCCTCAGTGCGGCATTCGGCTGGCTGCCGATCGCGATCAGCGCGACGGCCGGTGTACTCTTGATGCTGGCGAGTGCGTGCCTGAGCTGGCGCGACGCGGCGCGTGCATTGAACACTCAGGTGATACTGATCGTTGTGGCCAGTCTGGCGCTCGGCGCCGCCCTGCTCAAGACCGGTGCGGCCGACTATCTCGCGGAACTGTTCGTGTCGGCGACCCAGGGGGCCTCCCCCGCCGGGTTGCTGAGCGGCCTGATGCTGCTGATGGCGGTGATGACCAACATCGTTTCGAACAATGCCGCGGCGCTGATCGGCACGCCTATTGCCATTGGTATTGCGCGCCGACTCGGTCTGCCGGAGGAGGCGTTCGTCCTTGCGGTGCTGTTCGGGGCCAATATGAGCTACGCGACGCCAATTGCGTATAAGACCAACCTACTGGTCATGAGCGCCGGTGGTTATCGATTCAGCGACTTCCTGCGCGTCGGTATACCGCTGACGCTGATCATGTGGGCGATGTTCTCCTGGCTGTTGCCAACCCTTTATGGTCTCGATTGACGGGTGTCGAATATGCTGAGTGGTCTATGAACGAGTACCCGCAGATCGAGCGCTTCGTTCGGGATGCGCTGGGATGTGCCTGTCCTGACGAGGTGTTCCGCCGCATCGTCTGTCAGCCAGAAGACAGCGGGCAGGGCGCGAAGATCGAGGTCGGCGGACGATTGCTGATATACGTGATCGACACGGACCGTGCGCCCTGGCGTATCGATGAGATCGGTGCGGCGCTGCAGCGCGGTGTTGCGGAACGAAACAGGCGCGGCTTCAACCGTTTCAGGCTGGTCCTTGTCGCATCCCGACCAGAACCGCTGTCCTCGGCGGCCGGGCGGGTATTCGAGAATTCACCGCACCACGATGACCGGGCGCACCTGCATGTCGTCGATGCAGCCGCCGTGTCCCCTTTCTTTCCGCTCCCGAAGAAGAATGCGTGATACCAACTGTGTCGATCAGCGTTCGAGTTTGGGTGGAATGGGCAGCACATTGGTGTCACGGACGTGGCTCTGCACTTCGTAGTCGATGCCGGCCTCTGGCGGCTGGTCAGTGATCTGCCAGGCGCCAGAGGCATCCTGCCATTTGTAGACGGTCGTCGTCTGCAGACCCCCGCCGATTCCGGTCTTGGCCGCCCACTCCGGAAGGTTTTCCGGGTGCAGTTTGAAGTAGACCGCAGCAGCGCCCCCGATGATCAACAGCAAGATCACCCAGCCGAGCAAGGCGCCACCGGAATTCCGACGTGATTTTGCGAACATTGCCGAAGCCTGCGTAAGCGACCCAGGAAACGCTTCACTGTAACCCCTGCAAGCTTCGCCTGCCAGCGACATTGAGAGGTTGGCGCAGGAAGGCCCGCCTGTGTTGTACCAGTCGGTCATGCGCCGAGCAGCGGAATCCGATCCGGCGGCTGCGAATCTTGTTTTCGCGGGGTTCAATCCTGGCTGTCCCTTGTCGTCGGCCCATGAGCTATCCGGACGCCTGCACTGCACCAGCGTGCCCGCGCCTTGCCGCACGCGACCTTCGAATCCGGCGATGTGCCGGGTGTAAACTGGCGAACAAGATCGGCCGGCACCCGGTGTCGACAACAAGGAACCGAACTCAGGTTTATGTCACAGCACGAGACCGAATATCTCACCACCAGGGAACTGGCCGAGTTGCTGCGCATCAAGGAACGAAAGGTCTACGATCTGGCCGCTTCCGGCCAGATTCCCTGCTCGCGCGCAATGGGTAAGCTGCTGTTCCCGCGCCACGAGGTCGAGGCGTGGTTGGCACGCGAAAGCTCGGGCGGGGGCCTGGCCAACCGCCGACCCGGTGTGCTCCTCGGCAGCTATGAGCCGCTGCTGGAATGGGCCCTGCGCGAATCCGGCTGTGGCCTGGCGACGTTGCTCGATGGCAGCCTGGATGGGCTCGAGCGTTTCGAACGCGGCGAGGGTCTGGCTACCGGCTTGCATGTCTACGACCCGGAAAGTGAGCAATGGAATGTCCCGCTGGTGGCGCGAAGATTCGGTCATGCACCGGTTGCACTGATCGAGTTTGGCTGGCGCGAGCGCGGCCTGATCGTCGCGCCTGACGCAGGCGGCGAGTATTCCGACCTCAAGGATCTTGCCGGTCGCAGAATGGTACCGCGCCAGCCCGGCGCGGGCAGCCAGGTTTTGCTGATGCAGTTTCTGGCGCAGGCCGGCCTGGGCGAGAATGACATCGCCTGGACGGACACGGCGCGCAGCGAGTCGGATGCGGCGATCGCGGTGCTCGAGGGCAAGGCTGATGCCGCCCTGGGATTGCGTGCAATGGCCGGGCAGTTGCGACTCGGCTTTGTTCCGCTGGTGCGCGAGCGCTATGATTTGCTGGTCGACCGCGCGGCCTGGTTCGATCCCCCGATGCAGTGCCTGTTCAGGTTTTGCCTTTCACCCGCGTTCCAGGCCAAGGCGGCCGAGTTTGCCGGTTATGACATGACGGGCTTTGGAACGGTACTTTTCAACGGTGGCTGATCCTGCCGCAGGAGAAGGTGCGCCGAAACTCGGCTTGCGCAACATGCTGAAGGGCACGCTGGTCCACGTCCGCAAGGACGGCGTTGCGGCGCCGGTTCAGATCGACATCGTTGGTGGCAAGCTGGTGACCTCTGCGATTGCTTCCGACTCGGCCAATCGACTCGCTCTGGAATAGGGCAAGGCGGTGACGGCAAAGGCCAGCGACGTAATGCTCGCCATCGACGATTGACACGCGAGCGGGGCTGATCAGCGCTTCGCGTTCGGGAAGAACAGCTGCTGGCCATCGAGCTTGTAGTCGGCGATCGCCATTTGTCCTTCGTCGCCCAGAATCCAGTCGATGAACGCCTGGCCCTCGCTCTTGTTCACATTGGGGTGCCTGGCCGGGTTTACCAGGATCACACCGTACTGGTTGAACAGGTCCTTGTCGCCCTCGACAACGATCTGATAATCCGCTTTGTTCTTGAAGCTGATCCAGGTGCCGCGGTCGGTCAGCGCATACGCACCCATGCCGACCGCTGCGTTCAGCGTCGCCCCCATGCCCGAGCCGGTCTCCCTGTACCAGGCGCCGCTGCCGGCAGACGTGTCGACACCGGCCTCCTTCCACAGGGTGGTCTCTTTCTTGTGGGTGCCGGAATTGTCGCCGCGCGAGGCGAAGATCGATTGGCTGTCGGCGATCGATTTCAGGGCCGCGACGGCATCCCTGCCGCCGACGATCGCGGCCGGGTCTGCTGCCGGTCCGACGATGACGAAGTCGTTGTACATCACGTCGAAGCGCTCCAGGCCGTAGCCCCCGGCGACGAACGCTTCCTCGGCCGATTTGGCGTGCACCAACAGTACGTCGCCGTCGCCATTCTGCGCGTTCTTGATCGCCTGGCCGGTGCCGACCGCGACCACGTTGACCTTTATGCCGGTCTTATCGGTGAATACCGGCAGGATCGCGTCGTACAGCCCGGAGTTGGCGGTCGACGTGGTCGACTGCAGCAGGATGGATTGGTCCTGCGCCGCACTCGGCCCTGCAATCAGCACACTGCTCAGCAGCGCCAGTGGCGCAACTCGGATCAGAACTCTCTTCAGCACGGGTCTCCCCCTGTGTCGCTGCGTGGACGATTGTCACAACACCAGCCGCCCGTCGAGATAGTCGCGGGCGGCCTGTGACAGCGGATTATCGAAAAACGTCTGGGCCGACGATTGTTCGGTCAGCCGCCCCGAGTCCAGGAATGCCACGTCATCGGCGAGTCGCCGGGCCTGGCCCAGATCGTGGGTGACAAAGATGATCTTTGTGCCGCGGCCGTGGGCCTTCTTTACGATGGCCTCGATCGCGGCAGTCGAGGCTGGGTCGAGGTTGGCCGTGGGTTCGTCGAGAAACAGCACACGGGGATCGCTGGCCAGTGCGCGCGCCAGGTTCAGGCGCTGCTGCTCGCCACCCGACAGCAGGCGGGCCGGCTGTTTCGCGTGCGTCTCGAGGCCGACCTCAGTCAGGATCTCGTCGATCCGGGTCGGGTCCGGACGCCCGCGCAGCTTGAGTACGAAGCGGATGTTGGCGGCGACCGAGCGGCGCAGCAGCACCGGGCGCTGAAACACCATCGCCTGCTGCCGGCGCAGCTCCGCGTCGAGCGGCAGGCCGCTCCATAAGACCTGGCCCGCGGTCGGCGTCAGGAGCCCGTGCAGCAGGCGCAGCAACATGCTCTTTCCCGCTCCGTTCGGACCCATCATGACCGTAATGCTGCCGCGCGGGATCATCAGGTCGATACCCTCGATCAGTCGCGAATCGCCGGCCTGATAGATCAGTCCGCGGGTCTCGCCCAGACGGTCGCCATCCGGTATCACACGCGGCCAGGGGCAACGCGCGCTGATTGCAATCGCGTCAGGCATAGGCGTACCTCGTTGCGGTGAGCCGCAGGGTCATGACCGCGGCATTCACCGACAGTGCGATCGTGATCAATACGATGCCCAGGCCCAGTGCCAGCGCCAGATCGCCTTTGGAGGTCTCGAGCGCGATCGCGGTGGTCATGACCCGGGTGAGGTGGTCGATGTTGCCGCCGACGATGATCACCGCGCCGACCTCGGCCACCGCACGCCCAAAACCCGCCAGTGCGACTGTGAGCAGGCTGTAGCGGGCATCCCACAGCAGTGCGCCGGCGGCAGTGGTTCCCGGGACGCTCAGTGAGTGGAACTGTTCCGCGTATTCGTTGTTCAGCTGTTCCAGGATCTCGCGCGACAATGCGGCGACAATCGGGGTGATCAGGACCGCCTGGGCGATGATCATCGCCGTCGGGGTGTACAGCAGCTGCATCCAACCCAACGGTCCGGCATTGGACAATAGAAGGTAGATCAGCAGGCCCACGACGACCGGGGGGAGGCCCATCAGCGCATTGAGCAGTATGATGACGCCGGTGCGGCCGGGGAAACGGCCCATCGCCACCGCTGTGCCTAGCGGCAGACCGATGAGGCAGGCGATCACGACCGCGGTCAGGCTGACCTTGAGCGACAGCAAGATGATCTCGAGCAAATCCGGATCGGCCGAAATCACCAATCGGAACGCCAACGCAAAGGCTTCACTGAAATCCTGCATTTTTTCCGATGATGCGCAGAATATGCATATGTGGCGGAGAGAATGCGCCAATCTTGACGTGGCGGCAACCGCGCTGATGCAAGAGTTATTGCGACATTGACCGGTTCCGGGCACGGATACGGCGACAAGCCGGCGGCTGCGGACAGAACCGCACAGGGTATGCCCCAGCCCACGGTGGGTCCAGGACGCTCCCGGCAGCGCCCGCCCCCGAGGTCGCGCTGGGTCGGGGATCTGTCCGGCGCCTTTGCCGACCTGGGTACCTTTTTGCCGCTGATGGTCGGCATGTTCGCGGTGCAGCCGCTCGACCCGGTCGGGGTGCTGGTCGGGTTCGGCCTGTTTGCGCTGGCAACGGCGATGATTTACCGACGGCCGGTGCCGGTGCAGCCGATGAAGGCGGTGGCCGCGCTGGTGATCGCCGGCGGGCTGAGTGTGCCGGAGGTCGCGGCGAGCGGCTTGCTGCTCGGCGGCATCCTGTGCCTGTTCGCCGCTATGGGTGTCGTCGGTCGATTGGGGAGCCGGATTCCGCACACGGTCTTGAGCGGTATACAGCTTGGCGTCGGCCTCTATCTGGTGTGGGCCGGGATCAAGTTGGTATCGCAGGACGCCCCGGTCGGTCTGGTGGCGCTGGCTGGCTTGCTGCTGTTGCAATGGACGCGCTTCAAACCGTTGGCGGCGCTGGCGGTTGTTATGGGTGCCGGGCTCTGGGGGCTGTTACAGGCCGACGTCGCTTTGCCCGGGCTGTCGTTGCGGCTCTCGCTGCCGCGGCTGATTTTGCCCGATTTGCAAAGCCTTTGGGCCTCGGCCCAGGGCGTGCTCCTGCCGCAGCTGGCTATCACGCTGACCAATGCCACCCTGATCACGGCCGCCATTGCCGCAGACCTGTTTCCGCGCGACCGTGCGCGCATAACGCCGGACCGTCTTGCATGGAGCTCTGGTGTGCTGAACCTGCTGCTGGCACCGTTCGGTGCGTTTCCGATGTGCCATGGCGCGGGCGGGCTTGTGGTCCAGTACAAGTTCGGAGCCCGCACCGGCCTAGCCACGGCCATTTTCGGTTTGAGTTGTCTGCTGCTCGGCTTGTTCCTTGGATCGGATGCCCTGGCGCTGTTGCTCCTGTTGCCGACGGCGGCGATCGGCGCACTGCTGATACCGGCGGGTATCGACCTGGCAATCAGCAAGCGTCTGCGCAAAGCGCAGCCCGACGGCCTCGTGGTCATCCTGTTGACCGGCCTCGCCTGTGTTACGGTCCATGTCGCTTTTGGCCTGCTGCTCGGTCTCGCGCTCGAAGGCCTGCGAACCCTGCTGATGCGCGCACGCGGCGGGCCGGCCGAATAACCTCGCTACCAGTGCGAATGGCACTTACCTAGTGCCCTGGTGATTCCGATGATTTCTTGCGCAAAACGCCGTGAATACCTCCCTGTAGGCTCGACGGCGGCGTTCATGCCGCCGACGTCTTCTCCAGAAACGACCGGAATCAGCTTAAGTAACTGCTGGTTGTACTATTGCGGTGTTTAACGGAGCATGAAACTGTAAGTTCCGTCGACAAAGAAATTTCCTGAATGAGAGTAACGAGCATGAAGCGTTCACGACTGCTGCTGGGCGGCTTGGCGGCCTCCGGCATGGTGTTGCTTTCGGCCTGCGCCAGTCAGAAAGAAACCATGATCGAGCAGGGTTATCCGCTGGCCTATGCGGATGGCTTCGACGACGGCTGTCACAGCGGTCACAAGGCGGGCGGCAGCCTGTTCGAAGAGTTCAAGAAGGACCCGAGACGATTTGAGGCCGACAGTCAGTACGCGCAGGGATGGTCAGACGGGTTCAGGCAATGCGAGTCCGAGGAGCAAGCGGCCCAACGGCAGACCAGGATGGTCCTGGAACAACAGAGGCTTGCGCAACAGCGGGAATATGACGCGTCGCAGGAGCAGCGTCACCTCGAGCGCGAAGTCTTGAAAGGCATCGATACCAAAGGCCTGGAAAACCTCAAATAGGCGCCTACGGCCTGCGGGGCGGCCGAGCGTTGCTCATCGGGTCTTCATCCCGGCGGGTATTCGGGTCGACCGCGGGGCGCCAGGTCTGGCCTCGTGAACGCAAATAGCACCAGCGCTGTCACCGCGCCCAGTGTGTCTGCCAGCATGTCTTTCTGGGCATCCCAGACATCGCCCTGCGAGCCGAGGAACTCGATGCCGACATCGCCGCCAGCCAGCACCGCATACCACCACTCGATGATCTCATAGCCGGCCGCGACCCCCATCACCAGCAGCAGCGCGAACAGATTGGCCGGGACGTAGCGGCAGTGGCCGCGGCGCAGCATCCATTCCGCCGCGGGGTAGGCATAGAAGCCGACCGAATAATGGGCGACCCGATCGAACTGGTTGCGCTCGGAACCCAATAGCTGGTTGAACCAGTCGAAGGGTACGTTGGCGAAGGTATAGTGTCCGCCGATGGTATGCCAGAACAGCCAGAACGCCATCAATGCATATGCGATGTTGCTGAATCGGAAATAGCGGTAACCCAGCAGCAGGGCGAGGAACACGAGCACGACCGGTATCATCTCGGCGGCCCAGACGGTGCGTGATACTGGGTCGATCGCCAGCACGGCAAAAAAAATCGCAAAGGCCATCGCCAGCCAGTGGGGGAATTCGAATCGGGTCATAGCACGGCCAGGGGTCTTGGACTGCCGCCATTCTATCCGTTGCATCGTGGGCCGAAGCAATGTCCTGAGTGTCTGTGTCGTGCGCCACAGTCTGTCAGTGTGCCGGCCTCGACCGAAACAAAAGTGCGACCAAGTTCAACCATCCTGCGGTATACCGCACGCTACATTCTGCACATCAGCCGCGCATGAGATTCAAGCTGCCATGAACAACCCGAAGACGCTCGCAGAATCGCCCTGGGGACAATCCTGGATCGAGATCATTGTACTTTTTGTGTTGACCACGGTGGGTGCCGGCATGTTGCTGGAACTGCACTGGCTGGTCGCGATGCTGGTTGCGCCATTCATTATGCTGGCGCTGTCGCTCGGTGTGATGGCGTCCGTGCATACCTTGTGGATGCTCGTGACCGGCCTCGAGAAGCTCGGTGGGGCCGTTGGTCTGCGCAAGAGCCCCCTGGTTTGAGGGGCCGCTCCGGCGATCAGCGCCAGACGCCGTCCGGGCTGCTGTGCCCCTCGATCACCCGAATATAGTTGAGCCGTTCGTACTCGGATGGGTCCAGCACGCTCGACTGGCTCATGCGCCCGCGAAAATCGTCGATGTTCTCGAAACCCTGCTGCTCCATCCATTCCGAGAGACCGCTGATCAGCTTGCCGAGGTGCTGTGAACCGTTCTTCAACAGCGCATGGCAGAGATGCACCACGTCGGCCCCGGCCAGTAACAGCTTGACTGCGTCGTCGGCGGTATGGATGCCTCCGGTCGCGCCCAGAGAGCACTCGACGCGGCCATGCAGGATCGCGATCCAGCGCATCGCCAGCAGCGCGTCGCTGGAGCGTGTCGGCGTCAGCGAGTGGGTCAGTCGCATGCCGTCGATATCGATGTCCGGTTGAAAAAATCGATTGAACAGCGTGACGCCGGCCAGGCCGTTCGCCTCGAGTTTCTTCACCAGGTTGCCGATCGAGCTGAAGAAGGGCGAGATTTTCATATTGATCGGGATTCGGATGCGCCCGCCCAGTTCCTGCAACAGGGTGATGTAGCGCTGCTCGACATAGTGCCCCTCCTCCCACACGTCGCCGGCGACATAGTAGGCGTTGAGTTCGAGGGCATCGGCGCCGGCATCGGCGATCTCCGAGGCATGGTCCATCCAGCCGCCGGCGGTTACGCCGTTTAGGCTGGCGACCACCGGAATGTCGAGCGTAGCCTTGAGGGCCGCGACCTGTTCGAGATAGCGGTCCAGTTCACCCGGAAAGTCGTGATGACTGGGGAGAAAGCCATCCGCCTCGGCGTTGCCGGTTTCCTGATGGTGCAGGAAGCGCGTCATGCTCTCCTCTTCGGCGCGTACGGCTTCCTCGAACAGCGAATACATCACGATGGCACTCGCCCCGGCGTCCTCCAGGCGCTTCGCGCTGTCGAGGCTGCGTGACAAGGGTGATGCCGAGGGCACGAAGGGGTTGGCCAGTTGCATACCAAGCCATTGGGTGCTCAGGTTCATGAACGATTCTCCTAATCCTGGCATCCCGCATCGAAGCGGCGGCGGTGCCTGTTTGTTTTCCGAACGCGGGCCATCAAGGCCACCAAACGGCGATCTCACCGTCCGGCACTTCTGCGCCCTGTTGCCGGTGCCCTTCGCCTTCACTCCAATCGCATTTACTCAACGAGCCATCCGCCATCGAAAAGCGCTCCAAGCTGCCCGACCCGCGGGGCGCCGCGAATCTGTCCCTGGAGGCTCGGCTGCTGCATCCCTGTGACACATGCCGGCGCATCGGACAGCCCGGGGCACCCGTCCCCAAGCGACGGCCATTGGCCTCAACTCGACGGCAACCTCTCGACCGACTGCCGACTGCCGACTGCCTGGCCCTCTCGTCGCCACGGCCGGTGGGCACTTCTGTGCGCGCTGATCCGGTGCCTGGCCTGCGCGACTCCGCTCGCAGCTCATCCCTGTGATTGACCGCCGGGCGGCTCTCCGACTGCCAGTTTCGCCAGTTGTTCGTAAAGGTGGAACTTTGCCATCGTCTGCTGTTGGGCTGTCTCCATGAAGCGATGAGCGGCCTCCGGATGGGTACGCTCGAGCACGGCGAAACGCGTTTCGCTCATCGCGAAATCGCGGTACGGCAAGGATGGTTCTTTTGAATCCAGGTGCAAGGGATTCTCGCCTGCGGCCGCCTTGCGCGGGTCGTAGCGGAACAGCCCCCAATGGCCCGCGTTCACCGCAAGGTTCTGCTGGCGCAGATTGTTGCTCAGATCGATGCCATGCGCGATGCAGGGTGAATACGCGATGATCAGCGAGGGGCCGTCGTAGCTCTCTGCCTCCAGGAAGGCGCGCAGGACCTGCACGTCCTTCGCCCCATAGGCGACCTGGGCGACATAGACATTGCCGTAGGCCATCGCCATCATCGCCAGGTCCTTTTTCTGCACGGGTTTGCCAGCGGCCGAGAACTTGGCCACGGCGCCCAGCGGCGTGGCCTTCGAAGTCTGCCCGCCGGTGTTGGAATACACCTCAGTGTCCAATACGAGGATGTTCACGTTGCGCCCGGAGGCCAGCACGTGGTCGACACCTCCGTAGCCGATGTCGTACGCCCAACCGTCGCCGCCGATCAGCCATACGCTCTTGCGGACCAGGCAGTCGAGCACGCCCTCGAGGGTGCGTGCCGCCAGACGTTCGATGCCGGCCAGGCGGGCCTTGAGTTCCCCGATGCGTCGGCGCTGTCCGGAGATTCCGTCTTCCCCTTGTTGATCGGCACCGAGGATCGCCTCGACCAGGGGTTCCCCGACTTCGCCGGCCAGCTCACGCAGCAACTCCGCTGCGTGTTCCGCCTGCTTGTCGATGGCCACGCGCATCCCCAGGCCGAATTCGGCGTTGTCCTCGAACAGCGAATTGTTCCAGGCCGGCCCGCGGCCGTCCGGGTTGCTGGTGTAGGGTGTGGTCGGCAGGTTGCCGCCGTAGATCGACGAGCAGCCGGTCGCGTTCGCGATCAGCATGCGGTCGCCGAACAATTGGGTCGCGAGCTTGATATAGGGGGTTTCGCCGCAGCCCACACAGGCGCCGGAAAATTCGAACAGCGGCTGCATGATCATCGCACCCTTGAGCGTGGTCTCCTTCAGTCCGCTGCGGTCGAATTCCGGCAGGCGGAGGAAAAAGTCCCAGTTCGCCTGCTCGCTTTCCCGTCGGGTCTCGATCGGCACCATGTTCAGTGCCTTGCGCTTCGGGTCCTTCTTGTCGCGGATCGGGCAGATCTCGACGCACAGGCCGCAGCCGGTGCAGTCATCGGGCGCGACCTGGTAGCTTATGTGGGTGCCGGGCGGGAAATCCTTGGCGCCCTTGACCGGCATATGTAGAAAATCCTGCGGTGCGTCGCGAGTCAGCACCTCGTCGAAAACCTTCGAGCGGATCGCTGCATGCGGACAGACCAGTGGGCACTTTCCGCAGTGTGTGCACAGGTCCATCTCCCAGCGCGGTATCTCCAACGCGAGTTGACGTTTTTCGTAGGCCGCCGTGCCGCAAGGCCAGGTGCCGTCGGCGCTCATCGCACTGACCGGAAGGCTGTCGCCAGCCCCGGCGATCAGGGTTGCGGTGACCTTCTGCACGAATTCCGGTGCATTGGCCGCCACTACCGGTGGCATTTCGATGGTACTGGTGAGGCGATCCGGCACCGGCACTTCGCACAGCCCGGCCAGCGCCTGGTCGATGGCGACGTAGTTGCGCTCGAGCAGGCGTCGGCCCTTGCGACCATAGGTCTTCGCGACCATTGCCTTGATCCTGTCGATGGCCTGTCCGGTGTCGAGCACGCCGCTGATCGCGAAGAAGCAGACCTGCATGATGGTATTGATCCGCCGGCCCATGCCGGCTCGCTGCGCGATGCCGTAGGCATCGATCACGTGGAACCCAAGGCGTTTGTCGATCAGCTGCTGCTGAACCTTGCGCGGCAGGCTGTCCCAGGCCGCGTTCGCATCCGTGGGCGTGTTGAGCAGGAAGGTGCCTCCCGGCGCAGCCTTTGCCAGCATGTCGTAACGGCTCAGAAAGTTCGGCTGGTGGCATGCCACGAACTGTGCCTCAGCGTCGCCGATCAGATAGGTCGAGCGGATCGGCCGGTCGCCGTAGCGCAGGTGCGACACGGTAACCGCGCCCGCCTTCTTCGAGTCATACTGAAAATAGCCCTGCACCTGAAGTCCGGTGCTCTCTCCGATGATCTTGATCGAGTTCTTGTTGGCCGACACGGTGCCATCCGAACCCAGACCGTAAAACACGCAGCGGGTGATCCCCGCTGCGGCATCCGGCGTAAAGCCTGCGTCCCAGTCCAGGCTGGTGTGCGAGACGTCGTCATGGATGCCGATGGTGAACGGGTTTTTCGGCCGATCCCGACCGAGTTCGTCGAGGATGCGGGCGACCATCCCGGGGGTGAACTCCTTCGACGACAGGCCGAAGCGACCGCCGATCACGCGCGGCATAAGTGGGCGCTCACCATCTGCGAAGGCCCTTGCCAAGGCTGTTGCCACGTCCTTGTACAGCGGTTCACCGTCGGCGCCGGGCTCCTTGCTGCGGTCGAGCACGGCGACCGCCCTGGTGCTGTCCGGCAGCGCGGCCAGCAGCTGGGGCGTGGAGAACGGGCGGAACAGACGCACCTTGACAAGCCCGACTTTCTCGCCATTGGCAGCCAGGGTCTCCACGGTCTCCTCGGCGGCGCCGATCCCCGAGCCCATCAGCAGCAGCACGCGCTCCGCGTCGGGCGCCCCGAGGTACTCGAACAGGCCGTAACGCCGCCCGGTCAGATCGGCGAAGCGATCCATCACGTCTTGGAGAATTCGAGGCAAAGCAGAGTAGTAAGTATTTACTGACTCTCGTCCCTGAAAATACACATCGGGATTCTGCGAAGTGCCGCGCAGCACCGGGTGGTCCGGGGAAAGTGCGCGTCTACGGTGGGCGGTCACCCACTCCTCGTTGATCAGCGCCCGTACGGTTTCGCGTTCCAGCGCGTCGATCTTGTCGACCTGGTGCGAGGTGCGAAAACCGTCGAAGAAATGCACAAACGGGATGCGTGCGGCCAGCGTGGCGGCCTGCGCGATCAGCGCGAAGTCCTGCACCTCCTGCACGCTGGCCGAACACAGCATCGCATAGCCGGTCGCGCGACAGGCCATCACGTCGGAGTGATCGCCGAAGATCGACAGCGCCTGCGCCGCGAGCGATCTGGCGGCCACATGGAGCACGGTCGGGGTCAGCTCCCCGGCGATCTTGTACATGTTCGGGATCATCAACAGCAGGCCCTGGGACGCAGTGAAGCTGGTCGCCAGCGCGCCGGCCTGCAGGGCCCCGTGGATCGCCCCGGCCGCCCCGGCCTCGCTCTGCATTTCGATCACCTGGGGCACGCTGTCCCACAGGTTGCTCACCCCGGTCGCCGACCAGTCGTCGGCCCACTCGCCCATCGGTGATGCAGGGGTGATCGGGTAGATGGCGATGACCTCGTTGCACAGGTAGGCAATGCGTGCCGCGGCCTCGTTGCCGTCGATCGTGATGCTCGTGCCGGGCATGGAGAAATCCATTGGTGGCCATCGTCCCGATCAAGATTGGGGCCCGCCCGACGCGCCGGCAACCTCGGGCGTCATCTCGCTTGACGCAGGTCAACGCCGGGCTCCTTGAGGGCAAGGGCACTGTCTCAGGACACTAGTGGTCCATGCGGGAAGTTCTGTAATGCTCAGAGCCCTGCTGTTGGGCCAAGGCAAGGCGCACGTCGAAGGGAATGGCAGGCTCCTTTGCAAGGGGTGCAACACGGCATTGGCCCGACAGCGGGGCTCCCTGCGAGCCGGTGCACGAGCCCCATCGCCGACGTTACGATCGCTTGAATTAGCATGGGCTAGTCCTACGCTCACGTGCCTTGCAGATGAAACTCGTGAATCGGCTGAGTGTTTCAGAACTTCCCGCATGGACCACTAGCGGTGCAGCATTCGGCCGTGCTGAGGCCCTGAGGTGCCCGTTGCCGGCGTCCGCTGCGCCGGTCGGTCAGCAGTCGCCCAGGCGCCTGCCGGTCCAGGAGGTCTTGGTATCCATGCGCTTGCCCTGGAGTTCCATCATCATGGTCATATGTCCTTCGATCCGGTCGCCATGCGAGGTCATTTCGCCCTCGCCGCTGGCTGTTGCTCCCCCTCCGGTGTTGCAGGACATTTGCCATTTGAGGGTATTCCCTGCCACGCTCCGGTCGCTGATCCTGCAGTCGCCCTGCCCGCTGAGCATCCGGTCGAGATCGTAATCCGACTCGCGGACGCATTCGGTCGTTCGCCGCGCTGGCATCGCTGGCATGAACGAGCTTTCCATGGTCGTGGTCGTTTCCCACAAGCCGGGCCTGATCGATACCATGTCTGCCCCGGCCGGCACTGCAGTCAGCATCATGACTGCGCCAATCGCAACCGTCGTCACCTGTGATCCGTTCATTGCTCGACTCCCCCCGCAACCCGTTGATGTGGTCTTCCGCCGGCATCGCTGATTGCCTCAGCGGCGTGGCCGGTATGTCGCCGAAAGGCTACTCGCGATCTGTGGTCGGCTTCAACCGGGTACGCGCATCCGGCCGCCCCGGCGCGCTGACCATGGTGTCGCCGGCTCAGGGTTGAGCCCAGGGGCAGCCGATCCGATGGATACCCGATTGTCATTTGTCAATGTGCCAACAGCGCCGGAGGGAAGATCATCAAATCAGGTCCTGATGCCAGGATCTGGCTGTATACGGAGGTACAGGTCATGAAAATTCCATTTGTTGCACTGACTGCGCTGTTGTTCGGTCTCGCCGCCTCGGCGGCGTTCGGCGCGGGCGGCCAGAACCAGATCAAAAATCCGATCTTTGGTGACAACTGCGTCGAGGTGATGCCGCCGGGTATCGACGCGGAGGCTTGTGTCGAGTCCCCAGCACCGGCCCAGTCCGGGGTCAACGTCTACTTCTGTGAGACGACCACGGTAATCGTCTGCCAGGACGACACCGAAGACGACTGATCCATAGCGCAGAGTGATTGGGCACCCAGGGTAGGCAACCGCGCTTGCTGCCCAGGTGAGGGAGTCGCGGGCCGCCGCGATTCCTCAAACCCTAAGGTGAGCGGGCCGGCGGTGATGCCCTACGCAGTTTCGAACGAGACAAGGAGAGCATTATGAACAGAATTCCACATACCCAGGGTTTCCTGATTTCCGCTTTGTCGGCGGTTGCGCTGACGTTCGGCGCGAGCCTGTATCCGCAGGCGGGTGTCGCAGATTGGGCAGGTAGAGGGACCGGTCGACCAAGATCCACAGAACATCGTGATCGTCGTTTCCGAGAATCCGCGCAGCAACCCGGAACGCACCTGTCTCGCGGTGACGCTGGCCAAGACGTTCGCCAAGATGCGGTATCGCCCACAGAACGTGACCATATTCGCGACCCTGGACGGCGCGGCGCTGGGTGTCGAACGGATCATCGACAAGCGGCGCTTCAAGTGCGCGCAAGGGGACGGCAGCGAGATCTCGCTGCAGGAGAATCTGGAGCAGTTTTTATCCGGTCTGACGAGGAACTGGGCCAGGTGGTGTCGAATCATGACCATCTCGTGCTTTGTCCGATCTGCTACCGCGAGCGGTTCGGTGACCGGGCGCCCGATTACGGGGTGCTGCCTAGCCCTGAAGATCTCCCCTACACGGTTTCGCCATTCGCGGTCATCGATGTGCTTGCAAACGCCGACAAGGTGATCGACTTCTAAACCGGAGTCAGTTTCCTGTGAATCGACCCCGCCCCGGCGGGGTCCTTTATCCCTGCGTGACCCGGTGTGATCACAGGATGTAACGGGTCAGGTCCTCGTCCTCGGCCAGCTCCCCCAGGTTCCGGTTGACGTAGTCGGCATCTACCGTGATAGATCGCCCGGCATAGGTCGGCGCCATAAACGACACCTCTTCGAGCAGCCGCTCCATCACCGTGTGCAGCCGGCGTGCGCCGATGTTCTCGGTCTTCTCGTTGACCTGCCAGGCAATCTCGGCGATCCGTTGAATGCCGTCCGGCGTCAGCTCCAGCTCGACGCCCTCGGTCAACATCAGGGCCTGGTACTGTTCGGTCAGCGAGGCGTCCGGTTCGGTCAGGATGCGCACGAAGTCCTCGGTGCTGAGCGCGGAGAGTTCAACGCGGATCGGCAGGCGGCCCTGCAGCTCGGGGATCAGGTCCGAAGGCTTGCTGAGGTGGAACGCGCCGGAGGCGATGAACAGGATGTGGTCGGTGCGCACCATGCCGTGCTTGGTCGACACGGTGCAGCCCTCGACCAGCGGCAGCAGGTCGCGTTGCACGCCCTCGCGTGAGACATCGGCCCCGCCGTGGTGCTCGCTGCGGCTGGTGACCTTGTCCAGTTCGTCGAGGAATACGATACCGTGCTGTTCGACCATTTCGAGCGCACGCAGCTTGAGATCCTCCTCGTTGACCCGCTTGGCCGCCTCCTCGTCGCGGACCTGCACCAGCGCGTCCTTGATACGCAGCTTGCGCTTCTTGCTGCGTTGACCGCCCAGGTTCTGAAACAGCCCCTGCAACTGGCTGGTCATCTCCTCCATACCCGGCGGCGCCATGATCTCCACGCCCAGGCTGACGCCGCTGGTCTCGATCTCGATTTCCTTGTCGTCAAGGTCGCCATTGCGCAGCTTGCTGCGGAACTTCTCGCGCGTGCCGCTGCTCTCGTTGCGCACCGGCGCGGCTTCATCTTCCCAGTTGGTCTGCGCCCGCGGCGGCGGCAGCAGGACGTCCAGTATCCGCTCCTCTGCGGCGGCGGCGGCGACATCCTGCACCTTTGCCATCTCCTGAACACGGACCATCTTGACGGCGGCGTCGGCCAGGTCACGAATGATCGAGTCGACCTCGCGGCCCACATAGCCGACCTCGGTGAACTTGGTGGCCTCGACCTTGATGAAGGGTGCGTTTGCCAGCTTCGCCAGGCGGCGTGCGATCTCGGTCTTACCGACCCCGGTCGGGCCGATCATCAGAATGTTCTTCGGGGTGATTTCGTTGCGCAGCTCCGGCTCGACCTGGGTGCGGCGCCAGCGGTTTCGCAGCGCTATCGCGACCGAACGCTTGGCGGCCTGCTGGCCGACGATGTGCTTGTCCAGTTCGCGGACGATTTCTTCCGGGGTCAATTCAGGCATCACAGTCCAGCTCTTCAACGACGAGGTTGTGATTGGTGTAGACGCAGATATCGGCGGCGATCTTCAGTCCGCGTTCGACCACTTCGCGCGCTGCCAGGTCGGTGGTGTCTAGCATCGCGCGAGCGGCGGCCTGCGCATAGGGGCCGCCGGAGCCTATCGCCATCAGGCTGTCCTCCGGCTCCACCACGTCACCGGTGCCGGTCAGGATCAGCGAGGCTTCGTGGTCGGCCACGAGCAGCAATGCCTCGAGGCGGCGTAGCATGCGATCGGTACGCCAGTCCTTGGCGAGTTCGACCGCGGCGCGGGTCAGGTGGCCGGAGTGCTTCTCCAGCTTGGCCTCGAAGCGCTCAAACAGTGTGAAGGCATCGGCGGTGGCACCCGCGAAACCGGCCAGCACCTGGCCCTTATAGAGACGCCGCACCTTGCGGGCATTTCCCTTCATCACGGTGTTACCCATCGACACCTGGCCGTCGCCGCCGATCACGACCTTGCCGCCCCTGCGCACCGACAAGATGGTGGTACCTCTTAGCTGCTGCACTGTTTGCCCCGAATCTTGAACGAGCGCCGGATTGTAGCGGATTGTCGGGTGCCGCAGGAAAAGCCGCAGCAGATGAGCGGGTATCCGCACGCCCCGTTCAGAGTCTGTCCTGGCGTGGGTTTGATAAGTTGGGAGGCCACATACAAACTGGGAGTCACCCGATGAAACACTCGATTGGAATTCGCCTTGGGCCGGCTGCGCTGCTGATCGTGCTCGCTGCACTACCTTGCGCACAGGCGGCGGATTGGCGCAAAACCGGCAGTGATGCGGACAAGATCGTCAATTTGGTGGAGCTGGTACCGAACACCGCTATTTGGATGCAGCAGATGGGCCACCGCTACGGCGATCTGTACTTTGCCGCAAAGCGGGGCAAATGGGATTTCGCAGCATATCAGGCGGAGGAGATGGAAAAGCTGGTCGACTATGTGGCGACGGCGCGGCCTGGGCGTGCCGCCACGGCGCGGGAATTTCACGATGCCGTTTTCCCCTCGCTGCATCAGGTGATCGCGCAACGCGACTGGTCTACGTTCGAGCCGGCCTTTGCCCTGCTCTCAAGCGAATGCATGAGCTGTCACATCAAGAACGATCATGCCTTCGTCGTCCTGCCGCTACCGCCGCGACGCCACCATAGCCCGGTACTGGATGAGTGACAGTCGTCACTTGCGACGTCGGGCCCTCGGGTGTGCCTGGTCGTAGACCTGGGCCAGGTGTTGAAAGTCCAGATGGGTATATATCTGCGTGGTGCTGATGTCGGCGTGTCCCAGCAGTTCCTGGACCGCACGCAGGTCGCCGGAAGATTCCAGCAGGTGGCTGGCAAAGGAATGCCGCAGCATATGCGGGTGAACATGGCTGGGCATGCCCTGTTCGATCGCCCGTTGGCGCAACCGGGACTCGATCGAGCGGCTGCTCAGGCGGCCGCCCCGTTGGCTGACGAACAGGGCTGCCACCCCGGTGGCGGCGAGCTGCGACCGGACTGTGAGCCATTGCGCCATGGCCTGTCGCGCAAACCGCCCGACCGGCACACGCCGCGTCTTGCCGCCCTTGCCGGTGATCTGCAGCAGGCCATCATCGCTTTGCACGTCGGCCACATTCAATCCTGCCAGCTCGGCAAGACGCAGGCCTGAGGAATAGAACAGCTCCATGATGGCTCGATCGCGCCGATCCAGTGCCGAGTCGCCCGCGAACTCCAGCAACCGACCGATCTGGTCGGCGTCCAGCGTCTGGGGCAGGCGGCGCTCTACCTTCGGTGCACGAACGCCGTCGGCCGGATTGGCCGGTGCCCGGCCTTCGCGCAACAGGAAGCGGAACCAGGCGCGGATCGCCGACAGGTGGCGCTGCAGGCTCTTCGGCGATAGCCCGCGACGATGGCGTGCCGCCGCATAACCGCGCACTTGCTGCGCGTCGACTCTCGACCAGTCCGTGGTCCCGTGTTCGCGCAACCAGTCGAGGAAGTCTTCGAGATCGCGGCGGTAGCCTGCCAGGGTACGCGGCGAGAGGCGACGTTCGTAGTGCAGGTAGTCGAGAAAAGCCGTGAGTGCGGGGTCGGATTGCCGGTCGGCGTTTGCGCGCGACATCTGATCGTTTCAGACCCCGGGGCCCGATGCGGACTGCAACTTGGCGCTCACCACCTCGGCCAGGCGTTGCAGGAAATCCACGCTCTTGCCCTGGTGGAAACGATCCGGATCACGGCTGCCGATCGCCAACACGCCGGCCAGCGGCGGCGCAGTCAGCGGGATCAGTGCCGCCGAACCGGTCTCTCCGGCCTGCGGCCCGAACAGGTATTCCAGCTTGTCCTTGTCCAACTGGCCGCAGTTCGGCCGCGCACGCTTCAGAAAATCCTGGAACAGTGCCGGGCCCGGCTCGTGCGCATGAGCCTCCAGCTGGTCGGACGCGAACAGTTTCATCTCGACCGCATCGGCCTTGAACTGTTCACGCAGTTCGTCCTGCAGGGTATTGAGGACCTCGTCGAAGGAGTGGGTCTCGATCAGCGCCAGGGTCAGTCGATGCAGACGCCTGGCCAGCGCATCGTTCTCGCGTGCCACCCCGACCAGGTCTTCGAGTTGGCCTCGGAAGCTGGTGGCCTGCTCGCGCAGCGTGCGCACCTGGCGTTCGATCAGTGAGACGGCGTCGCCGGTCGGGTGAGGGATATCGATCGCGGCGAGCGCGTCGGGATGGCGTTCGAAGAAATCGGGATGGACGATGAGATACTCGGCGATCTGCTCCTCGCGGTCGTCTGCCGTCAGGTCCATTTCGTCGTGTTGCGTGCTCATCTGTCAGCACCCCCTGTTCTTGAGAACGTCCATCGTCGCGGCGTTCCGCATGCTAATCCGACCTCAGCCGGTCGAGATCGATTCGGCCTTCGAACACTGTCACGGCGGGACCTGTCATCCAGACTGGGTGCTCGACGCCCTGCCAGCTTACCACAAGCATCCCGCCGGGCAGCTGTACCCGCACCCGTTCGTCGAGCAGGTCGTGAACCCGGCCGTAGACCACCGCGGCGCAGGCGCCGGTACCGCAGGCGAGCGTTTCGCCGACACCCCTTTCGAACACGCGCAAATCGATGTTGCCGCGGTCGCGGATGGCCATGAAGCCAACATTGGCGCGTCGCGGAAATCGTGGGTGGCGCTCGATCTGCGGGCCGAGCCGTTCGACCGGCGCCTGCGTCACATCGTCGACCAGCAGCACTGCATGTGGGTTGCCCATGGACACGGCGCCAATCTCCAGCGCTTGCCCGTCGACCTCGAGCGAATAGCTGATCGCCTGACGGCTGGCTTCGAAGGGGATTTGCGCCGGTGCCAGGTGGGCCAGTCCCATGTTTACCCGCACCTGGCCATCCGGTTCCACGAACAGCCGGATGTTACCGGCCGCGGTGCCCACCGCAATCTCATCGCTGTGGGTCAGCCGCTTGTCGCGCACGAAGCGTGCGAAGCAGCGCGCCCCGTTGCCGCACTGTTCGACCTCGCCACCGTCGGCATTGAAGATGCGGTAGTGGAACTGGGTGTCGGGATGGCGCGGTGATTCGACCAGCAGGATCTGATCGCAGCCTACGCCAAATCGGCGGTCGGCAATCGCGCGCAATTGGGTTTCGTCCAACACCACCCGCCGATTGACCGCGTCGACCACGACAAAATCGTTGCCCAGTCCGTGCATCTTGGTGAATTGAATGTCCATCCGGGCAGCATAACAGCGCACCATCCGGCCGCGCAGCAGTTTCAGGGCAGGGCGCCGCTCACCGCGAGATGGCGGTCGCTGACCATGTCGACTTCCAGTGTCGCGAGACCGGCCGAGTCCAGTTGCTCCTCGACCTCTTCCACCGTATAGGCTGCGAACAGCGAATTTCGAAAATCCCTGCGTAACACATCGGGTGCATCCATTGCATGTGTCTCGACCAGCGCATCGACTGCAGTTTCCGAGCGCGGCCGCGCCAGGTCCATGATCAGCACCCGCGCACCGGGCAGGCCGCAGTGCGCTATCGTCTGCCACATCGCCGCCGGTTCGGTCAGGTGGTGCAGCAGGCTGTTCGATACCGCAAAGTCGTAGGCCTTGCTCGCCAGTTCCCGACAGGGCAGGTGCTCGCACAGCAGCTCAATGCGCCGGGCGACATCCGGTTCTTGATCCAGGTTGCGGCGGGCCAGTTCGAGCATCGATCTGGCGCCGTCCACAGCGTCGATCGTCAGGCACGGGTGCCGGCGTGCCAGCACCAGCGGGATATCGGCAGGTCCGCAGCCGAGATCGAGCAGCCTGCCGCTCAGCCCGGCCGGTTCCAGCCGCTCCAGGAGATCCACGAACAGCCGGTTGGCCTCGCTGAAGTCGGCTTGCGCGTAGGCGAGTGCCTGTTGCGCGTCGTCCATGAGTTCTTCGGGTTCGGGTACGCGCTGCATCGGTTACTCAGTCGGGCAGGGTGGCTTCGCCGGCGAACAGCTCGGCCAGGGTTTCGCGCCGGCGCGCAAGATGGACCTGCGTGCCGTCGACCATCAACTCGGCGGCGCGTGCCCGGGTGTTGTAATTGGACGCCATCGTGAATCCGTAGGCGCCGGCGGACCGCACCGCCAGCAGGCTGCCCTCGCGCAGGGTCAGCGCCCGTTGTTTGCCCAGGAAGTCGCCGGTCTCACATATCGGCCCGACCAGGTCGTAGACCCCGGGTGTTCCCGCGGGGGTCTCCTCGACTGTCACGATCGACTGCCAGGCCTGGTAGAGCGACGGCCGGATCAGGTCGTTCATCGCGGCGTCGACGACCGCGAAGTCCTTGGCCTCGCTGTGCTTGAGGTATTCGACCCGCGTCAGCAGTACGCCGGCGTTCGCTGCGATCGCCCGGCCGGGCTCGATGAATACCTCAAAAGGGCTGTCACCGAGTTTCTCCAGCAGCGCTGCGGCATAGTCGCCGGGCGCGGGCGGCGTCTCGTCCCGGTAGCGCACCCCGAGTCCCCCGCCAAGGTCGAGATGGTCCAGCACGATGCCTTCGGCGCCAAGCCGTTCGACCAACAGCAGGACGCGATCCAGCGCGTCCAGGAAGGGGCCGAGCTGGGTCAGCTGCGAGCCGATGTGGCAGTCGACGCCCGAAACCCGGATATGTGCAAGGTCCTGTGCGCGCCGGTACAGCGCCGGCGCCTCGTCGATCGCCACGCCGAACTTGTTCTCTCGCAGTCCGGTCGAGATGTAGGGATGAGTTTGGGCGTCGACATCCGGGTTCACCCGCAGTGCGACCGGTGCCGTTGTACCGAGTTCTGCGGCAACTGCGTCGAGTCGATCCAGTTCGGCTGCCGATTCGACATTGAAACAGCGAATGCCGACCTGCAGCGCGCGACGCATCTCGTGGGCCTGCTTGCCGACGCCCGAGAAAAGCACTCGGCCCGGGTCTCCGCCGGCTGCCAGAACCCGCTCCAGTTCGCCCACTGACACGATGTCGAAACCGGAGCCGAGGCGTGCCAATACGTTCAGCACGGCAAGATTGGAGTTTGCCTTGACCGCGAAGCACACCAGATGGGCATGCCCGTCGAAGGCGTCGTCGAAGGCGTGCCAGTGACGTTCCAGCGTGGCGCGCGAGTAGACGTAGCAGGGGGTCCCGTAATCTGCTGCGATCTCGCGCAGCGGGACTTCCTCGACATGCAGTTCGCCGTCACGATATAGAAAATGGTCCATCGGGCTAATCCGCTTCTTCGACGCTTGGCTCTGACGCCGGCTCGATGACCGCGGCGTCCTCCGTCGGCGCATCCGGCTCGGGCAGGTACAGGGGTCCCTTGTTGCCGCAACCGGCGGCAAGCAGCACGGCGAGCGCGCCGCTCAGGGTGATGGTATTTCGGATCATGCCGGGCTCCGCGGGGGCTTCCAGCCCGGCAGTATAAACCGCCTCCGCCCAGCCTCCCAATCCAGACCCGGTGGGCATGGTCGGAATCAGTTCGCTGCCTGCCAGATCCCGTCCGGCTGGTGGCAGGCGATGCCGGATACCGTCTCCTTCTGGCCTTCGAACACCGCCTCGGTCGTGTAGTCTCGGCATGGTTGTGAGTATTGCCGGCAGGTCCACGTCGGGATTGTCGAACAGCACTGGCCGGTGTCCGGATTCTCCCGGGTACTCATACGGTTAGCCCGCATCCGCCACCGGCCGGAAAGCAGCTGTGGCACAACACACTGAACTGTCTCTGGAAAGTGATGAATCTGCGCGTGACTCGAGCTTGACACCCTGTGTCGCTGCTTCCCTATCATGGTCCCTCCCGGCGTGGGCCTTTCTCCCCGCCCCAGCAGCCGAGAGCTCAGCGCATCTCTTCGGCCAGCCGCTGCTCGACTTGCTGTTTCATGCGCAGCAGTTCGATCAGTCGGCAGGGTCTGCCGTTATCGCCCTCGGCACTGATCACCCCGGTAAGGTAGACAGGGTAATTCAAGCCGTGGCGGCGCAGCCGCTTCAGATGTTGTGCGACCTCTGGGTAGAGCGCATCGCCAAGGGCCAGCGAGTCAAATTCCTGGTTACCGAGCTGCAGCCGGAACCCTTCTTGCAAGTCGCCGCCAGGACCGACCGCCAGGGTCAGTTCGGTATGGTCGGTGACGCGGGTGCGCGGCACCTTGATCGCGGTGACCTGCCAGTCGCCGGTGTTCATGCGCGCGATGCGTGCGAAACGCGGGCCCGGGTCGCCAACGCCTCCGATGGTCGATAGCAGGCGCCGACTGGCGACCGCGTCGAGGAACCGACGCTGCTGGACCATCAGGTAGTATTCGTCCGCGCCGGCTACCCATTGCTGAAACACTGAACCGCACTCGTCTAATATGTACAGCTGGATGCCACCGTCCAGGACCTGGTAGAAGACTTGGACCAGGTCGGGTTCGTTGCGCATCATCAGTGCCGGCAGCGGCGAGCCCTGCATGCTCAGCCGGTCAATTCGGGTCGGCTGGAAACCGCTGGTTGCCTTGGCCAGATGGCTTTCCAACGCATCGAGCTCGCCGATCGGCGTCCACTCGTAATGATCGTCGCGTCCCTCGACCTGGAAAAAATGGTCCGCGATGCGCAGGATGTAACGCAGACCGTGCCCGTGCAGATGGAAGGCGTCCGCTACCGATTGTACGAGCCGCGCGACGCGAGCGGCGATCGCGTGGCCTCGGGTCGAAGAATAGCTGTAGGCGCTGATCGGCTCCGGCTTGTGCGTGTGTGGCGCGAACAGGTCAAGGTAACGGCACAGACAATTCAACAGTCCTTCGCCGCCGCCCGGGTGACCCTCGATTCGTACCTCTCCCCAGGTGGTCGTGTACAGGTGTTCCACGTTGGCCACCAGGCATTCGTGAGCGGCGCCGAAGCTCAACGCATCCACGCGCTCACTGATGAGCTGGTAGCCGGCATTTGCCAGGCTTGCGAGCGGATTGTGAGCCACGTTTATGAACCAAAGAGAGGTCCGTCCCCTGGCGATCTCCGCATAGGCCTCCAGGCTGCTGTCGCCGCCAGCCCGTCGGCGCAGGCGCTTGCGCAGGGTTTTCAGGATTTTGTCCTGTTCAGGCTCACCGTAACCCGGCGGTTTCGGCAGGTGATGAATTCGCGAGCCGCGTTCGCAGATGCCGTTGATATGCAGCCAGGTCAGGATTTCGACCAGACTGATACTGGTCTTGGCTGGGCGCTGCGGCAATTCCTCGGGCGGATGCAGGAACAGCTGCCAGCGCACCGGTTCGTCGTTGCTGCGACGCAGCCACAGGGTGCGCTCTGACAGGTCGCGCGAAATGCCCGGGTTTACCCGGTCGATCTTGCCGGGCCGTTTGTCGAGGGCCGCATACAACTTGCGTCCGAGCAGCGCCAGTTCGCGCGTGTCCAGATTGGCCACCGCATCCTGCTCGCGAGCGAACTCGGTCAGCAGACGGTAACTGCGCGACAATTCCGAAACCAGGGCATTGCGCTCCTCCACGACGCGATCCAGTTTCCATGCCGGACGCGTATCAAGCTGCGCGATATCGGCATCGCCCCAGCCCCATTTCTCGCACTGCCGGAGCATCTCCCGATGGCGCCAATCGGCATAGGGACTGGGTCGGTGCACGGTCTGGCCGGCCTTGAAATAGAAGGCCCGGCGCGCGAGTTGCAGGCGGTCGGGTTCGCCGCGTGCGTTCAGATAACGTGTGATTCGCTGAAGGATCAGCAGATAGGGGTCGAGCTCGTCCGCCTCTACTGTTTCGCCATGATAGACCGCGCGCTTGGTTTCCATGCACAACCAGTCGACATTCGGGTACTCGGCGGCATAGGCCTCGAGCAGCATCAGTTTCAGCAGCGACTTGTAGGGCGCATCGATCCCTTTGAACAGCTGCCAGTGAGCCACACCGAAGAACTCCTCGGCCGGCAGCGCATGCAGGCCACCAAAGTCGAGCCACTGCTCGCGTCGGATGAACCGCTGTCGAATCAGATGCCGCGTGTAGCGGGCATAGTCGCCTTCATGTTCCGGTGGCACAACCCACCACAGCAGCGGGCTGCCGGCAAGCAGCAGGCCGGTGCGGTAGAACTCTTCGAGCAGCAGGGTGTGCTGGGTGTTGCCGCTGCTTTCCTTCGACAGCCGCTCCAGTACACCGTCGCGGAACGACTCGTCGTGCATCAGGAAGAAATGCGCATGCAAGCCGACATCTGCGGCATGGTTCTGCAGCCGCGCCGCCTTGAGCCGCAGCATATCGAAGCCGTCCTGGTCAGTATCGCCGTTGACGCAAAGCCAGAAATCGAGGTCGCTGCCGGTGGTCTGCCCAAGGCTACCCATGCTGCCCATCAGGTACAGGCCGCGTATCGGGCGCTCGCGATGCAGTTGTCTGTCGTCCTTGAACCCGCGCGCATAACGTCGCGCCAGCAGGAGCTGCTCGCGGTTCGGTCGATAGGCGGTGACCCCGGCAGGCGTGTCGGACGAAACAAAGCCCGGCAGCATCGGGTGATTGACGTGCCACAAAAGCGGCAATAGATCAAAGAAGCTGCGCTGTTCGTGCGTCAGCGTCGCGCGTATCCGGCTCAGTCGCTTGTCACGCAGGGCGAGGAAGCGACCGACGATGCGATTCAGCTGTTTCCGGCCGAGGCCCGCCTCTTCATCGATCGCCGGTTCGTTCATTCCCGCACATCAGGCTGTCAGGCGCCGCCTGCCTCCTGCAGGTCTTGCAGCGCCTTGCGCAGCAGGGTGCGGATGTCGTCGCCCTTAGCCCAGCATGCCATGCCGAAGGTGAGTTGGGGACGCAGTTTGCCGAGCGCCTCGGGCAGGATCATATAGTCCTGTTCCGCTGCGATCTTGTTCAGCAATCCGCGGGCATCGGAGTCCGCTGTCTCCGGCAGCACGATCAGGAACATCTGATCTTCCCAGCGCGCGATCTGATCGACCCAACGCAGGCGGTCACGCAGGAAGCGCGACACGCTGAGGGTCACCGGATCGGCGGACAGGGGTTGCACGTCGTCCGCCTTTTGCAGATCGACGTGAACCAGAACCACACTCAGAGGGTTCTGGTAACGCCGGCTGCGCGAGATGTGCAGGTCGAGTGCCTGGCTGATTGCCCGTTTGTTCGGCAGCCCGGTGAGTTCGTCGGTCAGCTGCATGTCTTCAACCTGCTGGCGGAGGCGGGCGTTCTCATCGGCCAGTTGTTGCTGCGCGCTGACATCCGCGAGGACCAGCAGCCGTTGGCGGCCGTTGCCGCTGCAGAGTTCCCGCCGCAACCAGCGTTCTCCGCTGGCATCCTGCAGCAGCCGGGGTTCGCTGCCCAGCAAGGGTTGCATGGAGGTCGCGACGTCACCCGGTGCGCGCCCGACCAGCTCGCTGGCGGTTCTTCCCAGCAGCTGGGCCGCTCGAGCATTCGCCCAACTGATGCGGTCGTCGGATTCGAGCAGCAACAGCCCGATGCTCAGGTTTTCCAGTAAGGATTGGTCGATCTTGGTCATATCCGCCTGTTCCATTCATTCCCCCGGCAGCGCGTCTTGAAAGGGCTCTCTCCCGATACCTTTAATTCGGCCGATTGCGCCTGGCCTTTAATCAACCTCCCGGCCAGGGGGGACGGGAAGGCACATGGGCCAGTTCGGGCATCCGTGTCGGCCAACACTCGGTCGTATGCGATGCGCCGCATCAGTCGCGGCCGCCCACGGAGTAGACGCGACAGTCGTAGCGATAGCTGCCCTCGCCACGTATCCAACGATTGTCCTTCGTGTATAGGCCCAATTCGGCAACCGCGCCCGGGGGAAGGCCCTGCTCCGGGATGCTGATCGGCGGCAGGGCGAGCCGGATGCTGGATGCGAGGGCGGACTTGCACACGATGTCTTTGAAGACGCGAAATCCGCGATCGTCGCTTATCGTGCAGTCGATGGCCAGCCTGTCCTGGTAGGCGGAGGCATTGTTGCGAATCCCGGCAGACAGTGGATGGCTCGAACCGTACGGTGGCGTTTCATGGACCGCGGATCAGTTCGATTTCGTCCTTGGTCGGGCCGACGAACGCGTCGTCGCCGCCATCCTCTACCGCCAGATATTCCGCGATACCCCATGTCGGCAACAGCATCAACAGAATCAGATAGCGTTTCATTGTACTGGTTCAAAGGTCTTGGTCGATTGAAAAAGTGTGGGTCGGCACTGACTGCGCCCTCTGTTGGGGCCCGATGCCGGTGGGCTTGCAAGGCATCGGACTCGGCGGTACAGGTCAGTCGACCGGGCCGACGCTCATCTTCTGCTTGTTCAGAAGGCCAGACTGGCTCTGCGCGATGTTGCGCGCATAGACGTTGGTCTGCGCCGCGCCGAGCACGTTCGAGTCGTTGACCGAGCCGAGGTTCGCCTTCTGGCTGTTCAGCAGACCGCTCTGGCGTACCGAGTCGACCCGCACATCCGTCTCGATCGAACCGATCACCCGCGAGCCGCGCACCGAACCGGCAGTCAGCTCGTGCTTGTTCAACCGACCCGACTGGTCCTGGCAGGCGCGTCGGATCGTCACGTCGGTCTTGACCGAGTCGGCCCCGGCGATGGCGAACAGGGCGGCGAAGGCGGCAGCGAGGGTGTGTTTCTTCATCATGGTCATTCTCCTGAGCATCTGCGTGGTTTGTTTGCCCACGCCGGCGTGTTCCGTCCTGTTGAGGAGAATGATGGGGGTGGGCCGGAAAAGACCCATTGAAGCAGGACACACCCAATCTGTGACTTTTTCACACGCCGCTCCAGGGATTTCCTAGAATGCTTTCGGAAGACCGGATTCCGTCAGCCCAGGACTCGCCCATGCTCGACCAGGTGTCACTCTTCTCTTCTTTGTCTCCAGAGGATTTGCAGACCCTGGAGAGCCTTGCCAAGAACAAGCGCTATCGCGGGAACACTGTGATCATGGAGAAGGGCGACGACTCGTCCGCACTGTATGTGCTTGTCTCCGGCAAGGTCAGGGTCTATGTTGCCGACGACGAGGGCAAGGAGGTCTTGTTCAATGTATGCGACGAGCCGGGTTCGTACTTTGGTGGGCAGGCGTTGCTGCGTGGCGTGACGCGTACGGAATCGGTCATGACACTGGAGGATTCACATTTTCTGTTGATTTCCAAGCCCGATTTTCTCAAATGCCTGGCGGACCACCCCGAGATCGCTCTAGACATCATTGGCGCACTGGTCGACCAGGTGAGCACGCTGACCGAGCGGGTGAGCGCGCTGGCTCTGAACGATGTATACGGCAGGCTGGCCGATGGGTCACCCAGGCGCTTACCCAGCAGGAGCTGGCACAGATGATCGGTGGGTCGCGCGAGATGGTCAGCCGGGTCTTTAAAGAACTGAAGGCGGGAGACTACATTCAACTCGAGGACAAGCGCATCGTCCTCAACAAGAAACCGCCCGCGCGCTGGTAGTGCGCACCGCGCCGGATGAGGCAGCGCTCTCCCTTACCACTCATTGTCATTTCCCTGCTCGTGCTGGGCGCAGTTCTCACGCTGGTGCGCGGCCAGGGGCATATGCAGCGGCTGGAACTCGCCGTTTACGATCTGTTGACGGCCAGCGTCGAGACCGACGATTCGTTCCCGCCGGCGGTGTCGCTGCTGTTGGTATCGGAGTCCGATATCCAGGAACTGGGTAACTGGCCGTTCACCGACGCCCAGTTGCACCGTATCCTCACAGACGTTCTGGCCCTTGATCCCGTGGTGGTTGGCCTGGATATCTATCGCGACCTGGCGGTGCCGCCGGGTCACGACGACTTGCAGCTGCTGTTGCAGGCCGATCCGCGCATCATCGTGATAGAGAAGTTCCCTGGCGCCGACAGTCCTGGTGTACCGCCCCCGCCCGTGTTGCGGAATACCGATCGGGTCGGTTTCTCGGACCTGCTTGCCGATCCCGGCGGTGTCGTGCGGCGCAGCCTGCTGTTCCTGTCACACGGCGAGCGGACCGGCTATGCTTTTTCCCTACGGCTCGCGCTGGCCTATCTGCAAGCGGCCGGAATATATCCGGCTGCAGATGCGACCAACCCCAGTCATATGCGCCTGGGGACTGTCTCCCTGGCGCCGCTCGAGGGCAACGAGGGTGGCTACGTCGATGCTGATGCCGGCGGTTACCAAATCATGTTGCGCTATCGCGACACGTCTTCGCCGTTTCAGATTCATACTCTGCGGGATCTCCGCCGGGGACGGATCGCGTCCGATGCGATAGACGGTCGCATCGTGATCCTCGGCGTGGCCGCCGACAGCGTGAAGGATCACTTCACCACCCCGTTCGCCATACTGGACACAAGCAGCGGCACGATACCCGGTTCGGTCGTCCATGCCCATGCCGCACAGCTGCTCTTGGATGCCGCGCTCACCGGGCGGCCCCCACTGCGTACCTGGGGAGACTCTGCCGAACTTGCCTGGCTATGGTTGTGGGTTGCGCTGGGGTTCGTCGCCGGTTGGTTTGCGGGTCCCTCCTGGCGCTTTGTGTTGGTCGTCCTGGCCGGTGTGCTGTGCGCGGTCGGGGTTGCGATAGCTGCCTATCTTTGGGGCTGGTGGGTCCCGGTGGTGCCCAACCTTCTCGGCTGGCTATTTGCCGCCGCGCTGAGCAGTGCGCTGCTGGCTGCGCACCGGCGTCGCGACCAACAGGTTTTGATGAGCCTGTTCGCGCGGCACGTTTCGCCCGAGGTGGCCGGCGCCATCTGGCAGCGGCGCGACGAGGTGCTGGACGACGGCCGGGTGTTGCCGCGCACCTTGACCGTCACCACGCTGTTTACCGACCTGCAGGGATTCACCCGAGTGTCGGAACAAATGGATCCAGAGTCCTTCCTGCAGTGGTTGAACAGTTACCTCGCGGAGCTGACCGAGGTCATCATGCGTTATGGTGGGGTACTGGACGACTTCGCCGGCGACGGTATCAAGGCCAGTTTCGGCGTTCCCTTTTCTTCCCCGAACGAGACGGAGAAGCATGCGCTGCAGGCAGCCGACTGTGCGCTGGCCCTGGCCCAGGCGCTGACCGCACTCAATCGGCAATGGCGCAGCCAGGGGCGGGCCTGCATGGGGATGCGTGTCGGGATCCATACGGGCCTGGTCGTTGTCGGTACGGTCGGCAGCCCGTCGCGCATGAAGTACACGACAGTAGGACGCAATGTGAATCTGGCTTCGCGCCTCGAGAGCCTGAAAGACTGCCCCGACCCCAACCCGGATGACGAAAGCGACAATTGCCGAATCCTGGTCAGTGAGGCGACTGCCGCGCTGGTCGACAAAACCTTCATTACCTGGGACTTGGGATGCTTCGAGCTGAAGGGGATCACGGAAAAGACACGGGTCTTTGCCATACTCGGTAGAAAATCGGAGGGACAAGAACATGCAGATGACTAAGCTCAGCCATTTATTGTTGCCGGGCCTGGTATTGCTCGCGGCGCAGTCGCATGCCGCCTGTGAGAAATCGGCCGGGGCATCCAGCGTGCCTCCCCCGCCAGCGTTCAGCTACCAGCCGCCGAATCGGGGTGCGCCCGCGCAGCGCGTGGGTGGCGGCACCCGCAGCATCAGTCAGCTGAGCGTGCTGGCACCCGATCATGTCGCGCGTACCAGCCAGGCGCGGCCACGCCTTTACTGGTACATCAATCCGGGATTCCGCAATGGGGTTCGGTTCCGTCTTGCCAAGGTCGGTACCACGCTGCCGCTGCTCGAGATCCTGCTGCCACCGCAGCCGAATGGCGGTATCCAGCATCTGGACCTGGACCTGTACAACGTCAGTCTGGAGCCAGGTACTCACTATGAGTGGGGTGTCATGCTGGAACCCTTTGCGCATCAGCGCCTGCCGCTGTTGATATCCCGCGGCGCCATCCTGATGGACGATTCGGCACCTTCGCTCGGGCTTGCCCCGACGCTGGAGAGGCCTTATCTGGCTGCGCAACAGGGCTATTGGTACGATGCTGTGGACTGGATCTCGCGGCGCATCGAATCCGAAGCACCGGGCACGGAGCTGCGCCTGCAACGGGCCTCTCTGATGGAGCAGGGAGGCTTGTTCTCGGCCGCGCTGTACGAGCGTGAAATGGCGCAGTCCGGTCGCTGAAATCACCGGACAGAACCCGGCAGCGTCTGCTCGGGCACTTGCATCCCGCGAGGGTCGAGCCGCGGGGCGCCGCAGATCCGCCCATGGCGGCTTGGCGGTCTATCTCTCTGCGGCAAAGGTCGTCGAGTCCGATCAGCCTGCGTATCTTCCGATGTCTGTTGGCTTTAACATCGGTGTCGTTGTCGACCGACCTCGGCTACCCTCTGTCCGCATTGGCCCGGTCGTTGGCCACACGTCGCTCGGCTTCCTGCATGATCAGGCGACGCAGTTGCGGCTTGCGTTCGAACAGATGGTACAGATCCCTGGCGTCCAGTTCGAGCAATTCGGCGCGCGTCACTGCAATAACCGTCGCCGTTCGGGGTCTGTGGTACAGGAGGCCCAGCTCGCCGAAATGTTCGCTGGCACCGAGTCGGCGCGGCTGGTGTTGAAGCTCAACCTCGAGTTCACCGGACACGATGAAATACATACTGTCGGCGACGTCCTCTTTGTGAAACACCACCTCATTGGCCATTACCTCCATCGGCCGCAGCAGCATGGTGATATCGGCGATCTCGCGGGCGTTCAGCGAACTGAACAGGGGCACCTGCGCGACCAGGTTCCAGGTGACGATGAAGTCACGGCGCTTGCGCTCCTCTGAGAAGGCCGACGCCAGGATGCCTGCCGGCAGGGCGAAGGTACCGACGCCCAGCAGCATGATGATCACACCCAGCACCCGGCCCATCGTCGACACCGGCACGACGTCACCGTAGCCCACCGTGGTCAGCGTGGCCATGCCCCACCACATCGCGTGCGGAATGCTGGCAAAACTTTCCGGCTGGCGCTCGTGCTCGAGCAGGTAGACCAGCGATGACGCGATGAACAGCATGGTCAGCATGATCAGCATCACCGCAAGAAGGGTGCGCCTTTCGCGTTTCAATACGCGGCCAAGGGTGCCGACCGCCGGCAGGTGATCGGTAATCCTCAGGTACCACCACAGGCGCACGATACGCATGAAGCGCAGATCCGCCAGCACTGCTGGGCCCAGGTAATAGGATAGAACGGCGAGGAAATCGGTCAGCATCACCGGAGACAACAGGAAGCGCAACCGGCCGCGCACCGGATCGGTGTAAAGGCCCTCCGGATGCAGCGGGGCAACCCAAAGTCGAAGCAGGAGTTCGACAGTGAACAGAGCCATGGAGAAGTGCAACAGGGACTCGAAAGCGGCTTGGTAGCGCGCGCTCAGTTCCGGGAGGGTCCGCAGCACGAAGGCGACGATATTCAGTGCGATCAGTGCGATCAGGAAGCTGCGAACCATCACCTTGAGCGGCCCGCCACCCCCGTCACGGTCCAGGCAATCGTGGACGCGCGCCTTAAACCTTTGAAACGGGGATGTCTCCGGCATGCGCCTGGGTGTCTTACATCGAAGCCTGCATGCGCTCAAGCATAGCAGCGATGTCGCTGGGCGGATCTTGATGAGCCGTCCCCAGCGGCCTCGATGCGATGCGGGATGACGCCCAGCAAGGACGCCATCCCGTGTCGGGTCTGGTGCCGATGCGCTTGTCTGGCACCGGACCTGGTGGCACGGATGAGTCGATCGAACCCGCACTGATCTTCTGCTTGTTCAACAGGCCGGACTGGCTCTGTGCGATGTTGCACGCATGGACGTTGGTCTGCACCGCGCCGAGCACGTTCGAGTCGGCCCCGGCGACACCGGCGATGGCGAACAGGGCGGCGAAGGCGGCAGCGAGGGTGTGTTTCTTCATCATGGTCATTCTCCTGAGCATCTGCGTGGTTTGTTTGCCCTGGCCGGCGTGTTCCGTCTTATTGAGAAGAATGATAGGGGCGGGCCGGAAAAGACCAATATGAAGCAGGACGCACCCAATCTGTGACTTTTTCACATCGCCCGAAGGCCCGTTTAGCCGCTGTCTCGCTCACCCCGATCTGGCTCGCACCGAGACGGGGCAGGCCGTGTCAAACGACCGGGCATCGTGCAGCAGCCTGTCCGACCCTCAACGGTTCGCCTGGCTCTGCCTGCTGCGCGTGGGCCTGCGCGCATGTCGGCTGTCAGCGGGCCGGTTTCGTGTCGCATTTCGCGAATAACCCGCTAGAATCGGGACAAAGAACAACACCGTGCAATCAGAAAAAACGTCAATGCGATCATAAATCAAGGGGACAATTTAAATGATGTATCCAGCGCTGAGGCCGAACCGAGACAGTCTTAGGGACACTGCTCTGTCGAGAGCCAATCGATGCCACCGCAGGTGTCTGCCTGGTGCGGCTCTGACACTCGGTATAGGCGCCCTGGTGTCCTTTCAGGCAGCCGCCTATGAGCCGACGACGATTCTGGGCCAAGTGGGCCAGACCGAACTACAGCAGCGCACCGGCGATGTGGTACAGACCGTGTGCGGTCAGCTGGGTGGCATGAGCAACCGGACCGATGCGCAGAATGACCTGTTCGATCGCTGTGGCAATATGGTCGGCAATGCCAGCGACCTGACCGGGTCGTCTCATCCTGCGGCGCCGAAGTCCCTGGGCTGGACGACTGACAGCGAACTCGCGGCGGTCGTTCAGACGGTCGCCAACGAGGAGCTGGCGGCGACACGGTCGATGGCTACCGAGTTGGGCACTGGTCAGGCATCGATTGCGGTCTCGCGTCTGCATGCGATACGCAGCGGTGTTCTCTTCGGGGCCTCGAGCAACGGCATCGGGCACTATCGTGGGTTCGCCGGCGCCGACTCACCCCGGCAGTCTAGTGACCGTCAATATGGAGGCAGTGCGGGCGATTCCCTGGTCGGTTCCTGGGGTCTCTTCGCCAACGTGAACTACGCCGATGGCGATCGTGACGGTACCGACCGCGAGAATGCGTTCGACTATGACACCTATGGCGCGACGGTCGGTGCCGATTATCGCTTGAGTGATCGCACCATCATCGGCGGCCTGATCGGCTATGAAAAAATAGACTCGGATTTCGACTCCAACAGCAATTTCGACAGCTCGCCGAGAGGTACGCCCGGTGGCAGCGTCGACGCGAAAAGTTGGGGGATCGGGCTTTACGGCACGCATTATTACGACCGCTTCTATGTCGACGGCCTGATCGGTTATGCCGGGACCGATTATGACATCGATCGGCGGATCGCCCTTCCGCTGGGCCCGGCGCCGGGTAGCAGCCCCGCCGCGGTCGCGACCTCCCGCACGGCCAAGGCGGACACCGACGCCGACAGCTTCACCGCCAGCGCAGGCGGGGGCATGAATCTCAACTCGGGGTCCCTGAGCTATGGTCCTTTCGGCCGATTGAGCTACTCGAAGACCAAAGTCGACGGTTACCGCGAATCCGGCGCCGACGGCTTGAATCTCACGGTCGACGATCAGGATTGGGACTCGCTGACCTCGTTCATCGGCGGGCAGGTCAGCCACGCCTCGAGCCTGTCCTGGGGCGTACTCAGCCCCTATGGCCGCGTCTCATGGGTGCACGAGTTCCTGAATGATTCACAAACCATGCGGGCCTTCTACACCGCCGATCCGCGCAAGAACAACCTGATAGCGAAAACCGATTCTCCCGACCGCGACTACTTCCAGCTGAATCTCGGTCTGTCCGCTGTGATGCGCAAAGGGTTGCAGGGATTCTTCGATTACCAGGCGTTGCTGGGACATAGCTACGTCAGCGAGAACCGCTTCACGGTGGGTGTTCGGGCCGAGCTATAGCCCGCTGCCAGTCACCCGGCGGGGCCCTCTTGCCGGGTGACTTGCTCTTGCTTCATCAGGGCCTTGAGCAGGAGCGGCCAGCGATCTTCCCAGCAACAGGCATGATCGAGCCCGTGGATGACCTGGGCGTGAGCGCCTGGCTGGTGCGCCAGACCCTTCTCCACCACCCATGGCGGCACCTCCTGATCGGCCCCGCCGACCCAGTGAAATTGCCGGATATGCGGGGATAGCGGTGGCTGCCTGGCCGGGTCCAGTGACCCCGTCAGCGGGCTGTAGCCATGGTGATCCGCCCAGGCCTGTACGTCGAGGTTCGCGGCCAGCGTGACCACCGTGGAGACCTCCGCCAGGCGCGCAGCCATCAGCATCGCCAGCGTGCCGCCACCGCTGTAGCCGATCAGGGTCAGGTTGCGAATGGCATGCTCGTCCAGGATCCGGGTCAATGCCCGCACCATGCTGTCGACTACCGGTGTGCCGTAACGGCCATGAGTCCAGTGCCAGGGCGCGCAGATCGCGGGATCGTAGACACCCAGATAACAGGGCCGACCCAGGTAGACGGCGGGCCCCGGGTCCAGCGCCATCAACCTTAGGACCAGCGGGTTGCGCGCGGTCGGCTCGAGTGCCGGCCGGCCAACGCCATGCCAGGCGATGCCATCACCGTCGATGTAGACATGCAGGCGGGAGCCGATGGGTGCACTGGCGGCCCGATTCAGATAGACCCTGTGATCAAACGGTTCACCTGCCACCTCCAGTCCGGTGAAACCAAGGTCCGCGGCCGCGTGCTCATAGGTCCTGACGGCAGGTGCCTGGCAGCCAGCGAGCAGGCCCTGGATCAGCGCAACCGTGGCCAGCAGCCGTGCTCGGCCTAGCCTGGTTATCTCACCGTTTTTCGTCGCGAGGGTGTCGAGACGCCGCTGTGGTGGGGCGAACGCAGTGGAAGACGGCGCAGGCGTAGCTGACACTCCGCCAAACCGGCTGCAACGAGTACCCCCCTTCACGGCGAAGGTATCGGCGACCGCATTAGGAAGTCGGTGAGATATGCAGGCTAGCGTCGGCAGACCGATGTGGAATCGTCCAGGCACCGTTGCCCGTCCAGCCAGGTGGCGTCGCTCAGGCGTGCCGTGTCGAAGTCGACATTGGTCAGCTGCGCATCCTGCAGATCGGTCCGGGTGAGATTGGAATCGGTGAAACCGGTATTGACGATTTCAGCCTCCCGCAGACTGCTGTCCGAAAGATTCGCATCGATGAAGTCGCAGTTGATCAGTTGGGCCTGGTCGAGTCGTGCCTTGACCAGTGTCGCTCCCCGGAAGCTGTTGTTGATCAGCAGTGCCGCGGTCAAGTCGGCTCGCTCCAGCCAGGCGTCGTCGAAGCTGGCGTTCTCGAGTTGGGCTCCACGCAGCGAGGCGCCGCGCAAATCAGCACCGTCGAAACGGCCCGAAGAAAGCCGCGCATCGTTCCATTGCACCCCGCGCAGGTCCTCTCCGCTGCAGTCCATATTTTCTATCGGCTTCTCTCGCACGCAGGGCTGTGGCCCCGCCACAACACGTCCCGGCCCACCGATGCTGAGCACGCGCTGGTTGCCGAAACTGTCGTTTTCGATAATCAGCACCTGCTCGTTGGCAACGGCCCCGGGTGGGGACGCCTGGGCCACATCAGCCCCTGTGCCGTTAAAGACGTTGGTATCCGCGTAGGCGCCGTTGGCAAGGGCCACGAGGCCCAGGGCCGGCAGCATTGCTGATCTCGACATCGCCGGTCTCCCGCTACAGATAGGTTTTCGGAATGAAAAGGAAATCTCCTGCCTCGTGCCCCGCGTATTTGATCGGCGCATACTCCGGCACCTGCTCGACCTGGTAGCGCGTCGCCTCGAACGAGACGCGGGCCGAAACCTCGCGGAAGACGCGCTGACCCTCGGTGATATCGTTCAGTTCGCGCAGGACCGCCAGCAAGGACTTGGCGAACACCGAGTGGTTACCACCGCCGCCGTCAAGGACCGGCGCGAGGCCACCCGAGGTCAACGCGGTGCGTGAGCGCATTCTAGAAAGGGTCTTGAGCCAGTGGCTGCGCGCCTCATCCGACTGGCCGCTCTCCACCTGGCTGAGTGCGGAGCGCGTCAGTGCGCCCGAGTAACAGGAGTCCGCGATCAGCAGCACGTGGCGCACCGCCATCGCATTGAGGATGTCGGTGATGGCGACATTGGAAATCCAGTTGGCAGTGTTCTGCGCCTCGGCGTCAACCGGCAGCCAGTGGCCGCGCAGGTTCACCCGATCCAGTTCGCCGTGGCCCGCGTAATACACCAGGAGATTATCCTTGTCGGTGAGTTCCTTGCGCAGCCGGTTGAGCGCCGACAAGATCTCGTAGCGGTTGGCGTCACGCAGCAGCGTGACCTTGTAACCGAACTTCGTACGCAGCATGTCCGCCACGGCCTCTGCATCGTTCACGGAGGTGTCCAGATCCGGCAGTGTTTCGTACGCCTGGTTGCCGATGACCAGCGCGTGGTATTCGCCCACATCGACCCCTTTCAGCGGGTTGATCCGTTTCGCGACCATGGAGTCTCCGTCGCCCTGCGAAACCAGGCTGAAGGCCAGCGTGGTACGTCGCCCCTTTCGGTCGATCGCGACCACGCTCACCGGGGTCTCCTCCGAGGCCAGCATGATGTCGGTCTCGAACAGGCCCGTGGCGTCGTGCTGGGTGCGTACGCCATTGATATTCAGCGCATACAGCCCGGCCGGTGCCATGACCTGTCCGATGACGGTGCGATGCTGCAGCCCGCGTTTGACCGGGATCCGATTGTCGGCGGCGCTGCGCACCGACACCAAGGGTGGATCTATCAGTTGGATGCTCGGCGGAGAGGTCGGCGCAGCATTATCGGCGACCAGCGAATCTCCATCGGCCTGTTGCGTCTCGAGCTGTTCGAGCTTCTGACGCAGCTGGTCGGATTCCTTGCGCAGTCGCTGCACCATCTCCTGTTGTCCGGCCAGCGCCTGCTCTCGCCCCTCCAGCTGGATCTGCAGTTCCGCCACGTGCTCTCCGGCGGCACCGGCCTGGGTTTTTTGATCCTCAAGTTCGCGGCGCACCTGCTCGAGCGCGTCGCTCCGCTGTGCCGCGGCGGCGCGCGCCCCGGCCAGTTCGCTCTCTGCCCGGCTCAACGCCGCCTGAAGCTGTTCCAGATCGGCACGGCGACCGGACTGCGCCAGTTCAAGCTGGCTACTCAGCTCGGTGATCTTCTCCAGCAGCTGCGAGACCTTGCGCTCCTGTGTGCCCAGCGCCTGCTCGCGTTCGGCGAGTTGCGTTGCCAGTTGCTCGATACGCTGGTAGGCCGCGTTCTCCCGATTCGTCGAGACCGCCGCCAGGTCGGCACGCGTCTGCGCCAGCAGACGCTCGTTCTGGGCGGCCAGGTCCTGGTACTGGGCCAGATCATCCTGAGTGCGCTTCAGCTCGGTTCGCACCAGCTGCAGCTGCTCGCGCTGAGATCTTCCCTCGGTCTCGAGCAGCAGCAGGTTTTCCTGCTGTCGGCGGGTCTGTGATTCGAGTTCCCCGATCCGCTCCTGGCGCTGGGCGAGTTCTACACGCTGCTTCTCGAGATGTGCGCGGTTGTCAGCCAGCTGCCGGCGTTCGGCCTCACTGAGCCCGGTAGCGTCCTGTGGCAGCGACTCGCGGCGGTCTTCGCGCTGCTGCCGCAGACGCTGCTCGCTGCGGCGCAGGTCTTTGCGCGCCCGGTCGAGTTCTGCGCGCGAGCGGTCCAGGTCACTTTTCAGTGAATCGATGCGGGCCTGTTGCGCATCCAATGACTGCCGGTCGATCATCATGGCATCCGGCAGTTGTGATGCCTTGCGGTACCAGGTCAGGGCCGCCTCCGGATCCTTACCCACGCCCAGGCCCTTTTCGTACAGGAAACCCAGGTTGATCTGCGCCCTGGCGTGCCCCTGCTCGGCGGCCTTTTGGTACCAGGCCGCGGCGAGGACCGGGTCCGGCGTGCCGGCTATCCCCCGTTCGTAGATCTCGCCTACCTTGTTCTGCGCATCCGGATCGCCCTCTTGGGCCAGAGGCATCCAGACGGCGAGCGCGGACGCGTAGGTGGCCCGGTCATAGGCGACATACTCCCCGCCACGGATCTGGCAGTCGTGCGCCGAGGTCTGAATCGGGCGGCGTGCTGCCATGTAGGTCAGGCGGCTCCCCAGTTGGCGCACCTGGCCCGGCAGCAGGCAATCGACCACCAGCAGGTCGTCCGCCGTCACCGCCCTGGACACCGTATCACTCGTGGCCACCGAAGACTGCTTGACGCAGGCGCTGAGCAGACCCGTGGTCAGGATGGCCGAAGCCAGAACGATGAGTGCCTTGTTCATAACGTTTACCTGCAGATTGTCCTTAGCGGCTTCGGCCGTCGTACCTCAGTGCGCAGAAAGTGTCGCCAAACTGCATCAGTCGCATCCTGGCATGGCGGCCGGTTCCGGAATAGAGCAAAGGCCCCGAACTGTCCAGATTTCTCGCCTCCCAGTCGCGTTCATCCATGATCAGGCGACCGTATTGCCAGCACTGCATGATCGAGTCGGACGGATTGCGCTCCCTCTTTTCCAGCGAGGTCGCCAGTTCATCCACGCCCCCCGACCGCGAGCGCTCCTCATTCGGCACCACCGTGGCCGGGGCCGCTGCCATGTTGTCCAGTTTAGACACCCCGGCGCCGGCCACAGGGCTGCATATTCCCATGATCAGGAACGGCGCCAGCATTCCGCGAAGATTAATTGACATTGATTTCAAGTTACTTTCCTCCCAGTTCGGTCTCGACGACCTTCTGAACGTTGCCTCCACCTGCTCCAGCGACTTGACGGGGAGGTTCTCGAAGTCCGTGCCTGACAACGCTGCCGACAGCCGGCTCACCAGCGGTGCAGGCGAAGAGCAGCAGGTGAGGTGCACACTGCTGCGCTTGGTTCAGCGACTCGGTCGAGCTGCCGGCCAGGCGGATGTCCAGGTTCGCGGTCTTGGCCGGTGCCGCTGTTGCCGACGCCGCGATGGTGGCGTCGGTGGGGCTCTGCATTGGTGGGACCGGCTCGTTCAACGGCGCGTCAAATAACTAACGTTCGACATTGCCGAGCGGCGCCATACGCTAGCCGCGCTGATTGTTCTTGACCGCTGGCGTCAGCTCGGGGCTGTAGCGGCCATTGGCCGCGCCCTCGGAGCAGCCGCGATTGCCCAGCTGCAAATATTGCACGATCTGTGGGTCGGCCAACAGATTGTAGTATCTGTCGTGCAGCTCGGTCTGGATCTCTGTTTTTTCCAGGTCTATCCCCCCGAGACATGCCCAGTGGGGTGTCTTGGTCAGCTTGCCCACCAGCTCGACTCAGAGTGCGCAGCGCCTGAACATCACCTTCGGGTTCGTGAGATTCATGCCGAAACTCACGCCGGACTCCCCGACAGAGGCGACCAAATCGAAACCTCTGCCATCACTAAGACGATGACGATCGCATTCTTCGACGCCGCGCCCGGTATCATCGAATACGCCTCAGGTGTTGATCTTGGCGAGGTCCAGTGCCATGACCGCGCCATTGGCGGTCCTGGCCCCGCCGTTGCCTACCTCCGAAACACTCAGCCCGCCCGCCACTGTCATTTTGGTTTCAGCCTGGAAAGACGGATCGAGGCTGATGCTGCGCATCTTCGGCCGATGCATCTGTGCGGATCCGCCGCTCAGTATGTCTGCGACTTCACTGGCCTGCGGTACCTCACCTTGTCCATACATGCGGACGCCACCGGCCTGGGCCAGGCTGGTCGTGAGCAGCCTGGCCTGCGCTATCCACCAGAGTTTTGCTTTCGTGTTCACGACAAATCTCCTGAAATCATTTATCTGCGTTCGTTCGGGTGTCAGCCTGTCGAATCGCAGGCCGCGTCATTGCTTGAGGAGAAGTCTAGTGGGCCATGCGGGAAGTTCTGTAATGCTCAGAGCCCCGCTGTTGGGCCAATGCCGTGTTGCACCCCTGGGAAAGGGCCTGCCATTCCCTTCGGCGTGCGCCTTGCCTTGGCCCAACAGCGGGGCTCCCTGCGGGCCGGTGCACGAGTCCCATCGCCGGCGTTGCGATCGCTTGAATTAGCATGGGCTAGTCCTGCGCTCACGTGCCTTGTCGATGAGACTCGTGAATCGGCTGAGTGTTACAGAACTTCCCACATGGCCCACTAGATCAGCACCCTGTCGCCGCTCGCGACGAAGTGCCTGCAGGCAGTGTGCGAAATGTCATATTGACACATGCGTACCGGGCTGCTGCGCAGATCGCAAGGACCTTCAAACCCGCTATCCTTTGTGAAGGAAATTCTGAAGTCGCGCGGAGAAGCCCTTGCTGGGCACATCCGGGCAAGCTGGGACGGACGACAGGCCCCCGTCTGCGCCGCCGCATGAGTCTCCTGACCGGATGGGCCGAAGGAATACAACGATGCCGCAGACCAGGGGTTGTTTCGTCATCAGTCCGATCGGAGCGGCCGATTCCCCGGTACGCAACCACGCCGACGATGTGTACCGTTTCATCATCCAGCCGGCGCTGGAAAAATTCGGAATCGAGCCGGTACGCTCCGACCAGATCTCTGAGCCCGGCCGGATTACCGAGCAGATGTTCGAGAGAATCTTCTGTGCCGATGTCTGTGTGGTGGTCCTGACCGGTTTCAATCCCAACGTCTTCTACGAACTCGCGGTTGCGCAGTGCGCCGCGCGGCCGACCGTACTGCTGGTCGAAAAGGGTCAGGTCCTGCCCTTCGATGTCAAGGATCTGCGGACCATCGAGTATCAGTTGCAGCCGATCGGGCCGCTGGTCGACGGGCACTATGCCCGGCTGATGGAAGAACAGATATGCGATCTCGAGAAACGGAGTTGGAGCGTCCCCGGTCTGTTCGAACAGTTCAAGTTTGCCCCAAAACTGAAAACCGAGCAGCAATGGCGCCGCCTGATCGAGCAGGCGCAGCCGGAGATCCTTCCGAGTGCGATCGACCACAGTTTCGCCTTGCACCTCGACCCGGAGCGTCGGATCACGATCGTGACCGGCGACATCGTCGAACTCGCTACGAGCAAGAAACTGACCGAACTGGGCGTGGATGCCATCGTCAGTCTGGAAAACACTTACTTCCAGCTCGACAATTTTTTCGCGACATCAATGTCCGGAAAGCTGCGTTACCTGGATGCCGGAAAATCGGCCGGCGGCAGACTGCTGCAGGACCTTTTGCGAGAGGATCTCGATGACCAGATCCGCGCGCGCAGCATCGTCCTGCCCGTGGTGCCGGGTACCGTTATCGCGACGCGTACGCACGAGCTGGCAAAGCTGGGTGTGAAGGCGGTGTTTCATGTCGCGGGGACCCAGGGAATACTCGGTGATGGTTACGAGCTGCGTGACGAGGCCATCGACGATTGTGTGCGGGGCGTTTTCGATGCGTTTGCCGAGCAGGCCGAGGAGCGGAAGCTCGAGACCATCATGCTGCCGATGCTGGGTTCGTTTATGACCCATCTGGACCAGCGGGCCGTCGTGGATCGTATCCTGCGCACCGTTCTTCTGAAGATGGAATACGAAACGGGTTGTCGCGAGGTCTTTCTGCACGCCTGGACCGAGTCCCAGCGTACCGCCCTGTACCAGGCGGTCGCCGCGAGCAAGGATCGTCTGCAGGAAGCGGGCGGTGAGTCGGAGATCGAGGACGGCGACGCACCAGACCAGGCCGGCGGGGGGCGGTGAGCCCTCATACCGATCGGCAACCAGGGGCGCGGCCGGCAGGCTGGCATGGTTTCCGCGCGAGGTGCGGCGATTGTCAGGGGCACAATAAAAGAGGCCACCATGCAAGAGTTTCTGCGCGGACTGCAGGTACTGTCCGGACTGAGCGATCGGGAGATCGATCTGCTGGCACGTGCCGCCGAGGAACGCCGTTTTCGTGCGGATGAGCCCATCGTGCGCCAGGGCGAGTCTGGTACTGCTGCGTTTATTATGAAGGAAGGTGCAGCCGAGGCGCTGATCGAGAAGCCAGGTGCCGAGCCTTTACGCCTGTCCAAGATCCTGCCCGGCGAACTGTTCGGCGAGCTTGCACTGTTCGACGGTTCGCCGCGCTCGGCCACCGTGGTGGCCGCGGTCGACTGCGCTGTCGTGGAGATAAGCCGCGAGGCATTCGTCCAGGAGGTGGCGCATAACCCGGAAGCGGCGCTGAAGCTGCTGGCGGTGCTGGCAAAGCGGCTGCGGCGCGCCGAGAGTGTAGTCAGTGATTTCTCGGATCGCATATATGGCGATGTGCTACCGCGCCTTCAGCAGGCCGTGTCCGCACAACTGGATTCGGCGAAGACCATCTGCGAAGAGTCCAGGAAGCGGGCCGAATCCACCATCGATCAGGCCAGGCATATGCAGGAAACGGCCGATCAGCACTGGACCAATCTGGTCCGTATCGGCTCGATCGTCGGGCTCATGGTACTGGGCGGCGGGGCGGTGGCCACCTTCCTCGGCTTCGAAAAGATCGATGACGTCGTGGAACGAACCGTGTCCCGCATGTCGGATACTTGGAAGCAGCAGTTTTCCAGCAGCCTATCCGAGGTGGAAGTACTCAAGTCGGAGACCGCGACGCTGAAGGTGGACACTCAAAGTTATGTCCAGACCGTCAAAGAAAAACTCGACAATGACCTCAAAGACCTCGAGGTGATGCGGCAGACGGCACTGGAACTCGACAAGATGCGGCGCGACCTACAACTGGCCGGTGGCGCGGCCATGCAGACCGAGGTCTCGGGCGAGATGGCCCGGGACTTTGTCGCTGCGCGTCAAAACCTGACGCAACTGTACTTCAAACAGCCAACCCGTTGGGAGTCGGAGATCCTGATCGAGGCACTCGACCTGCTCACCGGTTCGCTCGACCGCGGGTATATCACGGTAAAGGACGGCGACTGGGATTACATTATCGATACGGTCGCCCAGGCGCTCAAGGGGCCCCCCGATCATTGGCGACAAAGGCTCAAACTGGGCGAAGTGACGGTCAAGCTCTATGCTCACATGGTCGATTCAGGTTATCAGCGCGGCGCGAGAACATTGATCGCACGCATGGAGGACCTGCTCGCGACCGGGACCCCGTCGCCCGGCGCCGCGGGCCTGATTGCGACGGTACTTGCCAAGTTCGGTAGCAGGGTCGTGCCAGTTAGGGTTGAGCTCAGCAAACTGCAGGCGAGCGAGAGTCGCTGGCGTCGGAGCCAGGCGGCCATCGACCTTGTTGCGCTCGGTGAATCCGAGGCCTGGTCGACCCTCAGGGTGGGCCTTGCGGCGCGTTTCTTACAGAGCCCGGCCGCGGAAGGTGAACAGGACCGGCAAAGGCGCGGGCAGGCGGCTTTCGCTGCTGCCCATTTGATCGTCGAACGCGCCGCCAAATATGACGTCTTGGCACAGCGTTACTTCGGTGTCGAGGAACTGGGCAGGCAGTTGAGCGCCGAGCGTCTGGCGCAAGATGCGGGTTCTTGGCCGGATGATGCCCCGGTGGGCACCGACCTTCTTGGTCAGGTGATACTCGAGGGTTTGGTTGACGATCCGGGCAGCTGGAACCGCTTTTACTGGCAATACTCCTGCAATCTCCTGTGCGAGCTGGGCTGTCGCAACCCGGGGGCGAGCGACCCGGGTCGCTGGTGCATGCAGTGTCTCGATGGACTGGAAAGCCATTACTCCAGCGCCGGCGTGGCCATGGATCGGTCGGCCGGGTCCTGCGCCAGCAGCGCTCTGTAAATAGCCGAATTTCCTGGCAATGCACAAGGACAAACGATCCACCGGCGCACTGCATGCCTATTGCCCGCATAGCCCGGCGCCACCGTTGTGGAGACTGGCCCCGACGCGTGCGCATGATGGCCAATGCCTGGCCGACTTCATGATGTGGATCCCGGGTCTCGGCGACAGACCTGAACAGTCACGCGAACGGATCGCACAGATGATCCGCGAGGTTTGCGAATCCTATGGTGAGCAGGTGGCCTTTGCCGATCTCAATTACGCCATCAACGTGCTCTGGGTGAGCGTGGCCGCCGAGCCGGGTCTGGCCGGGCGGGTTGCGCAGTCGATCCGCGGGCGCGTCCCTGACGCCCTGCTGGTCGGCGGACAGTTGGGTGCTGTGGCCCTGCCAGCTGCGGTGGCGCGATCGGACCGCTCGGTTATCTGGGGACGACTGCGCCGCCTGTCGCGGCGCGCGCTCCTGTTGCTCGGCGGGCCCGCGAGATGACTCGAACAGGCATTGAACAAGGTTCGGCCGTGTTCGGTTCGCCGGCGTCGGCGAAAAGGCGGCGGCAATCGTGCCGCCATGGACGGATTCACCGCGTCCCGTGGGCCGAATGCGCCGGGGGACAACTGCCGATGCCAGACCGGTTTGGGTGACTCAATTGTTCGGCCGTCAAGCCGGTATTTGGTCGAAGGGCTGGCCGCTGCCGGTGGAGAATCAACCGTTGGCCTCGTCCGGGGCAACCGGTGGCCTGTCGTACTCTTCGGCTCGCCGCGCATCACCTCGCACCTGTTCAGCCGGGTAGCGTGACTGGTTGAGTGCGATCTTGCGATACGCCGCGTCGACCAAGTCGATGTCCAGGCGCTCAGCCAGGCGGACCAGGTAGATCAGGATATCGGCCATCTCCAGCGCCACCTGGTCCTTCTTGCCGACCGGCAGGTCGGCACTCTGTTCTTCGCTCAGCCACTGGAAGTGCTCGAGCAGCTCACCGGCCTCGCCGGCCAGTGCCATACTCAGATTCTTCGGTGAATGGAACTGTTCCCAGTCGCGTTCCCGGGCAAAGGCGAGCAGTTTGGCGTTCAGGTCTTGCAGTGTGTCTTGCGGCATCGGGGCGTTTTTCGTCATCTTGGCACGCGTTTATAACAGCATGATTTTTCCGCACCGGCCAGTCTGGCCCTGCCAACACTATGCGGATGTTCATCGACGGAGGTCATTCTTGCACAGGACAGGGCGCACTGAGCGCCGTGTACCTGGCGTGCATCAGCGAGCCAACGCTGGGTGTCCGCATCGTGCTAACAGGCCCTGGTGGGCTGCTTGGTAAGTTCGGTTACTCTCAGAGCCCCGCTACCCGGCCAATACAGCGTTGCACTTCTTGAAAAGGGCCTGCCTGCCATTCCCTGCGAAGTGCGCCTTGTCTTGGCCGGGTAGCGGGGCTCCCTTCGGGCCGGTACACAAGCGCCATCGCCTGTGTTTCGCTCGCTTGAATTAACAACGGCTAGTCCGGCGCTCGCGCGCCTTGCCGATGACGCTTGTGGAGCGGCTGAGTGTTACCCAACTTACCAAGCAGCCCACTAGTCAGGCCGACAGTGCCTGTGCTTCGCTCAGATGAACTCCCAGCTGCGCGGCCGTCATCGGCTCGCTGTACAGCCTTCCCTGGCCGAACCGGCAGTGCTGGACCAGCAGGAAGCCGGCCTGCTGTCGGTTCTCGATGCCTTCGGCAATCACCTCGAGGCCGAGCGCCTGAGCAATCGCGATGATCGCCCTTATCAGTGACGCGTCGGACTCACTGTCCGGTATTTGATGAGTGAAGGTGCGGTCGATCTTCACCACATCGAACGGAAAGCGCTGCAGGTAGTTCAGTGCCGAATACCCGGTTCCGAAGTCGTCGATCGAAAGGCGCACGCCGATGCGATCTAGTTGATGGATAAGGCTGGTGATCTCCGGTCGGTCCTCCATCAGGACCGATTCGGTGATCTCGAGTTCGAGCTGATTCGGCATCAATCCAGACGTCTGCAAGGCGTGCAAGGTGCTATCCAGCAGGCGGGTCGGGCGGCTGAACTGCTTGGACGAAAGATTGACCGCCACGCGAAAATCGGCGTCTGGCTGCATCGCGCTAAGGCTGTTGCAGGCCTCGACCAGCACCCATTCGCCGATCTCGTGAATCAGGCCGGTCTCCTCGGCGATCGGGATGAAGCGCTCGGGCGTGACCGAACCAAGATCGTAGCTGGTCCAGCGTAGCAGCGCCTCGACCGCAACCGTAGTGCCCGAACTAAGATCGACGATCGGCTGAAACACGAGCTGAAATTCGCGATTTTTCAGAGCGTGCCTGAGCCTGTGTTCCAGACGCAAGGTCTCCACCGACGACGCATCCATCGACGGGTCGAAATAGCTGTAGCGATTGCGGCCGCTTTGTTTGGCGGCGTACATGGCGACATCCGCGTTTTTGAGCAGTGTCTCCGGTTCTGCGCCGCCGTCCGGGTAGGTGGCGACGCCGATGCTGGCCCCGACAAAGAACTCATGCCCGGCAATGTAGAAGGGTTGCGACAAGACCTTGAGCAGCTCCCCGGCGAGGCGTTCCCAGTCGGGTTGGGCCTGTTCGTCCGTGCAGATCACCAGGAACTCGTCGCCGCCCAGTCGTGACACGGTATCGCTTTCCCTGACCCGTGAAAGCAGCCGCTGCGCAGTCTCGCAAAGCAACTCGTCGCCCGCCGCGTGTCCCATCGAGTCGTTCACCTGTTTGAAACGGTCCAGGTCGAGAAAGACTAGCAGCACACTGCGCGCCTCGCGCCTCGCCCACTTGATCGCCTGGGCCAGCCGGTCCATCGCCAGGCCCCGGTTGGGCAGACCGGTGAGCTGATCGAAGTTGGCCTGGTGGCTGAGCTGTTGTTCCGAGGCGAGACGCTGGTCGATCTCGTGCTGCAGGCGCTTGTTCTGCCTACGCAGCAGGTTACGCTGCGCGCCGGACTTGCTGAAGCGGATCTGCAGCCTCCTGATCTGGCCGCTCAGGCGCAGCAGGTAGACGACCCCACCGGCCAGTGGCAGCCAGATCAAAGCCAGAGCGACCAGGAACAGGCGGGAAGTCAGCGCCCCGTGCAGCATGCCCGAGTCGGCATGCGCGACCAGACTCAGGCCAGTGTCCGGGATGGTGGCAAGCAGCAGGTTCTCGTCGAAAGTGGAGCCGTGCGGTCGCCGGTCGGTCCAGTCGTCGCCGGTGATGGTTTCCGCGTCTGGCCCCAGTATCGCCACGCGGCGTCCCGGGATCGGTTCGGCGCGCTCGAACTCTAGTGGCCCCAGCAGGCGCGTGGTTTCGATCTCCGCGATGACGAACCCCACGCTACGCCCCTTGTACGTCACTGCGGCACTCAGCCCGATCAAGGTGCCGGCACGCCCATGTCCGACCTGTACTGCACCAGGATCAAGCGGCAGACGCACCCGATAGGCGCTGTGCGGCTGCCCCCGGGCAGGGCCAGCTCGCGCCTCGATGAGGCTGCGCCCGTCGTTTGCCACGCAGGCGATCGTGGCTGGCACCAGTCCGCCGGCTGCCCGGTTCAGGAGGCCCGCGATATCGCCGCCGGTTTTGCTCGGGTCGGTGGGAGCGGTGTCGCCTGTCGAAGGTTCGCGCGCATACTCGGCCAGAAAGGCCTGGACCTGGTGTCGTTCGGCGAGTCCCTGAAGAATCGCCTGTTGGCCGGACAGCAAACTAGCGATCGCGTCGGCCCGCTGCTCGAGATTGCGTTGCTGTTGTGCCAGCAGCGACTCGCGCAGTCGGGTCTGACTGGCATAAGCCAGGCCGATCAGCAAGGCAAGATAAAGGGCGAGCAACGATCCGGCCACGCCGATCAATCTTTCGCCCTTGCGATAGCCGGCGGTTTTCATTGCCTGCCGTGATCAGGCGCTATGGGGAATGCCGGCGGCATACACTCGACCTATCGGCCGGAGTGATGATACTGCGCCAGTCCGCGGTGGCTGCCGCCGGGTCTGCGTGGCGGTTGGTATGCCGCCGTCCGGGCGGGGCGGAAGTCGCGGGCAGGCAGCATGGCACGTATCGATATCGTTGGCCTTATCAGCACCGGCAAGAAACGCCACCGCGCGGCGGCGCATGTCATGCCATCAGGTAACGGCCGAACGTCTGCGGTATTGAGATCTATCGCCGGCCGGAGGCGGCCAGCCTGGATCGCGCCCGTTCGATCGCGGCCTTTACCTGCTTGGGGGCGGTCCCCCCGATGTGGTCACGCGCCGCCACCGAGCCCTCCAGTGTCAGGCAATCGAACACGTCTGCGGTTATCATCGCGGCGAATTGCTGTAGCTCTGCGAGGCTCAGTTCCGCCAAGTCACGCCCATGTTCCACACAGTAGGCGACCGATTTGCCCACCACCTCGTGGGCATCGCGGAACGCCATGCCCTTGCGCACCAGGTAATCGGCCAGGTCGGTCGCGGTGGCGAAACCCTTAAGCGCCGCCTGACGCATCGCCCCCCGGTTGCAGCCGATTGCCGGCACCATGTCGGCGAAGACCTTGAGCGAGCCCTTGACGTTGTCCACCAGGTCGAACAGGGGTTCCTTATCCTCCTGGTTGTCTTTGTTGTAGGCGAGCGGCTGACCCTTCATCAGTGTGAGCAGCGACATCAAATGGCCGAAAGTCCGCCCGGATTTGCCACGGATCAGTTCCGGCACGTCAGGGTTCTTTTTCTGCGGCATGATGGACGAGCCGGTGCAGAAGCTGTCCGACAGCGTGACGAAACCAAACTGGGCCGACGACCAGATAATCAGCTCTTCGCTCATTCGAGACAGGTGCATCATCAGGATGCTCGCCGCGGCGGCGAACTCGATGGCGAAGTCCCGGTCGGAGACCGCGTCGAGCGAGTTTTCAGCCGGTCCGTAGAACCCCAGCAACTCGGCCGTGTAGTGGCGGTCGATCGGATAGCTGGTGCCGGCCAGCGCCGCCGCCCCGAGGGGCATCAGATTGAGCCTTTCCGCACAGTCGTACATTCGCTGATGGTCGCGCTCGAGCATCTCGCACCAGGCCATCATGTGGTGGCCGAAGGTGATTGGTTGTGCGGTCTGCAAGTGGGTGAACCCGGGCAGGATGGTATCGGCCTCACGTTCGGCCAGGTCGAGCATGCCGGACTGCAGGCCTCGGATTGCGGTACGGATCTCGGCTAGCTCGGCGCGCAGCCACAGCCGGACGTCGGTCGCCACCTGGTCGTTGCGCGAACGGCCGGTATGCAGCTTCTTGCCGGCGACGCCGATGTCTTCGGTGAGCGCAGCCTCGATGTTCATATGGACGTCTTCGAGCGCTACCGACCACTCGAAGTCGCCGTTTTCGATGCGTCTCTGGATGCGTTGCAGGCCGGCGACGATCTGGTCGCGTTCCCCGTTAGCGATGATGCCCTGGCGCGCCAGCATGGTCGCATGCGCTATCGAGCCCTGGATATCGTAGGGTGCGAGGCGCTGGTCGAATTCCACCGAGGCGGTGAAGGCCTCGACGAAGGCGTCGGTCGGTTCGGCGAAGCGGCCGGCCCAGAGTTTCTTGTCGGACATCGGATAGGCACCGGATTACTGTGAGGACGTGATTATATTCGCTATGTGCGCACGGTATCTGCCGGGTATCCGGCGGGCGGCCCCAGATCTCATATACTTCCGCCAATGACCGGGATCGAATCGCGTGCGTTTCTGCCAGATTTTTGTGCCATCCGCATGGTGTTCGCGGTCGTGGTCAGCGCCGAGCTGCTGGCCATCGTACTGACCCTGGGCGCCTTTCCGCTGCCCGGGTCGTTCTGGAGCGAATTGAGTCTGCGTTCCCTTTACATTCAATGGGTCGCGTTGACGCTCAGTGCGTTGTACTGTGCGCTGCGTAGGCCGCTCGGCCACCTCTCTCACGCGCTGGCCGGCATCGCTGCCTGGCTGATGATCCTGCTGGTGACCGCCGCCGTGTTCTTTGTCGCTGCTTGGCTCGGCCTGTCCGCCCGCCCGACGTCGATGGCCGAGTTGGCAAATCATCTCGCGATCGCCGGTATCGTAGGTGCCGTGCTGTTGCGCTACCTCTATGAGCAGCACCGGGAACGGCAACGCGAACTGGCGGAATCGCAGGCCCGCCTGCAGGCTCTGCAGGCACGCATCCGGCCGCATTTTCTTTTTAACAGCATGAACACCATCGCCAGCCTGACCCGGGTAGATGCCGAACTGGCTGAACAGGTGGTCGAGGACTTGTCGGACCTGTTCCGCGCTACACTTTCCGATGCCGGCGAGATGTCGACGCTCGAGCGCGAGTTTGAGCTGGCGCGGGGCTACCTGAGGATCGAGGGCCAGCGGCTGGGTGAGCGTTTGCGGGTGCAGTGGGATGTCGACTCTGTGCCCGGTGATGCGCGGCTGCCGGCGCTGCTGTTGCAGCCCTTGCTGGAGAATGCGGTCTATCATGGGATCGAGCCGGCGACCGACGGCGGCGAGATCACGATAAATGGTCGCTGCCGTCGCGGGGTGATCAGCCTGGCCGTGCGCAATAGTTTGCCCGAGCGACCAGTTCGGATGGTGCGGCCAGGTAACCGAATGGCCCTGCAGAACGTCCGCGAACGCCTGGATGCCGCATTTGGTGATGGTGCCGGGCTGGTGGTTGGCCGGGTCGACGGCCGCTATCAGGTGCGGATGCATTTCCCGAGGGAGGCGTTATGAGGGTCCTGGTTGCCGACGATGAGGCGCCGGCCCGTGCACGGCTGACCGCGCTGCTGAACAGTTCGGGCGGCAATTTTCAGGTCGTGGGCCAGGCATCCAATGGTAGTGAGGTTCTGGTGCAGTGCGAGCAGCAGCCGGTCGATCTCGTACTGCTCGATATCCGTATGCCGGGAATGGACGGAATCGACGCGGCGCTGGCACTGGCAGCGCGGCCGAATCCTCCGGCGGTCATCTTCGTCACCGCATACGACGAGCATGCGCTGGCTGCGTTCGACGCGAATGCAATCGATTACCTGTTAAAACCCGTTCGTCCACAGCGCCTGCTGCGCGCGCTCGACAAGGCGCGCGCACTGAGCCATGAGCAGCAGTCCGTGCTTGCGCAAACCGGCAGCTATCTCAACGTCAGTTACCGTGGCGGCGTGCAGCGCATTCCGGCTGCCGATGTCATCCTGCTGCGCGCGGACAGCAAGTACGTCGAGGTCTGGCATCCGATGGGGATGGCGTTGACCGAAGAGTCCTTGCGCACCATCGAGGATCGGCTGCCCGGTTTGTTCCTGCGCGTCCACCGGAATGCCCTGGTGGCGGCGGACAAAGCGCGAGAGTTGCGCAAGGGCGCCGCCGGACAGCTTCTGCTTTCGCTGCATGGAACTGCCGAGTCGGTCGAGGTCAGCCGCCGGCACGCACCCGAGGTGCGGCGCCTGCTGCGTGGTCCGGACTGACCGCAGTGTTAGTATTATCCGTTTCGGCATCGATTGGATCGGCAGATGAGCACAGACACCGAGGCACTGGCAGGTTATCCCTTTACGCGTATGCGGCGCATGCGGCGCGACGACTTCTCGCGCCGCCTGATGCGCGAGACTAGGTTGAGCCCGGATGATTTCATCTACCCGGTATTTGTGCTCGAAGGACAGGGCCAGCGTGAGCCGGTCGGTTCCATGCCGGGCGTCGAACGCCTGAGTGTCGACTTGCTAGTGCAGGAAGCCCGCGAGGCACATGCTTTGGGAATCCCCGCGCTGGCATTGTTTCCGGTCACCCCGCCGGCAGCGAAGAGCGAGGACGCAGCCGAGGCCTTCAACCCGGATGGCCTGGCGCAACGTGCGGTGCGTACCCTCAAAGACGCATTGCCGGAGTTGGGCGTGATAACCGATGTCGCGCTCGATCCCTTTACCACCCATGGCCAGGATGGTCTGATCGACGAGATGGGCTATGTGCTGAACGACGAAACCGTCGAGGTTCTGGTGCGGCAGGCGCTGTCGCATGCCGAGGCCGGCGCGGACGTGGTTGCGCCGTCCGACATGATGGATGGCCGGATCGGTGACATCCGTGATGCACTGGAGGCAGAGGGGCACAGGCATACGCGAATACTCGCCTACTCGGCCAAGTATGCCAGCAGCTACTATGGGCCGTTCCGCGATGCCGTCGGTTCCGCGGCCAATCTAGGCAAGGGCAACAAGTTCACCTACCAGCAGGACCCGGCGAACAGCGACGAGGCGCTGCGCGAGGTGGCGCTGGACCTGAACGAGGGCGCCGATATGGTGATGGTGAAGCCGGGTATGCCATACCTCGACATCGTGCGGCGGGTGAAGGACCAGTTCGGCGTACCGACGTTCGTTTACCAGGTGAGCGGCGAATACGCGATGCACATGGCCGCTGCGCAGAACGGCTGGCTGGACGAGCGGGCGGTGGTGATGGAATCCCTGTTGTGCATCAGGCGCGCCGGCGCCGACGGCATCCTGAGCTATTTCGCCAAACGCGCCGCGCAGTGGATGAATGACTGACCACTCGGGTCGCCCGGATACCGAGGCCCCTGACGTCGACCATCCGGCGCACGCCCGGACGCGCCCCCTGGTCCGGCATGGGCCGGGGAAACGGATCAGCCCCCTGCAGATCCTGGTCGCCTGGCTCGGTGCATTCCTTGGCATTGGATTGCTGGTGATCGCGGTCGACCGGTTGCCGGCGCTGCAACTGCTGGTGATAGGTTCCTTCGGCGCCTCGGCCGTGTTGCTATACGGGGCACCCAGGGCACCCTTCTCGCAACCACGCAATCTCGTTGGTGGGCATCTCATCTCGGCCGCGGTCGGCGTGGCGTGCTTCCGCTACCTGCCGGATGTACTGGCGCTTCAGGAGGCAGCCGCCGTTGCCACAGCGATCGCGCTGATGATGTTGACGCGCACGATTCACCCTCCCGGTGGGGCGACAGCACTGATAGCAGTCGTGGGTTCCGATGCAGTGCGCGGGCTGGGCTGGGGCTACCTTTTCCCGGTGATGATCGGCGCACTGATGCTGCTGCTAGTCGCGCTGATCGCTAACAATCTATACGAGCCGGGCAGTTATCCCGACCGCTGGGATTGACCTCCCCGGCGAGCCGCCGACTCAGGCCTTCTGCGATACTGCGATCAACTCCGGCTCCGCGTGCAATGCGTCCGATGCCGGTTTCGACAGGTGGTAACCCTGGCCGTAGTCGATGCCCATCGCCGTCAGCAGCTGGCATGTCTCGGCGTCCTCGATCGCCTCGGCGATCGTTGTCATGCCGAGCACCCCGCCGATACGCCTGATCGTGTCGACCATCGCTTTGTCGACCGGATCTTCCAGGATGTCGCGGACGAACTCTCCATCGATTTTCAGATAGTCGACCGGCAGTTTCTTCAGATAGGCGAATGAACTTAGCCCGGTACCGAAGTCGTCGAGCGCAAACAGGAAGCCGCGCCGTCTCAGCTCATCCATCAAGCTCAGCGCACGGTCCATGTTGGCGATCACACTGGTTTCGGTGATTTCGAAACAGATTCTGTGCGGCTCGACGCGATGCCTAAGCTGTAGATCCACGATGGCAAGCTCGAGATCCGGGTGATCGAGCGACTGGCCGGACAGATTTATGGTGAAGATGCGCTGGTCGTCAGGGCGCTGCCGCCACAGTTCCGAGAGTTGGCGAAAGGCCGCGCCGACCACCCAGAGATCGAGATCGAACATCAGGTTGAACCGCTCGGCGGCCGGTATGAACGTCATCGGCGGTACCAGGCGCCCGTCGCTGTCGAGCATTCTGACCAGCAGCTCACACATCGGTGGGTGCTGACTGATCTGCTGCAAGGGGAATATGGTCTGGCCATGGAGCACCAGGCGATCGTTGTCGATCGCTTCACGCAGCTTCTGCAACCATTGCATATCGGTGCTGCGCTGGGCCAACAGGTTGTCGTCCGGCTGATAGAAGTGAACGCGGTTGCGTCCCTGATCTTTGGCGACGTAACAGGCCGCGTCGGCCGCGCGCAGCACTTCGTCAAGGCTGCCGCTGGCTTGGGTGATCGCGACGACGCCGACACTCAGACTGATACGGAAGCTGCGATCTTCCCAGTGAAGGCGTAAATCCTTGATTTCATGCCGTAATACCTCGGCGACCTCGAGTGCCTTCTGGATGGTGCAGTCGCGCAGCAGGACGCCGAACTCATCGCCACCGAGTCGCGCCAGGCGATCCAGCCGGCGAATATTCTCGCCGAGATGTGTGGCGACCTGCCTCAGGAGCTGGTCGCCGGCAATATGCCCACAGCTGTCATTGATCGCCTTGAACTGGTCCAGATCGATGTACATCAGGGCGTGTTGGCTATCGGTGCTCAGGGCGTCCTCGACGACGGCCGCGAGTTCGCGTTCGAACTGGCGACGGTTGATCAGACGGGTCAGGGGATCATGCGTTGCCTGGTATGCCATCTCGCGCAACAGGTTGCGCTCGCGACTGACATCACGAATTATCAACGCCGCACCCGTGAAGTCGCCCTCACTGTGGCGGATGGCCGCCGCGTTTTCGATCACCGCGACAGTTGCGCCGTCGCTGCGCACCATGATGGCGGCAGCCTCGGACTCGTCATGGTCACGCAGCGCGCGTGCTATCGGGTCGGGGAGCGCGCCACCGTCCGCCTCCGAGACCAGCGAAAAGATCTCGTTCAAGTGGCGACCGCAGGCCTCGTCGGCCCGCCACCCGGTCAATTGCTCCGCCGCCGGGTTCATGAAATCGACGACCCCGGTGGGGTCGGTGGTTATCACCGCCTCGCCGATCGACTGCAGCGTCACCTGGGCCCGCTCTTTTTCCTGGAACAGCTGCTCCTTGGCCTCGCGTGCGGCCTCGGCGGCGCGCCGACGGGTATAAAAGACCAATACGCCAGCCAGATAGAGCCCCAGCAGGGTGGCGATCCGGGTGCCCCAGCGCGATGGTCGAACGGCCTGGGCGTCCAGCGAGCGCTGCATGGTGATCCGGAAATGAGACGCGGGCAGCGGGATTTTGTTGTCTGCGCGGTGATCGGGCAGCAGTCGGGATATCAGATCGCCGTTTTCAGGCAGGGTTTTTTCGAACAGCGTCGTTTCTGTGTCGCCGATGCCTGTGGCCAGTTTCAGGCTCAGCTTCGGATGCTCGTCTGCAATGTCGGCGAGAAAGGCCGGCGCATCGATCAGCAGCACATAGGCGCCCTGGACCTGGTTCAGGCGCTCCTCGGCCGTATCGGGTACGAAGAAACCCTTGTAGACGGCCTTGAGCAGCAGCAGCGAGTGATCGCCGATCGGCGATGCAGGTGCTGCCGTCACTTCGCCAGTGCGGATCGCTCGTCCAATCACTGTCCGAAGCCGGTCGTTCGAGTAGAAGTCGTACCCAAGAAAGCTGGCCAGATCCGGGTCGAGCGGCTCGACGAAATTCAGCGCCATGTAACGCTCGCGAGGCGGACTGCTGGTGAGCCGGCCCGACGATGAGCTGCTAAGGATGCTGAACGTAGGGAAGCCCGCATCCTGCAGCTCGCGTTCGTAGTCCGGGCGGCTCTCGGCGCGGATCAAACGCAGCTGCAGGATGGCCCGCACATAGGGATAGCTGCGTTCGATGTCCTGTGCGAATGCCGATAGCTCTTGCTGCGATAGGCGGGTCATCGCGTGATGCATGCCGCTCAGCGATCGCAGCGCGGCATTCAGGTTGTCGAGGCGGCGGGTGACGGTGGTCTTAATTTCGTCACTGAGTGCGGCGAACTCCGCCCTGGCCTCGCGTACGTCGCTGTGGATTGAGAGTGCTACGGCGGCCAGAACGACCATGAGCCCCAGCAGGCCGGCTGCCAGTTTCCGACGGCGGGTGCGCGCGGGATCCAGGCTCATGGCATCGGCGTTACTGGAAGACCTTGCCCTTGCTGAGCAATTGCCCGGGCAGTTCCACTCCGGCTGCCTTGGTCAGTGTCGGGTTGAGGAACAGGTCCCATTTGCGGTTTGCGATCACCGGAATACTGTCCGGCCGCGCTCCGCCCAGGATCTGCAGTGCGACCTGGCCGGCCCACTCCCCCTGCTCCTCAGGCACCTTGGTCATGCCCAGCATCGTGACGGGCATCATCCACTCATGGCTGGTCACGCTGAGGCGCCGGGTTGACGGCAGGATGGCCTGAATCGCTTGCTGGGTATTCCAGTCGTTGATTCCGGCATTGCTGCCCATGATGATGAAGTCGTAGTCCTGGCCGTTCTCGTAAGCACCGATCCAGGAAGCAAGGTCGGCTGCAAACTGCGATTCGAACGCCAGCCCATGGCCTTCGGCTACCCGGCGAATCCGTGACGCGTTCTTCTTTTCCGTGGCGGTATTGGCGCCAATGTAAAGCACCCGCTCGGGGTTCGGCACCAGCGCGCTGGCCTCTTCGATCATTGCCTTTACCGGCGCGACCTCGACCATGCCGGTGACGTTGCTGTAGGGGAAACCATATTCCTTGACCGTCCAATTCACGCCGCAGAAGACGAACGGTACATCTTTTTCCTTGTAATATCGCTGGATGAGGTACTTGGCGGCGTTGTCATCCGCAGCGATCACAACGTCTGGCTGCCAGGTCTCGATCATCGACTTGGCCTGTCGTGCCGATTCCTCTTTCTGTTCCTGACTCTTTTTGCGCTTGGTATCCATATCGAACTGGCGGATCTCGCACTTCCCGTCCAGCGTCTTGCGCAATCCGCGCTCGACGCCGTCGGACCAGGCGTAACCGCGGTGATAAGAGGAGACAAAAAGACATTTGGGCTGTCCGGCGGCGACGGCCGTAGAGGCCAGCAGCAGGATCAGGGCGCCGATCGCCAACGTCGGGCGGAAATTGACGCGCTGGGCTGTCGCAGGGTACATGTTGATTGATCTTTGTTGTTTCTCCGGATATCAGCGGGCATCGGCCGTGGAAGGGGATTCTTAAACCGAGAATCTTTTCTGCGTGCTTCGCCGCTCGGCTCGCTGTCGGATCGACCGCCGCCGCGTACAATAAAGAGCTGATGTCGCAGCCCGGGAACCTTGCGCCGATGACCGATCTGTATGCCGTGATTGGCAATCCGATAGAACACTCCAGGTCACCTCAGATCCATGCCGCTTTCGCCCGTCAGACTGGGCAGGACATCCGCTACGAGCGAATTCTCGGTGATCTTGACGGGTTCGAGGTGGACATCGAGGCGTTCGTCGACGCCGGCGGGCGTGGTCTGAATGTCACCGTGCCGTTTAAGGAGCGTGCGTTCCGTCTGGCGGAGGAGTTGAGCACACGTGCGCAGGATGCCGGGGCGGTCAACACTCTGGTGGTTCGCGACTCGAGCCTGTTTGGTGACAATACCGACGGCGTCGGCCTGATCCGTGATCTCGGTTGCAACCATCTGTTCGGCTTCAACGGCGCGCGCGTATTGCTGCTCGGCGCCGGTGGGGCGGCGCGCGGCGTGCTGCGTCCGCTCATGCAGGAAGGGCCTGCGCAACTGGTGCTGGCCAATCGCACGGCCGGCAAGGCGCACGAACTCGCTCGCGCTGCATCGGATTCCGGCAATGTGATCGCCTGCGGCCTCGATGAACTTCAGGGTCTGCGTTTTGATCTGATTATCAATGCGACGGCGGCCGGACTCGACGCCAGGGTGCCGGACCTGCCGGACAACTGTCTGGCCAAGGGCGGGTGGACCTATGACATGCTCTACGGCGAGCGGCCCACCGCGTTCGTCGAGTGGGGCAAGGTGCATGGTGCGACGCGTGCGCTGGATGGTCTGGGTATGCTCGTCGAGCAGGCGGCCGAGTCATTTCGCCTTTGGCGGGGGGTGCAGCCGGATACTGCTGCGGTGATCGCAAGTCTTCGCCGTGGTTAGCGCGACAAGTGCTGGACATATGCCGAAGGACTGCGCTATGGCAGCGACACTGACAGTTCGCTGAGTTCGGAGTGCGTCGAATGTCTCCCAGTCTTTCTAGAATTATTGCCGGGGCAGGTCTTTTGGGACTGCTGTTCGCCTGTAGCCGGGAGCCCGAACAGCCGGCCATGGACCTGCTGCGGCATGTACCGGCCGAGACACCTTATGTGTTCGTCGTCGGAAGACCGTTGCCGGGCGACCTGCGCGAACGCCTGGCCGATCACTATGCGGTTCAGCTCGCCTCACAACGCGCCGCCTTCGCCCGTGTCCGTGACCGGATCGAGGCGTCGCCTGACGCCGCTTCGCTAGCCGCAGGCGGGTTTTTCGTCGTCCTGGACGCCCTATTAGCGGAATTCGAGGGCCGCGACACCGCGGCGCAGGTCCGTGAACTCGGAATAGAGCCGGTCCCCCGTGCCGTATTCTATGGTTTCGGCCTGCTGCCGGCGATGCGCATCGAAATTGCCGACGCGACCCGTCTCGATGCAATGCTCGATCGCGTCGAACGGCGTGCCGGTGTCAGGGCCGTGCGTGGCGAGTTGGATGGCCAGGCATATCGCCGCATGGATTTCGGGCAGCTCGCTGTGCTGGTAGCGGTGACCGGGCGCCACCTGATCGTCGGTGTGCTGCCGGACGGCTTGTTCGAGCGTGATCTGCCGGTCCTGCTCGGCCAGCGCTTGCCGGCGCGCAGCCTGGCGCAAACAGCCGATGTTCAAGCGCTGATCGAACGCCACGGCTTCGCCGGTTATGGCGAGGGTTTCGTCCGCCTAGACGAACTGGTCGCCACGCTGTATGGCAGGGGTGAGGGTCTCAATGCCGAGGTAATGCAGGCGCTCGATGCACCGGCGTCAACGGTCTCGGAAGCCTGTATGCGTATGACTGACACCCTGGTCGGCGGGATGCCGCGGGTGGTTGTGGGTGTCACCCAGGCGGATGCCACCCTATTGGCGGTCCGCGGCGTCTGGGAGAGCGGCGCTGAACTGGCAGTCCGTCTGCAGACACTGGCAGCCCCCGTGCCCGGCGTCGGCGCAGCGTTCGAAGGCCTGCTGGCCTTGGGCGTGGGCCTGAATCTGCCGCAGCTGCGCAATGTGATCGAGGATCTGCTGCGTGAGGTGATGACTGTCGGCGCGGATTGTGACTGGGTCGGTGAAGAGACGCTCCAGGCGTTGATCCCGCAGCTCAATCTGGCGCTGGGGCCGATGACGGCAGGGATCAGGGGATTCAATCTCCTGGTCGATGATTTGGTGATTGACCAGGATACACTGGAGCTGACCGAGCTACGTGGCGGGCTGCTCGTCGCGGTCGATGATCCGCGCGGCGTATTCGCGCTGGGCGCGATGTTCAATCCGGCGTTGGCGTCATTGCAGGTTCCGACTGACGGCACTCCCGTTGAACTGCCTCGTGATCTGGGCCTGCAGCAACCGAATCCGCCGATGCAGGTGGCCATCAAGGACAAGGCACTGCTGCTACTGGCCGGTGCGGAATCTGCCGGGCTGGCGGCCACCCTGTTGCAATCGACCCCGCTGACCCCGGCTCCGTTGTTGGCGATCGACTACGGCGTCGCCGAACTGGCCGATCGTCTTGGTGGCCTGATGGAGCGGGCGGCTGCGCGGCTGAATGATCAGGGCGAGGTCGAGGCAGCCGCTGGCGTACTCGATCAACTGGAGGATCTTCGGCAACAGGCGGCGCTGTTCGAGCGCCAGCGGCTCTCGCTGTATGCGAATGACCAGGGCCTGGTGCTCGATCAGGTGATGAGGTTGCGCGATTGACACGGTGGCTGCCGACAGCACCTCACCAGGCAGAGAATGCCATGAAGCGGTCTGCGCAAGCCCAGAACATCAGTATCCGGGCTGCAAGTGCCTGCCTCCGGCAGACCTGGCTGGGTTCTTCATTCCTGTTGCCGGCGGTGCCGCATCGCCAGTTTGACATAGTAGTCCGCTGAGTAGGCGAAGTACGCCATTTCCCGATCGTTGAGTGGACGGGCCTCGCGTGCCGGCGAGCCGGTGTAGAGGTAGCCTGACTTGAGGGTCTTGCCTGGCGTCACCAGGCTGCCGGCACCAATCATCACGCCCGGCTCGACCAACACCTTGTCCATTACGATCGCACCCATCCCGACCAGGCAGCCGTCGCCGATCTCGCAGCCGTGCAGCACGGCCTTGTGTCCGACCGTCACGCGGTCACCGATCAGCAGCGGCGAGCCGCCGGGCATGAACGGGCCGTCATGGCTGTTGTGCAGGATGGATCCGTCCTGAATATTGGTTTCGCGGCCTATGCGGATACGGTGGATGTCGCCTCGTACCACCGCGCCTGGCCAGATGCTGGACAGCGCCCCGACATGCACATCACCGACGACCAGGCATAAGGGATCAAGCCAGGCCTCGGGGTCGATGATGGGGCTGTGGTCTTCGAATCTGCGGATATGGCTCATGTTGACCCACCGGAATGCCGTTATATTTCGCACACACGTTATCAGGCCAGGGGAGTCGGCGAAATGGCAGTGTTTTCAATCGTCCTAATCGGTGTTCTGGTGCTTGTTCTGGGCTACGGTATTGTGGTTTACAACAATCTGGTAGGACTCAAGCATGCGGTCAGCCAGGCATGGTCGAATATCGACGTGCTGCTCAAGCAGCGTCATGACGAGCTGCCAAAGCTGGTTGAGACCTGCAAGCAGTACATGAAACACGAGCGGGACACCCTGGAACAGGTAATGCGCGCGCGGGCCGCTGTCGCGAGCGCCCGTGAAGCGCATGATGTCGACAAGGTTGGCCAGGCCGAGGGCGTGCTGCGCCTCGGGCTCGGCAATCTGTTCGCGGTCGCGGAGGCCTACCCGGACCTGAAGGCGAATGAGAGTTTCCAGCACCTGCAATCGCGCATCACCGGTCTCGAGGAAGGCATTGCCGACCGGCGTGAGTTCTACAATGCGTCGGTGAATGTCAATAACGTACGCATCGAGCAGTTTCCGGACATCATCATCGCGCGCCTGCTGAACTTTCGGTCGGCCGAGTTGCTCGAGTTTTCAGTCGAGGAGGTCGCCGACGTCAACTTGCAGAGTCTTTTTCAATAGCCTGTGACCGGATGGCTGGATAGTCTGGCACATGCGCCGGAATCACTGGTGGCCTTTACCGCAGTGCTCGCCGTGGTCGCGTTTGTCGCGGGGTTTTCCGGTCTGCGGCGTACGCGCCTGATCGAAGATGTCCCAACCGCGCGGGTACGCTCGGCGCCCCAAGGCTATGTGGAACTCATCGGAACCGCTCATATGCTAGGCGGCGAGCCGATTGTAGCGCCGTTGTCCAACACTCCCTGCTGCTGGTTTCACTACAAGGTCGAGCGCCGCGCGGGCAGAGACTGGCGCGTCGCGCAGTCTGGCACCAGCGACGGCATTTTTGTCTTGCGCGACGATACCGGTGATTGTGTGGTCGACCCCGAGGGCGCCGAGATCTCCAGCCGGCACAAGCGCAGTTGGTCGGATCATGGCGGTGGCTGGGGCGGACATGCGGTGCATGCGCGTCTGCCAAGCCTGGGGCGGACCGCTGACCTGGTCGTCGATATCGGCGGCAAGGTGCTGGAGACCCTCGGCAGTGGTGTGGGCGAGTATCGTTATATGGAGGCGGTGATCCTCGATGGAGACCCGCTCTATGCGATAGGGCAGTTTGGCAGCGTCGGGGTCGATGACCACGCGAGTTCGCTGCGGGAGATTACCGGGGCGATTCTGCGGGACTGGAAGCGCAGGCCGGAAACCCTGCGTGAACGCTTCGATGCCAATCGCGATGGTGTGCTCGATGGTGTCGAGTGGGAGCGGGCGAGGGCCGTGGCTCGGCGCGAGGCGGATCGGGAACTCGCGACAAAACCTGACGAAAATCGGTTGCACACGCTAAAGAAGCCCATCGATGGCCGCTACTTTCTATTGTCAAATCTGGAAGAATTTGGACTGCTTCGGCGCTATCGTTGGCGCATGCGAATTGGATTCGGCCTTTTTCTGCTGTTGGGCGGGGCTCTGATGGTGATGCTCTCCACACGCCTTTAGCAAACCCGGGATCACGAAGCCGTTATCATCTTGCGGGCGCCGATTCAGCTAGTATCGACAAATTAAGGACGGTGAGGCGGCCTCCGTGCACCCAAAAAATCCCGATCATCCGCAGATCGAGTTCGGCGTTGCCGGTGCTCCTTCCGATCAGAGCCCGGCAGACCGAGCGCTGGAGTCCCTGGCTGCCCTGGCCAGGATCACGTCGCTCGGCGGTGACCGTTTCTGCGCTAATTGCGTCCGCTTGCTGGCTTCTGCGTACGGTGTGGCCCACGCATACATCGCCGTCTTTCAGGATGATTCACGCACCATTCTGCATACCCTCGCCTACAGCGCGCAGGGAGAGCCTGCCGAGAATTTCAGCTTTGAGCTGGCCGGCACGCCGTGCGCCGATGTGCTGGTTCACGACCGTTTGTTCATTCCCAGCGGTGCCGGCGGGGCATATCCTAAATTCGGCTGGCTTACCGAGCATGCCATCGCCGGCTACTACGGCGCCGCGCTGAAGTCGGCATCGGGTGAGCGCTTCGGGACCTTGGTAGTCGCTGATCGGTCGCCGATGGTAAAGGATGTCTGGGTTCACCAGGTGTTGGGGCTGTACGCCGATCGCATCGCCTTCGAGCTTGGCCGGCAGCGTCTCGACCGCGAGATGCAGCTCGCCGCGAGTGTGTTCCGACATAGCCCGCAGGGCATCATGATCACCGATGCCGATCACCGTATTCGCAAGGTCAATGGTGCCTTCAGTTCGATCACCGGCTGGCAGGAAGACGAGGTACAGGGGCGCCGAGACCGCATGCTGAGCGCCGGTCGCGATGAGCTCGGGTTGCTGGACGAGATGCAGGCGGCGTTGGACACCGAGGACATCTGGGTCGGTGAGCTGTGGAGTCGGCGGCGCGATGGCGAGGTGTTCCCCGAGCAGCGTACCGTTGTGGCCGTTCGCGACGGGCTGCGCAGACTGGAACACTATGTGAGTATGTTCAGCGATATTTCGGCGGAGAAATTCGCTGCTGAGCGAATTCATCGGCTGGCCCACTACGATGCGACGACCGAACTGCCCAACAGGGTGCTGCTGCAGGATCGCCTGTTGCATGCAATCAATCAGGCGGCCCGTGGCAGCGGCAGAATGGCCCTGCTGTTTCTCGATCTCGATGGCTTCAAGCTGATCAACGACACCTATGGGCACAGTGCGGGCGATGAAGTACTACGCCTGGTCGGTATGCGCCTGATGTCGCGGCTGCGCAAAGCGGATATCGTCGCGCGAATCGGCGGCGACGAGTTTGCGGTGGTGCTCAGCGATATTGTCGAGGGCAGCGACGTCCAGTCGATCTGCGATCAACTGCTGCAGGTTATTACCGAACCCTACGAGATCGGCGGTCAGGAAAACAGCGTCACCACCAGCATCGGCATCGCCTTGTTTCCGGACGACGGCACCGACGTTCAGACCTTGCTCAAACACGCCGATGCGGCAATGTATCAGGCCAAGGAAAGCGGCAAGAATCGCTATGCCTACTACGAACCGGAGATGAACCGCAAGGCCGAAGAGCGCCTGCAACTGACCCGCCAGCTGCGTGGCGCGCTGGAGCGCGAAGAACTGAGCTTGTGCTATCAGCCACAGTTCGATCTGGCATCCGGGCGCGTGGTCGGCGTAGAGGCACTAACGCGCTGGCGCGACGAAAGCGGCACAATGGTTCCGCCAACCCGCTTTATCCCGGTGGCGGAGGACAGCGGTCTCATCGTCGCGCTGGGACACTGGGTGCTGCACGAAGCCTGCCGACAGGCGCAGCATTGGCGAGAGCAGGGTCTGGAGTTCGGGCGCCTGTCGGTGAACATTTCTGGGCGTCAGTTTCAGGACCAGGGCTTGCAGGAGGTTGTGGCGTCGGCGCTATACGCCAGCGGGCTGCCAGCCGACCGGCTCGAGTTGGAGATCACCGAGAGTTGGGTCATGGAGGGCCCGTTTCTGGCCGAACAGCAGATGCGGCTGCTCAATGACATGGGCGTCAATCTGGTCATCGACGATTTCGGTGTGGCCTATTCGTCGATGGCTTACCTCAAGCGTTTCCCGGTGCAAAAGCTGAAGATCGACCGCTCTTTCATTCGCGACATCCCGGCCGACGAGGATGATGCGGCGATCGTCTCGGCTATCATCGCGATGGGTCACAGCCTCGGCCTGAGAGTTGTCGCCGAGGGAGTGGAGACCGCCGAACAAAGCGCCTTTCTGCGCAACACCGGCTGCGACGAAGTGCAGGGGTTCCTGTTCGGGCGTCCGGTGCCGAGTGACGAACTCAACGTCTTACTACTCTACGGACCAACCCTGGCACCGTCCTGATCGACTTAAACAGTCGATTCTCCGCGGTAATCGATGCTGCGGTTGCCACCGGCTTCGTGTCAGAATTGTCGGTCGATGTAAGTATACGAGTGAATCCCAATGACCAACCCGCTGCTCGAACAGACCGGCTTGCCGCTGTTCTCCAAGATAAAGCCCGAACATGTCGAACCGGCGATCGATCATCTGTTGACTGAGAACCGGCGGCGCATCAAAGAGCTGCTCGACAATGCCGAGCAGCCGTCCTGGGAAAATCTGGTCGAGCCGATCGAGGAATGGGAAGACCAACTGGAACGCGTCTGGTCGCCGGTCTCGCATATGAATGCAGTCACCAACAGCGAAGAGCTGCGTGCGGCGTACAACGCCTGCCTGCCCAAGCTGTCAGATTACGGCACCGAGATGGGGCACAACGAACGTCTGTTTCTTGCCTACAAGGCCGTGGCGCAGCAGGCGAAGAATCTGGACGATGGTCAGCGCAAGGTGCTTGACAATGCACTGCGCGATTTTCACCTGTCCGGCGTCGATCTGGCGCCTGACATGAAACAACGCTTCAAGGAGATCAGCCAGGAGCTTTCCAGTCTGACCAGCAAGTATTCCGAGAACGTGCTCGATGCGAGCAATGCCTGGAGTAAGCGGGTCGAAGACGCAGAGGCGCTGGCCGGTCTGCCGCAGTCGGCCCTGGATCTCGCGAAACACACCGCGGAACAGCGTGACGAAAAAGGCTGGCTGCTGACCCTAGACTTCCCCTCGTTCTTTCCGGTGATGACGTACGCAGATGATGCCGCGCTGCGCCGTGAGGTCTACCAGGCCTACCAGACCCGAGCCAGTGATCAGGGGCCGCATGCCAGCCAGTTCGACAATAGCGATGCCATGGAGCGCATCCTGGCGCTACGCCACGAACAGTCGCAATTGCTCGGCTTCGCCAACTACGCAGAGCGCTCGCTGGCCCGCAAAATGGCTCGCTCGACCGACGAGGTGATGCACTTTCTGCACGACCTTGCTGCCCGTTCCAAGCCACAGGCCGAACGTGAGTTCGCAGAACTCCGTGCGTTCGCGGCACGCGACTATGGAGTCCATGAACTGGAGCCGTGGGACGTGGCCTACTACAGTGAGAAATTGCGTCAGCATCGCCATAGCATCTCGCAGGAAGAGGTCAAACCGTACTTTCCCGCACCACGGGTCATCGCCGGGATGTTCGACGTGGTCGGTCGGCTCTACGGTGTCACCTTCCACGAGGTAGGTGGCATCGACTCATGGCATCCAGACGTCAGGTTCTATGAGATACGCGATCTGGATGGCAGTCTGCGCGGCCAGTTCTACTTCGACTTGTATGCCCGCCAGAACAAACGCGGTGGCGCATGGATGGGCGATTGCCAGACACGCATGAAGACGCGCAGCGTGGAGCAGATCCCGGTGGCTTATATGGTATGTAACTTCAGCCCGCCGGTAGCTGACAGACCGGCACTGTTGACTCACGACGAGGTCGAGACCTTGTTCCACGAGTTCGGACACGGTCTGCACCACATGTTGACCAGGGTCGACTATGCAGCGATCGCCGGTATCAGCGGTGTGGCCTGGGATGCCGTCGAACTGCCCTCACAGTTCATGGAGAATTTTTGCTGGGAGCGCGAGGCGCTCGATCTGTTCGCGGCGCATTTCGACACAGGCGAACGTATTCCGGACGACCTGTACCGGCGCATGCTCGCGGCCAAGAACTTCCAATCCGGCATGACGATGGTGCGCCAGCTCGAGTTCGCATTGTTCGATTTTCGGATCCACCGCGAGTACGATCCCGAGCGCGGCGGACGTGTCTACGAGATTCTCGACCAGGTGCGTGATGAAGTTGCGGTGTTCAGGCCGCCGGCGTGGAGCCGTTTTGCACATGCCTTCAGTCACATCTTCGCTGGCGGCTATGCAGCCGGATATTACAGCTACAAGTGGGCCGAGGTGCTGTCTGCGGATGCTTTTTCGCTGTTCGAGGAGAACGGCGTCTTCGATCAGGCGACCGGGCAGTCGTTCCTGCACAACATCCTGGAACAGGGTGGATCGAAGGACGCCATGGAGCTGTTTGTCGAATTCCGTGGCCGTGAGCCCCAGATCGACGCCTTGCTGCGTCACGCGGGCATCGCCGCTTGATGCGCGAGGTCACCGCCGAAATGCTGCGACCGGATGAACTCGAGCGGCTGCAGAACGCTCTGGTCGGGCAGATGGAGACGGCCGGGTGCATGCCGCTCGACGTAGCGCACGGATTTCTGACCGCGACGGCCGGCACAGTTGGTGACGGCAGCGAATCGGCCCAGCTCGACCGGGTGCTCGGCGCCTTGGCTGCGGACGACAGCCTGCGTACCCTCCTCGGACGGTTTCGCATGCAATTGCTAGAGGATCTGCAGCGCGACGATTTTGGCCCCCTGATCCTGCAGATGCCGCGTGACGACGGCAGCACGCTGCCGTTGCCCTACGGCTGGTGTCGCGGCTATGTCGCCGGTGTCGACTTTCTCGGCGACGACGAGCGTGACCGCATGATCGGCGACGAGCGGGCCAGCTCGCTGCTGGCGCCAATATTGTCGTTCCTGATGTACGAGGAATCGCAGTGGTTCGAGCCACCGGACGAGAGCGCCCACCGCGAGACCGTGGACGAGCTGGGGACAGCGGCGGCGGCCCTTTACCGCTGGCGGCGGCAGCGGCTGAACAGCTGACGACCCACGGGCCGGCGGGCGTTTCTGGCGCGATATGCGCTACCGTCTGCGTCTAGAATGTAGGGCAAATTTCTGCCGGGCGAATCCCATGTCATCGATCATCCGCTTTTTTCTGATGCTGTTTTGCGTGATTGCCGGGCCGGCGGCCGGGGCTCACATCACCGATAAGCTGGTGGCTGGCCTGTATGGCGCCCCCTCCGCAGAGGGCACCCCAATCAGGTTGTTGTCCAGCGGGACCCCGTTGGACGTGCTGGAGCGTGCAGGCGATTTTGCCCTGGTGCGCCTGGCCGACCAAACCCAGGGCTGGGTCGAGGCAACCTATGTCACCGAAGAGAAGCCGGCCAAGGCCGTGTTGCTGGAGACCCAGGCACGCCTGAGGCAGATGGGTCTGGAACTCGCCGCGCTGCGCGAGAAACAGGCCTTGCCTGGCCCTGACTCACCGGCCGGCGCGGGCGAGGCCGTTACGCGCCAGGCGCTGGTCGAGGCCGAGGAGCGCATTGCCGAGCTGGAGCGTGAGCTGGCCGCGAAACTGCCCGAGGGCGCGGCGCAGCGACGGCTGATGGAACTGGAGGGCAGCGTGCAGCAGGCTTTGCGGCTGCTGGCTGATGCGCAGGGTTACGAGCTGCATCGGCCGCGGGCGGCAGAGGGTGTCGTCGGCCGATTTCGATCTTGGATCGTGGGCCTGATTGCACTGCTGTTGGGATTCGGCGCCGGGGTCGCTCTGCTCGACTACCATAACCGTCGGCGTCATGGTGGCTTCCGCGTCTAGTGGGCCGTGCGGGAAGTTCGCGCACCCACCGAGGGCCCCGACCGACCGCCGGTGCCCGTCCCGGTCATGGGCCTGCACCGCATGCATCAGTCCCCGGCGAAAAGTGCTCTTTCGGTCACGGCACACAGGATGTGGCCGACCGTTATATGGCCCTCCTGGATTCGCGCAGTATCGGTCGAGGGGATACGAATGCAATGGCGGCACAGCGCGCCCATGCGGCCGCCAGTTGCGCCGCTGAGCCCTACCGGGATCAGTTCCATTTCGTTCGCAGTGGCTAGCGCACGCAAAATGTTCGGTGAGTTGCCGGAGGTCGAGATGCCAATAAACACGTCCCCCGGCCGGCCGCTGGCCTCGAGCTGACGGCTGAACAGACTCTCGTAACCGTAGTCGTTGCTGATCGCGGTGAGGATCGAGGTATCGGTGGTCAGCGCCATCGCCGGCAGAGCGGGACGGTCAAAGTTAAACCGGCTCACAAGCTCGGCCGTTATATGTTGCGCATCGGCCGCGCTGCCGCCGTTTCCGGCAATCAGCACCTTGCCGCCGTTGCGATAGGTTTCAACGATCCGCCATGCGACCCGCTCGATCTGTGAGACTAGTCCGGCGTCGGCCAGCATGGCCTGTTTGACCGTGATCGATTCTCTGATCTGTTGCGCGACGAAGTCGCGCGGCAACTCGGTCATGGGGTTTACCTGTGGGCTGTGGACGGGGCGCCTCGGCGCGTGAAGCGATTCTAGCCGGTCAGTCGCGGCGAGTCTCCGGATGACGCGGCCACGAGCAGACGGGATACTTTTCGGGTCCCCCTCAGGCACAGTGGCCCTTACCCTACGGCTGGCGCTCCAGCGTGCTCGATGGCGTATGCATCGTGAAGCCGGTGTGGTTGCCGTCAGGCGTGCGCGCCGGCCGACTCCGGCCAAGCACCTTCGGGGCCTTGTCCGGCCCTGGCGGATGCAAGCGCCCCGCCGTCGGAGGCCGCGACGGTCAAATATCCGCTTCGATCCGGCCGCCCTCCAGCAGGCGCCCGATGCGCTGCAGGTTGGCGCCCCAGTTGTAGCGTTCGAGCACACACTCGCGCGCCGCCCGGTCTTGTTCGCGCGGCCCCAAAAGCTTCGCGATAGCGGCGTCGGCGAGCGCAACCGGATCTTCGCTGATCGTCGGTTCGAATCCGGGGAACGGCTGGATGCCAATCATCGCACCGGGCGTCGCGATCACCGGCAACTGCATCGCCATTGCCTCGAGGGCCTTGTTCTGGATGCCGCGCGCGATACGTAGCGGCAATACCGCCGCTCGGGCATGTGCCAGGTAAGGTCGGACATCAGGCACCGATCCCGTCACCAGAATACCGGGGCGTTCAGCGAGTTTCTGCACCTCTGGCGCGGGACGCATCCCGACGATGCAGAACAGCACGTCCGCGACCGCATCGCGAATCCGGGGAAAGGCGTGATCGGCGAACCAGGTCACGGCATCCACGTTCGGCCAGTAATCCATCGCGCCGGTAAATACCAGCACCGGCGTGCCGCTGGGATACGGGCAGGGGCATTCCTTCGCGGGGTCGAAGAAGTCGCTGTCGACGCCCTGGATGCGGTAGGTGGTCTTGGCTGCGGATTCCGGCGCAAGGCCGCGGAATAATTCAGCCTCTTCCCGGGACACGAACACCGTGCTATCGAACTCGTGCGCCATGCGCCGCTCGAAGTCGAGCAGCCTGTCGGCCTCACGTCGGTACAGCCAACTCATCGGCCAGCGCTTTTGCTGCCCATAGCTGCGCCATTTTTCCGAGTCGACATCGACCATATCGAACAGCGTGCGCGCCCCCGGCGGCACCCTGCCGCTGACGTATTGCGCCATCGGGCCGCTAAACACCACGATGCGTTCCGGTTGCTGCTCCGCCAGCACTCGACCCGTCCAGTCGCGCAGCGTGCGGCTGCGCAGGTAGGGCAACGACAATGCCTCACCGCTGAACAGGCCACGCAGGCTCGCGATGCGCGCCAGGCCGGGATTGATCTCGACGGCACACAGGTCGCTGCAATAGTCGGCGAGTTTGTCGCGGTATTGCCGGTCTGCCGGGTCGTCGATGAAGGTGCCGAGATATATCTGGTAGCGCTCAGCCAGAAAACGCAGCAGGTTGAAAGAGGCGATCTTGTCGCCCTTGTTGGGTGGGTAGGGCAGGCGATGGACGAGGAACAACAGTTTCTTTTTCACGTATCGGATCAGCTTGCTTCGGATTGCACCGCATCGGCAATCCAGAAGGAGGCCGGTCGTGCTGTGTGGCATCGCGGGCTAGTGACCGTCGCGCGCGGCCGGTAAAGTGGATTGTCTGTTCTTCAGGATAACATCATGAAATACCGCGATCTGCGTGACTTCATCGACCAGCTCGAGGCCCGAGGGCAGCTCAGGCGGATCAGCACCGAGGTCGACCCGCACCTGGAGATGACCGAGGTCTGTGACCGTACGCTGCGTGCCGGCGGGCCTGCGCTTCTGTTCGAGAAACCCAGAGGGCATCGTATCCCGGTCCTCGGCAACCTGTTCGGCACGCCCGAGCGCGTGGCGCTGGGCATGGGCGAGGAGTCGGTAGCCGCGTTGCGCGAGGTTGGCGTCCTTCTGTCCCAGTTGAAAGAACCGGAGCCGCCGAAGGGCATGAAAGATGCTTGGGACAAACTGCCGGTTTTCCGCAAGGTGCTCGACATGGCGCCGAAGACGATCAAGGGGGCAGCCTGTCAGCGGCATGTGCTCGAAGGCGCTGCGGTTGATCTGTCGACCATCCCGGTGCAGACCTGCTGGCCGGAAGATGCTGGGCCACTGATCACCTGGGGTCTCGTGGTGACGCGCGGGCCGGCGCGGCTGCTGCAGCGTGGCGTGTCGGACGCGCAGGGCGAGGCGAACAGTCAGCCTGCCAGCGGCACGGCCGGGCGATCACGCACCAATCTGGGCATCTATCGCATGCAGGTGATCGGCCCCAACCGGGTGATCATGCGTTGGTTGGCGCACCGCGGTGGCGCGCTGGATTTCCGCGACTGGAAGCGTGCTCGTCCCGGAGAGCCCTTCCCGGTTGCGGTCGCCCTCGGTGCCGATCCGGCGACCATTCTGGGTGCAGTCACCCCGGTTCCAGATACCCTGTCGGAATACGCTTTCGCTGGCCTGCTGCGCGGCGGGCGGACCGAGGTGACTCGATGTATCGGTTCGGATCTGCAGGTCCCCGCCAGCGCCGAATTCGTGCTGGAAGGCAGCATCCAGCCTGACGATACGGCACCAGAAGGACCGTTCGGCGACCACACCGGCTATTACAACGAGGTCGATGAGTTTCCGGTGTTTACGATCGACCGGATAACGCATCGCGACCAACCGATCTATCACAGCACCTACACCGGCCGGCCGCCGGACGAGCCCGCGATCCTCGGTGTGGCGCTGAACGAGGTGTTCGTACCGATCCTGCAAAAGCAGTTCCCTGAGATCGTCGACTTCTATTTGCCGCCGGAGGGCTGTTCGTACCGCATGGCGGTAGTCAGCCTGCGGAAACAGTACGCCGGACACGCCAAGCGGGTGATGTTCGGGGTCTGGTCTTTCCTGCGGCAGTTCATGTACACGAAGTTTGTCATCGTGACCGACGACGATGTGAACGTGCGCGACTGGAATGACGTGATCTGGGCGATGACCACGCGTATGGACCCGGTGCGCGATACCCTTTTGGTCGAGAATACCCCGATCGATTATCTGGATTTCGCCTCGCCCGTTTCCGGGCTGGGAGGCAAGGTCGGCTTCGACGCGACCAACAAGTGGCCTGGCGAGACCAGCCGCGAATGGGGCCGGCCGATCGAGATGTCGGCCGCCGTGAAGGCCCGCGTCGACGCGATCTGGGGAGACCTGGGAATCTTCTGATCGCCAAGCGGTAGGCCGGCGGGGCATGTCCGCCTCGGCTTTCACGGCAATGGTAATTGTTCAGCGAGCCAACGGGCATCGAAAGGCGCACCGACATCTGCGACTCGGGGCTGCTTGCCGCACGGATGCGGCAGTCGAGACTCCACCGAAGGATTTTCACGGCATCCCTCGGGCCGAATGCGTCGGGGGAAAGCATCTGGGTGAGCGCCAAAGGGCTCTATCTGGCCGGCAGGGCGCTAAGCATGCGGCTTGCCCGGCACCTCCAAGTCGTCTGTAATGCCGTATTGATATCAATTCGAGGAGGGAGCCAGATGCAGACGATCCTCTGCATGAACCCCAAGGGCGGCTGCGGCAAGACCACGATCGCCACCAATCTTGCGACCTGGTTCGCGGACGACGGCAAAAAGGTCGCCATCATGGACTTCGATCTGCAGCGTTCCAGTATCGACTGGCTTGCCGCCCGTGACGACTACGAGGGCGTTCCGCTGATCGAGGGGGTGGACGCGGTCGGGGGCGAGGCGCGGGTCGCGCACGGTACCGACGTCAGCGTGATCGATGCCCCGGCCGCGGTCTACGGCACTGAAATCACCCAGCTACTGCGGCGCGCCGATGCGCTGTTGGTACCGGTGTTGCCATCGCCGATCGATATGCGCGCTGCTACCCGTTTCATTGACGAACTGCTGAAGTCAGGTCGGATTTCGCGGGGCCAGACGCGCATCGCGCTGGTCGCGAACCGGGTGCGCGAGAACACTCGTATCTATCAGGTGCTCGAGAGTTTTCTGGCCGGGTACGATATCCCGCTGCTGACCCATTTGCGCGAGAGCCAGAATTACATTCGGGCCGCCGAAACCGGACTCGGCATCTTCGAACTTGCCCCCTCGCAGGTCGCCGCCGACGTGGTTCAATGGGATCCGCTGGTCGAATGGCTGTGCCGCGCCTGAGTTTTGCCGCGCTGGCCATCGTGCTCGCCGGTGCGCAGCCGGCGCAATCAGGGCATGCCGACGTGTTGCAGGTCGATATCCGGCCGGCGGGCGAACCGGGCCGGTTCGATATCGGCGTGACCTTGCGGCACGGCGACACCGGCTGGGACCACTATGCCAATCGTTGGGAGGTGCTGGCGCCGGATGGAACCGTACTCGCGACTCGCTTGCTGGCACATCCGCACGTCGACGAGCAGCCGTTCACGCGCAGCCTGGGTGGCGTGCGGATCCCCGGTGAGTTCACCTGGGTGCGGGTCAGGGCGCATGACCTGGTGCACGGCTTTGGTGGACGCGAGGTGACCCTGAGCGTGCCGTCGCGCTGACAGGTGGCCAAACGGCCGACGGATTCAGCTCGGCAGGATCTCGTGCAGTGCGCGGCGGACGTCTTCCGGTTCAGTTACCTGCACCGCCCGCATCCCGAGCGATCTGGCACCCTCGACGTTCTGCTGCATGTCGTCGAAGAACAGGATCTCCTCCGGGGGGACCCCCATACGTTGTGCCACGGCGGCGAATGATCGCTGCTCGGGCTTGCGCAGACCGAGCTCGGAAGACACAAAGATCTCGTCGAACAGCGATACCACACCCGGGTAGGCAGCAGACCAGGCCTGCTGGTGGATGTGATTGGTATTCGTGAAGGCGAAACAGGGCAGGCCCTGCCTTGCAACGCGCACCAATGCCACGGTGTCGCTGATCTCCCCGACGAATACTGAGTTCCAGCCGTCTCGCACCGCCTGTTGCGGTGCATGGATTTGCAGCAGGCCGCGCAAGTGCGAGAGGTAACTCGCGCCGTCCATTTCTCCGCGTTCGTGGCGCTCATAGGCGGTGTCGGCCGTGAAACGTTGCCGGATCTCCTGCAGCCGCAGGGCCGAATGCCTCGCCCAAGCCTCGAACACGCGCTCGAAGTCGATGTCGATCAGCACGCCGCCGAGATCGAATAACAGGGCACGGGTTGGCGATGGGTGCACCTCCTTGTCGTGGAGTGGCATAGCTTCTGTTCCTCCGTTCGCACCGTTCCGGCAGTCTCGCCGGACTGCATGATTGTGCCGCAGCCCGCCGCGCCGCGGAAGGCTGCTGCTGGTCGAGGCGAGCGCACGACGCCCCGGAGCGAATGCTCGCGGGCACGGATGCATCAGCGAGTTTCATCGGCCTCGCGGGTTTACTGGCGGCCGGGCCGATTCCGAGGCTCCGGACAGGCGCATGATATGGTGGCTCTCCGCTATCCCGGACGACGAGGCCCGATGTGCATAGATGCGCCCTCCTTCTGGCTGCGCTGTTGCCATTTTGCGTAATGGCGAACGCCGATGAGGCGTCCGTGCTGCATCCCTGCCCCGATGTTCGCCTCTGGGTAGCGGATGCAGAGGCAGCCGACGCCGCGCTGGTTTGCGAAGGCGGTGCCCGGGCGCTTCGATTTCTCGCCGATCTCGGCTTGCGCCTGCCGGATGCCTTGCGCATCCGGGTCGTGCGCAGTCTGCCTCGCCTGTACGGTGTCGGCCAGTTGGGCAGCTTCGACGCGAGCGCTGGTTTGATCGAGGTGTTGGCTTACGACAGGTGCGAAGCCCTGGTTTCGGAGGATCTGTTGTTCGACCAGCCCCTCAGCCCGGATCTTTACCGCAGCGTCGTCGCGCACGAGGTGGCGCATGCCGTGGTGGAGGCCAATTACAGCGGCGATGACCCATGCATCGTGCCGCAGGAATACATCGCATACACCACGCAGTTCGCTGCCATGTCGCAGGAGCTGCGCGAACGCGTCCTCGATGCAAGCAGCATCAGCGCGTTCGCCGGCGAGCAGCAGATGAGCGCCATGTACTATTTCCTCGATCCCCAGGCGTTCGGTATCGCTGCCTACCGTCATTTTCGGAACCAGCCCGACGGCCGCCCGTTCGTGTGGCGCCTGCTCCGTGGCGAGGCGCGCCTTGCTCCCTTGTGGGAATAGGGCGGCCCGGCCGCTGTGCCCGATCCGGCAGCCGCGAGCCATACCTCTATTCTGTTACACAAGGGCTCGATCTGCTACCGTCGTCGCCTCTCCAACCTGGCCCATTTCAAAGGTAAGCGAATATGCAACGCATCCCGCGTCTCACCCTGCCCCATCTGTTCCTGCTGCTCCTGGTCGCCTGCTTTGCTGCGCAGGCCGCAGCCAGTTCGACACTCGCACGCATCCAGGAGCGAGGCAGCCTGATCCTTGGTACGTCCGGCAATATGCCGTCGATGAGTCAGGTGGATGCGGACGGCAAGGTGACCGGCTTCGATATCGACCTGGCGCGGGTGATGGCCGGTATGATGTCGGTGAAACTCGAGACGCGGGTGATGCCCTTCAGCGATCTGCTGCCGGCGCTCGAAAAAGGTGATGTCGACATGGTGATCTCGAACCTGACCATAACGCCGGCGCGCAATCTTCGCGCCGCCTTCGTCGGCCCCTACATGGTCTCGGGCAAGTGCATCGTGACCAAGGACGAGGCGATGGCCAAGGCGGAACAGTCGACCGACCTGAACACCCCGGACACGCGACTGGCCGTGCTTGGCGGTTCCACCAGCGAGGATTTCGCCCGCGAGCTCTTTCCGGAGGCCACCGTGATCGAGGTAGAGGACTATGTGCGGGCCGCGGAGTTGGTGCAGAGGGACGAGGCGAGTGGTCTGCTCACCGATTACCCGATTTGTCTCGCTACGCTGAAGAACAATCCGGAGGCTGGTTTCGTTTCGGTCTTTTCGCTGCTGACCTACGAGCCCATCGGCGTCGCCCTGCCCGCAAACGATGCACAGTTCATCAATTGGACGGAAAATTTCCTCGAGCGCATGGACGCTACCAACGGTCTCCGGGAGCTCAGTCGCCGCTGGTTTGGCAAGGTCGAGCTGACCCGCTGAACCTCACATGCCTTCCTCTGCCCGGCAGGCGGGCAGGCCTTCCGCCAGTTTCGGGTAACGCAGCCTGATCGCAAGGTCCGCCAGCATTTTCCGGTTGTCCAGGCGGCGCGATTCGCCGAGGTAGGACAGCATGCCCGGCGACAGCGATGCGCGCGCCTCCGCCAGCGTTACCAACGGCGCGCGTGGCAGCGCGTAGAGCTCGGCGACGCGGTCGAAGTAGTCGCGCATATTGCCTGGACTGCCGTCGCTGACATTATATGCTTCGGTATCGCGACCGTGCGCCATCGCTGCCTCGCATACGGCTACGAGGTCATCGATGTGAATGCGGTTGGTCCAGGGAGCCTCGTCGGTACCGATCATCGGGACCTGTTTTCTGAGTCGCTCCAGCGGCAGCTTACCCGGGCCATAGATGCCGGCCACGCGCAGGATGACGATTTCGCCATGGCCGGCGTCATGCCAGGCCCGAAGCTGTTTCTCCGCATCGTAACGGCGTCGGGCGCGATCGACCTGGGGGTTGGGCGGGCGCTGTTCGTCCACCCAGGCGCCCTGGCAGTCGCCATACACGCCCGTGGTGCTGATGTACACGATGCGGTGTTCGCCTGCTGTCGGCAAGGTCGCAAGAAAACGTCGCATGCGCGGGTCGTCGCCGCCGTCCGGGGGCGGCGGTGCCAGGTAGAAGATCTGCCGCTGGTCCCAGTCTCCGGCAAGCACCGGCGTCGTTGCATCGAGATCGACGGCCACGGCATGCAGACCCTTTGCCAGGAGCCTGCCGGCACTCTCCCGGCTGTGCACGATGCAGCGGACGGACTCTCCGCGATCCTGTGCGGCGGTCGCGAGACGGCGCCCGACATCGCCGCAGCCAACGATAAGCATGTGTACCCCACGGTTTTATCGAACTTTGAAATCGAGCAGAATCCCTAGGTTAGGCGTCCGAGTCAACAGGAAATCATGAGTTTTACCGTCACCGTCAGAGCCACCGACCATCGCTTCGAGGTCGAGGAAAACGAGACCATTCTGGATGCGGCGATTCGCCAGAGTGTCGGTCTGCCGTACGGATGTCGCAATGGCCGCTGTGGTTCCTGCGCTGCCGACCTGCTATCCGGTGAAGTGAGCTACTACGGATCGCCACCGGCGCTCGAGGACCTCGGCGACGGCAAGTGTCTTCCCTGTCAGGGTTTTGCGGCCAGCGACCTGTCGATCGCGGTGCGCGAATCCGAGGGGACGGCCGACATCGAAGTCAAGCTGCTGCCGGTGCGGGTGCACGCGGCCGAACATCTGACACATGACGTCGTTCGACTGCTGCTCAAGCTCCCGGACAACCAGCGGCTGCAGTTCCTTGCGGGTCAGTACCTGGATTTCATGCTTTCGGATGGACGTCGGCGTGCGTTTTCTATCGCCAATGCCCCACACGACGACGAGTTTCTGGAGCTTCACATTCGCCATGTGGACGGTGGTCAATTCACCGACTGGGTATTCACGCAGATGCAGGAACGCTCGATCCTGCGTATCCAGGCGCCGCTCGGCACCTTCGTGCTCGACGAGGATTCCAAGCGGCCGATGATATTCATGGGCGGTGGCACCGGCTTCGCGCCACTGAAGGGGCAGATCGAGCAGGCGTTCGAGGCGGGTATCGAACGACCCATGCACCTGTACTGGGGGGTTCGCGGTGAAAGGGACCTCTACCTGCGGGAGTTGCCGGAGAGGTGGGCGCTCGAGCACGACAATTTTCATTTTGTCCCGGTGTTGTCAGAGCCCGATGCGGACTGGGCCGGGCGCACCGGTTGGGTGCACGAGGCGGTGATGGAGGACTTTCCGGATCTGTCTGGCCATGACCTTTACATGGCCGGTCCGCCGCCAATGGTGAACGCCGGTCGTGCGGCCTTCATTGCGGCCGGCATGCCCGAGGGGCATATGCACTTCGACTCGTTCGACTACGCTGAAGATACCCGAGACCGGGCCGAAGACTGACCCGGGTTCGACGCAGCGATTGCGCCCCGCCGCCTCAGATCGAAGGTTCGGCGTCGCCGGTCAGCACACCGTGCGGGGGGGGTTGTTGCTCGTCGAGCATCGGCCGATTGGCCTTGGTCTTACCTATGTCGTGCGGCAGCGGGACGGGTTCCGGGCCCCCGGTTCCGGACAGGCCGCGCCGGTACACATCGATGGCCAGCTCCTTCTCATGCATGCGTTCCAGTAGCTGGCCCAGTTCGCGGTAGGCCTGGGGTGGCCCGTTGCGACCGATACAGGCCTCGAGATAGCCGCGCGCCTTACCCCATAGATGTGCGCGCAGGCTCAGGCGTCCCAGCGTGAGCAGCAGGATCGGGTCATCCGGGCGATCGGCCAGGAATTGTTCCATTTGGGCCAGTTGCCTCCCCGGCTCGTCGGTTTCCAGCAGGCCATAGATCTCTCCCAGGCCGGCGTCCCATCGCTTGCCGAGCGCGGCACTCAACAACTGTTCTGCCTTGTCGTCCTCGCCGCCCTCCTGCAGGTAGCCGGCGTAGTCACCCAGCAGCTGCGGATCCTCGCGCCGATTGCGGGGCACGTCGGCCCAGGCAAGGCCGAGTTGCCGGGTATTGCCGGACAGAAAGGCCTGCTCAAGCAGCGCCCGGTGTGTTCTGACCTCAAGCCGGTTCAGGTCATCCTCGACCTCGACCTTGCGCCGGCGCAGTTCGGGCAGCAGCTCGCGAAGGTGCTCCCAGTCGCCCAGTTGTTCATACAGGCGGCGCAGCAGGCGCAGCACATAGGTGTGCCGCGGCGCGACGCTACGCAGGTGCTTGAGCGTGGCGAGAGCCTGTTCGAGCTGCTGGTCGGCGAGTTGCAGCTCGGCCTGGGTCAGGCTCACCGCGACATCGGCCGACGGCATCGTTTCGTGGGCCAGCCTGATGTAGCTGTCGCGCCGCTCATGTGCACCTTGCAGCTGGGCGGCGCGCGCCGCAGCCAGATAGTTCAGCAGTGGCGTCTCGGAACGATCGGCGAAACGTACCAGGCGTCTCTCGGCGCTTTGCCAGTTACCTTCGGACATCTCCAGTAGCCCGCGCGTCATGGCCTGTTGTGCCATTCGTGAGCCACGTTTCTGCTGCCAGTCACGCATGTCCCCGGGCAGATGCAAGGTGCGGGCGATCAGGCGGATGCCGAGGTACAGCGCGACAAACAGCGCACCCGCAATCAGCAGCAACAGCGCGAGGCTCATCTCCACGGTGTAGTTACCGAACGACAGCAGCGCATAGCCGCTGTCGCGACTCAATACGACGCCGACAGCCGCACCGGCGAGCAAAAACAACCAGATTTTGAGCAACAGGCTCATTATGACGCGGTCTCGCCCGGGGTTATGTCCCGCATCAGGTCCTGGCGAGTCTGTAGTGCGCGCAGTGACAGACTGATGTCCGGCAGTTCCGGGCGGATCTCGATGGCTTGCATTTCGTCGATCGCCCGACGCAGCGCCGCCGTCTTGGCATCGTTCGGTTCGAAGTACCTGCCCAGCAAGTCGTTGGCGACCTGGAGGTTGTCTCCGAACAATGCCTGGTCACCCCGCGCGAGGCCAAGCCGCGCGGCCTCGAGGTGCAGCTTCAGGTTTTCGTAGAGGAAGAACTCGTGCTCGGGCGCCAGCATCGTCTGCACCGGGGCATCATGCTGCCGGATGCGCACCGTATCCTTGAAGCCTGACCAGAGATCATCGAGCAGGGTGTCCCAGCTGCGCTCCCGCGACGAAGGTGTCGCCGGTTCAGCCGGCGTACGCTTCGCTCCGACCGCGGCGCTGCTGACCGCGAGTTGCGGAATCTGCTCGATCAGCGCCGTCAGTCTGGACGCCAGACCCGCACTGTCCGGCGCCTCGAAGGCGCTCAGCTTGGCGACATCGCGGGCGATCTGCTCCCGCACTCCGGCCCAGCCAGGGTCTTTGGTGTCGCGCAGCCGCTGGTCTGCCAGTTGCAAAGCGACGCGCGCGGTATCGGTATCCCGCGCCAGGCTAAGCCGGTGATTGGCGATCCGCAGCAGATATTCGGTCTCCGCTATCATCCACTGTGTGCCGGAGCTACCCACCCGATGGTGTACATCGGCCACCGCAGCAAGCAGTTCGGCTTCGCGTTCCTGCAGGCGCAGGTTTTCTTCGGCCAGCGTCTGTTCCTGCCGCCGGAATGCAGCGCGTGCCTCCTCGAAAGCCATACGCTGCTGTGCCAGCACCTCACGCTGTTCGCCCAGTGTCGATCCCTGCGCGCGTACCGCCTCTGCCGCACTGTTGACCGACTCCTGCATTTGCTGCTGCCGCCTGAGCTGCTCGGCCACCCGGGCGTCCAGGGCGGTGAGCTCCCGGGCGAGGTCAGACCAATAGCGATACCCGAAATACGCAGTAGTGGCCACCGCCAGCAACGCCAAGGCCGCCAGCACCACCGGCCATCCCGTCTTCCGCCTGCCGCCGTTCGATCCCCGTCGGGTACCCGCGGTGAACGGCGTTTCATCCGGCTTGTCGGTCCCCTGATCCGGGGTGACGTCTATCACGACGCCCGGTTTTGGATGTTCATCTTTCATGCGGCGTAGTCAGCGAATGCCAGTGGCGGGGCCTTGTCCAGGTTTCCGGCTAAGCCTAACAAAGGCACTGCTCAGGCGATATCTCCGTTTGCTTCGCACAATGCGGCCAGGACGTCTTCGTCATTCGCCGAGTTGGCGACGTACAGGGACTCGCAGCCGCGGGCCAATGCGTGCTCAGCCATGCGCTGGCTGACCACGATCAGCGGGGTGGAATGCAGATGCTGTGCCCCCTCATCGCCGAGGATCTTGAACAGATTGTCCAGGACCTGGTTGCTGCTCGCGGTGACCACCTGGACCAGACGCGACCAGTTTTGCAGCAGATTCGCCACGCCTTTAGGATGTTCTGGGAGCTGCCGGCGATAGACTTCCACCTCGCGCACTTCGGCGCCCCGTTCGCGCAGGACCTCACGGATCAGCGTGCGGCCACCGTTGCCACGCAGGATATAAACCGTCTTGTCCTTTACCGATTCGAGCGCCGGCAGCGCGAGAAGTCCCTCGCTGTCCATGCGCTCGGGTACCAGCGTCGGGTCGAGCCCGGCGGCCGCCAGGGCCCGCGCCGTGGCGCCTCCCACCGCCGCGACATCGATGTCGAGCGGCAATTGCCCTGGCAGCAGTGGAAAGGCGTACTGAACGGCGTTGGCGCTGACGAAGATCAGCATATCGGCACGATCGGCCGCTACCAGCGCGGTGCGGGCCGCATGCTTGTCGCTCGGACCGAGGATCTCCAGTGCGGGAAAACGCACTGGCCGGCCGCGTGCCGTCTGGATCAGTTCACACAGGCCATCCGACTGGTGGGCCGGACGTGTTACCAGCACGCTGAGGCCGCCCAGATCGCAGGGAGGTTTTGCGCTCAAGACGAGCGGCTGCCGGCGTAGAGTTCCTGCAGGATCTCGGCCGCGCCGTGTTGCAGCAGTTCTTCGGCCAGGGCGCTGCCGAGCCGCTCGGCGTCTGCCTCCGGGCCGCGGATCTCGCCGCGCACGATCTCGCTGCCGTCCACTGTCCCGACCAGACCGCGCAGATGCAACTCGCCATCGGCCAATGTGGCGTGACCTCCGATCGGTACCTGGCAGCCGCCCTCCAGCCGGCGGTTCAGCGAGCGTTCGGCACCCACACAGGATGCCGTCGGAAGGTGGTGCAGCGGCGAGAGCAGCGCGTTGACACGCGCGTCGTCGGTGCGGCATTCGATGCCGATAGCCCCCTGGCCGATAGCCGGGAGGCTGTCGTCGGTGGATATGTATGCCCGGATGCGCTCGGCGAAGCCGAGCCGCAGCAGGCCGGCCGACGCCAGGATGATGGCGTCGTACTCGCCGTCGTCGAGCTTGCGCAGGCGGGTATTCACATTGCCGCGCAGCGGGATGATCTCGAGGTCCGGTCGACGGTCCGCCAGTTGACATTGTCGCCGCAGGCTTGATGTGCCCACCCGGGCGCCCTCGCGCAACTCCGAAAAGCTCGCGTAAAGGTTGGATACGAAGGCATCACGGGGGTCTTCGCGTTCCAGTATCACCGACAGATGCAGCCCCTCGGGCAGATCTACCGGCACGTCCTTCATCGAATGGACCGCGATGTCCGCATCGTGTTCGAGCATGCGCTGTTCGAGTTCCTTGACGAACAGACCCTTGCCGCCGATCTTGGCCAGCGGCGTGTCCAGGATTCGGTCGCCCTGGGTGCTCATACCCAAGATCTCAACATCGAGCGCGGGATGGGCGCGGCGCAGTGCGTCGGCGACGTGCTCCGCCTGCCACATCGCGAGAGGGGATTTGCGGGTGGCTATCCGCAAGGGCTGCTCTGACATTTTCAATTCGGAACCGGTTAGCGACCAAGGCGCCAATGCTAAAGGCTGAAGCCGCGTCTGACAAAGGCGCTTCGGTCCGGGCAGAGCGTCGAGCAGGTTAGAATATTCGCGCCAATTTTCTCGGAGACCCGGCAGATGAAGAAGTACCTGTTCGCATTGTTGATGATCCTGCTGCCGCCGGCACTGCTGGCGACGCCGCCCGGCATTCTGCGCCTCGAGGCGCGTGCGCCGATGGATCAGACCTACAAGGCCGTGTATGCGGCGCTCGAAGAAGCCCGCTTCTGGGTCGTTTTCGAGGCCGATCTCGGTAGCAATCTGGCGACATTCGCGGAACGCTGGGGCGAAGACCTCAACCGTAATGCCCTCGGCGGTATCCGTAGCATCGTGGTGTGCAATGCCTGGTATGCCAACCAGGTGAGCAACGCCGACCCCGACCTGCTGGCCCTGTGCCCACTGCGGGTCAACCTGGTCGAAAAAGATGATGTCACCCGCGTGTTGTTCGCCCGCCCAACCGTGACCGCCGCCGGTAGCCCGGGAATCGCGGTGGTTGAGGAGGTGGAGCGTGAGATCGAGGCAGCGCTGCGCGCCGGTGTTGCCGCGGCCGAGGGGGGTTGAGGCATGGGGTCCGAGCTGATTTTCGAGGTGGGGCTCGAGGAATTTGACACCCAGGTGATCGCCGGGTCGCGCGCCTCGCCCATCCTGGTGGACTTCTGGGCAGAATGGTGTGCCCCCTGTCACGCGGTCACGCCCCACCTGACGCGTGTGGTGAACCATCTTGAAGGCGCGGTCCGGTTGGCCAAGGTCGAGGTCGACGAGGGCGAGAACATGAAGCTGGCCGGCCGCTACCGGCTGCGCGGCTTCCCGACCATCATCCTGTTTGTGGATGGCCGGGAACTGGGGCGGTTTAGTGGGGCACGGTCGTCCAACTGGATCGAGCACTGGGTCACCGAGCACCTGGCCGCCGGCGAAAGCTAGTGGGCTCCCTTCGGGCCGGTACACAAGCGCCATCGCCTGTGTTTCGCCCGCTTGAATTAGCAACGGCTAGCCCGGCGCTCGCGCGCCTTGCCGGTGACGGATGCGGGCTAGTGTCCTGAGGCAGGAGTGCGCATGATTCAGGACACTAGTTCACTGCTTGCTCAGGTTTGCCGCGCGACTGGCGATAACCTCTGCAAGTGACCACCTTGGTCCCCAGTGAATTGTATCCGAGGTCGATCCTCCTCCGGCGCTGAAACACGCGCTTTTCAGGGCCTGCCATCTCCCCGGCAGGCTTCTTTTTTGGCCGCGCCAACGCAGTTTCCACCGATTGAGCTGCGGCGCGTTTTATCGTGATCCTTGCCCGGCTCAATCGGGCGCTGCCAGCCAATCCCGAGGTTGCAGGAAGACCTCGTACAACTCCGCCTCGGGCGTACCCGGGTCCGGTTGCCAGTCGTAACGCCAGCTGACCAGCGGCGGCAGGGACATCAGGATCGACTCGGTGCGCCCCCCGGTCTGCAGGCCGAAAATGGTCCCGCGGTCGTAGACTAGGTTGAATTCGACATAACGCCCCCGCCGGTAGAGCTGAAACTCGCGTTCGCGTTCGCCAAAGGACTGCTCGCGGCGACTTTGCACGATCGGCAGGTACGCCGGTAAGTAATGGTCGCCGACACTCTGCATGAAGGCGAACGAGCGCTCGAAACCCCATTCGTTGAGATCATCGAAGAACAGACCGCCGATACCTCGCGGCTCGTTGCGGTGCTTGAGAAAAAAGTAATCGTCGCACCACTGCTTGAAGCGCGGGTAGACATCGGCCCCGAACGGCTCACAGGCTGCCTGCGCGGTGGCATGCCAATGGCGAGCGTCTTCGCGCTGGCCATAGTAAGGGGTCAGGTCGAAGCCGCCACCGAACCACCAGACCGGTTCAGCGCCGGGTTTCTCCGCGATGAAGAAGCGCACATTGGCATGCGACGTCGGGACATGGGGATTGTGCGGGTGGATCACCAGCGAAACGCCCATCGCCTGAAACCCTCGGCCGGCAAGCTCGGGACGCTGCGCAGTGGCAGAGGGCGGCAGCCCATCTCCGTGCACGTGCGAGAAATTGACACCGGCCTTTTCGAACACATTGCCGCCTTCGAGCACGCGTGAGCGGCCACCACCACCCCCGGGACGATCCCAGCGGTCCTCCTGGAAAGCCTGGCCATCCTCGGCGGCCAGTGCCTCGCAGATACGCTCCTGCAGATCGAGCAGATATGACTTCACGGATTCGATATTCGGGATTTCTGGCATCGCGGGGCCGGGCGTTGGACAGGTGCCCGTCATTTGACCAGAGTTGCCACGACATGCTCAACCGTCGCCGGAGCCGGTGGCTCCGAAAGCTTGTCGGGATTGAGGGCCACAGGGCCTCGGCTACGGCAGATTACCGTCCGGCCCGGAGTATTTTGCCGGATGTGGCGTCGAGGATCGGCGTGGGGCTGCCCAGGTCGCCCGTCGCGCCGTGCACCACCAGGTCGGCGGCCGGGCAGCGCAGGCGCGCCTGCAGCGGTGAACGCGCGGGAGGGCGTCCGCTGGGATTGGCGCTGGTCGATACCAGTGGGCCGCCGAAAGCCCGGCACAGCGCCGCGGCCAGAGGGTGTGCGGTGACCCGCACCGCTAAAGACGGGTGCCTGCCGCACAGCCAATGGGGAGTGCCCGGTCTGGCCGGCAACAGCCAGGTGACCGGTCCCGGCCAGCTGGCATCCAGCTTCTGGCGGATTTCCGGCGTCGGCGGCTCGATGAAGGGTTCAAGCTGCGCCAGGTCGGTGGCGATGATGATCAGGCCCTTGTCCATCGGGCGCCTCTTGATAGCGAGCAGGCGACGGACGGCGTTCTGGTTCAGCGGATCGCAGCCGAGGCCGTAGACAGCCTCGGTAGGGTAGGCGATCACGCCGCCGGACCGAAGCACTGCGGCGGCGCGGAGAAGGAGGAAGGGGCGTGCCGGACCCGTGCTCATACGCAAGCTACGATGCGGCCGTGCAGCAACCCTGCCGATGCGCCGGCGGCCGCGGCCTTTTCGGATATCCCGGTGAGCGCCGCAGTTGCCGTCCACTCCGCACGGGCTGCGTCGCCTCTTTGCGCCACGGTTCGATGGATGTCCCCGGTCATTCGCCTTCGGCGGTGCCCGCGACAGGTGCCGCCTCGTAGGGCTCGGCGAACGAGCAATCCTGCTGCGGGCAGACTTTCTGCGTGCCGCTGCGCTTGGTGGTCTTGATCGTCAGCACCGGCCATCCGCAGTTCGGACACGGCTCGGCGATCGGCTCGTTCCAAACGGCGTAATCGCACTTTGGGTAGGTCGAGCACGAAAAAAACACCTTGCCACGACGCGACTTACGCTGCATCAGCGTGCCCTTGTGGCACTTGGGGCATCCGACGCCGGTGTCCTTGGGTTTTTCCAGGGGTTCGATGAAGCGGCATTTGGGGTAGCCCGAGCAGCCGATGAACTTGCCATAGCGGCCTTGTTTGAACACCAGTTCCGAGCCGCACTCCGGGCAGTCGCGTCCGACCTTCTCGGGCTCGGCGCCGGCGCTGCCGTCGTCGTCGAGGTTGCGCGTATAGTCGCACTCCGGATAGTTGGTGCAACCGATGAAGCTGCCGTTGCGGCCCAGCCGGATGGCCAGTTGGCCCTGGCACTTGGGGCATTTTTCGTCAATCTTCTCTTGCGTGACGTCGGAGCGCTGGACATTCTCCTGGGTATGATCGATGCGGTCCTTGAATGGCTGCCAGAACTTCTCCAACAGCGGTATCCACTCTTCCTCGCCGCGTGACACTGCATCCAGCTCGTCCTCGAGACGGGCCGTGAAGTCATAGTCCACGTATTGCGTGAAGTAGTTGGTCAGGAACTTGTTGACCACCCGGCCGACGTCGGTCGGTATGAAGCGCTTCTTGTCCATCTCGACATACTCGCGGTCCTGCAGCGTCGAGATGATGGAGGCATAGGTCGATGGCCGGCCTATGCCGAATTCCTCCAGCGCCTTGACCAGGCTGGCCTCGCTGTAGCGCGGCGGTGGCTCAGTGAAATGCTGCTCGGGCCGGATCTTATTCAGCTGCAGGCTTTCGCCCTCCTTCAACGGGGGTAGCATCTTCTCGTCGTCTTCGCCCGGCTTCGCGTCGTCCTTGCCCTCCAGGTAGACCTGGATGAAGCCGGGTCTGGCGATGGTCGAGCCGTTCGCCCGGAAGACATTGCCCTCACCGGCGCCGAGGTCGGCGGCGACTGTGTCGATCGTCGCATGGATCATTTGGCATGCGACGGTGCGCTTCCAGATGAGACCATAGAGTTTCAACTGGTCCCGGTCGAGGTGTCTGGCAAGGTCCTCGGGCGTGTTCAGTACTGAAGTCGGGCGAATCGCCTCATGCGCCTCCTGGGCATTCTTGGCCTTGGTTTTGTACTGGCGCGGCGATTTCGGAAGTTCGTCCGTGCCATACCTGTTGCCGATGAATTCGCGCAGTTCGGCGATCGCCTCGTCGGCCAGGTTGACCGAGTCCGTTCGCATGTAGGTGATCAGGCCGACTGCTCCGTTGCCGATATCGACACCCTCGTAGAGTTGCTGCGCGATGCGCATGGTGCGCTGCGCAGTGAAGCCCAGCTTGCGCGACGCTTCCTGTTGCAGGGTCGAGGTCGTAAAGGGTGCAGCGGGATTGCGTTTACGCTGTTTTTTCTCAACCTTGAGGACGCTCAGCCGGCCTGCGGCCGCCGCGTGCAGGGCCTTTTCGATGTCGGCGGCCCGTTCCTCGCCGGTAACCGAAAACTGATGGAGCTTTTCGTCGGCGAAATGTGTCAGTTTGGCGCTGAAGGCCTGGCCTTCTTTCTCGGTGTCGGCCTCGATGGTCCAGTATTCACGGGTCTCGAACGCCTCGATTTCTGCCTCGCGTTCGCAGATCAGCCGCAGTGCGGGACTCTGCACCCGGCCTGCCGAGAGGCCGCGTCGGACCTTCTTCCAGAGCAGTGGTGAGAGGTTGAAACCGACCAGGTAATCGAGGGCCCGCCGCGCCTGCTGGGCATTGACCAGGTCCATGGACAGCTCGCGTGGGTGCGCGACGGCGTCCTGCACCGCCTTTTTCGTGATTTCGTTGAACACCACGCGGTGCACCGCCTTGTCCTTCAGTACGCGCTTCCCCTTGAGTAGCTCGTACAGATGCCAGGAGATCGCCTCACCCTCACGGTCGGGGTCGGTCGCGAGATACAGGGCGTCGGCATCCTTGAGCTTTGTGGTGATTGCCTTGACGTGTTTGTCGTTGCGGTCGATCACCTGGTATTTCATCGAGAAGTCGTTGCCCGGGTCCACAGCGCCCTCTTTGGGTACCAGGTCCCGGACGTGTCCGTACGAGGCGAGCACCTCGAAATCCTTGCCCAGGTATTTCTTGATGGTCTTGGCCTTGGCCGGTGATTCGACAATTACCAGGTTCATGCGTTGCAGCGCTGCCGTGTTGAAAAACCCGCGCCGTCTTCGCCCGGGTCGATGGGTTTAGTGGTGGGTACTGCCGTTCCCGCCTTTTATACGGATAGCCGGACGGCAGGAGGGGTGTCAAGCACGCGTTTCGCCGAGCCAGTCGTTCTGGACGCTCCGCGATGGCGCGGGAGTGCGGGGAGAGAGTCCCCTCAGTGCAGGTACAGCGGCTCGCCGTTGTATACCAGTTCTTCCATCAGGGCGAAGGCGTTCTCCTGTCCCGGCTGGTTCAGCAGGACTAGTAACACCACCCATTTTACGTCATCCGCGGTCAGTTCCTCGCTCTCGATCGCCATCGCCCGCTCGATGACCAGTTCGCGGCTCATCGGATCCAGTATGCCCGTCTGCTCCAGGTACAGCAGCATGCCCTGGATCTCCAGGTCGATACGCCGCTGCTCGGGCTCGCTGTAAATCCGCATCGAACGATTCGGTTGGGCATCGGCATAGGCCAGGCTGCCCTGACGCCAGGCCAATTCGTCCAGCCAATTGAATGCCTTTTTTATCTCTCCTTGTGGGAACCCGGCCTGCACCAGTTCCTCTTCGAGCGTAATCTGGTCGGTCGGAACGGATTCCTCCGCGTCCATATAATTCTCGTAGATATAGATTAAGACGTCGATGACGTTTTCGTTCACGGCAGTCTTCCTGGAGGAGAAAGGGAGGCCACAGAGGACGGCGGGGTGCGTCCCGTTTCGGGCCGGTTAAGGCGGGAAATGGGTTCACTATGGGCGATTTTCAAGTCGTGTGAACTGTCCACCTGCTGCCGATGATACATGACCCTGTAACTCGAGCAACAGCAGGATCGAGGATACCTCGGCAGCTGCGAATCCAGTTCTTGTAACCAGTTCGTCGGTGGTCACAGGGTCGTAGCCCATCGCATCGAGCAGCTCACGGTGCTGTGCGTCCATCGGTGCCGCCACCGGTTCCGGTGTTGCCGGCACAGAATGTGGACTGAAACCGGTCTCGTGGAGCAGCGGCGCCAGCTCTTCCAGCACGTGCTGGCCAGTCTCCACCAGTTTCGCTCCGTCGCGGATCAGCGCGTGACAGCCGCGCGCGAGCGGATTGTGGATCGACCCGGGTATCGCAAACACCTCACGCCCTGCCTCGCCCGCCAGACGGGCCGTGATCAGTGAGCCGCTCTGAGTCGCCGCCTCGACGACCAGGGTGCCGAGCGACAATCCGGCCAGAATTCGATTCCTGCGCGGAAAATTGCCGGGTAGCGGAGGCGTTCTACAGGGGAATTCGGAGACCAGCAGCCCATTCATCGCAATGTCGTGGGCGAGCGCCCGGTTGCGCGCCGGGTAAACACGATCGAGGCCGGTGCCGGTGACCGCCAGCGTCAGGCCGTCGGCGTCCAGTGCTCCCTGGTGCGCGGCGGCATCGATCCCGGTGGCCAGGCCGCTGGCAACGATCAGTCCGCTGGCCGCCAGGAAGCCGGCAAACTCTCCGGCCGTCCGGCGCCCGCCCGTAGTGGGATTGCGGCTGCCAACGATTGCGAGTTGTGGCAAACCCAATAGGTCCGGATCGCCGTGCAGGAACAGCGCGCTGGGCGGGCTGGACAGCTCCCGCAGAAGCGCCGGGTAACCCGGGTCGGTGATCCTGAGCAGATAATTGCGCGCTTGCTCCAGCCAACGCATATCGGTCTCGGCACCCGACCAGTCGGGTGAGCGCAGATAGTCGCGCAGCGCTGCCGGGAGGAGCGCCGGAGGTTGGGCGAGCAGCTGGGTGGCCGGCATGCCACTGACGAGCAGCGGATTGAGGGTCTGACAGCCAACGTCCGGTGCGCGCAGGAGCACGCACCAGGCGGCGACTTCATCGGAAGGGGCTGAGTCCATTCAACCTCGCGACACGGTTCTTCCTGTCAGGGGTTGCGCACCTTGTCGTCGACATGGATGGGCCGGATTGCGTGCATGATCAGACCGAAGCTTACCCGCTCGAACGTGCGGAACACCATCAGCAGACCGGCCTCTTCGTCCGGGAGGGTGACGAAATCACGCCGCTGGGAAAAGGTGACGATGTCCCGCCGGCGGGACACCAGGTCGCGGATCGTTTCGCCGCGCTGGTCGACCCGCAGCACCGTGCCGGGATCCAGGCCATCGACCGCGCCGCGGTCGAGTACCACCACGTTAAACTGGCCGATCTGGCTGACGCCGTTGAGCACCGAAATGATGCTTCCTTCGACTGGCTCCGCGGGGGCGTGTGGCGTGAAATGCGCCGTGGCTTTGTCTTCGCCGGCCGGGATCAGGCGGTCCCCGATGACCGATTCGAGTTCTGTCGAGTTGATGAACACCGTGGCGGGGTCGCCGGTGCGCTGCAACTCGGTGGTCCCGACGTAGGTGGCCTCGTAGCCGAGGATCTCGTCGGTGTCCGCGTCACGATAGGCGTCACCCGGGCGGACAATCTCGTACTTGAGGATATCGCTCGACGTGATGGCGCGCACATAGGCCTTCCAGCCCGCGCCGCCGAGGATGTGCTCGTCGGAAAAATCGACGATATAAGGGGCATTGTCCAGTTGCACCTCGTCAAGCACGTAGGGGCGGGTCAGGAACGGGCCGATGGCATCCACCGGAATGGTCGGTATGGCCCCGTCCCACGGGCTCGAACGCACGGTCGGCGACAGTTTGAGCGGCCCGCGGCGCAGCTGCAGCCGCGGCTCCCCGTCGATGTAGACGAGCTCGAGTTCGTCTCCCGGGTAGATCAGGTGCGGGTTGGCGATCTGCGGGTTGACGTGCCAGATCTCCGGCCAGCGCCAGGGGCTGCGCAGGAACCGGCCGGAGATATCCCACAGCGTGTCTCCCTTGACCACCCTGTAGCGATCCGGATGGTCGGCGCGGAGCAGATCGTCTGCCAGTGCGAGCGGGACAAGAAGGGCGCACGACATCAGCAGGATCAGACTTTTGCAGGCTTTAAACATGGAATTCCCTTGGCGCAATGGCGACTTCCGATCGGTCAAAAAAGCAGGATTGCGGTATTATTTACGGCCTGAGGTGGTCATCCCTTTAGGCTGGCTCGCCGATACCGGCGAATCATTGGGGAAATTTTAGCGCAAACAGTTGCCTGGCGGTGATTGTTGAACCGAAACTTTGAACGCGAGAGAGAACATGGCGATCCTCGATATCCTGCACTTTCCCGACGCGCGTCTGCGCAACGTCGCCAAGCCGGTGGCGCAGGTCGACGACAAGGTCCGTCAGCTGATCGACGACATGTTCGAGACCATGTACCAGGCCCCGGGCATCGGGCTGGCGGCTATCCAGGTCGATGAGCCGTGCCGGCTGATAGTGATCGATATTTCGGAAGACCGCAGCCAGCCGCTGGCCCTGATCAACCCGGAGATCCTCGCCAGGGATGGAGAGGAAGAGATGGATGAGGGTTGCCTGTCGGTTCCGGGCGTCTATGAGACGGTGCAGCGAGCCGAGAGGGTCCGTGTCCGCGCCCAGGATAGGGAAGGTAATGCCTTCGAGATGGATGCCGACGGCCTGCTGGCGGTATGTATCCAGCACGAAATCGATCATCTCGACGGCAAGCTCTTCGTCGACTACCTGTCCAGCCTGAAGCGGCAGCGTATCCGTAAGAAGCTCGAGAAGGAATCCCGGCAGTCGGGCGAAAAGCAGCAGAAGCGTCGCGCAATCTGAACAGGCGGTCCTGACGCCTCAGCGACGCTTGCCGGTGCGTCGGCTTGGCTGCTTCGCTTAAATTTCCCGCCCACGTCCCTGCCTGCGCTCGGACTGTGCGGATGTGTCCCGAGGCGGCCGGTCAGTGACAAGTGCCACGATTCCTGTCCCGGTGCATGGCGGACCCAACCCTTTCGCGGGTAGCCGGTTGAAGATCTACTAGAGTCGAGCAATGAGCCATCCGAAACGCATTGTGTTTGCCGGTACCCCCGAGTTCTCGGTACCGCCCTTACGCGCCCTGCTGGCATCGCCGCATCGGGTGGTGGGGGTCTATACACAGCCGGACCGACCCTCCGGGCGTGGCCGGAAGCTGGCTGCCGGTCCGGTTAAAGAGGTCGCCATGGATGCCGGCCTCGACGTCTACCAGCCGGTAAATTTCAAGGACCCCGCGACGGTCGCTGAACTGCAATCGTTGGCTGTCGACCTGATGGTGGTGGTCGCTTACGGGCTGCTGTTGCCAAAGCCGGTCCTGGATGTGCCGCGGCTGGGCTGCGTGAACATCCACGCCTCGGTCTTGCCGCGCTGGCGCGGCGCGGCGCCGATCCAGCGCGCGATACTCGCCGGAGACGCCAAGTCCGGTGTCACCATCATGCGCATGGAGCAGGGCCTGGACACCGGTCCGATGTATTTGGTCGAGGAGGTGACGCTCGGCTCCGATGAAACCGGCGGTAGCCTGCACGACCGCCTGTCGGTGCTGGGCGCCGAGGCCCTGATCGAGGCCTTGCCCGGAATCCTCGACGGCAGCCTTGTCGCCCGGCCGCAGGACGAAAGTCTGTCCTGCTATGCGCGCAAGCTCGACAAGTCCGAGGCCGCGATCGACTGGATGCGTCCGGCAGAGGAGATCGAGCGCCAGGTGCGGGCATTCAATCCATGGCCCGTGGCGCAGACCCGGTTCGAGGACGCGAGCTTGCGCATCTGGCAGGCCCATTCGATCACCGGCGTGGGCGGGGAGCCTGGATTGGTGATGAATGCGGCTCGCGTCGGCATCGACGTGGCTACCGGCAATGGGCTGCTCCGAATCACCGAGTTGCAACTGCCGGGCAAGCGAGCCATGGGTGCGGCAGATTTCATCAATGCCAACCGCATCCAGGGTGTAGTGCTTGGATGACCCGCGCCTGATCGCGGTCGGCAATGTGCTGGCCGTGCTCGAGGGACGTTCTCTCGACGATGCGCTGGCGTCGATGCCGGCACTGTTGGAAGAGCGCGACCGGGCGCTTGCCGCCGAGCTGAGCTACGGGGTCTGTCGCTGGTATCGACGGCTCGATGCGCTGGTTGCAGGGCTGTTGCGCAAGCCGTTCAGGAGGAAGGATCGTGATCTGCATGTCCTGCTCCTGCTGGGTGCCTATCAGCTTTTCTACAGCCGGGTTCCGTCGCATGCGGCGCTGTCGACCGCGGTCGAGGCGACACGTGCACTCGGCAAGGGGTGGGCGAGCAAACTGGTCAACGGGGTGTTGCGTCGGCTGCAGCGCGAATACGAGTCACTGGCCCGCCGCGTGGATGCCGACGAGTCGGTCCGGTACGCGCAACCCGACTGGCTCTACCGGGCGATCAGTGCGGCCTGGCCGCAGCACCATGCGCAGATCCTCAGTGCGTTGCAGCAGCGCCCGACGCTGACCCTGCGGGTCGATCTGAATCAGGTCAATCGGGCCGACTATCTGGATCGTTTGACGACGGCCGGCATCTCGGCGCGTGCGCATGCGTCGGTACCGACCGCCGTGGTATTGGAAAGCCCCGTGGGCGTCGATCGGCTGCCCGGCTTTGCCCAGGGTCTGGTCTCGGTGCAGGACGCCGGCGCCCAACTGGCCGGTAGTTTTCTCGATCTGCATCCCGGCCAGCAGGTGCTCGACGCCTGCGCGGCTCCGGGCGGTAAAACCCTGGACATGCTGCAGCGGGTCCCTGGTCTGCGCGTCACCGCGCTGGATATCGATGCCGGTCGGCTCGCTCGCGTGGCTGAAAATCTCACCCGTGCCGGCTGTGATGCGGAGCTTCAGGTTGGCGACGCGTCTGATCTGCCGGACAGCGGCTGGGGCAGCCTGCGCTATGACCGTATTCTGATCGATGCGCCATGCTCGGCTACCGGTGTGATGCGACGCCATCCCGATATCCGCCTGCTGCGGCGTGCCGATGATGTCGCGGGCCTGGTCGCTCGACAGGCAGCCGTCCTCGATGCGATGTGGTCGCGGCTGCTTCCGGGGGGGCGGCTGCTTTACGCGAGTTGTTCCTTGCTGCCGGCCGAGAACGAGCGGCAGGTCGATGCCTTTTGTCGGCGCCACGAAGATGCAGAGCCTGTCGAATTGCCGCTCACGACCGGAATCCGGGCCGGCAAAGGTGTACAGTTGCTGCCGGGTGTCGATGACACGGACGGTTTTTTTTATGCCGCGTTGCACCGATCGCACGTGCCCTGATGTATGAAACGAATCACTCGGACCATCGCTGGCCTGATCTTGTTTTGCCTGCCTGTTGTGCTGCAGGCAGAAGAGGTCGATTTGCGCAACGTTTCGCTGACCCTGAGCGAGGATGGCCGCATACTGCTCGACGCGGAAATCGGCTTCGACCTCAATGACACGGTCGCCGAGGCGCTAGACAATGGTGTGCCGCTGACCTTCGAGACCCATGTCCAGATGCGCCGGGCCGATGCGTGGATCTGGGAAACCGACGTGGTGGAACACCGCTTGCGCACGGTCCTGGTGCACCGGCCCCTGTCCGGAATGTACGAGCTGCGCAATCTGAGCGGTAGTGAGCATCTGTCCTTCGCCACGCGCGACGCGGCGCTGCGCACGCTCGGCAACATCGTCGCGATGCCGGTGATCGAGCGCGGCAAGCTGAACCTCGACGAGGACTATTTGGTCCGCATTGAGGTGCATCTCGACATCGAGTCCCTGCCGCTGCCGATGCGCCCGCTGGCCTATCTGCAGCGTGACTGGTGGGTCTCCAGCGAGCCATGGGAATGGCGCCTGCGGCCATGAGACAACGGCGCTTCGATGTCCTGGCTGCGGCGATGCTGGTGGTGCTGCTGCTCGCCTCCTTGCATCTGATCAGTGCCGCGGTACAGCGTTCCGAAGAACTCGGCCAATGGTTCATCCCGCTGTTGCTGTTCACCGTGGTTGGACTGGTATTGCTGTTCCTACTGGTCGGCTGGAATCTGTGGCAGCTGCTGCGCGACTATCGACGCCGCGTTGCCGGCTCACGTCTGAGCGCGCGCCTCTCCGCCCTTTTCCTGGTGATCGCATTGGTACCGGTCGGCGTGGTCTATTTTTACTCGACGCGGTTTCTTACCAGCGGCATCGACAGCTGGTTCGACCTGCAGGTCGACAGCGCGATGGAGGACGCGCTGTCGCTTAGCAAGGTGTCGCTGGATCTGCATAAGCGCGAACGGCTGAAGCTCACGCAGAATCTGCTCGCCACGATCGAAGACACCTCGCAGACGGCAGTCGCGCTGAGCATCGAGGACATGCGCAACGCCTCGCGGGCGAACGAGGTTGCGCTGTTCAGCCTGCAGGGCAAGGTGTTGGCAGTGAGCCACGCGAACCCCGAGATACTGCTGCCAACGCCGCCCGACAGCGGCATGGTGCAACAGGTGGTGTCCGGCGAAAACTACGTTGGCATAGCCCCCGGTCAGGATGGCCGACTCCTGGTGCGCTGTCTGGTACAGGACAAGCAGCGGCGCGGCGTCGTACTGCAGGCGCTTTATCCTGTGCCGGAGTCGCTGAGCGAACTGATCCAAAGCGTACAGGATGCGTACGAGGTGTACCGGACGCGTGCTTATATGCGATCGCAGATCAAATTCAGTTTCGCCCTCAGCCTCTCCCTGGTGTTGTTGCTGAGCGTCTTCGGTGCCGCCTGGGCCGCGGTCTACACGGCCCGCCGCCTGGTCGAGCCGATCACCGACATCGCAGAGGGCACCCGGGCGGTGGCCGAAGGTGATTACGACAAACAGTTGCCGCTCCCGAAGGTGGAGGACGAGCTGGGTTTCCTGGTGTCGTCATTCAATGCGATGACACGCCGCATCGCCCGCGCCCGCAACGCCCTGGAGGAGAGTCGGCGCAAGTTGCAGACTCAGCACAATTATCTCGAAACTGTGCTGGGTGGGCTGTCCACCGGTGTCATGGCGCTGGACGCGGAAGGCCGCATCCAGACGGCAAACCGAGCTGCGGACGAGATCCTGGGCTTGCCAGTGCGTGAACTCGAGGGCAAGGACGTGCGTGTGCTCGGTATGCGAAGCGATGCCTTGAGCCCCTTCGTCGAGCGCGTGGCCGACGGACTCGAGCAGGGTATCCACCAGGGTCGCTCCGAAATCACCCTGTATCGTGGCAGTGGTCGCCAGGTGCTCCTGTGCCGGCACTCGTCGCTCGAGATCGGGCGCGGCCAGGCAGTGGGCCACGTGCTGGTATTCGATGACGTCACCGAACTGGTCAAGGCGCAGCGCGATGCTGCCTGGGGCGAGGTTGCACGGCGCCTCGCCCACGAGATCAAGAATCCGCTGACGCCGATTCAACTTTCCGCAGAACGCCTGCGCCACAAGTTCCTGCGGAAAATGGCGCCGGAGGACGGTAAGGTGCTGGATCGAGCCACGCATACCATCGTTGCGCAGGTCGAGGCGATGAAGTCGATGGTCAACGATTTCTCGGACTATGCGAAGCCCAGCAAGCTGCAGCTCGAGCCGCTGCCGGTGGATGTATTTCTCAGCGAGGTCATCGCGCTCTACGAAGGTGGCGCCCAGCAGGTGGTCATGCAGGCGGGTGCGCCGGGGCTGATCATTGAGGCCGATCCGGTCCGGTTGCGGCAGGTGATGCATAATTTGTTGAAGAATGCACTCGAGGCGGGCGGTGCCGATGGGGCCATCGTTGTCAGCAGTCGGGCTGGCGAAGAAGAAGGGAACGATTTCGTGGAGATTGCGGTAAGCGACAATGGGCCGGGGTTCGATCCGGAACTGATCACCCAGGCCTTTGAGCCTTACGTCACCAGCAAGACCAAAGGCACCGGGCTGGGGTTGGCGATTGTGAAACGTATCGTCGCCGAACATGGCGGCGTTGTGCATGCGGAGAATCTTGTCGACGGCGGTGGGTGCGTGGTGTTGCGGCTGCCGGCCATGGCGCAGGTGCTGGAGCGGATGGCGCCGGATGCGCCCCGTCTGGCCGATAAGGGCGGGCACTGATGGGAGCACCTCACATCCTGGTGGTCGACGACGAGCCGGACATCCGCGAGTCGGTGCGCGATATCCTGGAAGACGAAAATTTCAGTGTCGCTACTGCAGAGAACGCAGCTGCGGCGCGTCAGGCGCTGCGTGATCGACGCCCCGACCTGATCCTACTCGACATCTGGATGCCCGACCTGGACGGAATCAGCCTGCTCAAGGAGTGGGCCGAGGGCCGTGGCCTGGTCTGCCCGGTGATCATGATGTCCGGACACGGCACGGTCGAGACTGCTGTCGAGGCGACGCGCCTGGGCGCATATGACTTCCTCGAAAAACCGCTCTCCCTGGCCAAGCTATTGCTGACCGTGCAAAGGGCACTCGAGGCCGATCGGCTGGTGCAGGAGAACGTCGGGCTGAAGCGCCGCGCCTCGCCGGTGATCGATCCAATCGGCCACAGCGCGGTTATTCAGCGCCTGCGCCAACAGGCGAAGCGCGTTGCGCAACACGATACCTGGGTGCTGATCTCCGGCGAACCCGGCAGCGGTCGCGAGACCTTTGCCCGCTATTTGCACGCCCACAGTTCGCGCAAGGACCGTCCCTTCATCGACGTTGCCGTATCCGCCATCAGCAAGGGGAACGCCGCGCTCGAGTTGTTCGGCAGCGAACGTGGAGGTGTGACCCAGTATGGCCGTCTCGAACAGGCTTCCGGAGGCACCCTGTTTCTAGACGAGGTCGCGGACATGGACCTGGAAGCCCAGGCGCAGCTCGTTGGGGCGCTGGACACCGGGTCTTTCATGCGGGTCGGCGGATCGGCACCAGTCAACATCGATGTGCGGGTGATCGCCGCGACGCAGCGCGATCTGCACAAGGCGGTCGAGGCCGGTGAATTCCGCGAGGACCTCTTCTATCAGCTGAATGTCGTGCCCTTGCTCGTGCCACCGCTTCGAGACCATCGCGAAGATATCCCGGAACTGATCGACAGCGTGGTCGACCATTTGGTGGGACAGGAAAAGTTGCCATACCGGCGTTTTTCGATCGCCGCTCAGAACGTGCTGCGCAACCACAGCTGGCCGGGCAATGTCCGGGAACTGAACAATCTGGTGCAGCGTGTCCTGATTCTCGGCGCCGGCGATGAGGTCGGTGCGGCCGATGTCGAGGCGGCGATGGGCGCCGCACAGGTTGCCAGTGGGGCCGGCGGCGTCCCGGGGGTGTCGTTCGACCAACCGTTGCGCGATGCGCGCGATGCGTTCGAAAAGGCCTACCTGGAATACCACTTCGAGAAGCACGGCGGCAACGTGAGTCAGATGGCGGACGAGGCAGGCATGGAGCGGACACACCTGTACCGCAAGCTGCGGGACCGCGGTATCGAAATCAAGGACAGAAGGTGACGCCGGCGATCAAGGCGGCGAAGGCGGCCGGCGTGGCGGTCACTGCGCATGAGTATGTGCACGACCCGAACCAGCGCAGCTATGGCTTGGAGGCGGCCAAGGCCCTGGGTCTGGATCCCCGCCGTGTGTTCAAGACCCTGTTGGTTGCCGTCAATGGGGACATGCGACGCCTGGCCGTCGCGCTGGTGCCGGTCAGCGGCCAGCTCGACATGAAGGCGATGGCGACGGCATGTGCGGCCAAGAAGGTCGAAATGGCCGATCCTGCGCTGGCGGAGCGGGCAACCGGTTATCTGGTGGGTGGTATCAGTCCCCTGGGTCAGAAAAGGCCGCTGCCGACGGTAGTGGATTTGTCCGCGCGGCTTTTCGACACGGTATTCGTCAGCGGCGGACGACGCGGGCTCGATATTGAGATTGCACCGGCCGATCTGATCAGCCTCTGCGATGCGCGCAGCGCGGCGATCGGCAAATGAACGCCTGGCCCGGCGTTCGCCGGGCGGCGCTGTTCACGGCCCGTCGGTTGGTCAAGTCTGCGCTTGCCACCCTTGTCTCCACTCGAGGCGAAGGTCGAGGCCTGATGTCGGCTGCGCAACCTCGATGCCCTCGCCTCTCGCCGGGCGGCAAGCGACTGTTCAAGCCGCGAAGCGCTCCTTCGCCTCGCGCGCGGCCCTGGCGTCCTCAGGCGCGTAGGCCTTGCCGGACCACAGCATCTCGTAGGCGATCTCCTCGTTGCCGTTCTCGCACAGTTCCAGGACCCGGTGGAACAGGGGCTGGAAGGTATCGCTGCGGTGCGATGCCTCGTGCTCCTCGAACGAGCGCCAGAAGGTTACGACCAGGGCCTCGCGGCCCGTCAGCCCGTCCTCCAGTACCTTTCCTGCTGTCGAACCCTCGTTCGAGATCTGGCCGCTGTTGACGGCGACGTAGCCACCGACGAAGCCGGTATCCGAGTGATAGGTCTTGACGTTCTCGCATAATTCGGCGACCCGCTCCTGCAGATCGTCTACTGTGTATCCCTGTTTCAAGATCAAACGATTGACCGTAACCACGCCGTTGTAGGGAAAGTCGCTGATCAAACCACTCATGCCTTTCTCCTGAATATCAGTACATTCGAAATAACTGACTAATATACTCGGGATTGGTTCCCCAAAATTGCTGGCGCCGATGCGATGGCCCTGCGTTGGGCAGGGCACTAGAATTGTGATGATGCACGCATGAGCAGAACCCGATAACGTGAAAATCATCATTCTGGGTGCCGGCCAAGTTGGCACCACCGTGGCATACAACCTGTCGAACGAGGCCAATGACATCACGGTGGTGGATCAGGAGCCCAGCCTGCTGCGCGACCTGCAGGACCGACTGGACATCCGCACGGTCCTTGGTCAGGCCTCGCATCCCAGCGTGCTGGAGCGCGCCGGTGCTGACGACGCCGACATGGTCATCGCTGTAACCAACAGCGACGAGACCAATATGGTGGCCTGCCAGACCGCCTGGACGCTGTTTCATACCCCCACCAAGATCGCTCGCGTGCGGGCCCCGGAATACCTGGCCCACCCGGCATTGTTCAGCCAGGGCGCGCTGCCGATCGATGTCCTGATCAGCCCGGAACAGCTGGTCACCGACTATATCCTGCGACTGATCGAGCACCCGGGTGCGCTACAGGTGCTGGATTTCGCCGGCGGACGGGTGCGCCTGGTCGCGGTACGCGCCTATTATGGTGGGCCGCTGGTCGGCCATGAACTGCGCACGCTGAACGAACACCTGCGCGGCGCCGAGGCACGTGTCGCGGCCATTTACCGTAAGGGACGCGCCATCCAGCCCGAGGGGCATACCGTCATCGAACCGGACGACGAGGTATTCTTTGTCGCTGCGTCGAACAACATCCCCGCCGTGATGGCCGAGTTGCGCAAGGCTGAAAAACCCTTCCGTCGACTCATTTTCGCTGGTGGTGGCAACATCGGGCGACGCCTGGCCTCGTCGCTTGAGAACGATTACCGGGTGAAGATCATCGAACACAACGAACAGCAGGCAAGGCGCGTCTCCGAGGACCTGCGTCGCACCATCGTATTGCAGGGGGACGCCGCGGACGAAGATCTGCTGCTGGAAGAGAATATTGAAGACACCGATGTGTTTTGCGCCGTCACCAATGACGACGAGGCCAACATCCTGTCGGCGATGCTGGCCAAGCGGCTCGGAGCGCGCAAGGTCATGGCCCTGATCAACCGGGCCGCTTATGTCGACCTGGTGCAGTCCGGTGCGGTCGATATCGCCATCTCGCCGCAGCATGCGACGATCGGAACCTTGCTCACGCACGTGCGGCGCGGCGACGTGGTCATGGTGCACTCGCTGCGCCGTGGAGCAGCCGAAGCGATCGAGGCGGTGGCCCATGGCGACAAGGTTTCGTCCAAGGTCGTCGGGCGAGCCGTCGAGGATATCAAGTTGCCGGAAGGTACCAGCATCGGTGCGGTCGTGCGCGGCGATGAGGTTATCATCGCTCATCATGACACTGTGATCGAATCCGAGGACCATGTGATCCTGTTTCTTACCGACAAACGCCGAATCACCGATGTGGAACGCCTGTTCCAGGTCGGCATCACTTTCCTCTGAGTCGGCATGTCGTTCGCCGCCGTCCAGCGCATCCTGGGCCTGCTGCTGATGGTCTTCAGCTTTTCGCTGTTGCCGCCGTTTCTGATCTCGCTGATCGCACAGGACGGTGCGGTGATCGCCTTTACCTCGGCGTTTGCGCTGACTTTCGGCGTCGGCGTCATCAGCTGGCTGCCGGTGCGGCATCAGCACCGCGAGCTGCGTCTGCGCGACGGATTCGTCATCGTGGTGATGTTCTGGACGGTGCTGTCGGCGATCGGTGCGCTGCCCTTCGTGCTGGCCGATCACCCGCACCTTTCCTTGACCGATGCGGTATTCGAGTCGGTTTCCGGCCTGACCACGACCGGCGCCACCGTGATCACCGAGCTCGAGACGCTACCGATGTCGATCCTCTACTATCGCCAGCAGCTCCAGTGGCTCGGCGGAATGGGCATCATCGTGCTGGCGGTTGCCGTGCTGCCGATGCTGGGCATCGGCGGCATGCAGCTTTATCGTGCTGAGACGCCGGGCCCGATGAAGGACAACAAGCTCACCCCGCGCATCACCGAGACCGCGAAGGCGCTCTGGTACATCTACCTGGGTTTGACCATAGCCTGTGGTCTGGCCTATTGGGTGGCCGGAATGAGCGTATTCGACGCGGTAGGCCATGCATTCTCGACGGTCGCCATCGGCGGTTTCTCGACGCATGATGCGAGCATCGGGTATTTCAACAGCCCCTTGATCGACATGATCGCGGTGGTGTTCATGCTCCTCGCCGGGGTGAATTTCTCGCTGCATTTCGTCGCTTTCCGGCACCGCAGCATCAGGGGTTACTGGCAGGACTCGGAGTTTCGCTTCTACCTGCTGCTGCTGAGTCTCGTGATCCTGTTCACGGTACTGGGTTTGTATGCCACCGAAACCTATGACGATTTCGAGGACGCGTTGGTCAACGGGCTGTTCCAGGCGGTTTCGATAGGCACCACGGCCGGTTTTACTACCGCCGAGTTCTACAACTGGCCGGGGTTCATAGCGATTCTGCTGTTGTTCTCCAGCTTTGTCGGCGGCTGCGCCGGTTCGACCGGAGGCGGGATCAAGGTGATCCGCCTCTTGCTGCTGGTCAAGCAGGGTATGCGTGAAATCACCCGCCTGGTGCATCCCAGCGCGCATATCCCGGTGCGCATCGGCGCCAAGACGGTGGATTCCCGGGTGGTGGAGGCGGTCTGGGGCTTCTTCGCGCTGTATGTGGCGAGTTTCACGGTTATGTACCTGGCGCTGGCCAGTACTGGGCTGGATCTGATGACCGCCTTCAGCGCCGTCGCCGCCAGCATCAACAACCTTGGCCCCGGATTGGAGGGCGTCGGGCCGCACTATGCCGAGATGCATGATCCGGGCAAGTGGATCCTGTGTTTCGCGATGCTGCTTGGTCGCCTGGAGATTTTCACCCTGCTGGTGTTGCTGACCCCGGCGTTCTGGCGCAGGTAGTGCGGCCGGGCCCGGGGCCTGCTTGGCGGCGCAACGGAGCCGCGGTTGAGAATCCATCTGGCGCATTGCGGACGGGTGCATTAAAGTCACGGGGCGTGATTTCGACGAAATCCACAATAACTGTGCCACGTATAGACATGATTGGAGAAAACAAGGTGAAAAATCTCTTGAAATTCGGCCTGTTGGCCGCAGCCATCGGGTTTGCCGGCCAAGCCGCCGCGGACGAAAATCTGGCCATGAAGAGCGGCTGCCTGGCCTGCCACAAGGTCGACGTCAAGCTGGTCGGCCCGTCCTATAAGGATATCGCTGCCAAGTACAAGGATCAGGAGGGGGCCCAGGAGATGCTGACCGAGTCCGCGATCAAGGGTGGCGTCAACAAGTGGGGCCCGGTCCCGATGCCGGCCAAGGGTGGCCGCGCTGATGTCAGCGACGAGGACATCGGCAAGATCGTCGCCTGGATCCTGACCCAGTAAAGCGATCGACGAAGGGCCTGCCGCCGCCTGCGGCGGGCCCGCGTCACGCGCCGTAACCCTGAGGCCGTCTAGGCGTAGTATCCTCGGGGCATGGCCAAATCACCTCCATTCGTCCTCGTCGACGGTTCCTCATACCTGTTTCGCGCCTATCACGCACTGCCGCCATTGACCAACTCCAATGGCGAGGCCACCGGCGCGACCGTCGGTGTGGTCAACATGCTGCGCAGGCTGCTCGCGGACTACCAGCCTAGCCATATCGGTGTGGTCTTCGATGCGCCGGGCAAGACCTTCCGCGATGATCTGTATCCCGACTACAAGGCCAATCGGCCGGCGATGCCGGTCGATCTGCGCGAACAGATCCAGCCGACGCTCGATATCATCCGGGCCATGGGGCTGCCGCTACTGATCGTCGACGACGTCGAGGCCGATGATGTGATCGGCACACTGGCCCGCGCGGCCACCGATCAGGGCATCGACACGCTGGTCTCGACCGGTGACAAGGACATGGCGCAGTTGGTCAACCGGCATGTGACCCTGGTCAACACGATGACGGACACGCTGCTGGACGAGCAGGGCGTACAGGGGAAATTCGGTGTGCGCCCCGACCAGATCGTGGATTTTCTGGCATTGACCGGCGACAGTGTCGACAACATACCCGGCGTACCCAAGTGCGGTCCCAAGACGGCCGCCAAATGGCTCGGCCAGTTCGGGACGCTGGATGAGGTGATCGCACGGGCCGATGAAGTAAAAGGCAAGATTGGCGAGAGCCTGCGCGCGAGTCTGGATATCTTGCCCTTGTCGCGCACTCTCACCAGGATCAAGACGGATGTCAGTTTGGGCGTCGGTCCGCAGGACCTGCAGCCAAACGAGGGCGACCCGGCGGCCTTGCGCAAGCTCTATGAGCGTCTGGAATCACGTCGCCTGCTGGCCAGTCTGGACGATGCGCCCGAAGAGACGGCTGTGGCTCGCGCCGCGTCACCCGAGGCCAGCTACGAGACCATTCTGGACCGGGTTTCAATGGACCGCTGGCTGGAGCGGCTGCGATCCGCGGATCTGTTCAGCTTTGATACCGAGACCACCAGCCTGGACTATATGCAGGCCCGCGTCGTCGGTGTGTCGTTCGCGTTCGAGCCGGGTACGGCGGCCTACCTCCCGCTTGCGCACGACTACCCGGGGGCGCCGGATCAACTGGACCGTGACGAGGTGCTCGCGGTGCTTAAGCCCCTGCTGGAGGACCCCCTGCAACACAAGGTCGGGCAGAATCTGAAGTACGACATGAGCGTGCTGGCCAACCATGGTATCGAATTGCGCGGCATCGCCTACGACACCATGCTCGAATCGTACGTGTTGAATGCCGGCGTCGGGCGGCACGATATGGACAGTCTGGCCGAACGTCACCTAAACCACAGGACAATCCACTTCGAGGACATCGCCGGCAAGGGCGCCAGGCAGTTGACCTTCGATCAGATCCCGCTCGAGCAGGCCGGTCCCTATGCCGCCGAGGACGCCGATGTCACCTTGCGCCTGCACCAGGCAATGTGGCCGCAGCTCGAGGAAGAGCCGTCGCTGCGCCGTGTGCTGATCGATATCGAGGTGCCGCTGGTCAGTGTCCTGTCGCGCATGGAGCGCACCGGTGTGCGTCTGGATGGGAAGATGCTGGCGCAGCAGAGTGCCGAGCTGGCCAAGCGAATGCACGATCTCGAGCAGCAGGCCTTCGCGATTGCCGGACGCAGCTTCAACATCGGCTCGCCGAAACAGATAGGTCAGATTTTCTTCGAAGAACTCCAGCTGCCGGTGATCGCCAAGACGCCCAAAGGCGCGCCCTCGACGGCGGAATCGGTGCTGCAGGAATTGGCCGAACAGGGCCACGCGCTGCCGCAGGTGATCCTGCAGCATCGCGGTCTGGCCAAACTCAAGTCGACCTACACGGACAAGTTGCCGGAACTGGTGAACCCCGGGACGGGGCGGCTGCATACCAGCTACCATCAGGCCGTGGCGGCAACCGGTCGGCTGAGTTCATCGGATCCCAACCTGCAGAACATCCCGGTACGCAGCGACGAGGGGCGGCGCATTCGGCAGGCCTTCGTCCCCGAACCAGGTTGGCGTATGCTGGCGGCCGACTACTCACAGATCGAACTGCGCATTATGGCCCACCTGTCCGGCGACCAGGGTCTGCTTGACGCATTCGCCGCCGGTGCCGACATTCACCGCGCGACTGCAGCCGAGGTGTTCGGTGCCGATAGCCCGGAAGCGGTCAGTAGTGAGCAGCGTCGCTCGGCCAAGGCGATCAACTTCGGACTGATCTACGGTATGTCGGCCTTCGGGCTGGCGCGACAGCTCGGCATCGAGCGCGCGGCGGCGCAGGAATACGTCGATCGATATTTTCAGCGCTATCCCGGTGTCCGGACTTTCATGGAAGACACGCGCGAGCAGGCCCGCAAACAGGGTTATGTCGAGACACTGTTTGGCCGTCGCTTGTATCTGCCGGACATCAATGCCCGCAATCAGCAGGTCCGCGCCGGGGCGGAGCGCACTGCGATCAATGCGCCGATGCAGGGCACCGCGGCCGACATTATCAAGCGAGCGATGCTGGCCATAGATGCCTGGATTCGCGATGGTCAGTCGACCGTGCGCATGCTGATGCAGGTGCATGACGAACTGGTGTTCGAGGTGGACGCCCCGCTGGTCGAGGCAGCCGCCGCCAAGATCCGTACCCTGATGGAGGGGGCGGCAGACCTCGAGGTGCCGCTGGTCGTCGACATCGGTGTCGGCGACGACTGGGACCAAGCGCACTGACGTCCCCAATCCCTGGATGGCAACGATTGGGTGGGGGGGGGGGGGGGTTGGGGGTTTTTGGGTGGGGTGGGGGGTAGGGGGGGGTTACAGGCTAGCGACAGTTTTCGGCATCCGGTGCCGGTAGCGAGCTCCCATGCCGACGGAAGCGGCAATGTTGCTTGGAGTGTTATGATGCTTCCGTTACATTCTGAGGTTGTCCAAGCTGGATTGGGATGACCATGAGCATTGCGCACACGTTTCTCCTGTCGGTTTCGGTCCTGGTCCTCTTCCTCGCCGGATGTAACACCAAGGCGACCAAGTCGAGTGAAAATGCTGAAGAGGTTGCCGCAGACGTCGGTTCCTGCGGTTGCGCCGCCGATGACCTTTGACGAGGCATTGCCAAAGGTCTATGCGCTGAGTCAGCTGCCGCTGGCCCGAAGTGAACTGGATATCCGCTGCCAACGGAAGGTGCGTGACCTTTACGTATCCTTTGTCGGTATCGAGGGGGGAGGGGTCTTCGTCGTCGTTCTGACAAAGGGCGAATTCGAGAACCCGGGGGGGAATCTCTACACGCACACGCCCCGGGACGGGTTGCCCGAGGGTGCCACTTTGGACTGGGGATATGCGCTCGACCGGAACTTCGACGGCAGCATTGACTATCTGGCCATTCTCGACGGCCTCAATCCCGTAGTGCCGGATAACTGGGAGGGTGAGTTGCCCAATCTGCGGAGGGGGCGGGAACACCTGACTGACCGGATTCTCAAAGAGACCATCTTCCCGAAAACGCGATTGCTCTACTGGCATATCGCTGATGACAATTTCGACGGATACCATGACGCTGCAGCGGCATCGACGCGCAATCTGAACACCGGATGGATCGACGGCTGGATGATTGCGCAAGACCGGAATTTCGACGGTCTTTACGATCTGTGCAAGGTCTTTCAGGGGCAGTTCCGTACCGAGCTGGGAAACTGCTCCGTGGATTCCACTGGATTTGTCGCCCCCGACAGAGAGCCTAGCGGCCTCAGGCCATTCCCCCCCGCCAGGGATCATTGGGTATTCGATCTGATCAACGAAGGGGCAGAGAAATGCGGCCTCTCTGGTGCCGATTTCCGTGGCGCACGCAAATAGTTTGAGTGTATCGAAGCCCGTTGCGCTTCGGCCACCGGCAGAGATCCGGAGACAAAATATCGCTGCACATCGTCGATGGAAATTCCTTGCCGGTCTGTGACAGCTGTTCAATACTCCCATGATTCGTATCAACGGGGAGGCCTCTTTCCATGCAACGCCGAACGAAGGGGTGGATCACGATCATGTCCTTTGCGGCAGCCGCCGTGTGCTGGGCCAGTTTTCTCGCTCTTGGCGCAGAGGTCGACTCCGACGGCGTCCTGCACGAACCGTTTCCCTTGATTCCACTCGGATGGATGCTTGTTTTCGTTGGCTTGTTCTTCGGCACCTCGTATGCGATTGCCGTATATCTCGGCCGTTCTCGCACGATCGACAAGTGAGTCCAAATTACCGGGTAAACCTGCTGGGGTAGATGAAACCGGCTGACACGACCAGACCCGACTCGCGGATATCTCCCGGTGGGCACGGAGTTGCCGGCGGCCTGCGCCAACGCAGGTCCTTTTGCCGATTCTCGGGTTAAGTTGGATTGACGCAAATTGTCTGTACCGCCCCGATGGCCCGACTGCCGGGTCCCGGCCAAACCCGATGTGTCTGTGCGACAATTCGGCCCAGTGTCGAGTTCGGTGGATACTGCGGAGAAGTCATGACAGAGACGGTGGACGAAAAACCCATAGCTGCCGAGGCAGCGAAAAACGTGCAGGCATTCTGTAAGCGCACCTGGTGGGTGTTCCTGATCAGTGGCGCGGCGGCGATGATCTTCGGGATACTGGCATTCGCGAGGCCGGGCATTGCACTGCTGGTGCTGGCAACCTACTTCGCCGCGATGGTTTTCTTGGACGGTGCCGTGAACGCCTGGGGCGCGCTGACGAACCGTGACAAGGACGGCTGGTGGATTATGCTGCTGCTCGGCATCCTGGCGGTGGTCGCTGGCGGTTATGCCGTGTTTCATCCCGCGCTGAGCATGCCGGTCTTTGTCTTGCTGGTCGCGTTCACCGCCATTTTCGTCGGTATGCTGTTGCTGACCCTGGGTTTCAAGATTCGCAAGGAAAGCAAGCGAGAATGGGTGCTGTACCTGACTGGCGCCGTCTCGGTGCTGTTCGGCGCGCTGATCGTCCTGCAACCGGCTGCGGGCAGTATCTCGGTCGTCCACTTCATCGCCTCGTGGGCGTTGTTGATCGGCGTGTTGAAGATCTGGTTCGCGTTCAAGGTGAAGAATCTTCCGGAGAACATCAGCGGGCGTCTCGACGCGAACACCTCAACCGCCGACAAGGCCTGAACAAGGGTGGCAAGGCGGCGCACGGCGGCGCTGTGCGGCTGCCCTGCGGCTTATGCTTGCGGTAATCTGCGGGTGCCCCTGTCAGCCCTATGGCCCCAGCCACTCGTCGAGCTTCGCGTGGGCCTCGTCGACGCCGCTGCGCTTCAGCGATGAGAAGGTCTGGACGCTGAAATCCGGGTCGATCTGCCGGATTTCGGAACGCACCCGCAGCAGGGTGTTCGCCGCCGGTCCCCTGTTCAGCTTGTCCGCCTTGGTCAGCAGCACGTGCGCGGACCTGCCAATGTGATGCGCCCAGTGCAGCATCTGCACGTCGTAGTCCTTCAGCGGATGACGGATGTCCATCAGCAGCATCAGGCCCTTCAGGCACTCGCGCTGTTCGAGGTAGCCGGCCAGCGTCCCCTGCCATTCGCGCTTGATTCCCTCTGCCACCTTGGCGTAACCATAGCCGGGCAGGTCGACCAGGCGGCGCTGCGCGTCGATGGCGAAGAAGTTCAGCAATTGGGTGCGCCCCGGCGTCTTGCTGGTCCGGGCCAGGGCCCTCTGGTCACAAAGGGTATTGATGGCGCTCGACTTGCCGGCATTCGACCGTCCGGCGAAGGCGACCTCGTAACCCTCGTCGGGCGGTGCCTGGGACAGTTTGGCCGCGCTCGTGAGAAATGCGGCCCGGCGGTACAGCGGGTTCATGCGTCCGGAAAATCGTTGCGTCGCCAGTGGCCGGATTTGCCGCCGGATTTTTCCTCCAGGCGGACGTTCTCGATCACCATGCCTCGGTCCACCGCCTTGCACATATCGTAGATGGTCAACAGCGCGACCTGCACCGCGCAAAGCGCCTCCATCTCGACCCCGGTCTGGCCGCGGGTCTTGGCGGTGGCTCGGCAATGAATCGTCTGCAGGTGGGTGTCCGGGGTGAACTCGATGCCGATCTTGGTCAGAGGTAGCGGGTGGCACAGCGGCACCAGTTCGGCGGTTCGCTTCGCCCCCATGATCCCGGCGATCCGCGCCACGCCGAGCACATCGCCCTTCTTGTGCCCGCCTTCCAAGATCATCGCCAGCGTCTCGGGCCGCATTCGGATGCTGCCGCTTGCGATGGCCTGGCGTTCGGTGACGGCCTTGTCGCCAACGTCGACCATGTGTGCCTGGCCATCAGCGTCGAAATGGGTGAAACGATCAGCCACGGTTCGTTGTTCCGGTGTCGGTGTACTCCAGCGATTTGGGCACCTCGTGCAGTTCGAAGCGCATGGTTTCCAGATCGGCCAGCACCCAGGTGGCCGGCGCCTGGCCGACGCCACCGATCGTGCCCGGGTTCACCAGGTGGGTGATGCCGCCCGGGCAGTTCTTCTGCTCGGTGATTTCGGCCTTGTGACTGTGTCCACAGCACACCAGGTCCCAGTCGCCGGTCGCGGCCATTGCGCGCGCGTAATGGGGGTAGTGGACCAGAAAGATGCGTCTCCCGGCCAGCTCGATGCCGGCGTCCATGCCGTGGAAACGCACCACCCCGCCGGGTTTGTGCGCGAGCTGGGTCAGCGCATAGAGGTCGCCGCTGTTGTTGCCGTGGATCACGTGCACCGGCAGGCCGTATTTCTCCAGGCAGTGCAGGGTGCTCGGGGCGACCAGGTCGCCGCAATGCAGCACTGCTTCGGCTCCCGCAGCACGCGCTTCAGCCACGGCCGCGTCGATCAGTGCGATATGGTCGTGGCTGTCGGAGAGAATGCAGACCTTCATGTTTCCCGGCAATGACGGATTGGGGACTGTATCGTAACGCATCCGGCCGGGCGGCTGTGCTCCAACCCGATCCGCATGAGCGCCCGGTAGGTGGTCGATCAGGTTAACGCTCTGCTGCGCTCGCCAGCGCCCGGTGCGGCCACGATCGCGACACCTCGCCCGGGTTTAGAAGTTGGGCTTTTCCGGGGCGTCGATGTACAACTGCACGGAGTCCATTATCTCCTGCTTGGCCTCCTCGAGACCGTACCAGCCATCGACCCGCACCCACTTGCCTTCGTCGAGGTCCTTGTAGTGCTCGAAGAAGTGCGAGATACGATTCAGGATCTCGCCCTGCAGATCGCGGAAGCTATCGATTCCGCGGTAGGTCTTGCACAGCTTGTCGACCGGCACTGCCAGTACCTTGGCATCATCACCGGACTCGTCCTTCATCTTCAGCACCCCGACCGGGCGGCAGGTTATGACCGAGCCGGAAATCAACGGGTGCGGTGTCAGCACGAGTACGTCGACCGGGTCGCCGTCCTTCGACAGCGTGTGCGGGACGTAGCCGTAGTTGCAGGGATAATACATCGCGGTCGACATAAACCGGTCGACGAACATCGCCCCGGTTTCTTTGTCGAGTTCATATTTAACCGGGTCGGAATTCGCCGGGATTTCGATGATGACGTTGATTTCGTTGGGCACCTTGCCCTTGCTGACGCGGTCCAGATTCATGCGGCTCCCCTCGGGGTTGTGCTGTTTGCCGAAGCGCACAAGCGTAAGCCGAGACTCGGCGCGCGTCCACTTCGGGGCGCTGCAGAAACGCACGCAGGGGCTCGACGGTGCTTGTCCGCCAATTGTCGGCGCTGCCGGCGCTTTTCGGTCGCCTGCACGACCAGCGGCGGCATGATTATTGATGATCTTAATCAATGGGGCTCGCCGCCAGGCCGCCCGCAGCGCAGATGCCTGGGGTGCCGACGGCCCTTACCGGCCGCCGCGAAGAGTAACTATTAGCAAAACATTTGGCACAGCGTGTCAGAACGGGTTAAAAACGACAGTCCACCAAACCAGATACAAAAAAACCAAAGGAGCCCGCTATGCTCGGTGCATTCTTGCCACCGCTACTCGGTATCTTCGGACTTGTAGCAGCCTATTACATCTATCGCCTGATCGAGCGGCACCCCGCGGGAGAGGCCAAGGTGACCGGTATCGGTGACCAGATCCATCTCGGCGCCATGGTGTTCATGAAGCGGGAATTCAAGACCTTGGGCCTGTTCGGTATCGTCGTGCTGGCCCTGTTGCTGGTGTTTCTCGGGGTGCAGACATCGATCGCCTTCGTAGTCGGTGCGCTGGCCTCTGGCCTGGCGGGGTACTTCGGCATGTTTACCGCGACCAAGGCCAATGTGCGCACGACCACCGCCGCCAACCGCGAGGGCGCCGCAGCGGCGCTGACGATCGCGTTCTTCGGTGGGTCGGTGATGGGCCTGCTGGTCGCCTCGATGGGTCTGCTCGGCCTCGGTACCCTCTACCTGGTGTTCGGGGGTGATCCCGAGACCGCGCATGTCATCCATGGCTTCGGCATGGGGGCCTCATTGGTGGCGCTGTTCTCGCGTGTCGGCGGCGGCATCTTCACCAAGAGTGCGGATGTCGGTGCCGATCTGGTCGGCAAGATCGAGGCCGGCATTCCGGAAGACGACCCGCGCAACCCGGGCGTGATCGCCGACAACGTCGGCGACAACGTCGGCGACGTGGCCGGCATGGGCTCCGACATCTTCGAGTCTTACTGTGGCGCGATGATCGCGACCATCGCTATCGCCTCGACCATGACCCTGGTCGCGGCCGATGCGCTCGGCGGGCAGCAGATGCTGATGGGACTGCCGCTGCACCTGGCCTCTGTCGGCCTGCTGTGTTCGATCGCCGGCATCCTGCTGGTGCGCAAATCGTCGGACAAATCACCGGAAAAGGCCCTACGCACCGGTACGCTGGGTGCCTCTGCGCTGTTCATCCTGGTCGCCTACCTGTTGATCGCGGCATTGGGCGGCAGCCCCGCGATCTGGGGCGCGGTCGTGGCCGGCGCGATCGGTGGCGTCATCATCGGTCTGGTGACCGAATACTACACGGGGGGAAAACCGGTACGGAACATTGCGCACGCCGGCGAGACCGGCTCCGCGACGGTAATGATCACCGGTCTGGCGGTAGGTTTGCAGTCAGTGGTGGTCCCGGTCGTGACCATCTGCGCCATCATCTTCGTCTCTGACCAGCTGGTTGGCCTGTACGGGGTGGGCATTGCCGCGGTGGGTATGCTGTCGACGGTCGGTATCACAATGGCGATCGACGCCTACGGGCCGGTCGCAGACAACGCAGGCGGCATCGCGGAGATGGCCGGGCTCGGCGAGGACACCCGCAAGATCACCGATTCGCTGGACGAACTCGGCAATACCACGGCGGCGATCGGCAAGGGCTTTGCTATCGGCGCTGCAGCGCTGGCAGCACTGGCGATCATTACCGCCTTCGTCGAGACGATCAGTACCCGGATCCCGGATTTCACGCTGCGGCTGAATGACCCAGATGTCCTTATCGGTATGTTCATCGGCGGCATGCTGCCGTTCCTGATCGCCTCGATCACGATGACCGCGGTCGGCGATGCGGCCCACGATATGATCCAGGAGATTCGTCGTCAGTTCCGCGAGATCCCCGGTCTGCTCGAGGGTACCGGTACCCCCGACACGGCTCGCTGCGTCGATATTGCGACTGCCGCTGCGCTGTCCAAGATGGTGCTGCCCGGAGTCATCGCCGTTTCGGCGCCGGTCGTCATCGGCTTCGGCATCAGTCCGGAGGCACTTGGCGGCATGCTCGGCGGTGCACTGGTCTCCTGCGTGTTGCTGGCGCTGACCATGGCCAATGCGGGCGGTGCCTGGGACAACGCCAAGAAGTGGGTGGAGAAGGGCAATCTGGGCGGTAAGGGATCGGAGGTCCATAAGGCCACCGTCGTCGGTGACACTGTCGGAGACCCTTTCAAGGACACCTCTGGCCCGTCCATGAACATCCTGATCAACGTGATGGCGATCGTGTCGCTGGTGATCGCGCCGCTGTTGAACTGACGCGGCACCAGACCGCCAGCCATGGCCGGCAACGATTCGCTGGTGGTCTATCGGCGACAGGGGCCTGCCCTGTCGCATAGGTAGTTGGCTGTTTAGTCACCATCGCCGCCGGCCCAACGCAGCCGGGCGGCGACTTGCGTTAGACTCCGGGGTTCGAGTATCGCCCCGGAGTACCCCGGTATGCTTCGTCCGCATCTGCTCTCCGTCATCGGTATGCTGCTTTGCCTGTTGCCCGGATTGACGGCGGCCGCCCAGATTCGCGTGGCCGTTGCAGCCAATTTCACCACGACATTGCAGCGCCTCGGCGCGCAGTTCGAGGCACAGACCGGACACCGGGACCAGGTTTTGATCTCCTCGGCGTCGACTGGCAAACACTTCGCTCAGATCAGCAACGGCGCCGCGTTTGACATTTTCCTCGCCGCCGATGCCGAGCACCCCGTGCTGCTCGAGGAACGCGGCTTTGGCGTACCCGGCAGCCGCTTTGCCTATGCCGAGGGCCGGCTGGTGCTATGGGTGCCACAGGCCGATTCGCACGGCGACCCGCGCGATTACCTCACGGCGGGCCGATTCCGGCGCCTTGCCATCGCCAACCCGAGGCTTGCGCCTTATGGCCTCGCGGCGCGACGGGTGCTCGAGACCTGGCGGCTATGGGATGGGCTGCAGGACAAGCTGGTGAGCGGAGAGAATGTCGCTCAGACGCTGCAGTTCGTGGCCACCGGCAACGCCGAGGCCGGCTTTGTGGCGCTGGCCCAGGTGCGCGGCGCGAATCTCGCCCCTGGCGGTGCCCGCTGGCTGATTCCGAAGGAGCTGCATGCGCCGATCAGTCAGCACGCCCTGCTGCTGCGACCCGGCAGCGCGGCCGAGGCATTCATGGACTATCTGCGCAGTGACGCAGCGGCCGATATCCTGCGCGAGGCGGGTTACGAGGTACCCGGGCGCTCATGATCGAGACCCTGGTGACCCCCTCTGACCTGCAGGCCCTGTGGGTCACGCTGGCCCTGGCCGGCCTGACCACCCTGTTCCTGCTGCTGCTCGGCACGCCGCTGGCGTGGTGGCTGGCGCGCACGCGGAGCTGGCTGCGCGCGCCGCTGGAGGCCGTGGTCGCACTGCCGCTGGTGCTGCCGCCGACCGTGCTTGGGTTCTACCTGCTGCTCGCAATGGGGCCGCACGGTCCGCTGGCGGGCTTGTCTCTCGCATTCACCTTCGGCGGCTTGCTGCTCGGGTCGATGATTTACTCATTGCCGTTCGTGGTCCAGCCACTGCGCGATCACTTCGCCGCGGTAGGTGAGCAGGCGCTGGAAGCGGCAGCCTGCCTCGGGGCGGGGCCGCTGAATCGCTTCTTCACCGTGGTGTTGCCGTTGGCTAGGCCCGGCTATGTGACCGCCGGTGTGCTCGGCTTCGCGCACACTCTGGGTGAATTCGGCGTGGTGCTGATGATCGGCGGCAACATTCCCGGTGAGACCCGGGTCCTGTCGATCGCTGTCTACGAGCATGTGGAGGCCCTCGATTATGCCCGCGCTCACGTGCTCTCGGGTGGGCTGCTGGTGCTGTCCTTCATGCTGCTGCTGGTCGTGTACGCCAGCCGTTTCGGCCGCAAGGCGACGTCTTGAGCATCCGGGTCGATGCCCGGGTGTGCAAAGGCGACTTCGATCTGCAGGTCGACTTCGAGATCCCCTCCACCGGTTTTACCGCAGTTTCAGGTCCTTCGGGCTGTGGCAAGACCACGCTGCTGCGCACCATCGCCGGTCTCGAGCCGGCGGCCGCGGGTGTGGTGCGGGTCGCTGGCGAGAGTTGGCTGGCCGCCGACGGCGGGCTGCCCACGCATCGCCGGGCGGTCGGCTACGTATTCCAGCAGGCGGCGTTGTTTCCGCATCTGGATGTGCGCGGCAACCTGTTGTTCGGTCGAGTGCGCCGGCGCATGATGCGCCCGGCGCTGGCCTTTGATGAAGTGGTCGAGCTGCTCGGCCTGACCCGCTTGCTCGAGCGCCGGGTCCTCGGCCTGTCCGGCGGTGAACAGCAGCGTGTCGCCATCGCCCAGGCCCTGTTGAGCAGCCCGCGCCTGTTGTTGATGGATGAGCCCATGGCGGCACTGGATCGCGCCAGTCGTCAGATCCTGATGCCCTATATCGAGGCGCTGCAGCGATCCTTGGACATCCCGGTACTCTACGTCACGCACGCCCTCGACGAGGTTGCGCGCCTCGCGGATCACATGCTGCTGATCCAGGCCGGTCGGTTGACTGCGAGTGGCAGGGTGAACGAGTTGCTCACCCGCCTCGACCTGCCGATGGCCCATGGTCGCGAGGCCGGCGCGGTGATAGGTGCAACGGTCGGTGCGCAGGACGAGGCCGATCAGCTGACCCGGCTGGATTTCAGCGGTGGCGAGATCTGGGTGCCGCGCGTCGAGCTTGCCGCGGGCGTTCCGGTTCGGCTGCGGATACTCTCGCGTGATGTCACCCTGGCCCTGAAACCAACCCCGGACAGCAGTATCCTGAGCGGTTTTCCGGTCCGTGTGCTCGATGTCGCCGAGGGTGGCCCGGCCGAGGTTATCGTGCGCCTGCAGGCTGGCGACGAGGCCTTGCTGACCCGTGTCAGCAAACGCTCGCAACGCCTGCTCGAACTCCAGCCTGGGCGTCATTTATTTGCCCAGGTACGCAGTGTGGCAGCGCTTGCGTAATGACGATGGTCAGCGGCCGACGCCGGAGAAGTCGGTGCCGGGGGAGAGGCCGAACTTTTCCTCCAGCTCGAGTTCGCGGATCAGCCGGTCGACTGCCCCCTGGCCGTGTTCGTTGCTGATTTCGGCGAGAATCAGGCGGACCGCGTTGCGGTTGTATCCGCCGCCGAACGACAGTTGTACATCAATAAGCTCACGTGCCTTGTCGAGTGTCATGAGTCCGTTTTTCCTGGCGCGGGTCTGCAGTATCCGTTGCCGCGGAACCGAACCCAACCCCTTGAGCTGTGCGGCTGAACGGTTCTCCGCCTCGGATTGGGCCCGAGGGAACCGGCGTGCTCTGTTCAAAGGTCCTTGATGGAAAACCAAAAAGGGGTCCTGGTGGACCCCTTGGCGGTCATCAGTCAACGCGACATGCGGCTCAGAGCTCGAAATCCGGCAGCTTGCGCCCGACACCGGCCAGCTTCAACGTGACATAGTCCGGCATGCCGTTGTCCTTGTAGGGCGGGTAGGCCTCGCCCTGGATCAGCGGGTATAGATAGTCCTTGCACTTCTGGGTGATGCCGAAGCCGTCATCCGAGATGAAATCCGTCGGCATCATCTTTTCGACGTTGGCGACCTCACTCAGCGGTGCCTCACCGATTTCCCAACGGTAGGGGCTGTTCGACGTGCGCACCACGGTCGGCATGATCGAGTTCTTGCCTTCCAGCGCCTTCTCTACGGCGGCCTTGCCCAGCGCATACGCCTGCTCGACATCGGATGCCGAGGCCAGGTGGCGCGCTGCGCGCTGCAGGTAATCGGCGACTGCCCAGTGGAACTTGTAGCCGAGAGCGTCCTTGATGATGTTTGCGACCACTGGTGCGGCACCGCCGAGCTGGGCGTGGCCGAAGGAATCGCGGGTGCCCTGTTCCGCGAGAAACTTGCCATCCGGCCAGTGGCAGCCCTCGGAAACCACGACGGTGCAGTAGCCATGCTGTTTGACCTTGGCTTCGACGTTCGCGAGGAACTTATCCTTGTCGAATTCAACTTCCGGGAACAGGGTCACGACCGGGATTCCCTCGTCCTCGACCAGCGCGCCGGCCGCGGCGATCCAACCGGCATGGCGGCCCATCACCTCGATCACGAAGATCTTCGTCGAGGTTGCGGCCATCGAGCGCACGTCGAAGCTGGCCTCGAGGGTCGACACGGCGATGTATTTGGCGACAGAGCCGAAGCCAGGGCAGTTGTCGGTGATTGGCAGGTCGTTGTCGACGGTCTTCGGGACGTGGATCGCCTGGACCGGAAAGCCCATCTTCTCGGAAAGCTGCGATACCTTGTAGCAGGTGTCTGCCGAGTCTCCGCCGCCGTTGTAGAAGAAGTAGCCGATATCATGCGCCTTGAAGACCTCGATCAGGCGTTCGTATTCGCGCTTGTTTTCCTCCAGGCTCTTCAGCTTGAAACGGCATGACCCGAAGCCGCCGGAAGGGGTGTGCTTGAGGGCGGCGATGGCCTCGGCTGATTCCTGGCTGGTGTCTATCAGCTCTTCGGTCAGCGCCCCGATGATACCGTTGCGGCCGGCGTAGACGTTGGCGATTTTGTCCGGGTGCGCGCGCGCCGTTTCGATGACACCGCAGGCCGAGGCATTGATAACGGCGGTCACTCCGCCGGACTGTGCGTAAAAGGCGTTTTTCGCCGTCATGGTGTTCCCCTCTGTTCTTGAATTACTGCTGTATCTGTTGTGAGTTCGTCTTGGCGCGGCCCGATCAGCGCCTTTTCTCATCGATGTCGCCGCGCTCGGTTGCGGTATGGTCGGCTTGGGCCTGCAGCAGCGACACCGCACATTCGGTCAGGTCGTCGTATTCGTGCACTCCGGTACCGTACTGCTGATAGCCGCGGTAGAAGAACTGGCAACGATAGCGCCTCTCGCCGGTCTTAAAGATGACGAAATGGCAAGCGTCTTCCTCCCAGACGAACACCGGGCACGATGTCAGTTCCCGGTCGGCGGGATTGAGCCGAATCTCCGCGTCGGCGTATTGCAGGTCGACGTCTCGACCGTAACGCTCCTTGAGCGTGGTACTGACGATCCACTCTTCCGTCGCGCTGATATCGGGAATCTTACTCATATACCTGACCAGATTGAGCCGGACCTGCCGCCCTGCCCTAAGGCGTGATGGGGTCGCCAAGGTCAATGTTTCGCGGGATTCCGGGCGATTGATTCCTAAACTCTTGCCCCGATCGCCTAAAATTCGTAATAAATCAGACGCTTCGTTGACAGGCAAATTACTGTTGGATTAGCTTAGTCAACGCGACTGAGGCTAGCCAATGCAATACACACATGCCCCTATAGGAAAATCCTAATTTCCTTATATTAATACGACTTGGGTGCACCGCCTAGTGGGAGCGCCCTGGCAGCAAGCGGCGGGTTGGCGCCGATCAGAACAATAATGGCCACTGAGGAGCCAAGATGAGGATCGTTCTACTAGGCCCACCCGGCTCAGGCAAGGCCGAGCTATCCCAGAAGATTTGCGATCACTACGGGATGCCGATCGTTACCGTGACCAGCGTGATGAAGCGTGCTGCTGCGGAGCAGACCGAACTGGGCCGCCTCGCCAAGGAGGCAATGGAGATGTCGCGCGTTTCCGATGAACTCCTGCTCGCACTGTTGCGCATACAGCTCCCGCAAATGGACCTGGGGAAGGGTTTCGTGCTGGTCGATCTGCCCAAGAATGCGGGCCAGGCGGACGTGCTCGACAGCGTTCTCAATGATCTGGATGCTGGAGTGGAACTGGTGCTCAACCTCGAGGTGGATCGAGATGAACTGATGGAGCGTCTGGTCGGCCGGATCACCTGCGACAACTGCGGCGCGCAATACAATCTGTACGTCAATCCGCCTTTGGTGGACGGAGTGTGCGATGCGTGCGGGGCCCGGGTGATACGGCGCCCACCCGATTATGAGGAAACGATAAGCAATCGCCTGCGTGTCTACGAGGGCCAGATGGGTCCGCTGCTGCAGTACTATCGGCTCGACGACAAGTTGCGTGCTATCGAGGCCGACGAGGGCCCGGGCAAGGCCTGGAAGGCGGCGCGCAAGCTGATCGACACGATGCCGCCAAGCATCGCGCCCGGCAGCGTATTGCCCGAGCCCGCTTTTGAGGGGGCGGGCGAAGCAGTTTCAGGCGCCGCGGCGAAGGCATCGCCGAAGCGACTTGAACGGTCCTCCGGCGCGTCGAAGACGGCTGGCGGCAAGCTGGCCCGGAAGGTGGCGGCAAAAAAGGCGCCGAGGACGAACAAGACCGCCGCGAAAGGGACTGCGGCAAAGAAGGTCGCAGCGAAAAAGCCGGCTCCAGCGAAAGAGGAACCGAAAAAGGCGTCGACCGGGAAGATCGCCAAAAAGAAAAGATCCGCGGCGGCAAAGGCGCCGGCTGGAAAGGTTGCCGCAAAGAAGACAGCGGCGAAGAAGGTGGCAGCGAAAACGCCCGCGGCCGGCAAGGTAGCGGCCAGAAAGCGGCCGGCGAAGAAGGCGACGACCGTTAAGCCGGTGGTGGCAAAGGGATCTGGTGCACATAAACGCGGCACGACGAAGAAGCCCCCGGCGAAGCAGTCGGTCGCTGCCAAGGCGGTCGGCAAGTCGTCAGCGAAGAAGAGTGCCGCAAAACGGGTGGCGGCGAGCAAGGTCATCGCGAAAAAGGCGGTTGTCAAAAAGGCCCTCGCCAAGCGGCTTGCAGCGAAAAAGACGTCAGCCGGCAAGGCCGTGGCAAAGAAAACAGCCGCAAAGGAAAAAACAGCCACAAAGAAAAAACCCGCAAGCAGGAAGCCATCCGCGAAAAAGGCTGCCACCAAGGCAGCTGCTAAGGTATCGACGACGAACAAGGCGGCGGCAAAAAAAGCGGTCGGCGGGAAGCCCAAGGCGAAGAAGCGCTGAGTCGTCCGGGGCGATGATCCGATCGGCCAGCCGGACTTTGCGCTGTGAACCTCGGGGCGGGTCGATCTGCACCCGGCGGCGAGAGGCATAACCGCCGCTTCGAACTGCCCGCAGGGCAGGCGCAGTGATACCTGGCCAGTGCGGGTTCGACGGGTTGCTGGCCTGTCGCAAGCTCACCGCCCAGCCAATCACCACTGCTGCCGGCCGGTGACCGGACTACCTACGGCAACAGCACCCCGGGGATGGCGTCAGCGCCTTTCAGTCCAGCGACGGTCCGAGCTGGAACTCGACCGGCTCGAAACCGCGGTCCTCCAGCATGGCCAGCACGTCCTCCCAGCTGTAGTCCGGGTCTCTCTCCTCGACTTGGGCGATCAGGCCCGTGACGTGTCGATACACCTCCTGGTCCTGGTAATCTGGCGGGATCCGCACCAGGCGGATCTTCGATTTGTCGGCGGCTGGCAGAATCATCAGATTTCCGGTCATGTTCACTTCTAAGCGACCTTGCGGCCGATCAGCTCGATTGGGTAGCCATCGGGATCCTCGACGAAGGCGATGATGGTGGTGCCGGCATTCATCGGGCCGGCATCGCGCAGGATTTTGCCGCCGCGGCCCTTGATGTCTTCGGTCGCCCGGTACACATCGTCCACCTCGATCGCGATGTGTCCATAGGCGTCTCCGATGTCGTAGCTGTCTACCCCCCAGTTGTAGGTCAACTCGATCACGGTGTTGTTCGACTCGTCGCCGTAGCCGAGAAAGGCGAGGGTGAACTTTCCCTCGGGGTAGTCGTTCTGGCGCAGCAGACGCATGCCGAGCACCTCGGTATAGAAGTCGATCGACCGCTGCAGGTCGCCGGTTCGCAGCATGGTATGCAGGATGCGCATCAGCCTGTCCTCCGTCGTCGTTTGTCTGTTGGGAAATCGCCTATCGCCGGCGTTGTCCTTGCAGTACCGGCGGGGCCGCGCGCTGCCTAGTCGCCGCCGACCGTCATGTTTTCGAACAACCAGGAGCCTGTCTTGACGCTACCGGGTATTTCATCGTCACTGCCTACCGCGACGAGCTGCCGGTACATGTCGCCGAGGTTGCCGGCGACGGTGATCTCGTCGACCGGATACTGTATCTCGCCACCTTCCACCCAGAATCCAGCAGCGCCTCGCGAGTAGTCGCCGGTGACCAGGTTTGATCCCTGTCCCATCAACTCGGTCACGACCAGGCCACGGTCCATCTCGTGCAACAGCTCATCGAAGGACTGACCGCTGCTCGCGATGCGGGCATTGCGCACGCCGCCTGCGCTGGCAGTGCTCTGCAACCCGAGTTTTCTTGCCGCATAGCTGTCCAGCAGATATCCCTGCAGCACACCGCCGGCGACCAGTTCGCGGTAACGCGTGGCTACGCCCTCGTTGTCGAAGGGTGCGCTGGCTTGCCCGCGCGCTATGAGCGGATCCTCGCTGATCGTCACCCAGTCGGGGAAGATCTGCGTGCCCACCTTGTCCAGCAGGAAGGTCGACCGACGGTACACCGCGTGGCCGCGAATGGCGCCGAACAGGCTGCGCAGCAGGCTCGGGGCGACGTCGGCGCGGAACAGCACCGGGCATTCGCGCGTGCCCATCCGGCGGCCGCCCAATCTTGCCAACGTGCGCCGCGCGGCTTCGCGGCCGATCTCTGCCGGGGCCGCCAGTGCGTCCGGCAGTCGGCCGCTGTCGTACCAGTAGTCGCGCTGCATCTCATCGTCCTGCTGAGCGATCACCGCACAGCTCAACCCATGCCGCGTGGTGGGGTAGCCGCCGACGAACCCGTGGCTGTTGCCGTAGATGAAACTCGAACGCTGGGTGTAGAGCGTCGCGCCCTCCGAATTGCTGATGCGCGGGTCCAGGTCGCGCGCCGCATTCTCACAATCGCGTGCGATCTCCGTCGCCTCGTCGGCGCTCAGTTGCCAGGGGTGGTACAGATCGAGATCCGGAACTTCGCGCGCCATCAGTTCCGGGTCGGCCAGCCCGGCCGCGGGATCCTCCGAGGTGTGTTTGGCGATCCGACACGCCGCGGCCACGGTCTCCCGAATTGCCTCGGGGCGCAGATCGGTCGTATTTGCAGAGCCCTTGCGCCGGTCGAAATAGACGGTGACGGCGAGGCCGTTGTCGCTGGTATGCTCGATGGTCTCGATTTCGCCCAGACGTACCGTCACCGACAGGCCTGTCTGCACAGACACCCCGGCCTCCGCGTTGTCGGCCCCCTGCTTGTGCGCCTCCTGCAGCAGATCGTCGACGACCTGTTTCAGTTGGGCAATCTGTTCCATTTCGGTCATTTCGCTCTGGTCACGCGGCGGTTCCGCCGACGGTGAGTTGATCGATCTTCAACGTCGGCTGGCCAACGCCGACCGGGACGCTTTGCCCCTCTTTGCCGCAGGTGCCGACACCAGTGTCTAGCGCCAGGTCGTCGCCCACCATACTGATTCGTGTCATCACTTCCGGGCCATTACCGATCAGTGTTGCACCCTTGACCGGGCGGGTCACCTTGCCGTCTTCGATCAGGTAGGCCTCATTGGCCGAGAATACGAACTTGCCGGAGGTGATGTCGACCTGGCCGCCGCCGAAGTTGACCGCGTAAAGGCCGTGCTTGACGGAGCTGATGATTTCCTCCGGCTGATGTTTGCCGGCCAGCATGTAAGTATTGGTCATGCGTGGCATCGGCAGATGGGCGTAGGACTCACGCCGGCCGTTGCCGGTTGGCGCCACGCCCATCAGCCGTGCGTTCATCTTGTCCTGCATGTAACCTTTCAGGATGCCGTTCTCGATCAGCACATTGTTACCGGAGGGGGTGCCCTCGTCGTCGATCGACAAGGAGCCGCGCCGGCCGGGCAGGGTGCCGTCATCGACCACGGTGCACAACGGCGACGCGACCTGTTCACCGATTCGCCCGGCGAATGCCGACGTACCCTTGCGGTTGAAGTCACCCTCCAGGCCGTGCCCGACCGCCTCGTGCAACAGCACACCCGGCCAGCCCGGCCCCAACACGACGGGCAGCATGCCGGCGGGCGCGGCGACCGCCTCCAGGTTGACCAGTGCCTGGCGCACGGCCTCGCGCGCATAGTCGAGGGCGCGTTCCTCCTGCAGGAAGAAATCCAGCGCCTGACGTGCGCCACCGCCTGCGCTTCCCTGCTCGCGACGGCCATCCTGTTCGACGATGACCTGGACATTCATGCGCACGAGCGGACGCACGTCACCGCTGATCTGGCCGCTGTTGTCCATCACCAGGATCACGTCGTGCGCTGCCACCAGGCTGACGATGACCTGTTGCACGCGTGGATCGGCTGCGCGCGCAACGGCATCGGTGCGCCGCATCAGCTCGATTTTCTCTGATTCGTTGAGCGATTCGAGCGGATTGAGCGGGGCGTACAGGACCGGCGCGGCAGCTTCTGGGCCTGCCGCATGGCTGGCATGTTGGCCGGCACGCGCAATCGCACGGGCAGCGCCGGCCGCGTCGAGCAGACGCGAGAGCTCGAGGCTGTCGGTATAGGCGAAACCGGTCTTGTCACCGCTGATCGCGCGCAGGCCCGCACCCTGTTCGATGCTATGGTTCCCCTCCTTGATGATGCCGTCCTCCAGCACCCAGGACTCCAAACGGCCATACTGAAAATAGATGTCGGCTGCATCGACCTGCCGGCTTAGCAGGCGATCCATCACCTGCCCAAGATGCGCCTCGCTCAGGCCAGGTGCATCGAGCAGGGTTTGACGTGCGATGGCGGTGCTGTGCGTCATGGATGGCTACTCCTGTCCAGCCGCCGGCCGGCGCGGCGCGTGATGTTCAGCGGCAATGCAGGCGACGATGATCGAGGCAGGGGAAGTTCCGCCTTGTGGTGTTCTGGAAATCGTGGTCGATTTCTGCCACCACGCAGCCATTGCCGCGCTCCCGAAGTGCCAGCTTGGTGCCCCAGGGGTCCACGATCATGCTGTGCCCGTAGGTCTCGCGGCTGGCGACATGGAAGCCTCCCTGCGCGGCTGCGATCACATAACACAGGTTTTCGATGGCACGTGCACGCACCAGCGTCTCCCAGTGCGCGCGGCCGGTTATCGCAGTGAACGCCGCAGGCAGCGTGATCACCTCGACGCCGCGATCGATCATCGCGCGGTACAATTCGGGAAAACGCAGGTCGTAGCAAACCGACACGCCGAGCCGCCCCACCGGGCTGTCGATTACCACGACCCGGTCACCGGGTTCAATAGTCTGCGATTCGACGAAGCGCTCGTCGCTCTCGATGAGGTTTACGTCAAACAGGTGTTGTTTGTCGTAGCGCGCGACCTGCCGGCCGCGCTCGTCATATACGGTGCAGGCGGCTCGCCATTTGGCCGCGTGGTCCGCCTCCAGCGGAATGGTGCCACCCACCACCCAGATGCCCAGGCGGCTGGCCAGCTGCGAGAGAAATGCCTGCAGGGGACCATCGCCGGCCTCTTCCCGAAGCGCATTCGTGTCGCTGCAGCGACGGCCCATGAACGCAAAGTTTTCCGGCAGCACGACGAGTTGCGCACCCTGTTTGGAAGCGGCTTCGGTAAGCCGCTCGGTCTCCAGCAGATTGGCGCTGACATTGCTGCCGGAGGCGAGCTGGATGGCGGCGACTTTCTTCTTCGAATTGCTCATGACTGGCTACGACACGATTCCCAGCGCCAACTCTAATGCCTGCGGCGCTGTGGGCAAAGGGGTATCGCACCAGGAATAGGGGGTGAGTATCGATGGTATTTTCCGCTGCGGCCTCAATCTCCCTCCCCGGGAAGATCGGCGCCGTGCGGTTCCCCCCGCTTCAGCAGCCCCATAAGGCCGCGCAGCGGGCGGGCCAGGCTGGACCCTTCCCGCGATACTGGTTCGCCTGGTGTGGCTGCTCGTTCGGATTCAACCTCCTGGCGCGGGGCGGCGGTCGCGCCGACATCTTGCGCCGGCGCCGCATTGACCTGCGCCTCTTCGTCCATTTCAGCAGGCGGCGTCTGGCGGGCGCCAAGCTTGATTTGCTGGAAGATCTTCGACAGGGTGCCGCCGGTATCCAGTGGCACGATGTTTGGGTTGGCCCAGGGCCCGCTCACCGCGTAATCGAAACCGGTGATTCTGTCGACCTGTTTGGTCAGGACTTGCTGCGCCATCAGCACCGCAACGCCCGCTATCGGACCGCCGGCGAGCGCGCCGGCGATCGGAAGGGTGGCATCGAGTTTCGGGGTGACCGTCACCTTCTGGTCCAGAGACCCGGCAATCAGATCGGCCGAGCCGCGCAGATCGATCCTGCCAGTCGGGGCGAGCACGGTCAGGTTGTCGGTACCTGCCACACCTGCATCGAATACAAAATCGCCTTTGATGTTGTCGAAGCTGTAGCCTTTCGTGTAGAAGTCGCGGAAATCCAGCCTGAGGCGCCTGGTCAGCGCGTTCAGATTGAGCAGGCCGACAACCCGCGTCACGCCCGGGTCCAGCTCCACCAGACGCCCCGCAGCGATGCCGAGCCCCAGCTTTCCCCGCAGCGCCGTCCGATGCAGCTGAGACGGGTTTCCGGGCCAACTGAGGTCGAATCGGAACTTGCCCTGCGCCTCTTCGAGTTGGCGCGAATAGCCCAGGTCGACCAGCAGGTCGCCGAGCCCCGGGGTGCTGGCCTCCCCTTGCACGCTGGTCTGGATTTTGCCTCCGGCACTTGACCAGAGCCCGCTGCCCGTGAGCTCCAATTGGCCGTCGTGCAGACTCAGCTCGGTGATCCGAAGGCCTTCGGGTTCTCGCCGCGCGCTGAGATTCAGGCGTCCCAGCACAGCCTCGTTGAGGTGCAGTTCGCTGATGCTCAGCAGCACATCCGGCAGGTTTGAAGGGTCCGGTCCAGTATTTAGGTCCGGTGGTGGCGGTTGCGCTGCGTCCTGGTCCGCGATTGGCAGCCTCAGGTGCAGCCGGCCCAGATCGATCCGCAGCGGCGATTCGGACAGCGCCTGTGCGAAACGGAAGCTGCCGGCAAGGTCCGCCGAGTCTGCGGCACCCCACCATATTCCGGCGCGCCGGGCGAGCCGCAGGTACACCTGGTCGATGCTCAGCGGATCGGCCTGCAGCCGGCCAATCTCGAGGTTGATGGCCAAAGGCGGTGGCTCCTGACGGTCGTCCGACGGCAGCTGCGCAAGCGCTGAGCGCCATGCGGCCAGGTCGAGTCGGCGCAGACGCCCACCGACGCGGATGCCCAGCTCAGGTTGCGGCTCGGCCGTCTGACCAAACATCAGGTCCACGCGTCGGCCATCGCCGCTGAACGCCGCCGACACCTCGCCAGCGTAGTCTAGCCTGCCGGTCACCGAGTCGCCCCCCAGTGGCAGCCGGACCGCCAGCGCGCGGGCTGCTTCGCTAGACTTGCCGAAGGGCTCCGGCAGGTCGATGCGAATGCCCTCGAGATCACTGTTGACCGTGAGGAGGATCGGATCGTTGGCCGCGGTGCCGTTTGAGGGTATGTCCACGTCGATCACGAAAGCGGCCTTTCCCTCGGCCATTTGCAGCGGCATGGCGGGTAGATGGCGTGCAATTTCCGGTACCGAAAACGTGCCGCGTGTGCGGACCCGTGTCGCTCCATCAGCGGCCGGCAGCACATCGAGCGTTACCGGTGCGCGCAGGGCGCGCCCCCGGATGCCCGTCGCCGCCAGGCCGTTCAGGCCGAAGTTCAGATCGCCCTGAATCCTGTCCAGCCTCAGGTCCCAAGCCGGCAGCGCCAGCCGCGCATCGGCAAAACTCAGCGTGCCATCCAGTGCGTGATCGCCGGTCTTGGTCAGCGGTACGGTGAAATCCAGCGCGAGGCGACTGTCGCCGGTGCCGTTCAGGGCTGCCGCGAACCTGCCGAAGCGCTCGCGCAAGGCGTCTTCCTGCAGCGCCCGCAAAACGTCCTGCAGCGGGCCTTCCAGTTGGCCCTGGATATGAATGGCGCTGGGCGGCTTCAGGCGTTCGATGTGGGCCTCGACGCCGGTGATACGGGTGTCGTAGATGGTGCCTGAGTCCGCCTCGATCCGCAGCTGGTTGCCATGAAAACTGACCTGCGCGTCGAGCTGCTCGATTCGCGGCCATCCCGCCCGGTAGTCGAGCACGACATCTTCGGTGGTGAAGGCTGTCTGGAAAATCCCATCGCGCGAGTTCTCGAACGGAAACTGATCCAATGAGCCGCGCAGCAACGCCGCACCGCTGACCACCCGGCCAGACAGGATGGCGTGATCGAGCCAATCGACGAGCGTTTTGCGCAACACACCTACCGGGTAATAGCGCTTCGCGAAGGCCGCATCGGCATCGCGGAAATCGGTCTGCAGGTCTATGAACGGCGATCGACCATGCTGCGCCTGGAGATCCAGCCGCGTACTGGTGGCGATATGCGGGCTGTCCGCCACGAGTTGAGCCGTGTGCAGCCGCCAGCCGGCGTCGCCCAGCAGCAGGTCGATCCGGCCGCTCAGTTGGCGCAGTTCCAGTGGGTCGCGGAACATGTTGGGAAAATCCAAAACGGCATCCTGGCTGGCGAGTTCGAACCGTAGATGGTCCGGCTGCATATGCAGCCTGCCACTGAGGTTTTCGATGCCCGGAGCCCGGTCGGTCGGCCTGCTGGATAAGCCCTGGAAACCGGCGCTGATGCGCCAGTCGGCCCGGTCGGGCCCGAGATCCGCCTGCAGTCGCAGATCGTGCAGTTCGCCATGCGGTTGGAGATATCCCAGGGGATCGCGCAGCCGCGGCCAGGGTAGGCGAACCTCGAGCACGTCAACGATGTCCTGGATGCGCAGATAGTCGGCGGAGGCGCTGATGCGGCTGCCCCCCTCGGGCAGATTGGCCACCCCGATGGCGAGATCGCTGCGCGGCCAAGTCCCTTCGCTGGTGGCAATCTCCAGGTCGCGGAAGCCGGCCCGCCACCCCAGGGCATCGCGGTCTATGGTGAAGCGGCTTGCAGCCCGTGCGACCAGCAATGCGGAAGTGTCCGCCTGCTGTGGGGGGCGCAGCTCGAAATCGCGTATCTCGATCTGGCCCTGGGCATGCGTTGGGGTCGCATCCTGCCAGGTCGTCCAGGACTCGAGATCCACATCGAGATCGCGCAGTCCATAGTCTGGCGAAATGTAGGGTGCGAACACCTGCGCGACGTCGAGACCTTCGATCCGCAGATAGGTCTCACCCTGCCATTGCGTGCTGGCCAGATGACCGTCCAGCCTCGCCGACAATTCGGCCTTCCCAGACTCGGTTTCCAGGATTGCGCGCAGCCGCAGGCGCTTGTCCCTGCGGGCCAGCACCACAGTGACGTCGTCGATCGACAGCGGAGGCGTGTTGGTGCGGCGGTCGATCCAGATCACCCGGGTATCGACCAGGTGCAGGCGATTTGGCAGCAGCAGCTCGCCGCCTTCGAACAGCGCGCCGACGCCTTCGAGACGCAGCTGGCCGCCGGGTTCGCGGGCCAGCGTCAGTCGCATGCCGTCGATGGTGACACGCAAGGCGTCCAGCACGGAGCCGAACAGCAGGCCCTTGGCCGACAGGTCGACCGTCACGCGGTCCGCGTGCAGCCGCTCCTCGGCGTCGCCGAGTACCACGTCCCCGAACTCGAGCAGTGGCCGCAGCCCATACCAGCGCGCACTGATATCGCCAATCGCCACCGGGGTGCCGAGGTACTCCGACAGCTGTGCCGCAAGTTGCTCGCGGTACTCGGCGATCAAGGGCGTGGTGGACCTCACCAGGAGGGCCAATACCCCCCAAAGGATGAGCAATCCGATCAGCAGTTTTTTAAGGGTGCGCAATGCGGCTCCCTGGGGGTCCCGCTCAGATCAGCACAACGTCGTACTGCTCCTGGTTGTACAAGGCTTCCGCCTGCAGCTTTATCGGGCGCCCGATAAACTGCTCCAATTCAGCGAGATTCTGTGATTCCTCGTCGAGCAGGCGGTCCACGACCTCCTGTGAAGCGAGCACCAGCAGTTGCTCGACGTCGAACTGGCGCCATTCCCGCAGAATATCGCGGAATATGTCGAAGCAGACCGTTTCGGCCGTTTTCAATGTGCCGCGGCCGCTGCAAGTGGGACAACTCTCGCACAGCACATGTTCCAGGGATTCGCGGGTGCGTTTGCGGGTCATCTCCACCAGGCCCAGCGTCGATACCTCGGAAATGTGTGTCTTGGCGTGGTCGCGTGCCAGGCAGCGCTCCAGCGCCCGCATCACCTGGCGCTTGTGATCCTCATCGGTCATATCGATGAAGTCGATAATGATGATGCCGCCGAGGTTGCGCAGGCGCAGTTGGCGGCAGATCGCCTGGGCTGCCTCGAGGTTTGTCTTGAAGATGGTCTCTTCGAGGTTGCGATGCCCGACGAACGCACCGGTGTTGACGTCTATCGTCGTCATCGCCTCGGTCTGGTCGATCACCAGATGCCCGCCGGACTTGAGGTCCACTTTGCGTTCCAGGGCCCTCTGGATCTCGTCCTCAACGCCATAGAGGTCGAATATCGGCCGCTCGCCCGGGTAGTACTCGATCGCCGAGCGCTGCTCGATAATGTATTTTGTGGCGAACTGCTGGGCCTTCTCCCAGGTCGAGCGGGAATCGATACGTACCTTTTCGACCTCCGGGTTGATCAGGTCGCGCAGGGCGCGTAGCGCCAGCGGCAGATCTTCATGGATCAACTCGCGTGGCGGCGCAGTTGCGGCCCGCTCCTGGATCGAACTCCACAGACGCACCAGGAAGCGCATGTCGTTGTGCAGCGCCTCTTCTGAAACGCCTTCCGCTGCCGTCCTGGCGATAAAGCCGGCGCCGCTGCTGTTGGCCTCGGCGAATCGCGTGAGGATGTCACGCAGTCTTATCCGTTCGTCCTCGTCCTCAATCTTTTGCGACACGCCGACGTTACCCACATTGGGCATAAAGACCATGTGACGCGAAGGTATGGAGATGTTGGTCGTCAGACGGGCACCCTTGGTGCCGAGCGGGTCCTTGACAACCTGAACGATCACCTCGCCACCTTCGCTGACCAGATTGGTAATCTGTCCGGTCTTGTCGGCATCCTCGGCCTGGATGTCCGAGGCGTGCAGGAACGCCGCGCGCTGCAGACCGGCATCGACGAACGCAGCCTGCATGCCCGGCAGGACACGGCAGACCTTACCTTTGTAGATGTTGCCGACCAGACCGCGTTTGGCGGTGCGTTCGACGATTACCTCCTGCAGCACGCCGTTCTCGACTACCGCCACCCGGGTTTCGGGCGGGGTGACATTGATCAGGATCTCCTCACTCATCGTCCGAGTTTACACGCCCCACTGCTTGCGCACCCCGGCGGTCTCTAGGATCTGCACGGTCTCGAACAGCGGCAGTCCCATGATTCCCGAGTAGCTGCCCTCGATGCGTTCGATGAATGCCGCAGCCAAGCCCTGCACCGCGTACCCGCCGGCCTTGTCGGCCGGTTCGCCGGTGGCCCAGTAGGCCGCCGCTTCCTCGGGGCTGATGTCGCGCAGCCGCACCCGACTGTTGCTCAGGCGGTAGTGCGTGCGACCCGCGGCCAATACCGCTACGCCGGTGAGTACCTGGTGTGTACGCCCGGCCAATGCCAGCAGCATGCGCATGCCGTCCGCCCGATCGGTCGGTTTGCCGAGTACCGTCCGGTCGAGCACCACGGCGGTGTCGGACCCCAGCACGGTGTCATTCGGAAACCGCTGGTGCACCGCCATAGCCTTGGCGCTTGCGATGCGTTCTACATAGTCGGCCGCATTTTCTCCGGGCAGCAGGGTCTCGTCGATTGACGCCGGCGCGACGCGGAACCCTATGCCCACCTGCGCCAGCAATTCGGCGCGGCGCGGTGACTGGGAGGCGAGGATAATCATGCGGCCGACAGGCTAACAGGCATTGTCGAGGCGCTTCCATTCACGACGATACGGTTCCCCTGGCGCCGGTTGCACCGGCCTAAGCAGGCAGCAGGCACTGAACGGTGCTCCGCTGTGCCGGCGCCTGCCGCAGGGACGCTGCAGTCGAGTCTCCGGGGGCCGATTCACGGTGTTCCGTGGACCGAATATGCAGGGCCAAGTGCCAAGGTCGATGCCATTGCCCTCAGCCCCGGTGATAGGGGTGGTTGCGCAGCATGCTCCAGGCCCGGTAAAGCTGCTCTGCCACCAGGATACGCACCAGCGGGTGCGGTAGCGTCAGCGGTGACAGTGACCAAAGTTCCGCGGCGGCCTTCCTGGCGCCTTCGCCCAGGCCGTCGGGGCCGCCGACCAGCAGTGCGACGTCCTGTCCGCCGAGCATCCATTCCTGCAGTCGGTCGGACAGCTCGGGGGTCGACCAGCACCGCCCGTCGACCTCGAGCGCGACCGGTTTCGCGCCCTTCGGGAGCGCGCCGAGCAGGCGTTCGGTTTCGCCGCGCATGACGCGGGCGAGATCGACATTCTTGCCACGCTTGCCGGCCGCTATCTCGACCAGCTTCAGCGCGCACTCAGGTGGCAGGCGCTTGGCGTACTCTTCATAACCCTGCTGGACCCAGCGCGGCATCCTGTCGCCCACCGCAATCAGGTGGATGATCATCCGCGCGGTCTCCCGACCATCTCCGCTCCCATGAGACCGGCCCGCTGCTCAGGATGTGCCGCGTTCCTTGCTGAGCTTCTCCGCGGCGACCGGATCCAGGCTCCAGAGGCGCTCGAGCTGATAGAAGTCGCGTACCTTGGCCTGCATCACGTGGACGACCACACCATTCAGGTCGATCAGTGCCCATTCGCCTTCCTGCAGGCCCTCGGTGCCGATCGGCGGTTGACCTGCCTGCTTGGCCTGGAATGCCACCGATTCGGCCGTCGATTTCACATGCCGGTCGGAGGTGCCCGTGGCGATGACGAAAAAATCGGTAATGCTGGTCTTGCCCCGTACGTCGAGGGTGACGATATCGAAGGCCTTCATGTCTTCCAGCGTGTTGATGACGAGATCGCGGAGTTCTTCTACCTGCATGCCTGGGTCCGAAATATGCTGAGGTATTGCATGATAAACCATGCGGCCCCGGGGGTGTCCCGATGTTCACCGCCGGTAGAGGCCGCGCCGGGCGATAAAATCCACTACCGCCGGCGGAGTCAGGAAGTCTGCGCTGCGGCCGGCGGCGATGCGGCGACGGATATCGCTGGAGGCGATGTCCAGTTGGGTCACCGGGCAGAACAGGATCTGGCCCGAGCGGCGCGGCTCCAGTTGGTCGACGCGCCGCGCCGCGATCAGCCGCTCCAGGCCCCGATCGAATGTCAGGGCTTGGCCCGGCCGCTCCAGCACAGCGATATTGGCCGCCGCGATGATGCCCTCCGGGTCGCGCCAGCGCGTGAAGTTGGCGAACGCATCGGCGCCCAACAACAGGCAAAGCGAGGCCTCCGGGTAGTCACTTTGCAGCGACCTCAGCGTATCGATCGTGTACGAAGGGCCGGTGCGCCGCAGTTCGCGGTCGTCCGCCACCAGATCCTGGCGGCCTGCCAGCGACGCTTGCAGCATAGCCAGCCGCAGTTCGGCGGGTGTCTCCGGCTGATCCCTGTGCACGGCTTGAGCTAGCGGGATCAGGCGCACCTGGTTGAGGCCCAGCGCCTCGCGCGCGTCCAGCGCAATGCGCAGGTGGCCATTGTGGACCGGGTCGAAGGTGCCGCCGAAGACCCCGAGACGGAGCGGGTCGCGGGATGGCTTACTGCCGAACGTGCCCATCGCCAAGCACGATGAACTTGACCGAGGTGAGGCCCTCCAGCCCGACCGGTCCGCGAGCATGGAACTTGTCCGTCGAGATTCCGATCTCGGCGCCCAGGCCATACTCGAAGCCGTCGGCAAAGCGCGTGGAGGCGTTCACCATCACCGAACTGGCATCGACTTCGCGTAGAAAGCGCCGTGCCTTGCTGAAGTTCTCTGTGACGATGCTCTCTGTGTGCATCGATCCATGCCGCGCGATGTGATCCATTGCGTCGTCGAGGTCGGCCACCACGCGAATCGACAGGATCGGCGCCAGGTACTCCTCGTCCCAGTCGGCCTCGGTCGCGGCGCTGCATTCGTCGCCCAGGATCCTGCAGCATTTTTCGCAACCGCGCAGTTCGACGCCCGCTTCCAGGTAGGCCGCTGCGAGCGGCGCCAGAAACTCCTCGGCGACGGTGTCGTTGAGCAATAGCGTTTCCATTGTGTTACAGGTTCCATAACGCTGGGTCTTGGCGTTGAGGGCGACGTCGAACGCCTTTTTCGGGTCGGCCTCGTCGTCCACGTACACGTGGCACACGCCATGCAGGTGCTTGATCACCGGAACGCGTGCGCCGGAGCTAATCCGTTCGATCAGGCCTTTGCCGCCGCGCGGGATGATCACGTCGATCGATTCCGGCATGCTGATCATCAGGTCTACCGCCGCTCGGTCCGTGGTAGCCACTACCTGTACCACATCGGCCGGCAGGCCGGCGGCCTCTAGACCGCGATGGATGCTGGCGGCGATGGCCTGGTTGGAGTGAAAAGCCTCCGAGCCACCGCGCAGTACCGTGGCGTTGCCCGATTTGAGACACAGTGCGGCGGCATCGGCGGTGACGTTGGGCCGCGACTCATAGATGATCCCGACGACGCCGAGCGGCACTCGCATACGCCCGACCTGGATCCCGCTCGGGCGGAACTTCAAGTCGAAGACCTCGCCGATCGGATCGGGCAGCGCAGCGACCTGGCGCAGACCCTCAATCATGTCGTCGATGCGCGCGGTATTCAGTTCCAGGCGATCCAGAAGGGCGGTGTCCAGGCCCTTGGCTGCGCCGGCCTCCAGGTCCTTGCGGTTTGCTGAAATCAGGTCGTTGCGCTTGGCGTCGAGGTCGTTGGCGATCGCATGCAGCGCGGCGTTCTTGGCCGCTGTGTCCCCATTGGCAGCGATCGTGCGCGACGCGACCCGGGCGCGGCGTCCCAGGTCCTGCATATAGGCGGACACGTCGGTGACCGATGGATGGTGTGCGGCTTGGCTCATGGCGATGCCTGTCGGTGCTTGTTCGGGCCCGACATTCTAATGCATGCGGGGGCTGTCAGGGACCCCGCCGGTCGATCAGTCGGTCAGCCGTTTGGCAGTGGGATCGGCCTGGGAGCCGACACGGTCTCCTTTAAAGGCGTCTCCCAGGAGAACTTGGGCAGCGACTGGAACGCCTCCTGGATACCGTTATTCCATGCCTCGCGCAGGCTGATCAGGTACTTGTCGTCAGCGTCGAAGCGACAACGGCAGCCCAGCACCAGGCTGTCTTTTTCGTACGTAAGCAGTTCGAACGGCGGACCTACGGTGATGTTCGAGCGTGTCGTTGCATCGAGAGAGACCAACGCCAGGCGGGCCCCCTGGTTGAGCGACAGGCCCGGGTGGACAATCCGGTCCAGTGCCGGTTTACCGTACTTGCTTTCGCCGATCTGCAGGTAGGGCGTCTCCGGCGAGGAATTGATGTAGTTGCCCTGCGGGTAGATCAGCATCAGGCCATGTCGCTGTCCGGTGATCTGTCCACCGATCAGCAGCGTGGTTTCGCCGCTGACGCCTGACTGAGTGAGTGCCTGGCTGTGTTCCTTCTGTACTGAGAGGCTGACACTGCCGACGTACTCGGCCGCCTCGAACAGGTAGCGCACATTGGCCAGGTTGGGTCCCTCGCCCGGGAAGTCCAGATCCCGCTGGATATGGTTGATGACCTCCTGGGTGGTTGCCAGGTTGCCGGCTGACATGATCACGAACAGACGGTCGGGCGACGGCGCGAACACGTGCATTTTGCTGTAGGTGGTTACATAGTCGACGCCGGCGTTGGTTCGCGAGTCAGAGGCGAAAACTAGGCCATCATCGAGATTGAGTCCGACGCAATAAGTCATCGTTCTGGCATCCGGGCGGCAAAAGAGGCGACTGCGATAAGTATGCGGGGAAATCGATTGCCATTGGAAGCCCCGGGTGCCGTTGAATGCCCCCCAATTCTGCTAAGCTCAGTGGGAAATCCGCAACCGTTGCGCCAGCGGCCAGGGTCAAGGGTCTCCCCCGATGGCCATCGGGGTGCACGGCGGTCTTAAAGATGTAATGCCAGAAAACAAGAAATGCCTGACGACATGCCCCCTTTTGTGACGCCACATATCCGATTTGGGCCGGTTCAGTGCGAACATGCCTGCCGCACAGCACGCATCGCAGTATCGCGAGGGCGGGCGTATACCCGGTTGAACCTCGGTGCGGTCGATCAAACGCCTGGTGATGCAGTGCGGCTGGGCCAGCTGGCACGATTCTGGCCTCGCGAGCCGGGCACCGGAACGGTGCGCGATTGCCAGGAGGCCGTACAGTGCGAATATCTTCCCACCCAGGGCGTCGAACGCACCATCCGAAGCTCCAACGGCCGGCGCCCGGCGCCGGCAGCGAATCCCCTATGCCAATAGAACTCAAGGAATACGACCCCGGTCCCTTTTTTGACGAGATGATGGCGGGCAAGAACCGGGCGCGTTCGCTGGCCAAGGAACTGATCGGCCTGTTTCGCAAAATGGACAGCGGTGAACTGGCCACGCGCCAGGGTGCAGCGGATCTGGCGATCAAGGAGATGGGCATCACCTTTACCGTCTACAGCGAGCACGAGGGCATGATCGACCGCAACTGGCCGTTCGATATCGTCCCGCGGCTGATCGATAGGACGGAATGGGACAGAGTGGAGGCCGGGCTGAAACAGCGCGTGAAGGCCTTGAACCTGTTCATCGACGATCTGTACCACGATCAAAAAATCATCAAGGACGGTGTGTTTCCGGCCGAGGTCTTGGCGGAATCGAAAAACTTCCGCCCGCAGTGCGTCGGTGTGAATCCGCCGCTGGGCATCTGGGCGCACATCTGCGGTTCGGACCTGGTGCGCGACGAGGACGGCACGATGTATGTGCTGGAGGACAATCTCCGCGTGCCTTCCGGGGTGTCCTACATGCTGGAAAACCGCCTGGTCACGAAACGGGTATTCCCGGAGTTGTTCGAATCCTACGCCCCGCTGCCGGTGAACGACTACCCGACCCAGTTGTACGAGATGCTCGCGGCCTTATCGCCGCGCAACGTAAAACGACCGAACATGGCCGTGCTCACACCGGGTATCTATAATTCGGCCTATTTCGAGCATGCCTATCTGGCGATGGAGATGGGCGCGGCATTGGTCGAGGGCCGTGATCTGTTCGTCGACGATGATGATTGCGTCTACATGCGGACCGTGTCCGGGCCCAAGCGCGTAGACGTGATCTATCGGCGCATCGATGACGAGTTCATGGACCCGGAGGCATTCCGCGAGGATTCGATACTCGGCGTCCCGGGGCTGTTGCGCGCCTGGCAGGCGCGCAAGGTCGGTCTGGCCAATGCGCCGGGCGCTGGGGTGGCGGACGACAAGGTGGTCTACGCATTCGTCCCCGAGATCATCCGGTATTATCTGGATGAGGAACCCGGCATACCCAACGTACCCACCTATCGCTGCATGTACCCGGAAGAACGCCAGTACGTTCTCGAGCACCTGGACGAACTGGTGGTCAAGCCCGCCAACGAATCCGGCGGTTACGGTATGCTGATCGGGCCGCGCGCAACCAAGGCCGAGCGCAAGACCTTCGCCGAACTGATCACCAAGGATCCGCGTAACTACATTGCACAGCCGACGTTGGGCATCTCGACCGTCCCTACCGTCGTCGGACAGGGCCTGGAGCCTCGCCACGTCGACTTGCGCCCCTTCATCCTGAGTGGCCGCAGGACCTTCGTGACCACCGGCGGGCTGACCCGCGTGGCGTTGCGCAAGGGCTCGCTAGTGGTGAATTCATCACAGGGTGGTGGGTCGAAGGATACCTGGATCGTGGAAGCCGATTGAGCGGAGACTGCCATGCTGTCGCGTGTCGTGGAAAACATCTATTGGCTGGCCCGCTATGTGGAGCGGGCAGAGAACACCGCCCGCTTGGTGCGGGTAAATTCGCATCTGGTGCTGGATACTCCGCGCACGATCGCACCGGGCTGGGAGCCGCTGGTCGAGATCGCCGGACTGCACGATGCCTTTTACGCGGTGGATCGCGAGACCAACGAGCGCAACGTGGTCCGCTTTCTGATAGGCGACGCCAACAATCCGGGTTCGATCATCTCCTCGCTGGCCGCGGCGCGCGAGAACTGTCGCACGGTACGCGACGTGCTCCCGCGCTCATCCTGGGAAAAGCTCAACGAGTTGTATCTGTTCGCCAAGGAAAACGTCCAGTCGGGTCTGACCAAGGGGGGGCGCGATAATTTTCTCGACGGCATCATCACCGGCTCGCAGCAGATAACCGGCCTGTTGGGATCCGTGATGTACCGCGACGCGGCCTGGCATTTCTCGCGCATTGGACGCAATCTCGAGCGCGCCGACATGACCACGCGCATCATCGACGTGCGCTCCACCGACCTCTTTCCCGATGACCGGCTGGAGTCGCGTTCGCTCGATACGCTGCAATGGATCAGCGTGCTGCGTTCCATGTCCGGCTACCAGATATACCGTCGGCACGTGGCGATCCGCGTCAGCCGCCCGGACGTGCTGAATTTTCTGTTCCACGATGCCCTGTATCCACGCTCATTCATGCATTGCGTGGAGGCGGTAGATGAAAGCATCGAAAACCTGCAGAAATCGGAGAAGGTGTTGCGCAGCATCCGCACGATCAAGCGCAAGCTGCGCGAAACCACGGTGGCTGAACTGGGCCAGGATTCATTGCACCAGTTCATCGACGAACTCCAGATCGGCATTATGGAACTGCATGCCAACCTCGCCCTGGCCTATTTTCCGCCGCCACTGCAATTGGAAGAGGCTGGCTGAGGCGCGTCTTGGCAGTGCGCCCTGGGCCTCCCGCGCTAAACGTGTCCGGCGTCGACGTCCCAGGCCGGGTGCGGCCGGCCGCTCATGGCCAGCACGACGTCCTCGAGCAGTAGCCATGCGTCCTGGGGGCAGCGTCCCTTGATCGCGCCGTCCGCCTGATGGCAGTGATCGAGCAGACTGAGCCATTGCGCCGTCCGCAGATTGCCGAGCCCCTGGCGGACCAGTGCACTGCGCTTACGGAAAACCTTCGCTTTGCCGATGGCGTCATCCGGACTCCTGCCCCGGGCGACGGCAGCCGATATCTGGGCCATGCTCCGAGCCTCGCGATGGACCGCCCATAGCACGACCGCGGGAGCCAGCCCTTCGCCACGCAGGCCTTCGAGTATGTGCACGCAGCGTCCGGACTCGCCACGTAGCGCGCTGTCGACCAGTTCAAAAACGTCGTAACGGGCGCTGTCGGCGACTGCAGCGGACAGCTGGTCGGCACCTAGCGGTCCGCTGCCGTGCAACAGCAGCAGTTTCTCAATCTCCTGGCGCGCTGCCAGCAGGTTGCCCTCCACCCGGTCCGCTAGCATACCCACCGCTTCATCGCTTGGCTGGATGCCCGCTGCCACCAGGCGCTGGCGAATCCAGCCCGGGAGCTGGCGCGGCTCGATCGGCCAGACCTGCACGACCACACCGCGCGCTTCGATTGCCTTGAACCATTTGCTGTTCTGCTGCTGGCGATCGATCTTCGGCAAGGTGAGCAGCAACAGCGTGTCCGATGGCGGGTTTTCGCAATAGGCGGTCAGCGCCTTGCTCCCCTCGGCGCCGGGCTTGCCGCCGGGCATTCGCAGGTCGATGATTTTTTTCTCCGCGAACAGCGAAAATGCTGCTGCCTCCGCTGCGAGGCGTTGCCAATCGAAGGCTGCGCCGGCATCGATGACCTCCCGGCTGGTGTGGCCGGCGGCGCGAGCGGCACCTCGAATAGCGTCGCTGCATTCGCCAAGTTGCAGGGGTTCGTCGCCGCTGATCAGGTAAATGGCGGCCAGCGCCCCGGCGAGGTGTTGCTGCAGCCGGTCTGGGTAGACGCGCATCAGACCCTGATCAGCTCAGCGCGGCGAGGCGGCGAACGATGCGCTCGACCAGTTCACGCCGCATGTCGCCGCTCAACACCTCGGACTCGCGGGTCGCGCCCAGCAGGGAGTCCGGGGGGCGATACTGGATACGTATGACGCGCTCGTTTTGCGGAGCCAGCAGCTCTTCGCCGGTGCTCGAGCGCAGCGCAAAACTCACCACCTCGTCGAGTTCGTACTCGACCGCCTTGTTGCGACTGTCGACCGAAAGGACACGCGAATCCTGATCCCACCTGCTGATAACCAGAGTGGATGCGCTGGCTGCCGGATCTGTGGTCAGTTCCACGCCTGCAGCCGTAAGCTGGAGATCCAACTCGCGATACAGATCGGAGTGTTGGGCGACGCCGGCGATAAACAGTGGACTGGGTACGCCGTTGAGGTGTGACATCCCGGCGCCGCGTGGTTGAAAACCACAGCCGCCAAGCTGCAATGCAATCAGCAGCAACAGCAGTCCGAGAGAATGGTGCCGTTGCTGGAGCGATGGGACGAGATTCATTCGGACTCCGTCACTTGGCCACGATGTTGACCAGCTTGTTCGGTACCACGATTGTCTTTCTTACCGTCAGGCCGGCGGTGAAGCGGCGGACATTCTCGTTGCCGAGAGCGGCCTCCTCGACCAGCGACCGAGGGGCGTCCGCGGCGACCTCGATCCTGCCCCGCATCTTGCCGTTTACTTGCACGACGTACTCTATCGTATCCGAGCGCAGCGCGGATTCATCGACCGCTGGCCAGCCGGCGTGATGGATGTCATCGCCGAAGCCGAGCGCGCGCCACATCGCATGGCTGACGTGCGGTGCTATCGGCGACAGCAGGCGCAGCACGATACCCATGCCCTCGCGCAGCATCGCAAGCGCCGCCGGCGAATCATCTAGCTTGTTGAGCGCGTTCACGATCGTCATACAGGCGGACACCACCGTGTTGTACTGCTGACGCTGGTAGTCGAAAAGGGCCTTCTGCAGCGCACTGTGAACCTCGCGGCGCGTGTCGCTGCAGTCGGCCGCATCGGCGCGGACGCCTTGCTGCACCTGAGCGAGCCGTGTGCCAAGCGCCCAAAGACGCTTGAGGAACCGATGAGCCCCATCGACACCTTCGTCAGACCACTCCAGCGATTGATCGGGTGGTGCGGTGAACATGGTGTAGAGGCGAACCGTATCAGCCCCATAGCGGTCGATCAGGGTCTGTGGATCTACACCATTGTTCTTCGACTTGGACATCTTTTCCACGCCGCCAGGTGTGACGGGATCGCCGTCGTGTTTGGCGACTGCCCGCAGGGTGCGGCCCTTCTCATCGCGTTCGACCTCGACATCGGCGGGATTGAACCATTCGCGCGACCCATCCGGATGGGCGCGGTAATAGGTTTCCGCAACCACCATGCCCTGAGTCAGCAGGCGGCTGAAGGGTTCGTCGCACTCGATCAGGCCTTCGTCGCGCATCAGTTTGTTGAAAAAGCGCGCGTAAAGAAGGTGCAGAATTGCATGCTCGATACCGCCGATGTACTGATCGACGGGCAGCCAGTATCGGGCACGCTCGTCGAGCATCGCCGTGTCGGCATCGGGACAGCAGTAGCGGGCGTAGTACCAGCTCGACTCGAAGAAGGTGTCGAAGGTGTCGGTCTCGCGCCGGTCACCGCTGCCCAGATCGTAGAAGGCCGGCATCTTTTTCAGCGGCGAACCCGAACCGTCGACCACGACATCTTCGGGCAGGCGTACCGGAAACTCGTCCGCGGTGGCAATCGTGCCGTCCGCGCGGTGGATCACCGGGATTGGACAGCCCCAGTAGCGCTGACGCGAGACGCCCCAGTCGCGAAGGCGGAAGTTCACCTGCCTGCCGCCCTTTTCGTGTTTTTCCAGCCAGGCGGCAATTGCGTCGAACGCTGCATCGGAACTGAGCCCGTCGAACGGTGCCGAATTGGCCAGGACGCCCCTCTGGACATAAGCGGACTCGTCGATCGGGCAGGGGTGGCCCTCGGGATCGAAGATAACCTGTTTCTTGGGGATGCCGTATTTCTCCGCGAACTCCCAGTCGCGCTGATCGTGCGCCGGGACCGCCATCACTGCGCCAGTGCCGTAACCCATCAGCACGAAGTTCGCCGCGAACACCGGCACTGGCTCGCCGCTCACCGGATGCAGTGCGTGCAGGCCGATCGGCATACCCCGCTTCTCCATGGTCTCCAGTTCGGCCTCGTTCACTGCGCCGGCGCGGCATTCCGCGATGAAATCCGCAAGTGTCTGGTCGTCGGCCGCGGCGCGCAGCGCCAGCGGATGTTCGGCGGCGACCGCCACATAGGTCACCCCCATCAGGGTGTCCGGACGCGTCGTGTAGATTTCGAGCGTCTCGTCGCGGTCCTGGATGGCGAATCGCATCTGGACCCCCAGCGAGCGGCCGATCCAGTTGCGCTGCATCGTGACCACCGGCTCGGGCCAGCCGTCCAGCTTGTCGAGGTCGTCGAGGAGTTCCTGCGCATAGTCGGTGATGCGCAGAAACCACTGTTCAATGTCGCGTTTCTCGACCGGGGCGCCGGAGCGCCAGCCCTTGCCGTCGATCACCTGCTCGTTGGCCAGCACCGTTTGATCGACCGGGTCCCAGTTGACCATTGCGGTCTTGCGATAGGCGAGGCCCTTATCGACCAGGCGGGCAAACAGCCACTGTTCCCAGCGGTAATAATCGGGGCTGCAGGTCGCCAGTTCGCGGTCCCAGTCGTAACCGAAGCCAAGCCGCTGCAACTGCGCCTTCATGTAGGCGATATTCGAATAGGTCCACTCGGCCGGCGGTTTGCCATGCTTGATCGCGGCGTTTTCGGCCGGTAGTCCGAACGCGTCCCAGCCCATCGGTTGCAACACGTTTTTGCCCAGCATGCGCTGGAAGCGCGAAATTACGTCACCGATGGTGTAGTTGCGCACATGCCCCATGTGCAGCTTGCCGCTGGGATAGGGAAACATCGAGAGGCAGTAGAATTTTTCTCTCCGCGGGTCCTCGCTGGCCTTGAATGTGCCGTTTTCTTCCCAGAATTGCTGGGCTTCGTTCTCAATTTGTTCTGGCTTGTATTGCTGATCCATGGGCGATCCGGCATCAGGGCGGAAAGGCAATCGCGGAAGCATACCGCAGCCGCGGCCACCGTGCGACGCGGTGCGGGTTTTTGCGCTGGATTAAGAAACCCGGAATTGAGATTTGCCGTCGATCGGCTAGGTTCTCCATAGTAGGCAAGGGAAGTTTTCCGTGCATGAATATTAGAAAAGCCGCACTGCGGATGGATCAAGGAGACGACATCATGATCAGTTACGATGAATTGCATGAACAGAACCACAAGATCACTGAATTGACCAATATCCTGCAGCACCTGCTCGGTGACCGCTCATTGTGCGATTCCGAAGTGACCTGCAATCTGTTTTTCGACTACGTAAACGCAGTCAAGGACCATATGGCGGTGACCGACAGCGGGATGTATTCCAAACTGCTAGGTTCCGGCGACCAGAAGATGAACAATATCGCGAACCGCTTCATGGGTGGCTCGCGTGAGATCAACCGCATTTTCTCGGCCTATCTCAAGCGCTGGTGCAAGCTCCGCAGCAAGCAGTTGGTCATCAGGGAGTACGACGCCTTTATGAAGGACACGCAAGAGATGTTCGATCTGGTACTGGACCGTATCCAGTCGGAAACCGAGCACCTGTATCCGGCTGTTCGGCAGGTCACTGGAGATACCCGCGACGTTGCCTGATTCAGCAGATTACATCGTGTATGTGAGCAATCACTGTTGAGGAGCCGCTTTCATGAGTGAACAGGAAAAGGACCCGGTCGATCGTCTGGTAGAGGCTTACGAGACGATGCTCGAGCGTGTCCACGAGGCTGCGCAAAATGCTGAGGAAAAGACGGTTCCCTGGTTGCGGGAGAGCCTGGCCGCTGCACGTGAACGGGCGGTCGAACTCGAGGAGTTGACGCGTGAGGAGGCCGACAAGGTTTCGCGCTATGTCGAACGCGACCTGCACCAGGCAGCAACCTTTATTGCCGAAAGCGGCCAGGAATTTCGCGACTGGCTCAGCTTCGACTGGCGGCTGATGCAGAATCGGATGCTGGAGATGTTCGCCGGCATGGCCGATCAGACGAGCCAGGCACTGAAGGGGTTTGCCGACCAGGCGCGCGAAGCCGGGTTGTACCGCAGCGGCGAGGTTGCTGCGCCGGGCATGTTGCGGTGCACTGAGTGCGGCGAGCAACTGCAGTTTGAAAAGACCGGAACAATTCCGCCCTGTCCGAAGTGCAAGGCGACGACTTTCGAGCGTGAACCGGGCACCAGGCAGGCCTGATCTTGACTTACTGCGACTCCTGGAGCGCCATGCAACTCAATTAGCGAGCCAACGGCATCGAGCGGCGCTCCTGATATTCGGTGTGGAGGCGTCTGCCGGAGCGTCTGGCAGTCGCGCCTCCGTGGACGGATTCACGGTGCCCGGCGGGGTCGAAAAAGCTGAAGCGTGGACACGCATCAAGGGCTCCATTTTGCGCAACTCAAGCGGTGGTTTCGAGCCGCGTGATGCGCTTGGCCAGCGCCTGAAAGTTGATGCCCCAGCGCAGCCCGAGCTCGATCAAGCGGTCGCTCCGGGGGATAGGGGGAGTGTCTGCGACGAATGCGATGACCATCAGATTGTCGTGATCCGGGTCATCCAGCAGCAGGGTGCCCGCACCGAATACCCCGCGGATCGCGAACAGCGCTTCGCTAGCCGCTGCGGCATCGTCGACGATCAGGTTCAGGGTCAGGGTGCCTTGGGGGCTGAGGTGGTCGCGACAGCCGGTCAGAAAACCCGGGCTGGTCAGCCACGCCGGGGTGGACTGATCCTCCTCCAGATCGACCAGGATGAAGTCATAGTGTGCGTCGCTGTGCACCAGATGCTCGCGCACGTCTCCGACCAATAGCTGCCAGTTGCTGTGTTGTGTGGGCGGGAAGTCGAAATACTCGCGCGCCAGGCGCGCCACCGTATCCGACAGTTCGACCGCGTCTCCCGTCACGTCGGGCATACGTGCATGCAGCCAGCGGGCGATTGCACCGCCGCCGCAGCCAGCCAGCATTACCCGGCCCAGTGGGGGTTCGAACATCAGGTGTGCCAGCATGGCGCGATTGACCGGGTTCGGGAGAACCGCCGGATCATGCAGATGAATCTGAGTCTGCAGGATGACATCGTCGAACCACAGGCTGCGCAGGTCGCCTTCGTCCCAGATCTCTAGTTGGGTGTCATCATTCTCTTCCCGGTATATGCAACACGCCGACCTCATACCAGGAACAGGGTGGCGAGCCCGAGGAAGGACACGAAACCGACCACGTCGGTGACCGTGGTCAGCAGCACGGATCCCGCCAGCGCCGGATCGATGCCAAGGCGCTCGAGCAACAGCGGCAGCAGTGCGCCGGTAACGGCCGCGAACAAAAGGTTGATGGTGATGGCTACGCCGATCAATATCGCGATCCCGGCGCTGTGGAACCAGACGCCCGCGATCAATGCGACCACCACTGCCCAGATCAGGCTATTCAGCGACCCGACAGCCAGCTCCTTGATCATCAGCGCACGGGCGTTCTTGGCGCTCAGTTGGCCCAGGGCGATGCCGCGAATCGCCAGCGTCAGCGTCTGACTGCCGGCGATACCACCCATGCTGGCAACGATCGGCATCAAAACCGCGAGTGCGACGACCTTCGACAGGGTCGCTTCGAACTGCCCAATCACCCAAGAGGCGAGAAATGCAGTTGCGAGGTTGATGCCCAACCAGAGCGCCCGTCGCCGGGTGCTGGCCAGAACCGGGGCAAACATGTCCTCTTCCTCGGACAGTCCCGCGCCACCCATGAACTGGTGCTCGCCCTCTTCCCGGATCACGTCAACCACGTCGTCGATCGTTATGCGCCCGAGCAATCGCCCTTCGCCGCCCACCACCGGCGCGGACAGCATATCGTGTGCCTCGAAGCGGCGAGCGACCTCACTCTCCGAGGTGTCCGCGGGGATTGCCTGCATGGCGAGACTCATCGCCTCGGCAACCGTGTCCTCGGGGTCGCGTGAGACCAGTTGCGACAGCGGCAGGATGCCCAGATAGTGGTCGTCTCGATTCACCACAAACAGCTTGTCGGTGTCGCGCGGAACGCTTTCGCCAAGGCGCCGCAGATAACGCAGCACGACGTCGAGGGTGACCTCGGGGCGCACTGTCACCGTGTCGGTGTTCATCAGGCCGCCGGCGGTGTCTTCCGGGTACGACAGTACCGCCTCGAGACGTTTGCGGCGCTGGTCGTCGAGCGCCTGCATGACCTCTGAGGTTATCGCCGACGGCATTTGCTGCACGAGGTCGGCCAAATCGTCCAGGTCGAGGTTGGCGGTTGCCGCCAACAGCTCCTCCGGATCCATGTGACGGATCAGGTTGGCACGCACTTCCTCGGTGACCAGCAGCAGGATCTGACCGTCGTGTTCCTCGTCGACCAGATTCCAGACCAGCTCGCGCTCGGCCGGTGGCAGCGACTCGAGCATGTGTGCAATCTCGGCCGGTGCGAGGCTGCGCAACAATCGTGATGCCTCTCGCACCGCGCCGGAAGCGAGGATGTCCTGAATCCGCTGCAGACGGGTATCTTCGCTGTTGTGCTCGGTCGAGGTGCTCATGCTGGGAATGGGAATACTGGTTGGGGCTCTCGCCGCAGAGTTTAGCAGGCTGCCCGTTTCTGAGGGTCTGGGTCGCGGGTGCTGCCGGCGTCGCCCCTCGCCCACCGAGCGCCGGGCTTTTGTGGGCCGATAGGGGTTCTCGGACTGTCGGGTCTTGTCAGCTGGACGGAGTCAGAGGGCTATTGACTGCCTTGGAACAGACTCTGCACGGTCGGCGCCAGTCGACTCGTGTCCAGGCCGCGTATCTGCTCACGTGCGTCCAATATTGCGGCCGGCTGCATGCTGAGTTCCCTCAAGCCCAGGCCGAGCAGCAGCGGTATGAATCGCGCGTCACCGGCCATCTCTCCACACATGCTCACAGGCACTCCCTCTGATGCGCCGGCCAGGACCACCTCTTGGATCAACCGGAGTACGGCCGGGTGGGCAGGGTCATAAAGATAGTTCACTTCGTCGTCGACACGGTCGATCGCTAGCGTGTACTGGATCAGATCGTTGGTCCCGATCGACAGGAAATCCAGGCATTGGGCGAAGGCGCGTGCGTCCAGCGCGGCCGCCGGCACTTCGATCATTCCGCCGATCAGGATGCCCTGGTCGTACTCTACGCCTTCGGCATCGAGCTGCAGCATGGTCTGGCGGATGATGCGCTCAGCCTGTTTCGCTTCCCAGGTGCTGGTGAGCATCGGGAGCATGATTCGGACCGGACCGAATGCCGATGCGCGCAGGATCGCGCGGATCTGAGGCCGGAACAACTCGGGCTCCTTGAGGCAAAGGCGGATCGCGCGCAGCCCGAGCGCTGGGTTCACCGACGATGGAGCATGCCCGGCGCCCCTGGGTTGTTTGTCTCCGCCCAGGTCGAGCGTGCGGATAGTGATCGGCCGACCTTGCATGCCCTCAACCACGGCAAGATAGGCGGCAAAGTGTTCGTCTTCACTCGGCGCGGCGTCACAATTCATGTAGAGGAACTCGGTGCGGTAAAGCCCGACGCCCTGTGCCCCATTGGCGCGAGCCAGTGCAACGTCTTCGGGGAGCTCGATATTGGCCAGCAGCTGAATCGTCTCGCCATCGCGGGTGACTGACGGATGTGCGCCGCGCCTGCGCAGCTCAGCCGTGCGCGAGATGCCGGCGGCTCGAAGGGCTTCGAAATATGCCAGCATCTCGCTGTCGCAGTCGGCCAGTACAATCCCGTTTCCCGCGTCCAGGACCAGCCGCTCGCCCTGTTCCAGGCACCTGGTGGCGCTGCGGGTGCCGATAACCGCGGGAATGCCCAGGCTGCGCGCAAGGATTGCCGTATGTGACATGGGGCCGCCGTAATCGGTGACGAAACCGGCAATACCCTGGTTCTTCATCAATATGACGTCAGCCGGCGTCAGGTCTTCCGCCAGCACGACCTGTCCGCGCAGATCGTCGAAGTGCGCCTCGTGCTGTTCGAGGAGAATATCCATGATGCGGTTGACCACGTGGTCGAGATCATCGCGGCGGGCACGCAGATAGGCGTCCTCCAACTGCTCGAACACCCGGGCCAGCGCGTCGCGATGCAGCTGCAGTGCCCACTCGGCACGCAGCCCTTCGTTGCGTATCAGATTGATCGGTTGACCGGACAGCGCCTTGTCCTCGAGCATCAACAGATGCGTGTCGACGAATTCGGCGATGTCCGGAGGAGTGTCTGCAGGTATTTGATCGCGCACGCTACGCAGCTGTTGTCCGGCCAGCAGGATTGCCGACTCGAATCGCTGCACCTCGGCTTCGATGCGTCCGGTTTCGATCCAGCCGGGCGCCGCTGACACCTGTCCGCGACACAGAAGAAATGCATCACCGATCGCGACGCTGGTGCCCCCACCAACACCGATCCCGATGCAGGCAATGGTCATTCACCTTCACCGAACTTGTCATCGATCAGGCCTACCAGCGCCTGCATCGCTTCGGTTTCGCCTTCGCCATCCACCGTCAGTCGTAGTGCCGTCCCCTTGCTTGCCGCCAGCATCATCACCCCCATGATGCTCTTGCCATTGATGCGTTGACCATTTTTCTCCAGCGTGATCTCGGCCGCGTAGCCGCTGGCGACACCAACCAATTTGGCCGCGGCACGGGCATGAAGGCCGAGTCTGTTCTTAATGGTGACTTCACGCTCGAGCATGCGAGTTCTCCTGTCAGCCGTCCACAGACTGCAGCGGACAACTCATGATGCCGCGACTGCCGCCCTCGGCCGCCTTGCTGCTCAGTGTGTCCAGGTCATCGTCGGGGTAGTTGAAAACGCGCACCAGCATCGGCAGATTCAGCCCGGACAGAACTGTCGCGCCTGGCTGATTGCAAGCCACCTCCTTTGCCAGGTTGTGCGGTGTGGCGCCATAGATGTCAGTCAGCACCAACACGCCATCGCCGGCGTTCAATACCTCGAGCATGCTGCGCGCGCTCTCCATCGCGGGTTCGAGCGAGGCGTCTGTCGGCACTTCCAGGCATTTGATCGGTAAGGTCGTACGGCCGATGATGCGGCTGGCGATGTGCAGCATCGCCGAACCTACCCCGGGGTGAGTGACCAGCAGCACCCCGACTTTCATGGCAATTCCCGGTGGCTAGTCACCACCTTGCGGCCCTGGTTTTCGAGGAAGCGCGTCAACTGCTCGATCAGGTACACGGAACGGTGCTGGCCGCCGGTGCAGCCGATCGCGATGGTCAGATAGCTGCGCCCCTCGCGTTCGAAGCACGGGATCCAATGCGCAAGGAAATCGCTGAGCTGGCTGAGCATTGCGCCGACCTGCAGGTCGTGGCCGAGGAATTCCGCAACCGGCTGGTCTTTGCCGGTATGCGGGCGGAGGTCGGGGTGCCAGTGTGGATTCGGCAGGCAGCGCGCATCGAATACGAAATCCGCATTACGCGGAACGCCATGCTTGAAACCGAATGACTGCAGCATGATCGACATCTCACCGCTTTCGCGCCCGGCGACCCGCGCCCGGATGATCTCGCGCAGCTCGTGCAGTGTGGTGCGCGTGGTGTCGATTCTCAGGCGCGTCAGGTCGAGCAGGGGGGCGAGCGTCTGACGCTCCAGGCTGATCGCTTCTTCCAGCGTGCGCCCGTCATCGGTCAGCGGGTGGCGACGGCGGGTTTCGCTGAAACGCTGGATCAACACGTTGTCCTCCGCGTCGAGGAAAACGACCTCGCAATCCACCCCGTGGTCGCGTAAGCGTTTGATCAGGCCAGGCAGCCGGTTCAGCTCCGCTTCCGGGCTGCGCGCATCGATGCCGACTGCGGCAAGGCTTGGGGTCTTAGTCGGCTGCAGCGTGATGTCGCGCACCAGGGCCTCGAACAGGCTGACCGGCAGGTTGTCGATACAGTAGTAGCTGACGTCCTCGAGCACTTGCAGCGCGATGCTCTTGCCGGACCCGGACAGGCCCGTGATCAGTACCACGCGGGGCGGCTCGTTTTGGCTGCTGTACTCGGACATACCTGCGATTATAGGGGTGTCACGATTGACCGAAAGGGTCCAATGTTGAAGTGTAGCCCTTGCATGGCAACAGGGGCTAATTCTGCTCCATGATTGCCTGTTGCTGGCGCTCGATGAGCACTTCGGTGGCATCGTAGCCCTTGAGGCGCAGCAGGTGGTTGCGCACCGCCGATTCGACCAGCACCGCGAGGTTGCGCCCTGGTGCTACCGGCACCGTGACCTGGGGGATCGAGACGCTGAGCACGTCACGGTTGGCGTGCGCTCCCGACAGTCGGTCCATGCCGGAGATCTGTTCGGCGGACATGCGCTTCAGGTGCACGATCAGGCGCAGATACTTGGTACGCTTGATTGAGCTGTCGCCGAACATGGCGCGGATATTGAGTATACCCAGGCCGCGGACCTCGAGAAATTCACGCAGCAGGGGCGGGCAGGTGCCGCTGATGATATCCGGCGCTATGCGGGTGAACTCGGGGGCATCGTCGGCCACCAGGCGACTCCCGCGAGTGATCAGGTCAAGCGCCAGTTCGCTCTTGCCGACGGCCGGGTCGCCGGTGAGCAGTACTCCCATCCCGAGCACTTCGAGGAAAACGCCGTGCAGCGTTGTTTTCTCTGACAAAAACAGCGAGGCGTAGTACTGCAGATTGTCCAGGACCTGATTGTCCGGCAGCGGCGAGCGCATCAGCGCAATCGCCGCCGCATCAGCCATCTCCGCGAGTTCCGGTAGTCCGGCGACGCCATCGACGAGCACGATCAGTGCCGGTTGCTCGGCGAAAAGCTGATGCAGCGCCTGCTGGCGATTCGGGTGGCGCAGGCTCTCCAGATAGTTTTCCTCGGCCGGTCCGATGACCTGGATGCGGTTCGGGTGGATGTAGTTCAGCGGGCCGGCGACGATCCCGCTGCTGGCGTCGGTGGAGTCGGCAAGCAATGGTTTGTCGGCGCCGGCCTCGCCTGCCAGCCAAACGAGTTTCAGCCGCTCATGAAGCCCGTCATAGAGGTCCCTGACACGGACGCTATGCGGCATGGGTGGTGGACTTTCCGGCCAGGATCGCCAAGGCTTCCCGGGCTTCGGCCTCGCGCAGGCGGTTGCGCAGCTTCTCGTCGTTGAACATTCCGGCCAGTTGGGCAAGAAGCTGCAGGTGCTCCTCTGTCGCATCCTCCGGGACCAGCAGTGCGAATACGAGGTCGACCGGCTGGTCGTCCAGCGCGTCGAACTCGACTGCCTCGGCGAGCCGCAGGAAGGCCCCGCGGCTTTCGTCTACACCGGGCATGCGGGCGTGCGGCAACGCCACGCCGCCCGCCAGCCCGGTGCTGCCGAGACGCTCCCGCTCGAGCAGGCGCTCGAAGATCAGCTCCGCCGCCGGTTCCTCAGCGTGCGCGGCGAGGAGGCGGGCCGCCTGCTCGAGAATCCGCTTCTTGCTGGATGCCGGGTCGGCTACGCTGATGCTGCCGAGCGAAAGTGTGCCGTTGGGTAGCATGATTGCGATCGTTCAGCTCATCCTGCGGCTTCGATAGACTCGCGGTTGCCGTTCCCACGGTGACTCTTCAGCTTCTCCTTGTGTCGTATGACCTGCCGATCCAGTTTGTCGACCAAGGCGTCGATCGCTGCGTACATATCCGCGTGTGTGGAATCGGCGAATACGTCGGCGCCGGCTATATGCACGGTGGCCTCGGCCTTTTGGACCAGCTTCTCCACGCTGAGGATGACGTGCACATTGCTAACGTGATCGAAGTGTCTTTCAAGGCGTGCAATCTTCTCGTCAACGTAGGCACGCAGTGCATCGGTGATGTCGACATGGTGACCGGTCAGGTTGACTTGCATGGTTTTTCTCCTTGCAGTTAAGCGCTTTAGGCCAAGCGCTTGCGTTCGTTCGACGGCGGGATGGCCATCGATTCACGGTACTTCGCAACTGTCCTGCGCGCCACATTGATCCCTTGGTCAGCGAGTATGGCGGCAATCTTGTTGTCGGAAAGGGGTTTGTTGGGCTTTTCTGCCCCAATGAGTTTCTTGATCAGGGCCCGGATGGCCGTCGCTGAGGCCTCGCCGCCGCTGGCAGTGCTGACGTGGCTGGAAAAAAAATACTTGAACTCGTAGGTGCCGCGCGGCGTATGCATATACTTTTGCGTCGTCACCCTGGAGATGGTCGATTCGTGCATTTCCAGCGCCTCCGCGATATCGCGCAACACCAGCGGCTTCATCGCCTCCTCTCCATATTCGAAGAAATTTCGCTGAAAGTCGACGATTCTCGTGGCTACCCGCAGCAGGGTATCGTTGCGGCTCTGCAGGCTCTTGATGAACCAGCGCGCCTCCTGCAGGTGGTTTTTCATGGTGACATTGTCGGTGCTGTTGTCGGCCCGGCGGATCATCCCCGCATACTCAGGGTTCACCCGCAGGCGCGGTGCAGCGTCTGGATTGAGTTCAACGCGCCACTGATGGTTGTTCTTGTAGACGAACACGTCCGGCTCGATGTAACTCGGTGCCTCGCTGGCGATACTGGTGCCGGGACGCGGATTCAGCGATCGGATCACATGGATGACTGCCATCAGTTCGTCGCTGCTCAGCTTCAGTCGGCGGCGCAGCTGGGCCTCGTCCTGATGGGCCAGCAACTCGAATTGCTGGTCGACCAGGCGGATGGCCAAATCGCGCAAGGGGAAATCCTCCGGCAACTGGCGCAGCTGGATGAGCAGGCAGTCGCGCAGGTTGCGCGCGGCGACCCCGGGTGGGTCGAAGGCCTGTACCCGGTGCAAGACCGCCTCGACCTCTTCGATCTCTACCTCCTCGTCGTCCAGCGCCGTGACGATCTCATCAAGCGGAGTAGTGAGATACCCGTCGTCGCTGATGCTGTCGATGATTGCCTCGGCTATCGCCCGGTCGTTGGGGCTGAATGGCGTCAGCTGCATTTGCCAGGTCAGGTGGTCCTGCAGCGATTCGCTGATGCTTTGCTGATTGAGAAAATCCTGCCCGTCATCGCCCGAGGCCGGTGCGCCGCTGCCAATCGGCGTGACGCTGTCGTAGACGTCGTCCCATACGGTGTCTACCGGCAGCTCATCGGGCATGCTCTCGGACTCGATCGCGATCTCGCTCTCGTTATTCGGGTCGTTGCGTTCACCCTCGCGGGCGGGCTCGCTGCCATTGATATCCTCGGCTGACTTGCCGGTTTCCTTTTCACCCTCGTCGCGCTGTACGCCTTCTTCCTCGGTCTCGAGCATCAGATTCGACTCGAGCGCCTCCTGAATCTCCTGTTTCAGGTCGAGCGTAGACAACTGCAGCAGCTTGATTGCCTGCTGCAGCTGCGGCGTCATCGTCAGGTGCTGGCCCAGCCGAAGCTGAATCGTGGGCTTCATTCGGTTTGTTGCTGGTACGAAACTTGTTTAGTTTTGCTCTGACCTCATTCTAGCGCAACTGCAGCGCAACTGAGGTAGGTACATTTCGCCGCATCCAGGGTTCTGCGATGCAAGGTCGCTCAGAGGCGGAAGTTCTCGCCCAGGTAGACTGAGCGGACCTCGGGGTTGCTGAGGATCTCCTCTGGGGGCCCCTGCGCGAGCACGGCGCCTTCGCTGATGATGTAGGCGCGCCCGCAGATTCCCAGTGTTTCGCGCACATTGTGGTCGGTGATCAGAATGCCGATCCCACGCTCCGCCAACTGACTGACGATGCGCTGGATGTCGACCACCGAGATCGGGTCGATTCCGGCGAACGGCTCGTCCAGCAGAATGAATTTCGGCTCTACCGCCAGCGCCCGTGCAATCTCCAGCCGGCGGCGTTCCCCGCCCGACAGGCTGATCGCCATGTTGTCGCGCAGATGGCGAATGCCGAACTCGTGCAGCAGCTCATCGCATAGCCGCCGGCGTTCCGCGCGGTCCAGCGTAGGGCGGGTCTCGAGGATGGCGATGATGTTCTGCGCCACCGTCAGACGGCGGAATATCGACGGCTCCTGGGCCAGATAGCCCAGCCCCAGGCGTGCCCGCGCATGCATGGCCTTGCCGGTCAGGTCATGCTCGCCCAGCAGCACGCGGCCCTGATCTGGCGCCACCAGCCCGGCCATCATATAAAAGGTGGAGGTCTTGCCGGCCCCGTTTGGCCCAAGCAGGCCGACGACTTCGCCATTGCTCAGGTGCAGCGATACGCCATTGACTACCGAACGGCCGCGGTAGGTCTTCACCAGATCTTCAGCAGAAAGACGGGACACTGGTTTGTGATGCCTATTTCGCCGGCGGCTGTATGGAGATGCGTACGCGCTCCTTGCCCTTCGCGGCGGCGCCGGCCTTGACCACGGACCGCACCCGATCGTAGACGATGCGATCGCTGCGCATGCTGTCCTTGCCCTGGACGACGACCGCGTCGCCGATCAGCACCAGGTTCTCGGTGCTGACTTCGTACTCGGCGCGGCGCGCCTCGCCTTTCACCGGCCCCTTGTCCGATTGCTGCTGGAACTTCACCGGCCGGCCCTCGGCCACCATGCGTTCCGGTTTGCGATCGACGTGATGCACCGTGACGATGTCGGCGCGTAGCCGCATACTGCCCTGTCGCAGATCGACATCCCCTTTGTAGACACTCACGCCGCGTGACTCGTCGATATCGGCATAATCGGCGGTCAGTTCGATCGCTTGTTCCTGGTCGGATTCCAATGCCGGGAGGGAGCTGGTGAACAGCATCATTGCCAGGGGTAGCAGTGCATTAGCGCGGTACATAGTAGCCTTTTACCTGCGATAAGAATTTGAGTCGCGAGGGGGGGCGCATCCAGGCCTGCATGCCGATCGAGTCGACCCAGTCGAATTCGCTGATTACCCTAACCTTTTCGTCTGTTTCCGCATAGTCTTGTTCCGGTTGTACGCGCAAGTTGCTGGTCACGATGCGCATAGGGCGGTCATCAGCGTCGCCTTCACGGGTGATCAGTACATCTCCCTGCAGCAGGATCAGGGTTCCGTCGGCTGACACCCAGGCGGTTTCCGATTCCACTTCCCAGGGCGGTGCATCGGCCTGATAGACGGTCAGATGCGGCTGCTCCAGCTCGCTGGTTTCGTCGTCGGTGAAGTGGCGCAGATGTGGTGTGCGCAGCCGGTGGGCCGGCACGCCGGCCTCGGTCATGCGCGTCACATCCAGGCCGGTGATGTGGTAATCGATTTGCCGGTCCCCGCGGGTTTCCGAAATGGGTGCGGGGAGCTGGTCTTCCGGTTGCGCCAGCCACCAGCTTACCGCCGCTGCGATCACCAGCACGAGCACCGGGATAGGATGGGACGGCCGCACGGTCAGTCCAGGTAGCCCTGCAAGGCGCCCTGCAGTGTCCCCTGCGCATCCATGATCAATTCGCAGACCTCACGCGCCGCACCTTGCCCGCCACCGCTCGGGGTGACCCAGTGGGCGTGCTGCTTGGTCAGATAGTGGGCATCCTGCACCGCGATGGACAGGCCGGCCCTGGTCATGACCGGCAGATCGACGACGTCATCGCCGACGTAGGCGACCTGAGCGTCAACCAGGCCAGTCGCCCGCTTGAGTTCCTCGTAGGCGGGGAGCTTGTCGCGTTTGCCCTGATACACCTGCTCGATGCCAAGGCTCTCCATCCGAATACGCACCACCTCGGAACTGCGGCCCGTGATGATCCCGATCTGCACGCCGGTTTGCCGCAACATCACCATGCCGTGGCCGTCCTTAGAATTGAACGCCTTGTACTCCTGGCCGTCATCCCCGATGAACAGGCTGCCGTCGGTGAGTACGCCGTCGACATCGAATACGACCAATCGTATCGCTGCGGCCTTTGCTTGAATGTCCTGCATATTCTAAGTCCCTTTGTCTACACGACGCCGGCGCGCAGCAGGTCGTGCATATTGAGTGCGCCGCACAGGCGGTCATCGCTGTCCACCACCAGCAGTGCGTTGATCGTGCCTTCTTCCATCAGGTTCAGCGCCTCGACCGCCAGCCGGTCAGGGGCGATGCTCTTACCGCCAGCCGTCATGACGTCAGTCACGTTCGCGTCGCGCACGTCGATGCCGCGGTCGAGGCAGCGGCGCAGGTCGCCGTCGGTGAACACGCCGACCGCGCGCCCGTCCGGGTCGACCACCGCAGTCATCCCGAGGCCCTTGGCGCTCATTTCCATCAATGCATCGCGGACCGGCGCGTCCATGCCCACCGCCGGGATTCGCTGATCTTTATGCATGATATCGCGCACATGCAGCAACAGACGACGGCCGAGGCTGCCGCCCGGGTGAGACAGGGCGAAGTCTTCCGCGGTGAAGCCGCGTGCCTCGAGCAGGGCGATTGCCAGGGCGTCGCCCATCACCAGCGCCGCGGTGGTGCTTGCAGTCGGCGCCAGATCCAGCGGGCAGGCCTCTTTGGCTACGCTCACATCCAGGTTGATGTCGGCCTCGCGTGCCAGGGTCGATTTGCGCTTGCCGGTCATGCTGATCAGCGGCGCTCCCATGCGTTTGATCAGTGGCACAATCGTCACGATCTCGCTGGTTTCGCCTGAATTGGACAGTGCCAGCACCACATCCGACGGCGTGATCATGCCCAGGTCGCCGTGACTCGCCTCGCCGGTATGAACGAAGAATGCCGGGCTGCCTGTGCTGGCCAGTGTGGCGGCGATTTTGCCGCCAATATGGCCGGATTTTCCCATTCCGGTAACCACTATGCGGCCCTTGCAGCTGAGCATATGCGTGCAGGCGGCCACGAAGTCACCGTCGATGCGTTCCGCGAGCGCCTTGACGGCACTGGCCTCGATATCTATCACTTGGAGGCCGGATTTGCGCAGATCTTCGATGTTTTGGCCCATCGGGTGTGCTCCTGGAACTTTGATTCTGTCGGCCCGTGTGTCCCCGGCTGCCGCGCCGAACGGTCGTCGGCAAGACCAGGATCTCCGCTGTCGAGGGCGGCGAAGCCGATTGGCGCAGCCGCTCCCCGAAGGCCGCAAATTCGTGCTTGCACGCCGATCAGGAAATGCTCGCCCCGCGATGTTTGCCGGGTCGAGCGCGATGACGGCGGCGGCGAGTGGCACCCGAACCCCGCTGGTTCCTGCGGGTCGATGCCAGGCGCGGGAATTGTCGCGGATGCATCCCGACTTGTCCAAATCAGTCGGCCTGGGTCTTCGTCTGGCCGCAGCGCACGCAGCGATAACGCGAGACCAGTTTTCCCAGCTTGACATCGAAAATCGTCTGTTTGTCCAGCTGCCATTTGTGGTGGCCGTTGCGGCACAGGGTGTTGCCGCGGTGGCGTTCGCTGGCCTTCCGCTTTTTGAACGGTAGAATCTCGGCCATCAGAAAGTCCGTTGCTAGGCTATCGACCCGCGTAATGGTAACGCCGCAGGACGGGTTGAGTATTAATGAGTGTCAAATTGATTCACCGCATGGCCTGCCGCCCGAGTGGCGTTTGATCTAGTGCCCTGTTCCGCAAATAACTTGTCATTCAGAACGCCACCCAGGTGTCTCTGCAAGGCGCGCGAGCGCCGGACTGGCCGTTGCGAATTCAAGCGAGCGAAACACAGGCGATGGCGCTTGTTTACCGGCCCGAAGGGAGCCCCGCCAGCATGCCAACGGTTGCATTTGCTTTCGGCTTTGCCAGGTGTTTATAGATGCCAGCAATCATTTAAATGCCAGCGACCATTTTGCGGTCTTTCTGTGATTATCCCGCTGAGCTCGGCGCTAAACCGCTTCGCCCCGCACCGGCCTGTGCCGCCGCTCCGGCGGCGGGAAACCGGATTTGGTGGCTACGTCCGGTGAGTCCCTCGAGGCGGCGCGGCCTGGGCCGACGGGGATTGTGCCCCCGAGTTGGTGCGCGGTTTGGCCGGCGGGCGCCTCGGCCCCAGTGCTGGAGGGCGCGCGTGCCCAACCCTGAGGCGCTCCCGAATCGCGCATGCTGCCCGAGCTGCTGAGTTCGCTTGACGGCCCAGAGCCAGGTCCGCAGAATTGCCGGTTCGCTTTCCAGCCGGACCCGCTCGCGCAAGCTTTGTGCCCGATCGCCCGGTCGCCCGAGGAATCATGAGTCCGAAGCGCACCCCACGCGGCATACTGGTACGTATCCGTGGCCTAAAGTTTTACCGCGGCAGTCGTGCGATATTCGACGGCGTCGATATCGACATTCCGCGCGGCGGTGTCACCGCGATCATGGGGCCGTCCGGCACCGGCAAGACCACGCTGCTCAAGTTGATCGGGGGCCAGCTGACCCCCGATGCCGGAACGATCGAGGTCGACGGACTGAATGTGCATGCCTTGTCGACGCGCGAGCTTTACGGTCTGCGCATGCGCATGGGCATGCTGTTTCAAAGCGGTGCCCTGCTCACCGATCTTTCGGTATTCGAAAACGTCGCCTACCCGCTGCGCGAGCACACCCGGCTCAGCCCATCGATGATTCGCAAGCTGGTGCTCATCAAGCTCGAAGCCGTCGGCCTGCGCGGCGCTCACGGGTTGATGCCGAGCCAGCTGTCCGGAGGGATGGCCCGGCGCGTCGCCCTCGCGCGGGCGATCGCGCTCGACCCGATGATGATCATGTACGACGAGCCGTTCGCCGGACAGGACCCGATTTCCATGGGCGTGCTGATCCAGTTGGTGCGTCGCCTGAATGACGCCGCGCGGATCAGCAGCGTCGTCGTATCTCACGACGTGGCCGAGGCATCGCAGATCGCGGACTTGATTTACGTGATCTCCGACGGCCGTGTCATCGAGTCCGGTGCGCCGCACCAATTGCGTGAGCATGGCGGCGAATGGACCCAGCAGTTCATGCTCGGCCTGCCCGACGGTCCCGTCCCGTTCCATTATCCGGCGCCCGACCTGGCAACGGATCTGTTTGGGGAGCCAGCCTGATGGAATGGCTGGCCGCGCTGGGCCGTGCCGGCCTTTCATTCTCTGCCCGCCTGGGCCGCGCGAACCTGTTGCTGGTGGCGATGCTGCGCGGCTTGCCGGAGTTGCTCCGGCGCCCTCGTCTGCTGATCGAACAGCTGTTCGCGGTCGGCGTCCTGACGGTCCTGATCATTGCCGTCTCCGGTGTCTTCGTTGGTATGGTGCTGGGGCTGCAGGGGTATCATATCCTGTCCCGATTCGGTGCAGAGGCGACACTCGGGGTGATGGTCGCGGCCTCGCTGGTCCGTGAACTCGGGCCGGTGGTGACCGCGCTGCTGTTCGCCGGGCGCGCAGGCTCGGCGATGTGCGCCGAGATCGGCCTGATGAAGGCCACCGAGCAGTTGTCCGGCCTCGAGATGATGGCGGTCAACCCCGAGCACCGCGTGCTCACGCCGCGCCTGATCGCCGGAATCATCTCGATGCCCCTGCTCGCCGCGCTGTTCAGTATGCTCGGTGTCTACGGCGGCTGGTTCGTCGGGGTCGGGCTACTCGGTGTCGACGATGGAACCTACTGGGCTCAGATGCAGTCGCAGATCGACTGGAGCGAAGACGTGGTCAACGGCGTCGTCAAGTCGCTCGTATTCGGCGTCGTCTGCACATGGATTGCGATATTTCAGGGTTATGATTGCGTGCCGACCTCAGAAGGTGTGAGCCGAGCGACCACGCGCACCGTGGTGCATTCCTCCCTGGCCGTGCTGGGGTTAGATTTCGTTTTGACCGCGCTTATGTTCCATTGAGCGCTGGCGGGAACATGCAATGCCGAAAATGAGACAATTAGAAATACTGGTCGGCGCCTTCATGGCGACGGGCTTCGTCGCGCTGTTCTTCCTCGCCATGAACGTCAGCAACCTGGGCGCGGTGCACAGCGGGGATTCCTACAAGGTGCTGGCACGTTTTGACAACATCGGCGGTCTAAAGGTCAAGTCCCCGGTTACCATGGCTGGCGTGGAGGTGGGGCGAGTGGTCGACATCTACTACGACGCGCAGGACTTCCGGGCGGTGGCGGTTTTGGGAATCTACTCTCAGTTCGACCAGATCCCGGATGATACTTTTGCCAAGATACTCACGGCAGGGCTGCTGGGAGAGCAATATGTCGGTCTCGACCCGGGCGGCAGCGAGCAGGTTCTCAAGGATGGCAGTGAGATTGCTTTGACGCAGTCGGCATTGGTGCTCGAAGAAGTCATCGGACAGTTCATCTTTGGCAAGGCCCAAGAAGGAGCCCAGTGATGCATATGAGAATCCATCGGCGCGGTCTGCTGGCCAGCCTGTTGTTGCTGTCGTCCTTTGTGGTTGCGGCGATCGAGAATCCGCAGGACATGATTCGCGCAACCGGTGAGAAGGTGATGGCAGAGCTGACTGCGCGCAAGGCAGAGCTGGAGGCGAACCCCGATCGGATTTATCCGCTGGTTGAGAGCACGATCCTGCCGCACTTCGATTTTCGTCAGATGTCGCAGTCCGCGCTCGGGCGTTTCTGGAGGGATGCCAGCGAGCAGCAAAAGGAGGGCGTAACGCGCGAGTTCCGAGAGCTTCTGGTACGCACCTACGCGACTGCGCTGTTGGGTTACTCGGGGCAGGAGATTGAATACCTGCCTGTGCAGTACCGCCAGGGTGACACTCAGGTGCTGATCCCAACCCGCGTCTCGTCTGCAGGCGCACCACCGGTGCCGATCAACTATCGCCTCAAGCTGAACGATGCCGACCACTGGCTGGTGTATGACGTGGTGATCGACGGTGTCAGTCTGGTCACTAATTACCGCAGCCAGTTCGCGGCGGTGGTTCGGCGCGACGGTATCGATGGACTGATCGGCACCTTGGCGACAAAAAACCGGCAGACCGGGAAATGAACGAGGCCAGCCTTGCTCAGGCCGGCGAGGCGCGCTGGGCACTGCGAGGCGTGCTGGATTTTGGCTCCGTCCCTGTGGTCTGGCCCCGGCTGGAGCAGTTGCTCCGTGACGGTGGGGATCTCACTGTGTCGCTGGCGGATGTCGAATCGACCAACAGCGCCGGATTGGTGATGCTGCTCGAGGCGCGGGATCTGGCCCACCGCTGCCGCTGCAGCCTGCATCTGGTCGATGTCCCTGCCGAACTTCTCGCCCTGGCGCGGATGTCGCGCTGCGAAGACCTGATCGAGCAAGACGCCGGCTGAACCTTGTGAAGCCCGCCCGGAGGCGGTCAAGGACTCCCGCGGGCGCTGCTTTTTCTTTATCATTGGCCACCTTTTCGCTTCACGGCAAGAGTTCGCCAGGCCATCATGGACAAACTGATCATTACCGGCGGCAAGTCCCTGGCCGGTGACGTGCGCATTTCCGGCGCCAAGAATGCCGCCCTGCCGATCCTCGCAGCGACACTGCTGGCCGAGGACCCGATGATCATCGGCAACATCCCTCACCTGCGTGACATCACCACCACGATGGAACTGCTTGGGCGCATGGGGGTGGATCTCACGCTCGACGAGAAGATGCATGTCGAGGTCGATGCGGGTCGACTGGACAAGCCGTTTGCCCCCTACGAGCTGGTCAAGACCATGCGTGCCTCGATACTGGTGCTGGGCCCCCTGCTGGCACGCTGTGGCCAGGCAGACGTCTCGTTACCGGGTGGATGCGCGATAGGTTCGCGCCCGGTCGACCTGCATATCGAGGGGTTGCGTGCGATGGGCGCTGAGATCAGCGTCGACAGCGGCTACATCAAGGCTCGGGCGAGCCGCCTGAAAGGCGTGCGGCTGGTGCTGGACATGGTCACGGTCACGGGCACCGAGAACCTGATGATGGCGGCCACGCTCGCCGAGGGGTCCACCATGATCGAAAATGCCGCGCGCGAACCCGAGGTCGTCGACCTGGCCAACTGCCTCAATGCGATGGGTGCGCGTATCTCCGGTGCCGGGACAACGACGATCAGAATCGAGGGTGTGCAGGCGCTGCACGGCACCCGTTACAATGTCCTGCCCGACCGCATCGAAACCGGCACTTTTTTGGTGGCCGGGGCAATTAGCGGTGGCAGGGTGCGGGTGCGCGATACCGACCCCAGTCAACTCGATGCGGTGTTGCAGAAGCTGCGCGAGGCGGGCGCCGAGCTCGACGTGGGCGACGACTATGTGGTGCTCGACATGCACGGGCGGCGTCCGAAAGCGGTGAATGTGCACACGGCCCCGTTTCCCGCCTTTCCCACCGATATGCAGGCGCAGTTCACCGCGTTGAACAGCGTCGCTGAAGGCGTCGGGACCATTACCGAGACGGTATTCGAAAATCGTTTCATGCATGTGCAGGAACTGCAGCGCATGGGCGCGAACATCAAGTTGGAGGGCAACACGGCCATCTGCAGCGGGGTCCCGCGGCTGACCGCAGCCCCGGTCATGGCGACCGACCTGCGCGCCTCGGCCAGCCTGGTCCTGGCCGGGCTGGTGGCGGAGGGCGAAACCGTGGTAGACCGGATCTACCACGTCGATCGCGGCTACCAGAACATCGAGGACAAGTTCGCCGGACTTGGCGCTCAGATCCGTCGGGTCCCGGGCTGAGGCGCTGATCATGGTCGCAAACATCGAGTCGCCACTGACGATCGCGCTTTCCAAAGGCCGGATATTCAAAGACACCCTGCCGCTGCTGAAACAGGCCGGCATCGAGCCGCTCGATGACCCGGAGACCAGCCGCAAGCTGATACTCGACACCTCTCATCCGCTGGTGAAGTTCGTGTTGATCCGCGCGACCGATGTCCCGACCTATGTGCAGTGGGGGGCCGCAGATCTCGGTGTGGCGGGCAAGGACGTCCTGATGGAGCATGGCGGCGATGGCCTGTACGAGCCGCTCGATCTGAAGATCGCGCGTTGCCGCATGATGGTGGCTGGCCATGCCGGTGCAGACACCAAGGCGCGGCGTCTGCGGATTGCGACCAAGTACGTCAACGCCGCGCGTGTGTTTTTTGCCGAGCGCGGCCAGCAGGTCGAGGTGATCAAGCTCTATGGATCCATGGAACTCGCGCCACTGGTCGGTCTCTCGGAACTGATCGTCGACCTGGTCGAGTCCGGCAACACGCTCAAGGCGAACGGTCTGGTTCCGCTTGAGCCCATGCACGACATCAGCTCGCGTCTGGTGGTGAACAAGGCCTCATGGAAAATGAAACACGCAGCCATAAAGGTACTGGTCGACGGACTCCGCAACGCAGTGGACGGCACGGCCTCGTGCTGATCATTTTTTCACATGACCAGGCGCACTGAGCGCCTTGCCTGGCCTCATTGGAGAGCCAACGCTGGGCACCCGCATCGTGTTAACAGGCCCCAGTGGCTTGTCCGAGCGGCCTGCGCAGGGTTCGCTGCTGCGATTGAACCCAGGAGATAATTGCGTTTAGTTTGAGCGCATTGCGATCTCTAACTCCGGTAATCAAATTATGGCCGACATAAGCAAACTGAATACTTCGGACGCCGATTTTCAGCAGCAGCTAGATGCCTTGCTGGCCTGGGACTCGGTGTCCGACGGCGCCATCAACGACGTGGTGCGGCAAGTGATCGCGGACATCCGCTCGCGCGGCGATGCTGCGCTGATCGACCTCACCAACCGCTTCGACGGCTGGGAGGCCCGATCGGCAGCCGACCTGGAGGTCCCTCTGGCGCGCCTGCGGCAGGCCTGGGATGCCATCGCTGCCGATCAGCAGGCGGCCCTGCAGCATGCGGCCAGCCGAGTGCGTGCCTACGCCGAGCGGCAGAAGATGGAAGGCTGGACCTACACCGAGGAAGACGGCACCGTATTGGGTCAGCAGGTGACCCCGCTCGACCGCGTGGGTCTCTATGTCCCCGGCGGCAAAGCGGCCTACCCCTCTTCGGTGTTGATGAACGCGCTTCCGGCCAAGGTTGCAGGGGTTACCGAGCTCATCATGGTCGTTCCGACGCCGCGCGGCGAACTGAACGAACTGGTACTGGCCGCCGCCCACGTCTGTGGTGTCGATCGGGTATTTGCGGTCGGCGGGGCACAGGCGGTGGCCGCGCTCGCCTATGGTACCGAGTCGGTACCGGCGGTCGACAAGATCGTCGGCCCGGGCAATGTCTATGTGGCAACTGCCAAGCGCACGGTATTCGGTCAGGTCGGCATCGACATGGTGGCCGGTCCGTCCGAGATACTGGTGATCTGCGACGGCAAGACCGATCCGGATTGGGTCGCGATGGACCTGTTCTCACAGGCCGAGCATGACGAAGACGCGCAGTCGATCCTGTTGTGTCCGGATGCGGATTTCGTGGCCCGTGTCGAACAGAGCATCGACAGGCTGCTGCCCGATATGGCGCGTCGCGAAATCATCGAGACTGCGTTGCGGACGCGCGGCGCCGTGATTGTTTGCAGGGACCTGGAGGAGGCCGCGCGCGTGGCGAACCACATCGCCCCGGAGCATCTGGAGCTGTCCCTCGACGACCCGCAGGTGTTCGCAGACAAGATCCGCCATGCCGGCGCGATCTTCATGGGCCGCTACACTTCGGAGCCGCTCGGAGACTATTGCGCCGGGCCGAACCACGTGTTGCCGACCTCGCGCACTGCACGTTTCAGTTCACCGCTGGGAGTGTACGATTTTCAGAAGCGTTCCAGCCTGATCATGGTCTCGGCCGAAGGGGCGACAACGCTGGGGCGGACCGCCTCGACGCTTGCGCGAGGTGAGGGTCTGGATGCGCACGCCCGGTCGGCCGAGTATCGGATCGATGTCCCGTCCTAGCCGCCGAGGCAAGGGTAGCCGGATGTCTGACACCATCGATCAACTCGTTGCCCACTGGGTGCGCCCGGAGATCCGCGGACTCTCCGCGTACCATGTCCAGCCGTCGTCCGGGCTGATCAAGCTGGATGCCATGGAGAACCCCTACACCTGGCCGGACGAATTGCGCGAGCCCTGGCTGGAACTTCTGCGCACAACCGATGTGAATCGCTACCCGGATGCCACAGCACAGGCGCTCAGCGAGCGACTGCAGGTCGCGATGGGCGTGCCTGCCGATATGCGCGTATTGCTCGGCAACGGCTCAGACGAACTGATCCAGATGATCGCGATGAGTCTGTCCGGACCGGCGCGCAGCCTCCTGTCCGTCGATCCCGGTTTTGTCATGTACCGCCTGATCGCGACCTTCTGTGGCATGCAGTACGTCGGCGTACCCCTGCGTGCCCTGGATTTTGCGCTCGACCTGCCGGCGGTATTGCAGGCGATGCAGGAACACCAGCCGGCCGTCGTGTTCCTGGCGTACCCCAACAACCCGACCGCCAATCTGTTCGATGCCAACGCGATCGTCGAGATTATCCGCAGCGCGCCCGGTCTGGTGGTGGTCGACGAGGCCTATGCGCCATTCACCGATGCCAGTTTCATGCCGCGCCTCGGCGAGTTCGACAATCTGCTGGTGATGCGCACCGTGTCGAAGATGGGCCTGGCCGGTCTGCGTCTGGGCCTGCTGGCCGGGCCAGCGGACTGGCTGGATGAGTTCGACAAGGTACGTCTGCCCTACAACATCAATGTGTTGACCCAGGCCAGTGCCGAGTTCGCGCTGCGTCACCGGGCGGTATTCGACCAACAGACACGGCGCATCCGCACCGAGCGCGGGCGCCTGGCGAATGCCCTTGCAGGGCTGCCGGGGACGACGGTTTATCCCTCGGAGGCGAACTTTCTGCTAATGCGCGCACCGCCCGGCAAGGCCGCCGCTTGGTTTGACGGTCTGCGCGAGCGCGGTGTGCTGATCAAGAACCTGCACGGCGCCCACCCGCTGCTCACCGACTGCCTGCGGCCGACCGTCGGGACCACGCGCGAGAATGATGCCCTGATCGCTGCGCTGGCCGAGGTGGCGGCCGGCTGAGCATCGGCTAACATACTGGCGCCCCGGTACCTGGCCAGTCCCGGTCCGGGCGTTGTAACCATGAAACGACCGCTAAGGTATCGACGATGACGACTCGGACCCCGAAATTACTGATGCTGTTGACTTTGCTGGTGATCGCCCCAGTCGCAGGGGCGCACGAGGGCGGCGGTGTCGCCGGCGGTTTCTACAGCGGTTTCGTGCACCCGATGCTGGGCTGGGATCACGTGGCTGCGATGGTCGCCGTTGGTCTCTGGGGCGCCTTTCTGGGCAACCCCGCTATCTGGGTCCTGCCGATCGTGTTTCCGATGGTAATGGCGGTCGGTGGCGCGCTCGGGGTCGCGGGCGTTCCACTGCCGGCCGTGGAGACAGGCATAGCGACCTCGGCGGTGGTCCTCGGACTGATGGTCGCGTTGGCCGCCCGGCCGCCGCTCTGGGTGGCCGCATTGATCGTCGCCGTGTTCGCGATCTTCCACGGCTATGCACATGGCGCGGAGCTGCCCGAGGCCGCCAACCCGCTGGCCTACAGCCTGGGTTTCGTGATCGCCACCGGTCTGCTGCACCTGAGCGGGATCGCGTTCGGCCTCTTGGCGCGCTGGCCCGCCGGGCGGCTGGCGGTGCGCACCGGCGGCGGCTTGATCGCGCTGGCCGGGGTCGGGTTCCTCACCGGGTTGGTATGAACTCACTGCGCTTGACGCCGGGTATCGGTCTGGCCCTGCTGCCGGGCGTGGCCCTGGCGCACAGCCCGATCAAGGGGCTGGATAATTTCTACGCCGGTCTGCTGCACCCGGTGTTCGTCCCGGCCCACCTGCTTGCGGTGCTGGCGCTGGGGATCTTTTTCGGTCAGCGCGGACCGAAGGCGGTCCAGATGGCCATCATCGCCTTTCTCGCGGCGACCCTGCTCGGCCTGGCCGCGACCGGCATCGTAAAACCAGCCGACGTCGAACTGCCGCTGTTGCTGGGCGCCGCGGTCACCGGGGCCCTGGTCGCTCTGGACCGGCAGTTGCCACTCCCGGTCTGCGCGGCGCTGGCGGCGGCGCTCGGCCTGATGATCGGTTTCGACTCGGCGCAGCCGCAGTTGTCCGGCCGCGCCTGGCTGGCTGCGTTGCTGGGGAGCGGCATCGCCATCTACCTGTTGTTGCTGTACGCCATGGTCTTCGCCGACTGGTTCAGCAGACGCAACTGGCAGCGCATCGGCCTGCGAGTGCTGGGCTCCTGGGCTGCGGCGAGTTCTCTGCTGGTGCTGTCGCTGGCGTTCGCCGCCTGACACCGCCGCCGGCGTGGCTTGGCCGTCGGCAGCATTTTTCCACCGCGGGTGCGCACCGCCGGCGGTCATCCGGCCTCCTGGCAGAGGCAGCTGTAGTCGAACCGGTCGCGCACGGAGCGCAATCGGCGCAGCAGGTCGCCACGGTCGCTGGCAAAGACGGCCACGCTGGGGTCGCCTTGGTCGAACCTTTGCTGCGCCAGCAGGTCTGCGGCAGGCAGCCGATCATCGCGTTGCCGGTCGCTGATGCCATGACAGACCGGGCATGCATCGAGTACGCCGGCGGCGAGGTCGATCTCGATCGCCACTGCATCACGTGCGGCGCCCGGCTGCCGAAACGGCTCGAAGTGCCCCATCGGTCTCAGCGCCCGGCCAGTGGCGGACGTTCGCCGACGACCGCGACCTGCGTCTGCTCGGCGCCGTCGCGCTCTATGGTCAAAGACATCGGGGAACCCGGAGCCTTGCCGGCAATCGCCCGCAGCAACCGTTGCTCGGTCGTGATCGGTCCCCGGTCGATCTCAAGGATCAGGTCGCCCGGCTTCAGCCCGGCCCGGTCGCCGGGTCCGTCCTCCAACACGCCCGATACCAGGATGGCGTCACGGAATTCGATGCCCAGCGACTCGGCCAGCGCCGGGGTCAGGTTCTGACCGGTGATTCCCAGCCAGCCGCGGATCATGCGGCCGTGTTCGACGATCTGGGTCATGACCTCTTCGGCGAGCTGGATCGGGATCGCGAACCCAATGCCGTGCGAGCCGCCGCTGTTCGTGAAGATCGCGGTATTGATCCCCACCACTTGCCCGATGGCGTTGATCAGCGCGCCCCCCGAATTCCCTGGATTGATCGCCGCGTCGGTCTGGATGAAATTCTCGAAGTCGGTGATCCCGAGTACATTGCGACCGGTCGCGCTGACGATGCCCATGGTCACGGTCTGGCCCACGCCGAACGGGTTACCGATGGCCATCACGACGTCTCCGACCTGAAGCTCACTCGATACCCCCAGGCTGGCGACAGGCAGCTTGCCGCCTGCCGCCTGCAACACGGCAATATCCGTCTCGGGGTCGCTGCCGACGATTCGCGCCGGCAGATTGCGGCCGTCACCCAGCACCACCTGGATTTCACTGGCGCCCTTGATCAGGTGATTGTTGGTCAGCACGTAGCCGTTGTCGTCGACGATCACCCCCGATCCCAGACTGTTCTCGCGCTTGTACCGAGGACGACTGATCTGGTCGCCGAACAAGGGCTTGAGCCGAGGGTCGTCGATCAGCGCGAGCAGCGGATGAGGCTCCTGGCGGGTGATCTTGGTCGCAAACACGTTCACCACGGCGGGCACTGCGCGCTGCACCGCACCGGCGTAGGAGACCGGCCCGCCCGAGCGCTCGAGCAGGACCGGGCCGGATGGCCCGCCCGGTGCGCGGCCGGCCAGTTCGGGGCGTAGCAACAGCACCAGGAAGGCCGCGGCCAGGCCGGTTGCGACCGATGTGAACAGAAAGGCAAATGTACGGTACAGCTTCATACGCATACACTATCATGGCGACTCGCGGCGGCACGTCGCGCCCGGGGCGTTCCCCATCCGCGTGCCGGTCCGCCGCCCCGTTTCCAGTACAATCCCGCAAAACCTACGGTGGCCGAGAAGGGCCGCGAAAGACGGGTCGGGGTGAGGTCGGCTGATGGCACAATGCGAAGCAATCGTTACGTACTGCAACGAGCGTCTGCAAGCGGCCTCGTTCGACGACTATTGCCCCAACGGCCTGCAGGTCGAGGGTCGTGCCGAAGTGCGACGAATCGTGTCCGGGGTCACTGCCTGCCAGGCCCTGCTCGACGCGGCCATCGGTGACGGGGCCGATCTGGTGCTGGTCCATCATGGTTACTTCTGGCGCGGTGAGGCGGCCCCGTTGGTCGGCATGAAGGCCCGGCGTATTGCGACGCTGTTCAAGGCCGGCACCGGCCTGCTCGCTTATCACCTGCCGCTCGACGCCCATCCGGAGCTGGGCAACAACCGCCAATTGGGCCTCCGCCTCGGCTTTGACCGGGGAGCGCCGATCGATGGTTTGTTGTGGGGTACAGAGCTGGAGCAGGCGATGCCGGCCGATGCCCTGGTCGCGCGCATCGAGTCCGCGCTGGGACGTGCCCCGTTGGTGGTCGGCCGGGCGGCCGCGGTCGGCCGGGTGGCGTGGTGCACCGGGGCCGCACAGGGGATGATCGAGCAGGCCGCCGCAGAGGGGTTCGACGCCTTCATAAGCGGCGAGATCTCGGAACAGACCGTGCACCAGGCACACGAGCTGGGTATTCTTTATGTCGCCGCCGGGCATCACGCGACCGAGCGCTACGGCGTCCAGGCGCTAGGTGACGAACTGGCCCGGGAGTTTGCCGTGTCGCATCGGTTCATCGATATTGCCAACCCGGTTTGATCTCGCGCAAGGGTTGGTGGGTCTTTGGCCGGATAATCCTCTTTATAGATTCCCCTGTCTTGACCAAGGTATCCCCATGCTGGAGAATTCGCGGTCGTTTGGGGCAATTAAGCATATTCTTAAAATTCGATCCGAGATCTGCCGCGATCCATTTCCCTATGTTTTCGGATCTTTGGGAGTTTATCCATGAGTGCAGAAGGCGTAGACCTGAAGAAACGCCGCTTCCTGACAGCCACTACGGCCGTGGTCGGGGCGGTGGGCGTCGGTTTTGCGGCGGTGCCGTTCATCGCGTCCTGGAATCCGTCCGAGCGGGCCAAGGCGCTGGGCGCGCCCGAGGAGGCGAACATCAGCAAGCTCGAGCCGGGTGCTCTGTTGCGCGTGAAGTGGCGCGGCAAGGTGTGCTGGGTGGTGCGTCGCACCGAGCAGAATCTGGCCGACCTGAAGACCCTGGACGGCAAACTCGCCGACCCGAATTCGGACGTCCCCCAGCAGCCCAGTTACTGTAGGAACGAAACCCGCTCCATCAAACCCGAGTTCGGGGTACTGGTCGGTATCTGCACCCACCTGGGCTGTTCGCCGACCTACCGGCCGGAAGTTGCCCCGGCGGACCTGGGGCCGGAATGGAAAGGTGGTTTTTTCTGCCCCTGCCACGGCTCGGGCTTCGACCTCGCTGGTCGTGTTTTCCGCGGCGTCCCGGCGCCGACCAACCTCGTGGTGCCACCGCACCAGTACCTGTCTGACGAGGTAATCTTGATCGGTGTCGACGGAGGTGCCGCATGAGCTTCATGAACTGGATCGACGAGCGTTTCCCCGCCACCAAGGTCTGGAACGAGCACCTGGCCGAGTATTACGCGCCCAAGAACTTCAACTTCTGGTACTACTTTGGTTCGCTGGCGATGCTGGTGCTGGTCATGCAGATCGCCACCGGCCTGTGGTTGGCAATGCTGTACAAGCCGTCGGCCGCCGATGCCTTTGCCTCGGTCGAGTACATCATGCGTGACGTCGACTATGGCTGGCTGTTGCGCTACATGCATTCGACCGGTGCCTCGGCGTTCTTCTTGCTCATCTACCTGCATATGTTCCGCGCCTTGCTGTACGGCTCGTACCGCCAGCCGCGCGAGCTGCTGTGGATCATCGGCGTGATCCTTTATGTGGCGATGATGGCGACCGCCTTCACCGGCTATCTGCTGCCCTGGGGTCAGATGTCGTACTGGGGGGCACAGGTCATCGTCAACCTGTTCGCCGCCTTCCCGTTCGGGATCGGCGAGCCGCTGTCGATCTGGATCCGCGGTGACTACGTCATCTCCGACGCCACCCTGAACCGGTTCTTTGCGCTGCATTTCCTGCTGCCCTTCGTGCTCGCCGCGCTGGTGTTCATCCACATTGTCGCGCTGCACAAGGTGGGCTCGAATAATCCGGATGGTATCGAGATCAAGAAGAACAAGGACGAGAACGGCATCCCGAAAGACGGTATCCCGTTCCATCCCTACTACACGGTGAAGGATGTCGTCGGTCTTGGGGTGTTTCTGATCTTCTTTAGCGCGATTGTGTTCTTCGCGCCTGAATTCTTCGGTTTGTTCATTGAGCCACCGAACTTCGAGCCGGCCAACCCGCTGAAGACGCCTGAGCACATTGCGCCTGTGTGGTACTTCACGCCGTTCTACGCGATGCTGCGGGCGGTGCCACCGATGTTCAACTCGCAGTTTCCGGGCGTTGTCGTGATGTTCGCGGCGATCATCGTGTTGTTCTTCGTGCCGTGGCTGGACCGTAGCCCGGTCAAATCGATCCGCTACAAGGGCCTGCTGTTCAAGATCCCCGTGGCAATCTTCGTGGTGACATTCATCGTGCTCTGTTGGCTCGGCATGCAGTCCTCCACGCCGACCAAGACCCTGCTCGCGCAGATCTTCACTGCGTTGTACTTCGCGTTCTTTCTGCTGATGCCTTTCTACAGCAAGATGGATAAGACCAAGCCGGTGCCGGAGAGGGTGACGAAATGAAGAAGTTGATCGCTGTTTTTGCACTTGCCCTGATCCCGCTGGGTGGCATGGCCGCCGGTGGCGGTGGTGTTCAGCTGGAACAAGCCAATATCGACCTGAGCAACCACGCGGCGATACAGCGCGGTGCCAAGCTGTTCGTCAACTACTGCATGGGCTGCCACTCGACAAAGTACGTGCGCTACAAGTTGTTCACCGAGGTCGGGCTCAGCGAGGACGACATCAAAGACAATCTGATCTTTTCGGACAGCAAGATCGGTGACCTGATGACGATCGCAATGCCGGATGCAGACGCCGGCGAATGGTTTGGCGCCGCGGCCCCGGATCTGACCCTCACCGCCCGCATCCGCCACGGTGGTGCCGACTGGATCTACAGCTATCTCAAGGGCTTCTACGTCGACCCCTCGCGCCCGATGGGGGTGAACAACACGGTGTTCCCGAACGTCGGCATGCCGCATGTGTTGTGGGACCTGCAGGGTGTACAGGAGCCGGTCTACAAGTACGAGGTCCACCATGACGGCCATACCGTCGCGGCATTCGACACAGAGGCCGCTGCCGACGCCTACCTGAAGGAGCAAGAGGGACCGGGGTACCGCCTGGAGCGCGTGGTCGACCGCTTGGAGATGATCCAGTCCGGCAGCATGACCGCGGCCGAGTATGATCAGGTGGCGCGTGACCTCGCGTCATTCCTGACCTATATCTCGGAACCAATGAAACTGGAACGTCAGCGTATCGGCATCTGGGTGATTCTGTTCCTGATCGTGTTCACCGTCATCGCCTATCTGATGAAGAAGGAGTGGTGGAAGGACATCCATTGACGGCCGAGACGGGTAGCCGAAATTCGAAGGCGCATAGTCTGATATACTATGCGCCTTTTTTATGTTCCGCTTTCAACGCAGCGGCAACACCCAGGAGAGCCCGTTAGATGACAGCCGTCGCAGCCCGCCGTTCCGTGATGACCCTGTTTTCCGATCCACAGAGTCTGCACAGTCACCGGGTCCGGATGGTACTTGCGGAGAAGAATGTCACTTGCGACATTGTCGACGTCGATCCCGTCGACCTGCCGGAAGACGTCATCGATCTGAATCCCTACGGCACCGTTCCCACGCTGGTCGATCGTGAACTCGCGCTGTACGACTCGCGCATCATCTGTGAATACCTCGATGAGCGCTTCCCTCATCCGCCGCTGCTGCCGGTGGACCCGGTCTCGCGCGCAAGCGCCCGTCTCTACATGTTCCGGGTCGAAAACGACTGGTACTCGCTGGTCGATCAGATCTTGTCGGGCGGCAAGGCGGCCACCAAGGCGCGCAAGGAACTGCGCGAGGGACTGACCGCGGCCGCACCGATCCTGGCGCACAAGCCGTTTTTCATGAGTGACGAGTTCAGCCTCGTCGACGCCAGCATCGCACCGTTGCTGTGGCGCCTGCCGGCGCTGGGCGTGGAGGTGGTCGGCCAGGCTGCGAAGCAGCTCAATGCCTACGCAGGCAATATGTTCACGCGCGCCGGGTTCATCGGCAGCCTGACCGAACAAGAGCGCGAGATGCGCCGCTGACAGGCGCCGAGCAGCGGCATGACATCCAATCGTCCGTACCTGATACGTGCCCTGTACGACTGGCTGGTCGACAACGAGCTGACACCCTATCTGCTGGTGGACGCGGAACGCGAGTCGGTGGAGGTGCCGAGCCGTTACGTCGAAGAGGGACGGATCGTGCTGAATGTCAGTCCGACGGCGGTGCGCGATCTGGTGCTCGGCAACGAGTTGATTGCGTTCGAGGCGCGTTTCGGCGGCAATGCGTTCGCGATTTCTCTGCCGCCGGATGCGGTACTCGGGGTGTACGCGCGGGAGAACGGGAAGGGCATGTTGTTTCCCGACGAGGGCTCCACCCCTACCGATCCGCCGAAGCCGGACGCGCCGGCGCCGGGTGGCCGGCCGTCGCTGAAGGTCGTGAAGTAGCGCTGTTCAGGGTTCCCTGCGCCGAAATGGTATGACCTTGCCGTCGTCGCTGCTCTGCACCTTGACATCGTCCACCGTACTACCCTCGGACGGATGCGGCAGGCCGTCGTCGATGACCTCGAGGCGGGCCCCCAGCATCAATACATGGCCGGTGCGCCGGCCGACACCTTCGAGGCTGAATTCAAAACGGTACATGCGCCGTAGGCGCAGGCCTTGTTCGGTCCAGCGGATACCCATGCGCGCCAGCGACACCGTGTCGTCGAGGAACTGCAGGCCACGGTTCTCACAATAGCGGCGCGCCAGCGTCGTGGCGAACTCACGGGCGCGCGCGCCATCCAGCCATATCCAGGCCAGCAGGAGCAGGACAAGAAAAGGCAGCAGGCTGTTAATCATCGCTCACTCGTTGGGCATCCGGCCGGGTGCTCCCGCATCCGACCAACCGCCGAGCAGGCCGTCGGTCGAAAAGTCCCGATACGCGGAGCATACACGCCCTGGCCGGCCGTGCGGCAAATGGATTGAGTAAAGACTGTCTGCTGCGCCGGCGCCGGGCGCTTCGGCTGCTGCTACCGAACCAACTGCGAGGCATTGGTCGCGATTCGCCTGATTTCAGTCATTGGATGGGGTGGGGAGAATGGCACTTATCGAGTAGCGCAAGCGACAAGTTGGCCTGGGGATTCCGATGATTTCTTGCGCAAGACGCCGTGAGGACCTCCCTGTAGGCTCGACGGCGGCGTCCATGCCGCCGACGTTTTCTCCAGAAACGGCCGGAATCAGCTTAGGTAATTGCCCCTGGGGTTAGGGCCTGTTAACACGATGCGGATATTCGTCGACGGAGGGCATTTTTTCACAGGACGAGGCGCAACGGGCGTCGTGTACCTGCGGTACATAAACGAAAGAACAACGCTGGGCATCCGCGTCGTGTCAACGGGCCCTGGTCCGCATCCGTCACCGGCCGGAAAGCAGCTGTGGCACAACAGACTGAAATGTCTCTGGAAAGTGATGAATCTGCGCGTGACACCAGCTTGACACCCTGTTTCGCTGCTTCCCGATCACGGTCCTGACGATTTCTCGCTCGCTCCAGCCCATTAGCTAAGGCGATCGCGGCGCAGGCGTGAGCGTGGGTCGAACAGGCGGCGTGACCCGAGCAAAACCGCCGCCATGCTTCCCAGCCCGGTGCCGGCTGCGATCAGAAACAGGATCAGCAACTGGTATTTGGCTGCCTCCATCGGGGGGCTGCCGGCCAGTATCTGCCCGGTCATCATCCCCGGAAGACTGACGATGCCGGCGGTTGTCATCGCGTTCACGATCGGTATCAATCCTGTGCGCAGCGCGTCGCGGCGGATGTCGCCGATCGCCTCGCCCGCCGCCTGGCCCAGCGCCAGGCGGGCCTCGATCTCGTGGCGTTTTTCCAGCGTCTGCCGGGTCAGGTTGTCGAGTGCCACGGCCACCCCGGTCATGGTGTTTCCGAGCAGCATGCCGAGCAGCGGGATGGCGTACTGCGGCGCGTACCAGGGGGCCGGTTGTACCAGGACCAGCAATGCCAGCAGCGCGATGGAGAACGAAGACAGGAACATCGACAGGGCGCCGGTTCCGTAGCCCCAGAAGCCGCGCAGCCGGTGTTTCTGGCGTGCCATGACCTCGTAACCGGCCACCGCCAGCATCAGTGTGGCGAGCGCGCTGACCAGCCACAGATTGGTGGTACTGAACAACGCCTTGAGTACCAGGCCGAGCAGCAGTAGCTGGACGGTGCTGCGCGCGGCCGCGATCAGCATGCGGCGGCCGATGCCTAACTGCAGTTGCCAGGACAGACCGGCCAGCAGGAGCACCAGCAACGCGGCCAGGCCCAGGTCGAACGGGCTGAGGACGATCAGGGGCTCAGGCGCCATCGGCGGGCCTCAGCAGGCCGTCACAGACCTCGTAGTGGGTGCATGCGACGCGTGCACGCTGTGCCGGGTCGTGGCTGACCCACAACACGCAGCCGTTGCTGCGATGGCGCCAGTCGGCGATCAGGCCCTCGACGCGTTCGGTATTCGTCTGGTCGAGGTTGGCGGTCGGCTCGTCGAGTAGCAGCGCGTCGGGTGCGTGGGCGAGCGCGCGGGCGAGTGCCAGGCGCTGGCGCTCGCCGCTCGACAGGCGTTGTACCTCCCAGTCGAGCACCTCGGTGCTGAAACCCAGCGCATCCAGGTCGTGTGGCTGCCAGTCGGCGGCATGCTCGCGTACCTGGCTCCCCCACCAGTGGCTCTCGGCCGCCAGGTAGATCACCCGCCGGCGCCACCCAGGTCCACTCATGCCGCTGCGCGTTTGTCCGTCCAGCCAGACCTCGCCGTCTGCCTCGTCGAGATCGGCGATCGCGCGCAACAGCAAGGTCTTTCCGCTGCCCGAGGGGCCCGAGAGCGAGGCGCAGCTGCCGGCGGCGATATCGAGACCGCTGGCCTGGACGCCGGCGCGCGCGAGTCTGTCGAGGCGCAGGCCGCTCACGGCCGCCGGGTAAAGATCAGGTCCCATACGCCATGACCCAGGCGCTGCCCACGCTGTTCGAACTTGGTCAGCGGGCGATCGGCGGGGCGCGCAAAGAACTGGCCAGGACCGGCCGCGTTCTCGAACTGGCGGCGATCGGCGCTGAGCGTATCCATCATGTGTCGGGCATAGTCCTGCCAGTCGGTCGCCGCATGGAACAGACCGCCCGGGCGGATCACCCGCGCCAGGCTGTCGACGAATGCTGGCTGCAGAATACGCCGCTTGTGGTGGCGCTTCTTGTGCCAGGGGTCGGGAAAGAACAGGTAGACTCCGCTCAGGCTGGCCGTCGGCAGCATTTGTTGCATCACCTCGACAGCGTCGTGTCGGATGACGCGGACATTGCCGCAGCCGGACTCCTCGAGCTTCAGCAGAAGGTGGCCAACCCCGGGGCGGTGCACCTCCACGCCGAGGTAGTTTCGCTCCGGGTGACGGCGGGCCATCTCGGCCAGGCTCTCGCCGTTGCCAAAGCCGATTTCGAGGCAGACCGGGTTGTCGTTGCCGAACGTCGCTGTCAGCTCGAGCGCTTGCTGCCGGAACTCGAGCCCCCAGGTGGGCCACAGCGTAGCGAAGGCGCGCTGCTGACCCGGCGTCAGGCGGCCTTCGCGCAGCACGAAGCTGCGAATCCGGCGCTGCGGGTGTTGGTCGTTGCTAGTCAATGGCATGGCGATCCGAACAGCCTGTATCGGTCGGTGGGTGAGATGACTCCGAGGGGGCCGTATGGGCTGAATGGTCGTGCGATTCAGACCTGGCCCAGATTTTCCCGCCTCCCTGTCCCCGGCAATCGCCGGCGTACCGCGCAGCTGGCGTGAGAGTGGCTCTAATCGAAAAACAGTCCATCGAGCGGCGACGATGCGGATGCGAAGCGCCGGGCCGGCATTCGCCCGGCCAGGTAGGCCTCCCGGCCTGCCTCAATCGCCTTGCGCATCGCGCTCGCCATCAGCACCGGCTTGTCCGCAGCGGCGATGGCGGTATTCATCAACACACCGTCACAGCCCAGTTCCATCGCGATGGCGGCATCCGAGGCGGTGCCCACGCCGGCGTCGACCAGTACCGGTACGTTGGCATTCTCGACGATGGTGCGGATGTTCAGTTTGTTGCGGATCCCCAGCCCGGAGCCGATCGGCGCCGCCAGCGGCATCACGGCGACACAGCCCATGGCCTCGAGTTCGCGGGCGATTATAGGGTCGTCGTTGGTGTAGACCATGATCTTGAAGCCGTCGCGGATAAGCTCCTCTGCCGCCTTCATCGTCGCCAGCACATCCGGAAACAGGGTCTTCTCGTCACCCAGGACCTCGAGTTTTACCAGGTCGTGTCCATCCAGCAGTTCGCGTGCCAGCTTGCAGGTGCGCACCGCCGTTTTGACGTCGTAGCAGCCGGCCGTGTTGGGCAGCAGGGTGTAACGGTCCGGCGGCAACACCTCGAGGATATTCGGCTCATCAGCGTTTTGGCCGATGTTGGTTCTGCGCACCGCGATGGTGACGATCTCGGCGCCGCTGGCCTCGATCGCCGCCCGTGTCTCGTCCATGTCCCGGTATTTTCCCGTACCCACCAGCAGGCGGGACCGGAAGCTGCGATCGGCCAGGATCAGGGGGTCGTCGGTAGTCTGCGCCATGCTGGGTTCTGCCATTCGGAAATTGCGGTTCCTTGAGAGGGGTTTTGCTGCGCTGATTCGGGTTTCAACCGCCACCAATCGCCTGGACGATCTCGACCTGGTCGTTGGACCGCAGCGGATGGGTCGCGTGTTCACTGCGCGGGATCAGCTCTTCATTGACCTCCACTGCGAAGCGCTTGTGCTGCATGTCGAGGGTGGCCAGCAGGTCCGACAGGGTGCTGTTGTCGCGTACCTCGTACCGGTCGCCATTGAGCATTATCAGCATCGCGATGGGTGTCGAACGGATGTCATTGGGTTTGATTTTACACTAAACTCTGGTCGCCGAATCCCCCTGTCTCGTCGATCGACGGACCCTTGCGTACGAGCTCCCAAGGAGGCCCGGTGGGCAATTTTCACGAGAACCTGATCGCACTGGACGAGGCAGGCACCCTGGATGGCCTGTTTGCCCGTCGGGTCAAGCGCAGCCCCGATCGCGATGCCTACCGCTATTACGACAAGCACAGCAAGCAGTGGCTGAGTTACAGCTGGGCCGAGATGGCGCGAGAGGTGGCACGCTGGCAGACTGCGATGCTCGGCGAGCGGGCGCCGCGCGGTGGCCGGGTCGCGATCCAACTGCGCAACTGCCCGGAGTGGGTGATGTTCGACCAGGCAGCCTTGAGCGCCGGCCTGGTTACGGTGCCCCTGTACACCGACGATAGACCCGACAACATCGCCTACATCCTCAAAGAGGCCGATGTAAATATCCTGCTGGTCCAGGACGCCGGGCGTTGGCGCCGACTGGCTGAGGTGGTGTCGCACGATGGGCCGTTGAAACGGATCCTGCTGCTGGATGACAGCGATGCGGCGCGGCGTCTGGCGGCCGAAGACGACAGGATTAGCATCGTCAGCGACTGGCTGCCCGAGCAGGCGGGCGAGCTGGCTGTGCGTCAGTCGGCCGACGGCAATGCGCTTGCCTCGATCGTGTACACGTCAGGCACCACCGGCCGGCCTAAAGGCGTGATGCTGAGTCACCGCAACATGATGTCAGTGGCGCATGGTGGATTGACCCTGATCAACTGCTATCAGGAGGATGTCTTCCTGTCGTTTCTTCCACTGTCCCACACCCTGGAGCGAACCGCCGGTTACTACCTGAGCATCATGACCGGCTCCTGCGTCGCCTATTCGCGTTCGGTCGCTCAGCTGGGCGAGGACCTCGAGGCGATCAGGCCGACGGTCCTGGTTGCGGTGCCACGGATCTTCGAACGTGTCTATGGGCGCATTTCGGACCAGATGGACAAGAAGGGCCGAAAGGCCAGGATGCTGTTCGATCTGACTGTCAGCGTCGGCTGGAAGCGTTTTCTGCACCAGCAGGGGCGCGGCGGGTGGCCGTTGGGCAACCTGCTGTGGCCGCTGCTCGACCGTCTCGTTGCGAGCAAGGTGACCGCGAAGCTCGGGGGCAGACTACGTGCCGCAATCAGCGGCGGGGCCGCACTCAACGAGGACATCGCCAGGGTTTTCATCAGTCTGGGGGTGCCGATCGTGCAGGGCTATGGACTGACCGAGACAGCGCCGGTGGTCAGTGTGAATCCCCTCGAGGACAACATCCCGAGCAGCGTCGGGGTCCCGATCCGCGGCGTCCAGGTGATGATCGGTGCGAATGACGAACTGCTGGTCAAGGGACCGGGGCTGATGCTCGGCTACTGGAACAACCATGCCGCGACCGCCCAGGCGATAGACGCCGATGGCTGGCTGCATACGGGCGATCAGGCACGTATCGACGCAGGCAACCACATCTATATCACCGGACGCATAAAGGACATCATGGTGTTGTCGAACGGTGAGAAGATTCCGCCCGGTGACATGGAGTCGGCGATCGCCCTGGATCCACTGGTCGAACAAGTGATGGTGGTCGGCGAGGGTCGGCCCTACCTGACGGCGCTGATCGTTTTGGACGGTGATCACTGGCCGCGCTTTGCCCAGCAACAGGGGGTCGACCCGCTAGCCCCGGCGAGCCTGGGCAAGGCCAAGGTTCGACAAGCGATCGTGCGGCGGATCAAGGGGGCGCTGAGGGATTTTCCCGGTTATGCGAAGGTGCGCCAGGTCCATTTGTCACTGGACCCGTGGACAGTCGAGAATGGATTGTCTACCCCCACAATGAAATTGAAGCGATCCAGCGTGCTCGAACGCCTTGCGTCGGAGGTCGACGGCATGTACCGGGGCGGTCCCGCGGATTAGTGCCGTCGCCTGCGAGAAACCGCCAGGAGCGTGATGTGAAAGCAGCGAAACAGGGTGTCAAGCTGGTGACACGCGCAGATTCATCACTTTCCAGAGACTTTCAGTCTGTTGTGCCACAGCTGCTTTCCGGCCGGTGACGGATGCGGGCTAGGGCCTGTCAACACGATGCGGATGCCCAGCGTTTGCCCTCTAATGAGGCCAACCCGAAGGGCCGGGGCCATTTTTCCCCAGGACTGCGTTGCACTTTCGCTGATGTACGCCAGGTACACGGTACTCATTGCGCCTTGTCCTGTGAAGAAATGACCTCCGTCGATGAGTATCCGTATCGTGTTAACAGGCCCTAGTCGTCTGCCCTCGGGGCTCGTCATTGCCCTTCTGGTGGTTGCGGGGCTTGCGTTGCGACTGTGGCGGCTCGGTGATGCGTCTCTCTGGTTGGATGAGGCCGCCAGCGTGCAGTTCGCCGGCCTGCCCTGGTCCGTGCTCTGGCTGAGCGGCTATGACAACGCGCCGCCGCTGTACTATTCCCTGCTCAAGCTGGTCCTCCCGTTGAGCCGTGGCGAGTTTGCGATTCGCCTGCCGAGCGTCCTGTTCGGCGTACTCACGATCCCGATGGTCTACTTTGCCGGGCAGTTGATCGCGGCGCCCCGGGCCGGGCTGGCGGGGGCGCTGTATCTGGTCCTTTCGGCTGCCCACATCGAGCACAGCCAGGAGGCCAGGGGTTACAGCCTGCTGATGTTTGCATTGGCGGTCGCGCTGGTCGGCCTGTTGCTGTTATTCAAACAGGCTCGGCTTGTCGGGGCTGCCGAAGTGCCGATGTACCACCGGCGCCGCGAAGGTATTGCGCTGGCGCTCTATGCCTCGGGCATTCTGGCCGCCCTTTACACCAGCAATATCGCGGTGTTTTTCATTTTTCTCGCCCAGATCGCCTTCCTCTACCACTGGATGACGCGAGGCGGGCGTGACCGCAGGCTGGCGATGCGCTGGCTGTTGGTCAACGGCGTCGTGTTCATTTTGTGGCTGCCATGGTTGTACATCGTCCTCACAGAGCTGCTCGGTGACGGGAGCATGGCGTGGCTGGCGCAGCCGAATGCGCAACAAGCCGCGCGCATCTGGGGCAGCGTCAACGCGTTCGGATATGTCTGGCGCGGCCAACCCTGGCTCGACCTGGCAATGTGCCTGATCTGCCTGCTTGGCGCCTTCCGTCTGCGCAGACGCCCCCCGATCCCGCTGATCCTGTTGGGCGTTGCGCTGCTCGGTCCGCTTCTGATCTGGCTGGTCGGGTTCGCGCATCCGCTTTTCATGGAGCGAACGATCATCTGGAGCCTGCTTGGTACCGCGTTGCTTGTAGGCTCCGGGATCGATGCGATGAGGGGGCCGGTAGCCCTCGCCGCCCTCGTGCTTGTCGCGGCGCTCTCCATCCGGTCGGTCCAAACCTTTCTCATAATGGGTGCTGCAGAGAATTCGGACTGGCGAACGGCATACGCGGTATGGCAGCGTCAGCTAACGCCTCAAACCAATGCTCAGGCCGCCATCTTCTGCGGCCCTTCGGTGGTGTTGCCAATGCTCTACTACGCACGCCAACAGACATCGCTGCCGCCGTTGCTCGGCTGGGGGATTACCGCGCATGGAACAGCCGCTACGGCGCTCATTCTGGATCGTTCGACGGCGGATCAGCACCCTGGCGGCACCGACTGGCTGGCACGGATTCCCCACGATCTGTTCCTCTGGAAACGCGGGGCGCCCGATGCGAGACGGAAGCTACTCCCCGCTGTGCCGGAAGCAGGCCGCTGGCAACAGGCCGTCTGGCGCCACCTGGCGGTCACCTTTGCCCACTGTCCGGCGTACAGTCGAGACAGCCTGCAGGCGGCGTTGCATCAAACCGGCTGGCGTCCGCACGAGGTCGCAAGTTTCAACGGAGGAGAACTGGTCTCATATGCCTGTAGCCACGGAGACTGTCGCTTGCCCGGCGTGGTCGGCCCGGCGTCGCTGTCGCGCGACTCGCTGGCGGCGCCGTGAGGGCCACGCGGGTTTGTCTGCCGGTGCGCGGTTTTGATCTCGCCCTTAAGATGCGCCAGGCCGGCATTGAGGCCGTTTGACAGAGCTCGCTTGTGCCGGCAGGACCCAGACGCATGACAGGGGCTCCGAGCGGTACTCGTTTATCGAGTAGGGACCAAGCGCCCTTGTGAAAATCGTCATCATCATCCCGACCTTCAATGAGCGGGAAAACATCGGAGGGTTGCTCGCGGCGCTGCAACGCGAGTGCGGCCGCATCGAGCACGAAATGCACCTGCTGATCGTCGACGATGATTCGCCCGATGACACTCAGGCGGTAGTGCGCGCGTGCATGAACCGCATGCCGAACCTACATATGATCACCGGCAAGCGGCAGGGGTTGGGCGCTGCATACATCAGGGGCATGACGCATGTGATGGCCGGCATGAAAGCCGATGCGCTATTCGAGATGGATGCGGATCTCTCCCACAAACCCGAGGACGTGCCGCGCCTTGTGGCTGCCTTGGAGGCGGGCGCTGATTTTGTCATCGGCAGCCGCTATGTGAAAGGCGGCAGCATCCCGGAAGAATGGGGACGCCTGCGGCGGATCAATTCGCTGCTGGGTAACTTCGTCGCCCGGCACCTGGCCGGTCTGCACCGAATAAAGGACTGTACCGCCGGTTTTCGGGCCATTCGAACCTCGCTGCTGTCACAGATCGATCTTTCCACCCTGAAGGTCCAGGGGTATGCGTTCCAGATCGCCCTGCTTTACGAGGCGGTTATCCGCGGAGCGCGCATCGTCGAGGTCCCGGTCGCGTTCGTCGACAGGTCCGCAGGGGAGTCGAAGCTCGGCATCGCCGACATCGTGGAGTTCCTCAAGAGTGCCCTTTGGCTGCGTTTCAGGAGTTCGGCGACGTTCCTGAAGTTCGTAATCGTTGGTGCCACCGGCGTGCTGGTAAACCTGGGTTTCTTCGCGCTGTTCCTGTCCACCGGGATGAACAAGTACCTGGCGTCACCGATTGCCATCGAGGTCTCCATCGTCTGGAATTTCCTGCTCAACAACTACTGGACGTTCCGCCGGCGCAAGACCGCCGATCGCATACGGATACGCGGCCTGAAGTTCAATGCGGTTTCCTTTCTCGCGCTGGGGGTCAGCTACGCAACCTTTGTGCTGCTCAGCGTCGCCTTTCCGGATCTCTCGCCATATCTCTGTCAACTGGCCGGGATCGTTCCTGCTGCGCTGTTGAACTACTTCCTCAATTCTTACTGGACCTTCAGGCAGCGGCCAGCCGTGCCGGGCCAGCGCTGATGTGTCCGCGGGCGCTCCCAGACCAGGTTCGTGCTGAGGGCGGTGCTCTACACCGAGACAATGCGGCCGTTGCTGACCGTTGCAAAGAGCTCTGACCGACCAGGCTGCCTGGGCCTGTGAAAGAACGCGTGGACAGGCGCAATCAGGTGCTTGTCCCGACAGCTGCCTTTTCACTAGAATCCAGGTAGGCTGACGGGTGCGTTCCGTTTGAGCGGAGAGCATCGTCCAGTCTTCGCAATGCGGCATTGCTGCAGACGAGCATCGGCACCCGGGCGTGGTCCGCGTCAGGTGGCATCGAAGGCCCCCCAATGACAGGGGTCGCACCGTCGGCGAGTTTTCGGGCAAGAAAGGGGTTGATCCAGCGGCCATCGTATATCGGTATTACCCTAGCTTCCCAAGCTAGAGAGGCGGGTTCGACTCCCGCTGGCCGCTCCAAACTCCTGTTGTCCCGCCAAGCGCGGGCGGCACAGCCGCATCAGCGCGCCAGCGCCTCACGCAGCGCTTCGGCGATACCGTCAGGTGACTCTCCGTGGTGGATCAGCGACGTGACCACACCGTCTTTTCCGACTACGTACACGATTGATGAGTGATCCATTGTGTAACCCATCTCGGAATCCTCCAGTGGCACCTTTTCGAAGATCACGAAGTGGCTCTTCGCGACCCTGGACACCTCATCGAGCGAACCGGTCAGGCCGATAAAACTCGGGTCGAAGTAGCGGGCGTACTCGCCGACACGGGCCGGATCGTCGCGTTCCGGGTCGATGCTGATGAAGATCGGCTGGATCTGCGCGCGCTCCTCGTCGCCTAACTCCTTCAGGCCCGCGGCGATGCTGCTCAGCGAGGTGATGCACACGTCCGGACAATGGGTGAACCCGAAGTAGATGGGAACCACCTTGCCGCGAAAATCCTCCAGACTGACCGGCCCCTGATCGGACGTCAGCGTAAAGTCGCCCCCGAGGTCGGCATATCCCTGTTGCTGCGGTTTGTTCTTGCCTTGCATACCGGCCCACAGGCCGATGCCAATGCTGAGGGCGGCCAGTAGGCCGAGGATAAGGATCTGCTTGAGGTTTTTCATGTGGGTCGGGTTACTGCCTGTCTGGATCGGGGGGGCTATGCCCAGCCCCCGGGATCACGCATGATTGTCGGCCCAAGGAAACGTGTCAAATGGTGCATGCTGAAGTTCTATGAAGCACGCGACGGTCTGGAGGCACGCCAGCTGATCGATGCCCTCACGGCCCATCGGATCGAGGCGACCGTGCTGGGTGAATACCTGAGCGGGGCCGCTGGTGAGCTGCCGGCCATCAATTATCCTTGGGTTTGGCTGATCAACAACCAGGATCTGGTTGCCGCCCAAGACGTGCTCGACGGCTTCCTGGCCAGCCGTGGCAATCTGCCCCGGCTGGGTCCGTGGGTCTGTGAGAATTGTGATGCCCAGGTGGATGCCGGTTTCGAGATTTGCTGGCAATGTGGTGCCAAGCGGCAGTGAACACTGACTTCTCGGCACGGGTCTTGGCCTGGTTCGAGGGCAACGGGCGTACCCGCTTGCCCTGGCAGCAGCAGGTGACCCCATACCGGGTCTGGGTATCCGAGATCATGTTGCAGCAGACCCAGGTGGCGACGGCGATCCCGTACTTCGAGCGTTTCACCGCACGTTTCCCGAGCATCTATGATCTTGCGGATGCGCCGCTCGACGAGGTGCTGCACTACTGGTCCGGGCTCGGTTACTACGCCCGTGCGCGTAACCTTCACCGCGCCGCGAAAATGGTCTGCGAAGAGTTCGACGGTGAATTTCCCGACAACCTCGCCAGGGTGCAGGCGCTGCCGGGGATCGGGCGTTCCACCGCCGGGGCGATCCTGTCGCTGGCGCTGGGTCAGCGACAGTCGATCCTCGACGGAAACGTCAAACGCGTTCTCGCCCGACATGCCGCGGTGCCCGGGTGGCCGGGCAAGGCCGGGGTGCTCAATCAGCTGTGGGAACTGGCCGAGCGCCTCACTCCCCGGGACAGCGTGGCCGCATACAACCAGGCGATGATGGATCTCGGGGCTATCGTATGCACGCGCAGCCGGCCTGATTGCCAGGCCTGCCCGGTGCGCCGCGACTGTGCCGCCCGCAAGCTAGGCAGGCCACTCGATTTCCCGGGCAAGAAGCCGATCAAGGCCGTCCCAGTGCGCACGGTTCGCATGCTACTGCTGCGCGACCCCGACGGGGCGATCCTGCTCGAGTGCCGTCCACCGGCCGGCATCTGGGGTGGCCTCTGGTGCCTCCCCGAGATCAATGCCGGTGCCGATCCACTCGCCTGGTGCGCCGACTGCCTCGGTCAGTCGGGTGAACTGGGGCGCAGGCTGACACCGCGCCGGCACACCTTCAGCCATTTCCACCTGGATATCGAACCGATCGAAATCCTGCTGAATCGGCCGGGTTGCCGTGTGCTGGAGGGGGGCGACAGGCTTTGGTATAAACCACGTGGTTCAGACAAAGTCGGGCTTGCGGCACCGGTCGCCCGCTTGCTCGACGAGGTTGCCGACCGACACTAAGCGGAGAGATTGATGGGTGAAATGGTGAACTGCGTGCGTCTCAAACGCGAGGCGGAGGGTCTGGATCGGCAACCCTATCCGGGGGAACTGGGCCAACGTATCCTGGCGAATGTCTCGAAGGAGGCCTGGCAGGAGTGGCTCAAACACCAAACCATGCTGCTCAACGAGTATCGCTTGAGCCCGGTGGACCCAAAGTCGCGCAGCTTTCTGGAGGAACAGATGGAGAAGTTCTTCTTCGGCGAGGGCGCGGATGCACCACCGGACTACAAGCCTCAGTGATCTGATCGATCCTTGACGACTTGACTCGGGCGGGCAGCGTCGCTTTAATACCGCGTCTTTCGCGCCTTCATGGCGCGGTGCTGTACGCCCAGGTAGCTCAGTCGGTAGAGCAGGGGATTGAAAATCCCCGTGTCGGCAGTTCGATTCTGTCCCTGGGCACCAATCAATTCAACAAGATAAAAGCTTTCTGCTTTTGGTCCCTGTGTCACTCGGTACACCTGTACCGGAAGTTGCCGTGGCGACCATCACAAAGACATCCTCGAACACCTGGAAGGCCGTCGTCCGCAAACGCGGCTGGCCGGTGACCATCTAGACCTTCCGCACCAAGCGCGACGCCGCCGACTGGGCGCGCCGCACCGAGGGTGAAATGGTGCGCGGCGTGCTGATCAACCGGGCCGGCGCGGAGAAACTGCTGCTCGAGAAGGCGCTGGACCGGTGGCTGAGCGAGGTGTCGTCCAGCAAGCGGAAGAGCAGCGCCTATGCGGCGAGCCAGAAGGCCAAGTCGTTGAAAAAGAAGTTCGGCGCCTACAGCCTTGCCGAGACAAGGTGCGCCGGCCGTACGAATTCCGCCCTGCCTGGCGCCGCACGCTGGAAGATGCCGGGATTAAGGGCCTGCGCTTCCACGACCTGCGCCACGAGGCGGTCTGGCGCCTGGTCGAGGCGGGCCTGGGCGACCAGGAGGTCGCCGCGACCTCCGGCCACAAGTCCATGCAGATGCTGCGTCGCTGTACGCACCTGCGTGCCGAGGATTTGGTGTATCGGCTCGATCAGCTGGGTCTGCGTTAGGTTCGACGCAGCCAGATAAACCGCGCACGGGCGCGATCGGGTTATCTATCGCCACCCAAGGCCGTTCCAGGTTTCCCTATGTCTCACTGTGACGAGACAGACAAGGAGAGACCATGCAAGGCACGACCATCCCTACGCAGAGCGGCCTCGCGGACCAGCTTAGCGAGCGCTTCGGTGTGCTGCTGACCCAGGCCCAGCTCGCCGAACTGCTCGGCCGCAGCACGGGCGGGCTGCGTACAGCCTGTGTGCACCGCGCAACGCACCTACCCGGGCGCTCAAGGCCTGCGGCCACCGGATAAGACGACGCGTCTCCGGCACTGAATCGCCTGAATGCAATTTGCCTGGATTGGGTACCGCTCTGCCCAATCTGGGCAGGTCGCCAGCGGTAAAGCGCGCTTCAAATCCCCTGTCTCCAGGCAAATAGAACTTTACTAAGGAGGTCGAATGGTAAAGAATTCCTTACTATTAGCCCGCAATCTACAGGTCGTTACATAACCACCACCGTCGCCGGTGGGTCGGTCGAGGCCTTCGTCCCCGACCCGCTTCCGCCGCGGCTCAGCACCCAACAGCTGGCGACGCTGACCGAGCCGCTGCGCGAGGCCGAAGCGGCGCTGGGCCGGCTCGATCTGGCTAGTGGGATGATCCCATCGCTCGATTGGTTCATCTATGCCTTCGTGCGCAAGGAGGCCCTGCTGTCGTCGGAGATCGAAGGCACCCAGGCGACGTTGGTCGACGTGCTGGCCTGGGAGCAGGCCGAGCAGCCCGGTGCCTCGAACCTTGACGACATCGAGGAGGTCACCAACTACGTCGCTGCGGTCAATCATGCCTTCACGAAGATCCATTCGCCGAAAGGCCCGCCGATCTCCGTGCGCCTGTTCAACGAGTGCCACCGCATCCTGATGCAGGGCGTGCGCGGTGCCACCAAGCAGCCCGGCGAGCTGCGCCGCTCGCAGAACTGGATCGGGGGCAGCCGCCCCGGCAATGCCGTGTTCGTGCCGCCGCCACCAGAGCGGGTCGCCGATCTGCTCAGTGATCTTGAACGGTATATCCACGCCGACGACGACCTGGCGCCGCTGCTGCGTATCGCGCTGGCGCACGTCCAGTTCGAGACCATCCACCCCTACCTCGACGGCAACGGCCGCCTGGGGCGGATGCTGATCGCCCTGCTGCTGGACCACTGGCAACTGCTAACAAGTCCGCTGCTCTACCTCAGCCTCTATCTCAAGCAGAACCAGGCCGCCTATTACCGCTGGCTCGAGGCGATCCGGACCGAGGGCGACTGGGTCGGCTGGCTGCGATTCTTTCTTGTAGGCGTGGCAGAGATCGCCGACGATGCCACGCGAACCGCGCGCGCCCTGTACGCACGGGTCAGCGAAGACCGGCAGACATTGCTGAAGACGTCTGGTGCTACCGTCACGGCCATCCAGCTGTTCGAACTGCTGCCCGAGCACCCGATCGTGACGATGCCATCGGTCACGCGCCTGTTGTCGATCAGCAAACCGACTGCCGGCAAGGCGATCGATGTGCTCATCAAGGCCGGTATCCTCGCCGAGGTGGGTGAGCGCAAGCGCGATCGGCTATACCGCTACGAGGGTTATCTGCGCCTGCTCGACTGATTCTACGTAGGCGTAACCGATGGCTCTGCTAACCTAGACGAAAATAACCTCGCAAGGATGCGTCATGTTGCCGTCGCCGGCTGGCAGGGAAGCCGGTTTTCATTCGGTACATCCCTGTACCCGATGAACATGCCCGGCCTGCGGCGGGGCAGTGCGGATCATTGCCTGCATCGAACACCCGGTGGTGATCGAGAAGATCCTCACCCACCTGGATGCGAAAGGGGCTGAGCTCCAAGCCCCGAGGCGGCCGCCGTGCCGGGCGCCACCGCAGCGGGGGCTGTTCGACGAGACGGGGTGACAACCCCGGGATGAACTCGTTTGGGCTGCGCTGTCTGCGGTGCGGCAAGGGTGGAGATTGGCCTGGCGGTTGGCGAACGAAGAAAAACGCGCCCGCGAACGGGTTGCCGGGATGGATTCGCCCCCAACCTGCCGGCCGGATATCGTTCGATGGTCAGCGAGGCGGCCGACCGCGGGTGTCGATGGCTGCGATCAGGCGATGCAGCTGGCGGAAAAAGCCTTTTATACTGCCTCCGCGGTCGACGACGTGGATTTCTCGGCGGCGGAGACCCTGCGCTCGATCTTCGGCATCCTGAAGGACAAGGCGATACGCCTGGTCGTGGCCCAGGTGATGGAGGACGTCAAAGATGAGAGCAGTTATCAGCTCGGCCAGCTCTTTGGCGAGGACGCTTTCTACGACACCATCGAGAACGTCTTGGAGGCCTACCGGCAGCAGGTGAGCGCGGGTCCTGCGCCTGATGCCTCTGACCTCGGCGAAGGAACGGTACACACACGATGATACTGACGACACGGACTAAAGAGGCATTCAAGACCGCCTTGGCGGTTGTGCTGGCCTACGGCATCGCGCTCTCCATGGAATGGGAGAAGCCCATGTGGGCGGCGTTTGCGGTCGCCTTCATCAGCCTTGCGACGGTCGGGCAGTCGCTGCAAAAGGGTGCCCTGCGCATGTTGGGGACCCTGGTGGCGGGGGTCGTCTCGCTCACCCTAGTGGCCCTGTTTCCGCAGGAGCGTTGGTGGCTGATGGTGTTTCTATCGGCCTTCGTCGGACTGTGCACCTACCGGATGGGGGGCAGCAAGCGCCCGTACTTCTGGAATGTGGCGGCCTTGGTGAGCTTGATTATCTGTATGGAGTCGGTCCCGGCGACTGAATATGCCTTCGATCTCGCGGTGCTGCGCTCGCTGGAGACCGGTCTAGGCATCCTCTGCTACACACTGGTCACCGTCTTCCTCTGGCCCACCGGCACGGCGGCCGAACTCGACGCGGCGGTGCGCGGGCTCGCCGCTACCCAACACCGGCTCTACCAGGGCTACCTCCAGCTGCTCGCCGGGAAAGCCGAAGGCGAAGACCTGCAGCCGCTGCGGCTGCAGGAGGTCCAGCAGCTCGGTCAGTTCAGCGATGCACTCATGGGCGCGCGGGCAGATACCCACGAAGTCTGGGAGCTACGCCAACAGTGGGCGCGGCTGGAGGCCGATGTCCGGGAAATGATGGCGGCGCTGGCACGCTGGCGCGAGAGCTTCGACGAGGTCCAGGCGCTGGACCTGAAGGCGCTGATGCCCGAGTTCCCGAGCCTGGCCGAGGAATTGGACGCCCGCCTCGGACAGATCGAGCGCATCCTCTCGGGCAAGGCCCCCGAGCAGCAGCCAAAGCCCCTCGACCCATCCCTTAACACGGAGGCGGTCCGCGCCCTGTCCCATTTCGATCGGGCGGCGCTGGCGCTGTTTCGCAGCCAGCTTCGGCGTCTGGACTCGCTGACACGGTCTTTGTTCGAGACCGCCGCCGACATCAAGGGTTTCGCGGCAGTGAGCGTGCGGCCGGTGGAGCCCACAAGGACGCGGTCCGGCTTTGTCCTCGATGCGGACGACCTGGTGGCGGCGATCCGGGTCGTGGCCGGCGTCTGGCTCGCCTACCTGCTGTGGATCTATATCGAGGTCCCGGGGGGCGTCGGTATCGTCATTATGACGGGCTCCCTGGGAGTGGCCCTGGCCACGAACCCGCAGTTGCCCATGCGCCTCGCCTTCAAGCCCGTTGCCCTGTCCATCGCCTTCGCGAGCATCCTGTACATCTTCGTCATGCCGCGGCTGTCGAGCTTCACCGAACTCGGGTGGCTGATCTTCGCTGTGACCTTCGCCATCTGCTACCTGTTTTACAAACCGCAGCAGATCCTCGGGCGGGTGGCCGGACTGGCGATCTTTTTCACCATGGCGGGCATATCCAATGCGCAGAGCTACAGCTTTCTGTCCCTCGCCAACACGACCCTGATGTTTGTGCTGGTCTTCATGATCCTCGCCCTCGCGGCCTATGTCCCGGTGTCGCCGCAACCGGAGAAGGCGTTTGTTCGCCTCCTGCGCCGCTTCTTCCGCAGCTGCGAATACCTGGTCTCGACCCTGGGCTGGGACCCGAGTTCGGATTCAGCTCGCCGTCCGACACGGCTGGCGCGCTGGCGCCGGTCCTACCATGCCGGACAGATCGCGACCTTGCCACAAACGATTTCGCTCTGGGGCAAGTCCATCGACCCCAAGCTGCTGGCCGGCACCACGCCTGAGCAGCTACAGGCCCTCACCGCCGATATCCAGGCGCTCGGCTACCGGATGCAGGAAACCCTTGAGGCGCGCGCTGGGGTCGGCCGTGTGCTGGCGGGGCCGGACGTGCAAAATGAGATCGACACTTGGCGCGCCGGTCTCAAGGACATCTTCCGGCGTCTATCGCTGGAGCCCGATGCGGCGGATCATGCCGGCTTCCGCGCCCTGCTGGACGCCAAGCTCGACCGCCTGGAGGCGCACATCGAAGCGGCGCTGAACAAAGCGGACACCATCAGCATTCCGGCAGCGGAGGCCGAGCGCGCCTACAGCCTCCTCGGCGCCCACCGGGGCCTCTCGGAGGCGGTCATCGCGTTCGCGAAACAAACGGCCGTGATCGACTGGCCGCGCCTGCGCGAGGCACGTTTCTAACCCGGCAGAATCACCCATGAATTTCATCCCAAGCGAATTCGCCATCGGCGAGGTCTATTTCCCGCCGCTGCTGATCGCGGCCGTGCTGGGGCATGGCGCTTGCCTGGCTGACTGCGAACCAACTCAATCGCTACCGCCTGTCGCGGTTCTTCTTCTACCCGCTGTTGGCGCTAGCGGTGATCTATACCCTGATCATCGGAACCGTCGTCATCCCGTCACGAGCAAAATCCCCGCACTGCTGAGATACGCCCTGACCGCCAATGATGTGGCCCAGGCCGAACTCGCCAAAGCCCAGGCGCAGCTGACCCAGGCCAACTCGGCGAAGCTCCAGTCCCAGGCCCAACTGGCGCGCGCCAGGGCCGAGTTGGGCGCCCCGGGCGAGGACAATGCGCAGCTACGTGCCGCCAAGGCCGCGCTGGAGACGGCGCAGCTGGACCTGGAATTCACGCAGCTGCGCGCCTCGGTGGACGGCTATGTCACCAACCTCAACCTGCGCCTCGGCAGCCAGGCGGTCGCCAACCAGCCGGCGCTGGCGCTGGTGGATGCGGCGAGCTTCTGGGTGCACGGCTACTTCCGCGAGAGCCTGGTCGGCGACATGCGCGCCGGGGACCGTGCCATCATCACCCTGATGACCTATCCGGACTGGCCCCTGGAAGGCCGGGTGGACAGCATCGGATGGGGCATCTCCCAGAGCGACGGCAGCACGGGCCACGACCTGCTGCCGACCGTCAGCCCGACGTTCCAGTGGATTCGGTTGGCCCAGCGCGTTCCGGTGCGTGTGCACCTCGATGAGGTTCCGGAGGGCGTCGCGCTGCGGGTCGGTACCACCGCCTCGGTGCTCGTCATGACCGGGGATGTCGGGGAAAACGCAGAGGCCCCGCCCATGCCGCGGGCGCTGCAGTAGGTTTCGTGCCAGCCAGGAGAGACCATGCTCGACGGAACCCGGCGCCTGGTATGCTTGCCGCTTCACGCTTTTTCGAACTTCAACCTGCCCAGTGGGAGAACACGATGACCGACGAGTCGAAACAGAAGGAGGAAGGCGTCGTCGAGGCGCTGATCGAGCGCTTCGAGCAGTGGAGACTGCCTCGTGCGCTGGACATCAAGGCGAAAGTGGACCGGGGGGAACAGCTGGACGACTTCGATATCGGCTTTCTCGAGGAGGTGCTGAAGGACGCCGAAGCGATCAAACCCTACGTGGACAGGAGACCCGCCTACCAGACCCTCGGTACCACAGCATCACGAAAAAGGCACTGGATAACGAGCAGGCGGGCAAGCGCCCCGGCGCGGCCGGTTGAGAAACCTTCGATCATACTTGCAGACATCCCGGAGACCGAAACATGACTGACGCCGAGCAGCCGCCGGGTCGGGTTCGCCGCTTCGTCGGCCGGGTCGCTCCCGGCGTCGAGAGCTTGTCCCGCTACCGCGTCGCCTGGCTGCCCGGCGACATCGCGGCGGGCCTGTCGGTGGCGGCCGTCGCGCTGCCGGTCGGGATCGCCTATGCCGACATCGCCGGCGTGCCGGCGGTGATCGGCATGTACTCGGCGATCTTCCCGCTGTTCGCCTACGCCCTGTTCGGCTCATCGCGACAGCTGATGACCGGGCCGGACGCCGCCACCTGCATGCTGATGGCCGCCGCCCTCGCACCGCTCGCCGGCGGCGACACTGAGCGCTACTTGGCACTGGTGACGGCCATGACCCTGGGCGCCGGCATCATCTATCTGCTGGCGGGCACGGCGCGGCTCGGCTTCATCGCGCGCTTCCTGTCGCAGCCGATCCTGGTCGGCTTCATGAACGGGATCGCTCTGCTCATCATCGTCGGTCAGCTCGACAAGCTGTTCGGCTATTCGGTCCAGGCCCCGGACTTCCTCGGCAAGCTGGCCGAGCACGTCGAACGCTTCCCCACGGCCCATCTGCCGACGCTGCTCCTGGGGCTCGGCTCGCTGGTCGGGCTGCTGGCACTGCGCCGTTTCGCGCCCCGGCTACCGGGGGCGCTGGTGGTGGTCGTCGTCGGCATCGCACTGGCCGCGGCCCTCGGCCTGGAGCAGCATGGCGTCGCCGTGCTCGGCGCGGTGCCCGCGGGCCTGCCGGAATTCTTCCACATCCCGCTGCTGCCGGCCGCGGACTACCCGCTGATCCTGCGTGATGCGGCCGGCCTGGTCCTGGTGAGCTTCACCAGCGGTATCTTGACCGCGAAGGGCTTCGCCCAGCGCAATCACTACCCGATCGACCCCAACCGCGAGCTGTTCGGCTTCGGCGCGGCCAACCTCGCCTCCGGACTGGCCCAGGGCTTCCCGGTCACCGGCGCCGATTCGCGCACCGCGGTCAACGACGCCATGGGCGGCAAGACCCAGCTGGTCGGCATCGTCGCCGGCGGCGCCATGCTCGCGGTGCTGTTCTTTCTGACCGCGCCGCTCGCCTTCGTGCCGATGACCGCGCTGGCGGCGGTGATCATCGTCTCCGCGGCGGGGCTGTTCGATGGCGCGATGCTGCGCAAGCTCTATTCGATCAGCCGCGTCGAGCTGGCCTTCTCCGTCGGCACCACCCTGGGTGTGCTGGTGCTCGGCGCCCTGCCCGGCGTCCTGCTGGCCGTGATCCTGAGCCTGCTGCAGCTGCTCGCGAACAGCTCGCGGCCGGTGGATGCCGTACTGGGCCGTGTGCCGGGCCTGAAGGGCTTTCACGACGTCGACGACTACCCGGAGGCGAAGATCGTCCCCGGCCTGCTGCTGTATCGCTTCGAGGCCAGCCTGGTGTTCTACAACATCGACTACTTCCGCGAGCGGGTGCTGGCGCTGATCGCCGCATCTAAGACGCCCGTGGAATGGGTCGTGATCGATGCGAGCTCCATCAACGTCGTCGACAGCACGGCCATCGATGCCATCGATCGGCTGAGCGAAGAGTTGGCCGCTCGCGGCGTCGTGCTCGCGAGCGCGAACATCAAGCGCAGCCTGGGCCGACGCTTCCAGGGCGAATGGGTCGACGCACGCCGCGCGTTGACCGCCGATCGGGCCTACCCGACCCTGAAGGCGGCGATGCGCGCCTTCGACCAACGCCGGGCATCGTCGGGAAGTGCGGATTCCGTTTCAGCGATGCCAACCTGATGCACCCCGGCGAGACCGCCACTGCGGTCGAGTTGGTGCTGGAGCTCGGGTGTTCCGATCATTGATTTTCAAACACAATGTACAGGATCAACAGCCCATGACGATACGCACTCCAACCCTCGCGCGCGCCATTCGGTCGGCATGCGTGGTGACCAGCGTCGCTGCGACGACCCTGTTCGGTGCATTGCCCCACGAAGTCGCGGCGCAAGATGCGGCTGAGGGGAAAGAGCGCCCGCGTGAGGCGCCGATCGGCGAGGTGGTCTACGTTCCGGTCTACTCTCACATTTATCAGGGAGAGATGGCTGACCGACAGCCGCTGTCGTCTACTCTGGCCGTCCACAATGTCGACCCTTCGAAATCGATCCAGTTAACCAGTGTCCGCTACTCCGACCATTCCGGCACCCAACTCAAAGACTACATCGACGATCCGCGTTCCCTTGGACCATTTGAGTCGGCCAATTTTGTCGTCGATATCAGGGACGACCAGGGCGGTGTGGGTGCGAATTTTATTGTCGAGTGGCAAGCGGACGAAAAGGTCGTGAGCCCCATCGTTCAAGCAATCATGAGTGGGGGGACGGGGACACAGGGTCTGTCATTCGTCACCGAAGGCAAGGTGATAAGAACCCGGCCATGATCCTAGAAAGAGCAGTTGACCGCTTCGTCCCACGTGTAAGCGTCTGAAGTTTTTGAAAATCAGCAACAACTAGGGCGTCACCCTCGGGGTGCATCACGCTACGGCCGCCAGGGCACGCCCCGCGAGGCGCCCAGCTGCGTTACAACTCCTTGGAATAGAATGACTATTCCGCGTCGTTGTGCCTTGCTGGACACTGCTCGACTGATTCTACGTAGGCGTAACCGATGGCTCTGCTAACCTAGACGAAAATAACATCGCAAGGATGCGTCATGTTGCCGTCGCCGGCTGGCAGGGAAGCCAGGCCGGGTATCGGTGCGCCGCCGTATGTGCGCCACCGCCCGGAGCGCACCCTCCTTTATCAACTTGTCGAGGAATACTATCCCGCATTCAAGGCGCACCTGGCGGCGCAGGGCACGGACTTGCCGGGGTATGTGCAGCAGGAGTTCGAGGAATACCTCAAGTGTGGGCGTCTCGAGCACGGTTTTCTGAGGGCGCGCTGCGAAACTTGTCATGCCGAGCACCTGGTGTAAGTGCCGACGAATTTCCGCGGTTATTTGCCGCGGACCTTTAGGGAAGCGATGGCTGCGGCGCCCGACGCATGGCCGAGAGTGCCGCGCTGCTGGTCGACGAGGTGTTACCGGAACAGCCGGTGCGCCAATGGGTGCTGAGCGTCCCTTATCCGTTGCGCTCGCTGTTCGCCAGCCGCCCCGAGGTCATGGGCCGGGTGCTCGGCATTGTCCACCGCTGCATCGCCACGCACCTGATCAAGAAGGCGGGGTTCTCACGTAGGGGTGTTTGCGCCAAACAGCAAATACCGTGCGCGGGTGACACCGGCCAGGCGGGGCAGGGGCGGTCAGCATGCGACGACAGAGGATCTGGATGAACCGACACCGGCCGAACGCCGCGCCGCGATGACCTGGGCGCAGCGCCTGAAACGGGTGTTACTCCGGGCATCCTGCCCTCCGCCCTTCGGGCCAGCCTTCGGCTGTTCCAAATCGCTCCAGGCAATTCGGTCGGTATCGACATCGAGACCTGCCCGGCCTGCGGCGGTGCGGTGCGGATCGTCGCGTGCATTGAGGATCCGGCGGTCATCGAGAAGATCCTCGCCCACCTGGATGCGAAAGCATCAGAGCCTGAAGCTTTGATGCGGCCGCCGTGCCGGGCGCCACCGCAGCGGGGGCTGTTCGACGAGACGGGGTGACAACCCCGGGATGAACTCGTTTGGGCTGCGCTGTCTGCGGTGCGGCAAGGGTGGAGATTGGCCTGGCGGTTGGCGAACGAAGAAAAACGCGCCCGCGAACGGGTTGCCGGGATGGATTCGCCCCCGACATGCCGGCCTGATGCCGTTCGATGGTCAGCGGGGCGGCCGAGCGCTGGTGGCGACGGCTGCGATCAGGCGATTCAGCTGGCGGAAAAGCCTTTTATACTCCCCAAGTGGCTAGAAAGAAGAGCGGGTGCGAGCCGCTGATCTCACCAAACGTCGATAACGCCCATTCGGGTCGAACGATATAGACACCGATCAGCCCCAAGTGATACCAAAAGTCAGGATGAGGAAGGCGATTAAAGCCTTGGATGGTATTCGGAATCCCCGGGTGGGTTCAGCGAATTCAGTCATGGAAGAGTTCAGTCAAAGCAAAATTCAGAGAAAAACACCAGGTTCTTCCCGGGCTCTTGGATTACGGCCAGTTCCAGATGCGAAGATTTGCCCGGAAAAAAGGGGACAGAAAAAGGGGGACAGACCACGTTTCTCGATAGAAATTGTGGTCTGTCCCCGATTACACGATTACATTCGCGCAGCGCGCCGTTTCAGACCGTCATTTCCCGGTGGCCGTCTTCATCGTTGCCATCACGTCGTCCAGGTTGAACTTCGCTGGCTTCTGGCGCAGCGGGAACTCCTTGAAGGTGGCGATGTACTCACCCACGTAGGTCTGCGCCGGGACGAAGAGGAAGGCATGGCGGATCACCCAGGTTTCCCAGTTGTTCGCATCGGTGTCGCCGCGCTCAAACGGATCGGTGCGCAGGTTGAAGATCTTGGGCATCCGCAGTGACACGAAGGGGTCCCGCCAAACCGAAAAGCCCTTGGAGAGTTGCTCCATGAAAACGAATTTCCACTGTTCGTAACGCAGCCCCACGAGCTGGCCGCCATCGTTCCAGTAGAAAAACTCATGGCGCGGCCAATCGACCTCCGCGGCCTCCTTTGCCATCAGGTTGGGCAGGATGTTGTAGCCGTCGAGGTGGACCTTGAATGTCTTGGCCCCGTGCTTGCCGCCTTTCTTCAGCTGTTCCTTGATGTCCGGTGCACCCGCTGCAGCCGCCAAAGTTTGGAACCAGTCGAGATGTGAGGTGACGTCGTTGACGACCTTGCCGCCCGGAATCTTCGCGGGCCAGCGCACCATCGCAGGTACCCGGTAGCCGCCTTCCCAGTTGGTGTTCTTCTCCCCGCGGAAGGGCGAGATGCCGCCGTCCGGCCATTCGTTGTAGTGCGGACCGTTGTCGGTGGTGTAAACGACGATGGTGTTGTCCGCGATCTTAAGCTCGTCCAACAAATTCAACAGCTGACCCACATGGCCGTCGTGCTCCACCATACCGTCGGCGTAGATGCCGAGACCCGTTACGCCTTCGCTTTCCGGTTTCAGGTGGGTGTAGAAGTGCATGCGTGACGAGTTGAACCAGGCAAACCACGGCTTACCGGCCTCGTGATTCTTTTTGATAAACTTGACCGTTCGGTCGAGGAACTCCTCGTCTGCGGTCTGCATGCGCTTCTTGGTCAGCGGACCGGTGTCCTTGCATTCCTGCTTGCCCATGGGGCCGAAGCGGGGATCGTCAACCGTGCTTTCCTTATCGGTGGCAACACAGTCGAGCACCCCACGCGGGCCGAACTCGGCCTTGAACTTTGGATCCTTGGGATAGTCGGGGTGCTCCGGCTCCTCCTCGGCGTTGAGATGGTAGAGGTTGCCGTAGAACTCATCGAAACCGTGAACGGTAGGCAGAAACTTGTTGCGGTCGCCGAGATGGTTCTTGCCGAACTGCCCGGTCGCATAGCCGAGAGGCTTGAGAATCTCGGCCAGCGTCGGGTCCTCCGGCTGGAGACCAAGGGCCGCGCCCGGGAGACCGACCTTGGTCAGCCCTGTGCGGACCGTCGACTGTCCAGTGATAAAGGCCGAGCGTCCCGCGGTGCAGCTCTGCTCCGCGTAGTAGTCGGTGAACAGCACGCCTTCCTTCGCAATCCGGTCCAGATTGGGCGTCTGGTAGCCGGCCATGCCCATGCTATAGGCGCCGACATTGGTGATGCCCACATCGTCGGACATGATCACCAGGACGTTAGGCTTGTCGGCCGATGCGAAGGATTGCAGCGGTGCAGCGGCTATAGCCGCCAACCCCAGCAGGGGAAACAACATATGCCTCTTATTCATTGCATGCCTCCACGGCTTTAGTTTTGGTTTGCGATTAGAACCGACTTCATTTTTCACATTGCATCTCTTCTCATTTCGTGGATGTTCAGCAAGGACGTCATTTCTCGTGTTTTTGCCTCTTGGCTCAATAGAGTTAATGCGTACATTTCAAAGTGCCCTTCATTCGACGTATCTTCTCGACCCGCCAAGATCGTGGTGGCGCTGCTGTATTACTTCGGGAACAAAAACTGGATGGTGCCGCCAATGGTCCAGTCTGGCGCGCCATCCGGTTTGACGACATTCGAATAGGCCTCCACGCGGGCATTCATCGCCTGGTCGCCGACCTTGAAGATCTTACCCACACCGCCACCCAATGGCAGGGTCACCTTGTCACCCGACTTGATCTTCCAGTCGACCGTAATGACCGAGTCACTGATCAGGTACCATCCGTTGTCCAGGTTGTAATTCACGAACGGTTCGATCAAGGACTGGCTGACGCTGGCACGATCCGAGTCACCGGCCACGGACCAAAGTTGCCTGCCCAGGATTCCGATCGACCCCCACTCGGGCTGCATCAGGGCAACGGCGGTCGGACCGATACTCCACTTGCCGGAACCCAACTTGTCATTTGTCGCGGTGGGCATGGTCACCGATCCGCCGATACCCCAGATCACACTTCCCTCCGTTTTTAGCGGATTGAAGAACAGTGAGTAGTTGATGTCGCCCAGCCCGGAGGCCCGGCCACCGGAACCCGGCACGCCGATGCCGGGGTTGTCCGGCAGCCCGGGTATGCCGCCAGGCGCATCGACCAGTGGAATGATCAGGCGGTTGACAAGGTTCCAGTCACCGACCGTCACCGGGATGACGGGCTGAATATTCAGCATATCTGCATCGCCGTTGTCGGCGCCGTTATCAAATGAGAATTTGAACGGCAGGCTGATCATGGAGCTGATCGGGTTTTGCGTGGCCGCACGCAGGTCGCCGCCGCCGGCTTTCTGCTCCGCCTGGGCCAAGCCCGCAGCAGCGGTCAGCCCAAGACCAGCAAGAACGGCCGTCACAGCCCGCCGAATTCTGATGTGTCCGTTCATGAGTTCTCCTTACCACGTGGTGTGCGCTGGACCCTCGCGGCACATAACACTGTTACCAAGCGCCCATTCGACAGCATCCAGGAACGCCTCGGCATCCACCGGTTTGCGAAAGAACGAAAACGCCCCAGCCGATCTGGCCGCGGCGCGGCCTTTGCCGTTGCCCTCCGCGGTGAGCAGAACAACCGGGATATCGCGACCAGACTGGCGAAGCCGCAGCGGAAGATCGATTCCGGCGCCGCCCGGCATGAGCGCTTCGGCCACGACGCAGGCCTTCCCCGAACCGATCCCGGCGTCCATGAATTCGTCGCCCGATGCGAACTCCCGTGTCTCGAGCCCGGCTGACCGCAAAAGCCGGGCCAAGGCCCCGCGCACTGAGGGGTCGTCGTCCACGATATACACGATCGACGTTTGGTCGGGCTGCGCCATGGCCGGTTCCGTTGAAGACACGGGGAAGGCTAGTCGACCAGGAGGGCAGGGTATATAGGGCGAAAGGCCTATGGGCTAGCCGATGCGGTGAAATGAAAGGAATTCTCGCATTTACGTTTCGTTTGCCGGCTCGATCCCAGCCTGCTGGCAGGCCAGGAGCAAAGCCGCCACGGAGGTCACCCGCAGCTTTCTCATGACGCGGGAACGGTGGATCTTTACGGTATTCTCGGCGATCCCCAGGTCGTTCGCGATCGTCTTGTTGGCAGCCCCGGTGATCACGCAACGCATCACATCCAGTTCCCGCGGGGTCAAGCTGGCAATGCGCCGATGAATCGCTTCAATGTGCTTGGATTCGGTGATGCGTTGCCGGTGCAACGCCACGGCGCCGGTCACCGCCGCCAGCAGGACCGCTTCGTCCACCGGTTTGGTGAGAAAATCAGCGGCACCCGCCTTGATCGCCCGCACGCTCATCGGGATATCACCGTGGCCGGTAAGGAACACGATGGGCGCACGCGGCCTTTCTTCTTCCAAACGGGTCTGCAGTTCGAGGCCGTCGATGCCCGGCATGCGAATGTCCAAGACAATACAGCCGCATCGCCCATCAGGTTCGTGCGCGAGATAGCTCTGCGCATCGGCAAAGGCCTCGACGCGGTATCCGTTTGCCACCAGAAGCCGTTGCAGGCTGCGGCGCACGGACGCATCGTCATCGATGATACAGACAATGGCTGGGGACTCGGTCATCGGCTTACTGTCCATCGTGCGTCAGCGGAAACTCCACGGAAATTCGCGCTCCGCCCGTATCCCGGTTCTCGGCACCGATCCGACCGCCGTGCCCTTCAACGATGCGTCGACATATGGCCAGACCCATGCCGATGCCTAGAGACTTGGTGGTGAAGAACGGCTCGAACATGCGCCCCGCAACATCCTCCGGGATACCGGCACCCGAATCTTCGACCACCAGTCGAATAAGGCCGTTCCGCTGCATAGTCTCGAGCGCGATCCACCGACTCTCCTCCGGCTGATCACTCACCGCCCGGACCGCGTTCATCATCAGGTTCATGACGACCTGCTGCATATCGACCTGGTTGGCGACCACTGCCGGCAGTTCGGCGTCCAGTGCAAGGTGTAGATGGACGTTGTTCGCTTCCAGCTCACCCTGCATCAGGCCGATCACCGCGCGCAATGCGGCGTTCACCTGAATCGGCTCGCGCTGCGCCTCGCCCTTGCACACCATGCTCCGAATACGGGTAATCACCTCACTTGCCCGCCGGTCGTCGCGAACGATGTCCTCCAGGATCTCGCGCAGCTCCTCTGGCTCCAAGGCATCGGAACCGAGCAACCGCTGCGCCGCCTGCGCGTTGCTGAGAACCGCCGCCAGGGGCTGGTTCAGTTCGTGGGCCAGCGCGGATGCGAGTTCGCCCAACATGTTCGCGCGCATCAGGCGCTCCATTTCGCGACGCGCCACTGTCAGCTCGCGTTCTGCCCTGAGCCGGTCCGTGATGTCCTCAGCGACGGTGAGGACACCATCGTATGCGCCTTCCGGCGAATCCTGACGCACCGTCGAACACATGAACTGTCGCCGTTCACCCGAGCGGCAGAGAATGGTCCATTGGCTTTTCGGCCGAGGGCCAATTTTTGATGCGGCCTCGAGCCGACTTTTCAATTCTTCTGCATCGCCCTCCGGGACGAGCCGGGTTGCCGGCTGCCCGCTGAGCTCTTCAGACGAATAGCCGGACAGACGCTCGAAGAAAGGATTGACGTGCTCGACGCGCCCGTCCCTGTCTATTCCAATGACGGACAGCTGTACATTCGTCATGAGGGCATGCCACCGCTTGTTGCCGGCCTTGATCTCAAGCGCATAGCGCGAAGCCAGAACCGCATCAGTCACAAGTTCATAGCTCAGTGCGAGCACCATCGTCAGAAACGCGAAGCCCACCATGTAAGGCGTCTCAATGATTCCCGCATCGACCAATGGCGAATGTATGCCACCTATCAGGATAAAGCTCCCCGCCCCAATACCCACCGCCACTGCACGTCGGCGGCGACCCCGGCGCCAGGAGCGCACGGCGGCATCGGCGAAAAAAACGAGTATCAGCAGCGAAGCGATCTCCGTAAGGACCAGCCATGGGTTGCGGATTCCGACAGCGCCAACGAATGTCTCATTCCAGAATGTGGGCAGCTGTTTGAGCGCATGGATTTCGGCAAAGACAATGCTGTTTGCGGAGGTGAAATTGATCACCGTGGCAACCACCCAAAGCACGGTAATGACCGAGGCGAGCCAGCGGCGACCGGTGCGGAGGTGGAGGTACACCGCCCACACCAGCGAGACCAGCAACAGAAAGACCGCCAGGTTCTCCCAACGCAGGATTTCTGCATAGATCGCGGTCGACGAGGCGTGCATCAGCGCCAGTTCCGAGATCGCGGTGGCCGCGGCGCTTAGGCATGCGAGCGACGTCAGCAGGTAGATCGGCGAGGGGCGTTCATGGAACCAGAGAAAGACCTGCATCAGCGCGAGCATCAGGCTCGCAGCGGCACAACCGGACCAGGCGACGGTCAGGATGCTCATGCGTCCGCACCCAAGCGCATCACCGCCGACGTCAGCGGCGGTTGCACAGAGCGGCCGTAAAACACTGGTCGGGTGGCCGGCTTAACGAACTTGTCCACGCTATTCTAGCACTCCGGATCGGCAAAGCTCGGTGATCCCGAGTAAAGGGACTTTAGGTTGTCGCAAGATTTCAGCTACCGTACCGAGCCTTCCCCGCTAGCGGGCGCCTTGCCGGATTGATCTTTCGTGGTGCTTGCCGGTGCGTCAAGCGACCCGCAGTCCTCGGCCACCTGGTGTTTGGCCGCCGCAAAGCATGCTGCAACAAGCAGACAGAGCGGCCTTGGATGACCCGATCGGCAGGCAGCGAAAAGTCCACCTCGATGCCTAGGCCCTCGCGGTTGAAGTCATCGATGACGTTGAACAGCCGGTAGGCGCGGATAAGAAACATAAACGCTATTCCAATCGCCAGCAATGTGCTGATGGCCGGTCTCATCCTGTATGAAACCAGTAATATCATCCACCGCGGCGTAACCAACTACATCATGCCGACGGTCATGCTGTCTGTGTCGATCTTCAACCTGTTGACCAGCCTGCTGCATCTCTCCTGTTTTATGTCCGGAGAAGCATGAGCTGGATGATCTGATGATACAGGCCGATGCCGACGATCACGTTGAAAGGGAAGGTTGCACCGAGCGATGCCAGCATGGCAAGCCCGATGTCCGTATATACTCCTCCTCGGCTTGCAAGCATTCCATTCAATGACGCGTAGGTTCGACTGCTTACGTATATCCGGCCTCGTTTGACGCATCGATGCTTCGATGCAGGGCCATAATGGGCTATTCGCGCGCCGGCTCCCAATCGCTTTCTCGTGCTTCTCGCACGTGGACATTCCCGGGTTTTTCCGACGCCGGTTCGACCTGTTCGCCATCAGCTGGCTTGCTCTGCAATCGTCAGTGAAGTTCTCCTGTCAGCAACAGATGATCATGCCGGCATCATCATGTCCGGTTGATAATCGGTTCCCCGTCGCAACATTGCCCAGGCGATACGCGCGGTCTTGTTGGCTAGCGCGGTAGCAGCGACATTCGGGTGTCTTCTCTTCGCCAGGCCCGTGACCCATTGACTCAATCGGTCATCCTTATGCCTGGCCGCATAAATAACGGAACGGGCTCCATGGATCAGAAGGGTGCGCAGATAGACATCACCCCGCTTGGTGATCCCCAGTAATCGCTCTTTCCCACCGGAGCTGTGTTGTCCCGGTGTGAGTCCCAAGGACGCTGCCATCTGTCGGCCATTGCTGAACTGCTCGGCGTTGCCGACAGCCGCAACCAGAGCGGTCGCAATCAACGGCCCCACGCCACGCAGCTGTTGAAGTCGCTGGGCGACCGGGTCTTGTTGCGCCAGTGTCGTAATCTCCTGGTCCAGTGCCGTGATGCGTTGATCCAAGTACTTCAGCTCATCCCAAAGGTCGTTCAACAAACGGCGAAACCGGGCGCTCAAACCATTCTCGGCATCTTCCAGCCAACTCGGTATAGCCGCTCGTAAACTGGCCAACTGCTGCGGTGCCACCAGTCCGTACTCGGCCACCAGGCCACGGATCTGGTTGGCCTTCGCGGTGCGCTGACTTTCGGTATCGCACCCTTGATCGCCACCGGCACGGCGATGTAAGACGCACTCGCGGCGAGGGTCGCGAGAATTATCGCCGATCCCTCGGGTAAACCCAGAAATGCCGCGGCTGCGATCCCGGTGAGGGCGAGCAGCGGCGGCACGCCGACCGCAAACAGCAGCAGACGCCAATGCCGCCAGGGAAAGGGCCGCAGGGTCGTCCACTTCCACATGCTGTTCCTCGACGGGGTGTATATCGAGCACCCCGACGGTTCGCTGCGCTTCCGCTGGGTGAGGGCCCCGACCAGCACCGAGTTGGCCGGGCTTACCCAGACCCTGGCGCAGCGCATCGGCCGCTACCTGGAACGTCAGGGCTTGTTGGAACGCGATGCGGAGAACAGCTACCTGGCTGGCGACGAACTCGAAGCCGGCGCGATGAAACAACTCCTGGGTTCGTCGATGATGTGCACGGATGCACGAATGTCGCGAGCGCAGGATGCGCAAGAGCGACCCACCTACCGCATCGCCGTTGGGCCGCAGCAGGGTCGCAAAGTGTTCACGTTGCAGACGCTGCCGGCCTGTGTCGAGCCCTTCGATGACGGGGTTGGCAAGGTCGCCGGGTGACTCCGGGCATCCTGCCCTTCGCCCTTAGGGTCCGCCTGCGGCGGTTCAAAATCGCTCCCGGCGATGTTGTCTCGCTGCACGCTGGCGTGGCAGCGCGGGCGGATCAACGCCAGAAGCTCGAGCGGCTGTGTCGCTACATCAGTCGGCCAGCCATCTCGGAAAAGCGCCTGTCGCTCACGCCGAACGGCAACGTCCGGTACGACGTGAAGGGATTCACAAGTGTCGCGGGCGCAGGGATGCGCAGGAGCGACCCAGTTGAAGACGCCGTACCGTGACGGCACGACGCATGTCATCTTACTCCGGGCATCCTGCCCTCTGCCCTGCGGGCCAGCCTCTGGCTGTTCAAAATCGCTCCCGGCGATGTTGTCGAGCCGCTCGATTTCATCGCCCGCCTGGCCGCCCTGGTGCCGAAACCGCGGGTCAACCTGACGCGCTTGGCTCGTATCATCCCTGATACTCACCGCGCTTCGCGGGCCAGCTAAAGCTGTCCAAATTCATTCCAGATGAATTTGTCACGGGGTGTTTGCGCCAAACAGCAAATACCGTGCGCGGGTGACGCCGGCCAGGCGGGGTAGGGACGGTCAGCATGCCCGGACCGCGGATCCGGAGGAGTCTACGCCAGCCGAACGCCGGGCCGCGATGACCTGGGCGCAACGCCTCAAACGGGTGTTACTCCGGGCATCCTGCCCTCCGCCCTTCGGGCCAGCCTTCGGCTGTTCCAAATCGCTCCAGGCGATTCGGTCGGGATCGACATCGAGACCTGCCCGGCCTGCGGCGGGGCGGTGCGGATCATCGCATGCATTGAGGATCCGGAGGTCATCGACAAGATTCTCGCTATCCACCAGCCTGACCTCCGGCTTCTGTTGTTCTCACTGCGCCAGTCAAGTATGTCCGGCGCACGGCGCCATATGTTAAAACTTTTCCGGGACGTACTTGAGCGGGTAATCCGGCTCCCTGTAATTACCTGGCTTCTGCCGTGGCGGCAGCTTGACCTTCTTGCGCGGCAGCGACTTGTAGGGTATCTGCCCGAGCAAATGGGTAATGATGTTGAGGCGGACGCGTTTCTTGTCGTTCGACACGGCCACGTGCCAGGGCGCATGCTCCGTGTCCGTGGCCGCAATCATCTCGTCCCGGGCCCGCGAATAGTCGTACCAGCGCTTGTAGGACTCGATATCCATGGGCGACAGCTTCCAGAGCTTGCGGCCGTCGGTAATACGCCCTTCCATCCTGCGCGTCTGCTCATCCTGGTCCACATCGAGCCAGTACTTGATGAGAATGATCCCGGAATCCACTATCGCCTTCTCGACGGGCGGCGTCATCTTCAGGAACCTTTGCACCAGATCCTCGCTGGTGAAACCCATGACCCGCTCCACGCCCGCGCGGTTGTACCAGCTACGGTCCCAGATCACCACTTCACCGGCTGCCGGCATGTGCGGAAGATAGCGCTGGATGTACATCTGGGTCTTTTCGCGATCACTAGGCGCCGGCAGCGCCACCACCCGGAACACCCGTGGGCTGACCCGCTCGGTGATCGCCTTGATGGTGCCCCCTTTACCGGCACCGTCCCGCCCCTCGAATACCACGCAGACCTTGAGTCCCTCGTGAACCACCCACTGCTGCAGCTTCACCAGTTCCACATGCAAGTTGCGCAGTTCCTTTTCATAATCCTTCTTCTTCATGCGTGGCTTGCTTTCCGCGACAGGCTGTTCGTCTGCTGCCTCGTCTTTATGCTTCGATTTCTTATGCTTCTTACTCACGTGACTGCCTCCTCGATTGCGGGAATCCAACAGGACAAATGGCGATCAGACATCCGAGCGCCGCTGGTAAATAATACACTTCACGAGCACAGCCATGCGCATCTCTCACCAGGGAACTTCAGACTCATCATTAATAAGCAATACTATAGGACAGATGTAAAGTCTCGGCGCCCGGGTTGTTGTCCCCGCAACCCGCGTTGGAGATATGCCCGATTCCCAGACCGACGCTGGAACCGGCCGCAAGCCGATACTCCAGCCTCAGCTGACTGTAGAACTCAAGGTCATACCCCAGGTTCTTGCCATCACCCTTGTCGTAGTAGCCAGCCGAAAGACTGGGGGTTAATGACCATTGCTCATTCAGTGCAAATGGATACCCGACACCACCATAGAGATAGACCCCGCTGTCCTCCGTTACGAATAAGCCGGCCTGCGGCCTGAAGCCAGACCAGCCATTGGAAAAACGGTATTCGGCCTGTCCCATGGCTACCCCGGACTTGCGGACATCGAAGCCACCCAGCGCCATGGTTAAATCTGCTGCTTTCGCATTGAGCTGCGCTGCAATGAGTCCTGCGGCCAGGGGTAACGGTGCCAGCTTCATGTATCCCGTCGTTCAGTCCTGTCAGTGACTGTGAGTTTACAAAAGGTGCTTCACCCATGCCAGCACTGGACGCGTCCACGGGTAAAAGCGAGAATTGCCGGGAAGCAATAACCGTTAACACGCCAATCAGTTATGAGAAATCTATTGGATTTTGTCCACGCATGCCAACCAGTTAGAACCATAGTGGGTGCGATCACAAATCTCACCGATATTTGCATCGGTCTTTTTTCGAAGGAATCTATTGCTGGACCAATAATATCATTTGTAGGCAGTCGCTTGATTTGTTGGGTAGTGATGAATCGACTCGCCTTTAAGTGACTATTAATTTGCACCCAAATATGGTGTGCCACGAGGCACTTATTTTGCTGGCAGTTGGAAGTACAGCACAGGAAGCGGTGACCCGCCGTACCTGTTATCGAGTCTTGAGCGTGTGCCGGTAACGGTAGGCGTTAAGCGTAGACAGAGAGCTTGCAGGCCGTAAGCCGTAAAGGGTTGAAGTGATTGAGCCCCGTTAAGATGCAAATGTGAGATGGTCGATGGCGTCAAATTAGCAGAAGACAACATCGCTTGCTACGGGATGGGCAGCAGCAAGTGGCGTCCCCGGGGTCTGAGAGCACGGCATGCTGGTAGAGCAAACTAAGTGAACGTGGGAGGTCCTGATGGTTCTTCAGGGAGTCGAAGTACCGGCTGACAAGCCGCGGGTGACACCGGCTAGGCGGGGCAGGGGCGGTCAGCATGCGACGACAGAGGATCTGGATGAACCGACACCGGCCGAACGCCGCGCCGCGATGACCTGGGCGCAACGCCTCAAACGGGTGTTACTCCGGGCATCCTGCCCTCCGCCCTTCGGGCCAGCCTTCGGCTGTTCCAAATCGCTCCAGGCAATTCGGTCGGTATCGACATCGAGACCTGCCCGGCCTGCGGCGGTGCGGTGCGGATCGTCGCGTGCATTGAGGATCCGGCGGTGATCGAGAAGATCCTCCGAAGAAAAACGCGCCCGCGAACGAGTTGCCGGGATGGATTCGCGCCCCAACATGCCGGCCGGATATCGTTCGATGGTCAGCGAGGCGGCCGACCGCGGGTGTCGATGGCTGCGATCAGGCGATGCAGCTGGCGGAAAAAGCCTTTTATACTGCCTATACTCCACCAACCAACGGTGCCGCTGGCATCGTGCCGTCAGTATTGCACTACTATTGGCGCTTTTCGCCGGGCGCGGACGAGAATGGGATAGTGCGCGCCCTGCTCACCGCCGGCGCCATTGGCAGTCTGTACAAGGAGAATGCCTCGATATCCGGCGCCGAGGTCGGTTGCCAAGGGGAGGTGGGGACAGCCTGCTCAATGGCCGCCGGCGCGCTGACCGAAGTCCTTGGAGGCACCCCGGCCCAGGTCGAGAATGCCGCCGAGATCGCCATGGAGCACAACCTGGGCCTGACCTGCGACCCGGTTGGCGGCTTGGTGCAAGTGCCCTGCATCGAGCGTAACGCAACGGGCGCTGTGAAGGCCATCAATGCCTCCCGCATGGCGCTGCGTGGCGATGGCTCGCACTATGTGTCACTCGACAAAGTCATAAAGACCATGCGCGACACGGGTGCCGATATGAAGACCAAGTATAAAGAGACCGCGCGAGGCGGGCTGGCGGTAAACGTCATCGAGTGCTGAGGAAGCTGGAGGCCAGCGCAGGACAACGCAATCGCCATCAATCGCCTGCGCGCGAAGATCGAACTCAATCCGTCGCGACCGACGCCCCCGTCTTCCGGTTGACCTGGAGGCCAGGTGTAGCCGAATTTGTCGACTACTATAACCACGAGAGCTCGGGAAATCTCACGACAGCAGACATCTGCTACCGCGCGGCAAAGGCTTTGCCGCGCCAACTTCACTGTAAAGCTGACGCCCAAGTTTACCCGCAATACGGACCAGATGCTCTCTTAGCTCTCGACAGCCAGTTTCCGAGATATGCGCACGGCATACAGAAGCCCAATATTCACGAAGGAAAAATAGATGACTCGCCCTGATTCTCTAACAATCGATACCTCGCGCCTAGATACTCATATTGATGCGATGGCATCACAAACTGTTGACATAACCCCTGACGCCTCCACACAGCATCTTCATAATGGACCTGATACACCTCTCCCACCCGCTGATCTGCAAGGGGCCTATGTCAATAATCGTCCGCTTCCAACGCCAGGGGTTGCAGATCGTCGTGCATATATCGTAGGCAGCGGGATTGCCGGCTTATCGGCCGCATTTTTCCTGATCCGCGACGGCCATATGCCCGCCACGAATATTACCCTTCTAGAGGCACAAAATACGGGGGGCGGCGCGCTTGACGGAGCGGGTAATGCCGAAGACGGTTACATCGTGCGCGGTGGCCGCGAGATGGAGATGACTTATCAAAACTTCTGGGATGTATTCTCGGAAATTCCTGCCCTAGAACTGCCACCGCCATTCACGGTGTTAGATGAATACCGAATCGTCAATGACGCAGACAAAAACTGGTCGAAGGCGCGACTTCTGGAGAAACAAGGCAAAATCAGAGACTTCTCGACCATGGGTCTGACCAAACGGCAACAGCTGGAGATGATGAAGCTATTGCTCGCACGCAAGGAAGACCTAGACGGCATCTCCGTGGAAGAATGGTTCAGTGAAGGCTTTCTGAATAGTAACTTTTACATTTTCTGGCGCACCATGTTTGCTTTTCAGAACTGCCATTCGGTGCTGGAAATGAAACTATACGCTCACCGCTTCCTTCACCTCATGGATGGACTCAATGACATGACTTCACTGGTTTTTCCCAAATACAACCAGTATGACTGCTTTGTTCGACCACTGATGAATTGGCTCAAAGAGAAAGGTATAAACGTCGAGTACGATACCAGAGTTCTGGATCTGGATCTGGACACGGGCGACGGGGCGCTTACCGCAAACACAATCAAATGTCGCCGCCATGGCAAAGAAATGTCTATCGATATCGACAAACGTGATCTGGTTTTCGTCACCAACGGCTCGATAGTTGAGGACACCGCCTATGGAGGCGACGACACCGTACCCGAGCTGCAGATAACCGGTGATGATCCAGATGTTGGCTCAAGCTGGCATTTGTGGAAGAACCTTGCCAAGAAATCGCCGGTCTTTGGACGCCCCGAGAAATTCTGCGACAACGTAGCTAAAACGATGTGGGAATCGGCGACGCTAAGCTGTACCCACTCGCCATTGATCGAAAAACTCAAAGAGTTGTCAGTAAACGACCCCTATTCCGGTAAAACCGTAACCGGCGGCATCATCACCTTCACCGACTCTGAATGGTTAATGAGTTTCACCGTCAATCGTCAGCCACACTTTCCTGACCAACCCGATGACATGATTGTACTTTGGGTTTATGCATTACATATGGACAAGCCTGGTAATTACGTCAAAAAAACGATGCCAGAATGTACCGGCAAAGAGATTCTAAGCGAGATGTGCTTCCACCTTGGCCTGATTGACCAGATCACGGAAATAGTCGCCGCGACAAAAGTACGTACCGCGCTGATGCCATACATCACGGCACAGTTTATGCCTCGTGCGAAGGGCGATCGCCCATGGACGGTACCAGACGGTTGCACCAACCTCGCCTGTCTTGGTCAGTTCGTCGAAACACATAACGATGTGGTATTCACGTTGGAAAGTTCGGTCAGAACAGCCCGGACTGGGGTCTACACCCTACTCGGCATAAAAAAACAAGTGCCCGACATCTTTCCTGGTCAATATGATGTTCGTCGTCTGCTACGCGCAACGCGAACGCTGAACAACGACGAGGCTTTTTTGGGCGAAGGTATCCTTCGCCACCTTTTGGGTGGAACCTATTTTGAACATATCCTACCCCTTGGACCCGATGAAGAGACTGCCGATCTGCGCAAACCCGGCATGTTTGAACAACAACTCGGCTCTCTGCGCCGGATGGTTGAAAACAGCTACGGGCTGGAGGCTACAAAAAAATGGATCCATGCAGCGATAGAGAGTTTGCATCGGCGTCGTTGAGCCCTGTCCGGGATTCAACCAGTGCTAGTCTGTTTCAATTTGACGCCGGCCGGCTCAAGGATGAAGTGCAGTACCCGGGCTTTGAGCCGGAGGCGGGGACACCGGAAGGCACTACGGGCATATGACGGCAGACTGCGGGACCTTGCGGCGAAATACGGCAAACGGTGGCGCAGGCACACTGCAGCTACGCAGCGACAATGGCTTGGTCTTCGCCTCGCAGCGCCACACGGCGACGGTAAGGGCTTATGGACTGCAGCAGGAACTCATTACGCCGTACAGTCCGCAGCAGAACGGCTTGGTTGAGCGGTTTGTCCGCAGCCTGAAGGGGGAGCGCATGGCTGATCGATTCGAATCGATCAGCCATGCGCGGGACGCGATCGGGCGCTGGCTGCGCCACTACAACACCGAGCGGCCGCATCAGGCAGGCCCTGCTGTCCTCGGAGATCGAAGGCACCCAGGCGACGTTGGTCGACGTGCTGGCCTGGGAGCAGGCCGAGCAGCCCGGTGCCTCGAACCTTGACGACATCGAGGAGGTCACCAACTACGTCGCTGCGGTCAATCATGCCTTCACGAAGATCCATTCGCCGAAAGGCCCGCCGATCTCCGTGCGCCTGTTCAACGAGTGCCACCGCATCCTGATGCAGGGCGTGCGCGGTGCCACCAAGCAGCCAGGCGAGCTGCGCCGCTCGCAGAACTGGATCGGGGGCAGCCGCCCCGGCAATGCCGTGTTTGTGCCGCCGCCACCAGAGCAGGTCGCCGATCTGCTCAGTGATCTTGAACGGTATATCCACGCCGACGACGACCTGGCGCCGCTGCTGCGTATCGCGCTGGCGCACGTCCAGTTCGAGACCATCCACCCCTACCTCGACGGCAACGGCCGCCTGGGGCGGATGCTGATCGCCCTGCTGCTGGACCACTGGCAACTGCTCAACAAGTCCGCTGCTCTACCTCAGCCTCTATCTCAAGCAGAACCAGGCCGCCTATTACCGCTGGCTCGAGGCGATCCGGACCGAGGGCGACTGGGTCGGCTGGCTGCGGTTCTTTCTTGTAGGCGTGGCAGAGATCGCCGACGATGCCACGCGAACCGCGCGCGCCCTGTACGCACGGGTCAGCGAAGACCGGCAGACATTGCTGAAGACGTCTGGTGCTACCGTCACGGCCATCCAGCTGTTCGAACTGCTGCCCGAGCACCCGATCGTGACGATGCCGTCGGTCGCGCGCCTGCTGTCGATCAGCAAGCCGACTGCCGGCAAGGCGATTGATGTGCTCATCAAGGCCGGTATCCTCGCCGAGGTGGGTGAGCGCAAGCGCGATCGGCTATACCGCTACGAGGGTTATCTGCGCCTGCTCGACTGATTCTACGTAGGCGTAACCGATGGCTCTGCTAACCTAGACGAAAATAACATCGCAAGGATGCGTCATGTTGCCGTCGCCGGCTGGCAGGGAAGCCAGGCCGGGTATCGGTGCGCCGCCGTATGTGCGCCACCGCCCGGAGCGCACCCTCCTTTATCAACTTGTCGAGGAATACTATCCCGCATTCAAGGCGCACCTGGCGGCGCAGGGCACGGACTTGCCGGGGTATGTGCAGCAGGAGTTCGAGGAATACCTCAAGTGTGGGCGTCTCGAGCACGGTTTTCTGAGGGCGCGCTGCGAAACTTGTCATGCCGAGCACCTGGTCGCCTTCAGCTGGCCGCTCCTGCGCATCCCTGCGCCCGCGGCATTAGTGAATCCCTTCACGTCACAAGATGCGCGGCTTCTGTCCCAGCTGCGGCGCCCGACGCATGGCCGAGAGTGCCGCGCTGCTGGTCGACGAGGTGTTTCCCGAGCAGCCGGTGCGCCAATGGGTGCTGAGCGTCCCTTATCCGTTGCGCTTCCTGTTCGCCAGCCGCCCCGAGGTCATGGGCCGGGTGCTCGGCATTGTCTACCGCTGCATCGCCACGCACCTGACTGCTGTTCGTGCTGCGCTCGCGCGGCTCCTTCCTCAGCCCGCCCTGGCCGGCCAAGCCCATGTTCCTGGCCATCGTCGGCACCCAGATACTCGCCGTCCTGCTGTGCGGATTCGGCTGGTTCGTCACCGCGCTGCCTTGGACTGTTATCGGGCTGGTCTGGCTCTATATGCTGGCTTGGATGTTCGTCCTCGATCGTGCCAAGTTGGGACTCTACAGCCGGATGCGGAAGGATGCCGGAAGGCCGCATTGGTATGCCCGCTTCCTCAAGGGGCGGCATGCGGCGCATGTCGCTGTCCCGGCCGGTTACGCTGGCGAATAGCGCCTGTCGTTTTCTCCCCGGATAGCCGCCTGGCCGTCCGGGGAGCAAATTGAACCCTTTCACCCAACTGTTCCAGGTATTCCCCATCATGAACTACACCAAGCAATTTATCGTCAAGCCGGGCAGCAAGGTCGATCTGAGTAAGGTCGACGCGGGATTCAAAGACAAGCACGAATCCCATGAGCACGCCTTGCCGGAGATCGAGGCCACCACCCAGAAGCTGCACGACCTGCAGTACCTGATGTACGCCGAGGGCAAGCGCTCCCTGCTCATCTGCCTGCAGGGGCGCGACGCGGCGGGTAAGGACGGCACTATTAACCATGTGCTCGGCGCCATGAACCCCCAAGGCTGCAACGTGACCGGCTTCAAGGTCCCCTCCAAAGCGGAGGCGGCTCACGACTTCCTGTGGCGCTATCATCAGCACACGCCGGGCAAGGGAGAGGTGGGCATCTTCAACCGTTCCCACTACGAAGACGTGCTGGTGCAACGGGTGCAGGACATGGTGCCGAAGGCCGTCTGGTCCGGGCGCTACGAGCACATCAACAATTTCGAGAAGCTGCTGCACGACAACGGCACCCATATCCTGAAGTTCTATCTCCACATCGACGCCGCCGAAGAGCTCGAACGCTTCAAGATCCGTATCCAGGACCCCGCCCGGCACTGGAAGATCAGCGAGGGGGACTACGCCGAGCGCCCGTTCTGGGACGCCTACACCGAGGCCTTCGAGGACGCACTGGACAAATGCAGCACCGAGCACGCCCCCTGGTTCGTCATCCCCTCGAACCAAAAGTGGTTCCGCAATCTTGCCATCTCCCGGATCGTCGCCGAGACCCTGGAGTCCTTGGGCATGAAATTCCCCGCGCCGACGGTCGACATCGACGAGATCAAGAAGAAGTATCACGCGATCGTCGAGCAGGGGGGGGATGGGCCGGAGGCCGAGCTCGACGGGCAGACGGAGGGCGGAAAGGGTAAAAAGGGCAAGAAGGGCAAGAAGGGCAAGAAGGGCAAAAAATAGAAGAAAGGGAAGTAGTGCGGTGAATCGTAGGTATTCGGTTAGCCCTTATCCTTACAAACATCCGACACGCTAGATCAAAATGGCTTTACGGTACCGAGCCGCTCGAAACACCACAGCAACGACTGCTACCTGGTCGTATTGCGCGCTTTCTCGTGGCAGAGCATCTGATTTCCCGGTTCAGATTGTGCGCCAGTATATCAGAGAGCAGAAAGGTCTGGTTGCCAGCCTTTTTGCTCGTGGGCACGTAGTCCATCTGCGTGTGTCACTTGAGTTCAGCGAATAAGCCTTCCTGGGCGCCGCGGCCGTTATGGAAGGTAGCGCCTTTTTCGCAGAAATTCGCTTATTGGTAACTATCACTTTGAAGTCATACCCGTATTCATCGGGATGAACAGATCCAACTGGACCGCGGCTTTGTATTGCTTGCAGTTTTCGCGGCGGACAAATACAAAGCGATAGCGGTGCTTCCAGCTTGCCGGTTTCCAGTTCGTCTCGAAGAAGGACCATTGGCCGTTCAGGTGGCGCCAGCGCTTGCGGTTTTCAATAATAGACAACAAGTTAACCGCAGATGAACGCGGATTTTTAACAGATAGATCTCCTCATCTACGGCAATCTGCGGTTTAACCTATCGATTCTTGGTTGACGGCTTAGCCTAGAATTTACAGCGAAACTGCGTGCTTCGGATGCAGTGCGCGGGGGGCAGAACGGGATTGTCCCGCACTTGCTTTTCTGCAACGATGGTACGACGGGGCTGAAACCATGGCGCTGGGACAGGACAAAAGCACCGGAATCGCGTTGAACGTCACGCGCACGCGCGCCACCGTGCTGACGATCAACCTGACGATCATCTCCGTGATGCTTACGATCATCGGCGGGCGAGAAAGGGCCGGCGGCCAAGCTGTCTCGGCGCACCTGACAAGCTCCGTGGCGCTGTTCGTCGGTTTTTGCCTGACGATCCTAGGGCTCTATTGGTTGCTCTCCTCGCAGGAGTGGGATGCGCAGGGCTTGAGCCGCCCCCGGCCCTTCACGCTGGGGGCGATGACGACCTATCTCGCGCTTTCGCAGACCGTCACCGCATTCATGCACGAGTATCTGGTTTGGATCAAATCGGCGGTAGAGGCCGCAACGCCCCGCGTCGCGGAGAGCAGCGGTCTCGTCCCGCTCAATGCCTTCGGCGACACGGGACTGCCCCTCCTCCTTCTGATGGGCAGTGCCATTTGGGTCTTGACGACCTATTTCGCTCCGCTGACGATGATCATCAACGGCGCGGATCTTGGTGGCCGAGGATGGGTGTTCGCCGCCTACTATTTCGCGCTTCAGGTACCGATCTGTTGGGTTTATGCCGAGGCCTGGCACCTGCAATATGCTCCCGCAGACCAACCGATGAACATGCCGAGCCTGTTTGCGCTCCAGTTCGCTCAACCGTTGCTCTGGTTCCGCTGAAATCATCGTTTCACACGAGGTGACCATGGATACAGTATTCGTTTGGATCGGGATATTTCTCTGTCTCAGTCAGTCCGCGATGTTCGCCGGCCTTAATCTGGCGTGTTTTTCGGTCAGCAGGCTTCAGCTCGAGATACAGGCAGCGAACGACAACAAAGATGCAGTCAAAGTCCTCAGATTGAGGAGAGACTCGAATTTTTTATTGACCACGATTCTGTGGGGGAACGTTGGGGTCAACACACTCCTCGCTCTGCTATCAGGCTCGGTGCTTGGTGGCGTCGCTGCCTTTCTGTTTTCGACCGTATTCATCACGATCTTTGCCGAAATAATCCCTCAATCGTATTTCTCCCGAAACGCGCTAAGGGTAGCCGCGCTGCTGTCACCAGCCCTCAGGTTTTACCAGGTAGTGCTGTACCCGGTGGCCAGGCCCTCGGCGAAGGTACTGGATTGGTGGCTGGGTCCCGAAGGTGTCCATTACCTTCGCGAAGAGATGCTGCAACAGTATGTAACGAAAAGCATGGGTGCCGTTGGCAGCGATATCGGTACATTCGAGGGAAGGGGCGTGGTCAACTTCCTCGCCCTGGACAGTCGTCGCGTTGGCGAGGAAGGCGAGATCCTGGACCCGCGCAGCGTCGTCAGCCTTCCGGTTGTCGATGGCCGCCTGGAGATCCCGGAGCTCACTCGCGCTGCCGAGGATGGCTTTATCCGGCGCGTGCAGGCATCGGGAAAAAAATGGGTCGTCTTGACCGACCCGAACGGGACACCACACCTTTTATTGAATTCGGACCGGTTCTTGCGGGCGGCGTTCTCGACAGCGAGCGTCGATCCCCACGACTACTGCGTCGAGCCGGTCATAACCAATGACCCGCAGGCCACCCTGGAACAGACGCTGATGAACGCGAAACTGACGGAAAAGGACTCGCCCGAAAAAGGGATGATTCTGTTCTGGGGCACCGAGAAACGCATCATTGCCCACGCGGACCTACTGCGGCGTGTCTTCGAAGGGGTGTTCGCACCGCCTTTAGACCCTGCGCGGGTTTGATTGAGCGCCGTCAGTAATTGACTCGCGAACGCTAAAGAAAGAACTGATGAGGAAGCAAGCATGAATTTCGATCTACCGGAGCTCACCGCCGAGACACCGGCCGGCGTACTCTGTCAAGTGAAGGTCGGCGAGCTCAAGCCGACGCAGAACGCGGTCGGCTTCGACTAGGTCAATGAGAAGATCGCCCGATACAGTGCCAAGTCGAAGGACGACCTCCGGGACTACCTGTTGGTGCACATGGTCCGGGTCGTCATCGGCAACGGCGGCAAGTTCTATTGGGTCTACGCGGATTCGTGTGGGTTGATATTGGCATTTCTGGGTAGCGGTGGCAGGCATGCCGCAACGATTTTCAGCTTCAGATACTCTTCATCACGATAGCCATAGGCGCGGCGCTGGAGCACGCGGATCTTGTTGTTGATCCCCTCGACCAAGCCAAGGCTGACCTTGTTCTGTGGATGACAGTACGAAGCGATGCCATCCCAATGCTGTCGATCAGCTCGGCAAATTTTCGGTACGGCCCCAGACGCTGCCATTTCAGACTGTCCTTCCAACGCTCGAAGAAGGCACGCGCACCGCGCTCGGTGCGATAGTCCCACAGCTGGCCGAATTGCTCCTTGAGCAGATAGGCCGTGTTCAGGCGCCGATTGGCGGCGAGCAGCTTCTTCAGGGCGCGTCGTCCGTCCAGGCTCAGGTTCTCGCGCCGGGTCAGCAGCGTGTAGCGCTGGCCCTTGATGTAGCTCCTGTCCTTCCCACTGAGGCGCTTGTACTCGCTGCGGCGCACCTCATCGAGGGCCTTCGAGAGATGGCGCATGATGTGGAACTTGTCGAAGATGATCCTGGCGTTGGGCGCATGGTTCATGACCGAGTTGCGAAACGGTTTCCACATGTCCATGGCTGCCAGTTGGATGTGCGCGCTCTTTTTCTCGCCCAGGGCCTGGAAAAACAGATCGATGTCCGCTTCCTTTCGCCCCTCGCCGCCAACCCAGATCGGGCGTTCGCGCTCCAGGTCGCTGACGATGACGCGGTAGTTGTGCCCCTTGCGGATGGATATCTTGTATTACCAATCGCCCGGAGAGCCGGAAGTCCCGCCCGCTCAACCTGGCTTTGCATGTAGAGCTTGTCGAGATCCTTCACCGTGCTGTGGTGCAGCCGTTCCATCTCCGCGACCGCCTTGTTCGGCATATCGCGGCATAGCTTGCCCACGTGCATCGCAAAGCGCTGGGTGTAGCGCGGGTTCTTTGCCAGCCAATCAAGATGCTCTACATGCACGCCACCACACCTCGGACAGTGGACGCGCCAGCGCTCGAACTCAAGTTGATGCGCCAACCGGCGACCGAGAGATCGCGCACACGCAGAACTTCTTGCCGTAACGTCCCCTGCAGCGGTGACCGCAGTGCGAACAAACCGCGGTTTTTTTCGCCTCGTCAGTCGGATCACGCGGGCATCCCGATCACCGAAAACACCAAGAATTCTCGATGAGGCAGTAAAGCCAGGGAGTGCAAACAGTGACCGAATCGTCTTGGGATTCTTCATGCGGTTTGCCTCAGCGAAAAACGAAACCGATTTCATCCATCCAGGAAGCGCTGATTATGCCAGAAAGAACAACACGTTACGCTCAGCTCCGCTCAGGTTTACCCACATGATCCGCTAGACCCGAGATTCTTGATCCGGCTCGGCGCCGGATTGCCACGTGAGAAGCATGAAGCAAGAGCAGAAAGCAACCATGAAACGACTTGCACTGGTACTTTCCCTGGGCGCCGGGCTTGGCATCCTCGCGGCGGGCGGCGCCGCGCAGGCGGACAAGCTCAAGGACATCACCTGCGAGCAGTATCTCGCGATGGACGAAGCCCAGCAGGACGACATCGTCTACTGGATCGATGGCGCGGCAACCGCATCGTCCAAGAAGAAAGTGGACGCCGCGGACATCGAGGTCGGCTACGACGCCAGTGAGCGAAGACCGGCGGGTATTGCTGGGGACCGCGGGCGCGACCGTCACGGCCATCCAGCTGTTCGAACTGCTGCCCGAGCACCCGAATGTGACGATGCCGTCGGTCGCGCGCCTGCTGTCGATCAGCAAGCCGACTGCCGGCAAGGCGATTGATGTGCTCATCAAGGCCGGTATCCTCGCCGAGGTGGGTGAGCGCAAGCGCGATCGGCTATACCGCTACGAGGGTTAACTTGAAACAGCACTCTGAAAGGAAAATACGAAATGTCCAAAATTCGCTCTCTGTCACTTTCCATCGGCTTATTGGCTCTGGCAGGCGCTGTTTCTGCACAAGACGCGTCGTATCCGGACCACAACAAGATCGATAACGAAGACCAGATTGACCGCCCGGACGAGCTGGCTCAGGCATCGACAACACCGCATGAAAAATCAGCAGCCGACCTGTCCAAGGAACTGACAAGCCCGAACACCCCATTGGCGACGCTAAACTTCAAACAAACCTATACGAAGTTTGACGGAGATTTGCCGGGTGCGGGTGATCAATCCAGCCTGACGACATTGTTTCAACCGGTTTTTCCGTTTCCGCTTGATGACAGCGGCACGACAAACCTGTTTGTTCGGCCTGCATTTACATATGTCACGCGACAGCCCGTTTTTAATCCTGATACCGGGAGCTTTGAAAACAAGAGTGGCTGGGCCGATGTCGGGTTTGATGTGGCTTTCGGGCGGACTTATGACAGCGGTCTGCAGTTGATTGCAGGTATCCAAGGCACAATCCCAACGAATACGGATGTGTCAGGCGGACAGTGGAGGCTTGGACCTGAATTCGCCGCCTTCAAGATATTTGAAAACAAAAGCTTCCTTGCCGTCTTTCCACAGCATCAATGGGATGTCGGTGGTGACGACTACGACTATTCGACGACCGGGCTGGAATTGTTTGGCGGCTTCATTCTGGATGACGGATGGACGGTGTTCACCGATTCACAATGGTTTTATGATTGGGAGGCTGACCAGGCGACGCTGCCAATCAACCTTACGGTCAGCAAGGTCGTAAAGTTTGGCCGCTTGCCGTTCAAAATAGATGCTGGGGTCGACTATTTCGTAAAGTCAAACGATGATTTTGGACAGGACTGGGCAATTTCCCTCAAAATTGCTCCCGTTGTTCCCAACTTTATCAATAACTGGTTTTCGCGTTGATGCGTCAGACCATGCGGAACGGATGGAAAAACTGTAAAAATTCAGAACACGTGGCGTTGGCTCGATCTTTGTGTGCCGGAACCATTCCAATGTGATGGTTTCCAAACTTCTGTTCGTTGACAACCAGACACTCCACTAACGCCTCGGTTCTGGGTTCACGGGAATGAAACCGCAGTACTGAAAAATAATTATCGAATAATTCTTAAAGGATCTTCGAATGAGACTGTTCTTTGTAATACTTGCCATGGTTGGATGATGTCCCGTCGCGATCGCGCAGGATGATCCCGCGCGCACCCTGTTCACCAACGTGCACGTGTAGCTGCAAGAAGCGCGGCTTCTGTCCCAGCTGCGGCGCGGCAACGGTGATGGCTGGCCTCGCTGCGGGCAAGTGCTGAAAAGTGCGCCGGCGGACAGCAGGTTGGGCGGGTTCAGGGCTTAAACTGTCGCGCCAGGTCCACCCAGGTCACTTCTCAGTTCAGATCGACGACCGACTTGAGGCCTCGAACGGCGCAAGTAGCGACTGCCGCCGGGCGAAAAGACGGTTATCCTTCCGATACGCATGACTTAGCAGCGAGATGCCGCGCGACGCGCGACCACACCAGAAAGAGAGACCTGCGTCCTCCGAACGGACGGCGGTCGAGCGGGGAGCGCCGCTCCGACGGGCGGCGCTCCCCGTCCCGGGATCAGCTTTCGTATTTGAAGGACAGCGCGACGCGCGTGCGAAACGCGGCGACTTTTCCCTTCTCGACCTTCATATCCATTTTCACGACCTCGGCGACACGGAGGTCGCGCAGGGATCCGGCGGCGGTTTCGACCGCTTTGCGACCCGCGTCTTCCCATGATTTTTCGCTGACACCGACGACATCGACGATTCTGTAGACACCATCCGACATGTGGACCTCCCTGATTTTTCACGTTTGACCCGATGTGGGCCGCCGCATGTTAGCAGCGCAGGGATGGCAAAGCGACCGTGGCGTTCCGGAGCCTGCTGAAACGCGCCTTCCGTCGCCGGTCGCTGACGCTCAAATGTCCGCGCCCTTCCGCAGAAGAGCTCGACCAACTCGCCTTGGAGGTCGTTGCTGTCGCCGCCGCCGAACTGGAGTGCGCCGCGCTCACGGATATCATCGCGCGCATCCCGCCCGAAGGGACGTCGGTGACGACCATCAGGGTGAAGCCGTCGATGGTCAGTCGGAAGAGGCCGCCTTCGCGGGCCGTTTCGGGATCGAGCGCGGTCGCGCCCATGCGGTCGAGCGTCATCGGTGGTTCCGCGTCCGGATCCCGGGCATGCGACATCGGCGCGAGCGCGAGGAAAGCGAGAAGGGCGAGCGTGAAGTGTCGCTTTGGCGGCTCCGAGGCGGGCGCCGGCGTGAGGCAACGGCGGCGGAACCGGTGCGGTCAGCCATGGTCGCGTGATGACATGGACCGGGCGGGGCGTCATGCGGCGCGGTGGCTTTCGGGTTTCACGCGGGGCGCGGTCCGGTGGATGCGGCCGGCGAGGCCGGCGAGGCCGGCGAGGCCTGCGAGGGCGGTGAGGATACGTGCGACAGGCCCTCGGGCGCGTTTGCGAGAATGTAAGTCGGCTTGCAGTTTCGCGAAGATTTCCCGTTCCTTTTGATGTTCCGTAAGGGCGGCGCGTCGGATAGTCAGGGGCGGAACAGAGGCATCATGGCGTGTCTCCTTGTCGTGACGCATGGTGCTATCGCTGCTGGACCACGTGCGCCGCGGCTATCGCCCGAAGAATTCTCTGATAGTGGCCCGTCAGGCCGACGGCTGGCGCAGCGCACCGGTCAGCAGCCCCGCTCAGTTCGAGCCGGGGCTCATGGCCTACCGCTTTTCCCATAGCATGTACTAAGCCAATGCCGAGCAGTTCTCCGAGCAGGTCCTGGATCTGGTCAACGGCGCGGACCCGAGCCTCGAATGGTTCTGTCTCGACGCCGTGGCGATCGACGATGTGGACTATTCGGCGGCGGCCAAGCTGCGCGCCACCTACGGCATCCTCAAGGAAAAGGGGATCCGATTGGTCTTCGTCCTGGTCAGTGACGATGTCAGGGCCGAGCTGGACCGCTTCGGGGTCACCGACCTGGTCGGGCAAGACGCCTTCTACGCCACCGGCGACGAGCTACTGAACGCTTACCATCAGAGGAAACAGCAATGAACTTCGATCTACCGGAGCTCACACCGGAGATGCCGCAAGGCGCACTCTGCCAAGTGAAGGTCGGCGACCTCAAACCGACCCAGAACGCGGTCGGCTTCGACGAGGTCAACGACAAGATCGCCCGCTACAGCGCCAAGTCGAAGGAAGACCTGAGAGACTATCTGCTCGTGCACCCGGTGCCGGTCATCATCGGCAACGGTGGCCGGTTCTATGTGACCGATCATCACCATTTGACCAACGCCCTGTGGAAGACGGCCGAGGGCGAGAACGCGGCGGGCATCGAGACGAAGAACGCCCGTGTCGTCGTCATCGTACAGTTCAATCGTGCGAGCCTGATGGGCTATCACTTCTGGAAGGCGATGCAGGAGAAACGGCTGGTCTACCTGTTCGACAACTACGGCGGCGGTCCGATCCGCCCGAAGGACTTGTGCACGCACATGAAGGACCTGGCCAATGACCCCTACCGCAGCCTCGCCTGGGAGGTGCGCACGCGCTACGGCGGGATAGCCACTCGGCCTGGTACCCTGAGCCGCAGGACAACTTCGCAAGGAAGCGATCATGTTGCCGTCGCCGGCTGGCAGGGAAGCCAGGCCGGGTATCGGTGCGCCGCCGTATGTGCGCCACCGCCCGGAGCGCACCCTCCTTTATCAACTTGTCGAGGAATACTATCCCGCATTCAAGGCGCACCTGGCGGCGCAGGGCACGGACTTGCCGGGGTATGTGCAGCAGGAGTTCGAGGAATACCTCAAGTGTGGGCGTCTCGAGCACGGTTTTCTGAGGGCGCGCTGCGAAACTTGTCATGCCGAGCACCTGGTCGCCTTCAGCTGGCCGCTCCTGCGCATCCCTGCGCCCGCGGCATTAGTGAATCCCTTCACGTCACAAGATGCGCGGCTTCTGTCCCAGCTGCGGCGCCCGACGCATGGCCGAGAGTGCCGCGCTGCTGGTCGACGAGGTGTTTCCCGAGCAGCCGGTGCGCCAATGGGTGCTGAGCGTCCCTTATCCGTTGCGCTTCCTGTTCGCCAGCCGCCCCGAGGTCATGGGCCGGGTGCTCGGCATTGTCTACCGCTGCATCGCCACGCACCTGATCAAGAAGGCGGGGTTCTCACGTAGGGGTGTTTGCGCCAAACAGCAAATACCGTGCGCGGGTGACACCGGCTAGGCGGGGCAGGGGCGGTCAGCATGCGACGACAGAGGATCTGGATGAACCGACACCGGCCGAACGCCGCGCCGCGATGACCTGAGCGCAGCGCCTGAAACGGGTGTTCGGTATCGACATCGAGACCTGCCCGGCCTGCGGCGGTGCGGTGCGGATGGTCGCGTGCATTGAGGATCCGGCGGTCATCGAGAAGATCCTCGCCCACCTGGATGCGAAAGCATCAGAGCCTGAAGCTTTGATGCGGCCGCCGTGCCGGGCGCCACCGCAGCGGGGGCTGTTCGACGAGACGGGGTGACAACCCCGGGATGAACTCGTTTGGGCTGCGCTGTCTGCGGTGCGGCAAGGGTGGAGATTGGCCTGGCGGTTGGCGAACGAAGAAAAACGCGCCCGCGAACGGGTTGCCGGGATGGATTCGCCCCCAACCTGCCGGCCGGATATCGTTCGATGGTCAGCGAGGCGGCCGACCGCGGGTGTCGATGGCTGCGATCAGGCGATGCAGCTGGCGGAAAAGGCCTTTTATACGGCCTATACTCCCGCCTGGCTTGAGACATGGGAGCAGTTCGAGGCGCTGCAGGCCGAGGTTGTGGTACCCGGTCACGGCACGCCGTTTAACATGGACGAGGTCACCAAGTACACCAAGGGCTACCTGAGTTTCATGCGCAAAGAGGTTGGCGCCCTGATCGAGAATGGAGGCGATCTCGCCGATGTGTCGACGATCGACCAGTCAGCGTACGCTCACCTGGATACCTATGATGAGCTGGCGGCGCTGAATGCCAGCATGATTTTTCGTGCAATGGAGTTTGGATAGCATAACTATGGCGGCCTAGGTTAGGTATAGGGTAATGTTGGTATAGATTTCTATCGCAATGAGTACGGCTAGGAACGCGCCGAAAGTGGCAAGGATGTCCTCTATCCTTAGCAGGATGAATGGCTTCATCGCTTGAAGAATGGCTGCGGAGTCAGCGCAGCCTGGCCGAATTAACGGGCGAATGGGTGTTCTGCGCGGCGGCTGTTCGAGATGCGATAAAGAGTTTCTTTCGAGAATCGCTTGTCCAGCCAGTGTGACCGTCAGAGGCGGAAAAGACATGCGAAGTTGATGGTTGGCATCCCTGTCCGATTTTCGCGGTGGTTAGATTTCGTGCAGGTCAATTCCGGCGCGATTTGACGGGAACGCCATACAAGGGAATCCCACATCCTGTTGTGATCAGGTAGGCCCGATTGGAAACTCGCGTTGCTCCCAGCTGGCATCGTCCGTACGGCTGTGCTCGAAAAATTGGCCGCGGTCCTGTGCATCCAGCAGCAGCACGCTGGCGCTGCGCGTCCCGTAGTCTATTTCCGCAATGGTACCGTCGATGGCGATGGTGCCCAGCAATCGCTCCCATTCGAGACCGATGCCGGTATCGGGCAGCGCTTCATCGCCCGGTTGTGTCTGGTCGCGCAGCAGTTTGAACAGTTGTTTGGGGCTCGGTTCGGTGCGATCAACGGCCTTGGCCAGCAACTGGCGGCCGCGCTTCACCTTGGGCCAATCGCTGTCCAGCGGCCCGTTGCTTACGCCATGTACACCTGGCGGCAAGTTGCAGATCGGCGCGCCGCGGTTGCTGGCGCAGTAGAGTTCGCCGCCGTCGGTGAGTAGCAGGTTGTAGCCCCGATAGTGATTGGCGCGTTCCGCCAACTCGGCGAGATAGCTTTCGGCCGGCGCATCGCCCAGCAGATAGTCAGTCACCAGTTCGCCGCGCGAACGGGCGTCCGCCGGACCCTGCTCGAGCTCGCGGAAATTGGTCACCGCGGCAAAGCGGCCAATGGCGTCGACCCCCATCCAGCTGCCACCGGCTTCGAGATCCTGTCCTGCAATCATGCCGCTGGCCCCCGGCCAGCGTTGCGCCGGCAGGGTGGGGCGGGCGTAGAATTCGTCGCGATTGGCGGCGACGATCAGCGGGTAGCGGGGATGCACCCGCCAGGCGATCAAGACCAGGCACATGTTGAAAACGGCTCGCTGAAGATGCAACGACTATAGCATCGACCTGCGCTGAACCAGGCGCTCTACGTGCTTACGTGTCGCCGCCGTGTGGCTTCCTCTCTGCTGCGATTGCCTGTATCGAAGACTCTGTGGTCATCGAGAGGATCCTCAGCCGTTTTGATGCGAAAGCGATTGCCCCCAAAGCCACAATGCGGCCAGCCGTGCCGGGCACCGCCACAAGCCAGCTTGTTCAATTGATCAACCCGCTCGGAATCGAACCGCCTGGCTGCGTCATCAACAGACGCGTCAGGGTGAGCTTCGGGCCGAGGGCGTAAAGGCGCTCAAAAATTTACTCCGATGCAGGTCTGTCGAAATGCGGGATGCGATGCAAAAAGGATCGCAAGCTCGCAAGTGGTTATCAGCCGGTCAGTCCTGCGCTCGCGTGCCTTGCCAACCCGGCTTGTGGACTGGCTGTGGGTTACCGAACTTCCCGCATGGCCCACTAGCGATACTGGCAATCTCTTGGCGATGTCCGGAAAAAAGCGTTTATGCGTCCTATACTCTGGCCGTATTGCTGGCCATCCATTCGGCGTGGCAACACAGTACGACCCTGGAATCGATACGCCAGGCCTAATGTCCTAACGGATACAATCTCAACGTCGGCATGGTCGTCAATGGGCTGATCGGATTGCAAGGCTTTTTACTCAGTCCGTACCTGGCGCGCGGCTTCCCGCAGCGGACTTCCTTGGTCTTGGTAAACCAAGCCGGTCCCTGGTGTGCTGATGTGACAGCGTGTATGGCTCGCCATGCACTGAATCCGATGATCGTCCTGCGTGTAGGATCGTTATTTTCTCAATCGGACTTCCGCGAGTAATGGGCACCTCTAACAATCCATGGATAAGCATCCTGAACGACACAATTCGCCATCTCTGTGTTGAAGATCTTCGCAATAGCCTGCTATTACGTGCGATCTTCGCCTTGATCTGACGAATTATGTCGCCCCTTCTGCTCACCCAGGATTAATAGAGATGCCCTAATGTCATCGATGACCAGGTCTAGTTGCGGTATCGGGGGGGCGTCGTGCAAACGGCCGCAGTGCGCGGCGCCAGTCGTACCGTTGGTGTTTCTTGCGGTGTTGGCCGCACTTTGCGCGCTCGCGTCCAGTGCCACCGTCGCGGTGCCCGGCGACGAACTCCTGGCCCGCGCAGATGAGCTGCGCACTGCGGTGCAGGGTGCGCCATCCTTGCCCGATGATCGGAAGGCCGAGTCCGTCACCCGGATCGAAGAGGCGGTCGGTTTCGCAGGAAACGCGGACGAAGCGGAGCAGGCCAAGACGATCTTGCGCGAGAAAATCGATGCCGCACCGGAACGCCTGCAGGTGCTGAAGGATCAGATCGCGAAGACGTCGTCCCAGCAGATCGGTGCGGGTGACGCGAGCCAGTCGACCGAGCAACTGGATGCATCATTGGCCGCCCTGAGGGCCGACCTGGCCGCCCAGCAGAAAACCCTGGTTGAGCGCGAGCAGCAGCTCGATCAGTTGCTGACCCAGAGTCGTTCGGATGCCGGTGAACTCGCGGCGCTGGAGAAAAGCCTGTCGGGACTCGGAGCGCCCCCTGGCCGCGCCGCAACCGAAGACCCGCTGGCGGCGGTCGAGAACCTCTGGCGCAGCGCCCGCCGGATAATGCTGCGCGCGCAAGCCGATCTGGTCGCCCTGCGCCAGGGAAATATCGATCTGTTGACCGAATTGGCGCGACGCGAACGTGACCTCGCCGCAGCCGGGGTCGACATCGCCAAGCAACGGGTGAGCGGCGCGCTCGAGACGCTGCAGGCCCGCCGCCGACAGGGCGCCGAGGCGCCTATCTCGGCCGCCGCGGGTCGCGTGGACATGATACCGGGCGAGCTGAAGGCCGTGCATCAGGATATCGCGCGTCTGGCTGCAGAGCAGGCCAAGCTGATCGTGCGGGAAGCGGCGCTGGAACGCCAGCTCGAGCAGGTCAACCGGACGCTGGAGCGGCTGAAGCGCGACTACGAGCGCATCAAGCAGTTTGTTGAGCTTGGCGGCTCGAGCACGCAGGTTTCGGCATTACTGCAGAAACGCAGGCAGCTGGCGCCATCGCCCGAGCAGCTCACCCATGCAGTGCTCGATCTACAGCAGCAGCTCAGTGACGCGGCATTGCGCCAGCTCGAACTCGACGAGCTACTGCGGGAACTCGCCGACGATGAGGCCGCGCTGGCCTTTCTCAAGTCGACGAAGGGAATAGATGCGGCCGCGGCTTCGGCCGCGGGACAAGGCGATGCGCTGGCCGAGCTCGTCGGCAACTACCGCCAAACGGTACTCGATATCTGGCAGGGCTATACGCATTACTTGAAGGTACTGTCGCAGCTGGAGGCCAATACGCGGTCGCTTTCTCAGGAGGCGCGGCGCTATCACACGTTCATCGACGACCGCTTGCTCTGGGTGCCGAGCACTGAGCTGGTCCCCTTGGATCAGCCGACCTTGCTGCTCGATGGCGCAAGCTGGTTCGTCGATGGCCAGAATCTGAAGGCACTGCTCAAGGACCTGATCCGGCTGCCGTCGGCCAGGCCGGCGCTGACCTTCCTCTGGGTGCTCGGTATGCTGGTGCTGACGTTATCGCGGCGGCGGGCGCTGGCCGGGCTCAAACGCTGCCAGGAGGCGACGAAAAAGATCAGGACGGATCGTTTCTCGGTGACCTTGGCCGCGCTGCTGTACACGCTGGTCCTGATTGCCTGGGTGCCCTGGATATTGATCGGCGGGGGCGTGCTGCTTGGAACACTGGCCGCCGCGTCCAGCGCCACCATGGTCTACGCAGCCGGCCTGCAGTCCGCCGGGCAAGTGGTACTGTTCCTTGGTTCATTCCGTCATCTGTGTCGCGCAGGGGGGCTGGCCCGTATGCATCTGTACTGGCACCCGAAGCTGTGCGAACACCTCGCGCGACAGGCTGCCTGGCTCATGCCTTTCTCGGTGCCGCTCGGGTTTGTCACTGCAGCGGGCGCGGTGACCATACCGTCGGATTTCATTCGCCTCGGCGGAATGGTGCAGGTAGATGCCCCCGGCCTGGTTGCGCTCGGGCGCCTGTCTGTCGCTGGCCAGATGTTGCTGTTGGTGGTCGCCATCCACCGGATCTGGCGCAAGCATGGCGCAGTGATGACCGCATTTGCCGAGAGCAGCGATCGCGACAAGTGGGCCAGCTACCACATTCTCTGGTTCGGTCCATCGCTGTTGGTCCCGGCTCTGCTTGGGGCGTCCGCGTTGGTCGGCTACTTTTACAGCGCCACGTTTCTTGCCTCGGTGGTAGGGGTGACGCTGTGGTTCGTGATTGCGGCCCTGCTCGGCAAGGACCTGTTACTTCGCGGGCTTTACGTCACCCAGCGGCGCCTGCGCTTTCAGGAGGCACTGCGGCGCCGCGATGAGATGCTGTCACAGCGTGCCATTGACAGCGAGGCAGCCGAGTTGCCGCCCGACGGTGCGATAAAGAGTGTCGAAGAGGAGAAGGTCGACTACGGTCAACTCGGCGACCAGGTTCGCAGCCTGGTCCAGCTGGGCTTCACGCTCAGTATCGTCACCGGTCTCTGGTGGATCTGGCGCGACATCTTTCCCGCATTCAGTTTTCTCGACAATGTGGAGCTGCCGATCACGACGTCAAGATTGGTCGATGGGGTGACCCAGGATGTCCCACTGACATTGAGCGACATGGTGGCCGGTCTTTTGCTGGGAGGCCTCGCGTTGTTTGCCGCCATGAAGGTGCCGGCCGTCCTGGAACTCACACTGCTGCAGCGGCTTCCGATGAGTCGTGCCTCGCGCTATGCGATGACGACGCTGTCGCAATATGTAGTCGCGATGATCGGTGTAGTCATTACCTTCAAGTCAGTTGGCCTGCAGTGGTCCAGTATTCAATGGCTGGTCGCTGCATTGTCGGTTGGCCTGGGTTTCGGCCTGCAGGAGATCGTCGCCAATTTCATCAGCGGCATTATCTTGTTGTTCGAGCAGCCGATTCGGGTTGGCGATGTCGTGACCGTCGATGGCACGACGGGTACGGTATCCAAGATCCGCATCCGTGCGACTACGATCGTCAACTGGGAACGTCAGGAGCTCGTGATCCCAAACAAGACATTCATTACCGGCAAGTTGATCAACTGGACCCTGTCCGACAACGTCAACCGCGTTATGGTCTCGGTCGGTGTCGGCTATGACACCGATACCCGGCTTGCGATGCAGCTTATGTCCGAGGCCGCCAAGGCACACCCAAACGTAGTCGACGATCCGCCATTCCGGATCAGCTTCGAGGGCTTTGGTGACAATGCGTTGACACTGAACATGCGGGCCTTCCTGAACAATATGGATACTCGGCTGGAGACGATCACCGACCTGCACCAGGATATCCTCGATAGGTTCCGCGAGGCGAAGATCGAAATCGCCTTCCCGCAACGCGACGTGCATTTATCCACGACCGAGCCGCTTGAACTGCACCTCAGGCGGCAGCATCGAGGGGGCGACTCGGCACGTACCTGACCCGGATTCGTCGGTGCCGCTGCGTCATGTTGCCGTCGCCGGCTGGCAGGGAAGCCAGGCCGGGTATCGGTGCGCCGCCGTATGTGCGCCACCGCCCGGAGCGCACCCTCCTTTATCAACTTGTCGAGGAATACTATCCCGCATTCAAGGCGCACCTGGCGGCGCAGGGCACGGACTTGCCGGGGTATGTGCAGCAGGAGTTCGAGGAATACCTCAAGTGTGGGCGTCTCGAGCACGGTTTTCTGAGGGCGCGCTGCGAAACTTGTCATGCCGAGCACTTGGTTGCCTTCAGCTGGCCGCTCCTGCGCATCCCTGCGCCCGCGGCATTAGTGAATCCCTTCACGTCACAAGATGCGCGGCTTCTGTCCCAGCTGCGGCGCCCGACGCATGGCCGAGAGTGCCGCGCTGCTGGTCGACGAGGTGTTTCCCGAGCAGCCGGTGCGCCAATGGGTGCTGAGCGTCCCTTATCCGTTGCGCTTCCTGTTCGCCAGCCGCCCCGAGGTCATGGGCCGGGTGCTCGGCATTGTCTACCGCTGCATCGCCACGCACCTGATCAAGAAGGCGGGGTTCTCACGTAGGGGTGTTTGCGCCAAACAGCAAATACCGTGCGCGGGTGACACCGGCTAGGCGGGGCAGGGGCGGTCAGCATGCGACGACAGAGGATCTGGATGAACCGACACCGGCCGAACGCCGCGCCGCGATGACCTGAGCGCAGCGCCTGAAAACGGGCTGCTTCGGTATCGACATCGAGACCTGCCCGGCCTGCGGCGGTGCGGTGCGGATGGTCGCGTGCATTGAGGATCCGGCGGTCATCGAGAAGATCCTCGCCCACCTGGATGCGAAAGCATCAGAGCCTGAAGCTTTGATGCGGCCGCCGTGCCGGGCGCCACCGCAGCGGGGGCTGTTCGACGAGACGGGGTGACAACCCCGGGATGAACTCGTTTGGGCTGCGCTGTCTGCGGTGCGGCAAGGGTGGAGATTGGCCTGGCGGTTGGCGAACGAAGAAAAACGCGCCCGCGAACGGGTTGCCGGGATGGATTCGCGCCCCAACCTGCCGGCCGGATATCGTTCGATGGTCAGCGAGGCGGCCGACCGCGGGTGTCGATGGCTGCGATCAGGCGATGCAGCTGGCGGAAAAAGCCTTTTATACTGCCTATACTCCCTGATATAGGGTGTCAGGGTGCTTCACATCGCGCGGGGCGCGTCAGGCAGGTCACGACCCCTAACAGACCAGTGACCCAGGCATACCCATCGGGCGGTGCCGGCCAATAACGGGTAGTCGAGTCGCACCATTTGGCGTTCTTGCATGCGATAAAAGCGGACGTATAGATACGCCTTGCCGCTATGAACTGGTACAACGCCTCGAACGCGCATTTGGGATGGACATCGAGACCTATCCGGCCTGCGGGGGGGACAGTGCGGATCATCGCCTGCATTGAGGACCCGGAGGTGATGCCTCCAATCGTGCCGCCCGGTTGACAAAGCTCGCCACGAATCCGGGGGGCAGCTACCCGAATACTCGGCGACTTCCTTGCCTTTGTTTCGTTCCAGCATGAAGCGGATGCCTCGCATTACAGCCGGAGCTTGCCGATCATTGGCTCGCTCTCGGAATGAAGATTTCGATAACACCACCACGATTGGTGAGTTTCATCTGACCGACATCGGCATCCAGTGGCAGAGTCAGCCGCTGGCTGAAGCTGCCGAACTGCATGAACACCGGTCCGAAGGAGCCCTCGGGTGCCAGCTGCTCTTGACCCTCGCTGCGGATGAGAAGGCTGTTGCGCTCCGCGCTAATGTGAACATCCATTGTTCTGCGATCCGGGAGGTAAAGCCTGACTCCGTAACCGGCCGGCCATTGCCTCTGTTCAACATAGAAGGCGGCCGAGAATGCCGATCCTTGCTGCCATCCTGGTGAGCCAAAAAACATCTGCCCATAGTGCTTCGAGGCCACCGCCTCTTCAGTAAGTACGGCAAGCAGAACGGCTCCAAGGCAAGCGCGTAGTCTTTCCATGATCTTCCTCCAATCGCGTTAGGATCCAAGTTTAAAACGATGGGTCTTTCTCACCTTCAGAGAACGCTCCGCTTACCCCACGATCATCTCAACGAACGGCGGTCGCCGCACCTCTTTAACTTAGAAGTTCGACAGCAGGGACTCGTCGCCGCCCCCGGTCTTCACCCCCTTGGCGCGCGGTGTTTCAACAGAGCTGCCCGCCAGCCAGCTGTTTCCAGCCTTCGGGCAGGCCTGCCTTGATGTATGCTGAAAATGACCGTGCTGCTCCGCGGCAACGCAGATGATTTGGAGCGAACGACAGTCAAGATGGCGCCACAGCGGCTCAATATCTTCGTCGTCGGGCTGGACGATCTTCACCTCGCCCAGCTCGAGGCGCTGCCCGGTGCCGACGCCTATCGCTTCCACGCGCTGCTCACACACCGGGAACTCAAGCAGTCGGATCAGTTTCCGGTGCAGCGGCTGCTGGACGAGGGCTGCGCCCGGCTGAAGTCTTTCCCCGGTGGCGTGGACGCGGTGATCGGCTACTGGGACTTTCCCGTCAGCACCATCCTGCCATTGCTGCGCGAGGCCGTCTGCCTGCCCGGGCCCACTCTCGAGAGTGTGCTCAAGTGCGAGCACAAGTACTGGAGCCGCCGGGTGCAGCACGAGGTGATTCCGGACCAGATCCCGGCATTCGCCGCGATAGATCCGTTCGCCGATGACCCGCTCGCCGGGGTGGCGTTCCCGTTTCCATTCTGGCTGAAACCGGTCAAGTCCGTTCTGTCTCACCTCGGCTTCCGGATTACCGACCGCGCCTCCCTGGACCATGCGATCAGCAGGATTCGCGCGGGCATCGCGCGTTTCGCGGAGCCGTTCAACCTGATCCTCGAGCGCGCCACACTGCCCTCCGAGATCCGCGCCGTGGACGGCTTCCAATGCATCGCCGAGTCGATCATCTCGAAGGTGCGGCAATGCACCGTCGAGGGCTATGCCTGGCACGGCGAGGTGGTCTGCTACGGCGTGATCGACTCATTGCGCGAAGGCCCGCAGGGTTCGTCGTTCTCACGTTACCAGTATCCCTCGACGCTGCCTGAGTCGGTGATCGGTCGCATGGCCGAACTCTGCCGCCGGGTAATAGGGCACATCGGTTATGACAACGCTCCATTCAACATCGAGTTCTACTGGGAAGCCGACAGCGACCGGATCTGGCTACTCGAGATCAACACCCGTATCTCTAAGTCGCATGCCCCGCTGTTTCAGATGGTCGACGGCTGTTACCACCACCAGGTGAACCTGGATCTCGCCCTCGGACACCGCCCCGACTTTCCGCACCGCCAGGGGCGTTATAACTGCGCCGCGAAGTTCATGCTGCGCCATTTCGGTGACGCCCGAGTAATCCGCGTTCCCAGCGAGGCGGAACTCGCTGCCTTGCGTGCGCAGGAGCCCGACGCCTCGATCGAGATTCAAGTCGAGCCGGGGATGCGCCTGTCTTCGTTGAAGAATCAGGATAGCTACAGTTACGAGGTTGCGGTGCTGTTCCTCGGCGGCCAAGCTGAGCAGGATCTCGAAGCCAAGTACCGACGTTTGCGCGCAAACTTGCCGCTCGCATTCGAGCCGATTGATGATCCGGACTGAGTAAAACGAGCAGGAATCACCCTGAGATGCGGACGATCGAAGCCTTTCCCTATGCCACAAGGACCATCGAGAACACGTGGATCTCGGTCGGCGACGGCCTACGTTTGGCCGCACGGATGTGGCTGCCTGAGGGCGCCGAGACGCATCCGGTCCCGGCGATCCTCGAATACATCCCTTACCGCAAGCGCGATTCGACCCGGGCGCGGGACGACGTGATGCACGGATACTTCGCCGGCCACGGCTATGCCTGCATACGCGTCGATATCCGCGGCAGCGGTGACTCGGAAGGCGTGCTTGAGGACGAGTATCTGCCCAGTGAACTCGATGACGGCATGGCCGTGATCCGCTGGATCAGCGAACAGCCCTGGTGCGACGGCTCGGTTGGCATGATCGGCATCTCCTGGGGCGGGTTCAACGGTCTGCAGATCGCCGCTCGGCAGCCGCCCGCACTCAAGGCGATCGTCACCGCCTCCTCGACCGACGACCGCTATGCCGACGACGTTCACCACATGGGCGGCTGCCTGCTCGGCGACAACCTCTCCTGGGCCTCGACGATGTTCGCCTACAACTCCCTCCCTCCCGATCCGGCGATCGTCGGCGAACGCTGGCGGGCGATGTGGCACCAGCGTCTGACGCAAAGCGGTTTGTGGCTCGAGAAATGGCTCCGCCATCAGCGCCGTGACGCGTACTGGCGCCATGGCTCCGTGTGCGAGGACTGGCAGGCGATCCGCTGCCCGGTGATGGCGGTCAGCGGCTGGGCCGACGGCTACTCGAATGCGGTCTTCCGCCTGCTGCAGCGCCTTGAGGTCCCTAGACTCGGCCTGGTCGGCCCCTGGAGCCACAAGTATCCGCACCAGGGGGTGCCGGGACCGGCGATCGGCTTTTTGCAGGAGTGCCTGCGCTGGTGGGACCACTGGCTCAAGGGCCGAGACACCGGGATCATGCGCGAGCCGATGCTTCGTGCCTGGATGCAGGACAGCGTGCCGCCGACGACCTACTACAACGAGCGTCCCGGCCGCTGGGTCGGCGAGTCGACGTGGCCGTCACCGAACATCGGCCAGCTCTATTACACACTTGGCTGGTGCGGAACACTCGAGGACCAGCACAACGTACCGGTCACGCGCGCCCTGACTATCCAGTCGCCGCTGAGCGTCGGACTGTTTGCGGGCAAATGGTGTTCCTATGCGGCCACCCCTGACCTGCCCCACGATCAGCGCGAGGAGGATGGCGGTGCACTAGTGTTCACCAGCCATGAGCTGAAGGCGCAGACCGAACTGCTCGGCGCTCCCGAGGTCGAGCTCTCGCTTGAGGCGGATGTTGCGGTGGCGATGGTCGCCGTGCGCTTGTCCGACGTAGCACCCGACGACAAGGCGACGCGCGTCACGTACGGCCTGCTGAACCTAACGCACCGCGACAGCCGCGAACATCCTGAGCCGCTCGAACCGGGGCATCCTTATCGGGTCAAGGTTCGCCTCAACGATATAGGCCACGCCTTCCCGGCGGGGCATCGGATCCGGCTTTCGATCTCTACCTCTTATTGGCCGCTGGCCTGGCCGCCACCCACACCGGTCCGCCTGACGATCCATACTGGCGATAGCAGGCTTTCGCTGCCGGTGCGCCTGGCGTCGCCCCACAGCGACCGAGTGATCTGTTTCGCGGAACCGGAAGGGGCCACCCCGACGCGGATTCGTCAGCTCACCGAACCGCACCATAACTGGCGCGTGATTCGCGACCTCGCAACCGACGTTTCCACCCTCGAGGTGATCAACGACAACGGCACCGTCTATCTCGAGGAAATTGACCTGGAAATGCAGCGCAAGACGCTTGAGTGGTATCGCTACCGCGGCGACGATTTCAATTCTGTAGAAGGTGAGACGCTGTGGGAGCGCGGTTTCCGGCGCGGCGACTGGCGCGTCAGAAGCCTGACCCGCACGCGCCTGACGTCCACACCGGACACCTTCGTTATTCACGCCGAGCTTGATGCCTACGAAAGCGACCGTCGGGTCTTCGCCGAAAACAAGGATGTCGAGATAGACCGCGATCTCGTTTAGCGGACTCAGTGCCTAAATCGCGAGGTTGCCTGACGCGCTGACATGGCAGTCTGCACCGAAGCGTCACTTCGTATAGACGACCGATCGGCGCACTGGCTGCCGCAGGGTCTGCTTTCATGCGCCCCAGGAGTCACCCGTTGACGCCGACTTACGGACGGCGCCTAGCGGTTACCTGACGAAAACGCTGCTTTGAGTTCGGCCCCCAGGTTACTGCGATGAGGCAGTCGGCTTGCGACTCGAACGATCCATCAGCTCATAATGAGGCAGTCAACGCTTCGATGTGCTCGACGCCCAGCCCACAGCATCCGCCGACAACTTGCACTCCCGCTTCGATCCATTGCCGGCTATAGGCGACGAAGTCGTCGACCGGGAGGATATCTACGAATTGCCAGTGTGGCATCTTGAAGTATCCGCTGTCCGGGTAAACCATCAGCGGCCCAGCCCAACGAGCTTTGAGCAGCTCGATCGTCGGCGCGATCGTGTTCACCTTGCTATGCATTACCCCGGCCACGCGGACTCCATCGAGCGGAATCCTGTCGAACATCTCGGCCGCGCTCAGTTCCGGCCGGACATAGGCGACCGGTGTCCCTGATTCTCCTGTACGCGCCGAAAACCCTACCCATACCGGCAAGCCCGTCGCGACGGCAGCTGCGATCGCAGGATTGGCCAGTTCCGGATCTGACATCATTTCCATCAAGATCAGGTCGACTCCGCTTGCAGCGAGCAACTCTGCCATCTCATAAAAGTTGGCCTCGGCGACGTCGGGAGGGGGGACAGCGTGCACGTCGCGCTGGTCGGCGCCTTTCACTATAGGCACTTGGTGCGACATCGAGCCCGCCACGGCAACGCGCTCGACCGTATCCGTGCGTTCGCGTGCCTCGCGAGCCAGTTCCACCGCTCGCCGGTTTAGCTCCTCGAAGCGTGATCCCAACCCCCCCGGCTCAAGCATGTTCCGATTGGTAGAGAAAGTGTTAGCCGTGATGACGCGCGCCCCGGCACGAATGTAGTCCTCGTGTACTTGGCGCAGCAACGCGGGGTCGGTCAAGGTTGCCATTGCGCACCAGGCTGCATCATTCATAGTGGCACCGCGTCTTTCGAGTTCGGTGCCGGTGGCTCCGTCGATGACGATGATTTTGCCAGCCTCGAGGCAACGCTCAATGGCTTCTAACGGCGATGTGGTCATAGTGAATCTCGTGCGCCTCCGATGTGCTGAGTCGGCGGCATATAGCAGCTCGATCACAAGGCAGCCGAACTCAACTGCTTGGCATTATGAAACCTGCGATTCTTGGAAGAAACTCTCGAAGAAGGACCGCTTTCTCCGGAAACCGCTCTTCCAAGCCGGCGTGGAGCGCATCCCTCGGTTTGATGACATTCCAAATCGGTTTAGAGTCTCGCCCGGCCTGGAGAGCCTGTTCCGGGCTCCCTCACCATAAAGAGTGCTGACACCGTGCGGCGGTGCTACCGTTAAGACCGGTCGTGGCCGGGAGCGCCAGTTCGCTGGCTGTTGGGTTCGGAGCACCCTGACTGCCCTAGACCGTGCCGACGCTAGGTCCGGTTGTGGCCGGGAGCACCAGTCCGCCGCGCCGACTGTTCACTGCATCCTGCCTGCCACATTGCCCAGCCAGGCTATGACCGCAGTTGTTACTGACCTGCCGCTCACCGGACCCACCTGACCGGCAGCAGTGGGTCGACTACGGTCTATTGCGCCACACCATCTGACTGTCAGCTTTCTCGTAGCCCGCCGTTCGCCTCGGTCCGGGCCACCGCCACAGTCGGCCATGAACTGCCCTTCGCGGCGACGAAACGACCGGCAGGTTCAAGCGCTTCTCAGACTTTGGCTGAAGGAATTGTAATGCCTAGAATCGATTCACTGTACCTATTCGACAGTCAGTGTCGGGGACCTGGGGTTTTACAATGCGGCCTGAAGCGGAACTGCAGGACCGCGGCAGTGGACACATATTTACTAGTGCATGTTCGGTGGCGCAGCTTGTGGGCCCCGAACCAGTCGTCCTGGTAGGTCGCCAGTATGGGAACCGTTGCGGTGCACAATACGGCCGCTAACGATGGTTGCGCAGTAGCCGTCGGCGCGTTGTACGAGCCGTCGACCTCCGGTCGGCAGGTCGTGGGCAACTTCGGGAGCATATAGCCTCAGTTGGTCCAGGTCGATGACGTTAAGGTCAGCTTTGTAACCTGGTGCAATGATACCGCGGTCCTGCAGTCCGACGGCACGTGCCGCGTCCCGGCTCAGCATGCGGACGGTTTCGGACAGCGACAGTCGCTCGCCGCGAGTTCGGTCCCGTACCCAATATGACAGCATGAAAGTCGGGAAACTGCCGTCGCATATGGTGCCGCAATGCGCGCCGCCATCTCCCAGGCCGAGCACCGCGCCAGGATGGCGCATCATGGCGAGCGAACTCTCCAAGGAGCCATACTCGTAATTGCACAGAGTGACATAAAGCATGTTGTGGCCGTCGCGTTCCAGCATCAGGTCATAGACGAGTTCCTCGGGGGAAACGCTGGCGCGTTGAGCAAGCGCGCGAATACTTTGGTCGAAAGGTTGCTCATAGTCCGGGGGATCGCCAAGGAGGAACATGTGGTCGAACTCGCGTACCAGCCGACCGAGGACTATGGTCGGGTCGGGATCAACGACCTCGGACAGAATACGCGCACGCATTTCCGGTTGCTTGAGCGCACCTATCTTGTCATCGAACGACAGGGACTCGAGTTCCTGGTAGCTGGGTGTAGTGTAAAAGGGGTTCAACGTCAGTTCGTGGCCCAACATGACGCCGATTGCGCGACTGAGGACCTGGGCGCGTATCGGCGGCCCTGCCGCGCTTGCCTCGGCTGCCCAGTCGAGTATGTCGCGCCAGCGCAGAGTCATCGGGCCGTAGCCGCCTTCAAGTAGTGACACAGACAAGGGGCGATTGGACCGCTTCACAACTCTACGCAACAGATCGAACGTCTCCTCAACTGGGTCGAAGTCCATGATCAGCTGCATCACACCACGGTTCAGATCATTCAGAACGCCTGCCAGTGCAAGCAATTCGTTCTCTGCAGCTTCAAAGCTAGGCGTAGATTTGCCATCGCTGGAACGGTGGAAAAATGTACGCGATGTTGTGATTCCCAGTGCCCCGGCCTGCATGGCATCCTTTGCCAGCTCAGACATGGCCTTGAGGTCATCAGGAGTCGCAGATTCACGATCCGCACCGCGCTGTCCCATGACGTAGACGCGCAGTGCGGCATGCGGAAGCTGGCTGCAAACGTCCATATCGAACGAGCGTCCGGCAAGATAGTCGAGATACTCGGGATAGCTCTCCCAGGTCCAGGGCAAACCGTCCACCAGCACCGGGTGTGGAATATCTTCCACTCCCTCCATCAGTTGAATCAAAAGTTCGTGCTGATCAGCACGACATGGTGCAAAGCCGACACCACAGTTGCCCATGACGACCGTGGTCACACCATGAGCCGAGGAAGGCACCAAGTGATTCTCCCATGTGACTTGGCCATCGTAGTGGGTATGGATATCAACGAAGCCCGGCGTAACCACTTTGCCCCGGGCTTCGATCTCTTCACGCCCTGCTTCTCGGACCTCACCGATTCCGACGATTCGACCTCCGTCAATCGCGACGTCGGCGAAAACCGGCTCGCCGCCGTTTCCGTCGACGACCTGACCGTCCCGAATAACCAGATCAATTGTGCCTTTCATGATGCAATCCTCTGAAAACCGACACGGACAATCCGCTCCAACTTACTCCGTTTCCACCATGACCAGTGACTGATCAGAGCACCTATGAAATCCTTCGAGCAGCGACAGCTAGGCTTTATGAAACCCTAGTTCATCAGCCAGGAAAAAAAGCAAATCTTGAGGGGTATGGATATGCAGTGATTCATCGCATTTATCCGCTGACCAGTTCCAAACCGGAGCGACTGACGCCGTGGTGTGCGAGTACTTTGGTAGTCGATATGAGTCCGGAACGATTGTTGCTCGAGGCTGCCCTGATGTGATCCATCAGAATCTGCTTAAAGACGGCTATGGGTCGACTAGGGACTATTGCGCCGCAACATTCCAGGGTCCGCTAACGATCACGTGCGCTGAATGAATCGAGACTCGGCGGGAGCCACTCTTCGCTCGCCCTGATGCGTGGGAGTTCACTTCCCCTTGAGTACCACGCCAAAGCCGGCACCTTCAGCGAATCATCCCATTGCCGATAGGCCACAAATGGGAAAACCCGTAGGTCAGCGCTGAGGGATGCCAATGAACGGTAGCGAATCTCCAAGAGAACGGCGGATAGACCAGAAGGCCGTACCGGATGACATCAAGGCCCTGCTAACCACTGAGCAGCTGCTGACTGTTGCCAGACTGAAGGGGTTCGGCTGGTCAATCAGATTTGTGCGTAGACCGCTTTTTCAGGATCACACCGTCGTCCTGTTCGACCCATTTGGTAAACGACATGCCATTCTCGAAAAGGATGGATCACTAGACACAACGACAGATATCCAGATTCGTTGAGAGCTAGCCGCACAGGCCCATGGCCGTGATCCCACCAAAGGGCCTTTTCCTTTCGCGGTGATGCGGGTCGAAGACTACCGAAATCACCCATGCTGAGCCGCACCTGTGACCACCTGTTCAAGACAACCGCCTGGGCGCCGATAGGCTTATACGTCGCGCGTACCCAGGCCGTTGGTGCCTTCTTCTAACGTTCGCTTTGTGTTCTGCCAGCGGTCTAGGCGCGCGGCGACTTTCAAATTTCCCGCCAAAATTCAGAACCAGATTGCCGGCTGACATACGCGGCATCCCAAGGCCCAGTCTTCCGGTGATCCACAAAGCGGACGGTCATGGGCGCTGAGGCCACTTCCCTTGTTGACGAACCAGCCGTAGCCGCCCGAGAAATCTGAAGAGGAACTCAGGGTCGACTGGAGTCAATCGGCCGCTGGATGACGGCACCTTGCCGGCACGCGCTCAGGCGTTGAAACTTACCTGGCGGCGCCCGAGACTTCCGCAGGCGATCAACGGCCTACCCGGTAGAAGCTGAGAGGCCAGATCCGGTCTTTGCGCCCGCAGGCACTTTCTCGATTCGGTTCCTCCCGCCACGTTTCGCCGCGTACAAGCCAGCATCCGCACGGGAAATGATGGCTCCAATGTCATCGCCATCGTCAAAAGCAGTCACCCCGAAGCTCGCAGTTCTATGGCCGATTTCACCGAGATAGACTGATTCAAGCCGGGTACGTATTTTTTCGGCCAACGAGAAGCCCCCGCCTATGTCTGTCTCCGGCGAGATGATTAGGAATTCCTCTCCCCCCCATCGCCCGACGAGATCCGTCGCACGCACTTTCGAACGAATGACTTCGGCAATCTTAACTAACACCTCGTCCCCAGCCTGATGACCGAATCGATCGTTAACGGCTTTGAATTGGTCGATATCCATGAGAATGACAGAAAAAATCGTATCGTATCGGCTTGCCCGCTGGATCTCGTTTTCTATTAGTTCTGCGGTCCGCCTTCTGTTGAATAGGCCGGTCAGATCGTCTTCCTGTGACAGGCGGATCATCGTTTGGTGGAGAATCTGATCGCGCCGGATGAGTTGGGTGCCAATGACCGCGGGCCCAATCAGTGCGATAAAGGAAAAAAAGGCTGCAGTTACGACAAACTCCCAACGACGCTCCAAACTTTCCGTTTCGTGGTGAGAAACGAGGCTTGGCAACAGCAAATCCTCCAGCCAGAACTCCCAGGTCATGCTCAAGGCAATGACGGTTAGGAGCATCGACAAGATTGCCGTGTAAAAGACTTTTAGGCTCATAGCTCAACCAAGAGCAATATCATATCCCTCGCAAAGATACTCATTTGACGAAGGGTAGCAGAGAGCACCAAGGTAGTGTCTGTTCTTGCCTTAGTCCTGGCGTTCGCCCGGCATAACCTCAGCGGTTGCTGTGGGTCGAGTCCGGACTGCTGCACTGCACAATAAACCGTCCGCTTTCGAGTATTGCCCAGGGCGCGGCAGTGTGACGCGAGGCAGCAAATATCCACCCCGGACTGGAGATCGCGCATACGGGGCCAGATGGCGTCTCAGTGGTAATCGGCAACGATACTGGGCGGGGCGGTCGCTCCAGCCGAATGGTGAAACCCACCCGCTGCCGTCCACACGATCCGAATGCTGACTTGGCGACTGCCGCATGCTCTGCACCGCAGTTGCGAACGCAGGGCGTCGATGGACAGTTCAGCCGGCAGCCTGGCCGTGGCCACTTGATCGGTGTGGCCACACTCGCAGAAGGCATGGATGGCGAACCGGTCTGTTGGGAAGTCAGCCAGTGTGTTGGGCATGTTGCCAGCCTACCCCGGCTGTTCCATCCTCGGAAAAGTCCTGCGCCTCGGTTCGCGGATCGGCATCACGACTGATCCATCCTTACCATACGGCCGCTGCACGGATGCTGTGGAGTTGGAAGGAAGTCAGGCCGCGATCGCCCGCTTCGTGCGGGCGTCTCTGTTTGTGGCGATCCGGGAGAAGTGGCCGAGCATCGCGGGGACAGCCATCCGGCGACACTCAGTCCAAGCGAATCCCAGCCTCTCTGGCATTTGCCTTGCAGGTTTCACCGAACGTAATCTGCTCAAAACTTAGCCCAGTCCGGGAACCGTAGTCCGCGATCTTTCCTTCGCCTTTATAGATTCCTCTTAGGCCATTATTACAAGAACTCGTGGAATTGGTAGTGAAATGGGTGCCATGTTGAGCAATCGTTCCTTGCGCAGTGCAGACTACTCAATTTACTGCATAGGAAACGCTGGTATAGGTGTTTCCCGTATGAGTAACGAACGACGTCTGACTTAGGACATAAGTGCCATTAAGGCTGGGGTTGGTGCTGCCGTAAAGAGCCACAGATGCCACCAATGCCCATTCGCCAGACAAATCCACATTCTCGAAAGTAAAACACTGAAGCGTAAAAGTTCCAGTGTCTCCATCATAATCGTAAAAAAAGTGGCTTGAATTGGAGGCTGGAATACAAGCTTTGCTGTACCTGCCACCTCGTATTCGACTAATGCGGTATTGTATACACTACTCGGCTTTGGCCTGAGCTCCTATACATTGTCCCTTCGACAACTCCATTGATTAGCTATACTCGAATATGCCGGAAATCTCTTGGTAAACCCTTTATAAAATTGCGATCAATCCCAACCGCCGGTAAAGATAAACGGCGGCTGGCCATCCTGAGTGGAAAAGGTATCGCCGCCCTCATCAGTAAAGTTCTGCGGATTCTCTAAATTGTCGGGACCTGGAATACCTGTCTCTTCCCATTCCGGAAGGTACGGGCACTTCCGATCAAATCGGGCAGTAGCCGTCTTCCTGTTTCCGTAGGCGTTTGTGATATTCACAAACTTATTGCCCTTGGTGTAAACGTGAGCACGCTCATACCACGCCTCGGGGATCGGCAGGAGGCAAGCGGGAGAGCCGAGGCTAGTCTCGTATGTTGGGCGGGTTGAATAGAAATCAACACCTGTATGCCACTCTGCGCTTTCACCCCAGCTAGATATATAGTTATCGGTAAAAATGTGGGGGAAAAATATTTTCCGGTTAAGATCTTCCCACCACTTTTCTGTGTGAACACCACTAAATTCTGTGATGGGGGTAGGCTGCGGACCTGACCCAGTTGCAGAATAGTTCTCATCCTTATATCCCTGGCCGTATGGCGTCCACATCACGGGAATGTCACAGCCGCGCACTGCTCGCTTGCGCTCACGGTAGGCGATTAGCGTGGTTCCCCCTGTGGATTGGTCCGGTTTGAAGCCGTAAAACTCATTGCCCGTTATTTCAGAAAGCGAGCAGGCGCTAATATCAACCAGCATCAGGCCAACCCTGCCCCATTTCCCCTCCCCAGCATCTGCTAAAAAGGTGGGGTCTGTCTCAAGATACTGGTAAAACTTGTTGTTCTTCAGAATGACTTCGTTAGCGATAGACTTAAAGCAGCTAGAGTGGTTAGGTGTATGGCATACACTGTCAACCATCACATTTCGCGCCCATCCCGGTCCGCCCTGCAGCACATCATTATCAGGATGACCACCGCCACCACCGCTAGTCCGGTGCATATAGAAATTATGTATCGTATTGCCTTGGCCATGCATTCCAATCTCAATGCCGCAAACTTCCATATTTAGCCAGGCGTTTTCAAGGTACTGAGCGTTACCCTCTTCAAGCGACTTTTTATACTCGGTAGCGCCTACGCTGTTGATGGAACTGATGCCATCATGCGTGCCGTGATGAAAATAGTTGTTTCTGATAACCGAATGGCCCTGGCTGCCAAGAGTGATTGCCCGCTTGTAGCCGTCTTTGTGGATATTCTCCACAAGCAGCTTTGAGCCATCAATACCGCCCCAGGTAATAAACTGCCCCGCTATCTCTGAATGTGGGACAGTGCCCGACTCAAAGTTATCGGACCGGCAATAGAATCGTGGTTGCTCGCCATTCGGGCCGGTAGTCCCGCGCAGAGTTAGTGTCGGCATTCGCGCAACATTCTTGCTGTTAACCCGTATCGTGTCGCACTGTACGAGCTCTGCGTCATAGGGAACTTCAATGACACCGCCCACGCCAGGAGCAATAGCGTACAGTCTCTGCCATGCGTGATCCAGCTTCTCACCGTCCTGCAGAACAACCGTGGCCGCTGTTTCATCATGGATGGCCTCACATACTCCCGGCATTGAATACTGACCAAGCGGCGGATAGTCCGGCGTGTAGGTCATTGCGGGGACCGGGTATGCCCCGTCTTTCGAATCTGGCTCGCTAGGGTCTACCGGCTCAGGATCGCCAACAGTGAAAAATGCAGTGGCTCTGTTTTCCCCTGCGTCATTCCATAGACTGTACCTGAACGACTGATCCCCAATAAAACCGTAATCAGGCGAATACTGGAATGTACCGTCAGCGTTAACCGCCAAATCGCCGTTAGATGGTGCTCTGTTGATGGTAATAGTCACATCGCAGCCGCCGTCATCATCGTTAGCCAGAATGGATTGGTCTTTCCAGTCACTGCCAAATTCATCGTTGGTAGCGTTGGGCTTTACGCAGTTTGTACCAGAAGGAGGTTCTGCCGGCTCAGGATCGCCAACAGTGAAAAATGTGGTGGCTTTGTTTGCCCCTGTGTCATTTTTTATATTGTACCTGAACGACTCATCGCCACTAAAACCGTAATCAGGCGAATACTGGAAAGTACCGTCAGCGTTAACCGCCAAATCGCCGTTATATGGCGCTCTGGTGATGGTAATAGTCAAATCGCAGCCGCCGTCATCATCGTTAGCCAGAATGGATTGGTCTTCCCAGTCACTGCCAAATTCATCGTTGGTCGCGTTGGGCTTTACGCAGTTTATACCAGAAGGAGGTTCTGCCGGCTCAGGATCGCCAACAGTGAAAAATGTGGTGGCTTTGTTTGCCCCTGTGTCATTTTTTATATTGTACCTGAACGACTCATCGCCACTAAAACCGTAATCAGGCGAATACTGGAAAGTACCGTCAGCGTTAATCGCCAAATCGCCGTTATATGGTGCCCTGGTGATGGTAATAGTCACATCGCAGCCGCCGTCATCATCGTTAGCCAGAATGGATTGGTATCTCCAGTCAATGCCAAATTCATCGTTGGTCGCGTTGGGCTTTATACAGTCTATACTTGAATGAGGCTCTACTAACTCTGTCGGCTCTTCAGCACCAGCAACAGCAGAAAACAAAGCAACAGCAGCGGCGAACTTTTGATAACGCATTTAATCAAAAAACCCTCTCGGTTAATTTACTCACAATTATTTCCATCAGCAGCCTGAGCCAGTCTGCCTGTCTTCTTCCGTAAACCTGTCGCCAGTCTGCGTAAAAACTTTAGAAGCTCGCTGTCTGGCGTACCTTGTTCTGTGTTCCGATATCTCCGTATATTTCCATGTTGCCCAGAAGATACTAAGCGCTCCAAAAATGGACGGGCTTCACCTTGTCACACAGCAAAAACCGCCCTTAGCTCAGGAAGCAGGCGAACCAAAGCAATTGTTCCATACAGCATACACATTGTGTTAAGTCGAATCGTGAATTCAGTCGCATATGCCCCCCACCCCGCGTCAAGCCTGATTGGCATTTCGGTCACCCGGGTCTATGCCTTTACCTATCGGCGATGCGAATAAAAATCCGGGGCCGATGACCGCAAAGCACCTATCACTCACCCCGAATAGCAACGTCCGATACGACGTGAAGGGATTCACTAGTGTCGCGGGCGCATAGATGCGCAGGAGCGACCCGGCTGAAGACGCGTTACCGTGACGGCACGACGCATGTCATCTTATGTCGGGCATCCTGCCCTCCACCCGTCGGGCCAGCCTGTGGCTGTGCCAAATCGCTCCAGGCGATTTGGTCGGGATCGACATCGACAACTCGGCAGGGCGGCCGATTTGCACAGCGAAGGCTGCCGCGACGCAGTCGGGTACAGGGAGGTGCCCGATGAACATGCCCGGCCTGCGGCGGTGCGGTGCGAATCGTTGCCTAATGAAGATCCCGACGTCATCGCGATGATCCTCACCCACCTGGATGCGAACGCCGTCGAGCCGGAAGCATCGAGGCGGCCGTCGTCCCGGGCGCCGCCCCAGCGCGGACTGTTCGACTAGAACGGATGTCTCAACGATGACCCTCCTTGGGCTGCGACGTCAGCGGTGGGGTTAGGGTAGCGGCTGGTCTGATGGTCGGCCCACGAAGAAAAACGTGCCCGCGAACGGCTTGCCGGGATGGATTCGCGCGGCAAGATGCCGGCCTGATGCCATTCGATGGTCAGTGGGGCGGCCGAACGCTGGTGTCGGTGGCTGCGATCAGGCGATTCAGTTGGCGGAAAAGGCCTTTCATACTCTCTATGCTTGCACCATGAAAATCGGCCATAAGAAGACCGAATTACGTGGTAATATGCGGCTGCCATGGACATCGCCCGCGCCGCTCTTCTGGAAAGAATCCGCTCCGCGCTCGCCCGTGCCCCGGTGACCGTGCTCACTGGCCCGCGCCAGGTCGGTAAGACGACCCTCGCGCGGGAACTGCTGACCGAGGATTCCCCGAACTATTTCGACCTGGAGGATCCCGTCAGCCTCGCTCGCCTAGAAGAGCCGAGGACGGCTCTCGAGTCGCTCAAAGGGCTGGTTGTCATCGACGAGGTCCAACGCCGGCCCGACCTATTTCCCGTTCTCCGCGTGCTGGCCGACCGCCGGGGATCCCCGGCGCGGTTCCTGATACTCGGCAGCGCGTCGGGTGAGTTGCTCCGGCAAAGCGCGGAAACCCTGGCCGGGCGCATGGAGCGGATTGAGATCGGCGGGTTCGCGCTGGCGGAACTCGGTGCCGATGCGGTGGACACGCTGTGGCGCCGTGGCGGGTTTCCCTGTTCGTATCTCGCCCGCAGCGAGCACGACAGCGTCGTCTGGCGTAAACAGTTCATTCAGACTCTACTCGAACGCGATTTACCCCAGTGGGGTGTGCGTGTGCCGGCAGTCGCCTTGCTTCGATTCTGGACCATGCTTGCCCATTACCACGGGCAGCTTTGGAATGCGGCGGAACCCGCCCGGGCGCTCGGGGTGAGTCCGTCGACCACGCGTCGCTACCTCGATCTGCTGACCAATGCCCTCGTGCTGCGGCAGCTCCAGCCATGGCACGCCAACCTCGGCAAGCGGCAGGTCAAATCGCCGAAGATCTACGTGCGCGACAGTGGTCTGCTGCACCACCTCCTCGGGCTCGAGACCGAGAAAGCCGTGCTCTCTCATCCGAAGCTCGGTGCCTCGTGGGAAGGCTTCGTGATCGAACAGGTGCTAGTCACTGAGCCGTTCGACGAGGCCTGGTTTTGGGCCACACACCAGGGCGCCGAGATCGATCTGCTGCTGCGCCGCGGCGATCGCTTGCTCGGCGTGGAGTGCAAGCGCGCCGATGCACCCAAGCTAACCGCCTCGATACGCATCGCTTTGGATGATCTCGGGCTCGAACGGGTGGCGGTGATCTACCCCGGGGCCAAGCGCTACCCATTGGGTGACTCCGTGGAGGCGGTGCCGCTCAAGGCGCTCACAACACCCGGCTCCCTCTTCATTGGGGATGCGCCCGGCTCGTGAGATTCACCCGCCACGAGCGATCGACGGGATAAGCTCGACTGCTACTTCAAGCCACTGCTCAGCCTGCCGGAATCGCGCATCGCACGTCTCGAAGGCTGGATCCTCGGGGGCTGCTAATAGAAGTTGTTTATGGGTTTCCGGCGAATCCTCGGTACACCTGCGGTACACCGCCGAGATTCCGCACTTTGCGCCAAACTAACACAAGCTATTGAATCAACTTGGTTTTGCCTAACTGTTCCGCGAATTGCCTGATCCAGCCACATCAGTAACTTATTGATTTTATTGACATTGAAAATCCCCGTGTCGGCAGTTCGATTCTGTCCCTGGGCACCATACTAAAAACAAAGGGTTAGCTGAGAGATCGGCTGACCTTTTTCTTGTGCGCCCAGCATGGGCGCACTCTTGTGGGTGCAAGTCCCACCGTGAGTTGATCACAGCGAACGAAGCGAAGCGCAACTGCGGAAGGGTGACCGACCGTGGGGAGGAAGCGTGGAGCGAAGCTGCGAGCCGATGGACAAGAATCGGATAGAAGGCGCTGCCGAGCAGGGCGAGCGGGCAAGAAATCGCGAAGCTCTCGTGATCAAGGCGAAGTGGCGTAAATCCGGCGGTTGTGCAGTGAAGGAGTGCGTTCTTACCTGGGGAGGTCTCGCCTCATGCCTGAAAGGGCGACGGTGCAAGCCGGAGCGAGAAGTCAGCAGAGGCCATAGTAGCCAGAGGAGGCGAAGGGCCGAACGAGAAGGAGTGCTTGAGTACGTGACGATGTCGAAGGCCAGGCGTCAGAAGTCCGCGTCAGCGGAGCGGTCAGGGGAAGCGAACGGCGAAGCCGGTCGTCAGTCTGGCAGTGACGAAGCCGACGGCCCGCGTCACGAGGACAAGGGCACAGGGTCAGGGCTGCTCACGGCGGCCCTGACGAGAGCGAACCTGCAGTGGGCTTGGAAACGGGTCAAAGCCAATAAAGGCTCGGCGGGGGTGGACGGTCTGGACATTGCCCAGACGGCCGAGCACCTCAAGACGGCCTGGCCGACGATCCGGGATCAACTGCTGCAGGGGACGTACCGGCCGAGTCCGGTACGACGGGTAACGATCCCCAAACCGGACGGCGGCGAGCGTGAGCTCGGTATCCCGACGGTGACGGACCGACTGATCCAGCAGGCGGTACTGCAAGTGCTGCAGCCGTTGCTGGACCCCACGTTCAGCGAGTACAGCTACGGCTTCCGGCCCGGACGCTCGGCCCATGGTGCGGTCTTGGCCGCCAGGGCTTTCGTCCAACAAGGCCGGCGGATCGTGGTGGATGTGGACCTGGAGAAGTTCTTCGACCGGGTCAACCATGACATCCTGATTGACCGTCTGGACAAACGCATCGGTGATGCCGGGATCACCCGGCTGGTCCGGGCGTACCTGAACAGCGGGATCATGGATGGTGGGATCACCAGGATGCGAGACCAGGGGACGCCGCAAGGCGGCCCGCTGTCACCGCTGCTGGCGAACCTGCTGCTCGATGAGGTGGACAAGGAACTGGAACGCCGGGGCCATTGCTTCGTGCGCTACGCTGATGATGCGAACGTCTACGTTCGCAGCCGTCGGGCGGGTGAGCGGGTAATGATCTTGCTGCGGAAGCTCTACGCCAAGCTGCGCCTGAGGGTCAACGAGACCAAAAGTGCGGTGGCGAGCGTCTTTGGCCGCAAGTTTCTTGGCTTCAGTTTCTGGGTAGGTCCGGGTGGAAAGGTGAAGTGCAAGGTAGCGGCCAAGCCACTGGCGACCTTCAAGCAACGGATCAGGCAACTGACTCGACGCTCGGGAGGACGCAGCATGGAAACGGTGGTGGAACGTCTTCGCGTGTACCTGCTGGGCTGGAAAGGGTACTACCGGTTGGCGCAGACGCCGGGCATCTGGCGCAGGCTAGATGAATGGCTACGGCATCGGTTACGTGCCTTCCACCTCAAGCAATGGAAACGCGGATCGACGATGTATCGGGAACTGCGAGCCCTGGGTGCGAGCGAACCGGTGGCCCGGCGGGTCGCGGCGAACTCGCGCTGCTGGTGGCGCAACAGTGGCCTGGTCATCAACAAGGTCCTGACCATTGCCCACTTCGATCGCCTCGGTGTTCCCCGGCTCTCATGACCTCAACTACTCGAACCGCCCGGTGCGGACCCGCTTGCCGGGTGGTGTGGGAGGGGCTCGGCCAGCTATGCTGGTCGCCCCTATCCCGATTGCAAAATCCCAGTTGGACCAAAATCGGCCCAGCATGCGGCAACATTGACCCACTGGTTGGCTTCGCTCGCGAGCGCCTTGAGATCAGAAGTATTGCAGTGAATATCATACGATCTTGAAAACAGCCTGCAGACTGACCGGCGGTGCCACCCAAGTAGTCAAGTTGTGTTGCTAAGCACTGACCCGACTAATGGCTGCAAGATCTTGACCGGCACCAATCCCTGCCAAAAACGGCTATTCCACAGCGCGCACGGGTGGCAATTCGTAGGTCCGGTTGAGAATGATCGGCCCAGGCCCATAGCTGCGCAGAACCATCCAGAACGGCCCCTCCGGTGCGGGCAGCTAGTTGGATTGCGCTTCGGGTCCGGGCGATTGCGCGCTGATATAGAGCGTCAAGGAGCCGTCTTCCGCTGTGACAACACCGGGCGTTGCACTACCAATGGAAAATCGATCAATTCAATTTGCCACCAAGTGCCGTTCCGGCAGGCGATACATTGTCATGGACCAGAAGAATTCAACGGGGGGCAATTCGCCCGCCGCGAATGTCATCTCAAACGGGCCATTCGATCCATTTAGTAGGCGACCTCGATCATCCACGACCCGATTAAGGTATACAGATATGTCCGTGGTATTGCCGAAAATTCCCGCATACACGCCCAATGCGCGGTCCAGATATCGTTGCCCAACAGAACTACGGGGGCCAAAGAGTTGTCCAGCGTCCTTGATCTGCGGCGCCTTCTCACCCATCAGTGCTCGCGCGTCATCGATCCCTGCTTGCAAGGCTGCTTTTTGGCTGTCTTCCAGTGCTGCAAGATCAAACGGCTGACCGCGCTCAATACCCAAAGCAGCGAGAGCGGCATAAGCATCAGCGTCCTCCGCTTTGGGCTCAATAAACGAGAGTAAGCGGGCAGCATGGGACCAATAGCCCAGCCCGAGTTCGGTACCCTCCACCCAGACCATCCAGTCTACAGCTTCCGCTGGTGCAGCAGCGGGTTGGCCAAGATAGGTACTTAGCGGTTGCAACTGGTAGCTTTCCTGAATGCGTCTGACCTCGCCCTGTTCGTCAGTGGGTAGCGCTTGTGTGCGGGTCAAAGTACTCAGAAACGACGTCTCACCTCGAATGACCCGGTCAATGCCGTCCTGCAGATCGCCCTGCCATGTCGGCCCCGCAAGCATTACCGATACCCCGTCATTCCCGTCGTTGACCGATCCGACATTGTCCAGCACGAAGCCCCAAAGATCGTCCCATTGTGAAGTGTAAAACCTGTCGGCATCAATCGCCGGCATCGTCAGCACCCAAGGCTCGGCGCGCAGGTCCAGCCATGCATAGGAATAGGGCGTGTCATTGTTGGGGGTTACGATGTCCACATCCTCCGGAGTGGCGGTGCCAAGGTGCAACCATTGCCCCATGCCGCCAGAAAAGGTGGGCGACGTTTCATCAATCGCTTGCAGGTACATCGTGCGGTACATCATCACCAAGGGATAGGTGAAGATGTAGCTATCGCGTGCGGTAGTGCGTAAATCCGTGCTCTGCGACTGTGCAGCGGTGCCAATCGTCGTCGCTAACAGACCGACCGAAACTGATTTGAGTGTCTTTGAAAGCATTGCTCAACTCCTTGGGTACCTATTGCTGCAATTCCGACGGGCTATTCGGAAACAAGCTCGAAATCGGCAAGCTTCCAACTCCGGTCGAACCACGGCTCAAGCGGCGCATAGAGCCGGAAATAGGCGAACCACCCGCGTCCTGGCAGTGTGGGCACCCAGTTTTGCTCCCAGCCCTCAGGTGCTTCGGGACCGAAGAATATATCTGCTGATCCGTCAGCGTTCAGGCGTAAATCCTGACGGGAGGACCGGTCCGCGATCTCATGAGGGTTGTCGATGAAGACGCGGCTTTCATTGTCATAAGCTGTAACGGACCAGAACTGTTTGGCTGGCGCATCCGGCCCAACGCGCAGCTTGTAGGTTTTGCCGCCGTCCAGCCAATTGCCATCTGCATCTCGTGTAGCCTCCAGATAGGTCTGGCCGACGCCAGGCGTTTGAGTGGCCATCGCGCGAGAAGCCGTAACTGCTTCATAGAACCATGAGGCATATTCATCGAGGTAAGTCGCGAAGGGCGGCTCTTTGCCGGGCTCGAATGCGAGCGACAATTCCCACTGCCGATCTGGCCAGATCTGCGTTCCATCAAAACGCTTGCGGTAAGCATTGGCGCGCGCCATGGCTTCGCCGACAAAAGCAGCTTCGGTCAGGATCTCGGTTTGGCGCGCGTCGGGGGCAAATGGCTTGCCCTTCTCGATGCCCAAGGGTTTCAGCATCGCCATCATCACACGGTCCTGCTCGCGGACCGGCTCGCGATCCAGTGTTTCGGCCAGCAGACTCCAGTATTCCATGCCGCGCGGCTGCGTCCCGCTCCAGACTTTGCCGTCAGGAGAGACGATGTTCGTTGGGCCGGGATTGTCCTGCTCCGCATAGGGGTAGAGGCGAAAGGCTTCGCGCAACGCTTGGCCAGCTTGAGGGTCCGGCGTCAGGATGCGCAGCCCGATGAATACGATGAAAGTGGGCGACTGAACCACGCGATACCGTTCCGTGTTCTCAACCGACTGTCCCGGCCCCAGCACCAGAAGCTTATCGCCCTGTCCTTTATCGGGTCCTGCCTCACCAAACTCACCGGTCAATGCCATCTGCCACAGGCTGCTGATACCGCCAGCGGTTGGACCGGCTGGCACTTCAAGCACCAGAGGGCCGGTGCGCTCAAGGTTCGGGAAACCCAGAATGTAAGGCGTTGTTGAATTCGCTGTTAGCAATCCCAGTTTGTCACGGTAGCTGTCATAAAGCACCAGATCAGTGTCTTTTGCGCCAAATACCTCTTCATGCTGGTTGTGCCACTGCGCAAATCCCATAACGGGAAGCGACCAAAGATAGGCTTGGGTGGCCCGCTGAAAATCCATCGCATCAAAAAGCGTGTCTACACTGGTTTGCGTTGGGTAACCGTTTTCAAACTCGATGCGACCGATACGGGTTTCCGCGTCCCCTAGTTGCACCGAAGCCTCCTGTGCCTGCGCCGAAAAAGAAGGAATGGACAACGTCGTCGTTGCGCTAAGAAAAAGACAAAAAAAGCTTCTTAGCATCAAATGAATTCTCCTAAGTTTGTACTGAAATCTCGTCATACCATCACAATGCCAAAAACTATACTTACCCCGGTATTTTTTCTAGGCGCAGCGTGCGCATACCTGCAGTTCGAGCAATGTGCAGCGAACTGATGCTCTGTCCCGCAGGCGTAATCGAAGGCTCTGATAACCTAGCCCAACACAACTTCGCAAGGATGCGATCATGTTGCCGTCGCCGGCTGGCAGGGAAGCCAGCCCGGGCACCGGTGCGCCGCCGTATGTGCGCCACCGCCCGGAGCGCACCCTCCTTTATCAGCTTGTTGAGGAACACTACCCGGCGTTCAAGGCGCACCTGGGCGCGCAGGATATGGCCTTGCCGGCGCACGTCGAACAGGAGTTCGATATGTTGTTCCTCGACGGGATTTACGTCGAACGTCCCGATGGATCATTGCGTTTCCACTGGGTGAAGGCACCGAGCGGTACCGAACTGCCCCGGTTAACTCAAATGCTAGCGCGGCGCATCGGCCGGCACCTGGAGCGGCAGGGTTTGCTGGAACGGGATGCGGAGAACAGCTACCTGGCCGGTGACGGCCTCGAGACCGGGCCGATGGAACAACTCCTCGGTTCATCGATCACCTATCGGATTGCCGGCGGTCCGCAACAGGGCTGCAAGGTGTTCACGCTACAAACGCTGCCGGGCTGTGGCGAGCCCTTCAATGCCGGTCGACAGTCAAAATCCAGCATCTCTCCGGTGCTCGGATTCAACGCACTGCCGTGGTAGCGGACGTCATCGACATCAATTCCGATGTAAATTGTGTTTTGATTCACAGGCGCCTCCCGTTTGCTCTGAGGGTCTCGACCCCGTGAGATAGACACCAACAATGGCAAGCCTAGGGGCACGAGGGGGCGTCTATGTCTTCTATACCTCGCCGCAGACCTGGGCTGCGTCACGAACCCAAGAGGGTTTCCGCAAGGTCGCTGCCCGATATGTTTCCGGCAACGCCGCTTAGGGTGGGGCCGCATATCACGGCGAGGCTGTTGATTCGGAAGCTGAGCTTGTCGAATGACCGGCGTTCGAAAAGGCAACTGCTGAAAGCAGGGCGGGGGTGCCCCGAGATACCCGCTGTATGCGTACAATGACAGCGGAACCAGGACCCGTGCCCAATCGATCGTCCTGGAGGCCTCGTTCCTCGCAGAACGGCGCTTCGGCGGTCTGACGCTCGATTCGGCGCGGCCCGCCGACCCGACAGTCACCGTTATCCGATTGCAACGGCCCTAGGTGCGGAATGAGAATCGACCAGAAAAAGACAATTCGCCGGTTCTGCGAGCACTGTCGGTTATCGCCGCGTCTCCGGATACCCCTGCTGTGCCTGTGCCTGTGCCTCGCACTCGGTTCGTTCCCTCTGGCCTGCGCAGGGGCGGGCAAGGTGAGCATTGACGGGCTCGAAGGCGATATGCTGAAGAACGCCAGGGCGTATGTCGAACTGTATCAGCGCAGGGATGACGAGGACCTGTCCGCCCGCTGGCGAAAGAAACTGTTTGAAGACGGGCCGCAACAGATTCGGGAAGCCCTGCAGCCTTTCGGTTATTACAATGCCGGGGTCGAAAGCGCCCTGACCGAAGAAGAAGGCCGGTGGGAAGCGCGCTACGCAGTGGACCCGGGTCCGCCTGTCCGGGTCGTGGAAACCGACATCCAATGGCTTGGTGAGGGCGCCGAAAAGCAGGAACTGTTGCAGGCGATACCAAATTTCCCCTTGAAGGTCGGCGACACCTTCGTCCATAAGATCTACGAGGACGGCAAGGCCGAATTGCAGGATTTGGCCTACGAACTGGGTTACGCAAAGATCAAAACCACCGAGCATGTCGTGCGCGTCTTTCCGGAGAAGAACGAGGCGAAGATACGGTTGCTGCTCGATACGGGTCCCAGGTACCGATTCGGCAAGGTAACGCTGGATCAGGACATCATGGACCCTGATCTTCTGCAGCACTACGTCACCCTCGAGGAGGGCGCTCCGTTTTCGAACGCGGAGCTGCTGAAATTTCAGCGAAGTCTGATCGCGACCGGTTGGTTTTCCGTCGTCGAGGTAAAGCCGGATTTCGACGCGGCCGAAGGCGTGGAAGTTCCGATTGACGTCCGGTTCACCCCGTCGACCAGGCAGCGGGTCGAGTTCGGGGTCGGGTACGAGACGGACGTCGGGCCCCGCGGTTCCGTACGTTGGAGAAACAACCGCATGAACAGCCGCGGACACCAGGCCTCCGCGGGGCTGCAAATGGCCCCCGTGCGAGGCGATGCGAACGCCAACTACAATATTCCGGTGCGCGACCCCCGTACCGACCGCCTCAACTTCGACGCCAGGTTCGAATACGAGTACCTGGACGACACCGACCGGAACACCTTCGACCTGGAGGTGGGATTTTTGCGCACCACCTTGGACAAGAAGAATTTTTTTGAGCTGTTCAGCCAATTCAAGTACGAGCGCTTTGGTACCGGGGGCGAGGACGACACCACCACGCAAATCCTGTCGCTCGGCACGATCGTGTCGCGGACGGTTGCAGAAGAGGAACAGTTCGTAAGGAAAGGCTACAGAGTTTCCGGAGACTTGCGCGTGGCCTCGTCCGCCCTAGTCTCTGATACGGGCTTCCTGCGCGGGGACTTCAACGCCAAATACCTCTACCCGATCGGCAACAACGGCAGGCTCAACCTGAGGGGCCAACTGGGCGCCGCCTGGGTGGATGACTTCTCCAAGTACCCGAACTCGCTGCGCTTTTTCGCCGGTGGCGACCAGAGCGTGCGCGGTTATGGATACAAGGAGCTCGGTCCGAAGGACGATGAGGGATCGGTGGTTGGCGGCAAGAACCTGGTCGTGGGCAGCTTCGAGTACGATCACCGCGTCAAGGGCCCCTGGGTCGGCGCGGCCTTCGTGGACGCAGGCAATGCGTTCAACGATTCCCTGGACGACATCTTCGTCGGCGCCGGCGTTGGCGTGCGCTGGCTCGCGCCTTTCGGCAGCGTTCGCCTGGATGTCGCCTGGCCGGTCAGCGAAGAATCGGGTTTTTCCGATTATCGGTTCCATTTGGGCCTCGGGGGCGTTCTGTGAAGAACCCATGGCGCCTGCTGGTCCGGGTCTTCACCCGAACCCTTCTGGTTGCGCTGGCGCTGGTGGTGCTCCTGGCTGGCACCGGGGCCGCTCTGCTGGGCACATCCGCGGGTCTCGGGTGGCTCATCCGACAGGCCGACGGTCTCCTGCCGGGCAGCGTGAAGGTCGCATACCTGGAAGGTGGCCTGTTCGGGCAACTGCACGTGAAACAGCTCAGCTACCGAGCGCCGGACATGGAAGCCGATGTCGACGAGATCATTCTGCGCTGGTTTCCTGCGGAACTGTTCGGCGGCACATTCCACGTTGCCGAGCTGTCGGTGGTGTCGCCCGCCTACACGCAGCTTGTAGCGGCCGAGCCGGAGACGGTTGCCGAGGCGTCCGGGAGCGCCGTTGAACTCCCCGACATCAGCCTCCCCCTGGACCTGCTGATCGACAAGGTGGCGATACGAAACCTGCAGTATCGGGCCGAACCCGACGCCGAGCCGGTAGTGGTCACGCGGGCGCTGCTGGCGGCCGAATGGAACAGCGAAGGCATCGGCCTGCAAACGCTGGAGCTGGAGATGCCGGGCGTCGGGTTGTCGGCGAACGGCGCGTTGCTGCCGCAGGGCCGCTATCCGCTGGACCTGCAGACGGCGTTTTCGCTGGCCATGCCGGATGCCCCGAAAACCGACGCCAGTGGCCGGATCCACGGCGACCTGGGCAAACTGAACATCGAACAGGACCTCAGCGGCGATGTCCAGGCAGCGCTCAAGGCGATTGTGGAGCAGCCGCTGGCGAATCTCCGCTGGCAAATGGACCTGGACCTTCAGGGATTTCTGCTGCAGTCGGTAACCCCGGAAAACGAAGGGCGCGTCGCGGGCAATCTCAGTGCGCGCGGCGATCTGGCCCGAGCGGAAGCGACGGGACAACTGCGCCTCGAAGACGCGGAGGCCTTTTTCTCTCCCTGGCACACTGACCTGGATCTGACCGCCGACCTCAAGCGCCTCGGTGTGGAACTGCGACGCTTCGGGGTTACCCGTCCGGACACGCCGCTGGAGCTTGTCCTGTCCGGAACGGCGGATGCGGATCTCAATTTTGATCTATCGGGCCGCTGGAACGCCCTTCAGTGGCCGCCCAGCGGTGCCGCCCAGTTCAGCAGCGAGAGCGGTTCGCTGGCCCTGAAGGGAACGGCGGAAGACTACGGAATTCAGGTCGACGCGAAAGTGGCGGGTACAGACGTTCCGCAGGGTGTATGGACCCTGCGGGGTCGAGGCAACAAGGAGCAGTTCGCGATCGCAGAGCTCAAGGGCGAAACCTTGGGCGGCACCCTGGCGGCGGACGGCAAAGTCAGCTGGGCTCCCGCGGTAAGCTGGGATGCCGCGCTCACGGCCAAGGGCATAGATCCCGGAGTCCACTATCCCGAATGGCCGGGCAATCTGGACCTTGCCCTGTCGAGCAAGGGCGGGATCAAGGACGAAACACTCGATCTCACCGCGGTGATCGACCGGCTCAACGGCGTCCTGCGAGAGCGGCCGCTGGACGGAACAGGCCGGGTCCTGGTCCAGGGCGACGAGATAAGGCTCGAGAAGCTGAAGCTCTCCAGCGGTAGCGCGGTCGTTCGGGCCGACGGTAACCTGGGGAAACGCTCCGACCTCGGGTGGAGTCTGGACGTCGCCGACCTGGCGGACCTGGCTCCGGACGCCTCCGGTAATATCAGCGGTAGCGGATCGGTGCGAGGAGCCATGCTCGAGCCGAGCGTAGAGGGTACGCTCGCCGTCGACGACATGAGCTTCCAGGACCTGGCCGTGAAATCGATGGCTGCGCAGATCGCGCTGGACCTGAGCGACAAAACCGCATCCCGGGTCGAACTCCGCTCGGAGGGCATCGGCTTCGGCGCCGAGGAAATCACCTCGTTGGCGCTGGAAGCGGACGGCCGCAAGCGGGATCACCGTCTGAAGCTGCAGATGGAACACGCCCTCGCCAGTCTGGGATTGAAGCTCCAGGGCGCTTACGACGAATCCGCAACGGCTTGGAACGGCAAACTCGAAGATCTGGGTATTCGATCGGACGATTTTGGCGACTGGCAACTGGAGAAGCCCGCCGTCATCGGGGCTGCGCCCGGAGACATGCAACTCAGCGAGCTTTGCCTGGCCAGGGACGCGGGCTTCCTCTGTGCCCGCGGAGAGCTGAAAAACGAGGTCGGCGGTGCCCGGATCGATGCGGAGGGACTGCAGTTGGGGTGGCTCAAGCCTTTTCTGCCCCCCGAGATCGCGCAACTGGACGGGACCCTGGCGCTGAACGCCGAGGCAAAGCTGGACAAGTTGCCGACCGCGGACGTCCGGCTATCGATCGCCCCCGGCAAGATCGTCGTCGACGCCGGCGAGGCCGAGGATATCGTGCTGGATTATCAGGGCGGCCAGGTGAATGCGAGCCTGGGGAAAAAAGCGCTCGCTGCGACGTTCAAGCTCGATATTGGAGACGACGGGCTCGACGGACGCGTCGACGTCCCCCGCGCGCCTCTGGACAAGGACCCGGCCTCGGCGCCGCTGGACGGCGAGCTGCACCTGCAGTTTCGACAGTTCGAATTGCTGGCCGGGCTGGTGCCGGCTATCGAAGATCTCGCCGGCGACCTTTACGCGGATCTCAAGCTGGGCGGCAGGCTTGGCCAGCCCAGCGTCCGAGGTGACGCCGGCCTGGAGATGGCGCGCATCTTCGTGCCGGACGTGGGGCTGGACATGAAGGATCTCTCGATCAAGGCAAGCAGCGCCGACGGCAAGCGCATGCGCCTGGACGGTGGCGTCGCATCCAGCGAAGGCCGCCTGGCGCTTGCCGGCGACATCGAGCTGGATGCAGCCAAAAACTGGCCCATGCTGATCACCGTCAAAGGGGAGAATTTCCGGGCCTTGGACCTGCCGCAAATGAACGCCCTTGTCTCCACCGATCTCGCCTTCGAGAGCGATGACGAAGGTATGGTGCTCAAGGGTACCGTCGAGATTCCCCAGGCGTACCTGGAGCTGGACGAGATTCCCGAAGGCAGCATCCAGTCGTCGTCCGACGTGATCGTCGTCACCAGCAATTCCGGCGAGGACGAAGCCCCGACCAAAGGCGCCCCTTTCGCCATGCACGTGACGGTGCTTGCGGGCGATGACGTCCTGTTCCGGGGCTTGGGGCTCGAGGCCTATTTCGAAGGTAAGCTCAGCGTCGACCAGGTTCCCAATGAGTTCCCTACGGGCACCGGCGAGATTCGGGTCAAGGAGGGCACGTTCCGGGCCTATGGTCAAAACCTCGTGATCGAACGCGGTACCTTGGGCTTTTCGGGGGGGCGCATAGACAACCCCTCTCTGTTTGTACGGGCCTCCCGCGAGGAACGTATCGATCTGAACGGTACCCCAACCGACGTGAAAGCGGGGGTCGATGTCACCGGGACGGCCAGAAAGCCCGAGTTGACCGTATTCTCCGAACCGGCGATGGAGGAAAGAGATGCGATGGCCGTTCTGATTACCGGAAATACGGCCCAAAATTTCGGCCAGGGGGCCGGTAGCATCGGCATCGACACCCAAGTGACGGACAAGCTTTCCTTTGGCGCCGAGTTGGATCAGGAAAATTCCAGCACCGAGTTCGTCACCAAGTACCGGATCAATCGCAAGCTGCACGTGGAAGCCACTACCGGTTCCAGAAGCAGCGCGGCGGATGTCTTCTACTCGCTGGAATTCGATTAGGTTATAACGGCTGGTTGCGCGGGGCCAACGCCGGAAGAGCGTCACAAGGCGCCCCGGCGCCAGCTACAGCCGTCCTGCCGTGATGGGGCGGGTGCTGGGCATCGTATACCGCTGCATCGCCACGCACCTGATCAAGAAGGCCGGTTTTCCCGTTCGGGGTGACCACAAGCTATGCGCAGACGCCGGCCGCTGCCGCTTGAATAACCGTTCGCGATAAACATGTGGTTTTGATTCCGGGCTCGGCCTCAATTTCCGCATCATCTCCCCACCTATTGCCAGACAACGTGCTCAAACTGGGCATTCTTCCCAATGCTTTGAGCGGTAAATCCCTCGATTTTTCGCAACGCCGTGGAGTTTCGCCACGCTACACTTCGACTTCCGAATTTCGCCAGTGGCCAAAACGGTGTGCAGAGACCCAGCCCTTAGCCGCGTTGATTGGACAATCGCCGTCGCGTGCGCAGCTTTTCTGGCGATGTGTCCGGACGCTGACGCGTTGCTGCGGCGCATCGCAAAGGCGCTGATGGCGCTTGCTGTCGCAGCCACGGGGGTGGCCCAAGCGGCCGGTGCGCCGGTGGTCGTTGGTGTCTCGGAGCGCCAGGCGGTGACCGAAGAGGTGCCGGTCACGGGCACCGTCACCTCGCCACGGGTTGCCAGGCTCTCCCCCGAAGTGGCCGGGCTGGTCAGCGAGGTGCTGGTCGATGCCGGGGCACGGGTCGAAGCAGGGGCCACCGTGGTGAATTTGGATCAAACGCTGGCAGCCCTCGCGGTCGAGGCGTCAGAGGCTGCCCGCCTGCAGGCACGCGAAGAGCTGACGGACGCCCGTCGACGTTTGGCGGATGCCGAACGACTGATCAAGTCGCGCGGCATCGCCGAGACGGAGGTCGAGGCGCGCCGCTCCGAGGTGCGTGCCGACCAGGCCAACCTGAAGCTGCGCGGAGCAGAGTTGCGCCGCGAGCAGGAGCGCCTGCGCCGGCACGAGATCAAGGCGCCGTTTGCCGGCGTCATCAGCCGCAAGCTGAGCGAGGCGGGCGAGTGGGTCGCGCCAGGCGACCAGGTGCTGGAGCTGATCGCCGATCAAAACCTGCGGATCGACTTCCAGGTGCCGCAGGCCTATTTCCCGCGGGTCGACAGCCGCACCCGGATCGAGCTCAGGCTCGACGCGCTGCCGGGTCGGCGGCTGGATGAGGCGATCGGTGAGGTGGTGCCGATCAGCGACTCGACCGCGCGCAGCTTCCTAGTGCGCGTCTATCCGGGTGAAGAGGGGCTGCCATTGACCCCCGGGATGTCGGCCAGCGGCCTGCTTCGGCTGGCTACCGCCACCGAGGGGGTGGTGGTGTCGCGCGATGCGCTGTTACGCCATCCCGATGGTCGGGTCACGGTCTGGGTGGTCGATAACGACGCTGAGCCGGTCACGGTGAGCGAACGCCTGGTTCAGACGGGGCTGGCATTCGACGGCAGGGTGGTCGTTACCGAGGGCCTCGACGCCGGTGTGCACCTGGTCATCGAAGGCAACGAGGCCCTGCGTCCGGGGCAGTCGGTCATCATCCGCGAGATCCGCTGATGTTCGAGAAGATTGTCAGCCGAGGGACCCTGATGACGGTGGCGGTGCTCATCGTCACCGTGATCGGCGTGGTAGCGGCGACCCGCATCTCGGTGCAGATGATTCCCGACCTCGATGTGCGCACGATTACCGTGCGCACCGCCTGGCCGGGTGCGACGCCGCAGGATGTGGAGAAGGAGATCCTGATCGAACAGGAGGAATTCCTGCGCAACGTGCCGAGTCTGCAGCGCCTGGTGGCGAACGCATCCTTTGGACAGGCGACGATCGAGCTCGAGTTTCCCTATGGCGTCGACATCAACGAGACCCTGATCCGGGTCAGCAACGCCCTGAGCCAAGTGCCCTCGTACCCGAACAATGCCGACGAGCCACGGATTTTTGCGACCTCGTTTTCCGGCAACTCCTTCATGTTCTTCCGGGTCGCGCCGCTGGCCGGCAACCCGCGCAAGCTGAACATGGTGCTGATGCAGGATTTCCTCGAGGACAATGTCCAGACGCGGATGGAGAGCATCCCTGGGGTGTCGCAGGTCAGCGTCTACGGGGGCGCCGAACGCCAGATCCAGATCCTGCTCGATCCGGGCCGCATCGCCGAGCATGGTCTGAGCGCGACCGATGTGCGCCGCGCGATCACCCAACGTAACCGCGATGCCTCCGGCGGCGAAATCGAGTCCGGCAAACGCCGCTACCTGCTGCGGACCATCGGCCGCTTCGAAGACCTCGACGACCTGCGCGGCCTGATCCTGGCGAGGCGAGGTGATGCGGTGATACGGCTCGGCGACCTGGCCGAGGTCAAGCTGAGCCACTTCGAGCTCAGCGGGCGCTCGTTCTCCGATGGTCAGCCGGTGCTCGGACTTTCGGTACGCCGTGAGGCAGGATCGAACGTTATCGAGATCAAGCGTGCCATGTTGGAAGAGCTCGACGAGATCAATCGCGAGGTGCTCGAGCCGGCGGGCATGGTGATGCGGCTGGTCGCCGACGATGTCGGCTATGTCGAGGCCTCGCTGCACAACGTCTGGAAGAACCTGCTGATCGGCGCTGCCTTGGCCAGCGCAGTGATGTTCCTGTTCCTGCGCTCTGGTCGGGCGACGCTTGTCGCGCTGATGGGCATCCCGATCTGCACCATTGCGGCCTTTCTCGGCCTGCTGTTGGCCGGACGAACGATCAACGTGATCTCGCTGGCCGGTGTCGCGTTCGCGATCGGCATGACGCTCGATAACAGCATCGTCGTGCTCGAGAGCATCGAGCAGGCGCGACGCCGGGGTCTCGATCGGTTCCGCTCGGCGGTCGAGGGGGTGCGTCAGGTCTGGCCGGCGGTGCTGGCCTCGACACTGACTACAGTGCTGGTGTTCGTGCCCATTGTGTTCATCGAGCAGGAGGCCGGTCAGCTCTACTCCGACATTGCGATCGCCGTGTCGGCATCGATTCTGGCGTCGATGCTGGTCGCCATTACCGTGCTGCCGACCGCGACTGCGCATATGCCGCTTCGCAACGAAGGCCAGCCGCAGACTGACGGTGCGGCACGCAATGCGGTGCTGGCCAGCGTCGCCTGGCTGACGGACGGGCGTCTGCGTCGCATCGCGACCCTGGGCGTAACGGCCGGCGCCTGCCTCGCGGCCTTTGTCTGGCTGACACCGCCGGCCGAATACCTGCCGGAGGGCGAGGAGCCCAAGACCTTCGCGCGGATGAGTGCGCCGCCGGGCTATAACCTGGAGGCGATGAGCCGTGTCGGCGCCGATGTGCAGGCGTATTTCCTGCCCTACCTCGATCACACATCGGACCAGTTCGAGCGCGGCGAGGCGGCGGTGCCGGCACTGAAATATCTGAACCTGCGGATCCGTTCCGATAACCTCCGCATCATCGCTGAGCCAAGGGATCCCAACCAGATAAAGCCGCTGATGGATGCCTTGCGCGACAAGTTCGCCGAATATCCGGGCATGCGTTCTTTCGTCTCGCGCGGCTCGATCATCACCAGCAACGACGGTGGTACACGCAGTGTCGATCTCGATATCGCCGGACCGGATCTGGCGACGATCTACGATGTGGCGCGTGCCGCCGACCGCCGCGCAAAAGACATCTTCGATCGTCCACGTGTCAAGGCGGAACCCGCTTCATTGTCGTTGTCTCAGCCGATGGTCGAGTTACGCCCGGACTGGACGCGCGCGGCCGAGCTCGGGATAACGGCGGCGGACATCGGCTTCGCGGTGTCGGCCCTGACCGATGGCGCCTTCGTCGACGAGTTCCTGCTCAGAGACGACAAGATCGATATCTACCTGTACGGTAACGCGGGTACCAGGGCATCGCTCGAGTCGTTGGGCAGGCTGCCGATCTACACGCCATCCGGTGCCGTGGTGCCGTTGTCGAGCGTCGCCGATATCGTCGAGCGGGTCGATACCAATAGCATCCGCCGAGTCGATGGCCGACGTATGGTCACCCTGAGCATCATTCCGCCGGACTCGGTCGCACTGGAGACCGCGGTGCAGACCGTGCGCGAGCAACTGGTGCAGGATCTGCGCGCACGTGGCCTGGTACCTGCCAGCGTCAGCATCGAGATCTCGGGCGCCAGTGATCAACTCGATGCCACCCGCGAGGCACTGGCCGGCAACTACCTGGTCGCGATTGTGATCATCTACCTGTTGCTGGTCGCGATCTTCACGCATTGGGGCTATCCCTGGCTCATCATGACAACGATCCCACTCGGCGTCGCCGGCGGCATCATCGGACTGTGGCTGATGAACTGGGTCGGTGGACTGCTGCCGCTGATCGGACAGCCGGCGCTGACCCAGCCGTTCGACATGATCGCGATGCTCGGCTTCCTGATCTTGATGGGCACGGTGGTCAACAACCCGATCCTGATCGTCCATCAGGCGATGTCGAATATCCGCGACTTGGGCTTGAACGCACGTGACGCGGTGCGCGATGCGGTCGAGACACGGTTGCGACCGATCGCGATGTCGACGCTGACCACCGTCTGCGGGCTCGCCCCGCTGGTGTTCCTTCCCGGGGCTGGCACCGAACTGTACCGCGGCGTCGGGGCGATCGTGTTGTTCGGTGTGGTCGGCACGGCGATCGTCTCGCTGACCTTTCTGCCGGCCCTGTCGGTCATCGTGCTGAGCTGGCAGCGACCGCGTGGCCGAGAACCGGGCCAGGGCGACAGAGACCAGCAGACGCTGCTCGACTGTTCGGCGACGACAGCAGTCGGCATTCGCAAGACCGGTACCGACTGAGCA